>CAWBYX010000029.1:0-73142 GCA_963793135.1 uncultured Verrucomicrobiae bacterium
GGCGTAGATAAAGAAGTCATAGTACTCCAACGCCGAGCCGATCCAGCCGCTGGCGGCGGCTTTTTTGGTCTGGCGCGTGCCGTGTGGCTCATGATCTGGGGGGATGGGCATTTGGATTTCCTCCGTGGATTAATAAGTGATGGGCCAAAGTTTGGAGGGTGGCCCGGCCGCCCGTCAGGGCGAAACTGAGGCTCGTGCAGCACCGTCAATGCAGTGGAAGAGCGGAGAAACAGATAGATCAATGAATAACCTCCAAATTGGTGTGTGACGACCAACCCGGGATGTCAAACACAAAAACTCTGCGGTCGCCGGCTGCACCTACTATCGCCTGAGAGGATTGCCGGGTGAGAGCACCGTTAGCCACGACGATATGCCGCTCATGGAAGAAGATCCGCAAACGATTATCATCTAACCATGACAAACGGTTTACTTCGAATCCACGTTGATTGTGGGCTTCATTTTTGAAGTTGCGGACGATCAGGAAAAGCGCGGTTGGGCCCTGTGAGCACACTGACAACATTAAACCCAAACAACTTGCAGGGCCCCATCCTGTTTTTCGGATCGAAACAATCGTCATCCTCTCTCTGCCGGACTTAAAAGATAAGTCCGAAAATTGCGGGTAGAATGACAAACGCCACGAAGCTTAGTGGGGACAAGGAAAACAGCAGTAAATCGATATTGCTCATACTATCGGCTTCAGAATACATATATACCATATTATCCAGTAATTACCATACTATAGTTTCCGGGATCGAAAGTTTGCGGTTAAGTTGCACCTAGGCTTGGTCGCAACGCCGCGGTCTCACACCGGGTTTGTAAAGCTCACTACTGTTTTGTAGAGCGAAGGTGCCACTCACGGACGCTTTGGCGCTTTTGTTCATCTCAACCGAAGCAAGCTTCAATATGATGAAACGAATGTTAGACTAAGAGTTTCAGCAATTGAGAGCAATTGAGTGACGAAGAGACAACGCCCTCAATGGGATCGCGAACTCGATTCGAGGAAGTCCCGAAGAATCGAGATCAGTTCTGCTTCAACTGTCGCCAAGTCGGATCCTGACCTTCCGACTATTGATCAGGAATCTGCGGTATGCCCTCAATCCGCGACCATGAACCATGATAGAGCCACAGTGATCCGTCATCGCAGAGGGCAACAAATGCCCAATCCTTCTCAGCATGGACCATTGTAGAAATTTGAACCACTTTCCTAACCGGGGCCGTTTCCGGCGGCAATATTTTCTCCTGAGCCATGAGCAGAAATATTTATCGTGGTTTGATAGCCAGCAGTGGCCCTGACAAGGTCATGCTATCGTCCAGAGCGGGAACGGCTTTCCTGCTTTTAACCCGGGATCCCGGTAATAGAAAAGGGCAAGCTGGCCATGGTAAAACGAACCGGTAAACGGTTTGTTTTTCCCGAATTTTAGATGGTGAAAGGAACCCAGGTATCGATCAAGTTCGATCTGAACGAGTACTCGATATTGGCTGCTCTGCTTATCGACCGTAAGAACTTTTGCGGGGACAGGGGTCATTTGTGGCACTTTCTACGTCTGACTTCGCCGGAGATGGAAATCCGTCTCCAAATCTTGCTACGGAAAGGCACCAGCGGACGAGAGGAGCGCCGGGGACAATCGCCCTTGTTGTCCGGAAAGTCGAAGGGTATTCTCAAACCTGAGATCCACTAATAGCCTAACTCGCCTTGAGGAATGGATTAATAGCAAATGATTTCAAAGCCCGGTCTTCATCTGGGGCGATAGCACGGTAACGTCACCCGCTCAGATCCTATAGGGCGTCAGGTATCTCTTGGTTCGTGGAGATTCACTAATTTGAACGATTCGGACCCGATCTCCGTCAAACCCTCGTAAGCAACGGAGTGCATTAAAACCATGTGCGAATCGAAGAGGGGGAGTACATGATAACAGCAGAAGAATTGGCTGACGCAGCTTGCAACGATCAAGCTTGGAAACAGATTGAGCGCCGCGCTGCGGGCGAGTGTGGTGCTACATGTTTTCAGGACGCGATCGACATTCTTGATAGCGAGATAGCCAAGCTTCCTCCACACGGACTGGAAGCCTTTGGTGACCAAACTGAGAAGAGTTTTGGGCGGGATCGACTCAAACGACTCCTGCCTTTTGTGCAACGCGACGCGATGATACTGACAACGTTTATCGGCTCTTATGAGTAGCTTGGCCGGTCGGTCGAACCAAAGAATGAAAATCCTTAAAAGCACAGTAATCCAGGCGGCGACAATTCAGATGGAGGATTGGGAGAACGGTTCCCCTGAAAACCGCTATGCCGTCCTCTGGAAAGCTAGAGACGAAGAGAACCGATATTCAGCTAGATCATTACAAGATGCCGAGGAATATTACGATTACCGGTGCCTCATAGCGGGGCAGAAGAGAATTTAGACAAGTTGGTATTGTAGCAGACACGCCACAGGATGAAAGAATGCGCCGGAATCGCGGAAGTTATTAGGGTGATGAAACACCCTGTGGTTGAGATAGCCGAGGGTGTGGAAGTCGGCGGCTGCACTATTCATGCCAGGATGTATGCCCCTGCTAGCCAATACTCACACGGTTTCTTTCTGGTGAAGATTTCAAAACCCTCTGCACTCGCTCCCCTTCAGCGCGAAAGGAGTCTGCGGATGGAAAATGGGGAATTCAGCTTCGACTCTGGAGAGGAGCTGAAGGTTGGTGAAAAACTGGAAATATTCGTTCTCCTTGCTGCTCCGGAGAATCGCGAAGCGGAAAGATAGGGTGAGGCTCCGTCCGAACCGGGGGTCCCTGTTGTCCTGCCCACCGAAGTCATCCCCCATGCATCGCTCCGGCACTTGCCTACTGAGACTTGCAGGAGTTACCAGACGCTTTCGACCGGCATCCGTCAAGATCGAGAACGATTGGAGGGAAGAGAGGCGCGGCCAAGGTACTGCCGTCGAATGCCTTACCTGCGCAGGCCACGATTTACGAACTCTTTGTTCCGACCGCCGCTTTTGCTTCTGATTGTCTGTTACTTCCACTCTCGAATCTTCATATTCCTTCCAGCAGCATGAGCAAGAGTGGCAAATCAATTTCAGTCCGGGCTGGTCGCATGGAATTCGTCAAAATCAATGCGGCCAAATTCAATTTTCGTGACAGCTATCATTTCATACTGACCTTAACCTGGCCAAGGTTTGCTGCGTTGGTTCTGGTCGTGTACATCTTGATCAATCTTGTCTTCGCCAGCTTGTATGTGCTCGGTGGCAGGTGCATCGCCGAGTTACCGCCCGGCTCGTTTTATGAAGCCTTTTTCTTCAGCGTGGAAACTCTGGCCACCGTCGGCTACGGCCACATGTACCCGGACACCTTCTACGGCCACTTTGTTACGACTGCCGAGATCGTGGTTGGCATGTTCGGGATGGCCGCCATCACCGGCCTGATTTTTGTTCGGTTCTCGCGACCGACCGCCCGGCTTCTATTCAGCAAATGTGCCGTTATTTCGCCTTTCGACGGCGTACCAACCTTGATGCTGCGGGTGGCTAACCAGCGCCACATCGCGATGGCTGAAGCCGAATTTCGCGTGATGCTTTTCCGCAATGAACCGACCCTGGAAGAAGCAAGTGTTCGGCGGTTCTATCCGCTGAGACTACAGTTCGATCGCATGATCTCGTTTCCAGTTGCGCTGACTCTCCGGCACGTGATCGACGAAAGTAGCCCTCTCTATGGGCTGAATTCAGAAGATTTGAAAGACAGCGACACGCGGTTGATGGCGTCGATTGTCTGTATCGACACCGTAATTCCAGCGCCCGTTCAGAGCGCGACCGATTACAGACACGACGATATTCTCTGGAACCGCCGCTTCGTGGAAATTTATACCGAGACAGATGACGGTCGACTAACCGTGGACTACGGTCGGATTGACGATACCGAAGCGCTCGGCGGGCCCGCGTAGCACCCGTTTGCCAGTCTGATACCGGCAACGAATCGAAGGAATCCGCTCCTCCACCCCAAGACGACCAGAAACTGGTCTCTGATCGTCAGCGGCCCCGGTCATCAGGATGGCACGGGAAGTCCTCCTGGTGGCCGGTCGCCGGATCGGCCCTAAGGGCGGTCACCCGACATTTGCTTGGCATGGAACTCAATTCGCGGCCGCGGTTGCACTTTAAGGAACTTCGCCCTTTTCGAAACAGACCGCTCTAATCGTGTCGCCTACTTTGAACGGGGAGGCTCCGTTCCCGCTAATATCAAAGGCATTTCTTCCAGCTTTAGCGTTCGACAGCACCGTTGCATGGACGCTGAAGTCCAGGCCCTCCAGTTCAAGTTGGGCATGGCTTACATCCTGCGGGAGGATCAACTCTGCTTGGGCATAAAACATGTCCTTCTCGTCGTTCTCCTGAACGTGATTGACGATGGCGACGGCGGGAAACATGCTCACAACGTAGCGCTTGGTGGGGAGCATTTACCAGACGATCAAGAACGGAAACAAATTGAGATGAAACGGGCAGACTTCAACGACTCCTGGCTTTTTTCGCAACGCGGAGACATTTACGGCGTTATCGCCTGGAGTGATGGGGACCCGGGTGCGAAGTTCAACTTCGGCGGAGCAGCGACCGGCTTTTCGGCTTAGCTGATCGAATCGCGTTGAGCAGAGCGAAGCACCCGAGAATGTTGAATTGCGATGGAGGACGAGGGCTGTTTTCCTTGGGCATGGAGTGCAATACGGTCAAGTGCATCAACACTTTAGCCAAGTAACCCCATTTGCATAGTTTGCTGAATCGTCCACAACGGGAACGACTGCCCCGCTTTGAGATTGGGATCCACTTTCTGCGAAATGAGTCTCGTCCCTTTGGATCGGCTTTTCCCATACTCTTTCCGACAGGTAGACCTTGCCTCTAGATATGGCGGAGGATGATCGAAGCAGCCTATGCCCTACTTCAATTCTTCCGGCATGTCGGTCGAGCTCTTTCGGGTGGAGGCGCTGCCAAGGATCGCGGGTACACTTGAGTGACGCTTTCGAGAGTGAGGAACTGCTCAGGTCAGAAGATCGAAGGATGAGCCTGAAGCATCACGACAACGATCCCGTTTGGGAGAAGTGAGATGAGTTTTAAGAATGAATCTAGCACGAAGATCTGTTACGGATCGCCTTACCGATTCGGACATTTGCCCGAAGATATTCGTTCTTGTTAGCCTCACTTTTTATCTAGTTGCCGCACGATTCCATGGAAGATTATGCAGCCATGCTCCTTGGATTTCGACTCTGACACGTCTATCCGCATCGGACCCTCCTTCGAACCAAAATTGCTCTTCTCCCTCTTCGCCTTCAAGTTTCGCAGGAAAGCCACGCATGGAGAAGCCTTGTAGGGGACTGTGTTCCATCACCTTAACACGCCAGTTGGTGTTTCGATCCTTCCGCAAGCGGTTGATGGAATACTTCAGCCGTTCAAGGGAATAGATATGACTGCGGTTAAATCCTTTAATCGAGTCGTTTTCGACTAGGGCAATCGCTCTAACTGCTGTCTCGTCGGATCTAAGATAGAAACTAAAGATTCCGTCTCGCATTTCCATTATTATCAGTATTGCGTCGCAATAGCAAGCCCTATCGTTAGCAATAATCGTGCCATGAGGCAAGTTATAACATAAGCGTGTTTTCGAAACGCTTCGAACCCTTCATAAAAGTTTTGACAGTGTCGGCGTTATCTTACTGCTTGCCAGTAAAGGATAGAGCAATACGGTCTTTAGACACCAATAGCAACGGGACGATGAAAAAATAAAAAATGTTCCACTGTTACCGATCAAAACGGAGATTGGGGCATGGTCCGCATTTCAAGTCTTAGGAGATTATCATTTTTGCCGGCGGTTTTTTCTCGGATTTGAATCGCGCCCGCTTTACAGTCCCAACGTGCCAAATGTTCTAAGAGAAGAGGGAGTGTTTTTGGAGGTTTGGTGCGATTTGATGAAAGCGGAATTGAAGATAGCTCGGGAAAAGATTGCGGAGCTTCGCAGGGAAGGCACAAATGAGAGGCATTGGCTATATACTGAAAGCTCTCTTGAGGAATGTTCGGCTTCGCTCGAAATCATTTCTCGACTAATCCCAAAAGAAACAATATTCCTCAACCGGCTGTGAAAGGGTTCAGTGTTTGGCCATTCCCAAATCCCCCAGCAAAATTTATTCCTTCTTCTGAACTATTACATTCGTACCGCTAGAGATCAGAGGGGATTTTCGGGAGCCTTGCGCCGGTTCGCGCTACGTCTCTCTACCCCGTTTCCATCGCCACAGATTTGAGCCAATACGTCGATGAATTTAGAAGCAGCCGGAGCGGTTAGTGAATCGGGTTTCCAGACGGCCCCGACCGGCATCCACGCTCGGTCCTCGGGACATAAATCGCGGAAAATCACATCTTTTGCTGGTATCTTCTGCAATGGCTCGCTGACCACCGCCAGCCCGTAACCCGCTGCTACAAACGCAAGCGCGCTGGGGGCTCCGTCCGCCTCCTTGACAATTCGCGGCTTGAAACCAACGCGTCGGCAAACTTTCAAGAGCCAGTCGCCGTAATTCGGGTACATCCGATTTAGTCCGATAAAAGGTTCTTCTTTCAGAAGCGACAAAGGAATCTCGGGCTTGTCTGCATGAGGGTGGGACTTCGGCAGCGCCAGTTTCACCGGGTATTTAGTCAAGAGCCGGACCTGTAACAACTCCAGCAACGGGCGATCGCTTGGCACCAGTAAGCCCACGGCGATGCGCCCCTCAAGCAGCGCCCGCTCCTGTGATATACAATCCATCTCGATGCAATCGACGACAATGTCCGGCGCAGTGAGCCGCCAGACTTCGAGTGCTTTACCCAAAAATTCGTGCGTCAGCGCGGACATATAGCCAATGGCCAATTCCCCAATCTCGCCACGACTGATTCGTTGGGCTTTTCTGGTCGAGGCTTCACAGTCTTCGAGGATTCTTCGGGCGTCGATCAGGAACGATTTACCTGCCGGTGTTAGCGCCACGCCTTTGCGCTGTCTCTCGAACAAATCTATTCCCAGTTCGCCTTCCAAGTCGTGAATTTGCTTGCTAAATGGCGGTTGAGAGACGTGCAACCGATCGGCAGCGTGGGTAAAGTTTAGTTCTTCAGCAGCAGCGACGAAGTATTCTAGATGGCGAAACTTCATGGAGGGTTTTGCTCCTGATCTGATCCACCTTTGTTAGAGCTTAGGCCGACCGCAGAGGCGCAAAGACGAACCAAAAAAATAGTCCTGCTCTCGGTTGAATGCAAGGGGTTGCCTCCTCATCTTTGATGAGCAATTCCCGAGCAGAAGCCGTCTAGGCGCTGGTAGTAAAACCGAAAAACCGATCTCCGCCGAAATGCCCAGATGAAATCGTTTCAATTCACCGTTTTCGCCGCGAGAAGGTTATCGTGTTCGCATAAAATATGGCGAGGAGGAATGGGAGGCCGGAATTTACAAAACGTGGCTGGTGAGGGCGAAACTCAATTAGTTGAAAGGTTGCATCGGGTTACCACGTCGGCCTAAGACATCGATAGGCTACAATGAGGTTTCTGAGGCTCATAACCCGCAATTCGGATCACCCTCAGAAGGAAAGTCTTGAGGATGGAAAGTCTACGAGGGCAAAAGTGGAGCGGGTGACGAGACTCGAACTCGCGACATCTTCCTTGGCAAGGAAGTGCTCTACCAACTGAGCTACACCCGCGTCTTGTCGATTGGAGGAATGAAATCATGCGTCAGACGCGGGTATAATCAAGAAATATTTGCGGACGATCGAATCAGCCGTTTTTCGGGGTATCCGGCCGATCTGCGGTCAAGTATTTGCCATCAGAACCGAGAGCGCACATCTTGCTGCTGAGGTACGAGTGGGCACGCCAAGCTTGGCGTAAAGATTCGCGGCATGCTTCTTCACGGTGTCGGGAGAAGCAGACAGGATGATGGCGATTTCGGGGTTGGTCTTGCCTTCGGTGATCCAATAAAGCACCTCAGCTTCGCGCGCAGTGATCCCCAGAGACAACAGGGCTTTTGGGCCGTTGTCGGCCAGCCGATGTTCGATCCGCATCAGCGAGGGGCTGCCCGATCGAGAAAGCAGGAAATTGTGGATTTCAATTTGCCCTTTCTCCGGATGACGAATGATCAGAGGCTTGCTGGTGTCGCCGCTGACTAACCAGGTCCGGATCTCAGTGGGAATGGCCGCGTCGGAGTAATCTGCAAACAAGGTTTGCAAAATGATCCGCGTCTTCCGCGTGGCAAACAGAACGTCTCCGCGGGTATTGGCAATCAAGAGCGCCTGATCGAGCGCATTCTCCAAAAGTTCGCGGACTCCCTGTTGAAATGGATGTGGGAATCCTGCGGCGCTGACTGGAAAAGGAATCGTCTGCATGGGGTTCGTTTCTTTGTATTGGGACGCCTTTGGCTCTGTGAGCCAGATTGGGCGGCTTCAACCCATTACAAATGAATCTCGAACCCGGGGTTTCAGGTTTTAGGCAGAAAATTTTTAGGGATGTTGACCAAAGGTCTTTGCTCCTTCCGATTCGTCCTCGTCCTCGTCCTCGATCTCGTGCTCATCGTCCTCGTCGTCGATCTCGATCTTTCGGTCATTGCTCAGCGGAAAGGAGACGGAAAAGCGACGAACGAGCACGAGCACGAGGACGAGCACGAACACGATTGAAGATTGAACGATTGAGGGTGTAAATCCGCTTCCATCGGACGGCTTGCAAACATTCTTTTAAAATGTAATGAAATTGCGACGGCTTTTTCCTGGCGGGAAGCCGGGTTATGCTGACGATAGAGCACATGGATCCCCAACAGACGCTGGAAAGATACTTTGGGTTTCGCGACTTCAGAGAGCCGCAGGGCGAGGTCATCTCCGGGATCCTGCATGGTAAAGATGTCTTTGTGGTGATGCCGACGGGCGGCGGTAAATCGCTTTGCTACCAGCTGCCGGCGATTCTTTTGGACGGTGTCACCATTGTGGTCTCGCCTTTGGTGGCGCTCATGAAGGATCAGGTCGATGCGCTGGTCGCCAGGGGTCTGGCCGCGACGCTGATCAATAGCACGATCTCGGGATCGGAGCAGCAGCATCGCATCCGTCGAATGCGCGAGGGCGAGTTCAAACTGGTCTATATCGCGCCGGAACGTTTTCGCAGCCGGTCTTTTCTGGAGGCTCTTGGGCAAATCACCATCGGGTTGTTCGCGATCGACGAGGCTCACTGCATCTCGCAATGGGGCCACGATTTCCGACCGGACTATTTTCGGCTGGGGTCGGTGCTGGAGGCACTCGGGCGGCCGCAGGTCGCTGCCTTCACCGCGACAGCGACTCCCGAGGTTCGAGCGGACATTGTCAAACGCCTCGGATTGGAGACCCCAAGTATCTTCGTCGCCGGATTCGCGCGCCCCAATTTGCGATTCGTGGTGACCGAGACCGAAAGAGAGTCGGAAAAATACAATCGGTTGCGAGAATTGATCCGGCGGCACCGAACGGGAATCGTGTATTGCGCCACTCGGAAACGCGTGGACCAGGTGAGTGCGGAGCTGAAAACATGGGGGATTCGGGTCGTCAGCTATCATGGCGGTATTGACGACGCCGGCCGAGAAGAAGCTCAGAGCCGGTTTACGCAAAGCGACTGTGAAGTGGCGGTCGCGACTAACGCCTTCGGGATGGGAATCGATCGGGCCGATTTACGGTTTGTGGTCCATTTTGAGCTTCCAGGCTCGCTGGAAGCGTATTATCAGGAAGCGGGCCGAGCCGGGCGCGACGGTGAGCCGGCCGAATGCGAGTTGCTCTTCAATTACGCCGATACCCGGATTCAGGATTTCTTTATCGACGGAAGCAACCCGTCGGTGGAACTGATCCGCAGTATTTACCTGCTACTGCGGAACATGGCGAATGAGCAGGGTGAAATCGAGCGCTCGATTCATGATCTCACCGCCAGACTTGGTCAAGACAATGAGATGGCCGTCCATTCCGCCATCACCGTTCTGGATCGGCTTGGAGTAATTGACCGTTATGATATTCCGGGCAAGCGGATTCGCGGGACACGTTTACTCCAGCCCAATCTTCAGCCGTTCCAGTTGCCGATTGATGTCGCAGCTTTACGCGACAAGGAAAAACGCGACAAAGCCAAGCTGAAGGCGATGGTTGATTATGCCTACGGCCGGGAGTGCCGTCAGAAAATCATTCTGCGATACTTTGGAGACACCGATTTCTCGGCGTGTGGCGCCTGTGACAGATGTTCGAGCGTGCGCTCAAAAAAAATTCGCCCTCCGAGCGAAGAAGAACTTCTGGTGGTCCGCAAGGCGCTCAGCGGCGTGGCGCGGATGTGTTACCGGACCAAGGAGGGATTTATGCCGCGATTCGGACGCAACCGTGTCATCCAGGTCTTGGTCGGCAGTCAAGGGAAAGAAGTGCTGGACGCCGGCCTGAACGAATTAACCACCTATGGTCTGTTGAAACAAAAATCGACCAATTACCTGCACGAATTATTTCGCGAGATGGAAGAAGCAGAGCTCATCTACTCAACAGGGGGTCAATATCCGATGATCGGTCTGGCAGAGCTTGGCGTTGCGGTAATGCAGAACGCAGCATCCTTCGACTTGGTTTGGCCTGAGGAACGGAAATCGAGAAAAGGAAAAGAGGTGGATCGGGAGGTCGAAAATGAGGCACCGTTTGATCGCGATTTGTTTGAAGTCCTCCGGAAAACCCGCGCAACTGTGGCTCAAGAACAGGGAGGGGTACCTCATTTCTTCATTTTCCCGGATGAAACGCTCAAAGCTTTTGCTCGCCTGAAACCGAGTTCAATCGAGAGCGCCCGGCGGATCCGTGGCGTGGGCGAAGTGAAAGCGGCCAGGTATATGGCTCCGTTTCTTCAGGCGATTCGGGAATTTGGTGAGAACAGGAGTCAGGATTCAGGAGTCAGGATTCAGGAGCCCCCACGGGGTGAACGCGCGAAGATTTGAGAAGAAACTCAATTCTCGGTTCCACGAGGACGAGTTCGATTTCGAGGACGATTAGAGACGAAGTATTAAGGGCTAAATGTAAGCAACGCAGCATTCCTGAATTCTGCAACTTCTGACTCCTGACTCCTGACTCCTGAATTCGGCCCTAAAGTTCCACCACTTCCTCGACTCGTTCCTCAATCACCCTTGGGCTGTAGCTTGCGGCGGCCCGAAATCGAAGGAGCGGGAATTCCGCCTTTTCAAAGAGGTCATCGAGCAATTGATCCCGTCGTCGCCGGTCAGCGCGCTGATGAGAAGAATCATCGAGTTCAACGGCGGCAATCGGACGAAGGTTTTCCGCCTCGGCGAGAACAAAATCCACGTGCTTGCAGGCGATCGAACAAAATACCCGATGCCTGGCAGAGCTGCTTGTACTGGTGACAGTCAATAGATCGGCGATCCGAACCTTGGAAAGTATCAGGAGGCGTCCGTCGATCGCAGCGTCGAGCGCTTCATAAAATTTTTGTTCGGCCGCCGTGAGCAGAGTTTCAACCGGTTCAACTTGCACTGTCGGCTGCAAAAAAAACCGAATGACCCAGATCAAAAATAGGATTCCGACAGATCCCGCACCACATAGTACTGCCGTCCACGGGTCGATTAATTGCACCATCATCGAGGAAATTGATCTGGTTTGTAGCAAAGAATGGCAAGAAGAGCCAGGGAAAGAGAGTTGTCAGGTCAGTTGCCGGTCAGCGGCGAGGCCGGCTCAGAGCAGGGTGAGGCTCCGTCCGAACGGGCGAAGCCGACGTAAGTAAAGCGTCCCGCTTTATACCCTTTTCCAGCGAGCTTTCAGGGTACATCGCCCAGCGACCGTGCCCCCACGAATCGATCATCCGAGAGCGAGTCGCGGCTCGCGGCGATCCGAAAACGGAAAATGGGAGAGGCAAAGGGCGAGAGGATCAGGGCGAGGCCCTTGGTCGTGCGAGTCGGCGGCTGCCGAATACGGTTGGGGTGGAAAGACGATAAACGAGAACGAGCACGATTGAAGAGCGCGTTCATTCCCCTGTACTTTGCTGTTTCCCGTGCAATCGTTCCCGGCCACTGACCTGCATCTCTAACTGAGCCCATTCTCTTGTGTCAGGGCGTACGACCGATGTCTTTTGATCTAAAGAACCTCGTTGCCACCCGAATGGGTGAAAATTATGATCTGCACACCCGGCATTTGAATCCAATGCTGGTCGAAGTCTTGAGGATCACCGGATTCGATAAGGTCTACGTTCGTGCAGAAGGCGCTTACCTTTATGATAGTGACGGGGAGGAATACCTTGACTTTTTGAGCGGGTACGGCGTTTTCGCCATGGGACGGAATCATCCCACCATTAAGAAGGCGATTTGCGATACGCTGAGTTTGGATTTGCCGAACATGGTGCAGTTGGATTGTTCGCTCCTGAGCGGGCTTCTCGCAGAGGCGTTGCTGAAGAAGGTGCCTTCACATCTGGAAGCGATCTTCTTTTGTAACTCCGGAACGGAGGCGGTCGAAGGCGCAATCAAGTTTGCCCGTGCCGCGACCGGTCGATCGAAGATCATCAGTTTGAAGGGATGTTACCACGGGCTTTCGTACGGTTCACTTTCGGTGACCGGCAGCGCCAATTTCCAGGAAGGATTTGGCCCATTCTTAGCCGACGTGGCCCGTGTCCGTCTCGGTGACCTGGAAGGGTTGGAGAAGCTTTTGAAAAAGGAGAACGTTGCGGCGTTTCTTTTCGAGCCGGTGCAAGGAAAAGGGGTGAATTATCCTTCAGATGATTTCTATGAAAAATCGCAAGCGCTCTGTCGGGCTCACGGTACGCTGGTGATTTGCGATGAGGTCCAAAGCGGGCTTGGGCGTACCGGAAAATGGTGGGGATTTCAACATTGGAATCTTGAGCCTGATATCGTCACGGTCGCAAAGAGTCTCAGCGGGGGATTCGTTCCGTGTGGCGCTGTTGTGACGCGCCGCGCCATTTATCAAAAGGTGTTCAGCCGGTTGGACCGGGCCGTGGTTCATTCCAGCACGTTCGGTCGGAATAACCTTGCAATGGCTTGTGGTCTCGCGGCGCTCGACGTGCTGGAGAATGAAAAGCTGATCGAGAATTCTGCGACGCTGGGTCAAAAGCTCCTGGAAAAGCTGGACGCGCTCCGCGCCAAGCACTCGCTGATCAAAGAGGTGCGCGGGAAGGGATTGATGATTGCGATCGAGTTCCATGAACCGACTCAGCTAGCCATGAAGTTTACCTGGCGGATTCTGCACCGGATCGATCACGGTCTCTTCGCACAACTGGTTATTGTTCCATTATTAAGCCAACACCGAATTCTCACCCAGGTGGCCGGGCACAACATGGATGTCATTAAGATCTTGCCCCCTCTGATCATCACCGAAAAGGAGGTCGATTACTTTGTGAATGCCTTCGATGAAGCGCTTCAAGGCTGCCGCCGATTTCCTGGGCCGATTCTGGAGCTGGCACGTAACACGGCTTTCCGGCGGTTGAAAAGGAAAGATCGGCCAAACGGATCAGAGTAAACCAGCTGCAGTACGAAGTTGAATTTGTTCGGCTGAATCGAGTTTATTTCTCGATTCTTAAGAAGCAGATCCGTCGTGGGATGCATTCAGGGTGGAGGAGGAGGTTGCGGAGCGCACGACCTGGCGTACCGTAATAATCATGGCGCTTACATTTCAGGTAGACGACAAGGGCCAACTTGACCCGAAGATACGGTGCGACGGCTGCGGCGGAATCATTGAGAATTACGCCGATGGAGTTGCGCTGGTAGACACTCCGAGCCCAAAGGTTGAGACGATAAAGGACCCCGTCTTTCTCTGCTCAGGATGCGAGGAGAGCGAGCAAAGAAAGGGTGATTCTCGGCGCTCAATGCCGCTTGATCACTTCATGCTCTACTTGCTGAACAATATCCAACTTACGCCAAGAGCTTTGGAAGACGCCGGACAAAAATTGAGAGGCGCGGCATGGCACTAGAACTTGTTTTGGCTAAACTTGTTTTGGCAACCAAGGGTAGAATCTGGCAAGTGTTTAGAGGCGGTTGTACGGCCCCTTGGACCGTACGGACCGATACTAATCTTCTTCCGACCGAAGGTCTCGACTGATTAGTCGCTCCATGGCCATCGCCGGAGAAGCGTTTTCGTAAAGGATTGAATAAACCTCGTTGATGATTGGAGTGGTAACAGCAAGCCCGATTGCACAATCCCTCGCGCTTCGAGCGGTTGAAACCCCTTCTGCCACCATCTGCATCGAACTTTGAATTTGTTTCAAATGTTCTCCGGCGCCGATCCGTTCGCCGACGCGCCGATTTCGGCTATGACGACTGAAACAGGTCAGAATGAGGTCTCCTGCACCACTCAATCCTTGAAACGTTTCTCTCTTTCCTCCCAGTGCCAATCCCAGTCGTGCCATTTCGGCGAGTGATCTAGTGACCAGCGCCGCCTTCGAATTGTCGCCAAGGCCTAAACCGTCTGCCATCCCGGCGGCGATGGCGAAAATGTTCTTCAGGGCGCCTCCCACTTCGATGCCGACGACGTCGGAACTGGTGTAGGCCCGGAAGGATTTACTGGAAATGATTCGTTGCAGGCGCATTCCGACCTCTTTATTTGAAGCGCCGATGACGGTGGCGGTGGGCATGGAATTCGCCACTTCCACAGCGAGATTGGGGCCCGAGAGCACCGCAACCGGACGTCCGGGAAAAGTGGCCGCCAGGATCTCGCTCATCCGGGATCCGGTGCCATGCTCGATCCCTTTAACGGCGGAAATCAGAATGGTAGAGGGGCCAACGGAGGTAGTGGCTGCGAGAGAGTTGGAAATCTCCCGGAGAGCGGTCGAAGGGGTGACAAACCATACGGCGTCCGCCTGACCTGCTTCTGAGAGCTGGGTGGTGACGACGATTGAACTTGGAAGGACAATTCCGGGCAGATATTGATGGTTAACGCGTTCCCGCCCGAGGGTCTCGGCAAGCTCTTTGCGACGCGCCCAGAGCCGGACTTGGTGACCGTTTTTGGCGATCATTACGGCCAGGGCCGTGCCCCAGCCGCCGGCGCCGATAATTGAGATGGTATCCACTTCATTTCTTTCCGAATCGAGACTCCGTGCCGTTCCTCAGGCGCTCGATATTTGCCCGATGACGCCAGAGAGCCAATGCGGCAATGAGTACCGTAAAAATGAACAGCGTCCAGAACTCGGCTCCCGTTTTTGCGACAAACAGAAACACTGCACACGGTAGAGCGATCGCCGAGGCAATCGAAGCGAGGGATACGTACTTGCTGGCGTAAAACACCCCGATCCAGACAATCGCCACGGTGCAAATGATGCTGACGGGGAACAATGCCAGAACGACTCCGCCTGAGGTGGCCATGCCTTTGCCTCCTTTGAATCCGAGCCAGATTGTATAGTTATGACCTAAGATGCAAGTGACCGCTGCGATCACTCCACCCAGGACAGGGCTCAATAGAGCTTGTGCTGCTAAAAACAAACCAAGCTTGACCGCCAGGAACCCTTTCAAGGTATCGCAAAGGAAAACCAGATACCCCCACTTTTTTCCCATCACCCGCAGAACGTTGGTCGCGCCAATGTTCCGGCTTCCTAGCTGGCGAATATCGACCCCCTGACTGCGGGCCACCAAGTAACCGTTAGGGATCGAACCGATCAAATAGCTTAGAATGGCAATCAATAACAAAGTCATACCAATTCAGTGCCGTGGATGGCTTCTCATCCGATTTCGGCGGTTGTTTTCTCTTTGCTAACAAACTGTGTTGGAGGCGCGCCTCGGTCGAGAGGTTTTCACTCGCCGTCACAGGAAAATCACTTTGAGAAAGCGTAATCGTTTGCAATGATTAGGCGTCCCATGCACGAGTTGACACGCATTGAACCGGCCACCATCGAGGATCTTCCGTTGCTTACGGAATTGCTCATGGATCTCTTTTCGCAAGAGAAAGATTTCAGACCGGACTACAACAACCAGATGCGGGGCTTGCGTTTGATCTTGGAGCAGCCGAGCCGAGGGCGAATCTTCGTGCTTCGGAGTGCGAACCAGATCATCGGGATGATCAACCTGCTGTTTACGATCAGCACCGCCGAGGGTGGCTTTGTCATCCTGTTGGAAGATCTGATTATCTCCAGGAATTTTCAGGGGCAAGGGATGGGAAGCGAACTTCTGAAATATGCGATCGAATATGCGCAGCAAAAGAGCTTTTTGCGGATCACGCTTTTGACCGACCGGATCAGTGAGGGGTCGTTGGCTTTTTTTGAGAAACATGGGTTTCACAGGTCTGATATGGTTCCGATGCGGCTTTATTTGGGTACAGCGGCTGAACTCCGTTTGCCACACACTCAATAGCTATGACGACCGGCTTTCTCGACTTGGGTTTCGCGAAAGTTGATGTTGGCCGGCTGGAGAGGAGGGGCCTGCCGGAAGTGGCATGGGCGGAGGGCAAAAGCCCGGATGATCTGACGCGGATTCTTCAGACGCTTGTCGAAAAAAACGGGGTTGGATTGGCGACGCGCGCCGGGCCACAGCATTTTGAGAAGGTGGTGCAAACGCTTCCTGACGCTCGGTTCGAATCGCTAGGTCGCTGCATTGTGGTTGAGCGAAAGCCGCTGCCTCATCTGGCGGGGAAGGTCGCCGTGGTCAGTGCGGGGACAACGGATCGGCCGGTGGTGGAAGAAGCTCGAGTGACACTTGAGCTCTTCGGGAATAGCGTCGAGCTCGTCCAGGACGTGGGTGTGGCAGGAATCCAACGCGCGCTGGCCGCCCGGGAGCAAATCGAATCTTGTTCGGTGGCAATCGTGGTAGCTGGAATGGACGGCGCCTTGCCGAGCGTTATTGCGGGGTTGGTCAGCACACCAGTGATCGCTGTTCCTACCAGCGTGGGCTACGGCGCGAGCTTCGGCGGAATAGCTGCCTTGCTCACCATGCTGAACAGTTGCGCGAGCGGTGTGACGGTTGTCAATATCGACAACGGGTTCGGAGCCGCCTACGCTGCTTCACTGATTAACCAGAAACTCACTGCTGCTATTTTGGCAAACCAAGGCCGGCAATCGCTTCCTGGCTCTCCAGCCGGCCAGCCGTCCCGTGATCATAAAACACCTGCCGGATAATTTCTTCGATTGGCTCTTCTTCCACGCTGAAGTCGTGTACGTCGCAGCTCGAAAGGATGACCCGGCAAGCCTCGGCGACCTTGTTTCGGGGGACTTTTAGCTTAACGGATGTGGCGGTCCGTTCGATGACTTCCCCTGAATCAAATGAGCAAGAGGGCGTTTTTTCGAAAGTAAACCGCAGCAGTTTGTACCCGGCGAAGTTCTCGATGATTTCGTCCAGTTCTCCGTCAAAAAACACCTGCCCATGATCGATGATGACGACTCGTTTGCAGAGTTCTTCAATATCCTGCATGTAGTGACTTGTCAGGATGGTTGAAATTCGGTTTTCTTCGCTGTAATGCCGTAAAAAGTCGCGAACTTTTTTCTGGCTCACTACGTCCAGACCAATGGTTGGCTCATCCAGGAACAAAACCTTCGGTCCATGGATCAACGCGGCAATGAGTTCCATTTTCATGCGCTCACCGAGACTTAGCTCCCGCACCATGACGTTGAGTTTATCGCGCACGTCCAGCAGGTCGATCAGCTCGTCGACGATTCGCCGGAATTTGGCCTCCTCGATCTCGTAGATAGCCCGGTTAAGTTCTAGTGATTCACGAGCCGGCAAATCCCACCAGAGTGAATTCTTTTGCCCGAGTACCAGGCTGAACTGGCGCTTGAAAGGGACTTTGCGTTCCCATGGGATATAACCCAGCACGCGAGCGGTTCCGGATGTCGGCACCAGGAGACCGGCGAGCATTTTCAGTACTGTTGTTTTTCCGGCGCCGTTAGGTCCCAGGAAGCCGACAAATTCACCCTCTTCGATTTGAAAGGAAACGTTTTTTGCAGCGGGTATCTCATCGTATTGCCTTGTGAACAAGCCTTTGAGTGCGCCCCTCAGCCCCTCCTGCTTTCGGTAAGTTCGATAAGTCTTCGACAAGGCGTCGGCGACGATTGCAATTCCCATGGCCGGAACAATCGGTTGGATGCCGGGATGATGCAACGTAAGCGACCTCTCGACGCGAGGTAGGGTGAGGCTCCGTCCGAACCGGGGCTTCCCGGGTCGCCCTCGGCTGCAACGTCACCCCCTATGAAATCGCGATGCACGAGCTTGGCGGGGTTTACGCAATCTGAGTGACGCTAAGGCCAAACGGGATGCCCCGGTCGGACGGAGCCTCACCCTACCCTGGGCTTCGCGCTCGCCGGGACTTCATCCTACCAGTCGCCTATGCCGCCGTCTTCGGGGTCGTTTTCCGATCGATTTTCAGGAACGGTTTGATCTTTGCGAATGCAGCCTCTGCTGTGAGACCATGCTTCTTCCGCAAGACTGGGATCGTGCCGTGCTCGATGAATTGATCGGGCCAACCAATGCGAACAACCGGCGTGGTGATTCTTGCATCCGACAAATGCTCCATGACGGCGCAGCCGAAGCCGTTGTGGAGAACGTGATCCTCGAACGTACAGATCACGTCAACACTGCGTGCAAAGAACTCGAGGGTGCCGACATCCATCGGTTTGATCCATCGCGGATTGATCAACGCTACAGAAACGCCTTCGGCTTCGAGAAGCGTTGCGGTTTCTTGAGCCAGGGCAAACATATTCCCCAGTCCAATCAGCGCCACCTCGCGTCCGTGCTGGACGACTTCGGCCTTTCCGATCTCCAGCAGTTTGGGCTGCGGTTTCGGCTTTGCTCCGGTGCCGGCGCCACGCGGGTACCGGATAGCGATCGGACCCTGGTGATAGTTCAGCATCGTCCAGAGCATGTCGACGAACTCTTCTTCGTCCTTGGGCTGCATGTGCACCATATTGGGTATATGCCGGAGATACCCGATATCAAAAAGTCCATGGTGAGTCGGACCGTCATCGCCGGATAATCCAGCTCTATCCATGCAGAGGGCAACATTCAGATTTTGCAGCGCAATGTCGTGAATGAGCATGTCATAAGCGCGCTGCATGAAGGTCGAATAAATCGCCAGAAAAGGCTTGAATCCCTCGGTCGCCAACCCGCTGGCAAACAGTGCCGCGTGCTCTTCTGCAATCCCGACATCAAAGTATTGCCGCGGATGTCTCGCCGCAAAATGGAACAAGCCGGTGCCGGAAGGCATCGCGGCGGTTATCGCCATGATCCTGTTATTCTGATCGGCAAATTTTGCGAGCGTTTGACCGAAAAGTTCTGAGTAAGTGGGAGTCGGCGCGGCGGTCGTTTCACCAGTTTCGAGTTTGAATTTTCCCAAGCCATGAAATTTGTCCGGCTTGGCCAGGGCGGGGGCATAGCCCTTACCTTTCTGCGTGATGATGTGGAGCAAAACAGGTTCGTTCTGCCGCTTCAAAAATTCAAAGGTCTGAATCAGTAACGGAATATCATGCCCGTCGATCGGTCCATAATAACGGAGTCCAAGATCCTCAAAAATCACACTTGGCAAAACAAGGTGCTTAACGCCCTCTTCGACCTTATGAACGAGCTTTTGTGCGAATCTGCCACCGATCATTTCCACGAACTTGGCGGCCTTTTCGTGCAAATGGCTGTAGGCATCGTTGGTCACCAGCTTGTTTAGATAGTTGGCGATGGCACCGACATTTTTCGCGATCGACCATTCGTTATCGTTCAAGACAACGATAAATCGTTTGGTGCTATCGGCGACGTTGTTCAACGCCTCGTAGCTTGTGCCGCAGGTAAACGCGGCGTCGCCCGCAACGACGACGACATTGTCCCGTCCGCCCCTTCGATCCCGGGCAACTGCCATACCGAGGGCTGCGGAAAGTGAAGTTCCTGCGTGGCCGGCGCCGTAGCAGTCGTGATCACTTTCGGTGCGCAGCAGAAAACCGTTCAATCCCTGGTATTGCCGGATAGTGTTAAAACGATCGCGCCGCCCAGTTAAGAGCTTGTGGACGTAGCCCTGATGGCTGACGTCAAAAACCAGTTTATCCTTCGGGGTGTGTAAAAACACGGTGCAATGCAATCGTCAGTTCCACGACGCCCAGGTTGGGACCGAGATGCCCACCGACCTCCGAAAGAACCGTGATCAGTTCATCCCGTATCTCTTGCGCAAGTTGCGGCAGCCTCCCTTCCTCAAGACGCTTAAGGTCCCAGGGCGAATTGATGGTATCCAGTATCCGCATTTCGGACGGCGCTTCAAAAGAGTCTGATTTCTTCATTCTTGGTTTTGTTTGGGTCCTTCGGCGAGTCCTGAGCGGAGGTGGCGCTCGACGCCTGTGATCTTCCGTTAGGAGGGCGACTTAGGGTTTCAATTCTGTTTTCCGCGCCCGCAAGTCGCTGGTTGCATACTCCGACAAGCCGGATCCCCTCCTCGTAACGAACCAACAACTCTTCTAGCGGTAATTTGGAAGACTCCATTTCTCCAACGATCTTCTCCAATCTTTCCATCGCCGTCTCGAAGGAGATTTCCGCTTCCATGGCTCGTTTCTCGGCATCCGTAATTTCCGACAGTAAGCGGAGGCGAAAGGAAAGCCAACAACTTTTATGTTGGCGCTAAACTGCCTGTGCGGAACTCATTTACGTCAAATTTATGACGCGGCAAGGACGATTTTCGCTAAAAAACGGACATGGCAGAAGATGCGGTGAATAGGCTGAAAGGCGAACTTTACAGGCGGCACGCTGCCGCTTACGGAAGAGGCAAAGCGGGGACGCTTTGCTTACTGCCACCGTCTAATCGCTGGCCCGGAAACGCTGCGAATCTTCCCGGTTTGCCGGGGCAAAGAGAGGAAGTTTCTGCTGAAGATAAGTGGGATGCTCGGCTGCAGTCACGGTAATGGAAATCTCTTTTCCATCACGAAGAACGGTGATTGGGACATCTTCGTCAGCAGTGAGAAAGAAGGAAGCATTAAGGACATCGGGCGGTGAATGGATTGACATCGATCCAATTCGCAGCAGAACGTCACCGGGTTGCAGCCCGGAGCCCGCGCCAGGCGACCCCTCGGCGAAGCTCTGAATCACCACGTTGGAGCTACGGACCGGTTCGTCGGATTCAACGACATTCACTCCGACCCAGCCCGGTCTTACTTCGCCGAAGCGCACATAATCAGTTCGTACTTTTTCCGCCGCTTTCATTGGGAGCGCGTAACAGGCGGTCCGATTGTCGATTGGAAAAATCAGGATGCCGACGACTTCACCCTTGAGATTCAGCATCGGAGCGCCCGCCTCGCCTCGCTGCGCAGCGATGTTCGCCCGGATCAAAGTGGTGCTGAAATATTGGTTTAAATATTTGAGATCAAAACCACCGATCATTCCGAACGTTGGCGTGACGGAGAGATCCATCGGATAACCGATCGTGACCACCGGCGACGCCATCTTCAATTCATCTGAATCCCCGATTGGCAACCAGGGAGTGCTCGCCGTTAGTCTGAGGATCGCAATGCCGCTGCGGGGGTCAGCGACAAGACGTTCGGCCGGATAACGGCAGGATCCGAATTCCACGATGATATCGCGAGATTCGCCGCCCACTGCATAGGCGGTCATGATCGTACCGTTCGGATCAATGAAGAAGCCGGTGCCGGCGAGTCTGCCATGCTCGTCCTCTGCCTGTATGCGGACGACGGCACTTTTTGCGCTTTCAAAAACTTTTTCGACTTCAGAGGAGATGGAATTTAAGCCCTGCTGCGCCAGGAGTCGAGTGGCTCCAAGCATGAAAAGAAGAATCCCGGCGTTCAGAGCCGGTGTCCGGCGGACGCTCCGAATTGGGCTACGGCCAAAAATTTCCAACATTAAGGTTAAAAGCTGAACGAAGCTTCGTAACTCACGGGCCTACCGTCCAGAACATAGCGAGGAAGCGCAGTTTGAGACGGTCGGAGGGTAGGAACGACACTAGGTGCGGAGGAGGAACGATGGAATTTGGACCAGTCCACATTTCCGTTCAACGCCAACTGATTGGAGTTCAGGTCGATGGCAGGAGTGCTAGACGCTACTCTTGCTAAGTCTGAACTTGTCCCAATGGTCTCATTGTAAGGAGCCCACACGCCTGACCCGACAATCGTGGCAGCCACCAAAAAAGCACCAAATGCCGCTCCATACGCATAGGTCGGCACACGAAAGCTCCAAAGACCTGATATAAAACGTTCGAACCAAATCTGAATTGCGGAACGGCGTAACAGCTCTTCGCGCTGGCGTCGATGGAATTCGTCTAAGGTGCGGTCAAAATATCCTGGGGGTGGCTGCTCGAATCGTTTGAGTCGAAGTAGTTTCTGTAGCTGCTGTTCGTCGAGCATCATTTCTTTCTAAACTCCTCAAGGTAATTCTGCAACTGTCGATGTGCATAGAAAAGCCTGGAGCGCACTGTAGCCTCGGGTATACCAAGGATTTTTGCAATCTCTGCGTGTGCCATGCCCTGAATGTCAAACATAGTGACAACTGCTCTATGCTCAACAGACAGCTTCATCATCGCTTCGTTCAATCTCTGCTGCAGTTCGGAGAGATCGACTTCGCGAACAGGGGTATTCGCCGCTGTTAAGTCAATAAACTCTTTGTCATTCTGCACATTGGCGTCCAAGTCGTCCAGACTCATCTGAAAACGGCGTCCGCGTTTTTTCACGAAATTGATGGTCATGTTCACGGCGATAGCATGAATCCAGGTGTAAAAGCTTGATTTGCCCCGGAAACCGTTGATCGAACGATAGGCTTTGGCAAAGACTTCGAGGAGCAGATCATTCGAATCCTCGTGGTTGGCCGTCATGTTGTAGATCAGCGAGTAGATCCGCGGGCTATATTTATGCCAAAGATTATCAAAGGCCCGAGTGTCGCCGCTCTGCGTCAGGCGAACCAACGTTTCATCGTCGGGCAAGTTCTGGTCGTCCATTCAACCTTTACTCTGCAATAGCGGATCAAACTCCAAGCAGGCAGAGAAAGAAAGGGAAAACGGGCGTTCAGATTCTACAATTAATGAACCACGCCAACCTCGACCCTGCGATTTTTTGCCCACGCGGATTCGTCATGTCCGGGGTCGGCGGGCATTTCCTGGCCAAAACTCACAGTCTGAATACGGCTTGGCGAAACCCCGAGCGAAAGCAAATAATTCCGTGCGGCCTGGGCTCGGCGTTCTCCAAGTCCGCGATTGTATTCGGGCGTGCCGCGCTCGTCGGTGAACCCGGCTAAAATGATGTTATTCTGCGAAGTCTTCATGAAACTCCCGATCTGCCGGAGCTTTTCGCCTTCATCCGCAGCGATTTGGAAGCTGTCGAAAGCGAAATAGATTGGCTTGAACTGGCCCTTCGTGACGTTGTTGCTAAAAAACGAGACGCCTTCCTGGCGTGGCGGAAGCGGTGTGCCGGTCACATTGTCGCCATCAACTCCTGCATACTCCTGCTTTTGTTGTTTTTGACAAGCGACGAGGCTCAGGACCAGCAAACAGCAGAAAACTTGAATTTTGTTCATTGAGAAAACTCGGCGACTTCAATGGGACCAACTCGGCTCGGAGATTTGTCCAAGATCAGTTAGCAGGCGTGTCTCGCGACCGGTGACAGTGTCAAATAAATAAAGCCCAGTCCCTCGGGAAAAAATAATATGGCGGGAATCCGGGCCCCAAACGGGGTTGAGTCCCTCGGCCACCGACCCATGGGTTAACCCCGAGTCGAGATCCAGAATCGCAACTTGAAATCCGCCGCCACTCCGGACATTGAAAGCCACTTTGCGACCGTCCGGCGACCAGTTCGGCTGCGTATTATAGCCACTGCCGGTTGACAATCGTCGGGCCGAACCGCCTTCAGTCGAGATCCGATAAAGCTGCGGTCCTCCCGGTTTCGTCAGAAGAATAGATGAGCTCTGAGCCGTTGGGCGACCACGTTGGGGACGATTCCACGCCGCGGCTTCGCGTCAGCCGGTGCGGCAAGTCGCCGCTGATCCCGGTCACGTAAATCTCTGGGTTCCCATCTTTGCTCAGGGTGCATGCGATCCGTGATCCGTCCGGCGAAAATGCGGCCCCGGAGTTAGTTCCAGGGAATTTGATGATCCGATTGCGCGCTCCGCTGGTCAGGTCGACCAGGTAAATATCAGCATAGCCGCTTTGATAACCTGTATAGGCAAGCCGGCGGCCATCTTCGGACAATGCCGGACTTACGCTGATTGCTCCGTCGTGAGTAAGTTGGAGCGCCCGCGCTCCGTCGTAATCGCAGGTGTAAATCTCTTTGTGCCCGGTTCGATCGGCCACGAAAGCGACCCGGGAAAGCGCTATCCCTTTTTGGCCAGTCACCGTTTCGATCAGGTCATTGGTAAATTGATGAACTGCGTGACGCGTTTCTCCGGAGTAATTTTTCTTCAAAACCACGCCGCCCGATTTTTCAGTCGCCAGCGCATCAAAGGAACCTGCGGCGGCTGTGCCGCTGACGATGATCGTAGACGAGGTGGCGTCGCCGAGCGCCAAGGCACCGGAGAGATCAATATCATTTTTCAAAACGCTCGACGCCGCCGCTCCTTGCGGACCGCCGATCGCTTTTATCTCGACTTGTTGTGAGGTTCCTTTCCGAACCGTGATCACGGGCACATTGGAATTTTCGCCCAACAGGGTCGTTACCAAACAGAGGGAGAAAATAGCTAATGCCGAGACGTTCATCTTGCTTGTCGCGTTTGTGCTCATTTACGCGCTCAACACTCGAAGTCAATCGGACCGTGAGGGGAACGGGTCGGCGTGGTCGGCGTGTCGGCGTGATGGAGTGCATGCAGAGGTGATGGAGTGATGGAGTGATGGAGTGATGGAGCTTTATAGAGCTGATCCCCTCTGTGACCTCCGTGGCCTCTGTGCGATGATTTTCCTCTTCCCCGTGTTTCTCGCCCTGAAGCCATGGTGGCCACTGATCTCCTCCGTGACCTCCCTGCCCTAATTGCTTTACACTCGAGGTCTTCGCCCGGTAGGTTCCCATCCTTTGATGAATCATCGTGTTCGCAAGGCCTTCGTGCTCGGCGCCGGCTTAGGGACTCGGCTGCGGCCACTGACGAAGCTGCTGCCGAAGCCGTTGCTGCCAATTTTTGGGAAGCCTCTGATCACGTTTGCCCTCGACCACTTGCGGCAGGCCGGTATTGAGCAGTTCTGGATTAACTCCCACCATTTGCCGGAAAAATTCCGGAACCAATTTCCGGAGGGCAATTATAACGGCGCACCTCTCGAGCTGGTTCATGAAGCCGAATTGCTGGAGACCGGAGGAGGCATTAAAAACGTTGAGCATCGGATCGGCGACGAAACTTTCATCGTTTACAGCGGTGATATCCTGACCGACCTGCCGATCCATCGCCTGGTGGAGGAACATTTTTCGAAGCGAAACGATGTCACTTTGGCGCTGCGGACGACGGAATTTTCAACAAGCATTCATTGGTGCAGCCAAACCGGTCGGGTGCTTGACCTCCTCGGGGCGATGAGGTCCGGCAAACCGGGCGAATTCGATTTCGCAGGTATTTCAATCTGGAGTCCCTCCGTTTTTCCCAGAATACCGCCAGCCACCAGGATATCGTTCATCCCGGTTATCATCGAGTGGATGAAATCCGGAGGAAAAATCGGAGGAATGCCTTTGGAAGAGAACCGTTGGTTCAATCTTGGCTCGAGGAAGGAATACCTGTCTGCACACCGGATCATCGCGCACGACGGCTGGGTGCCTGACTACCTTCGCGGAGGTCCATGGCCGATCCAGGTCGATCCATCCGCTGAGATTTCACTAGAGAGCAAAGTCGAAGGGGCATCTTACCTGGGGGCTCGGTGCAAGATTGAAGGGAACGTTCTGGTGGAAGATTCGATCCTGTTTCCGGGATCGTTTGTTCCCCGTAACACCACTCTCCGATCCTGCATCGTCGCAGGAGTCAAGATCGATCCCGGCGTTTACGTGGAGATCGATTTTATATGAGCCTTGAACGACTGATCGACCAAACGCGGGCCCGTTTTCCGCATTTGACACGAATCCCAAGTGGAAATCCTGCCGCTCGAAAAAGGAGGATCGGATCGGCGCTATTATCGGGTGCGCTTTACCGCGGATCATTCATTGATCCTGGTGAAGTACAATTCCGAGAAGACAGAAAACCAACGGTTTGTGGCGATTGCGAATTTTCTGAACCGGATCGGAGTCAATGCGCCCATGATTTACTATCATGACCAGGAGCAGGCCCTGATCTGGATGCAGGATCTGGGCGAGGAAGATCTCTGGCACCATCGGAATGAACCATGGGCCGTTCGTCGTCTCTTTTATGAATCCGCCTTAAACCAGCTGGCCGTGTTGCACAGGTCGGAACCGGTCATTGGCGCGGAATCGAATGGGCCACCTGGATTCGATGAATCGCTTTATCTGTGGGAACAAAATTACTGCCTGGAAAATTGTCTCGGACTCTATTTTCAGGTTCCGCAGTCCGAAATAAATCGACTGCGGGAACACGTCGCTTTCAAGAATCTTGCCCAACGCTTAGCATCTTATCAAAGAGTCTTGGTCCATCGCGATTTTCAATCGCAGAACATCATCGTCTGGGACGAAGAAGCCTACCTGATCGATTTCCAGGGAATGCGCCCGGGCTTACCGCAGTATGATCTGGCTTCCTTGCTCTTCGATCCGTACGTGACGCTTGCGGACGAGGAACGCGCACATCTGTTGAGATACTACTTTGAGCGGAATGACCACGGCTGGACGTTTCCAGAGTTTGAGCGTGTCTATCTCGAGTGCGGGATTCAACGTCTGATGCAGGCACTGGGTGCCTACGGAGTGATCGGAATTCTGCGAGAAAAAAAGGAGTTCCTACGCCATATCCAACCCGCTATAAAGAGATTGATCGATGTTGCTTCCCTCGCAGAGAACTTTAATTTCTTCGCGACATTCTTAAACAGTCTCCCTGACAGACCCAAACCCAGGATCCGACTCGCGTGACCACAAAAAAAAACGACTTGGAACGGTTACCGACCGTTGTCATTGAAAACGTTGACCCTTGCATTGACGGAGGCCGATATCCGATCAAAAGGGTGATCGGACAAGAGCTGAAGGTTTCAGCTGACATCTTCAAGGATGGCCATGAGCAGACCTCCGCAAATCTCAAGTGGCGAAAAGCGACGAATGCAGACTGGAATACGACACCGATGAGTCCGACCGAGAACGACCGATGGACTGGTGTCTGTCATTTCATCGAGAATGCACCGCACGAGTACACGATTGAGGCCTGGGAAGATCACTTTAAATCGTGGCAGGTCGAGTATGGGAAAAAATATGGCGCCGGTAATACGGACCTTCGAACCGAACTCGATGAAGGTTCAATCCTGGTGGAACAGGCCTCCGGCCGTGCCACACGTCCGGAGGACAAAGAGCGCTTGGCGCTTTTCTCCAAACAATTGAAGAATGCGGATGCTCATTTCGGCGCCCAATTGGCTAAAAATCCTGAATTGACCGGGTTGATGGGGGCGTGGCCTGACCTTCATCTCAGCACGGAGTTCCAGCCCTATTTGCGAGTCACGGTGGATCGTTCAGAAGCTCTCTTTGCAGCTTGGTACGAGTTTTTTCCAAGGTCCGCGGAAGGAAAGCCGAATTCGGGATCGAAGTTTCGCGATTGTCTCGGCCGGATCGACGATGCCAAAGCGATGGGGTTCGACGTGATCTATTTTCCTCCGATTCATCCGATTGGTTTTACCAAACGGAAAGGAAAAAATAACTCGGTGACCTCCGAACCGGGCGATCCAGGTGTTCCGTATGCCATTGGGAGCCAGTTCGGCGGCCACAAAGCTGTGGAGCCGGAACTTGGCACCATTGACGATTTCGATTGGCTGGTGGGTGAAGTGAAGGCCAGAGGGATGGAGATCGCTCTGGATTTTGCGATCAATTCCTCACCAGATCATCCTTATGTGAAAGAGCATCCGGATTGGTTTTTCCATCGACCCGACGGATCCATCAAGTACGCGGAAAATCCGCCCAAGAAGTATGAGGATGTTTATCCGCTGAATTTCTACAATTCTGATTGGAAGAATCTCTGGCACGAGATGAAGGACGTCATTCTCTTCTGGGTGCGTCACGGGGTCCGCATTTTCCGGGTCGATAATCCTCATACGAAGCCGAACGCATTTTGGGAATGGACGATTTCGGAAATCCAGAATGACTATCCGGACGTGATTTTTCTGGCCGAAGCTTTCACTCGTCCCAAGATGATGAAGGCGCTTGCGAAGGGAGGATTTACCCAGTCCTACACCTATTTCACCTGGCGGAACAGCAAGTGGGATTTGACCGAGTACATGACGGAACTAACTCAGACCGAGATGAAGTATTACTTCCGCGCGAATTTTTTTCCTAACACCCCGGATATCTTGCCGTTCTTTCTACAGACTAGCGGCCGCCCTGGTTTTATGATCCGGTCCGTTCTCGCGACGACTCTGACGACGGTGTATGGGATCTATAGTGGTTTCGAGCTATGCGAAAATGTCGGAGTTCCGGGGAAAGAAGAGTATCTCAACTCCGAAAAATATCAGTTCAAAGAACGGGATTGGAACGCTCCTGGCAACATTAAGGATTACATCACCAAGCTCAACGCGATCCGGCGTCATAACCGCGCTCTGCGTGAGTACGAAAATCTCCGGTTCCATACCATCGAAAACGAACAAATATTGTTCTATTCCAAAGCGACGGAGGCTCTCGACAATATCGTCCTGGTGATGGTCAATCTCGATCCATATAACTCCCAGAGCGGATTTGCCTATGTTCCGGTTGAAAGTTTTAAGATCGACGTCGCCGAGCCCTACCAAGTCGAAGATTTGCTTACCGGCGAAAAATTCACTTGGCGGGGTCGTCGTAACTTCGTGATGCTCGATCCGCATTCTCGCCCCGCGCATGTTTTTCGGGTGCGCCGTTTGATCAGAACGGAGGGAACGCAGATGGTCTTCGCATGAGTAAGGCACTCTGGCTTAGTATCCTTGTCACCGCATTTCTATTTGGGTGCGGCCAGTCGAAAGAGCAGGTGGTCCAAGAGTTGGAGAAATTGAACGTAAAGTTCACTCCGGATGATTTTGTGCGGTCGGCGGAAAAAGGGGATCTGAAGGCGGTTGAACTGTTCTTGGCTGCCGGCATCGATGTAAATGCTCAAAATGCTTCGGGGTTCACGGCCCTCATGGCTGCCGCCAAGAATGGGCGAATGGAGGTCGTCAAAAAGTTGCTGGACCAGAAGGTGAATGTGGACGCCCAGAGCAAGCAGGGAGTGACGGCGCTCATGCTGGCGGCGGAGAATAATCAAAGCGAGATTGTTAACCTGCTTCTCAAGAAGAACGCAGACCCGAACCTGCAGGACCAAACCGGATGGTCTGCTCTGATGAAGGCTGTCTATCAAGGAAACGCAAAGTGCGTTGAAGCTCTTGCTGCGCGGTCGCGTCAGGAGGTCAATCGAGGTCTGCTGGTCGCCGCGTTGACCGGGCACCCGGATATTGCCAAGATCTTGCTCGACAACGGCGCCGAGGTTGATACGCGGGCAGATGACGGGCGCACTCCATTGATGCTTGCGGCCAGCAAAGGTGACAATGATCTGGTGACCTTATTGTTAAAGGCCGGCGCAGACCCAACACTCACCGATCAATCAGGTGCGGCGGCAGGTTCTTTGGCCAAGGCCAAGGGTCACAAAGAAGTGGCAGATCGTTTGCAGCAGGCTACGCCGCCGCCGAGAGCGGACGCCTCTGCGCGAAACGCGGTCGCCAATCGTCATCCTGCGGAAAATTCCGATGCGACGTCCGATAAGGATCTTCTCTTGCAACCAGACCGAGCGACGGGTGCTGCCGGTGGTTCTCGGGTTACCGCCAGCGCGAGCGCCTCAAGGGAACGCTCAGAGCGGACCGGCCCAGGGGAAGTTGGCGTCGATTGTGGAGATCCAGCAAGAGTTCCTGCCTGTGATGCTGACCGAAGTCAACGGCAAGCAGGCGAAGATCCACGCCACCGGCGGGGAAGAGTATACGGTTGGGATCGGAGACCAGTTAAAGGGGCTCGACTATAAGGTCACCGATGTTGAAGTGCGCCACACGGAAGACAAAGACGGTAATCCCGTGGATGACTCTATCGTCGAGCTTCGGAATACGAAGTCGGGTCAGGCCGTTGCCTTGATCAAAGGAGTACCTGCCCAGGAGCATCCAGCTTACGCCATCCTGGCTTTTCCTGATTCTGAGCAGACGCTGAAGGTGGAAGTGGATCAAAGTTTCTCAATTCCAACTGATCCGGGCCACACCTACAAAGTCTTAGATATCCGCCCGGCTCAGGTCATTGTCAGACGGATCGAAGACAATCGTGTCACGACGTTGGTGAAAAAATCGCAAAGCTGAATTCTGTTTATGAAAATTCCTCTGGAAGACCTTTTCGAAGATATCGTTGGAAAATCGCAACGCGGTCTGCGGGTGAGTGACCAGGAACTCTGTCAGCAAGCTCATCTAAGCGGTGAGCAACTCCTTGAAGTGAAGAAAGGCTCAGGCACTCCGGCGGCTGTATCCGCACTCGCCGAAGCTCTTGGCTTGGGGCCCAAAGCGCTGGCTGCCAGCTATTCCAAGAATTGGTACCCGACGAATGTCCCGATATTTGACGGAGCGAAACAATTCAATACTCCGCTTCTCGACATGACGGTGAACGCCTATCTGATCTGGGATCCCGAAACCAAAGAGGCAGCGATATTTGATACCGGGGCCGACGCGAGTGAGCTTTTGGCGTTCGTCGATTCCGCGGGCCTCACCGTGAAGTATCTGTTTCTCACCCATACGCATCAGGACCATGTTGCGGAGCTCGGGGCGATCGTGAAAAAGACACATGCTGAGATTTTTTCGCCTGAGCTGGAGCCGTTACCCAGAACAAAAACGGTACGCGAAGGCGACCAGTTCCGTCTCGCCGAGCTCCGAATTGAAGCAAAGTTGACGAATGGACATTCTCCCGGCGGTACCTCGTATGTCGTCTACGGTCTGCAACATCCAGTCGCCGTGGTCGGCGATTCGTTGTTCGCTGGTTCGATGGGCGGCGCTCCGAACGATTATCAGAAGGCTCTTCGTAACAACCTGGAGAAGTTGCTCTCTCTTCCGGAGGACACTTTAGTCTGTCCCGGTCACGGCCCTCTGACCACCGTCGCAAACGAACGGGAGCACAACCCTTTCTTTGCCCGGTAGAAATGGAATTGTTTCCGCCCAGCATTCTTGAACCACTCTCTTTGCGCGAAATCTTCTCCACCGATCGGCTGATTGAAGTCGATCTGGGGTCAGGCCCTGGGAAGTTTTTGGTGGAATCAGCTCTAAAATTCCCAGAGCGAAATTTTTTAGGCATCGAGCGTCTCCTTGGCCGAGTTCGCAAAACATGCCGTGTCGCGTCAGAGGTCGGCCTGACCAACCTTCGGGTCTTACGATTGGAACTCGATTATACCGTTCGCTATCTATTGCCGGGTGATTCGGTTTGGCGGTTTCATTTAAATTTTCCTGACCCTTGGCCAAAGCGCAGGCATCACCTGCGGCGGGTGGTCGATGGTGAGTTTCTGGAAGCCATTCATCGCAGTCTGGTCCAAGGTGGCGAGCTCTGGATCAAGACTGATTACGAAGCCTACTTCCAACAGATCACGAACGTAGCCACTAGATCCGACCTCTGGGATACGTTGGAGTGGGGGGACGAAGGTTATCCACTCACCGATTTTGAAGAACAGTTTCTGGCCAGGCAGCTGCCCATTTACCGGCTCAGACTGCGCAGACGGAACTCGGATCCGCGATAACTCCGAATCACCAGTTCACGATTGAGCAGTTCCGTCGTAATCGCGCCATCCTGCTTCACATAAAAGCATTTCGTCGTTGAAGGGTCGTCTCGGGCGTTGGCCATCAACTCTGGTTTGGTGCCGTTGAGCACCAGTACGGTGGGCGACAACTTATTGAGTCATCAGGTCACGAGGAAAGCGCCGGCTGCCCAGTCGCCCACAATAGACCACATCCGCATGATCGCATTTCAGCGCGCTCAAGCTTGCCTCCGTCACCGTTGGAAGGATCAAGATCCGGAACTTTTCCAGGTGGATGAGGACCGCCGCAACCGCAGGTTTCCCCCGGGATGTCACGCCGGGCGCGGACTGGTCTGCAAAGAGAATTTCCACGGGGTCATCCTTGGCCGTCGCATCGTTGGAAAGTTGGCTTTGCCCGCCTTGGCAAAGATTGATAGGACCTGTGGCCTGCGCTTGGGACGACCAGACGATTCTGGCAACCTGGAACTCGCTGTTCACCACTTCCAATATCGACTCCACGTGCGGGTACGCTTCGCAAAGAACCAGTTCATCCAGGCGATTGACACCACTAAACTGGAGATACGGTTCGGTGAGACTGCGCCACTGGGAGAGTTTGCCGGTGTTGATGAGCCAATCATGGCCCTTGACGTGAAGGTAGATGACATGGTCAGATCCTTCTGCCAAGGCGGTGACATGATCCGGTTGCAGCAGATTGGAAGGAGAAAGGTTGACGGAATGACAGGGAATCAAGGTCGCGGCGTGAAGTATCCACAGAATGAGTTTTGTCAGCAGCCAACTGGTGTTGTTCAGACACCCCGTGATCGAGCTTGAGATAGTTCCTGCCAGAAGGCCGGCCACCGCTAAAAACATCACCGCAGTGGCCACCGGTACGACGAGGAGATTCGCGAAGATCGCGATGAGAGAAAGGCGATGTTCTTGATAGATTAGGATCGGGGCGGTCGCGCCCCAGCAAACCGTCGAAAGACTGAGGATCTCGCAGGTGTGGAGCATCGCCTGATGCCAGGTTCGTTGCCAGGGAGCGAGCAACTGCATCGGCAAGAATGGATCAACCTGAAAGGGACGATAGAGTAGGTGACCGAACGGCCGGGCGGCAGTCAAGATGGCGAAAACAGCGACAAACGAGAGTTGAAATCCGGTTTGGAACAACTCCTGGGTGTCGTGACCAAGGATCAACAAACCGGATCCGCAGAGTGAGTTAACCGTTGCCACCGGGCGTTCAAGCGAAGCTCCGACCGCGATGAAAATCGCCATCACTGTGGCTCGGATAGTAGCAGGATGGAACCCGGTGAGGGCGCAATAGGCGATTGCCACGGGAACAACTGCCAGGGCAAGCGATCGCCGAGGTAGCCGGACGTACCGCAAGCCACTCCAGGCGAGTCCGGTAAACAGGCCAACCTGCAAACCGCTGGCAGCGAAAAGATGGATTGTTCCGGTGTCGCGGAAGAGCTTTTTCAATCCCGGGCTTGTTTCTGCTCTGGCGCCAAGGACCATTCCCTGCATCGTCTGTGCGACTTCCATGTCGTCTTGCAATCCAACTTGCAAAGACTCCAGGATTCGCTGGCGCCCAACGAGCGCGACCGCAACTAAAGGGTCTCCCTTATTTTTTGCGATGATCATCGCCGGAACCTCGTGATGAGCTCGAAAGCTCAGATAAATGCTCTCGCGCCGGAGATAGTCTCCAAAATCAAACTCTCCGGGATTCATTGGATGGGTTGGAAGGTAAAATTTGCCCTGCGCGAGGAGTTGGTCGCCGTAGGAGAAAGGTTCGCCGGAGCATTCGGCGGAAGTTTGAAAGCGGGCAGGTCGATTGTCGATGCAGCTGACGAGCGCCATAAATCGTTGCACTGAGCGCAACTGATCGGGCTTCGGATCGCTCAACACCAAAAGAGTGACGGTGTGTTCAGTCGCGTCAAAGGGCTTTTGGCGACTGCGCTGGTAACCGGGGTCGGTTGCTACCTGATTTCCATGCCAGAAGGCAAAGGCGAAGAACATCAAGAGACAAGCGGGCAAGGTGGCGCGGATTCTCAAGACGACGAGCGCGATGGCCAGAAACGCGGCAGACCAAGCCGGCCACCATTCCGGCTGCTGGTCGGAAGCGAGAACGCCGAGTGCCGCGGCGATGAAGAGCCCGGCCAACGGCGCTCGTTGGCGAAAAGGCAAAAGCGCGGAAGAGCGAGTGCCGACATTTAGAAACATATATATTAAAAGTAATTACATATCAAATATATGTTTCTGCATGCGTCGAAATTACCCCGCGAAACACCTCTCGGCTTGCGGCTGAAACGGCCTTTCGGGTGTAAGACCGGCGCTAAACAGATACACCCTGGGCGACACAGGCTGGAAGCCTATGCTACATTAGCCCGTCGCGTGGTCGCCGTTGGTTCGCGGACCTACCGGCAGGTGCTTTTGAGACATCGCTCCAGACTCCGGAGACTTAATGTAGCATAGGCTTCCAGCCTGTGTTCTTCACTCCGCTTTCGAGCGACGCGTACCATTGGCCTTCCAGCCTGTGAATTGTCCTCGGGATCGAAGAAAATGCTCACCAAATAACATATAAATATGAAGTTGTGTGATTGTCTATTTCGAACGCAGATTCCTCTTACAACGCAAGTCTCAGCCCGTCCTTGGCAACCAGGGTGAACGTCTCAGGTAATTCCTTTTGTGCCTGCTGAACGATCGATTCTTCGTTGCCGTTCAGCTCCGGCGCAAGATGGGTGAGTAAAAGCTTCCGCACCGGTCGTGAATCGAGAAACCGAAAGAGTTCACTCGGCGGGAAATGCGCCAACTCGCTGACCAGAAGGTCCACAGGTTGGTTGAGTTGAACTTCCAAATCCGTCGGGCTACCGAGATCTCCGGAGAAAACGACACGAAAATCGGGGTGTTCGACGCGAAGGCTGTACGATTTAAACCTGCCGTTCCCGAATTTTTCTGAGAGAGATTTTAAATGAGTGGTCTCGCGCGGCTGGATCTGTAGTCCCACTATTTGAAAGAGCGGTTGTCTTTCCCACAGCACGAACTTTAACTCAAAGGGAATGAAATCGGGGCCCAGGTAGATGGCATTGAGCCATTGCTGGAGCGGGCTAGACAATTCTTCCGGCAGCAAGATGGTGAGCGGCTTGGTGCGCCGCGAAATCCATAACCATTGGATCAACATTGGCAGACCGCCGATGTGATCGGCGTGACCGTGCGTGAGCAGAACAGCGTCAATAGCGTCGAATGAGATACCGGATTCAGCGAGTGAACGGCTGCAGGGTTCTCCGGCATCGATCAAAATTGACCCGTTGGACGTGGAGAGCAGCAAGCTGGAGTGACCGCGACCGGGGACGGGAAATCCGCAGGCTGAACCAATGACAAATATCTCCGTCATTCAGAACTCAATGCTAGCGCGTTGCTTGAGTTTCGACAACTGCCGTACACCGACTTCAGAAAGCGAACGCTATCCTGACACCGACACTGGCACTCACACTGTTTTTTTTAAACCGACAAATTTTTTGCACTTTTTCGAGTAGAAAAACTTGTCAGGTGTCTTATTCCAGCCTAAAAGCATCCTCCATGCGCAAAAAGCTGTTCGCCGCGGCTACTCTAGGACTTTTAGCCGTGCTCGCACAAGCCGATCCCAACGCGGCTCTCACACGGATGGCAGATGGTTTTGATTTTCCTGTTGGCAAACCGAATGCAGATGGTTACCGCATCTCGCGCGGATTCACTTCTCATGGACATTTAGGAGAAGATTGGGTCGGTCAGGGAGGAAGCGGCACAGATTACCGCGATCCGGTTTACGCGATCGGGAATGGGGTAGTGACTCTCGCTCGGGATTTTCGTCGATCCTGGGGAAACGTGGTCGTCCTGCGCCACGCTTTTATGGAGGAGGGTCAAATGAAGTATGCGGATTCTTTGTATGGACACCTGGACCGAATTCTAGTGCGAGAAGGTCAACAGGTGGCTCGTGGCCAGCAGATCGGCACGATTGGAAATGCGCATGGACTCTACGCCCCTCATCTGCATTTCGAAATGCATAAAAACCTCTCGATCGGAGTGGTTCACACCATGTTTGCCGGCGATTTATCCAACTACTACGTCCCTTCGGATTTCGTCAATGCGCATCGCTCGCTCCAGTCCGGAAATCGCGTGACGACGGTTGCTATGAATAATTATGTGATGCCGACTTTCCCTGGTATCCCGGCGCTTCAATCTGCTTCCCCGGCAAATTCAAGCGACCTGTCGATTGATGCAAAGCACAAGACAGGCGTGTTCCATTGGAGCCGCTACGACGATTTAACAAACCCGAGGTAGTGTAGATTTCCGCGCCCGAACGAGGACCCATTTTGTTACGGCAAAATGGATCCTCGTTCGGGCACGGAAATCTTCAACGGCAGCGCAGTTTGTACTCGTAGCTGTCGACCAGAGCAAGCCAGCTGGCCTCAATGATGTTGTCGGAAACACCAACCGTGCACCAATTATCGTGATGATCGGTTGAATCGATCAACACCCTGGTGCGTGCGCCTGTACCTTGGTGGGTGCCGATGATTCGCACCTTGTAATCGTCAAGGGTCACGGTCTCAATGTTTGGATAAACGGGGATCAGAGCTTTTCGGACTGCCGCATCCAACGCGTTCACCGGCCCATCTCCTTCTGCGACCGTGTAGACGTCTTCGCCCTTTAGGCGAAGCTTCACCGTTGCCTCGCACGTTTCATAACTGTTTCTGACAGACCGGATGTAGGTGCAGTGATATTCCAACAACTCCCAAAAAGGTTCTATGGGTCCGGAGATTCGGCGAATCAGCAGCTCAAACGATGCTTCGGCTGCTTCGAATTCGTAGCCCAAGTGTTCCAGCCGTTTCACCTCTTGCAAGATTGCCGCGATGTTGGCCGATCCTTTCTCAAATTCGAATCCGAGTTCACGTGTTTTCGCCAGGACGTTGCTCTGACCTGAAAGCTCTGAGACAACGATATGCTGATGGTTGCCGACTTCCTGGGGCTCGATGTGCTCGTAACTGCGGGCCACTTTTTGAACTGCGTGGGCATGAAGCCCTCCTTTGTGGGTGAACGCAGTAGTCCCGACGTAAGGAGCGCGAATGTTGTGCTGACAATTGGCTAATTCATCGACAAACATCGAAAGATCCCGGAGCCTGCTCAATTCTGGGATCACTTTCTCCCCGAGCTTCAATTGGAGATTGGGGATCACACTCGTCAAATTGCAGTTCCCGGTCCGTTCGCCGTATCCGTTGATTGTGCCTTGAACTTGCGTCGCGCCCGCTCTGATGGCGGCTAAGGCATTTGCCACCCCGAGTTCGCAATCGTTATGGGTGTGAATCCCAATCGGCGTTGAGAGTGCGCGAACCACTGACGACGTGATGTCCGAAACCTCGTGAACCATTGTTCCACCATTGGTGTCGCAAAGCACAATGACGTCCACTCCCCCTTCGACTGCAGCCTCGAGCGATCCCATGGCGTGGGTGGGATTGTCCTTATACCCGTCAAAAAAATGTTCCGCGTCAAAGAGGACTTCTCGCCCGTTGGCCTTCAGGTAGGCGACCGACTCCCGAATCATCCGCCGGTTTTCTTCGATCGAAACGCCCAGGATCTGCTCGACATGCAGGCGCCAGCTTTTCCCGACGATGGTCACCGCCGGAGTTTCGGCCGAAAGGAGGAGAGCAATCTGCGCGTCGGCGGAGGGATCGACCTTGGCCCGGCAGGTGCTCCCAAAGGCGCAAATCTTCGCGTTGCGCCACTTCAGATGTTTGGCCTCGTCGAAGAACGCGATATCCTTTGGATTGGAACCGGGCCATCCGCCCTCAATATAGTGAATCCCAAACGTATCCAGCTTTTGCGCGATCCGAATCTTGTCGTGCACACTGAAAGAAATGCCTTCGGCCTGCGTGCCGTCTCGCAGGGTCGTATCATAGATCATGATCTGCTTCGGATTCATATTAGTCGGACTGATTCGGTATCCCAGCGCAGAGGAGTTTGCAAGAGGTTCGTTCCCCGCGTGATCGACTCCGGCCAAAGATCGGCAGCCCGAAACGCGGGCCTTTTATCGCTTGACGGTCACCGGCGTACCCAACTTGGTGGCATCGAAGAATCGCTTCGCCTTTGATTCCGGCATCCGGATGCATCCGTGCGAAGCCGGGTAACCTGGCAAATAACCGGCATGCAGTCCGATTCCCCCGACAATCCGCAGAAAATAGGGCATCGAAGCACCCAAGAATGTCGCGTCGGGCGGACGCGGGTCTTTGCGCACATCGACGTTCGCCTGCACCAACTGCCCATCATGGACGTACGCCCCGTAGATGCTGGACCGGTGATCGATATCTTTTTCAATCACAGTGTAGCTCCCAGCGGGAGTGTCGTATCCCTCCCGACCGGTCGAGATGGGTGCGGTCAGAATCACTTCACCCCCCTTTAGGAGGAAGGCGTGCTGATTGGGGAGATCGACGATGATCGCAACCTTCCCGGGCGGTTTTCTTTGCAGATCATAAGAAAGATTTTCGAACTGTGAACAACCACCCAGGACCACGAGAATCGACAGCAGCCCAAACCGCAACAACTTATTCATTTCTTCAATCTATGCCATGCCCGAGGCGATCCAAGTCAAGAACAGAGAGCATCGATGGCCAAATCATCCGTCGAAGAATCATTAAATAACATATTATTTGACATGTTATAATAAAGTTGCGAATAAAGATCTCGCATCCTCTTATGGCTCGCAAGTTCGGCAATCATTTGTTTCGCAACCGGGAGGCGCTCGCGTCCGAGCATGCTCGTATTCCGACAAGCGATCTCCCGGAGACCTTCGGAGCGTTAGATGAACAAGTCATCATCCTCGGCAAAGAAGATATTCGCGCGGAGGCCTCGTCGGCGCCTCTGTTGGATTGGTCAACATTCGAGAAAGGGATCGCTGTTCAATTGAAGGATACCGAGGGGCTGGATGTGGGAAGCGTGATCATTAAAGCGTCTACCCTGCAACGGATTCATCCCGCCCTGTTACCGGTTCCGCTGGAATCGGAATATCTCTTCCCGATCTCGTTGAAAACAGTCGTGCTGCAGGTGCAGGCGCATCTGCGGCAGGGATCCGAAGAAAGACCAAATCCGACTGGTCCCGATTTTGACACTCCCATCGCGCAGGTCGCCCGTGAAGATAACGGCTTTTTCAAACTGGCAAAAATCACGGAAGCAATCGAGCCGCCAGTCGATGAGACGGTTCAGGCTGAACCAAGGATTCCGGAACCGGTGCTGACGCCGGCGGACCGGCCAACATCCCCCATGCTCCGCAAGAAATTTCCTCCGGAAATCAGAGACTCCCAGCCTTCGCTGTATTCAAGCGCACTGATACCATCCTCGCGCCACCCGGAGTCTCTCGAGGCTGAAGTGGGGCCTGCCGGGCGCATCGGTCCGGAAAAGGAAGCTATTACGCAGAATTCGCTCAGGCGAATCGGTGCGGAACGGCTTCGGGAGATTTTCATGACTGAGGATCACCTGGATACACGTCAGGTGGCGCAGCTCCTAGCCGCGTTTCCCAAGGTGAACAGCGCGATGGTCATGCTGGGTGATGGAACGGTTTTGGGAGGGAATATTCCGGATGGCTACCATCTGGAGACAGCACTTCGGGACACCCCAGTGATTATACGGAGTGTCCAGGAGTTCAATCGGAGACTGAGGTCCCATGAAACCCCGGCATTCACCCTGCTGGGTGATCCTCCCGTTACTCTGTTTGCCGAGGGAAAAGTTTATATCCTGATTTCTCATGAAGGACGCGGATTACTGCCCGGCGTTCGGGAAAGGATTGGAGAGGTAGCGCGCGCTTTGGACGCGGTGGTGTCCTGAATCCGGAGCAGAAAGCTTAGTCGGATCGAAGCGGATGGATCTCCTTCCACAGAACAGCAGTCGACCGCGGCATTCTGCAACTCCTGAACTCCTGCAACTCCTGACTTCCTGGACTCTCAGATGCCTTCTCCCAGTGGCGATGTGTATAGCGCAACGCACTCCAGGCCAATGGGTTCCACCTGCCGCTCTTCGCAACGTGCCAATCCTGGACGAATTGTCAGATGACGAAGCACGGGGTTGGAGTGAGCCTTCAGGCCACCCTCTTTTACCCGCATGGCGCAATCTTTCTCTGTCCGGAACGCGAACGAGAAATTGATCGCCGCCGACCGGGCGCATCGAGATTTTTCCTGGTCCACGAATATGGCCACCTGGCAATGCATACCAGGGAAGAAGCGGTCGCCGACGAATGGGCGGCGAGACAACTGGCGAGCGTGCCGGAGGAACGAAGTACTTTGCGAGCGGTTCTCCTCTTTTTTGTGGATGAAGGCACCCTCTTTGACCCACTCTATGGAACCGGATTTGATCGGGCATTAAGGGTGGCTCGTGCCGCTGATATCCCCGAAAGGGATTGGCCAGGGCCGCTGGTTGCCTACGCAAAGGCACAGGAAGGACTGAGAGCAAACGGCATCTCATTGACCCTTCGGGTGAAAAGTGGTGACGCCAACGCCGCACAGATGGTCATCTGTGTGGACCGGCAGCCGATCGGTGTCTTGAGCAACGTCGATGGGAAAGCGCGCCTCGAACTGCCAATGCTCGCCCCGGGGCCGCACTTGATTCAGGCGCTCCAGGTCTGGCTCTATCGAACGGAACCATCCTCCGGCGTAGAAGTCAGAGGTTGCGCGCAAGTTGCAGGCGGAATGCGAATTTGTTTCAACAGGAAAGCACACAATCGCGATCGAACTCCGCTTTGACGGCGATACGCTGTCAATGCAGGCGGAGGAGTAGGCGCTGGAGAAGTGTCACTGTGAGCGCTAACGACTTGACTGAGACTGACACCAGCACGGCGTGGAGCATGGAGTTTGGCAGTGGGAGCGCGCTAGCGGCTTAACTGACACTGACACTGGCACTGACACTTCCTAAGCGGCCAGGAATCCGCGATTCATAGCCCGAAGTTTTTCGATGGCGTTTGGAATAATCTGCAGCGCCTGACCGACTTCCTTCTCGGAGTTAAATCGGCTGAAGGAGAATCGCAGGCTGCCGCGAGCGCGTTCATTCGAGTACCCCATCGCCCTTAAGACGTGCGACGGCTCCAAAGAACCCGCTGTGCAGGCGGATCCGGCTGAACAACAGATGCCTCTTTGATCCAGCAGCATCAGCATACCCTCCGAATCGATGCCTTCAATCGCCAGGCTGGAGGTATTCGGAAGCCGGTACGCGCGGTGACCATTGACCTGAACGGACGATACCGTCTCAAGTAACTCTTGTTCGAAGCGGTCACGTAAGCTTTTTGACCCGGCTGTTCTCTTCCTGCAGTGCTGACGAAGCCAGCTCCGCCGCTTTCCCGAGAGCAACGATCGACGCGGTATTTTCAGTTCCGCCGCGTTTTTTGTTCTCCTGGCCACCTCCTATGAGATAAGGACTGAATCTGGTTTTACGGCTGACGTACAAGGCTGCGACGCCCTTAGGCGCGTGCAGCTTATGACCGGAAAGGGAAAGGAAGTTAATCGGAAGCTGCCGGAGATCAATGTCAATCTTACCGACGGCTTGCACCGCGTCCGTGTGGAAAGGAGTTCCTTTGGACCGGCAAATCTCAGCGGCGTCTTCAATGGGGAAAAGGGTTCCGGTTTCGTTGTTGGCCCACATCAGGGAGACGATCGCAGTATCCTCCCGGATTGCTCGCTCGAGATCGTTCAGGTCGATTAGACCATCGGAATCGACATCCAGCCAAGTGACCTCGTATCCCCGTCTGGCCAGCGCTTCCGCCTGTTTAATGATCGCGCTATGCTCCACTTTGCTGGTGACCAAGTGCTTTCGATCCGGATCGAGCAGCAATGCGGATTGGATCGCACTATTGTCAGATTCGGTGCCGCAGCTGGTAAAAATAACCTCGGAAGGGTCACAGCGCAGTAGTGAGGCGACCTGCTCCCGTGCCGTATGCACAGCTTTCGCGGCATATTTGCCGAAAGAATAAGCGCTTGAGGGGTTGCCATACTGTTCTTGCAGGAATGGCAACATCTCTTGAAGCACCTCGGGAGCGACTTGCGTCGTAGCGTTGTTGTCCAAGTAAATCATAACAAAGTTATCGGGTCGCGATCTCGGTACTCTTAGTGGTAGTCCCCTGTTCGGCCCTCTTCGTTGATCAGGACCTCGCGCCATTTCAGATAGAGATTTCTGATATAGAGAGGCAGTGGTGCCAGTGTCATAATCACGCCGACCGAATCTCGACGATAAAAGGCAAAGTAGCTAAGGGCTAATAGGCTGCCAAGAAGACTGCACTCCCAAAACCCGATCGGGATAATGCTTCTTTTGGCACGTTCCGAAGCTATCCATTGGAGGAAAAAGCGAATTGAAAAAACGGCGCTTCCCATCCACCCCACAATTTTCCAAGGCGTCACGACGACCAATGCCAACACGGCTGAATGGATGAACCACTCCATGGCCGGATATCGCATCGATTCATTGCGTTGACAAGGGAGGCGGGGAAGCGGGTGGCGTATCGGCGTGTCGGCGTAGTATGCGAAGCGTCCCCGCTTTGCCGTCTTCAATGCGGGGGGAGGGGAAACGTGGCGTATCGGCGTGTCGGCGTTGTATGCGAAGCCCCCGCTTGCCGGGCAAACTGCGGAATCTCAGCTCAAGATCTGTGGATTGGCTCGAGATCGGGATTCTTCGGAAGGGGCGCAGGAGATTCGATCGGGCGATCGCCGTCATCGTCTTCGCCGCGGTGCGGATCAAAGAAAAGATCGAAGGCCAGGAACAGCGCTTTCGAATGGCGGGCGAACCAGAGGTTAAAAATGGGTATTGGGGTAATCGTCAGGGTCAGGACCAGCCAGATAGGCAAATGCAAACAGATATCCAGCACCAGATAAATGGCCAGACCGATGAACGCGCCCACGCCATAGTTGATCGCGAAGATGGAGAGCAGAAAATACCCTGGCTCGCGCTCGAACGGATAACCGCACCGCGGGCAGCCATCGAGCGGCATAAACCAATCGCGCAGGGATCGCACCTCATACCACGGGATGAACATTGGACTGACACCGCATGTCGGGCATTTCCACCGGAGGGCATTCGACATCATTCGGCGAAGACGTTTCGCTGAGTAATCCGGCGGTTCCGTAAGATCCAATGGGGGACCCATGGATGCAGCCTAGTCCCGAAGTGCGCCGGTGCAAGCGGGGACTGCAGAGCGCTCGCCGGCTTCAGCCCACAGCCCAAAGAATGAGGTCTTATTCCCATTCACTGCCTCAAAGATCAGCGGAATTGCCCGGCGTTGCCGGAGGATTCTGCTAGCATGGAGAGCGGTGTTCCTGCTCCTCAAGGCGCGCTTCTTCGAGGTCAAGCAAGATCTGAAAACGCCGGAGCACAGCATCGCTGATGGTGCCGCGGTCTCGTAAATCGATCAGTGCGCTCCTTTGCAATCTGACCAATTCGCGATTGAGCGAATCTATCTGGTTTAAATAGGTTGTTTCAGAGTTGTGCTGGCGGGCTTCGTCGGCTAGATCGAGCCCTTCCGCTCTGTTCCGGTAGATCTCCTGAAGATGCCGAACCGCGCGCCGGTGAATCTCGTCTTCTTTCGTGGTCGAGGCTAGAAATTGAAGGGCTACGGAAGCGACCGTTTCTCGCGCCCGCTGTTCTTCTGCACGTTCTGCATCATCATCGGGAAAATTTAACCAGCGAAGCAAGCGCGGCAGACTGAGACCCTGGATGACGAGGGTAACAAGAATAACCGCGAATGTTAGAATCAAGATCTCGTTGCGCCTTGGAAAGGGCGATCCGTTTGCCAGGGAGGTCGGGATCGCCAGAGCAGCAGCCAGAGAAATGCCTCCCCGAATTCCAATCCACGAAATTAAGACCGGTTCATGCCAGACTGGGTACAGGCTGCGAGCAGGGAACCGACGGTTCAATGCGCGAGGAACATACGTTGAAAGAAACACCCATAGGATGCGAACCAGAATGACTGTTCCACTGACCAACAGGCAGCCATAGATGATGTAACCGAACGACTCTGCCGGGAGAGACTCCACAATTGTCCGCAGTTGCAATCCAATGAGAATAAATAACAGACCGTTCAGCAGAAACGTCATGACCTCCCAGGTTGCGATCGATTGCAGCCGCGTCTTGGCAGACATGATTCGCGGGTCTTCCCAGCCGAGATAAAGCCCCGCGGTGACCACGGCTAAGACGCCAGACACGTGGAGGGCGTCTGCAGGCAGATAGGCGGCATATCCCGTCAGCAAACCGATCGTACTTCTCACCAGCGGGTCCGATGTAAGGCGCTGAATCCGAAGCATCGCCCAACCAACTCCCAGTCCGATTGCTACTCCGCCGGCGGCGGCCAGCGAAAATCCAATCGAGATAGAGCCCAAAACAAACATTTTGGTCTGGGTGACGTGCACGGCGGTCTCGTACAAGACAAGAGCTAAAGCGTCGTTGAGCAGGCTCTCACCGCGCAGCACCGACACCAGGCGTCGCGGAAGATTAAAGCGCTCCAGAATTGCGGCAGCCGCCACTGTATCGGTAGGTCCAAGCACCGCTCCCAGGACAAACGCCGTTGGCCAGGTAAACCCCAGCATCCAATGCGCAACCAGCATCACTCCCACGGTGCTGGCAAGTACCAATCCAATCGCCAAAAAGGAGATCGAGCGCCGATTATCGCGGAAATCGCGCCAAGACGAGTTGAGAGCGTCCCAATAGAGCAGGGGCGGAAGAAAGACGAGAAATACTATTTCAGGTTCTAGCCGGACTTCCGGTAATCGCGGAAACAGTGCAAGCACGAGGCCTCCGATTACCAGGACGATCGGGTAGGAAATATCCAGTCGCCGTGCGACATTCACGAGCGCCGCTAGAACAATGAGCAGGCAGACCACGAGGTAAACAGGATTCACTGGTGCTCGAGCATGAATGGTTCTGGCGGCAAAATCGAGTCTAGGCGCGAGCGAAAACCGGTGTGCGAACTATCTGCACGGAACGCACTTCCGACGAGTGTAAATGCAAAATCGACGTGCTTTCTACGTAGAATGTACGTAGAATACGCATATGGAACCTAAACCCGTTAACGGGACAGTGAAACTTGAAGGAAGAGCGAATGCCGTTCGTCTGAGTTTGGTGGTTTCGCCGGAACTCAATGAGACTTTAGAGGAACTGGCGGAGAGATCACACTCCAGCAAAAGCGACGTTTTACGCAAGGCGATTGCCCTGTTTGATGTCGCCGCCCAGGCGAAGCAAAAGGATCAGCGCATTGGAATTTTGGATCGGGATGACAAGGTGGTGAAAGAAATCGTCGGTATTTAATGTGCCTAATCAGGGTTGATTGGATTTGCAATCGCTAAAAAATCGGCCTGACTGTCGGACTAGAACAGCCTCCAAAATGGTTTCAGCGATTTCTGCCACAACCATGATCACTGCAAAAACGCGTCGCGATTTTCTGGAAACCATCCCGATCTTTGCCGGGCTAAACGCCGGCTCAGTATCTGAAATTGCAGCCGCCGTTCAAGAAATGGGCTTTCGTGCGGGTGACATTATTGTCAGGGAAGGTGAACCCGGCAATCGCATGTTCATCATTCACTCCGGACGGGTGGAAGTGGTTAAACATCTAGCTCTACCGCACGAGACGGTGCTTGCGGTTCTAGGGTCAAAAGACTTTCTGGGCGAGATGTCCATCATAGAGTGCGTTGCGCGCTCCGCTTCAGTCCGGGCCGTCGAAGATACCTCTCTTTTTGCGCTGACAGGGACCGATCTCTACCGCCTCTTTCAACATCATTCTGATCAGTATGCAATAGTCATTCTGAACATCGCGCGCGATCTCTCCCGACGGCTTCGAGCGCTCGATGAAAAGTTCTCAGCGATCTCACACTGAAGGTTTTGACCTGCGTCGTTGCGGTGCAAAGCCCGCGTAGGCCCTGAATCAGGTGGTTGAACCCCACCGAACCGCGCATTTGATAAGGATGGTAGGAGCTGCGGCGTAGTCGGTTTCGTGCCTCTCGATGATTTGCTCGATTGCATCAATGAGGGCTACACGATCGAGTGTAAGCGTGGTCAGGTCGTGACACTCCCAACTCGCCATCGCGATGCCATCCTGCCCGACGATAGCCAAATCACCCGGCACCTGTAGTTTGAGCAGACGGATTGCTGCATCGCGCGCACCAATCGCCATCACATCATTGCCGCACACCAGCGCGTCAACTTTCGAGCGGTGCAGGATAAGAGAAGCTTCCTTAAACCCCGAATCGTATGAATAGTCGCCGTGACCTTCTGCTTCGAACGCCAGACCGTGTCTTGCTAAGGCAGCGCTGAACCACTCCCGGCGCTGCTTGTCTATCCAACTGGAGGTCCTGCCGTACAGATAGGCGAAGTGCCCGCGACCATCGCCGACCAGCTTGTCGATAATCTCTGAGGCTGCTTCTGCGCCATCGACGCGCACGCATGAAACCCTCGTGTCTTCATTCGGTTCCGCCGAGACGATAATCGGCCAGGTCGTCCTGAATATTTGCACCGCATCCTTCAGCGGCACTAAATCGGAGACAATGATCGCATGGTCAACCTGGTAGGTTGATGCGACGCGCATCAACTGCAAACGGTCGGTGTGGTCGCCGCAGCAAAGAATAATGGGAACAAGGGCCCGAGCCTGGAGTCGATGCACGAGCAGGTCCAGTTGCTCTGCTTCACATTGGTTGCCGATAGCATTCACGACCACTGCCACCAGACGAGATTGCCGATTGTTCAGCGTACGGGCGATCGCATTTGGTTGATAGCCATACTGCTGCGCCATTGCGAGAACGCGTACCCGCGTCTCCTCACTGATTCGTGCGTTCGTGGAGAATGCTCGGGAGATGGTTGCCGATGAAACCCCAACGAGCTTCGCCAGTTCTTTAGAGGTGATTCGCTCTTTCACGCCATTCACTATCTTGGCGGCATGGCACCAGAACGTATCGCGACGGCTTCGCCACTTCTGGCGGCAGACGCTTTGATGCCATCCCAGAGGTGCGCGAAACGCAGTCCAGCTTCTACGGTCGAGAGGTTTTCAGCACTCCCATCACGAATCGCAAGAAAACTCTTCAGTGGGTTGTTTCTGATTTCACCTCTTCACGAATTCCCGGATTTCCGTCCGTAGAGATCTCCCGCCAGGCGCCCCAGGCGTCAATGCGCACCATGGCCCGAGTATAAAAGAACGTGAGGTGCGAAGCGCAGCCCACTGGTCCATCGCCGGTGGCGTTCAGGGTCAGGAGAGCGCCGCTGGTTAGCCGGCCCGCGACCGCACAGACGACATCGACGCTGCGCTCGCGGTTGTTCATCAGAGCAGATACCCGTTCACAATCCGAGTCAGCTAAAAGACAAACGGTGTTCATCATGTGAGCGCCGGTATCGAACATAAAGCCGCCGCCCGACAAGTCCAGTTGCTGCTTCCAGTGCCCTTCGTAGCGTGAGGACCAGTTCTCCCAGACGGTGGCGGACACGCTGACCAGTTCGCCGAATTCACCCGCCCGGGCGCGCCGACGCGTATCTGCAGTCAATGGCGATAAAGCGCCCTGAAAGGCGACTACGACGGTAGAACCGCTCTGATCCCGCGCGGAAATTAACCGCTCGGCCTCTGCCACCGTCGTGACCATCGGCTTTTCGATCAATAGATCCAGGCCAGACTCGACCACAGCGATGCCGTGCTCGGCATGCAGAGCATGCGGTGTGCAGACATAAACCGCGTCTAGCTCGTCCCTGCATGTGGTGAGCATCGACCTGAAATCGTCAAATTCGCGCGGCTCGGGTCGGCCCGCACCACGACAAATATCGACGAATTTCCTCCGTGACGCAGCATTGACGTCGCTCAGTGCGACAAAGGCAACCTCCGGCATCGAGACCCAGCTGTGCGCATAATGTGTCGCCATCTGTCCCGTGCCGATCAACCCAAGACGCAAAACCGTATTACTAGTCATATGTGGAAACGTTTACACTATTTAAGGTGAAGGGTCGATCTCGTACACTTCCTACGACTTTATATTTGACATCAAAAATTAAGGCACATATACGTTCGCTTTATGCACACGTATACACAAACATGGCGATGGCCGCAAGGGCATCGTGATTTGAAAAGGAGAATCAATGTTTAGAAGGACAATTCTCCTGGGAATAACTGTGGCCTCGGTGCTGGCAATTGGCGCCGCCCAGGCTACGACGATCCGTATCGCCGAGCATCGTCCGGCACGGATCGATGCACTCAATAAGGTTGTGCCGGACATTGAGAAAAAATACAACGTCCACATTGAAGTGGTCGAATATCCCGCCCCAGAAAAAGATTATTTAACAAAGCTTCTGACCGAACTTCGCGCCGGCAATGCGCCGGACATCTTTACCGCACCCCATGGTTCGGATGTCGCCGACATGGTCGCGGCGGGCTATCTGGCTCCCATTACCACAGAGCTCAAGGCCTGGGACGGCTATTCGCAGTTGTTTGATGTCGGCAAAGCCATGGCAACCAGCAAAGATGGTCAGATTTACGTTCTGCCTTCCATGCTGAACGTCCAGCAGATCTACTACCGTCGCGACATATTGGAGAAAGCTGGTATTTCGACCGAGCAACCGAAAACATGGGCCGAGCTTCTCGACCGTGCCAAGGAGGTCAAGGCAAAGACCGGTGCCTACGGGCTTCTCTTTCCGGCGGGTATCACCTGGGGCGACGGTGCCTTCGTCGAGGGCTTCAGGCTTTTGCTTGTTGGCACTTCAACGCCACAGATCGCCACTGGGGACGGCAAGCTCAACCTCACCGGGCCAGGGATAAAGGACGCGTTGGGTTTCTACGCCGATCTCATCAATGGCGATCTGATGCCGATCCAGCCGCTGCTGGAGCCAGAGCCGTGGGTGGCACCCAAGTACGAAATGTTTCCGGCCGGCAAACTGGTGGCCACCACCGGCGGTTCATGGGGCTATATCTATGACTGGGGTCCGCAGAGCAAGAACCCGATCCCGAATGTCACTGAAGTTGTCGGCACTTGGGAGGTTCCCGGCAAGACTACGGGACAGTACGTCCTGGTCGATCTTGAGAGTCCATGGGCGGTTAGCTCGAAGTCGCCTAATGTCGGGCTCGCCAAGAAGGTGATGTTAGAGCTTGGGTCGGTTAAGGCCGATGTGGCGTACGCGCAAAATCTGGGCAATATCCCGGATCGCGCCGACGCGGGGGCTGACCCAGAGTTCCAAAAGTTAACGCCGCTGGTCCCAATTCTCGCTGATATGAAGAGCGGGACGGGAACCTATCTGAAGACCGCCGAGGGCTTCTCAGCGGTTGCCGAAGGCGTGTCGCGCGCGACCGAGGCTTTGCTCCGCAAGCAGACTGATGCGGCAGGCGCTCAGAAGATCCTGGTTGATTACGTCAAAGAGGTTCTTGGCGACGACGCCGTGAAATAGTTCTTCAGAGATTGGGTAACTGGAGGCGACTGCTCCGCGGTCGCCTCCGGTCGCCTCACGGCGTCTTCGGCAGATTCGCAATCGCATGCCCATGAACTATCTCAAACGCACGTCCTGGCAGCTTCAGCTCCTACTTCTGCCTTGCGTCCTCCTCATCGGCGGCCTCGTCGTTTGGCCGGCGCTTTACTCGATCTATTTAAGCCTGACAAATGCCTCCCTGGTCGGCGCGGCGGCCACTCACCCGCGTTTCGTTGGATGACGCAATTATATGCGCCTGTTTGCCGACGGAGGCTTCTGGAATTCTCTGGTGGTTACCTTCTGGTTTGTGCTTGGCTCGGCCGTGATCGGCCAGTTTGTCCTGGGGCTCGCTTCGGCCGTTCTGCTCCGTCGGCCAATTCGCCTTAAGCGATTATTCAACTCAATTATCCTGTTGCCGAATGCCGTGCCTGAAGTCGTTGCCGGCTATCTATGGATTTCCATGCTGGCGGGCGGCGAACATTCGACGCTGAATCGGTTGCTGGGCTGCTTGGGGATTCCGTCGATGCGCTGGTTGGAGCAATTGCCGCTGGCCATGATCATTGTTGCTAACACCTGGCGTGGGATTGCCTCGGCGATGATCCTGATGATGGCGGGTCTAAGCTCGGTGCCTCCCGAGGTCTGTGAAGCCGCACGAATTGACGGTGCCTCACCGCGCCAGATCTTCCGGTCCATCACGCTTCCGCTGATCATGCCGAACATATTTCTTTACATGCTGGTCTCGACTGTTTCGACGATTTCGATTTTCGGCTTCATCTACGCGCTGACCCGCGGGGGGCCCGGGAATGCCACGGAGATCATCGGCATCTACATCTACAATCAGTCATTCACTGCCTTTCAGCTTGGATACGGCTCGGCAGTGGCAGTGGTCACCCTGGCTTCATTTCGATCGTTATCGGCTTGGTCTACGTGCGTGTTCTCAAAGTTAAGGTTTAAAGTCATGAGCAAATCGAAACCTGCTGCTCCCATGATTTTGGGTGGTAATGTGGTTGCCTATGCAACTCTTTCCCTGATCTCAATTTTTTGTGTGATTCCCTTCGTTTGGTTGTTTCTGGCCTCCTTCGATGGAAACGCTGCGCTGTTCCTTCGATGGCCCAGCTCTTGGACAGTTAACAACTATATCGGCATTTTCGTGCGCGAAGGGGGCGCTCGATGGTTTTTCAACTCGTTCGTCGTGGTCGGGACTGCGACAATCATTGTCCTGGTACTCTCTGGCCTCGGTGGCTACGCGCTATCGCGGACCAACGCGTGGTGGAAACGGCCGTTCCTCTACGCGATCGTTTTAGTCCGCGTCATGCCACCGCCGGCTCTCATTGTCCCGCTCTATAGGATTCTCCTTACTGGTAATGATGCAGTCGGATCATTTGTCCGCAGTTTCCTAAATCCCGATTGGGTGCGCCCGGTGATGCTAGTCTTCGGCTTAATCGATGGATATTTAGGCCTGATTCTAGTCTTTTCGGCCATGCAGTTGCCGCTCGCGCTCTGGATTATGAAAACCTACTTCGATACCATCCCTTACGATTATGAAGAGGCGGCGCTCGTCGACGGGGCAAGCCTTTTCCAGCGTATTCGCCTGGTGATCGCGCCGCTCGCTCTTCCAGGCCTCGGTGCGGCGGGCATCTTTGCCTTTATTTCCGCATGGGGCGATTTCCTCATGCCGCTCATTTTGCTCTCTTCATCGGAACTTCAGATGTTGCCACTCGGACTTTTTCGCGCTTTTCTGCGCGTCCAGCAGATCGACTACGGTTTCTTGAGCGCGCTTGCGGTTCTCTACATGCTGCCGGCCGTGATTGCCTTCGGATTTGCCCGTCGCTATTTCGTCCAGACCTTCGCCGGCGGCGTCAAAGCCTAGACTCTATCAGGCTCACCCGACCAAATTTTTCGCTTCGAACGTACGATTGGATAGCCCGATTGTACGGCTCGTACTGGATCCGGTAAGCGATCATCAGTTTCCGGTCCGCCATCTTGCAGGCGGCGATCATTTGTTCGCACTCCTGTGAACTGACTGCCATCATCTTCTCGCAAAGCACATGTTTGCCAGCTTGAGCAGCACGGATGGTGTATTCCGCGTGCAGGGCATTGGGTAAAACTACGTAAACTGCGTCGATGTCCGGATTCTCCCGCATCGATTCGTAATTTTGATAGTTGTATACGGACTGAGCGGGTACCCCATAAAGAGTGGCAACAGCCGCCGCTTTCGCCGGATTTCCGCTCACTAATCCGGCCAAACGAACTCTTTTTGCAGCGCCAAACGCTGGCAGGATCTGGCCGAGAGAGAGATGACCTAGTCCGACAACCGCAATTCCGACCCGGTGTTGAGGTGCGTAAGGCAGAGGCGGTGCTTCGACGATTTGAGGCGTTGAAACGCCCTCGGCCACCACGGCCAGAGATTCGCGCTTTATCGCAGCCTCGTCGGTCGTCTTCCCACAGGACATCACCTCTACGACATTCAACTCGGGCGGCCTGTAGTAGTATCGCATCTTCTGGCGCTAGATGGTCCAGATCGCCAAACATCTTTCTCTTGGAATCCAGCCGCTCTGGTAGCGCTTCGACGACCATCCAAGTGTCAGCAACGGCGTCTCGGACGCTCTTCGAGAGAACGACCTGGAGGAGCTCCGGCCCGCACCGCTACGAATCGAGGCAGTTCTGCTTCGACGTAGCGTCGGGCGACCTCTAACTGTTCGGCATTGGGATCATAAATGCGAACCTCGACGCCGCTGCTCGCCAGAATGAGCGCGATCCGTGAACCGAGCGTACCACTCCCCATGACTGCTGTTGGACGTGTCGTTGGACAAAATGTTAAGTTATCGTGAGCATTGCTGCATAACATTGAACGCGTTTATGTTTTTTGTTGTACTTTTTTCCACACTAGAATCCACTGGCCTTCTTCTCCATCGATCGTGCTTGGAGCGGGTGCGGTTGTGATTGTGAGTGTATCACCATCAAGCTTATAAAACCGCACTAGATCCGTTCCGGTCCAGAATTGATTCCAGGAGATATCGACATGATGGACTACCTTGTGGCCGTCTGTCGTATACGTTCCTGCATACGCAAACATGCTCCCATGGAGCTTTATATTCTCCTCGCCCGTTGGAACCAAGCCGCGTGGCTTTGGGCGGTCGGCCGCCACAACGATCGCATACATACGACCATCCGGAAAGTAACCGAGGTAACCATCCGGATGGTTGCCATAAGGCCAGGAACGCTGGCCACTCGCGGCCGCTTCATAGATCATTGACTCCAATTTCCAGGTGCCGAAAAGCGGGTGGCTGGCGGCGGGTACGGTCTTTAAAGCTACTCCGGCTTGTCCCATAATTTTTTCTAATAACACTCGTTCGCGATGCGAAGGGCGACACCTAAGCTACAATTGAGCTACCCCCGGATCGAGCCACTGCTGAGACAAATCGCCTGGGAAGCATAAGGTAAATGAGCGATAAGCGTTGACAAAACCTTCGGAGGGTACGGTCAGAAAAGTTGCGCTTCAAGACGAAAGTGACCTCAATGCGAAATCATGATGAACCGGAGGCAGGCTTCTCAATGCGATGCTTTTCAGGGTACATTATTCTTTACGAGCTTGCCAGTTTATTTAGTCTGAAGGTTGTATAGTGGCCTTCCTTCTGCCTTGAAGTTGATTGGTCTGGCTGACCCGGCAGAAGACAACTTATTAGAATCCTTCCTGCTTCCTTCGCACTAAAACCTATGTGCGGCATCGGGGCATTTTTCTCCAGCCGTAAGCTAATCTCGGCCCACCGACAGTGACGACGTGAAAGAGATCGTGGTCAAGTGGAACAGGGAATATTTTGACGGCAAACTCTCGCTTGCATGCCTCGAGGAGCTCAACAAGACCGATGACAAGAACCGCGAACTAGTGGAGTTGATCGATACGTGGCTCTACTACTTTCGTGCAGCCGGCGGTAGAGCACAGAACTTCTCTTCCTTGTTAGCACGTTTCTTTGCCATGGGGGCGGCTTCCTACTTGCCTTCGCTTTGGGCCCGGATCCCGCCGATCACTCGAGGCGGGAGGCTACGGGGGATGGACCGCGTTGCACACGAGGTCCTCGGATTTCCAGCTGGCAGAGCCATCCGTTTCTTGGATGTCGGCTGCGGTTACCCACCGCTAACGACCGTGGACACCGCTGAGGAGTGCTTTGCGTGGAGCTGCGTGGGTATAGATCCAAATTTCCCCGCGTGGATTTTGCACGATGAAGACGGAAATGCAGCATGCTTCGACGAGACTGGCGCGATGGTTTACATTCAGTACCTGCAGGAAGATCTGCGGCTGCGTTGCTCGTTGATCTGTGTCATCGACATCAGGATTCCGCGCCGCTAACATCTCGCCCACTTCTAAACGATGAACCTCCAAGCCAGCAACGATCTACCTCCAGGTTCCACGCCACCGGCCCGAAGCTCCAACCTCGCCGGCTTGGGCCTTGCCGCGCTTGGAATTGTCTTTGGCGATATCGGCACCAGCCCGCTCTATACACTCAAGACCATCTTGAGCATGACCACCGGCACGCCCACAAGAGACGTTGTGCTTGGTGTGCTGTCGCTGATTATCTGGACGTTAATCATCATCACATCAGTCAAATATGTCGCCTTTGCCATGAGTATCGACAACGATGGGGAAGGCGGCATTCTTGCCTTGATGTCGCTGCTGGGCACCAAAAAGCATCAGCGGCCCATCATCGTTGCCATTGGGCTTTTTGGGGCGGCCTTGATTTACGGCGATGGTGCAATCACGCCGGCGATTTCGGTACTCTCTGCGCTCGAGGGACTGAATATCGCGATGCCGGCTGTCCAGCCTTATGTGTTGCCGGGAGCGGTGGCGATTCTCATTGCTCTTTTTGCGATTCAGCCTCAGGGCACCGCTCGGATTGGCAAGGCCTTCGGGCCGGTTATGTCCCTATGGTTTTTGGCCATTGCGGTCATGGGTATCGTCGGCATATTCCGTCATCCAAGCGTCCTTGCGGCCGTAAACCCTCTTTACGGGATGCACTTCCTGTTCTCAAACGGCTTTGTGAGCTTTCTCACTCTGGGTGGCGTTTTTCTCTGTGTGACAGGAGCCGAAGCGCTCTACGCCGACATGGGCCATTTCGGCCCTCGCCCGATTCGATTGACCTGGTCGTTTATTGTTCTTCCGAGTCTGGTGCTGAACTATGCCGGCCAATCCGCTCTTGTGCTCGAAGGTGCACCGACCACGGAAAACATTTTCTACCGGCTGTGTCCCGAACCCTTGCTGATCCCTTTCATCATCCTGGCGACAATCGCGACCATTATCGCTAGCCAGGCGATCATTACCGGAGCGTTCTCGATGACCCGGCAGGCTATCCAACTCGGATGGCTGCCGCGCTTGAAGATCGTACAAACATCTGAAGAGGGTTATGGTCAGATCTATGTCGGAGTTATCAACTGGCTGCTGATGGTAGTCACGGTTGGCCTAACCCTGTTTTTTGGCAAGTCCGACAATCTGGCTGCCGCTTACGGTATCGCTGTATCAGCAACGATGATATTGACAACCGGGCTGCTGTTTATCGCGATGCGCGATGTCTGGGGCTGGAACTTGATCGCTAGCGCTGCAGTCGCGGGCGTATTCTTCTGCATCGATGCCAGTTTCTTCCTCGCGAATCTCACCAAGTTGGCTCAAGGGGGTTATATTCCGCTGCTTCTGGCCACACTAGTCTATGGGGTGATGTTCATCTGGCACCAAGGGGCTGTCACGGTAGCACATCGACTCAAAGAGGAGAAGATCCCGGTCGAGGAGTTCATGCGTTCGCTCAAATCGGAAAATATTCCGCGAGTTTCCGGCACCGGCGTTTTTCTCACTCGAACTGCGCACATTGTCCCACCGGTGATGATCTGGCATGTAAAACATAATCGGGCTCTGCAGGAACATCTGTTTGTGCTGAACGCGGTTGGCGAATCGGTGCCATGGATCAAAGATTCGGAGCGCCTCGTTGTCCGCGAAGTACAGCCGAATTATTGGCGCGGGACAGCGCACTTTGGCTTCATGGAGAAGCCGGATATTCCGGCGGTACTCAAACAGGCGTGCGTGCAAAACTGCTCCCTGGATCTCAGCGATGTTGTCTACTACGTCGGTCACGGCACGATTGTCACCGGGGATAAAGCGAGAGGATGGGCCAAATGTCAGCAAGGGCTCTATATCGCAATGGAGCGAAACTCCGTACACGTCAGCGACTTCTTCCGCCTGCCGGACGACAACGTCGTCTTAATCGGTCGCAGGGTGGTGATTTAGTGCATATCAGCAGAGGCTGTGGAGTTTGGACATCATCAGGAGGTCAGGTCAGAGAATTTGCCCCGTTGGGGCGAATTCTCTGACCTGAACTTCTACAAATGTCCAAACTCCAGGCCCAGGGTTGAAACCAGGTTGAAACCCTGGGCCAAGTCCTGTAGCCACCTTCGGGGCAATAAATCACCCCGGTTGACCCTCTCCAGATGTCCAAACTGCAGGGGTTAAAATCCTGGGCTGAGTCTCGATGTTAGTACCCGAATTCACACAAATTTATTTCAGATAGCCCTCGCCGCCAAACCAATCCAGTGCCGCACGTAGCGCCGCTTGATGCGGTGTTGGGAGATAACCTAGTTCTCGTGTGGCCTTGGCTGACGAGAAAAACATCCGGTTCTTCGCCATCTTCAGGCCGACCACCGTGACAAACGGCTCCTTGCCGGTTAACTGCGCCACGGCTTCGGCTGCGTGCGCGAGCGGAAATAACGGCCACAACGGCAATTTCACGGTTGGTGGGCGCCGCCCGGTCATGCCAGCGATTTCGCCCAACATCTGCTGCAAAGTAATGTTGTCGCCGCCGAGTATGTAACGTTCGCCGATCCGCCCGTGATCCAGTGCCAACATGTGACCGAGCGCCACGTCTTCGACATCGACCAGATTCAGCCCGGTATCAACGAAGGCGGGCATCTTGCCGGTGGCCGCTTCGATAATGACGCGGCCGGTCGGAGTCGGTCGCACATCGTGTGCGCCAATCGGGGTCGACGGGTTCACGATAATAGCCGGCAGGCTCTCTTGTGCGATCATCCGGACGACCAGACGCTCAGCTAATACCTTGCTCCGCTTATACGCACCCGGCGCTTCAGAGCCGGCCAGCGGTGCGTCTTCAGTCGCGGCGGTGGTCTCGCTATTGACTCGCAAAGTTGCCACACTGCTAGTGTAGACCACGCGCTCAACCCGCTGTTGGAGCGCGGCGCGCATCACGGCGCCGGTGCCTTCGAGGTTATTGCGTTCGATCTCTGCAGGATCACGTGCCCATAAGCGATAGTCGGCCGCCAAGTGGAACAGGTAACGCGCCCCCACCAGTGCCCGGTTGACCGATGCCTCGTCCCGCATATCACCTTCGAAGACCTCGGCGTTCAGTCCGGCCAAATTGCGGCGCGGACTGCTTGGACGAACCAGGACGCGTACCTTGAAACCGCGCTTACGTGCGGCGCGCGCGACTGCCGAGCCAATGAAGCCGGATGCGCCGGTGATGAGTACCGGATCTTGTTTGGACATGGATGGATTTCTCAAAATTTACAGTTTGCTGCCGTCTTTTGTGCGGATCTGCGTTAACACGTAGCTTCGCATTTGTCTTGACGACATTTTGGCGTTCCATGTTCCCTCTAAGTTCCTGTATTGGAAACTAAAATGCGCGTTAACTGGCTTATAGGGGTGGTTCTCGCCCAATCTCGTCGTTTTTTTCATGCTCGCTCGAGCATTATGCCGCATCGATCTCTATGAGCGCCATGAAATTGTGCACAAGAGAGCCGTGGTCGGTAGTCTCTCGTATGCCTGCGCTACTGACCGGGTCCGGCTATGCCTTGACTCTAGTTGCCGCAGCGTACGCGTTGATCGCCCTGGTTTGCCGTCCGCGCACCTATCGTAGGGGCACCAACGTCCGATTGGCACCGGCGTCGGTTCCGCAGCCCGTCACGGTACTCAAACCGCTGTGCGGGAACGAGCCCAGGCTAGAAGAAAATCTCGTGACCCTGTGCGAGCAAAGCTATCCTGAATACCAACTAGTGTTTGGCGTGCGGGACCCGCTCGATCCGGCTATTGCGGTTATCCAACGTCTCAAAACGCGCTATCCGAAGCGGGAAATTCAGCTGGTAGTCGACCCGCGGCTGCATGGCAGCAATTTCAAGGTCAGCAACCTGATCAATATCGCAGAGCAGCGCACGCCATCCATGGCTAGTGCTCGCGGATAGCGACATTGCGGTAGCGCCAGATTATCTGAAAAGGGTCAGTGCACCTTTGGCTGATCCGGCGGTTGGCATCGTCACCTGCTTGTACCGCGGACGCTCGCTTGACACCTTCTGGACCCGGATGGGTGCGTTGTTTATCGACACCTGGTTCGCTCCCTCCGTGCGGGTTGCTAGCGCCTTTGGCGGCGATTGTTTCGGCTTTGGGGCAACGATTGCAATACGCACGGACACTTTAGCTGCAATCGGCGGCTTCGCGGCGGTACGCAATCGTCTGGCGGACGACTATTGGCTCGGCCAATTGTCACGCGATTTAGGCCTGGCAACAGTACTTTCCGAGGAATGGGTCACGACCGACGTGACGGAGAGTAATTTCGCGTTGATGTGGTCGCGCGAGCGGCGCTGGATGAAGACTGTACGCGCTCTCAATCCATTCGGTTACGCTTTTACGTTTTTGACCTTTACGTTTCCCGTCGTCTGCTTTGGTCTGTTACTCGCGCCCACCCGCTGGAATGCGATGTTTGCCCTGCTCGGCAGCGTCGCACGCCTGGCTCTGCACTGGCGTGCGCCTGCGGACGGATTGCCCGCACCGGGCTATGCGCGGTACGCCCCGTTACGCGACTGCTTGTTGTTGTTGACCTGGCTCGGTGGGTTTGTCGGCTCTACGGTGCGATGGCGGAATCAAACACTACAGGTCCAGAATGATTGAGCCGGTCCGCGAAGTCTCTCTCCCTTATCCCTGCGATTCCATTAAGAAATTTGGGAGAGAGAAAAACAGTCAGGAGTCAGGAGTTGCAGGAGTCCGGGGGTCAGGAGCCCAGGCCGGAAGGCCGCCCTCATTCTGCAACTCTCTGAAACTGCTGATCAGAGTCAAGATCGCCAGAACGTTCAATCCAGGGATGGTCGTTAGATCGACTCCCAAGATACGCTTCAGATGCCCGGCCATGCTTACTTCCAAGGCATCTTTGGGCTTTACCTTGCCTCGCTTGCCGTCCACCGACTCTGGCCCTTGTGGCCTTGGTCCGCAGTCCTGGCTTTGGTTTGTGCAATCGGCGATTTGCGCCAGCTGCTTCTGGATGCCTAGGTCACACTGGCGAGTTGTTGCTGGATCTGGCGGTAGTCTTGCAGCGATTGGTTGAGCACGAAGAGCAGTTCGGGCCGGTAATCGCCCGTCAGCGCCGCTTCGATCTGGGCCTGGCTTTTCTTAACTCGATAATCGGCCAGCGAGGCCAGTTTTTGGGGATCGCGTTCACCTGCCAGAATCGCATCCAGAATCGCCAGCCCACTGTATCCGCTGATGTCACTGAGCACATGATGCAAGTGGAGGTTCATCTCGTTAAGTGCCTTCTGCATGTGCTGAACAAACATCCCCGCACATTCGACCAAGTTCTTGCGATGTCGTTGCAAGGTGCGTAAGCGGCAAATCGAGTCTTCAGGACGAAACGCCGCTCGTAACAGCCCGTAAGTGTGCAACTGCTGCAGCCACTGGCAATCTTGGACGTCGCTCTTACGTCCAGGCACATGCTTGGCTTGGTGCGCATCGACCAACAGGACTTCCAAACCAGCTTCTTCGAGCTTCTGGTATAACGAGACCCAGTAAACTCCCGTCGATTCCATCGCCACGGTGGTGATGCCGCAGTCTTTGAGCCACTGCGCTAGCTCATCGAGCTGGGCCGTGTATGCGCCGAAGCTGCGAACCGATACCTCAGCCCGGCCTTCGGGCACTGCGACATAATGAACTCGAGATCCCACGTCGATCCCGGCGGCATCAGGATTGGTAATCGTAAGCTTGGACTGAGCGAGTTTGGACCTTTTGGATCTTCGCCGGTTGCCTTTGCCCTGCGGGCAATGACCACCCTGGCTCCTGCAACTCCTGACTCCTGGCCTAGGTGTTTTCGAATCAGTTGAAGTTTTACCGAGCAAACGCTAAAGGTCTGAAATGATCCGTCTGGTCCGCTCTCTCAGTAATCGCGTTTTGTGGATGCCTGAAATCGCGATACCCGTTCGTTTCGTGAATTCGAATTAGTAAACTTTTATAGTGAATGCGATGAAAACTCTTTTCCTGCAAGCTCCCTCTTTTGATGGTTTCGACGGCGGCGCGGGTTCCCGCTTCCAGGCGAAACGGGAGATCAAGTCGTTCTGGTATCCGACCTGGCTGGCGCAGCCGGCCGCCATGGTGCCGGACAGTCGCTTGGTTGATGCGCCCGCCGACGATCTGACTGTCGACCAAACCCTGGCAATCGCGCAAGACTACGAACTGGTGATTATGCACACCAGCACGCCATCGTTTCCGACAGATGCGGGATTTGCCGAACTGCTGAAGCAGCGCAAGCCTAATATCGTCATCGGGATGGTGGGAGCGAAAGTTGCCGTGGATCCCGAAGGCTCGCTCCTGGCAAGTCAGGCCATCGATTTTGTTGCGCGCGAGGAGTTCGACTACACCTGCAAAGAAATCGCCGAAGGCTTACCGTTCGATCAGGTGTTGGGCATCACCTTCCGACTGGCGGATGGTACGATCAAGCACAATGCTCCGCGTCCGATGATCGAGAATATGGATAAATTGCCGTTTGTCGCACCCGTCTACAAGCGCGATCTGACTATTAAGAATTACTTTCTCGGCTACCTCCATCACCCCTACATATCATTTTACACCGGTCGCGGCTGCAAATCGAGGTGCACCTTCTGCCTGTGGCCACAAACTGTTGGCGGCCACAATTATCGCACCCGTTCAGCCGAAAGCGTCATCGAGGAGGTGAAGTGGATTAAGGAAAATATGCCTGAAGTGAAGGAGATCATGTTTGACGACGATACCTTTACCGATTTGCGACCACGCGCCGAGGAAATCGCACGGGGTTTGGGCAAGCTTGGCGTTATGTGGTCGTGCAACGCGAAGGCCAATGTGCCTTACTCGACCCTGAAAATCATGAAGGAGAATGGCTTGCACCTGTTGCTGGTCGGCTATGAATCCGGCGACGACCAGATCCTGCTGAACATCAAGAAAGGCTTGCGTACAGAGACCGCACGCCGTTTCTCTGAAGACTGCCGCAAGCTTGGCATCGTGGTGCACGGAACCTTCATCCTCGGTTTGCCTGGCGAAACCCAGGAGACGATCGCCAAGACGATTGCTTTCGCCAAGGAAATGAACCCGCACACGCTACAGGTCTCGCTGGCAGCGCCGTATCCCGGCACTCGGCTTTACCAGCAGGCGGTGGAAAACAACTGGATCGCCCCGAACTCTGCCGGCAAGCTGGTCAACGACAAAGGGGAGCAGGTGGCGACCATCAGCTACCCGCATTTGTCGAAGGAAGAAATTTATCACGGCGTCGAAACGTTCTACAAAAGTTTCTATTTCCGTCCCAGCAAGATCTGGGAAATCGTCCGCGAAATGCTCGGCAATTGGGACATGCTGAAGCGCCGCTTGCGTGAAGGTCTTGAATTTTTCCGCTTCCTGCGGGCGCATGAGGTTTGATGCGGTGTTTTTTATCGATGCCGACGCAGACCTGCGGGTTGCGTTCTCATTTGACGATCGAGTCTAACCTGCATAAGAGAATAGCGTGACGAAGCGCGGACCCGGCCTAATCATCACGGCCGACGATTTTGGTTTGCATGAGAGTGTGAATCAGGCGGTCGAACGCGCTCATCGCGAAGGCGTCTTAAGTGCCGCTAGTTTGATGGTTGCGGCTCCGGCCGCTGCGGACGCGATTGATCGAGCTCGCGCTTTGCCGAGTTTGCGCGTCGGCCTGCATCTGGTGCTTGCCGACGGTCACTCTATTCTGCCCCACGCCGCCATCCCGGATCTGGTCGACGCAAAAGGTCGTTTTGGCGACCGGATGGCCCGCGACGGCTTGCGGTTTTTCTTTCTTCCCTGGGTCAGACGGCAGCTGGCTGCCGAGGTCCGCGCCCAATTCGAAGCATTTGCGGCAAGCGGGCTGCCGCTGGATCACGTCAACACTCACAAACATTTTCATCTGCATCCCACACTACTGGGGCTGATTATCGACATCGGCCGACCGTTCGGCTTGCGGGCGATACGCTGGCCCAACGAAAGGCGCACTCCGCTCCTGCTCAAACCCTGGCTTGCGCTATTGCGACGCAAACTATCGAAGGCTGGCATCGAGCACAACGACCATATGGTCGGCATCGAGTACTCGGGGAAATTCGATGAGACCGCCCTACTCGATACGCTGGCCCGTCTTCCCCGCCACGGTATCGGTGAGATCTATCTTCACCCGGCATTGATTTCTGGCGCCGAAATCGGAGCATCGATGCCGACCTATCGGCATGCCGATGAATTCGCCGCTCTGATTTCGCCACGCGTGCGCGCCGCGCTGGACCGCCTGGAGGTACCTGTGGGCGGATTCTCTGATTTGATGAGGCTCACTTGAAGCGGTTAGCCTATCTGACCGGCTGCGCCGGCTTGCTGCTGTTGATCGGCCTGGTTGTGCACGAAGGCCTACCCGACATCTTGCAGGCCTTCGCGCGCGCAGGTTGGCTCCTGCTACTGTTAGTTCCGGCGCGCCTGGTGCCGTTGGCATTGGACGCGCAGGGTTGGCGCATCCTGCTCGAGCCAATCGACCATCAACGGCGCGCCACCCTGCCGTTCCTGCTCTGGGTCGCGGCCGTACGTGAAGCCATCGGGCGCTTGCTGCCTGTCGCCGGTATCGGGGGTGAGGTGGTCGGAATACGCCTGTGCCGCTTGCGGGTGGACGATACAACAGCGGTCGCTGCAACCGTCATTGTCGAGATTCTAATCACCATTGTTGTGCAATACCTATTCTGCGGGTTGGGAATTCTGCTGATTACCCTCACCGCGCCGGGTATCGGTCAGCTTTGGACCATCTCGCTCGGGTTGTTGCTCTCTCTGCCTATCCCGGTCGTTGTATTTTTCCTGCTAAAGCATGGCGCGGTGTTCGAGCGCATCGAAACGTTTGCCAAACAGCTATTGGGCGTGAAAAATCGTCTCGCAATCGGCCTCGATGGCACGCGACTGGACAGCGAAGTGCATCGGCTCTTCAGCCAACCTGGCCGCCTGGCACTGACCTTGGCTTGGCAGTTGGCTGGCTACGTGATTGGCTCGGCAGAAACTTGGTTTGCGCTGAAATTACTCGGTCATCCGGTCGATATCGGCGCCGCCATTGCGATAGAGGCGTTGACCCAAGCCGTGCGTCACGCGACATTTATTGTCCCCGGAGGGCTGGGTATACAGGAAGCCGGCGTGATGTTGTTAGCCGGTCTGGCCGGCGTAAGCGGCGACGTCGCGCTGTCGCTGGCGCTGATCAAACGGATGCGGGAAATATTGTTTGGCGTACCAGCCCTGCTCTCCTGGCAATGGGTGGAGACCCACCAGTTGCGTCGATCTCGCTCGGTTGCTCCGGTTACACCCGGGGAATTGTCCGACACGATTTGACAACCCATACCGGCGTCTCTTCGTTCCCCCGGTGTCAATGTTCGCGCCCTTTCCCTGCAAGGCCCCGATTCTAATCCAGTCCAATCACACCGTGTACACTGAGTACCCCGGAGTCCATTGGCTTTCGGCGACTGTTTGGCTGCCTTTCTCTTGGCTGAACTCTGGAGCCAATCCTTCATCGTTTGCCCGCGCGGCGACCGCGTAAGCAACTTCGCGAGCAATGTCTCGGAGTGTCGCGACATTTGGCAGCAGAGAAGCAGTTGGATCCTTTAGCGCTGGGGATTGATTGCCAAGGGCTTTGGCCGCTGCCATCATCATTCTGTCACTGACACTGTTTGCCTTTGAGGCAAGCAGCCCAAGTCCTACTGCCGGAATATAAAGACATTGTTACGCTGAGCGATGTCAATGCTCCTCCCTCGGTATTTTACGGGTGCAAAAGGTGAGCCGGATGCCACTAACGCCCGGCCTTCCGTCCACTCTATCAGATCCGCAGGCTCAGCCTCCGATCGGCCAGTGGGATTCGACAACGGGAAGATAATCGGCCGTTCGATTTTTTTCGCCATTTCCCGTCACAACCGATTCAGAAAAGATTCCTTTAACGGTTGATAGACCGATCAAGATAGTAGCATCCAGCTTAGCGATCGCCTCTGACAGACCAATCTGACCATGCGAATTGCGTGGCCACTCTTTAATTTCGTTGCTATCTCTGGCATACGTTTTCTGTGCATCAGACAGGTCACGACGGTTACTGTCCAGCAGCCCATCTTTATCGATGATCCAGAAACGTGTTTTACCGCTTTAACAAACCGATCCACGAAATCGAGATACTCCTGACCCACGACTCTCTCGTGACGCCAACCGAGGTATTCGGGGTCGTTCAGCCGTTCCTGGTTGTTGGTCCCGACATCCAAGATAATCGGCAAAGTTCTCGAAGGATGAATCCCGCCGATCAAGGAATAAAGCGAGAACTTCCCGATAGGAATTCCCAAGCACCCGACCCCTTGATCGCCGAGGCCCAAAATACGTTCCCCATCAGTGACCACGATCACGTCCACCTCGCGGTTAGGACGATTCCGCAAAAGTTCCGGAATCGAATCTTGTAAAGGATAGGAGATGATAAGACCACGCGGCCTGCGATAAATATGACTGAATTGCTGACACGCCAAACCTACCGTCGGAGTGTAAACAATTGGTAACGTTTCTTCAACGTGATCAAGGAGTAACCGATAGAAAAGCCAGGCGTTGCGCCGCTTGATCTCGACTTGTTCATCGCGGACCGACGATGAAACGGAACCAGTAACCATCAGGTAAGATACGATGCGTCGTACAGTGGTGGTACGATTTTACGTTCGGCGTACGAGACAATGACCTCAGAGAGTTGCAAAACGCTTGATGCTGTTGGGGTGTCGCGAGGATTGGCAGAGTGCGATACAGGTTTATAGACTAGTCTTTATTGGATGTTAGCACGCGGCACGAATGCTGCTATTGTGGTAAGCGTCTTCGGTCTGAAATGTTCAATCAGGAGCACGGAGAAACGAAGTAGTCAGAAACTTCAAAACCAAAAGCCATCCAAAGGTTATGGCCTTATTATTGTGCTAACTTTCTAAAGGTAATTCTATGTCAAAAACTCTCCCACGTCCCACAGAGTGTGCGTGCCATGAAAGCGGGAGCGATCGAATTTCTCACCAAACCCTTCCGCGACGAAGAATTACTTAACGCTATTAACCAGGCGATTGAACGTGGCGCCGAACTGCGAAACGAAACCAGTTTTTCGGAGATCGTGGGGAAGAGTACGGCGTTGCGTCAAGTTCTGTGGGAGGTCGACCTGGTGGCCCCGAGTGATGCAAACGTCCTGATATTGGGCGAAACCGGAACTGGGAAAGAGCTTATCGCCGGCGCCATTCATCAGCGTAGCCGGCGGAGCGACAAACCTTTGATCCGCGTGAACTGCACCGCGATCCCAAAAGAATTGTTTGAAAGCGAATTCTTCGGCCATGCGAAGGGCGCGTTCACAGGCGCGATTCGAGACCGAGCGGGCAGATTTGAGGCGGCCGACGGCGGGATGCTTTTCCTTGACGAGGTTGGTGAGATCCCACTGGAATCGCAAGCCAAACTCCTGCGGGTTCTCCAGGAGAAATCTTAATATCTTTGTCGTTCTGCAGAAAACAGGCTGGAAAATCAAAGGAACCGATGGAGCCGCCCGGCTATTGGGAGTGAAGCCAACTACATTAATTTCGCGCATAAAAAGGATGGGCCTCGCCCGTCCCGACCAAAGGACAGCTTGAAAAAATCCGACTGTCATTTCACGTCGCATTGTCCGGCCAGCACGATTTGTCATACCACAGCCACCACCGAACAGGTCATTTTTAGAAAAATCGATGTAGGCGTTGGAAATCGGTTAGGCGATGAAGGCGGTTCTCTCTCGGATCTGTGTAATTCGCATATTGGAATTCTTTCATTTGTTACAAAACACTTTTCAGCGTTTCAGTGGAATGTGAATGTATGTATAGACGCGACCCTCCCCGCAGTCGGCCCCGCTGCGAGAAATGGGTCATCCCAGTTCTGGATGCGCCCCGGAGGGTCGAGCGATCTCTCGAAATGTTTCCTGAGTGGAGTTCCACGCGCCCACAGCCACCACGCGTCGGTGCAGTGTAGTTAGCATCGCATAGGCTTCTATCCTGGAACAAAGTGTAAGGGACAGGTCAAATATCGGATGGGCAGGATATATATAATTACACGTGTATTATCTATTGTGTATACTCACCCCTCCGTTTTGCGATTTCCACGCGGTTGTACTGCTGAGCGAAGGAAAGGATTGCGATCCCGTTATCAAGCTGCGGGTGCCATTGCATTTCGACGAACGTGCGCACGTCATGCCCGGCCAGGAACCGTCGCACACCGACCGGTAAATTTTTATCAAAGAGGATGAGCAACGCGGTGAGTCTTCGCGTAAGTCAACACCGCTTCGACACGGTCCGGGGGAACCTCAAACTGTTCCGCGATTTCAGCGACGGTAACGCCATACTCGAAGTTATCGACAATTGCGCTGACCGGCATCCGCGTGCCTCGCAGCACAGGGGCGCCGCTTTGCACTCCCGGCTTGATTTCCACGAGTGGGCATTCCGACCAGTCGATTTTTCCCTCTGTAGCCATAGCGACCTGCTAGCCACCATGATTCCACGTGTTCGCCCAAAATGCCAACGTCTTTACCGGCGGCGTCAGCCCGCATTGGCCCTAATTTGCTGCGTTCCGAGGACGCCTTAGAGAAATAAAGTCGTTGAGCGTCCGTTTGTGAGTGCGCCTACGCCGCGCTGCTGCCTTTCTGTACAAATTCGCTTGAGTTCCCGGTAGGAGTTAAGACCATCCGTGCAAACCATACTTCCCAGCTCAATATTGTCCTGAACAAAGCGGTGGAGGGTATTTCGATCAAAGTCCTCGATCAGGGCCATACGGATGCGCCCTTTCGGTTGACTCTAAACTCGATCTGCGCTACTCCGCGATGCATAAACATCCTTGGACTGTTTTCAATCTTGACCCGATTCGCGCTTTACTACCCATCGAGAGTTCGTTTAAGAAAGACGGCGCCGGCACCAGGCCGCCCGACACGGCGGGGCAATCATGGCACGAAAGAGAAGGGGATCTTATGTCGGACAAGGATGACCAAAAGCCTGCCGAAGGCAGAGCGTCTTGCTTGTGGCTTCTATTATTCGCAATTCTGTCTTGGGTCGTAGTGATCGCTTTAGGATATTTCCTGCTTTTACTTCTCGGTTGGTTGGTTCGCCTGATCTCCAGTCGATGAGAGGTGAGGGGACTGAGACAGTGCAGCGAATAAGGAAGCGTCGGAGCGTTTGGATTTGCTCCAGGCTGAAACCAGCCCGTTCGGCTTAGGCGATGAGCTCCAATTGCTTCAACGCACAGAACGGCGGTGGGAGCCGAGGATCGCGCTTTGCCAACAATGAATTTCGCAGACTATTTTCAACGGGATCCAGAGATTTGTGGTGGTGAAACCATCCTGAAAGGGACACGCGTGACATTGCGGACGATCTTGGCAAGTCTAGCAGATTGACGTTCCTCAAAGGTGGCAATTGCATCATTAAAGGCACATTCTTAATGAGCGTACCGAATCGGAAGCCGAGGTGCAACTTGCTCGTAAACGAACTGTCGAGATCTTGCGGTTCGAGGAACCCGGCGAGCCAAGAATCCAAGAAAGCGAACGCTATGAGGCGTTTCGCATTATGCCGCCGAACGCCTCTTTCCTCACTGGCAACTGGCAACTGACACTGACAACTCTATCGAAGCCCTAATGACCAAGTCGAGTTGACTTGGTCCAGAGTCAGTTTGATCTTTGGGGATGGAACGGGTTTTGATTTCCGAGTTTAAGGCGAGATGCATCGAGCTGATCAAACGGGTTCAGACTACGCGGCAACCGCTGATCGTCACGTTGCGGGGCCGACCGGTAGCAAAGGTGGTTCCTTTCGAGGAACCAGGGGAGACAGCCGTCAAGCTCGGTTCAAGAACCGGTCGGGCGGTTTTTAAAGGCGACATTGTTCAGTTCGATTTCAGTGCCGATTGGGAAATGAATCGATGACTCTGCTGCTGGACACCCATGTTTGGCTGTGGGCCGTGGAGGCGCCGGAAAAGCTGGGACGGCGGACCAAAGCTCTGCTTCTGAAGGCTGGGAACGATCGACTCGTCAGTGCTATTTCAGCTCTTGAAATTGCTCGCCTGTGCTTGGACGAAAGGGTGATCCTTTCAGTAAGCCTGAACATGTGGATGGAGGATTCGGCTCGAGATCTGCGTTTTCAGCAGGTGAATGTTGACTTTGCGATCGCTCTGGAGGCGTACTCGTTACCCGACTCGTTTCATCGCGATCCGGCTGATCGCGTTTTGGTAGCCACGGCACGAACTTATCAAGCGACCCTATTAACCGCCGATGAACGGATTCTCGCGTATAAGCACGCACGGACTGAAGACTGCAGGAGATAGATGCTCATATCGCCCGTATTCAGTTTGGTCAGCTTATGAATTTGGTCCTGGACAACAATGAACGCTTCTCGCCGCGCACCGGCACGAAAAGGAATCCACTGGCTGCGAGGCCAAGTGATCCGTGATCCGGGCCGTTATGGATACCAACGTGCTGGGTCTCCGGGTTATGGGGCGACCATCCTCAATCTGCGAACACACTCTCGTCCGCGGAGACCTACTCGACTCAAGGTTCTCGGTCCGCTACACTTATAGAGCGTGGAAAGATTGAAAAAGAAGTTCAATGAAATCCTATCGTCCCAAGGTTGAGATGCAGAAGCGGCGCTACTCCCTCCGTTTATCGCTCCTGCGGTTAAGAAAGGGTAAACCGTTGCATGCCGCTGCGATCGCGAGCAATAGCGAGCCGTGGATTGAGAACCCGCGTTCACTTGCTGACGCTGAAGCGATTTCAGATAGTGTCGAGCGCTCAATGCAGGCGCGACGCATTTCCGCTTTCGGAGGGTGGAAACCGATCATCGTTGATGATGTTGCGGTGCTGGGTACCGAGGACCGGCTAATTCGAATTGTAGGGATTGAGAGACCGATGGCGATGAGTACCGCCACATTTAATTAGACTCTTTTTGGCGGTGGAACATTGCCCTAGCTGGCTCTTCTAGTGCTACAGGCAAATCAACACCCGCCTAAAAAAGTCTGCCTTTGGGGCAGAAACTTCACGGCGTGACTTTCTACAATGTGCAAACTCCACGCCCAGGGATAATTCCCCTGGGCTGAGTCCTATAGCCCCTGCAGGGCAAAAAACGCTTACGCTCAAGAAGCAAGGCGAGGACGCCTCACCTACCTCCTGGCTCCTGACTCGTTCTTCTCGTTGACCTGAGCAACCCGCGCACGGAAGTATGTCGATGATGGTGGGCATTGACAAACCGCATCGTGTTTTCGTGACTGGGCTCGGAGTTATCTCGCCGCTCGGCTCGGATACAAATGCGAACCTTCGATCTTTGGTGGAAGGAAAGGACTCCGTAACCCTGGTTAGAAGTTTCGATGTCACCGAGACACGCTGTCAGACGGCGGGCCAGATTCCAGATGAATGGTTGAAGGAAGCAATTCCAGCCGGGCGCAGAGCTCATCGCTTGCACCGCGGTGCGAAGATGGCCGCTCTGGCGTTGCGAGAGGCTTGCGAAAATGCCAAGGGCGCTCAACCCGAGCTGATGGTGGTCGGAACGACAGGTGGAGGAATGAGTTACGGAGAGATCTTTTACCGGCGCCTGTTGGCTACTAAATCCAGGAAGGGTTTCGCGTGCCTGGTAGGCAATTACACGCCGCAAAAACCGATCCAAGACGCGCTCGAGCTGAATGGATTGCGAATCCCGACCCAGATTCTCACTAACGCCTGTTCGTCGGGTTCCAATTCGATCGGTCATGGTTTCGAGCTCGTCAGGCACGGGCTGCGCACTTCTGTCGTGTGTGGAGGTTACGAGCCGTTGTGCGAGTTGGTTTTTGTCGGCTTCGATTCGCTTCAGGCCGCAACACCAGAAAAAATCCGTCCCTTCGACAAGAATCGAACGGGATTGGTCTTGGGCGAAGGTGCGGCCTTTCTGATTTTGGAGTCGGAGAAAAGCGCGGCCGACCGCGGGGCGATCGCTCTGGCGGAAATGGTGGGCTATGGCGTCTCCACGGATACGTATCACCTGACTCAGCCTCATCCTTCCGGGATCGGCCCGAAGCTCTCCATGCAGAGAGCTCTTGAATCCGGAGATCTGGCGGCAGACGCCATTGATTACGTCAACGCCCACGGAACTGCGACGATTTTCAACGACGCCACCGAAGGTGCTGCCATCTCGGAGCTTTGTGGCCGAGTTCCCATCAGCTCAACGAAATCGATGATGGGCCATGCTTTAGGGGCGGCAGGCGCCATCGAAGCGGCGTTCTGTGTGCTGGCATTACGCGAGCAGTTTCTCCCGCCCAATATCAACTTTGTCGAGCCGGATCCGATCTGGAAGTTTGAAGTGGTCGGCAATCAGTCCAGAGCGGCGCGCCTGAGTTATGTGCTCTCGAATTCAATTGGCTTTGGCGGGACCAACGCCACGCTGATCCTGAAGCACGTATGAGTTTTTTTATCCAAGGAATTGGAACCGTGACGCCTTTGGGTGGTACGGGCCAGGAGACATGGTCTGCTCTCTGCCGCGGTGAGCGGGCGCCCAGCGCGCTCTTCACGAATGGACTCGCTGATCGAGATTATTTCTCGTGCCCGGTCCCCCTGAAGTTTGTCAAGGAGACTGGGCGTCAACCGCGTCTGCGCCGATCCGGGACCATCTCACTGCTCGGAGCAGTCGCGGGATTTGATGCGCTGAGCGACGCCGGACTGAAACCGGGCATCGGCTTGGCCACGACGACCGCCGTGGTGTTCGCCATTTGTTCGGGCGGGGTCAATTACACCCGCCGTTTTTATCACGAGATCGTGACGCTGGGCGCCCGTGGCGCGAGCCCTCTGTTGTTCCCCGAGACGGTGTACAATGCCGCAGCAAGTCATCTGGCGGCGCTTCTCAATGTCAATGAACATAGCTATACTTTAGTCGGAGATTCGTCGGTTGGCTTGGAGGCGATTCACTTCGCCACTGAACTGCTCACTATTCAGCCGAAGCTTGAACGTTGTCTGGTGGTGGGTACCGAGGAAGCGGACTGGTTATTGGCCGACGCCTTTGCCAGTTGGCGCATGGCGACGAGCCGGGATCAGTTCGAAGTTTATGGCCGATCGGGCGGGACAATTTTTGGAGAAGGGGCTGCCGCGGTCCTGATTGGGCGAACGGGAGCGCTGGCGATTACCGGTTCCTCGCCGGGTCTGCCGTTTCATTCATTCCAGGAGAGCGAATCGGTCGCCAGAAAAGTCTTTGGTAGCCCGGGCAGAGAGGGATTGCCGGAGGTGATAGTCAGTAGTGCCAACGGCACCTTCGCAGACGAGGTGGAGCGTCAGGTATTTGACGAGTTTTACCCGACGGTTCCGGTCTATGCCCCAAAACCGGCGATTGGCGAGGCGCTGGGTGCGAGCGCTTTGCTGCAGGTTGCTGTTGCCGGGCTGGTCCTCCGTCATCAGTTGTTGCCGGGCACTCTGGCCGCCGGATCCAAACTCGCCAGTCTCAACCGGGAAACACGTGCATGTTCCTCTGGACAGGCTTTGGTGACCTGCGTTGGGTTCAATCACCAGGTCAACGCCTTGAAGTTGGGCCTTTGGGAACACGTATAGGCGATGGGCGTTGTATGCGAAGCGTCCCCGCTTTGCCGTCTTCAATGCCGGCGGCGGGCAGAACGTGTCGGCGGGTCGGCGGTGGCCGTGTCGGCGAAAGTATTGAACCTGCTTCCCGTTTAAGCAATACTGGTCCTCTATGCCAACAAAGCCGGCGCCCGCAAGTCGCTCGACCGCCGTGGAAGACTATCTCGAACAGATTCTCGCCCTGATCAACACGAAAGGCTACGCGCGGGTGGCGGATATTGCACAGGGACTCAGGATTTCTCAGGCCAGCGTGACGAACATGGTCCAACGGCTGGATGCCGAAGGGTTACTGAAATACGAGAAGTATCGAGGACTGGTCCTAACCACTGCCGGAGAAACTGTGGCGCGCAATATTATGCAGCGTCACCAACTGTTGACCGATTTCCTGCGCACTCTCGGAATTACAGAGGAGGTGATCTACCATGATGTAGAGGGAATGGAGCACTACATCAGCCCGCAGACGTTGCGGGCCATTGAGGCTTTGCTGTCCGAGTTGCACCAGAATCCTGCGCTCGTCGCTCAAATCAAATCGCGGGCGAGAGTTGGCTGAGATGGCGCAGATTTGGGATGTTTTTCGCCTCAAGTGGGCTGTAGGATTCAGTCCCAGAGTTTTAACTCTGGGACTGCAGTTTGGACATTTGGAGAGCTCAGTTCGGGGTGATTTATGCCCCGAAGGTGGCTACAGGACTCAGCCCACGGTTTCAACCCTGGGAACCCTCAAAATAAACGAGTTCGCCCTGAGGGGGCGAGAGGCTGACCAGATAAATCTCGCACCTATTGCCGCGCAAAAATAGAGTGCGCAATTGAGTGCCTTTTATGATGAAGCGGATTGCATTTCTCACCTTAGCGTTTACGGCCCTGTTGCTTGCTGGTTGCGAGACAACCCAGGATGAATTTAACCAATCTCACGCCCTTCTTAACCAGACGATCGCCAATGAGCCTCCGGGGAACTATTTCATTGGAAGACGATTTTACCGGAAAAACTATTTCTTCTGGGGATACATCCGGCAGCCGCGTCAACCATGGAGCAGCGCGAAACTCGTGATGATGAACGAGCAGAAAAAGCTGGCTCCTGATCGTCAGGCCAACGCGCCGGGTTCCGACGTCAACGATGAATATCGTCTGCAGGGATATTTTTCCGGGCAGACGGTCTACGAACCGGCGTCCAACAGCTTTTATCCAGAATTTGTCCTGACGGGATACCAACTGATCTCGAATCATCCCGTTCCGATATTTCGGGATCCGAATGCCACGGACCCCGCGCGACTTTATATAGACAAACCGGAGTAGATCAGGACATTGTCGCTCCGGTAGCGTTTGAGAGGTATGGGTGAGACTGACAAGTTCGAGCACTTCGTGATCAAGCGGCATGCCGATGGTTCCTTGTGGGAACTCGGACGGGGCGCAATGGGGGTCACGTATAAGGCTTTCGACACCAATTTACGTTCAGATGTCGCACTGAAGGTGATTAACCCTCAGTTCCTGAACAGTGAAACGGCGCGTCAGCGTTTTCTGCGGGAAGCGAGAGCCGCCGCCAGTCTGCGGCATCCCAATGTGGCCACGGTTTTTCATTTGGGCAATTCTGAAGGCTGTTTCTACTATGCGATGGAGTACGTGGAGGGTGAGACAGTAGAGCGGCGCGTCCAGCAGAAGGTCCGTTACCACCGGACCTTGCTCTTAGAATTACCCGACAGGTCTCGCGTGCCCTGATTGCCGCGGACCGCCAAAAACTGGTGCATCGAGACATCAAGCCTTCCAACATCATGCTCGTCGTTGATGAGGAAGAGGATCATTTACTCGTGAAGGTGATCGACTTTGGTCTGGCAAAGTCGCTCGGGGTAGCAGCCGACCAATCCGTGACTGTATCCATGGGGGGATTCGCGGGACGCCACAATTCGCCAGCCCGGAGCAACTGGAAGAAAAGGAAATCGATATTCGGTCGGATATCTATTCTCTCGGCGCGACGCTCTGGTTCATGCTCACCGGACGTCCGCCATTTAACGGTTCGATGGCCAGCGTGATTAATCAACACCTCAGCCAGCCGCTCTCGTCGGAAATTCTCGCCAAGATTCATCCGCAAATAGCCGCCCTGCAGGAACAAATGCTCGCCAAGCAGACGGAGGACCGTTTTCAGTCTCCATCGGAACTGAAGCGGCAAATCGACGAAATCTTG
>CAWBYX010000030.1:0-28694 GCA_963793135.1 uncultured Verrucomicrobiae bacterium
TCAGGTGCCGAGGAAGCGCTGACAGATATCGAGAAGGCGATTGCTCATCCTTCCGTGGATGCTGTCGTGATCGTTACTCCGACCGACACCCACGCGCGTTTCTCGAATTGGCCGCTCAGGCGGGCAAGGCGGTCTTTAGCGAAAAGCCGATCGCGCTCGATCTGGCCGAGACCACGCGTGTCGTCAATATCATCGCTGAGCGAGGAATCCCAGTTCAATTGGGGTTATCCGTCCGTTTCGATCCTGGCTATGCCCGGGCTAAACAAAAGATCGAAGCGGGCGAGCTAGGCCGGATCGAGCTTTTTGGTGCGCTCAGTCGTGACACCTATCCGCCCAGTCTGGAGTTTTTGCTGGGGAGCGGTGGAATATTTCTGGATATGGCGGTGCATGATCTTAGTCTGGCCCGCTTTCTGGTCGGTGAGGTCGAGGAGGTGGAGGCTTGGGGTACTGTTTTAGTCGATGAAAGATTTGCCACAGCCAAAGACGCCGACGCCGCGGTTACTCTGCTGCGGTTCACCAACGGGGCACTAGGCGTGGTGGAGACTTCACGTCACTCCAGCTGGGGATACGATATTCGAACAGAAATCGCCGGCGCATTTGGCAAAATCGTCCGTCGAAGCTCCACAAAAAACACCGCTTCTCTTTGCCAAAGATTTCAGTTCCAGCTTCGATCATTTTGAGAATTTCCCTGACCGCTTTGCAGCGGCTTATCGCTTGGAGCTTGAGGCTTTTTTTGCGGCACTACAGCAAGGAAAGCAGCCCTCGCCGGGGCCGCAGGATGCTCTGGAAACGCTCCGGTTGGCTCTGGCGGCCGCTCAGAGTTGGCGGGAAAGCCGCCCAGTGAGGGTTTCCGAAATACAGGCCTGAAGCGCCGCGAAAGTCTGCTCAATAGGTAGCCTTCTTCGGCCGGACAGAGCAAGAGAAAGACGATGCGCCCAAAATAATGACTACGCAATTCCTACGGTTCAACCCTTGAGGTGGAGTGACCAAGGATTTTCACCGTTTGGTTCAACTGCTCGATTTATGCGGCTATTTCAGTGCTGTAACGGGATTACCTGCAAGATTCTATCCAGTACCTGGCTCTCTGGGTAGCCGGTAATAACGATGACCTTCAGGTCCGGATAGATGCTTCTTGTTGGCCATCTAAACTTGATCTCCGGGTGCGTCCGGTAGCTGCAAATCTAAAAACGTCAGATCGAATTTTTGTTTTCGCAAACTTGCGATGGCGTCCTTGGCCGTTCCGACAACGACCCGACTAAACCCGATCTTCTTCAAAAATGACTTTAAACAATTCCTGAAGTTCAGGGTCATCATCCACCACCAATACAGTTGGTTGGCCCTGTTTATCCTGGCGGAGAATATCTCGATCGAGTGAAGATTTCTTAATTCTCCACCGTCCGCCGATTTGAATCGCCGGTATTTGCCCTCTTTGGACGAGGTAGTAAACGGTGGGAAGAGGTATCCGTAAGTACTCGGCAGTTTCCTTTACAGTAAGAAGATTATGATTTAGGAGTTTCACTCACAGGTGATCAATCGGATGAAAAAGTTAGAATTTACAGTAAGACAGTTATGAAAATATGTCCAGTCCGTCAAGCAGCCCATTCCATAACTGGCAAATAACATGCATCAAACAAGGTATAATAGCCGAAAACCGTGCAACCGGAGCCTCTCTGAACTCGGCCAACAACCCGTTTCGCCAGCGGATTCTAGCCAGATTACCGATTTCAGCACGGATCAGGGGGCGAATCGAACATGAAGAATCGGCTTTCATTTTCGAAGTGCTAAGCGCATCTGTAGTCAATCCCAACTATGGAAACACGACTCGAAAAAGATTCCATGGGCGCCATGGAAGTGCCTGCCGAAGCGTTGTATGGCGCCACCACCCAGCGCGCGGTCCTCAATTTTCCCGTCAGCGGATATCGCTTCGGTCGTCCATTGATTCGTGCGCTCGGGCTTGTCAAATGGGCCGCCGCACAGGCCAATCGGGATCTTGAGAGACTCGACGAAGAGCGTGCCCGCCTCATCGTTCAGGCTGCGGAAGAGGTCATCGAGGGAAAGTTGGACAGCCACTTCCCGCTCGACATTTTCCAGACCGGTTCCGGCACCAGCACCAACATGAACGCCAATGAGGTGATCGCGAACCGGGTGAGTCAGATCACGGGCAAGCCGATTGGGCTGAAAGATCCGATCCATCCCAATGACCATGTGAACATGGGGCAATCCAGTAACGATGTGATTCCGACCGCCATCCATATCGCTGTGGGTGAATCCATTCGCAACGATCTAATGCCGGCTCTCGAACACCTGCAGCATGGACTCGAAACGAAAACGCAGGAATTTTGGGACATTATCAAAATCGGGCGCACGCATTTGATGGACGCCACTCCGATCAGACTGGGGCAGGAGTTCAGTGCCTATGCCAAACAGATTGAACACGGCAAGCTCCGGGCAGGGAATGCTATCGCTGCGGTCGAAGAACTGGCCCTTGGAGGAACAGCGGTCGGAACCGGATTAAATTGTCACCCGGAATTTTCCGGCCGCGTCATGGGATATCTTTGGAACAGGACTGGCATGGCCTTTCGGGAGGCCCGCAACCATTTTGAGGCGCAGGGAGCGAAAGATGGTTTGGTCGAGGCCAGCGGCGAAATGCGAACCTTGGCGGTCAGTCTGTTCAAGATTGCCAATGATATTCGCTGGCTGAGCAGTGGTCCTCGTTGCGGTATCGGTGAAATTCAGTTGCCTGCCACCCAGCCGGGCAGTTCAATTATGCCGGGCAAGGTCAATCCGGTGATGTGCGAATCGGTGATGCAGGTGTGCGCGCAGGTGATCGGCAATGACACGGCCATTTGCTGGGGAGGAGCCAATGGGAATTTGGAATTGAACGTCATGATGCCGATGATGGCCCATAATATTCTCGAGAACATCCGACTCCTGACCAATGTCGTTCGAGCATTTCAGGACAAATGTGTCAGTGGGATCACGGCAAATGGTGCCCGGTGTCAGGAATTAGTCGAGTACAGCATGGCCATGGTCACTAGCCTGGCTCCCATCATCGGGTACGATCGTGCTGCTGAGATTGCCAAGGAGAGCGCTCAGACCGGGAAAACCGTGCGTCAGATCTGCCGCGAAAAACAGGTGCTTCCGGAAGCCGAGCTGAACCGGGCATTGGATCCGGTCGAGATGACCAAACCCGGTGGAGAAGGCTCCGCGGGCGGCTAGCCCGCAAAAAATCACGCGAAGTCCGAAGCGATGAGCTCATTGCGGGCTGGAAAGCTCTTAATCAGACGCTGTGCGTCTTTTTAAGAGCCTTTTTGTGAATTGGTGCATCGAAGCAAATTGTTTTTAAACCCTCCTCTCTAAAAAGCAGTGGAATTTTCCGGCGTAGCCGTAGAGTTCCGCTGCTAGAGCCTGCATCGATCACAAATCCTAAGGATTTGTGATCAATGCAGGCTAAGGTCAAACAAAGCTCAGCTCGATTCCCCGCTGGATCATTGCAATTTGAGCCTGAATTCTTGGAGCGAGATCGTACTCGGAAGGTGTCTCCGCGGTGATTGTTCGCTCACTATGGTGGAGCGCGAGATAAATCGCTTCCGCAACCATGGGGAACTTCTTAAGATCGATTTTGCGAGCAATCCAACCTTGATCGGCTCTCCGGCCTTCGATGGTCCGGCGAGCGTCGATCGGCACATGGTAGCCGGCCGCCGCGAGGAGTTCACCCCCAAAAGGGGTTAGTTTCTTCCGGATCTCATAAAGGTAAACTCCTTGGGCGTCGTAATCCTCGTGAAGACACATCGCCAGACGGAATTTTCGGCCGCGCAACACCTCTTTTTGGGCATTAATCCGCGGAATGATATCCAAATGATAGCAGCGATTCAGATCTTTGTTTTCAGAATCTGTTCTCCGATTGTGCATCAGACCCCAGGGATTAAGGCATGGAAAAATGATCACAGGTATTTCCCGCAGAATTGAGCGATGGAGTTCCGCCCATTGGTAGAGCCCCTCTGTCGAAGCCGGTTCATCGCCGTGAATTCCTGCAGATAAGTAGATTCCGCTTGCACTTTCCAGTGCTGGCGAGATGAAACAGAGCAGCTCGAAATCTTCCGCTGTGCAGTAGACCATGCCTTGCAACCCCGCTTTCTGGGCAAGATTCTTCCACCGTTTGTTCAGAAACGGATAGTCGTGGACCCGATGCCGTTGAAACTCGAAATTCATGCGGCTGCTAACTCCTTCAATAAGCGCTGGTGAATCCCTTCGAAACCGCCGTTGCTGAAAACGACAATCACATCGCCGGGATTGGCCAGAGGCTTGACCCGGTGCAAGATGTCTTCCACCTGGGGTTCGTAGAACGCGGGGATACCGCTCGCCTGGATCATCTGGACCACGCGTTCTGGATCCAATCGATCGTCCGGTGGCAGCTGATCCAGTCTTGCCACTCGGGCCAATATGACCACATCGGCAAGCTTTAGCGCTTCCGGAAGGGCAGTCTGAAAAATGGCTCGCCGTGTTGTATTCGACCGCGGCTCAAAGATGGCCAGGATTTTTTGTCCCGGATATCGATATCTCAGCGCGGAAAGTGTTTCACGAATCGCTGTCGGATGATGGCCAAAGTCGTCGATGACTTTGATTCCGTTGACCTCACCGCGGATCTCCTGTCGACGTGCCACTCCGGCAAAGCGCGTCACCGCGCTTTGGATAACTTCAACCGGCAACTGGTACGCGAGCGCAACCGAGATTGCCATGGCTGTATTTCGCACGTTGAATTCCCCCATCAGCAACGACTGAAATCGATGGCCGCAAAATACGAAATCTGATCCGGTGCTGTGGTATCGGACCTCCGTAATTCGATGGGTAGCCTCTTCTTTGAAACCGACTGTGAAAACCCGGCTGAGCGACTTCGCAACCACTTCTGTACAATTCGGGTCATCCGCATTCACGAAAATGGCCCCTGTGCCCGGCACAATATTGACCAGGCGCCGAAAGCTGACCTTGATTTCCTCCAGATTCGGAAAAATGTCGGCGTGGTCAAACTCGATATTATTGATCACAACGGTCTCGGGAAGGTAGTGCAGGAATTTGGATCGCTTATCGAAAAAAGCCGTATCGTACTCGTCTCCTTCTAGAATGAAATACTTCGAATGGCCAAAGGCCGCGCCCTGCGCCAAGTCTCTGGCGATGCCGCCGATCAAAAAACCGGGGTCGCAGGCAGCCTCGCGAAAAATCCAGGTCATCAGCGAAGTGGTGGTTGTCTTTCCGTGCGTTCCCGTGACCACGATATTGCTTTTTCCCTGCAGAAAAAAATCCTTGAGGGTTTCCGGAAGTGAACAATAAGGCAATTTTCGGTCCAGGACCGCCTCCAGTTCAGGGTTTCCACGGCAAAGCGCGTTTCCAACCACCACCAGGTCCGCGTCCGCCGGGATGTTTTCAGGTCTGAATCCGGCCGAAATCTTGATTCCTCTGGTTTCGAGGAAAGTGGACATGGGAGGATAGACGTTGTCGTCGGACCCCGTAACCGTGAAACCCAGTTCCCGGAAAGCGGCGGCCACCGCGCCCATGGCCGTGCCGCAAATTCCTAAAAAATGGATCCGGTGTACTGTCTTTTGCATGAGAAATAATTCCTGGGCGCTTGGATTGGCTTCCTTTCAAATACCAAGGTGATCGATTTCGCAAGCGAATGGTGAAAGAATTGAGCAGTTGCCAGTGTCAGTGCCAGTGTCAGCGGGGTGTTCCCGTCAACGGCCGAAGGGTCGATAGGGGCGAAGCACCGCCTGCGCCGAGGCTTCCCCGATTGCCGCGCATGAGAATTATTCGCCCCAATCGTCCGCTACGTGGCCCTCTCGAGTGTTTGACGCCGCCAAGAAGAAGATTTACCATCCGACCAATTCGCGTCCGTAGCTCAACTGGATAGAGCGTCGGCCTCCGGAGCCGAAGGTTGTGGGTTCGAGCCCCGCCGGACGCAGTTCTGAAATTTCCAAATTCTCTCGTGGTACGGTGAAGCTCCGTCCGAACCGGGGCTTTGCGCGTTATCCTGCCTTGCAAAATGACCCGCCATGAATTCCTGGGTTCATAGGTCGACAAACCCTATAGGGGTTTGACTGCCACAGGTGTTGTGGGAGACCCAGCGCTGGTAGGGTGAGGCTCCGTCCGAACCGGGGCTTTGCGCGTTATCCTGCCTTGCAATATGTCCCCCATAAATTCCTGAATTCCTAGGTCCACTGATCGACAATTCTGTAGGGGTGACGTCATAGGCGAGGTCACACGAGAGACCCCGGCTCAGACGGAGCTTCGCCCTACCTGAGCCGGGACTTCCCGCCATCCTTGCGCAGACCTCCCATCAAATTGCTGGGTCTATAGGTCGACAATCCTGTAGGGGGTGACGTCATAGGCGAGGTAACACGGGAGACCCCGGCTCAGACGGAGCATCGCCCTACCTCGCCGGGGTTTCCCGCCATCCTTGCGATACAACCTCCCATCGAAATCCTGAGTCATAGGTCGACAAATCCTGTAGCTGTAGGGGTGACCTCTTAGGCGAGGCAACGCGGAAGCCCCCGGCTCAGGTGCTCAGGCGGAGCCTTCGCCCTGCCTGCGCCGGAGGCTTCCAGCCGTCCCGGCTTGCGATGTGACCCTAGCGCTAGCGGGGGACAATCATGTACGACAAATTTAGAGGAGTGAACTCTGGTTCTGCAATCGCAGGATGCAATTTCTCTTGAACGACAGCCCGAGAGTCTGCTCCGTCTGATCCGCAAGTCATTCTCACCATGATTAAGGCCCAACTAGCATAAACTTCAACCTCTTCGGAGGTTTCGACTGATCCGTATGGCATTGTGATTCCTCCTTCCAGTCCTATAAAGTACGCGGGAGACCCTCTGTTTCAATAGCTCTTCGCATCTGGCCCCAAAGGGTCTTCAGATCTCGGAGGATTTAGCCTCCGCGAACCGCCATCCCTCTGGTCAGAAAACGGGCGCCAAATCGGATTGGTGACTGTTATCCGCACATCATCCATTATTAATATTAGACAGATAGATATTTGCAAGTGAACGAAAAAAACGTAACAAAATGCCTCCCGACTAGGCTGAGTAGCCGGCTATCCTAATTTTTTGTAATAGTCACCACTACACATGGGTTTGAAAGTTAACGGCCATGAGTGGGCTAGCTGCGCCCAAGGCGATGTGACCGACGATCGTCATCTGGTGCACCGTCTCGCAAATCATGGTGAAGTGGTTGCCAACGACGGGCGCAAGGTATGAAACAAGATAAAAGTATTGCAAAATGTAGGCTAAGTGTCACAAAATGAAGTGTACGACAACTAAACCGACTGAGGTTGCCCGCGCCTATCATGAAACTTGGAACGGTCGCGACGCCGGGGCGCTAGTCGCCTCTTTTACTGAGGACGGCATTTTCTCAAATCCCGAGGCGCTTGAATAAGTCGGACACCGATTGAAGGCGCTTTGCGCTTCCTCCGAGCGACTCTCTCTTCTGGCTGGTTTCGTCAGCGAGCATGGGCCGAGAGGACGTTTCGGATTAGAGATCTTTGTTTTTCGAGCCATTTTCGCTTTCTAAGCTCCAAATCTGCCCGCGTACAATATTTATTCCAAGTTCGCGGTCCGGGAAACTACACGCAAATCAACAGGAATTGGCGCGAAGGATTGAACGCATTTGCCGCAGGCGCAATTGGTGACGCTTTCATGCAGTTCTCCGCAAAATCGACAGATCCACACGGTTAAAACGGCGAAAGGAAGTCTCTGTTCGCAATCGCAAAGGTATTCGCCGTCTGTGGTTTGTTCCGCCATGCTTCTGAATTGAAAGGTCTGGAGAACTTAACGTCGGTGATATCCTGGCCGGATGCCTTAGCTGAAAAGTCCGGAACGGACTCCAGTTTGCGTCGCACGGGTGCCCCCGACCTCCTCCGTAAGGGTCGCGATGCGCAATGATATTGAAGAGCTCCCTATCGCGCTTCGTCATTTTGACCCTTGCAAGAGCAATCTCCTGGATGAGAAAAGTTATTCACATCGAGCAGGACTCATTCCAAAAAGGAGGAGCGGAGGTAACGTTTCCGATTCTCCTCGCTGCAACTGAAGACATGTCATACTTGCGCCGGTCGTAGCCGCATTGCTACCGCGGATTAGCGAGGTTGTTCACAAGCTGTTCACACCGTGGACGATATCAGGGCCTACCCCTACCTGTCTTTCAGGTCTGCCCCGGTCGTCCCTAATCAACCAACATCGAGCGATCGCCCTCCGGTTTGCGGTGTTGCCGGATTTCGCTATCGGAGACGCGATCGCCGCCTCATAGCCTTCTCAAGCGGCTCGCATCTGCAGGACATTTTTAGCGAATTATGACTCCTGCACGACGACCGGGATTTTATCTCCTGGCTTCAACTTTGGGCGACCCCGCGTGGTCACCACAACGTTTCCCCACTCGCCAGAGGCCGGAAATCCGCCGATCTGATGCGGTTGATCAACGAGTTCGTTCAAGTCCAATCGGAATTTCTCAAGGGTCACTGGAACAATGATTTCGATATCGATCCGGTAATTGTTTCCAGCTTCTTTCTCGACGGCGGTCGCTATTGCGAAGGGAGTATCCATAATCTTCATCGTGATTTGCCAAAAAGACGCCGCCGAATTCGCGGTTTAGTTGTTGAATCGGCTTTTGGAGTTAATCGGGTTTCGGCACCACCGAACGAGTATCAATGCGAATTCGGATCAACGCTATGCCTGAAAACAGAAATTTTTAGCCTGCCGTTTCGACTGAAAATCTATGTCATTTCCAGGGAGATATGGTTCCCCGAGGAGTCTCCCGTCCCAGAAAGTAAACGGATGCCCGAATTTCCGGATGCAGGAGGGTGACCTCTTTTCGGTAGAAAAGAGACCGAAATCCATGCGAGGGTCGATATCCTTCGTACCGGTCGAGCGTTTCCCACACGGATTCACTGAGGACGCGATAAATCTCGACCGGCACTCGTCCTGGCTGCTCGAGAACTCCCGGATACCCTTTCTGGCTGAAAAGAAGGCCCCTCAGCACACCGTAGGCGTAAAACCGAAGATCTCGGACGACATCGAATCCTTGTCTCGCCAAGCTGCGGCGGCGCAAGGAACCGTAGACAGCCAAAAGGGATGAAACCGGTGTTGACATCCCGCAGATTACCGCGATCCGCGAGGTCCAGACTGAAAATCGTTCTTTGGTGGTCAGGACGCTATAGGCGAACGCCGGACCGAGACTGTGGCGTACGGCAGCGATTGGGATCGAATATCCGAGCGCTCTTGGGCTGCTGGTTTTTCTGGTGTTGAATCAAACTCTGGTCTTGTGCTGTACGTTGGATCGATGTCCACTCCAGGCAATCGGCGGCCAGTTGTAAAAACGGAGCGATGGCTGGCGAGCCCGTAGTGGCAATGAACTGGAGGCCTTTCAACAACTGGCTGAGCCGGCGGCGATCAGCGCAGCTGTCATTGGCAACCAGATGGATGTCGGTCGGGCCTTGGCTATTGCGACGGCTGCCGCGACCAATGGCCTGGATAAACTGATCCGCGCTTGCTGTCGGCGTCAGGATCATCGAAACCTCGGGGGCCTGTGGAAAGCGCTGATTTAATTCGGGCCAACCCGCGACTTGCTCGTAGGGTAGGAGGATGACGTTGGTCTGACTTGGTGCGTAGATGGGCTTGTGATTTCGGTCTCGGAGTTCGAGTCGCTGGCCGCTTTCACTTGTCCGGTACGCGCCATCAACAAACCGGGCCATTTCTGCAAAATTCCTTGCTCCAATTGCAGCTCGTTCCGCGGAGAGAGCCGGTATAGCCTCGCTGTTCTGTGGAAAAGCACGAATGAATGAGCATTCAATGCCGTGCGCCGCCATGGCAAGGCGAAGGGCTGAGAGAAAACCAGGTGTCTCCTTCGGCAACCCATCTTGTGCTCTCAGAATTCGAGAAGCTACCGGCTGATCGTCACCGGCAAGAATGACTTTCCTGTTTTGCGATAGCAGCTCCACCGTTCGCTGCAGAATCGAATCGACCTTGGTCACATCCGAAGCCGTGTTTAGCTCGGTGGCCAGATCTTCTCTCAGCTTTCGTCGGAAGGGAAAATTGCGGTTCTCGACCAGCCGCGCATATCCATTGATCAACTGCGTTTCTGCCGTCCGCGATTCCGGGCTAAGCGGCAAAAGCTCGGGCGGCCGGACATTCCCATAGAAGGGGAATTCTCGGTGAAGCATTCCTCCGGTTGACGTAATTTGTCTGAGTTGATCTGAGACGGCGAGATGAAGATCTTTGGCTGCAGTGATCTCGCCTTTGACCTGGTGACTGGATTTGCCGGTGAGCTTGGAGGAAAAATAACAAAACTCATCTAAGTTATGAAATGGCGTGGCGCTAAAAAAAAGCTGTCTGCTGGCCGGAATTCGCTCCAAGATTTTGCGGACTTCCGGGATTCGGCAATCCTGCGCTTCATCGACAATCGTTGCCGAAAATTGCATCTTCTCTCTTTGGGCATCCTTCAGAAACGCGCCGAGCTGTTCGATCGGGACAAAAGCGATCTGGGAGTCATCGAGGCCAAGCCTGTCCAGGTCGCGCCTGAGAGCAGGAATGAGATCGGCTCGCGTGGTGATCAGCGCCGGTTCTCCCGTCTCAGCGGCCAGCGCTTTTGCGGCCAGGATCGCTTGAAACGATTTACCGGTCCCGGTTCCGTCATGGACCAGGAAGGTGGCCTTACCGAAGGAATCTCTGGGTGCTTCCGGATCGAGCAAACGGCTCAAAGCCAGATTGACGCCGTCTCGGATCGTAGGGTCCTCACCCGTGCGCAGACTCTCTAGCAGCCGCCCTTTTTCGTTAGTTGTGGCGGAGACACTCGCAAGATAGTCCTTTCTCCATTTTGGAACGCGGCCATCCGTTAGAGCCGCGCTGACATTGATCGGCGGTCGATCGAAGGGGTTTTCCATGGGTTCCTATTGAACTCCAATCAGGAGTTCCGGATGGGTTTCAAACATCTCGCGTTTTATCGCCGCCTCCCATTCGAAGATCTGCGGCGCCCGGGCATCTTCGGGAAACCGAAATGCCCATATTCTCAGTCGATTCTGGGGATAGAATCCCTGCGAATCCCGCCACAGCCGGATCTGTTGTCCGCGCGGGTCGTTAGGCTCCCGCGAGGACCATGCGAGAAGGGATTCGGCCAACTCCTGGCTAAGAATTCGCCATCCGAGGATCGAAGAGGAAAAATCGTCTCGCTCATTTTTCTGCGCCCAGAGGTAGAATTTCTCTTGTTGGTCAATCCAGGATCGGGCACCGAATTGTTGCCGGCGCCGGAGAAACGCTGCCACTCGCGCGGACTCCGGCTGCGTGGGACTCTTGCGAAACCAAACGTCAAGCAGATCGAATTCGCGTGCGAGTGTATCGTAGAGATAACGGTCCACTCTCAGATCACTCAGGTATTGCTGCTGTTCCAGTGGAAGGCCGGCATTGGTCTCCGCCTCCGCCTGGACATCGAAAGAATCGATCGCTTCCTGCCAGACATCTAATCCCAAGAGCGGGGCCGAATGCAAAATCGGTCCGGTCAACTGATCGGATTTGACCGGCACCAGGAAGTTCGATAGCTCGTCGAGTGGATCCATAAAAAGGTGAGTTGAAAGTGTGATCATGATCGAGATTGCCAGGCTAATTTCGGGAGAAATGAAAACCTGTTGAGTGGTTGCCCGGTTCTTCCTCCGGATCCTCCGAGTCGTCACCAAAATCGCCTAGCGCCTGCTGCATCATGTCATTGACCAGTTCTTCCACGCTCGAAAAGCGATGCGCCTGTTTGAGCGTCGATTTGTGCAATGCGACGGCTATTCCCGTCGCCAGTTCGACGGCGAAATGCCAGAGATCTGAATCTCCAACAAATAAATACTTTTGAAGCGTCTCGGGAAAACCGGACCAGTTCAAGAGATTCTCGGCCAGGAGACCAGGTCCGGAATCGAACCGGTCATCGCGAAACTCTCCATCGACTCCGTAGAGTGAAACTCCATTCTCAGAGAAGCCATCGACTTGGCGAAGGATGTCGGCCAGCTCCGGAGGCAAACGAACACCGAGCTTTTCGTGGACCGCTTCCGACAGTTTCTGTAGTTCTGCCTCATCGGCGCCGGGAAGGAGGGGATACAACCCCTGCGAAGCCTCAACGGAGAGCCGAACGTCGAGATCGCGCTTTTCGTTTTCCGGAAGTTTTCGGTAATAGTCGGACCGTTTCAGGTCCTCCACGAAAAGATCACTCAATTCTTTCAAGTAGTGCGTATTCAGTGGCATGAATCTAAACCTTCTGATGATTTGTGGGTGCGAGAGTCGCGGACTTTTGGATGAGGCGTTTGGTTGAGCGCGATTTTCGGCGCGCCGGAGAGGGTTGAACGACCGTTTCAGGCTTCTTTTGGCTTTCAATGACCGGAATCAATTTCTTTGGTCTGTGTTCTGCCGGCAATTGTCTGCCGTTCACATAGGCACCGGCCGGTAAAAAATCGGCGGCTAATTTCGCTCCCTGCTCTGCGAGACTGGAACGCATTTGTTCGTTCACTGCCGGATCTTTGTTTTGGGCTTTATAAAGGTCGCCGAACATCCGCGTGATCTCATGGTATTCCTTTGGAACAGCGTAGGGTTGGTGTTTCGTGGCCTTTGAGAATTCCAAGATCCGCTTCTCCCAAATTTCCGGAAGCTGAGGGGCACCGAGTTCTGAAAGTTTCTTGCGGATCTCGTCGACGCTGCGAAAACCCTGAGTGATCGGGGGATAAAATGGAAACAGAGGACGCACCACGTAAACCGGGATTGGTTCTGCCGGTGCATTATGGGTCTGCGGGTGAAGAAAGAGGCTGTGCCAGAAGTGATGGGGGTTCTGCGATTGATCGAGACCACGACGAGTAGTTTTGGCGACGACGAAATTGGTTGGGTGATTGATTGAAACAACCGCGGAATTCGGGCGAACGCTTTTTGGGACCACGTGGTGGCAATTGTAAGATTCGCGGCGCCCGCGTACCGGTTTGCCGCGGGCAGAACGAATTTCCGCGACCGAGGCCGGTGGGCGGCCGAGCTCCATTAATTCAACGCCGGTCGAGCCGACGGCCAGCGCCGCCAACGCTCTGCCGACCGGGTGCGATGCCAGGGACTTAAAATAGTGAGCTCTCAAGGTTTGGTAATCGCGATTAATCTTGGCGTATTCTTCTCCATCGCGGTCCAGACAGCCGGCCCACACCTTGTCGAGAACTACGCCTGGCAGTTCGGGGCACTGACCGATGATGGACGGATCCTCTGAGATTTGCTCTAAATTTCGGAGCATCTCGGCAACGGCGTTCACCATCTCTGGGCCTGGGGCAGAAGTTTGTGAGTAACGGCTCATACCGCTTTACAGACACATACGTAAAATATTGTTATTAACATTTCGAAGAGAACTGAAAGAACACAAGATAAAAGTGTAATTAAATTTCGAAGGTAGGGCGAAGCTCCGCCTGAGCCGGGGTTTCACGCTGGACCTCGCCGGACAATGTTATCCAGAATGAATTCTTGTTTGGATTAATTCACGGTGCCCGACCCAGGCCGCCGCATTTTCCCCATGGCCGCGCACATCGTGATCGATTCCAATGGCCGATTTGAAGGGGATGACTTAGCAGGCGAGTGCAAACTGAACGCCCCGGCTCAGACGGAGCTTCGCCCTACCTTCGCCCCGCCCGCGCTTCTTATCGTAATCGTGCTCGTGCTCGTCCTCGTTATCGATCTTCAATCGTGGCCAACACGGTCATGGGGGCAACATTGTCGGTGAGCCCTCGTAAGCCCCGGCTCAGACGGAGCTTCGCCCTACCTTCGCCCGCGCCCGCGCTTCTTATCGTAATCGTGCTCGTCCTCGTTATCGATCTTCAATCGTGGCCAGCACGGTCATGGGGGTAACATTGTCCGGCGAGGCCCCGCACTATTCTGCCCGTTGGGCGGTGGCGGTATCGCCTTCAATCAGGGCAATCAGGTTGTGGGCGGTCGTTTGCACGTTCGAAACATCTTCCTGCGAGACGGTGGCAGTGTCCGCCAGCTTTTGGCGGACCTCTTTCAGGCCTGAAACGATCTGTGAGATGAGCGGTGTCGATTTCAAAGCCGCAGGAAGGGTGTCCAACCGCTCGAGATAATAGTCGAGCAGGTCCAACTGGCGCAGCTTGGAAACCCGTTCGGGCGTAAAATCAGCCGCCACGCTGGCAGCACCAATCTCCAGCCCGCGGATCCAGCCGCCGAGGCTCAGAAGATGGACCATTTCTTCGTCGCGCAGGTCGAGCATGGCGGTTTCGACATCTTTTTGGGTGACGATCAGTTCTTTGCGAAGCCCTTTCCAATCGGATTGCTTGGCCAGATCAAGAAGTTGTTTGGTGTGACGACTGACTCGCTGCTGGACGCCAAGACCTTTGGCGCGACGGAGCAACTCGCGGCCGAGTGGTTCGATGGCCTTCGTCTCCTCCCCTTCAACGGCCAGGAACCCGTCCCCAATGAGAACCCCAAAGCTCAGCGCGAATTTCACACGGTTGTCAATCCGAAGCGCTCGCGGTGGCCGTGTCAGCTCCTGGATGGGAATCGGCTTCAGGGAATCTAACGTATCGAACAAATGTTCGATCGAGGGCGTGGTGTATTGATTGACCCCGAGTTCTTCCCGGAAATGAGAATCGGCCGACATATCGGAGTCCTCCTGGGCTTCGATAATTGGCGCGCAAGCTAAAGACCAACCGACAAAAAAGCTGGCGGCGATCGAGGGCAGCAATCCGATTCGCATCCGTGTTTGCTTGAAGATATCGACTTTATCTGCGTCTGACCAGACATGTTATGCAAAGGATTTCCACTTGACCATCGGAGTCAAAGGGGCATCATGACGCGGGGATTTTCGAGCCTTAACCCTCTGATTATCACTAATTAATATGCATGGACACGTCGGGATATTGCTTTGGGGGATCTGCTATTTCCTGATCGTTCTAGGGCTGTCCGCGTATGGTATTCATCGGTATTCGATTATTTATCTCTACTTCAAAAATCGTCACCGAAAGCCCGCCGCAGCGGCCAAATTCGATCTCCTTCCGGTCGTCACCGTTCAACTGCCCATCTTCAACGAAGTTCATGTCATTGAACGCTTACTGAAAGCGATCAGCGAGCTCGATTATCCAAAAGATAAGTTGGAGATCCAGGTTTTGGATGACTCCAACGACGAGACTCGGGCATTAACTGAGCGGACGGTGGCAAAGCTTCGGGACAATGGATTTGATGCGGTGGTTCTGCACCGAGAGAATCGGATCGGATTCAAAGCCGGGGCTTTGGACAACGGATTCAAAAAAGCCAAAGGAGAATTTTTCTTTATCCTGGACGCCGACTTTGTTCCGCCACGCAACATCCTCAGGGAAAGCATTGATTACTTTGCTGATCCAAAGGTGGGGATGATTCAGACCCGATGGGGTCACATCAATCGTTCTTTTTCATGGCTGACGCGCGCTCAAGCCATTCTGCTCGACGGGCATCTGGTACTGGAACAAACGGCCAGGAGTCGAACGGGCCGCTTCTTCAATTTTAATGGCACCGCCGGCCTCTGGCGGAGGCGCTGCATCGGCGAGTCGGGCGGTTGGGAGCATGACACTCTGACGGAAGACCTCGACTTGAGTTATCGCGCCCAATTGCGCGGATGGAAATTCGTGTTTCTGGCCGACATCGTGACCCCAGCGGAACTGCCTGTCGACATGGACGGGTTTAAATCGCAACAACATCGCTGGACGAAAGGATCCATTCAGACATGTAAAAAGGTTCTACCGCGCATCTGGAGGAGCAAATTACCTTTCTTCATCAAGGTCGAAGCGACGGCCCATCTGACCGCGAATTTTGCCTACCTGTTGCTGGTCTGTCTGTGCGTCTTGCTCCATCCATCTTCGGCGGGCGGTAATTCATCTGTGGCAGGCGGTGTCGTTCGCATGTTGCTGATTGACCTTCCGATCTTTGCTGCCACGACGATGTCGACCGCAGTTTTCTATCTTTGCGCGCAAAGGGAACTCTATCCGAAAGATTGGAAACGCGAGATCTGGTTTTTACCGTTTGTCTTGGCGCTGGGCATTGGCCTATCGATTAACAATGCTCGAGCAGTGCTGGAAGCCGTCTTTAATCGCACCTCGGATTTCTATCGAACGCCCAAGTACGGCATCGAAAGGGCCAGGCAACAGTGGAAGAGCAGCCACTACTCCGCGGTCCGGACAGTCATCCCGGTCGTGGAATTTATTTTCGCGGTCTACTTTAGCTACTTTGTATTTCATGCTTTTCAAGTTAGGGAATTTCTGTCAGTACCATTTCTAATGCTGTTTCAGATAGGTTTCGCCTACGTCGCATTTTGTTCCGTATGGCAGCGCTTTATGCGCCCCCCTTGGAATCCCAGGGACATTTCCGTTGCATAAAAAAGGATGGCAAAACAACTCTTTATCGCGTTTTTCTTGGCCGGCTTCGTGATCCAAAGCCAGGCTCAGAGTCCCTCCCCCAATCCTGTCGTCACCCCAGTTGCCACACCGCAAAGCTCGCCTCCGACGGTCGCCGCGACGCCAACCCCCGCGCCGGTGCTTGAGACACAGCTGGTGGTCAGTATTCCGGAACAGAAACTCGCGGTGGTGGTGAACGACAAAGTGTACAAAACTTACCGAATCTCAACTTCGCGCTATGGCGAAGGCGACGCTCTCGGCAGTTGGTGCACACCTGTAGGCCGCCTGGCCGTCGCGACGAAGATCGGGGCCACCGTGCCGTTCGGCGGCGTTTTTCAACGCCGACAGTACACAGGCGAGGTTTTGTCCGCCAACGCGCCCGGCCGAGACCCAATCGTCAGCCGCATTATTTGGTTGCGTGGCCTGGATTACACGACCAGGAACGCCTTTCATCGTTGTATCTACATTCACGGAACCTCTGCAGAAGACGCTTTGGGCAAAAAAGCGAGTTACGGCTGTATTCGGATGCGTTCGTCCGACGTGATCGAGATCTTTAACTGGATCACCATAGGGACCGAAGTGGCCATCCTCGACAAAGGAATTGGCCGCGCTGTCAAGGATCTTGCCGATGACCGCCGTTTGATGGCGACCAACACCAGCAAAGCCGTCGAAAGATCCGTCTTGGTCCGCTGATCCGAATCAATTAAGTGAACGAAAGGCAGGCGGCCGCAGTGGCCGCCTTTTGTGCGTCCGGAGGTGGCCGAAAAGAGACTCAGCAATGCGACAAAAATTTCTTCCTCAAAGGCTCTTTTTGCTTGGCATACCACAATATCTGGTATCTAATCGATGTCACTGTGCTATATAATGGGTTACGGAGGCGGTTATCCCCGCGAAAACACAAGTTAAGCACAGGTTTTAACCCGGAAACGGGCAGTTATTAACAAGTTATCGCAATTCTCACGAAGGCCCCTCAATGATTAAATTGAAAACAGGTGTCCGAACCAGTGATTTGAGGCCGCGTGTCCGAGGTTCGGCTTCGCGCAAAAAGAAGAGCGGCCTCAAATTTCAGCGGTTTTTCAGCCAGGATGGCGTCTCGCCTTTTGATGAGATCGAATGGGATCGTCGCGTGGCGGAGATTACCGATGACAGCGGGAAGGTGATTTTTCGTCAGGAGAACGTCGAAGTGCCCAAATCCTGGAGTGCGTTGGCCACGAAGATCGCAGTGTCGAAATATTTTTATGGCGATATTGCCAATGGCACTGATCCGCATGCCGGCGGTCGTGAAAGTTCGGTTCGTCAATTAATCCATCGGGTGACACGGACGATCTCGGATTGGGGTCTTAAGGACGGTTATTTTTCAGACCAAGCGTCGGCCGAGGCATTCTATGGTGATCTGACTTGGCTCTGTCTGAATCAACATGGCGCGTTCAATAGCCCGGTCTGGTTCAACGTCGGTCTCTATCACCAATACGGGATTGGGAAAGGGAGCGGACAAGGGAATTACTTCTTCAATAGCGAGAAGGGGGAGGCGGAACGAGCGGCCACCCAATATGAGTATCCACAGGCTTCCGCCTGCTTCATCCAATCGGTCGATGACACGATGGAAGACATCATGCGGCTGGCCACCAGCGAGGCGATGCTTTTTAAATATGGAAGCGGGACCGGATCGGACCTTTCGACCTTGCGAAGCACGCGCGAAAAGCTGAGCGGCGGTGGACGTCCCAGCGGACCGCTATCGTTCCTGAGGGTTTACGACCAGGTGGCCAATGTGGTCAAGAGCGGTGGCAAGACGAGGCGGGCGGCCAAGATGAATACGCTCAAAGACTGGCATCCGGACATCGAAGAATTCATCGAGGCGAAAGCCAAAGAAGAAAAGAAGGCTTGGGCGTTGATCGAGCAAGGATACGACGGCAGTTACAACGGCGACGCGTATGGCTCGATCATGTATCAGAACGAAAACCTGTCAGTTCGGGTCAGCGACGAGTTCATGCAGGCGGCGGTCGATGGGAAAGAGTGGTGGACGCGCAACGTCGTCAGCGGAAAGCCCTGTGAAAAAAAGGAGGCGCGCAGCTTGCTTCGAAAGATTGCCGAAGGGACCCATGTCTGTGGTGATCCCGGCATGCAATTTGATTCGACGATCCACCAATGGCACACCTGCAAAGGAACAGCCCGGCAAAATTCCACGAATCCTTGCTCGGAATATCTGTTTCTGGATAATACCGCGTGCAACCTGGCATCGCTGAACCTGATGAAGTTTAGGCGACCTGACGGGGTGTTTGATTTGGAGAGGTTTAAGGCCGCGGTTCGCGTGTATATCACTGCCCAGGAGATCCTGGTGGATAACGCCAGTTATCCGACCAAAGAGATTGCCGAGAACAGTCATATCTTCCGGACTCTTGGTCTTGGTTTTGCCAACCTGGGGGCGTTGGTAATGAGTTACGGGCACGGGTATGATTCGGACGAAGCAAGAGCGTTGGCCGGGTCAATTACGGCCATCATGACCGGTGAATCGTATCTCCAGAGTGCTCGGATGGCTTCGGCAATGGGGCCTTTTTCCGGCTATCGAGATTCAAAGGCCACCGGCTTCAACCACCCCATCGCAGCGGACAACGTGGATTCGATGCAGGAGGTTATTCGATTACACCGGCAATATTGCGACCGGATCGAGAACTCGATCGAGTTCGGATTCCTCAAGGAAGAAGCGAAGGAGGTTTGGAATAGCGCAATTCGCGCGGGCTCTAAAAATGGATACCGAAATGCGCAAGTGACTGTTCTGGCACCCACCGGAACGATCGGGTTCCTGATGGATTGCGACACCACAGGCATCGAACCGGACATTGCCTTGGTAAAATACAAGCTGCTGGCCGGTGGAGGCATGCTCAAGATTGTCAATCAGACGGTGCGACCGGCCCTGCAGAAGCTTGGTTATTCGTCAGAGCAGACCGAGCAGATTCTGGCGCACATCAACGAACATGACACCATCGAAGATGTGGCGCTTCCTGAAAGCCAGAGCGTCATCAAGAGCGGGCTTAAAGCGGAACACCTGTCGATCTTCGATTGCGCCTTTAAACCGCATAAAGGGGAGCGAAGTCTCCATTATCTTGGGCATCTGCGGATGATGGCTGCGTGCCAGCCTTTTCTGAGCGGGGCGATTTCGAAGACAGTTAATTTGCCGAATGGCGCGACGGTTGAAGAGATAGTCAGCACCTACGTTGAAGGGTGGCGGCTGGGCCTGAAGGCCATCGCTATCTACCGTGACGGCTCGAAGCGCTCGGCGCCATTGAATACCAAAAAGACCAAGGACATGGGCTCCGAACAGCTTTCGACGTCGGCCCCGGAGACAGAAGCTCTGCAGCATCGAATTGTCGATTTGGAGAAACAGGTCCACACCCTGCGGGCAGAAGCCGAGCAGCCCTCCCGCAGTCGAATGCCGGACACCCGGGTCTCCCTGACTCACAAATTCGAGATCGCCGGTCACGAAGGGTATATCACCGTTGGGCTGTACGAGAGTGGTCAGCCAGGAGAATTGTTCATCCAGATGGCGAAGGAGGGGAGTACCATTGGCGGCCTGATGGATACGGTCGCGACCTTAACCTCACTGGCTCTGCAATACGGGGTGCCTCTCGAGAGCCTGGTGAAAAAGTTTGCCTATCAGAGGTTCGAGCCCAGTGGATTTACGAAGAATCCCGATATTCGCAACGCGACCAGTATAACGGATTACATTTTCCGGTGGCTCGGGTGCCAGTTCATCAAAGGCTACAGAGAAGCGACTTCGCCGAGCCGGTCACAGCTTGATCTGCCGCTGAAGGAGATTGCCGATATCGATAAACGAGCGATCAATCGCCCTGTGGCGGAACTACCACGGACCGCAGAGAGAGAGATTATCGATGTGATTACCAACCGATCCAATTCGGAAGGTACGGCTGGATCTGTGGCCAACGGAAATGGACTATCGAAGACGCATGCCGACCGGGTGCGCGAGGCCCTGGAGAATATGTATATCGGCATGAGTTGCTCGCATTGCGGCAGCACCAAGGTCATTCGTGCCGGAGCTTGTGGTGTTTGCACGGAGTGCGGCACCTCGCAGGGGTGCAGCTAGGCCATCGACTTTGGGGGGGAAGGCGCCGGAGACAACCTGTAGTTTGGGTTTCTCTGGCGCTTTCAATTTTCAAGTTCATCACTTCCGTGGCTCTCTTCGGCTGCTTGTTATCGGCGTGCGGAGGAATCAGAGATGGATTACGAAGCCTCTAATCGGGTATGCTCCGGGTATGAGCGATTCAGCGTATTTCGAATACGGATTGGTTCTCCCCGAAGAGCGTTACTTGATCGAGGTGCAAACTCGCAAGCCTGAGAGCGGAGAGCTGCGGAGTTCAGCGGAAATCGAAGAGATTGCCAAAGAGTGCCTGCTCTCGGCTATAGGCGAAGGGCACGCCGACGAACTCAAAGACGTAAGACCCAACCCAATCAGTGAATCCGAAGCCAAGAATCTAACCAAGGTCCAAGAACTATTAAGGCGTCCGGATAGCGTCGTCTCTCTTGTCGAATAAATTCTCCGCCCCCTTCAACGCTAATGCGGGTCGGGGAAGGACAGCCCAGGTTTCAACCCTGAGCTTTTATACACAACTCGGGGGAAACGGCGGATAGTTCACCGCTCGGTGCAAAAAAACACAGGCTGGAAGCCTATGCTACATTGGTTTTCCGGACTTTTGAGCGATCTCTAAGAGCCATCTTGGTGGCTATCGCCGTGAGCCCGCGCTGGCGACGCGACAGCGTTAATGTAGCATAGGCTTCCAGCCTGTGTTCCGGTCGCACGTTGAGCGGTGTTCCCAGGGTTGAAACCGGGTTTCAACCCTGGGAATCGTCCACCCAGAGCGACGCGCCCTGAAGGGGCGGCAGACCGAAGATGCTAGCAACGTGGAAGTAGGATCTAATTGTGGCACGTTTCAAAACGTCCAAATTACAAACACCTATGCACGCGACGGACGGTAAAGTCGGATCGGCTGTATGCTGTATTTGTATTATAATAGCATCACGGTCCTCATTTTTGCGGCGCAGGGAGTCAAATGCCTCCTACTTATGAGACGATGCACTAGCATAGTCCAATGGCACTCCTATGATGCACCAGGGGTGGGCGTCTCATTCTCCGCCTCGAGGAACCTGCACAACAGTCCAAGCCCGATGAGCACGATAGCCGGAGCGATAGTGCAGCGCAGCCCGTACAGAGCGGCGGCTAGTCCGCCGCTGACTGCGCCAAGGAAAAAGGCGAAATAAATCGAGCTAAGAACGATAATGGTTACCCTTTGATCTCCGCCGTTGCTTCGTCCGCGATTTGTGATTTGCTGGCCAACCGCAGTGCCGAGTCTGACCAAAGTGCCGGTGACGAAGGTGAGCGAAACGGAGACTTTGTCAACTCGCTGGACCATGGAGTTCAAAAGACCCATGGTGGCAGCGAGCATCAGAAACAATCCCAGCCGCGTGTCATTTGGACCGGCCGCTTGCCCGTAAATTTCGAGGGCGGCAACCAGCCCTAAGGCAATCCCTGCGATACCAAAAACCATGGCTTGGCCCTGCCTTTTGAAAATTCCATGCATAATCGTTCCAAGCGTTACGCCTAGGACAAAGGTAGGAATGACGCCGATCACCGGAGCCAATTGCTGCCAATCACCCCTGGCAACCAGAACCGCGGCGTGTGTTGAATTGCCGCTCATGAACGATAGGTAAATTCCCGAATACAAAAGGAAACCTGTAGCGTCCACATACGCCGCCACGGCGGCGATCACCAGAGAAAATAGAAAACTTCTTCGTTCTTCTTTTCGGAGACCTGGGGTTGGGATATTTCGGTCCATACATGGGTGTTTAGCTTAGTGACATAAAGCAACACTGTCTCAGAACTTTCCTGAACGGTTCTTGAATACTGCCGGTCAAAGGGTGGTACGAGATGTGCTTTCCGCTCGCTGCGGGCACTTTCACCCAGTTCATGGTGTTGACCACTCTTAGAGTTTTATCCATTGAATTTAGCATAACCACCATATGTTTACGCATGACCCATGACGTTTTTATCAGTCACGCCCTTAGGGATAAAGGGTTCGTTGTCGCAATTTGCAAAAGTCTCGAGTCTGCGCAGGTCAAATGCTGGGTCACGCAGCGAGATATCTCTGCGGGTGAAGATTGGACAGAGGCCACTCGAAATGCGATCGCCTCCAGCCGGTTGATGGTGCTCGTGCTTTCAGAAAATGCCAATGCGGCGCCCCATCTCGAAAGAGAAATCGCGCATGCATTCTATAGCAAGTGCCCTATTCTCCCCATCCGGATAACCGATACTCAACCGAAACGCGATTTTCTCTTTTATCTCGGAAATGTTGACTGGATCGATGCGTTTAACTCGTCTCCAGAGCAGTATCTGCAGGAATTAACCGGCCGCATCCGCGGGATTCTCCGTGGTCCAATCATCTCTCGAGATACTCCAAGGATGGCCGAGCAAGCTAGGAAAAAATCCCAATATCAAGACTCCTGGATGGGTGCATTGGGCGCTTTCCACTATGGATCCTTGGGAATCTCGAAACGAATTGCCATTGGCGCATCTCTGCTGGCAGCTATCGGGCTAGTGTGGTTCTTCTATTCGCAAATGAAAATGGGGCAGTCTCCGCCCGGGGATGACGTACAGACGATAAAGTCTGCTCGCGGGACAGCTGCAAATTCGACAATCCAGGGTCCGGCAGATTCATCGGCGCCCAAATCGAACTATACCTATACGCGCCTAGGCTTATGGGAGCCTTCGAATCCTGGTTCCACGCCCTCGCGATGAGAAAACGCTCCAGTTCCTGCTACACGGTTGCGCAATCAGTGCTACCAACCTCTCCGTCCACTAGGTGATCGGGCCGCTCTGGCGGCTGCAGAACCGGTCGGACTTCAACCGATGATTCGTCCGCGGGAAATAGCGGTCCGGAGGATCCCGAAGATACAATCCAGGGTCACGCGGACGTTCTGTTACCATCTCCGTCCGTTGCTCCACCGTCTGCTGTACCATCGGCAGAGTCGACTCCTCTACAGGCGGAAAGCGGCGGAAGCTTGAAAGGTTCGCCGGAAGAACAATCCTTGAAGGAGTTGGTTTTGGAATATCTTCGCACCATGGCAACTAACGACAGTTCAACGCTGGAACGATTGTTGGCCGGGCGAGTCAACTTTTATGGCAAAGGTGTCCTTTCTTTTCCCGAAATCGAGGAGTCGATGGAGCGTTATCGCCGCCAATGGCCGATTCGGAAATGGGAGCCCAAAGGAGAGCCCGAATTTCCAAATACTCTCCATTCATCCGATCCCGACCAATACGAGGTCCTTCAGCCTTTCGATTGGACGGTTACTAACGGCACAAAGCAGAAAAAGGGTAGCGCCATCCTTTACCTCAGAATTCGGAAAGCTGAGAACGGCGCGTTTCATATATTTCACCTCGAACAACGCCATCTTTAGTCCCCCGTCTCCTACCCTGTTTCGCGCAGTCTGGAATAGGGTTCTGCGACGAAGCTGCGTTATAATACGAATTAATTTTCGCCGGGTAATCCGTTTCCAGATTGCTTCCGTATATGCGGCTGTGGAGGAGAAGCAGGTTTTTGGCGATAAGGATGGCGAGAGGGCACAACGGTCATCCGTTTAAGGTGTCGGCGATTAAACTCAGCGATTAACTCCTGACGTTTGCGTCCAAGCTCTTGGGCCTGATTGGCGTCGTTGTTCTTCAAAGCCAGCTGAATCTTCAAATCAAGCGTGTCCGCGTAAACTTGCAGATCTTGATCAGTGTAGAGGCCATAATTTTCCGGCGTTGGGGTAGGGACCGCATTAGCGGCGACGGCGGCAGTCCTAGGTAAATCGGTGCAACCTGTGGCGAGGACGACGGTGAGCAAACAAAGTAGACAATAGATATTCATTGCGTTCCGATAAAGTTCCCCTTCCGTCGCTGTCCGCAAACACGAAAAATCCTCCAGAATTCTCCGTCGGATCCGTCTTGATCAGCCCGGCTGCTATTGGCGAACAATCGCCCTGCCTGTCGTTTCCTTCAATCTGTTGTCTCGCAGTTGAACTCGATGATGTTGCGGTCAGGGTCGATGATGTAAATCTGCGCATAACCGGCGATGGACTTGGAACGGAGCTTCATCTTCCGGAAGTCATCATCGGGAAGATCGTCGCGGAAACCTTTTTCGCGGAGCCAGGTCAGCGTATTGCGATAGCTCTCGACACGTAGGGCGAAGTGAATGTCGTCGAAGTCGATCCATTTATCGCGGCGGAGCATCGCGTCCGAGCGAACCAGGATATGGAGTTGCTGCTCTCCATCGCCAATCTTGTACCAGATGCCCGGATAGTCGAAGTGGGGGCGATCGATTTCCTGCATTTCCAGGACTTTCGTGTAGAACTCTCGCGCACGCTCCAGGTCATCGACCGCGATGAGAACATGATGGAGGTAAAGTTTGCTCATGTCCGACCAGACGGGAAAGATTTTATCACGAATAACGGATCAAGCACTTCGTATGTTACTCGGCCAAGCTCATGAATGGGCCGAGTGAAAGTCGCCGCGGTTTTCACCGACGTAATTCCACCGCGATGGATGGGGCGATCGTTGACAAAATCATGACCAACTTCGAAGGTAAACCGTTCGATGAGAAGACCGGAACAGAACCCGGTTTGTTACCAAACAAAACGCTCCGAATCCCGAAGGGTTGCAGGTGTTGAGCACCGATTTATACTGCTGAAGGGCCAAAGCTTTCCCGTCTTTTCCGGTGGGTACTGCAGGCAGTGTGAGCGGCGTAAACACCTACAAGCACTGGGCTATCGGGCAACGGCTAGTAAATGTGCAAGTTCAGGTCCCTTCGGGTAATATTATGGCAAGTATAACGATCAATGGTGCGAGTCACGAGACCGAGCCAGGCGAACGATTGGTCGACGCGATCAATCGGACCGGGATAAAAATACCTCAAGTCTGTTATCACCCTCAGCTGGGGCCAATTCAGACTTGCGACACTTGCATTGTGGAAGTGAACGGTAAATTGGCTCGGGCTTGCGGCACAAGCGTTGCGGCTGGCATGTCTGTGCTCACAGCTTCCTCCAAGGCAGATGCTGCTCAGCGGGAAGCGTTCGATCGGATCTTAGAAAACCATCTTTTGTATTGTACCGTGTGCGATAACAACAATGGGAATTGCACCGTTCATAATACGACTGCCCTCTTGAAAGTTGAACATCAAAGCATTCCTTTTCGAAACAAGCCGTACGAAGTCGACACAACCAATCCCTTCTACCGTTACGACCCGAATCAATGCATCCTGTGTGGGCGGTGTGTGGAGGCGTGTCAGAATCTGCAAGTGAACGAAACGCTCTCCATCCGCTGGGAAGATCCCCATCCCCGTGTTTTGTGGGATGGGGGAAAACCGATCGGCGAGTCGAGTTGCGTTTCTTGCGGCCATTGTGTGACCGTCTGCCCTTGCAATGCCCTGATGGAAAAGTCGATGATCGGAGAAGCGGGATATATTACCGCCATTCCCCACAAAGCACTCGATGGAATGATCGACATCGTCAAAGGGATCGAACCGGAACTCGGGTACGGATCGATCCTGCAGGTTTCTGAGGTCGAGTCGGAAATGCGGAAGTCCCGGACACGTCGCACCAAGACGGTCTGCACCTATTGCGGTGTCGGCTGCAGTTTCGATATTTGGACAAAGGATCGCCATATCTTGAAGGTGGAACCCTCCGAGGGCGCTGCAAACGGGGTTTCAACCTGTGTCAAAGGCAAATTCGGTTGGGATTTTGTCAATAGCCCGGACCGACTGACGAAGCCGCTGATCAGGGAAGGGGAGAAGTTCCGCGAAGCGACGTGGGACGAGGCACTGGGACTCGTCACGAGGAAGTTTTCCGAGATTAAGCGTGAACACGGGCCGGACGCGCTCGCCTTCATCGCCTCTTCGAAGTGCACCAACGAAGAAGCTTTCCTGATGCAGAAACTGGCGCGCGCGGTGATCGGTACCAACAATGTCGACAATTGCTCTCGTTATTGCCAGTCGCCCGCGACCATGGGGCTATTCAGGACTGTCGGTCACGGAAGAGATAGCGGATCGATTAAAGATCTGGAACGCGCCGGGTTGGTGATCATTGTCGGAGCAAACACCGCGGAGAGTCATCCGGTCCTGGCGACCCGGATCAAACGGGCGCATAAACTACGTGGTCAGAAATTGATCGTCGCGGATATCCGGAGCCATGAAATGGCGAGAAGAGCTGACCTGCATTTCCGGCCTAAACCCGGCACCGATCTGGTCTGGATTTCGGCGGTCAGCCGCTACGTTCTCGACAATGGTCTTGCCAGTATCGATTTCATAGAGCGCTGGGTGAACGGATTCGATGAATATAAGAAAAGCCTCGAACCGTTTACGATGGAGTATGCGGAGCTGATTACCGGGATTCCGATCGAAACGCTGGTCAAGGTGGCGCAGATGATCACCCAGTCGGATGGTGTCTGTGTCTGCTGGGCGATGGGAGTTACCCAGCATTATATCGGCTCCGATACCTCCACGGCCATCTCGAATATGTTGTTGTTAACCGGCAATTATATGCGGCCCGGTGCAGGTTCGTATCCGTTGCGGGGGCATAACAATGTGCAGGGTGCTTCGGACATGGGTGCCGCGCCTGATCGGCTTCCGGGGTATCAGGCGGTGGACGACCCGGAGGTGCGCGACCGCTTTGAGAAGAGCTGGAACACGACCTTCCCGCAGACCAGGGGTCTCGACAACCACCAGATGGTCGACGCGATCCTCGAAGGCAAGCTGAAGTCGCTGTATTTGTACGGTGAAGAGATGAGCTTGGTCGATGCGAATGCCAACCTTGTTGGGGACGCTTTCTCCAAACTGGAGTTCTTTGTCGTTCAGGAGATTTTCTTCAGCGACACTTGCCGGTACGCCGATGTCATTTTGCCGGCCGCTCCCAGCCTCGAGAAAGAAGGAACTTTCACCAATACCGAGGCGCGCATTCAGCGGCTCCACCAGGTCTTCGAGCCATTGGGAGATAGCAAGCCGGATTGGCAGATCATTCAGGAGATGGCCAATCTGTTGGGCGCAAACTGGAACTATCGGCATCCCTCTGAAATCATGCGGGAGATCGCTTCGCTCACCCCATTGTACGCCGGTGTGACCTACGAAAGACTGGAGGGATACCGGACGTTGCAATGGCCCGTCCATCCCGACGGTACCGATGAACCGCTCCTCTTCACGAAAGGCTTTAACTTCCCGGACGGAAAAGCCCGATTCTTTCCAGTTGGATGGATTGAGCCCTACGAGAAGGTAGACGCGGAGTACGACCTGCAGCTCAACAATGGTCGCCTCCTCGAACATTTCCATGAAGGGAACATGACCTATCGGGTCAATGGCATTAAAGAAAAGACTCCCGATACCTGGATCGAGATTTCGCCCGCGTTGGCCGCAGAACGAAAAATCGAAACGGGTCGCTGGGTGGAGTTGATGTCTCGCTATGGCAAGGTTCGTCTCCGCGCTCTGGTCACGGAGCGAGTGCAGGGGCATCAACTTTATCTGCCCATGAATTCCAGTGACCATGCAGTGAACCGGCTGACGGGGAGCCACACGGATCGAGCGACGCACACGCCGGCTTACAAGGAAACTGCAGTCAAGATGCGTCTTTTGGAAGAAACGGGTGAGTCGCCGTTAACACGAGGCAATTCGCGCAACGGAACTCCTACTCCTCAACGTGGCGTGGAGGTCGAGAGAAAATGGAAACGAGCGGACTACCGGATGCCGGGGAGCCAGCAGGTGCCGCCAAACAACGCCAAACAGCACCAGACAAACCAGCAACCAGGATAAAACTATGGCCAACCCCATTCGCTTTCAACCGGTACCACGTGATCCTCGGGAAGAACTTCATGCCCGGCTGGAAGCGGCACCGGAAGAGCATGCCGAGGCGCTCCTGGCGGTCTATGATATTCTTCAGGGTCTGCACGACCGGGGCGTTCTTGACGCGCTGAAAGGTGTCCTGAGTGCCAGCGATTTTGTGCTCGAGACCGCTGTTGAAACCGCCAAAACGCCGGAAGCGATTCGCAGAATTCGTAACCTCATTCTTTTGAGTCAGAAGTTGGACAGCATCGAACCGGAAGTACTCGGGCATTTGATCGATTCTATTCCTGAGGGCTTGGCGCAGTCGTCGGGAAAAGGCACGAAATCGCCCGGACTGTTCACTCTGGTGCGGAAATTCAGCAGCAAGGACAGCCGGCGAGGGTTGGCAGCCGCGGCTAACATCCTGGAAACATTTG
>CAWBYX010000031.1:0-211523 GCA_963793135.1 uncultured Verrucomicrobiae bacterium
CATCGTCGCCAGCGTCGCCCAGCAGTCAATGTGTGACGTGATTTCGCCATAGCGCGTGGCGGCTGGAATCTTACCGGGTGCCCACATGATGGCGGGCACACGGAATCCACCCTCAAACGGCGAGCCTTTTTCCCCGCGGAAGGGGACACAGCCGGCGTCCGGCCAGGCATCCTGCCACGCGCCGTTGTCGGCGGTGATGATGACGATAGTGTCTGGAGACTCCGCTCGGATGGCATCCATGACCTTGCCGATGTTGAAATCGAGTTCCAGCATCGCATCCGAATAATTGCCGAGGTGCGATTTGCCAATGAAGGCCTTGGCCGGAATATTCGGGTTGTGCATCTTCATGAAATTAACGTCCATGAAGAAGGGCTTGTCGCCCTTCGCATGCGCCTTGATATACTCGACGGCGTAATCGGCCTGCCGGACATCAAACTCGTGCAGATAATCGTAGTCAATGCGCGCGACTTTGGTCGCGGGTTTGCCGGCGGTGCCCTCCCATTCGTATAAGTTGACGATCTTTTGATATTCGTCCCAATAGGCGGCGTTAAACTTTGGGAACCAAGGGTGAGCAAAATTTTCCGTGCAGTCGTAGGTGTAGACACCCGGATAATAGGCGGCGAACGCTTTCATTTCGTCGAAGCCATGTTCGATCGGGTAGAATTTAGGTTGATCTCCCAGATGCCACTTGCCCGAGAAATAAGTGCCATAGCCGTTCTTTTGGAAAAACTCAGCGATCGTCGGCGTGGACTTCGTCAGGCGATTCGGGTCTCCTGGGACCACCACGACCGAGAGGGCGGATCGGATCGGGATGCGGCCGGTCATGAATGAGGCGCGGCCGGCGGTGCAGCTCGCCTGGCCATACCAGGAGGTGAACACCGCACCCTCCTTGGCGACGCGATCAATGTTCGGGGTCGAATGGCCGAGGTTCGCGCCACCACCATAGCACCCGAAGTTATTCCAACCGGTGTCGTCGGTCATCAGCATGACAATGTTGGGTCTCATATCAAGTCGCACGAGTTCCACCCGGCGGTTGAATGCCTGGCCTTCCGGTGTGTCGTTGCTGGCGACCGGCTGCTTTTCTCCCGCACCCAAGGTTTCTAGCCGCGAGGCGTCGATGCCGCGTTCAACCAGGGCCTGTTTGATGGCGTTGGCCCGATTCATGGACAGATCTTCGTTGTACGCCGCATTGCCGGTTGAGTCGGTGTGACCGGTGATCCTCAGTCGCCACTTCGGAAATTGCTTCAGCGCTGTCGCGATATCATCAAGTAACGCGTTGGAATCCGGCTGAATCACCGCCTTGTCGAAATCGAAATGGATTCCGTAGAGGTCATAGTGGTGTTTGGTGGCAAGTGCCTGCTCCATGCCCTCCTTGCTGTAGGCCGCCGCCGTCTGGGCAAAGGCGATATCTGCAAAGCCGAAATACAGTGTCGTGAATGCGATCGCGGACAGCAGCAGCCACCGGCTTCCCATACTTAGCGTCGATTGCTTCCTCCTCGTCGCGAGCGTTATTGATGCAAATGCGTGTTTTTGCCATTTCATGTTTGGTATCCTTTGTTTTTGGGGGTTCATTGGTCAGACGATGTCGATTTTGTGAAAGAAGGCTCGCTTCCAGCCGAGCGAATAACTTGGGCGTTGTCTCCAGAGATCACGCACCGGAAACCCGTATGGGACGAACCTGTATCGGGCGGCGTCCCTCGTCGTGCGCTGGGACGATAACTTTCGCAGTAGGAAGGGTTGCAAAGAAATGAACCTCCCTTGACTACGCGCTTTGGAGCGTACGGGTCGCCTGGATCATAGCTCTCAGTCGGTCGGCGGGGGTCGCGACAAACGTTTTTGCTAGCTGCCTCAATGTTAGTGTCTACCCGATACCAGTCGCTGCACCACTGCCAAACATTGCCGGCCATGTCATATAACCCGTAACCATTGGCTGGGAAGGAGCGCACCGGCGAGGTGCCAACAAATCCATCTTCGGCAGTGTTGGTGACTGGAAATAGTCCCTGCCAGGTGTTCGCCATGTATTTGCCGCCCGGCTTGAATTCGTCACCCCAGACGTACCGTTTCGATTCCATGCCGCCGCGGGCGGCGAATTCCCATTCGGCTTCGGTAGGCAGCCGTTTACCCGCCCAGTGGGCATAGGCCACCGCATCATGCCAGGAGACCTGAACGACCGGATGATTTTCTCTGCCCTGGATAGAGCTCTCAGGCCCTTCCGGATGGCGCCAGTTTGCGCCATGCACCCAACGCCACCAAGCCGACAAGTCATTGAGCGGAACTGGTCCAGCCGTAGGAGTAAACACCAGCGCTCCAGCTGCAAGTGCGCTGTCGTCCGGTTTGGGTGTACCGGGTGGAACCTCCTTCTTTAGCTCCTCCCAATCTATCTTACGTTCCGCCGTCGTCACATAGCCGGTCGCTTCAACAAACTTGGAGAACTCCGCGTTAGTCACATCGTGTTCATCCATCCAAAAACCCCGGACCTGAACGAGGTGGGCAGGCCGTTCGTTTGGAAAGCTCTCCTTATCGTTGGTTCCCATCAGAAAGGTGCCGTCCGGGATCCAGACCGTTCCCGGCGGTGCCTCCCTGTGAAATTGACCTGCGGACCAATCGTCCGGATTGGAAGCGTTGGCGTTGAAGCTCGCCATTGCCCCGCTTAAAACGACCAGTACGGAGGCGAGCTCAAGAAGACCGCAAAGCAATAATGCGAATCGAGCACCTTTAGAAATCGTGCATGTTGCGCTACGAGCGAGCCTCCGTCTTTTGATGCGCGAGAAATGCATAGGTTATCAAGGAAGCTTTAGTGATTCATTAGACCTTAGGAAGGCACGACTGGCGGTGCAGCTTGCTAGGGGCGTGGGCCAACCAATATTGAGAAACATCTACCCTATCCTGATCGGCCACCGCTATTGTACTTTCGGGCAAAAGAGGTACGGTACGGCCCGACTTCAGCACAAGCGTCGTCCACTCGGCTAGTCTGATGTCTCTTAAATAATAGTGACATCTTTGTCTTCTCCGAGGGCCACTTTCCAGGCTCGTTCGATCTTCGCCAGAATCTCCTCTCCTTTGGCTTTCCAGACGTAACGCTTGGGATTGAGGTTGTGCTGGGCGAGGTATTGCATAATAGCGTCAACCAGTTGGTGCACGCTGCCGAAACTGCCAGGCAAGATCGCCTGCTGGCTCAAGTCTCGGAAGAAGCGTTCGACTAGGTTCATCCAGGATGAGCCCGTAGGCGTAAAATGCAGTTCGAAGCGCGGATGACGCGCTAGCCAGCGTTTAACGACCGGATGCTTATGGGTGGAGTAATTATCCAGAATGATGTGGATGCGCTGGCTCAGAGGAATTTCGCGGTCGATTTGCTTGAGGAATTCCAGCCACTGGCGGTGGGTGTGTTTCTGGGCGGTGTGAGCGATGACTTTGCCCTCCAAGTAATCCAGCGCGGCAAAGAGAGTGACGGTGCCGTTGCGATAGTAATCGTGGGTTTGAGTGCGGATATGTCCTTTGCCCAGAGGCAGACCCGGTTGACTGCGCTGCAGCGCCTGGATCTGGCACTTCTCGTCACAACAGAGCACCACTGCTTGCTCTGGAGGATTGAGGTAAAGACCGATGACATCCCAAAATTTCGCCTCAAAATCCGGATCGCTGGAAAGCTTAAAGACACGCGTCAGGTGTGGCTTGATTTCGTTTTGACTCCAGACTCGCTGCACGGTCGCCTTGGAGACACCAAACTCCCGAGCCATCGCGCGGCAAGTCCATCGTACCCGGCCCGGCGGTGGCCGGGTAGCTTGGTCGACGATCTGGCGCAACAGTTCCGTGCTGATCTTGCCTTTGCGGCCCGAGCGGGGCTCGTCCTGCAGCGCCCCAATCCCCCCTCGGAGATAGCGCCGTCTCCACTTCGCGACTTGGTTATAGTGCATGCCGACGCGCCCTCCGATCGCCCGGACCCCCATACCTTGAGCCGCCAACTGGACGACGCGCGCTCTCTGCGCCAACCCCTGCGGGGTGCTCTGGGCGCGAATTAACTGCTGTAACTGCGATTCTTCAGCCGAACTCAGTACGAATTTTCCACCCTGCTTAGGCATTGATACATTCCAACATATTTCGTTGGAAATGTCACTATTATTTAAGAGACACTAGACTAGACTTGGTCTAAGACAATCCAATGAATCGCGCGCTTCCCACGAAGATCGATGTTGCGTACAATTGGACTAAAAGTGCACTTTTGCTTCGAATAAGACCTGTGCCCATTGTAGACCCTATCGACTATAAGATGCCCTGGAAGGAGGAAAAGCCCGCATGACTCACGTATCCACCATCCCCCAGGGCGAGATCCAGCGTCAGGGCGCGCCGATCATCTATTTAGTGGATGACGATCCATCTTTTCTCCGCGCCCTGTCCCGCCGCCTCCGGGCCGCGGATTACCAAGTCGAAACATTTGGTTCGGCAGAGGAATTCCTCACTCGTCGCCGCTCGGACTCCGCTGGTTGTGCCGTGCTCGATTTGCAGATGCCGGGACCAGGCGGGCTGGAGTTGCAGGAGGCGCTCGCCCAGGCGGAAGAACCACTGCCGGTGATCTTCCTCACGGCCTATGGCGAGCTTTCCTCTGCCGTGCACGCGATGAAGCAAGGCGCAGTGGATTTTCTCGCCAAGCCGGTTCGAGGGGATGAGCTGCTCGATGCGCTGCAGCGGGCGCTAGCCCGAGGTGCCGCAGCGCGGGTAATGCAACGCCAGAAGCGGGAGTGGGGCGCTCGCTACGAAAGCCTGACGCCGCGCGAGCGCGAGCTCTTTGCGCTCGTCGTGCGCGGCTTGGTCAATAAACAAATCGCTGACGTGCTCGGCATCTGCGAGCGGACGGTCAAAGCGCATCGCGGACAAGTAATGCACAAAATGGGAGTGCAATCGCCGGCCGAATTAGGGCGAGCGGTTGAGTGGCTCGGCGAGATCTTCGAGGGTGCATCCGCGCGGCCGACAGGGAGCGAATGAAAATGGTACCGCAGGCGCCATGCTTCGAAATTTGCCCACAAGTACAATACCGATTGACAGGCGGATTTGCGATAATGGGGGTGTGCATTCAGACACGTCCGCGAGCAAATTTATCATCGCCATTGTCGAGGACGACGAGAGCTTCAGACGCGCCTTGCAGCGGCTGCTGGATGCGTCCGGGTTTGAGGCGCATACCTTTGCTTCCGCGGAGGAATTCCTCGGGAACGCTGTGCCCGAGTCGCACGCGTGCCTGATACTCGATATTCGGCTCCCGGGGATGTCGGGTTTTGAGTTATTCGACCATCTCACCGCATCGGCACAGCCCCGGCCGGCGATCTTCATCACCGCGCAAGACGAGGACAGCGTGCGGCAACGAGCGTCCCGGATTCCCAACAGCGTCTACCTGCGCAAACCAGTTGTCGGCGCCGTGCTGCTAGAGGCCATCCGTTCGCTGCTCAGCCGGTAGGAACTCCGTTGCGGAGAGCGCCGGAACATGAGGCATAGTTCGGTGTATCCCATTTCCGCTGACGCGTACGTTTGCACCTCATTCCTTGCCATTCACCGGCAGCGTGAAACGGAAGCACGCTCCGCCGCTGGAATTGTTTTCTGCCCAGATCCGCCCACCGTGAGCTTCCACGATCGATCGGACAATTGACAGTCCCAAACCCATTCCGTGCGTCTTCGTTGTAAAGAAGGAGTCGAAGAGCCGTGACAGCCGCTCTGATGGGATTCCAGGGCCTGAATCCTCCACCGCGACTACTACATTACCCTGGTCATCGTGGGTCGTTCGCATCGTAACCCGTCGATTCGATTCAGACGATTCAGACATCGCTTCCATGGCGTTGAGAATGAGGTTAAGTATCACTTGTTGCAGGTGGATTACGTCTCCGCGGACAGCAGGGAGAGTGTCAGCTAACTGCTTCTCGATCTTGACTCCTCGGCGGCGTGTTTCGCCGTCGACAAGCCGAAGCACATCTGAAGTTAGCGCGTTCAGGTCGATCGACTTCAATTCCAATGCGCGTTTGCGCAGCAATTCCCTCATGCGCCGGATTACTTCACTGGCCCGCAGGTCGTCCTTCCGGATATCAGCGAGGATCTGTTGCACTTCCTCGAGGCGAGGCTGTTTGGCTTGGAGCAAGATCTCCGCAGTTTCAGCGTTGCTTAGGATTGCTCCTAGAGGTTGGCCGATTTCGTGCGCAATAGAAGCGGTTAGTTCACCCACCATAGTCAGGCGCGAAGCGTGCGCCAAATCCATGTGTTGCTGCTGCGCAACTATTTCGGCTCGACGCCGCCGCGCCCTTTGAGAGAGCAACGCAGTGATGAGCGCGCTCTGGGCAGCCACTGCCACGCCGACTGCGATGATGTACCAGTGATAGCTTTCCCAAAGAGACGGTTGTCGAAACTCCAGGATCGTGCCCGTCGGGAGTCGATTCTCGTTGATGCCCCAACGCCGTAACTGCCGCCAATCAACCATTGGCGCCGAATGGTACGATTCCGACCGAACGGCGGCTTGTGGGTCTTCGCCAGCTAAAATGCGAACACCCAACTGGGCGGCTTTCCGGCCTACTTGTTCGAACGTCACCATCGAACCGCCGACAATCCCATGCCCGACGTAGGTATCGAAGCAGCCGTAGATCGGGGCGCGGCTCGCCTGGGCGAACGCATCCAGCGCCTGACGCGGGGTGAAGGTCTTGCCGGCAGCATCTTGAAAGATAGTGAGATAAAGTACCACGGTGTGATCCGGCAGGCGCGACACCTCGCCACGCAACTCCTCCATCGAAAGATTGATCAGCCAGGTAAAGGTGATCCGGTTCCCGAAGCCGGTCATCTGTTGGCGGAAGGTATCGGCCATTTGCCGGTCCCTCGGCCCGTTGCCCGAGACTACCACCACTCGGCGGGTGTCGGGTTGCAGGCGGAGCATCATCTCCAGGGTGGGGGCAATGCTATCAGGAACCGGGACTTCCGCTATCCTGGCGTCTGAAAGGTGATCCGGATGCGGATCACCGGCGACGGGACAATAAACGATCGGTACTCCCGCGAACAAGTCGGGCCGGTGTTTCGCGAGGAAAAACAAAGCGCCTCCACTGACCGCGATCACCAAGTCGGGCGGACGTTCTCGATATTTGTCTCTAAAAAAATCACGCTGCCGCTGCTGCTCCTCCTCGCCCGGAAAGCGAGCCACATCGAGGAACTCGCTGTAAAACTCGATGCGATTGTCAGTGCCGACCGCGAAGGTCGCACGGATGGCCTCATCCACGATGATATTGGCCGGCAGCAGTCGCTCATCCGAATAGAGCACGAGCACGCGTTGGACTGGTGCTGGAGTCTGCCCGGCCGCTTTGGTGCCGGCCAGGTTAACAATCAGGAGCATGGTGGTGCCCAGAATGAGAAGCCTCACCATCCACGTCTGACGGCTTCCCCCGATCTTCACGAGATATTTCACAAGGAAACATCATGTTTTTAAGGTTTAGCGGTAGCGACTCATTGCGCCCTGCGTCCGGATTGATTTGATGATCAGTTAAAATACGCCTCGAATCCCACCACTGCGAGGTCGAGTCAACTTGGAGGTTGATGAGGAGGATTTGGCGCCCCTGTACAACCCTATGGGCCTTCGCAATCCTAAGCCACACGGTTTGGGCCGCCGACATTCAAAAAGGAGCCACCATGCACGTCAAGGCTAACTCCATCTGTTCCAAGACGTATCCCTTTTTTCCCATTGGCAGAAATTAAAAAACGACAATTCCCCAGAACCGAACTCTTACGAAGTCAAGCAACTGGATTCCCGCAACGCATGGGCATTTACCAAGCCACTACCGGTTAAAATCATCAGCTTCGATTCCACCACTAATCGAGTTAACGTGGAAATGGAAATAGGTCGCATGAAAGGCTCTATGTGGTGGCTGGATGCCAGCGCCCTCATGACCAGTGTCAATCGGCAGCTCGGTGATTTTCTGCGTCAACGGAGGGAACGACTGACACCGATGCAAGTAGGTCTCTCGAGGACTCTTCGCCGCTGTCGCACTCCGGGCCTGAGGCGCGAGGAAGTGGCAGAATTAGCGGGTATTTCCATCGATTGGTACACCCGCCTGGAGCAAGGCCGCGAATCACTACCTTCCAAAGCAACTGCCGAAGCACTGGCTAAAGCTCTCTTACTGAGCGCTACGGATCGCTCCCATCTCTTGAATCTAGCGACCGGCGATCCCGGGCGCATTTTTAAAAGGGAAAGCGTGCCGGCGCATTTGGTCCAACTGGTCCAAGAATTGTCGATGCCGGCCTATATTATCGGAACTCGCTTCGACCTTCTTTGCTGGAATAAGGCAGCCAGCGAAATGTTCCGGGATTTCTCCAAAGTTCCAGAGGATCAAAGAAATACCCTTTATCAGATGTTTACCTCTGGCGAGTTACGCGAAAGATATCCGAATTGGGAATCAGACGCACGGGCAATGCTTGAGAGTTTTCGGGTTACATACGACTTTTGGGCCCACGCGCCTGAATTTATAGCCCTCAAGGATGAACTATGTTTGCGGAGCGCGGAATTTAGGAAGTGGTGGAAGACTCACGAAATCCGGGCGAAGCATTCCGGAGAAAAGGTGCTTAAACATCGAAAACTTGGTGAGATGAGGTTACGCTACTCGACATTTCAATCGAATGATAATCCGGACCTTAGGCTGGTTTTATACAGTCGTGAGGGCCAGGGACGCGGCTAGCCCTGAAATGGGTCGATCATCTTGTCACTCTGCTGCTCTTTTTTTAGTCCCGTCTTCCGTCTGGCCGGCCTAAGTTCCAGCAGTCACCATTTTGTGTCTTCCACGTGAAACGTCTTCGTTTTTTTCTGTCTGTTGTTGTTATCCTGCTATTGCAGCCACATGCTCCGTCAGACAAGCGGTGGAGTTTGGGTGGCCAAATGACTGCGAACCGCCAACGAACGCCCCAGTTTCGGTTGGAGTTTCATTCCTGACGCTGTACAATGGGCGATAACGTATGCGAGTGGCCTGAAATTGGGTGGCTCGAATTTCGAGACCTGCCCTGATGACCAACGATTTGCCCGCTACCGCTTCCACCTCGCCAGGGGCACCGGCTGAGGAGGCTTTGCCTGTTCGCCAGCGCGCTACCGCCGCCGAAACGCGCTTGACTCCCGCAGAGTGGGGACTGCTTTCCATCCTGACGTTGATTCAGTTCAGCGTTACCATCGACTTCATCATCATCGCGCCACTCGGTCCGCAGTTGATGCGCGTGTTCGGGATCGATACCGCCCAGTTCGGATGGACTGTGGCCGCCTATGCTTTCGGTGCGGGGATCTCCAGCTTTTCGGCGGCGTTCTTTCTGGATCGTTTTGATCGCAAGCGCGCCCTGCTGGTGCTTTTCACCGGTTTCACGGTCGGTACGTTTTGTTGCGCGTTGGCACCAGGGTACCATGCGATGCTCGCGGCCCGATTCATGACGGGGATCTTCGGAGGCGTTTGCGGCGGCGTGGTGCTGGCCATCGTGGGAGATGCCATCCCGGAGATTCGCCGCGCTACGGCAATGGGTACCGTGATGAGTGCTTTCGCATTGGCGTCAGCGCTCGGAGTGCCGGCCGGGCTGTGGATGGCAGAGCGCGGCTGGCACTGGCCATTCTTGATCTTGGGTATCCTCTGCGCGGCGATCATTCCCTTTGCCATCTGGCTATTGCCACGCTCGGACACTCATTTGCGTCAGGCGGCGAGCACCGAATCCGCCGGTGCGCGAATGTGGGCGATCCTGGCGAACGGCAAACACCTGCGTGCTTTCAGCCTGATGGCAGCGCTGACGACTGCCGGGTTCATGGTGGTGCCGTTTATCAGCACGTTCATGGTACGCAACGTCGGCATGACCGAATCGCAGCTCAAATACATCTTCCTCAGTGGAGGTCTCTGCACGCTGTTTTCCATGAACCTGATCGGCCGCCTCGCGGACATGTACGGACGCATGCGGCTCTTCACGATCATGGCGATCCTCTCGTCGGGTGCCGTGTTATGGCTGACGCATCTCAGCTCAGAGCCGGTCCTGCTTTCTGTCGCGGTGACCAGCGTGTTTATGGTCACGATGACAGGGCGTTTCGTCCCGGCCATCGCGATGATCACCGGCAGCGTGGAAGCCCGGCACCGGGGCGGCTTCATGAGCCTGAACTCCTGCGTGCAACAGACGTTCTCGGGCCTCGGGACGAGCTTGGGCGGCTACCTGATCATCGACCAGATGCGCCAGCCCTTGCAAAACTACGGACTGATCGGCTGGATAGCCGCTGGGATCGCTATCGCCTGTATCGGATTGGCCGCCTGCCTACGTCGGCCGCCTGCCTCGGCGTCTTCGCCACAAAAGCCAATGGCGCTCTCTTCGCAAGACGCTGTTCTTTGAATTCGCAAAGCGCCATTCTAATGAATTACCTGTCGCAGCGGTAAGGACGGGACGAGCTCATTGGCTGCTCGCCCGGATTGACGGATGGGCGAGAGAAACTTTTTATGGCACTCACCCTTGAAGAGCGGGTCCAGGAGGCTGTGAGGGCGTAATGACCAGACGGCCGAAAAAAAGAAAGCGAGATTCACCAGAAGAAACAGAACTCCAAATAAGGCCACCAGCCACAGAGAGTCCGTTGCAGAGCAGCATCGGCGGCGCGATCCGACAGGTTCGCCGGAACACTAACGATTTGCGCGCCGACGACGTCATGCAGCTTCCAGCCGAACCCATGGGCGTCTCAGTTGCACGGCCAGATTGGTACCGGATCCGCTTATTTTGGTAAATGGAACAAAAGACCCAACCGTCGTTGTGGACTAGTGCATCGTCTCAAAAGCCCGGGGTTTCAAACGCACCTGAGCTTCATACAAAATTTGTCGGTGGGAAGTCCGCCTCGTCCGATCTTCCTGGCGTCCGCATTCACTCACCCGGTGCAATCATCGTTCCCTCTGGAAGCACCGCTCAACGGTGCGAACGGAACACAGGCTGGAAGCCTATGCTACATTAACGCCGTCCCTCGTCACTCCAGGTGCACGGCGATAGCTCCCGGGATGGGCTCTGGGAGATCGCTCGACAGTCCGGAAGGCCAATGGAGCATAGGCTTCCAGCCTGTGTTCTGTTCGCATGAGCGATGTTCCACGCTGTTAGTACGTCTCAATTGCGCACTGTAATTTTGGCGCAACAATAGGTGCGAGCTTTATCAGGTCAGCCTCTCGCCCCTTCAGCTTGGCGAACTCGTTTATTTTGAGGGTTCCCAGGGGTTGAAACCCTGGGCTGAGTCCTGTAGCCACCTTCGGGCCATAAATCACCCCTACCCCTCTCCAAATGTAATTCGAGAGGAGTGGAAATGTTATGCGTAGTGTAGCGCGATCATTTGATGGCCAGCGAGCCGGTCCAGGGAGAACGCGATACCACGGTCGCTTACATTGAACGTAAGTTCTGATCCCTGCGGCTCCAGCGTTGCCCGAACAATAGGGTGGCTCTGCCGCAACCGTACTTCCACGTCCGGCACGATCACCAAATCTTCAACAACTTCGATTGGCTGGCGATCGAAGACTCCTCGATTAATCGGTGCCGCGCAAAGCAAATGGATGATATCACGCGAATGCGCAACCTGGCGAGTAACCGTTATTCGTCCGAAGGAGGGTAGGTTGGTTTTCACCGTGACCTCATTGCCAAGCAGCCTATCGATTGCTCTGGCAATATATCGCTTGGTCGTGATTGCGCCTTTGGCTTGATAGATCGAGAATACTGGGTGGGCGAGATAGATCAGTCGGCCGCTTTCCACGGCGGCGTCGAAGCCGGAATTCTCAGGCTTAGGCGGGGTATGCTGGTGGCTGCAGAAGTGCTTCGCCGTTCGATTGAAATAGGAGTCAAACACCTGACCGAGCGAGCGTCCTGACGTGGCACGCACACGGTGCGATGAAGCGTACATAACGAAGGGATTGTTGACGAATTCGGGCCGCAATTCTGGAACCGGCAAAACGTAATCAGGATTGTAAGGGCTTAGGCCGGCGTATTCGGCTCCAATGTCAATTGCGAATCGCTCCGCATGGTGAGCAAGGCCGCTTGCGCCAGTCAGCAGCAGGCTACCGCCTCCTTTCCAATAACTTTCGATGCTTTTCGCTAACTCCTCGTCCAATCGGATGACGTCAGGCAGGATGAGGAGCTTATATTTCTTGAAATCTGCGTACCGATCGACCACGTCGAAGAGAAAGTGGCTTTCAAGGAGTGCACGCGCGGCTCCATGATCCGCAGGACATTCACGTGCAGCCGCGTCGGTACTGCCCGGAAACAAATAGCTGCTGGCGGAAAACAGCGCAATGTCGGTCACGGGTTCAGCTCCGGTGCACCACGGCTCCTTATCTGCAACCTCGGCATAGGCATGCCTAATCAGTGCGTAGGTCGACTCGTCGATCTCGCCTGTCGGATGAAGCTGGTCTCCGATGCTACAGCCCGCCCCAAACGCCAGCATCAGCGAACACTCGTAGCTGAGCGCATTTGGATGTTTGTAGCCGCCGAACTCACCCCACATCGTGTGAAACTTTCCCGTCATTCCCAGATAGGCCTTGCCAATGGTACGCGCATAGGCCGCAGAGAGTGGAAAGTGGTCGTACCCCCAACCGCCCGTCGGAAGGGACTCGATCTCAAAGTGGCTGAAGTGGCGGAAAACTGACCGGTCGCCCTGCGGAATATGCCCAGAATTATGGAACACCGGCAGGTCTGCCCGCGTGACCCGAGCTGCGGCGTTCGATGCTTCCAAGTATCTTTCCCGTCGCGCGTAGGCCTCTCGTTGTCGGTGTTCCGGGTTCTGCCAATCGAGGCCGCTCTCATCCATCGAATGAATGCAGTTAGCGCAGCAGCATTCGTTCATGTGGATGATGTCAAACCAAAATCCGTCCGCATTCGGGAAAGCGGTGGCGAGTTCACGGATCTGGTCGCAAGCGTAGTCGAGGTACTCGGAATTGAAGCACATGCTCTTCCACGTAGCCTCGAGATTTTTGCCGCCCCAGCAGCGGAACGTTCCGTCCGGAGCGATCTCCCGCCAATCGGCGTGAAGAAACGCTGCGCGTTCATCCCAACCGATCGAGTAATAGATTACGGTTGCGATGCCAGCCTGTTTGGATGCTTCAATCTGGGCGCGAAGGAGATCAAACGATAGATGCGGATGCCGTTCCCCGATCTTGGTATCGTAATAGGACCAGCCGTGATGGCATTTGGCGAAGAGGTTGACCGAGTTGACCTGGGCCGCCTTGAGCACCGTCACAAACCGGTCTAGGATCGAACTTGGACCCGACACCTGTGATGTGCTCAGAGGTATGAAAATCGATGTGAACCTGGCGGAAAGGGAGGGATAGCATGGTAGTCACTTACTTGGCATTAACATCCGTCCCTTCAATCGGTCGTTGCGACGGCCGTGCAACCGGAAGGCGCCAGCCGCAGAAAGGTAGCGCGAGACATTCCCACGCAGGTAGCGGCGTGAAAGATTTCATGGGATTCTCTGGTCGCAAGTCGGCAACCTGAATTGAAAGACGGCGCCTCGGGAGCCACTGGCCGTTGCCCACAGCTGTCCTCCGTGCGCTTCGATAATCGAACGGCTGATGGCTAGTCCCATGCCTAAGCCATGAGATTTAGTCGTATAGAAGGCGTCGAAAAGGCGATCAAGACTCTTGGCATCCAGCCCTGGACCCGAATCTCGCACAGCAACCAACGTCCATTCAGCGGCAGCCAAGGCTTGATCCCCGAGCTCGCTTTTCTCCGATTCACCATAGATCCCAGTGACTTTCTTCGAACTTACCCATAGTTCTCGCGGACCCTCCTCAACTCCACTCATGGCTTCGATAGCGTTCATCAGCAGATTGAACAGTACCTGTTGCAATTGGATTCGATCTCCTGATATGAGCGGTAAGTTACTGGCGAGCTGAGTCTGGAGTGACACCCGATTCCGTTGCAGTTCGCTCTGCGCCAGGATGGCAGCTTCTTCAATAGCCTCGTTGATATCAAAGCGTTCCTTCGTAGTGCTAACCTTCTTAAAGAGCGCCCGCATCCGTGAGATTACATTGCCAGCCCGATTTCCATCGCGAATAATGCGGCGAATAGCGTTGCAAGCTTCGCCTAGGTTAGGCGAATCCCGAGACAGCCAGCGCAAGCTAGCATTGGCATTATTGACGACCGCAGCTAGCGGCTGATTGACTTCATGAGCGATCGAGGCGGTCAGCTCTCCCAGTGCGGCCACCCGCGTGACCTGGGCTAATTCCGACTGCGCTTTCTGCAACGCTTCTTCAGCCCGCTTTTGTTTGCCTAAATCGAGCACGTAAGCGACACCTTCATTTTCACTTCCTTCGAAGATTGCGGCGCCGATCAGCACCGGCACCCGGCTGCCGTCTTTCCGGAAGTACTCCCTCTCGTAAGGTTGGAGGGTCCCAGTCGCCTTTAGTTCTGCCACGGCCCTTTCGCTAATCTCACGCCATTCTGGCGGGGTCAGGTCCGTCCAGCGCAAGCGCCCCGAGAGAAGATCTCCACGGCTGTACTCTACCATGCGTAAAAACGCGTCATTGGCCTCAAAAATCTCGCCTTTGAGGTTCCACATGAAGATCCCGATAATATTGGCCTCGACCAAGCGCCGGATCTTTGCTTCGCGCTCTTCGAGATCGCGGTAAAGACGAGTATTCTCCAGAGAAATCGCTGCCTGCGACGCAAGCAGTTTCAATATTGCAATCTGGCCCGGAGTGAAAACATGAGAGGTCAGATTATTTTCAAGGTAGAGGACACCGATTGACTTAGCCTGGTTAATCAACGGCAAGCAGAGCATTGAACGGGCGGCATGCTGCGCGATATAGGTATCGCCGGAAAATGGATTCTGAGCCGAGGCGTCGTCGAGAATCACACTTTCCTGTGTGCGGGTGACATAATGGACGATCGACTCTGGCGTTGCCGCCTCAGTCCCGAGTGTTTCTCTCAAACGCACGATAATCGTGTCACCGCGGGTGGTGGCTTCCGCCTCTATCCGCTGCTCAACGCCCAGCGGAAGAATCAACACGCCTCGCTCAGCACCCGCATGCTCAATCGCTGAACGCATGATCGTGTCGATCAGTTTCTCCAGCACGATTTCGCCCGATACGGCCTGCGAGACTTTGACAACCGTAGCAAGGTCCAAGCGTTCGACTGGTGCGCCGATCGTGCTCGTTGGAGCGGGCGCGGTTTCTTCCTTCCTGAGGTGCGGATATAACTCATCGAGTTGCCGCACTTTACCTTCGGCTCCCCAGTCGAGGTAGCGGTACCGGGCCTCGCGCAAATACGCATGCGCGATCCTCTCGAAACCACCCGCCAAGTAAAAGCGGGCCGCAACTTCGTTGGCGATACCCTCAATGTGGATAAAGCCATTCTCTCGCGCGGAGCGGATGGCCTGTTCGTAGAAGCGCATGGCATCAAAGTCGCGGCCTTCGATCCGCGCGATCTCGGCGCTCACCAGCGCTACGCGGGTGACAAAGTTTTCAGGACAATTGGCGGCCCAGATCCGAGCTGTTTATGGTGAGCCGTTACTGCATTGAAGTGATGCCGTTGCTCGTCGGCGGTCGTGGAGTTCCAGACCGCTGCGTGAGACAGCGCGGAATAAAATTCGTACTCCGCCCCTTCGAAAAGAGTGAACCGCGATGTCCAAAGCAGCCTTTGTACATTTGATGACGCCTGAATTGCGGAAGAATAGTCTGCTGCCAAGAAACGGGCTTGCAGTTTTCGAATCCAGTATCGGCACTCGGCAAACGCCAGGCGCGAATCATTCGCCAGATGACGTTCGAAACGAAGCTCATCAAAATGAGCATCATTGAAGCAGCCGAACTTAAGTGTTAGGCCTCGAAGCGTCCGAATCAGGTAGAGCTGAGCCGTAATGGTATCGATGACGAGACCAAACCGCGTCCGTTGCGCAAACTCGAGGCCTTTCTCGGCTTCTCGGTGTGTGTCGACGAGCGGGTCTCCCGCCGCCAGCAGATTGGCGTTCAGGCTGAAGCAACTATAACCCGCAAAGGTGAGATCGCCGATTCGGTTTGCAGTATCAAAGGCTCGATAGATCAAATCTCGAGCGGTTCGGACATGCTTCGTCCACGGGATGACAAGATCTCCGAGAGAAAGATAGGTACGGGCTTGGAAGCGTCGCAAGCCACGCTTCTCGACAAGGTCATAGCCGAGCTGGCCAAAGCGGACACCGATTTCATAGTCGCCAAAGCGCTCGCCGGCAATCATGCCAAGGTAAATATAGGCGAAGCAAGATCCATCACTGTTGCCATGCCCGAGACTTAGGTCGACCATCCGGCATATCACGAGCAAAAGCAGATTCTCGTCAGTGAACTCTGCCGGCGTCACGATCTCAGCCAATACGTCGAGCTCGGCAAGAGCCTCCGGATCGGTCATCAACGGCAGGTCGACGATCGACTCAATTGAGCGGCTGCCGAGCTGCGACCAGATCCTGTCGTATTCGCGCTGCGCTTGATCTTGTGTCGGGTGGGGCGACCAATCCGTGCCGCCTCGTCGGAGGTATTCAAGGCACACCTCAACACCGCGGTCCGTCCGGTCCAAGGTCGTGTAGAGGGTCAGGCGCAGGCGCGCAACTGCAGCGATATCCTGCACCCTTTCGGCCCGCTCTGCCAGCATTGAGAGGCGTTGTTCCGCTGCCGCCGTGCTCGCGGTCAGCAATTCACATTCAGCCAATTGATATTCAATCCCAAATATAAGCTCGTAATTGTGCTTCCAGTCGCCCTCGGTCAGCAATGCTCTACCGGCTGTAAGGTACTCGACCGCCGAAGCGTAAGCCGTTGAAAGTCTTGCCCGCCTGCCCGCGATGAGATTCAGCCCGGCAACCTGCGTACGTTCGTCAGGAGAAGTGATCAGGTGAGATCCGCGGTTGAGCTGGTTTACGATCTCAAAGGCCCGGCCCCCAATCTCCGCGAGTTCAGTCCGCGACGCGAGTAGGCGCCCTATTTGCAGGTGGGCGCGACCACGCGCGACTTCGGGGATCAGCGAATAGGCTGCCTCCTGGACGCGGTCGTGGAGGAACCAATAGGCACCTTCCGACCGGAAGACGAGCCCGGTTCGGACCGCTTCCCAAATATTGTCGTGCAAGTCCTTGCCCAGCCCCTCGTAGGCGGTTTCCAGCAGAACGTACTCAGCGCTGTTGCCGACGCAGGCAAACAGCTGCAAGGCCTTTTGCGTTTTAACGGACAGCCGGTTCAACTTTTCAACCATAAGGTTCACCACATTATCGGTGTAACCTTTGGCGTGAATGCGATCGAGATCCCAGCACCATTCCATAGCGCTATGATCGAAAGTGAGCAGTTCTTCCTCAGCCAATGCAGAGATGAACTGAATGGCGAAAAAAGGATTACCTGCTGTCTTCTGGTAAACCAATTGCGCCAGCGAGGCGGTAGGTTCTGCTTCGCAACGAAGAGAATCCGAAATCAACTGCCGCACGTCTCCTTCAGTCAGGGGTGCGAGGATTATCTCGCGCACAGTTGCTCCAGAATTGCGGATCGCTTCGAGCTTGCGCATCAGCGGATGTGCGGAACTCACTTCGTTGTCTCGATAGGCGCCGATCAACATCAGGTGCGTGACATCGGGTCGAGTCAACAGATCTTCGAGTAAATCGAGGGTTGCCGCATCTAACCATTGTAAATCATCGAGGAAAAGAGCTAGCGGGTGTTCCGGCCGAGCAAATACGCCGATGAATCGCTGGAACACCAGTTGAAAGCGGCCTTGAGCATCCTGTGGCGGAAGGTCAGGAAGTGGCGGCTGTTCTCCAATGATGAGTTTTAATTCGGGGACTAAATCCACCATGAGCCGCCCGTTGGGACCTAGTGCCTCTCGAAGGGCCTCGCGCCAGTCGTTCAGCTCAGCTTCGCTCTTACCCAAAAACGGACGGATCAGGCTCTGAAATGCTTGGCCTAAAGTAGCGTAAGGAATGTCTCGCTTATATTGGTCGAACTTGCCTGATGCGAAAAGACCTCGAGTCGGAACCAGCACCTTATGGAGCTCATTGACAACGGATGACTTACCGATACCCGAATAGCCGGAGACCAGCACTAGCTCCGGCCTGCCGCTAGCCACGACGCGCTCGAAGGAGGCAAGCAAAGTATCGATCTCGCGGCTCCTGCCATACAGCTTCTCGGGAATCAGCACCCGGTCTGGCGTGTCGTGTTCGCCCGGCGGGAATTCGTCAATCCGGCCCCGAGTTTCCCAATCAGCCAGGCAACGCCGAAGATCACTCTCAACACCTGCTGCAGTCAGGTAGCGTTCCTCAGCAGTCTTAGCCAACATCTTCATGATAATGGCAGAGACAGGGAGCGGTATATTTTTCAGCCGCTCAGTGGGAGGCACCGGCTTTCTGGCAATGTGGCAGTGCACCCATTCCATCGGATCCGAAGCGGTGAAGGGAAGATTCCCAGTCAGCATTTCGTAAAGTGTGATGCCAAGTGAGTAGAGATCGCTCCGGGAATCAACCGATCGGTTCATTCGCCCGGTCTGTTCCGGCGCCATGTAGGCGAGTGTCCCTTCGAGAAACTCAGGGGCATCGGGCGACTGGCGTTGGCGCGGAAGGTGCGAAGCGATACCAAAGCCCGTCAGCCAAACCCGGCCGGTCGCCGAATTAACCAGAACATTGGCCGGCTTGATGTCTTTGTGCACAATGCCACGTCGATGGAGGTGGCCGATCGCGTTGGCAAAATTAACCCCAACACGCAAACAGAACCCTAAGTCCAATGCATGCGCAGCGGGTGCTCCGGCAGGGCGTGTTTCTCCGAAACCGCCGAATTGATCGAGTGGATTACCGCCGGGATCTTCAAGCACCAGTACGATACGGTCCCAGTGGCGAACGAGCCCGATGGGTCTGGCAGACCGCGACGGATCAAGGTCTTCCTTGAGGGAATATGCGTGCTCCAGTCGTTTTAGACTTTCGGGCCTGGGATACTCCGCCGCAGGCGAAACAACCAAAACCTGCGAGGTATTGTCCTGGCTTCGCCCGCGACGGAGCACGCGTTCTTCCAGGGTGTGACAATTGCGGATATCGCCAGGAGCCCAATAGACAGCGGGAACTCCGAGCCGATTGATCAGGAACGGTGCTTCAGACCAGTAAGGCGCTCCCTCGATGAGTCCGCGGTCGGCACGCACCGACTGAACCGCCCGTCCAAGCAGACGGACGGGGCCCAAGTCCGGCGAGATCTCGGTCGGCGTGCCGCCGAATCGATGGTCCCTGCCGGCAGGATAGGCGAAAGAAATGACAATCCCTTTGTCGATAGGCGCGCTTCTGACCGCGGCCTCAAGGCCTTGTACCGCGTCGTCCAGACTTTCCCCTGGTAGCAGCTTCAGGATCAGACTGATGCGGCTCTCTCCGGGTACGGCAATATAACCGCCACTCTCCAGTCCGGTTGCAAGAACGAACGGTCGGCCGACTAGTTTGTGCGGTGTGTGTCTTTCCAGCACCGCCGAATGCGCCCAGACAGCTGACAATACAGCGTGCGCAGCCGCGAGCGCATCCAAACCAAGTTCGGGCACGCCAAAATAAGCGGAACGGCCAATGACGCTGATCTCGCAGATTACAAATCCCATCTGCGCAGCATAGATGTTCAGCCGAGTCGGTTCGACATAGACGGCGAAATCAGGCATGGGTAGCTTCCCTGCTTCGATTTCTTCGATAAGCGACTTGATTCCAGCGCTGATGCCGGTGCCCTGTTCGCCGCTTTCCTCATCGCCGACAAAGGCGAAGAGAAGGTCGGCGGGCGGCATTAGGCCGGCTGCAGCCAGCAATCTTGCCGCTGCGAGCGTGGCGGCGATTCCGGCTTTCAGGTCACCCGCCCCGCGACCCCAGACGGCGCCGTCTACGATGGTGGCCGAGAAAGGATTTTCGCGTTCTGTTCCGGCCCAGTGCTCGGACCAACCGCGGACGTGTACAGTATCGGTATGACCGATGATTAACAGACATGGGCGGCCACCCGTTTGTTGTCCACACAACAGACCGCGCACATTCGGCCGACCCGGCGCGAAGTCCACAAGAGTCACCTGGTCGGCACCGAGCGACCTGAGTTCATCCGCAAGGAGCTGCGCGAACGTGGCCTCCGCACCAGTGACACTCGGTGTACCAATGAAGCACCGCAACAAGGCGATGGCTTCATCCTCGTTGAGAGACGACCTGAGGCGAGAAACGAGTGTCGGATCGATTTGCATTCTACAGATGATAGCCAGACAAATCGTACCTTAGAACGACCACGCCAGCCCATAGCAATTTGATTCGTCATGGGTGTGTCTTTTCCAGAAGGAACCAATCACGAACCTTGATTACCGCGTCGGCGAAGGGCTGGGGCGCCTGCTGCGGAAGATTGTGTCCCGCATCGACGACGCGATGTTCATGCAGCCCGACAAACATGCGGGCGTGCTCTGCGGTCCCACCAGGCTTGAGCGGGTCGGTCGTGCCGTCGATCGTCACCGTCGGCACCTTCACCGTGGGCTTCTGCGCCAGAAGGTCTTCGAGCGGTTGCAACCAGGGTCGCCTGCCTCGCTCCTGCTCGCGCGAGGATCGAAGCCACTTCATCGAAAGCATGCACGTCGTAGGGGAAGCCGTGCGACAGGATCACCGGCCAACCATTGGTTGAACCGTGTTCGACATAGGCGATCCGCAGGGCGGCGGTCTCGACGCTTGTCACCGGCTCCCGGTCCGATGTCTGCTCAGATGTCATTACAAGGACCCGTTCGGTAAAATCGCCAAACCCACCTTCGCGCTATCTCCGATAAATCGAAAGCCAGGAAGTCGATTTCAGGGTCAAGCGGATGCGCTGTTTTTTGAATCGCACTCCGGGGGAGCATTGCGGTGGCTGCGTAAGTGGCGGTGTCCATGGGATATACGTCAACATACCAAGCAATGGTTGTAAATAGAACGAAAGATCTAGTCCGTCTATCGACTGCCAAAAAGAAGTGCTCCTTGAGCGCTCCACGCCAAAACATTGTTTTCAGAGGTTGATTCTCAGGTCTTTGTCCACATCCCGGAAGAACGGTGGGAACTTGGTAAACGCCGCTCGATGGTGCGAACAAGAACACAGGCCGGAAGCCTTTGCTATGCTACATTGATAGGCTTCGAGCCTCTGGAGTTTGGACATTTGGAAAGGGTCACGTCGGAGTGATTTATGCCCCGAAGGTGGCTACAGGACTCAGCCCAGGGTTTCAACCCTGGGGTCTCAAAATAAACGAGTTCGCCCTGAAGGGGCGAGAGGCTGACCAGATAAATCTCGCACCTGTCGCTGAGCAAAAATTAGAGTGCGCAATTAGAGTGCTAAAATTGGACTTACTGCGGCGTCGTTAGTACGTTCGATCTGCCGCCCCTTCAGGGCGCATCGCTCTGGTCGGCGGTTCTCAGGGTTGAAACCCTGGGCTGAGTCCTGTAGCCCCTTCGGGGCAATAAATCACCCCGAAGCGTCTGCAATCCCGTCCCGTAGGGACACACCGATCGTAGCCAGGCACTTCGTGCCTGGGAAAGCGTCCTCGAAAGAACCGTCCCGTAGGATACGGTATGATCGGGTGCAGCTAATCCCAGAGGTATTTCTCGTCGTTTTGCCGCGAAGCCAGGGCTGGAAGCCTATGCTATGCTACATTGCTCTCCGGAGCGTCGAGCGATTTGTCGAAATGCTTCCTGAGGGGAGTTCAGCGCGCCCACCGCTGCCACGCGACGGTGTTAGTGTAGCATAGGCTTCCAGCCTGTGTCGGAGTAGCAACGGGCAACACCTTGGAAATATTGGGAGTGGTTGCCCGCCTCGCAATCACGTAAGCCCCGGCCGTTGTGTGTAATGACCAGAGTTGAAACCCTGGGCTGAGTCCTCAAGCCCCTTTGGGGCACGGCCCTTCGGGCAAATTGACATTTGATTCGAGCAGGAGACCATGAAATGTTTGTGGTCTATCCCCGGGCGCGACAAAGAAAGACGGATTGCTTGAGGGAAAGCGCCCAGGCCCGGCTGAAGAGTTATCACCTCCCCTGAACAGTTGGGCAAAAACTTCACGCGTAAAACTGGCCTTCCAAGGAAAAGAAAATGATCAGCAACGAAAAAAACTCGCAGATGTCCAGCAAGCAAGGCTTTATCGCCGCACTTGATCAAAGTGGTGGTTCGACACCAAGCGCTTTGCGCTACTACGGTATACCTGAGAGCGCGTATAGCGGAGAGGCCGAGATGTTTAAGCTGATGCACGAAATGCGCGTACGCATCATGAGTTCGCCCGCTTTCACGGGCGACAAGGTCATCGGAGCGATTCTGTTTGAAAAGACAATGGATGGAGAGGCTAAAGGGAAACCTGTGCCTGCATTCCTTTGGGAAGGCCGCGGTGTCGTCCCGTTCCTGAAAGTCGATAAAGGATTGGAGACGGAAAAGGACGGGGTCAGCCTGATGAAGCCGATTCCGGGATTAGACTCGCTTCTTGAACGCGCCGTGAAACTCGGGGTCTACGGCACAAAAATGCGCTCGACGATCCATTTGTCTTCCCCGACAGGGATCGCGGCCATTGTGGCCCAGCAGTTCGCGCTTGCAGCGCAAATCGCGGAGCATGGACTGGTTCCCATCCTGGAGCCGGAAGTTTTGATCAAAAGCCCCGACAAACCAGGTGCAGAAGCGATTCTTCGCGAGGAACTCGCAAAAGGACTGGATCAGTTGCCGGCCGGACGCAGCGTGATGTTGAAGCTGACGATCCCTGACATTCCAGACTTTTATTTTCCTTTGATCGAGCACAGCAGCGTTGTCAGGGTGGTGGCGCTCTCCGGCGGCTATTCCCGGAAAGACGCCTGCCGCCGTTTGGCCGCCAATCATGGAATGATTGCGAGTTTCTCGCGGGCATTGATGGAAGATCTCCGTCATTCGATGAGCGACACCGAGTTTGATGCCGCTTTAGCAAATGCGATCGCCGAAATCTACCAGGCTTCGGTTGTCAAAGTTTGAACCGACCTTCAAGTGACAGATCTGTCCCCCCAAAGGTCCTGGTGACGTCGCGACGTGGGGAGGGTAGGGCGTAGCTCCGGGTAGGGTGAGGCTCCGCCCCGAACGGGGCTTCCCGAGATATTGAATGGCACCTGGACCTTCCCTGAGGCTCAACCCGTGAATTGACCACGCGGAGGGCGGAGCATCACCCTACCCACTGACCTGGAAATCGACGACAAATGCTTCCTCCAAAACATCCAGTTTCCCTAACAATTCTCCAAACTTTATATGTTCTGGATGAGGGAGATAAGCATCACGCGCTTCAGCGTTTTCAAACGTGACAAGATAAACATGGGTGAATCCCTTGTTCAGGTTTTCTGGGCTGCTATTCACTCCGTATTCAAATTCAACAATCCCCGGGATCTTGTCTTTCAATGCTTTGAAAGCTTTTGTTACTTCGGCAATCTGGCCCGGGGTAGCGCTAGCCTTGTACTTAAAGACAACGATATGCTTCACCAAGTCTCCTTTCGCCACTGCGGAACAGACCTAGACAAGAGCTATCACCCTGCTTGTCCCTCCCGTACCACCTTGGGCCTTCGCGGGGTTGCCATTGCCGCCCCGGACGCTGCCCGCGCACCGCAGCTCTTTTTAGCCAATCCAGTGAGCGACTGTCAAGGGGTATGCGGGATCCTGCACTGGCGCATCGTCTATCTGTAGCTGGCATATGGTTACGTTGAAAATGGGCCGTCCGGCGGGGCTGATATCTGAATCTTGCATTGGGAGTCAAACACATCGATGTGCCGATTGCGCCTTGGAAAATCTGGAAGATCCTAAACGAGAAAGGGATATCCGAATAAAGTGTATGGCCATCAGAGTTGAGAGGACCTTTCAAGTACAAGAGCCATTGGAGCTCGTCTGGAAATTCATCAGCGACCCTCGAAAAGTCGTGAACTGTCTTCCCGGCGTTCAGATCACCGAGACGGTGGATGACCGCATGTTCAAAGGGGCGATTAAGGTCCAGGTCGGCCCGAGTGTTACAGCCTACAAAGGCCTGGTCCAGATAGAGCGGCTCGATGACGAGAAACACGAGATCGAATTTCTGGCCAAAGGGGAGGACATCCGAGACAAGGGCAGCGCTTCGGTGAAGATGACCGGAAGGGTCCAATCGCTTCCGGACGGAAGCACCGAAGTCGTGAGCGTTGCGGAAGTCAATGTGGGGGGCCTGCTCGCACAGATGGGCGGCCGCATGATCCAGGAGGTGTCCAATCAGATATTCGCTGTCTTCAGCTCGAATATTGCCGCTCGACTGCAGCAAGAGAGAGTTTCGTCGAGTGACCCTGCGCAAGAGCAAATCGCAATGGAGGAGGTCAAACCGATTCAAGCGTTGCCAATGATTCTGTCGGCGGCCCGAGACTCCGTCGCCGGGTCGGTCTGGCGAATCTTTAAGGGGCCAGAGCAATCGTAGGTCGCCGATCGGGGACGGTACACTAACAGTTCCTAAACTTTTGTTCGCCTTCCCCCAGGGCTTTACATAGCATCGCCCCATCATGAGCGCGCGTGCGGAACTACGTCTATCGCTTGTGTCGGCGATACTTTTAATCGGGCTTTGCCAAGCGAGCCTGGCGCAAGACTACGACTTAGCAGGGCCGGATTTAACACCTCCCGCCACGCTGGTCAGTAGCGGAGTAACGCTCTATCAGAACGTCCGCATCTTCGACGGCAAGAGCACCGAGCTATCGCCCCCTTCCAACGTTCTGGTCAGAGGAAACACCATTGAGCGCATATCTGTCAGCCCGATCACCGTCGACACCAACACGAATGTCCGCGTCATTGCGGGAGACGGGCGGGTGCTGATGCCGGGACTGATTGATGCGCATTGGCATGCGTTCATGGCGGCGATACCGCAGATGCTCATGATGACCGCCGACCCTTCGTACCTTCACCTGTTGGCCGCTCGACAGGCTAAAGCGACGCTCATGAGAGGGTTCACCACTGTGCGCGACCTTGGCGGTCCCGTCTTCGGGCTCAAACGCGCCATTGACGAAGGCGTTGTACTTGGTCCCCGCATTTATCCCTCGGGCGCATTCATCTCACAAACCTCGGGCCATGGAGACTTTCGCTTCCGCTTCGAGGTCCCGCGTACGTTAGGTGGTCCGCTGAGTCACTCCGAGGTCGAAGGCGTGGCGGCGATTGCCGATAGCCCCGATGAGGTCCGTTTACGAACAAGAGAACAGTTGAGACAGGGTGCGAGTCAGATCAAGCTAATGGCGGGTGGAGGGGTCGCTTCACCTTACAATCCGATCGAATCGACCCAATACACCGAGCCGGAGATTCGCGCCGCGGTGGAAGCTGCTGAGAACTGGGGTACCTATGTCACCGTTCACGCCTATACGCCGCGTGCGATCCGGCAAGCGGTCGCCGCCGGGGTCAAATGCATCGAACATGGTCAGTTGATCGACGAGCCAACCGCCCAGTTGCTCGCGGAAAAAGGCATCTGGTGGAGCCTGCAACCCTTTCTCGACCTTGAAGAAGAATCACTGGCTCTGAACCTGAGCCCGGCGTCCCACCAGAAGGCGATGGCGGTCTTCGCCGGAACGGACAACGCATACAAACTAGCGAAGAAGTACAAGATCAAGACGGCTTTTGGCACCGACCTTCTGTTCGATGCGAGGGCTGCTAACCGGCAGGGGGCGCAGCTTGCCAAGCTGGTCCGCTGGTACACGCCTGCCGAAGCTCTTAAGATGGCCACCGCGGACAATGGCGAGTTGATGGCACTTTCCGGGTTTATCAATCCCTATCCCGGCAAGCTTGGTGTCGTGGAAGAGGGCGCACTCGCAGATCTCTTGCTGGTGGATGGTAATCCGTTGGAAAATATTAAACTTGTCGCAGACCCCGACAAAAATTTTCTGATCATTATGAAGGACGGTATAATCTACAAAAATACCCTGCCGAAGTGAGCAGAAACGTAACGGCGTGTCGGCGGGTCGGCGTACCCCCCGAGTAAGTGACGCTGGTAGGGTGAGGCTCCGCCCGAACCGGGGCTTCCCGCGTGGCCTCGCCGTGTGACGTGGACCCCCATAACTCGGTTGATTGGTCGACCGTCCATGGGGGTTGACATCACACGGGGCAACGCGGGAAGCCCCGGCTCAGGCGGAGCCTCACCCTACCGCGCCGGGGCTTTCCCGCGTTATCCTGCCTTGTGACGTGACAATAACTCGGTCGATTGGTCGACCATTCCATAGGGGTTGACATCACAGGCGGGGCAACGCGGGAAGCCCCGGCTCAGGCGGAGCTTCGCCCTACCAGCGCCGGGGCTTTCCCGCGTTATCCTGCCTTGTGACGTGGCAATAACTCGTCGATAGGTCGCCCATTCCATGGGGGTTGACATCGCAGGCGGGGCAACGCGGGAAGCCCCGGCTCAGGCGGAGCTCGCCCTACCAGCGCCGGGGCCTTTTCCGCGTTATCCTGCCTTGTGACGTGACAATAACTCGGTCGATTGGTCGATTGGTCGACCATTACATAGGGGTTGACATCACAGGCGGGCAACGCGGGAAGCCCCGGGTTCGGGCGGAGCCTCACCCTGCCCAAGATCTTCGCCGTGCCTGCGCCGAGCTTCTCGCTGACCTGCCGGTGTCTCCTCGGGTGATCGGCCCGAGGATTAGTCAGAGAGATTTCGATTCCAGGTTTAGCCAGCGTCTTTCTCCCGACGAGAGCGTCAGTTTTAGCCCCTCGAGACATTGGCGAAGTTCCTCGATGCTTTCCGGACCGATGAGGGCAAACACCTGGGGCGACTCGCAGAGCACATAGGCCAGTGCGATCTGATTGGGTGTGACACCTTTCGCGCCCGCAAGTTCGCGCGCACGCCGTAATCGTTCAAAGTTCTCTTCATTAAACCATACTCTGGTCATCACCTGCTTCACCGATTTGTCGGCTTCGCCTTCGTCATAACGGCGAGTGAAGAAGCCGGCAGCTTGGCTGGACCACGCAAAAAGCGGCATCTTCGTTTGCGCATACCACTCCCTGGAGGCGGAGTCGGAGGCGCTTAAACAATCTATCCAGGTCGGCTCATTCCAGACTGCCAAGGAAAAGTTCGGGCTGCTGGCAGCGAAACCGTGGAGGTTATGTGCCTGGGCATAGGTGTTTGCCTCGGCCAGTCGGCTGGTGGTCCAATTTGAGCCGCCAAAAGCGTGGATCCGTCCCGAACGATGGTGCTCGTTCAGGCACTCCACGAACTCTCCCACTGGAACGTCGGGATTATCGCGGTGCATCAGGTAGATATCGACGTAGTCGGTGCGCAAGCGCTCCAATGATTCGATCAATTGCGTAGTCACAAGTTCCGGGGTGCAATGAGCGGTGGCAGCGCCTTTGCCGATGAGGACAATTCGGTCACGGATGGCTCGCTTTTCGATCCAGGCTCCCACACACTTTTCGGAGCTCCCGAGCCGATAAACCCAAGCGGTGTCAATGCAGTTTCCTCCGCATTCGAGGAAGAAATCGAGCAACGCAAAAGAAAATGGTAGCCGATCGACGTCGAACATGACCGAGCCCAGGACAATGCGCGAGACCGGTTTCCTAGCGCCGTCCACCCGTCCGTAGCTCATTCCGTAATCAAGTCTTGTTCCAGGGATGTTATTTGATTGCATAGGGCTCAAGGTCATTGTTGAGGTAGGGTGAGGCTCCGTCCGAACCGGGGCTTACGCTTGGCATCGCCCTACAGCGTCACCCCCAAAATTCTCGCTCGGATTAGTTCACGTCACCCTACCAGAGTGTCGCATTTTCGCGACGCGCATTTTCAGTCTGGCAATGCCAACGGCTCGCGCGCGTACCACGACCGACGTTCTCGTGGTCGTGGTCGTCATCCGTCGATACGCCAGCTACCGCCGACACGCCGACACGTTTCTGCTTATGGGGATAACGTTGTAATGCGAGGCCAAGCGGGAAGCCCCAGTTCGGACGGAGCCTCACCCTACCTAACGCTCGGGTTAAAAAAAATCATCCAAGTTTCGTATTTCGAATGCATCCAATCGATCTCTTGCAGCGCTTTATTCTTTGTTAGTAGCTACTGTTCTAAGCGATCCCGGCAATCTCAATTCCATGAAATGGCGCTATCTTATATTTCTTTTGGGCGGTTGCGCTCTCGCCGGGTTAGGAATCGGTTTCCGGAAAACAAACTTCCAGATGCAGCAGGGCGGCTCGTCCGGTTCGAGCGGAAATCCAACGTTCATTTCGGCTTTCGATAGCACTCCATGCGGAATTGCGCTCGCTCCACACAAAGGAGATGAAGAAATCGATCGCGAAATACAGCGGTTGCAGGGGGAGGCCCGAACTAATTCGGAGCACGCCGCTACCATGAAACGTCTCGGGTGGGCCTTTATTACGAAGGCGCGCCTGAGTTATGATCCCGGTTACTACAAACTGGGAGAGCAGTGTGCACTTTGCGTTCGCGCAAAAGATAATGATGATTCGGACGCTCTCCTGCTGCAAGGCCACATCTTGCAAAGCCTGCATAGATTCAAGGACGCGGAGCCGATCGCGCGGAAGCTGGTAACGATCCGCAGGAAGTCTTTCGACTACGGTTTGTTAGGAGACGTTTTGATGGAGCAGGGGCGTCTAGATGAAGCGGTAGGAGCTTATCAGAAGATGATTGACTTGCGGCCGGACCTTCAATCATACACCCGGGTTGCCCATCTTCGGTGGCTAAAAGGCGATCTAGAGGGAGCGATGGCAGTGATGCGGATAGCGGTCACCTCCGGCAACCCGCGCGATTCAGAACCGACGGCCTGGGCCTATACCCGTTTGGGCACATATCAACTGCAAGCCGGTGATACTGAAATGGCAAAAAAGTCAGCGGGAATGGCGTTGCAGTTTGCCGAGAATTACGCCGCCGCGCTCCTTCTGAGAGGTCGAATACTGTTGGCCCAAGATAATGCTGAAGAGGCAATCGAATCTCTCCATCCTGCTGCGGCTCTGACTCAACTCCCCGAATACGAATGGGCGCTGGCAGACGCTTTGCGTGAAGCGGGCAAGTCCGAGGCCGCCGATAAGCTCGAACAGCTCTTGACCCGCAATGGCGCTCGGAACGATCCGCGGACGTTAGCGCTTTATCTGGCAACCAGAGGGCAACATGTCCAACAAGCATTAAAACTTGCTGAAGACGAGATGAATACGAGGGCCGACGTTTTTACCGTGGATGCTCTGGCCTGGGCACTCAACGCCAATGGCCGACTTGCCGAAGCGCGGGAATACTCAAAAAGGGCACTGGCTGAAGGGACCCAGGACGCGCGATTATTCTATCATGCCGGATCCATCGCGCTAGCCGTCGGCGATTTCGCCGATGCTGCCAGGTTGTTCGCACTTTCCGACCGAATCAAACAGATGCTCATGCCTTCCGAAAGAGACGATCTGAAGACCAAATTTGCTGTTGTCAGGGAACGGGAGAAATCCGGGCCCAAAACGCTCAGCAATTAACAAAAAGGAAATATGAAAATCACACAATGGGGACTCGCCTTCGCGCGAATCGGCACGGCACTCACCGCGCTGCTGATGGTCCCGGCTCCAACCATGGCATCCAGTCACATGGATGCGCCGCTGATCACTCGCGATCCGTCGGCTCACATAACGGACGTTTACGCCTTTGTTTCAACAATTGGCAACATCAAATACTTAACGGCAGCAGTGGCAGTTTACCCGTTTGAAGAGCCGAGCATAGGTCCAAACAAATATAACTTTGATGATAATGTTCTCTACGCAATCAACATTGCCAGCGGTTCTGATCTAGCAAAGGGAGAGGCTACCGTCCGTTACCTGTTTAAGTTCGATACCACGATCAAGAACAACGACACAATCGCCCAATCCTTCCTCGGGCCCATCCAAACAGTAGATGACGCGAAGCAAAATCTGACGCAACGGTATAGCGTGACGAAGATCGTACATGGGGAGAAGGAGGTCCTCGGCACCAATTTGCTGGTTCCACCGAACAATCAAGGATTAGTAACGCCCCAATACAATCAGGACGGAATTGGGAACAGCCTCGCCAAGGAAGGAGTCAATGATCCTGCGCAGCTGGATGCCTATACTTCCCAGACCGTTTACCCAATCAAGAATGGATATCTGGTTTTCGCCGGACAACGATCTGATGGTTTTTATGCTAACATCCAAAGCATTTTTGATCTGGATCCGTCCTTCTCCGGCCCAGAAAAGCCATTGGATAGTCAGGCTGGGTTTAATGTTCATACCATCGTCATCAATATTCCCGTATCTGAATTGGGAGGTGATCAACAAATTGTCGGTGTTTATGCGACCACCAGCCGGAAAGCTTTGACGGTTTTGCGTGATCCGAGGGCTCCGGCAACCTTTGGTGAATACGTTCAAGTCCATCGCAAGGGGAATCCCGCGTTTTGCGAGCTTTTGGTGGCCGGCAAAGATAAAGATCTTTTTACCGAAACGGCTCCGACTGTCGACCAGGCAATTTTCGCGAAATATGCCTTGGCTCCCGAGTTGGCAGCATTATTAGGCGCTCCTCCGAACTTGCAGAGTGGCAGAACTGATCTGGCGGGGATCTTCATTCCGGACTTGATCAAAGTGGATCTGTCGACCGGCCCGGCGCGTTTGTCCGGCAATCCGAACGACCCGACGTCTAACTCCACGTTTAATCGACTGGGTATTTTCGGAGGTGATACGCTGACGAGCACGGTTCAACAGGGTTTTGGTAACGGAACGGTTCCGGGCGGATGGCCAAATGGAAGGCGGTTTGGAGATGACGTGCTCGGCATCGCGGTAATCGCGATCTTGAGCGACCTGCGCACAAGCCCACCGCAAATTTTTGCCGGATTTGATCCCAGCACATTCAACGTAGGCGGGGTGATAAAAAACGACATCTCTTACAATGGAGTCTTCCCGTACGCACCGACACCACATAACGGGCGCGATAATTTGCATCACACTCAGCCCTAGCCCGTTTTTCTCGGAACCTGAGCTAGGGTGGACTGTCTTAAGAACGAGCAAGCAAGTCGAAACTCCGAGGCCAATACTTATTTTGGGACACAGTGTGCCAGCCGTGAAAACAATCGCGCTATTTGCCCAATTTAGTCTGCGACTTTGTGTTTACTCTTTGCTTTTCATTCTTTTGACCTTCCAGGCGCGGGCGCACGATCCGGGCTTGAGCACCGCGACGGTCACGGTCGAAAATGAGCAAATCGCGGTGCTCCTCGGGTTTGCCCAAAAGGATGTCGAATCCATGATGGCTAGCGGTCCAAATGTCGCCGACATCGATGCAACAAAAGGTTTTGCCGCGATTCAATCCGGGCTCGAATCCGTGGCCGCAACCGAGTTCAGTCTTTACCGGGGAAGCCAGCGAGCCATCCCCGATCAAATTACGGCGCGGCGAAAGGACACCCAAAACATTGAAGTATCGCTTCTCTTTCAAAGACGGAACTCCGGTGAGGTTCGTGTGGTTTCGACCCTTTTCGAACGGTTGCCTTTGGGTCATCGGCAGTTCCTATCGGTGCAAACGACGACTGGAGTCAACCTCGGGCAAGTCCTCCTCTCAGCCAAAGAGAACTCTCTGGACATCCAATTGCCCGCACCGGCGGTCGACACCGTCGCGTCCAACCAAGAATGACGCGTCTTTTGCATTTCTGAAGCTCGGAGTCGAGCACATCTGGCTCGGAGTCGATCACCTGCTGTTCGTGTTCGGTTTACTGATCCTCGTCCAATCGCGGTGGATGCTGCTTAAGACCATTACGGCGTTCACGGTGGCCCACAGCATCACCCTTGGGTTGGCGACGTTCGGTTACGCGCATCTGCCAGGGCCGCTGCTCAATGCGGCGATCGCGCTCTCGATCCTGATTCTCGGTGTCGAGATCGTCCGTTCCGGGAGGGGCAAAACGAGCGTGACCATCCTGTATCCATGGATCGTTGCCTTCGCCTTCGGATTGTTGCACGGGTTCGGCTTTGCCAGCGGACTGAGCGCGCTTGGCCTGCCAGCCGCCAGTATTCCCTTGGCGCTGGTGATGTTCAACGTGGGCGTTGAGATCGGCCAGGTATCTTTCGTGCTATTGATCTTGCTCCTCGAACGCTCATTTCGCCAATTGGAAATCCGCTGGCCTCGTTGGGTCCAGGCATTGCCAGGGTACACCGTGGGATCGCTCGGTGCGTTCTGGACAATTCAGCGGGCGGCAATGCTTTTGGGAATCATATCGTGAAATGTCTCCAACCTCCTACCATGAAAAACCTCATTCAAACTGCAAGGAGCGGCCCGCCAGCTCGCTCCTGATTCTCTGCCTTTTGCTCTGACCCACTCACAGTTTTTGCTCACCAGCGCGGCGGGGAGGCCATTGGCTTTGCCAGCGGCTTCTGGCATCCCATTTCAGGTATCGACCACATCCTCGCGATGGTCGCGGTCGGGATGTGGGGCGCGCAACTTGGCGCTCCGGCGATCTGGGTGTTGCCGGTCGTTTTTCCAATGGTCATGGCTTTGGGAGGAACGATGGGGCTTATGGGAGTCAAACTCCCAGGGATCGAATTGTGCATCGCACTCTCGGCTCTGGCGCTGGGGTTTGCGGTGTTCCGCGAGGCACGGCCGAAACTCTGGATCTCGGCAACCATCGTGGGCGTCTTTGCCATTGCTCACGGACATGCCCACGGGACGGAACTGCCGCTGGGTGCCAGTGGAGTGCTCTATAGTGTCGGTTTCGTGATCGCAACAGGCCTGCTCCACGCACTTGGCATCGGAATCGGCCTCGTGCACCGATGGACGGCCGGACGCGTCGCGTTGCGAGTCGCGGGAGCCGTTGTCGCAATGGGAGGGGTCTTTTTTCTTTGGAAGGCGATTTCGGGGGAACCAGTGTGAAGGTGTGCTGCCCACGCTTCATTTTGTTCTGGTTGACACTCGCTGCCACGCTGAGCGTTGCGCCTCCCGCGCACGCCCACCTGGTGAACACAGGCTTTGGGCCGTTCGACGATGGGTTGACTCATCTTTTCGTGACGCCTGAGGATCTGTTGCCAGTGATCGCGCTCGCCCTTCTGGCTGGTCTTCGCGGGCCGCGTTTCGGCCGGGCCGTTCTTTTTGCGCTCCCAGTCGCCTGGATGGCCGGCAGCACCATCGGATTGTTGCTCGCCCCACCCATCACGCTGCCTCTGGCGCAAACTATCCTCACCATCGCCCTGGGCCTCCTCCTGGCCACTGAGAGCCGTCTTTCGCTTGCCTCTGCCGACGTCCTCGCGATCCTTCTCGGTTTACTGCACGGTCTACTGAACGGATCCGAACTGCCAAAGGCATCATGGTCAAGTCCAATTTCAGTGGTAGGCGTTGGAGTTGCGCTCTTTGTTGCAGTGTCACTCTTGGCCGGACAAGCGTCCGCGGTGCATGTCCCCTGGGCGCGCGTAGCCGTTCGCGTCGCTGGGAGTTGGATCGTGGCCATCGGTCTCTTGATGCTCGGCTGGGCGATGCGCGTTTCCGGTTAGCTCGACTCACCAGGGTCCGCGGGCTGGCCCTCGATGACATGCGTGGAATGAAGCGCTTGATACAGGCCGGAAGCCTATTTTACTTTGCTAATCCTGGTGCGTGTGCTCGTGTCCGCGGTGCAGGTGGGAATGTGAGTGCACGACTCCAGAGCTGTGACGGTGGCGGTGGGAGTGAAGCAAGTTTGTGTCCTTCAGCAAATTCTCGTTGGCTAGAATTTGCGCGGGAGTTCCGTCGCCGGCGACGCGGCCATTCTTCAACACTACGCAGCGGTCGGCAATGTCCTCGACGATGTGCAGCTCGTGGGTGCAAGTAATCGCGGTTTTAACGCCGCCGCAGTCGATGAGAAAATCGACCATCCGGCTTTGGCTCTGGGGGTCAAGGGAAGCGGTGGGCTCATCTAGCAGTAACACTTCTGGATCGAGGACGAGAACGGATGCGAGTGCAACACGTTTTTTTTCGCCACCGGAGAGTCGGTGCGGCGCGCGGTGTTTCAAGTGCTCGATTTGCAGCGACTCAAGGACAGCGTCGACGCGCTCAATAATTTGCGCTTTCGGCCAGCGCAATTGCAGCGGTCCAAACGCGACTTCGTCAAACACGGTGGGATTAAAGAGCTGTGCTTCTGGGTTTTGAAAAATCAGGGCTACGCGATGGCGAAAACCGAAGGCAAATGTGTCATCGTGAAAACTCTCTTCAGTTAACGGCTTTCCACAAAATGAGATGGTTCCTCTGGACGAAAAAGCGAGGCCGGCGAGCAAGCAAAGGAGGGTGGATTTGCCTGAGCCGTTGGCGCCCAAAACTGCAATCCGCTCGCCTTTTCCAATGGCCAGCGTCACGTTTTCCAGCGCACTGACCTCGGAGGAATGATAGCTATAGCTCACCTCGTGAAGTTCGAAGATGGTCGGGTTCGTGGGCATTTTACGGTCTTAGGCCCAGCCAGAGCACAATTGTTGCCAGCGCCGCGAAGAGCACCAGAGCAAACCAGTCTCGTGGGTTCATTTGGAATTCATCGAGCGTATAAATTTCGCCGCGAAATCCGCGAGCTTGCATCGCGGAGTATACTTCGCCGCTTAATTGGACGCTTTTGTCCAGGAGCACCCCTGCGCTCGATGCGGCAACCTTCCGGCGTTGCCGCGCATCGAGCAGACCGACCAACCGGCTGCGGCGCGCCTCGAACTGCTCGTGCGCGAGTTGCAGGAGGAGAAAAATGTAGCGGTGGGTCATACCGAGAATGACCACCGCAGTCACGGGAACTCGCAATGCGCGCAACGCTTTTAGCAAATGCGTCCAAGACGTGCACAGCACAACCAGCGATACCCACGTTGCGCTGGTTTCCGCCCGCATTAGCAAATGCGTCGCACTATGCAGACCTTGGGAAGTCACAGGCCAGCCTAGCAGTGGCAAGCGCCAGATCTTGAGACCTGGCGTGGTAAAAACTGCCGGTAGCGCGATGCAGCCTGTAAAAAAGAGCACGCCAAGCCAAACACGCGTGGCGAGAAGGCGCAGCGGGACATGTGAAAGCTGCGCGAGCGCCACGGCGACTAGGAAAATTGACGCAGTTACCCATAGCCGCCGTGAGCAGAGCGTCGCGAAAATCAACAGGAGCGAGCCGACTAGCTTCACGCGCGGATCGAGGCTTTGTAAAGCGCCCCTCTGATCGGACAATCGCTCGGCTGTTCCCGCGTGTTCCAGCACGTCAGCGAACCCCGCGAGGGTTCGCTCAATAAAAGGATGTGCAGCCGATTTTTTCAAAGCGTCGCTTTGTCTTTCGAGCCGCGGTTCCTGACGCGCAGAATCGCGTCCAGAAATAAGAAAGCCAGAATGATCAGGCCCGTCCCCATCATCGCCGACATGATGTAACCGAGTTCCTTACTCTTCAGAAAGGGGGGCGCGTAATCGGGTATCGGCGCGGTCCAGAGTGTTGAAAGCCGTTCCAATCCTTTCGGTGCCTCAGCCGGCGGAGCGAGATTGTGCGAGGCGGTAGCCATCTCTTCGCGCGCCTTCGGGTCTTTGAAATCTTCGACGCCCCATTCGCCCCAAGCTGTGCCTGCCGCCAGGAGGCCCAAGGGCGTGAGAATCATCATCGCCGCCAGTCCGATCCACAATGGGCGCGTCATACGCCAACCACCCACAGCGACATTGAGCCCCGACGTAATTTGCAGCAGTGAAGGGTTCGCCCGTTGCAAATACGCTACGATCCCGCCTGAGATGACGGCTTCACCTAATCCGGCGAAGGTGAGATGCCCGATGAGCATCGCCGGGACCGAGATGTTCAACGGGTAAGGCGCATAGAGCGGTGCGCCGGAAGCGTCGTGGAACAGCGCGGGCTGGATTCCGAGCTGAATCGCTGCGGACAGCGCGGAGACATTGATGGCCACATAGCCAGCAATAGCCGCCGCGGCAATTCTGCGCGATGAATCAATCGGAGCGCGGCCGGAAATCGCTCGATAGAGGACGTTGACCACCAGCGAGCCGATGATCGCCATGTTCATGCAGTTCGCGCCGTATGCGGTGATGCCACCGTCGCCAAAGAAGATCGCCTGAATGAGCAGCGCCACTGAGATCGCGAGTATTGAAGCCCATGGACCGAGCACGATAGTGGCGATACCCACTCCGACGGCATGACCTGTGGTGCCGCCCGGCAGCGGTAGGTTGAACATCATGACGACAAAGCAAAACGCGGCAACCAGCGAGATCAGCGGCACCAACTGCGCGCTCATGGCTCGGCGTACGCGCTTGAGGGCGATCACCCAAAACGGTGCTGCGCCCGCGTAGAGCACCGCACAAGTCGAAGGGCTTAAGTAACCATCAGGGATATGCATATTTTGAGAATGTGATTGATACGCGCCCGCCGATAACGAGTGCATTATTGAGATCCTGGTTGCGCGTTAGCGCCAGTGAGGCTCAATGCAACCCGGGAGACGAGGGTGCGGCAGCGGGATAGAGGCAGGGTAGTGGTGGTTCGCAGTTTCATGCCCTTTGCAGATCACAGTGCGATTCAACTTTGAGAAATAACATGTTTTGAACAATCATGTTACTTAAAACGCTGAAATTTCCCTCTTTTTCGGACAGGCCTTCGCGCCGAACGCCGGCACTACGCACGCTGAATTGACTCTCGTGTTACTCGCGTATAATTCTGGCCTTGTGGCCAAGGATCAGATTGCGCGTTTCGGTGTCTCTTTAAGTAGAGCGCTGCTCAATCAGCTCGACCGGATGGTTCAAAAAAAGGGGTATCGAAATCGCTCGTTGGCCATCAGCGACATGATTCGCGACCATCTTGTTGGACATCAGCAGGAGATAGGAGACAGCGAGATGGCCGGCACGATCACGATTGTTTACAATCATCACCGGCCGCATGTCCAGGAAACCTTGACAGACTTACAGCACAAGCACCTGGATGCGATAATTTCAACGCTCCATGTACATCTTGATCACGATAACTGTCTCGAAGTCCTGGTTGTTCGAGGGAAGGGTTCTGTTGTTCGGAGCGTTGCAGACCATCTGATCGCAGTCAGAGGCGTCAAGCACGGGAGACTGACGATGACTACAACAGGTAAAGATCTGCCCGAATGAAGGGTCCTTGATTCCAATTGCTCGCTTCAAAGGACACGTTGTTTCGACCTTCCCGCGTTCTGCGCCTATCCGGGTTGTTGGCGTCAAGGTTGGCAGCGGTAACACTAGTGTTGCCTATCGTGACACTTTGTCTCAGATCATGTATTCCATCATGACGTCCGGTTCACCTGTCGGGCCGGGCGGCTGCTCAAGAAGCGTTTCCGCGACCCGTTTCGCCTGCGCACGCAACTCCGGCACGGCGATGGTTTCCCACAGTGTTCCCCGTAGCAGTGGACCAAGAGCAAGCAGCAGGCGGGATCGCTCGCCGTCGCCCGAGATAATGGTGTGGTCGGGATCGACGCGTATTCCCATATCGGTATCGTCGGGCGCCACTAAACCTCGCCGAAGCAGGTTTTGCAGCAATAAAGATCGCGAGGCGCTCAATTTGGTGACCGGGCCGGTCGCATTGATTACGAGATCGCCCGTGTGGCTATCGCCGTTATCCAGGTGCACGACAATGCGGTTGCCGGACGCCTCGACGCGTTTAATATCCGCCGCGTGAATCTGCAGCTGTCCGGTGAGTTGAGAGCTGGTGATTTGCGCGTGGATATCTGGTGCGATGCGGTGACGGAAGATGTTCCATCGCGCGGAGTACTTGCGCGCAAAGGCGAACCGCTCTTCCCGCGTGAAATGGCTCCAGATGCGCTGCGTATGGGGGCGCAATTTATCCACAATGATTGCCGGATTCGCGTTCCTTTCATGCAAAAGCGCGCAATGTTGTTGCACCAGCGCGACCAGCTTCTCCAGGCCGAGCTCAGCGAGGTCCTGGCCCGCTGGAGGGAAATCTGGATATTCGATGCCACGAAAGTGCGAATGGGGGAACCAACCGTGGCGGGAGATGGCATGGATGCTGCCCATCCAGCCCAGCGCACGCAGTGAGATGATCACATCGACGGTGGTAAGTCCGGTGCCCAGCACAACGATGCTTTCGCCTTGCCCGGGAAGCCGTTTCTCTAAAGGCTGCCACGGGTCACCCATCCAGGCTGGATGGTCGGCCAAGGTTTCCGATCCGGGCAGCGGAGCCGGCGGCTCATTGCCGGTCGCCAAAACCACGCGGTCTGCTTCCACAACGGTGGAATCCGCCAGGCGAATGATGGCGGTGGCGCCTGCGGGTTCGATGTCCAGGACCTCGCCCGCGACAAACTCCGTCTTGACGGGTGTCATGCCGTCCGCGCTCTGCAGATGATGGTGCATAATAGAGCGCAAATAGTCGCCGTACACCATGCGTGGAATGAAGCGCTCCCGTAGCTCGATTTCCGGCATGGTGTCGAACTCCGAGCGAGTGCGCAACCATCGCAGGAAATGATCCGGCTCATCCCGGAAAGCGGACATATTCCTGGCGGCAACGTTCAGCAGATGTTCCGGGCGTCGGGTGCCATAGGCAACGCCGCGCCCCGCCGGACGGCGGCAATTGATCACCGTCACTTGGAGGGGCCGCGCGCTCAGTCGCGCCAGATTCACCGCGGTCATTACGCCGCTGAAGCCGCTTCCCACAATGGCAATACGTTCGGGCGGTGATTGCAGCACGGGTTCTCCTGGGAGCGCGCCTTTCCTGATCGCGGATTGCGGCTCATTCAGCGTTCGGTTAACCTTTTAACGACACCTTGTCGATGGTTAAATTGCGCTGGTAGGGATGCGGAACGTGTCGGCGTATCGGCGTGCAAAGCAAGCGCATTTCGCAATATCCGACGAAAATTAAACCCCGCGGAGATTCCAACGCGGCACGAAGTGAGACAGGAATGCATAGGCCCACCGATTGGATTACGAGAGGTTTCTGACAGAAGGAAGCCCGGTTCCGACGGAGCCTCACCCCTTCGGCACGCCGACCCGCCGACCCGCCGACCCGCCGATACGTTTCCCCTACGCCCCTACGCCGATACGTTCGCCCCACGGCTCGACGAGGCTTTTCTTCTTCTGTTTGGTCCACTCGAAGAAAAGCGCCAGCAGAAATGCTGTTATCAATTGGCAGATCACGAGAATAGAGGAGAACGGTTCGACGCTTCCGGGCGAGGGTATGATCCCGATTAAAAGCATCGATAAACCGATCTGCGAGCTAAAGACTGGTAACATGTTGCGGCCGATCAACGAGAATGGATGAAGGACGGTCTCCCAACGTTGCAGATGCCCGAGAACCTTGGAGAGAGCCCAGCCCGTCGCTAAAAAGTTCAGCAAGCGAAGGGGACCCAGATGCCATTTATCGAGCAACCACGCCTGGCTCGTGGGAAGAGGAATTGCTAAGATAGTTAATAGACGCCAGGCGAAAAATGCTAGAGCTAGAAAAATCAAGATCGGCGGTAACGGTTTCGGCAGCGGCAAAGCTCGCTCCTTCCCGCAAAGGCGCTGACCGCAGAATAGGCCGCTGACCCAAAGGAATTGCCAAGCGAGAACATCGAATGGCCCCGGATTGATGTAGGAGAAATCTTTTGTAGCGGTGACGAGTAAATCGCGCACTCGTAACTGTGCAATCAACCAGATCAACAAACTTCCAAAAATCACCGTTTTCCAACCCCACTTTGCAGCAGCCCAAAATACCAGGGGCGTAAGGAAAGAGAACAAGATGTACATGGGCAGGATGTCCATCAATGGAGGCTGAAAGACGAGCAGCATCGAAGCACCAATGGCCGCTGGCGGATTTTTCAAGTATTGCTCGAATAAAGTTCTCAGACCGGGAAGATAGGAAAGAAGGAAACTGCCAACCAGAAAGGCAAAGGCCAGTGTCAGAAGGTGGGCGCAGTAAATTCGGCCGGCACGATGAATCGTGGATGATCGGGCTGCGTCAAATCCATTCTTATCGATCCGCTTACGAAAGAGCAATCCCGCCAAAAATGCCGAGACAAAGACAAAAGCTTCTGCGGTAGTGAAAAATCCAATTGGCTGGTCTGTAAAACGGCGCAGCGATGATGGCGAATGATTAACCACCATCATTAAGAGGAGGATGCCCCGCAGGACGTCGAGTTCGGTGAGTCGTCTCATGGCCGATAAGTGAAGTTCAGAATCCCGGCGATCGGTGAGTTACCCCAAGCCGCCCGGCAGGATTAACAGCTGGACGGCTCGCTGGGGAGAAAGGTTCAGCTCTTCCTGGTTGTTCCTTTCCCCAGAGTGCTTGCGCAGCCGGGGTTCTTGCTTTTTATTTTCATTCGGCGGGCATCTGGATGTTCTTATGGCTTTTTAGAAACGGTCGCCGGGAAGGCTTCCTCAGTTATCGGACACCACCATGACGCTCGTCCGTTGCCCCTCCCTTGCGCGAACATTACAGAAAATCCATGCGCTTCCTCGTTGCGTGGCGGCCGTTGGTTCGGAAAACTTCCGGCAGGCGATTTTGAAACATCGCTCCACACTCCGGAAAGTTAAAGTAGCATAGGCTTCCAGCCTGTGTGCAGTCAACCGGGAACAAGTGTATTTTGCGCGCAAATGTGGACGTGGAATCGACACTAACAATCCGACACAGGCTGGAAGCCTATGCTACACTAGCCCGTTGCGTGGCCGCCGTTGGTTCGTAGAACCTCCCGGCGGCTGATTTTGAAACATCGCTCTACATTCGGGAGAGTTAAAGTAGCATAGGCTTCCAGCCTGTGTGCAGTCCGCCGGAGACAAGCGTATTTGCGCGCAAATGTGGACGTGGAATCGACACTAACAATCCGACACAGGCTGGAAGCCTATGCTACACTAGCCCATGGCGTAGCGGCCGTTGGTGCGTAGAACCTCCCGACTGCTCGGGCGGAGCTTTCGCCTACTTGCAGGTGCCGAGAAAGGCAATCATTGAGGTGTTGAACTGCTCCGGCCTCTGGAGCGGTGCGAAATGGCTCACCCCGCGGAGATGGACCAATTTCGCATTTGGAATTGTCCGAGCGAGGTATTCGGCGTGCTCAGGCTTAATGAATTCGTCATGCTCGCTTTGGACGATTGCGACGGGCACGCTGATCTGAGCCAAATCGCGCGCCGAATAGTTCGGTTGCGTTTTCATCATCAGGGTGACCGCTTCGACGAAGGCCTTGAATTGATCCGGCGTGGCCGACAGCCGGGCGTAGTCCTTCGAGTGTCGGCTCAGACACCGGTCTAGAATCGGATTAGGCTCCGCGATTTCTTTTACGCCGCTCGGATCCATGTTGCAGGCAAAGAAGTACACGCCGCCCACTCGGAGGGGAGCTTGCATGGCGAGGATTAACGCGATGGTCGCGCCGTCGCTCCAGCCCACCAGGGGCGCCTTTTCCACGTGCAATCTATCCATCACCGCTAAAACGTCAGAGGCCATCCGCTCATAGACGAACGGTCGCGGGTCACGCGTGCTGCGGCCGTGGCCACGGCTGTCTATCAGAACGGCACGGTAGCCATTCCTCACCAGCGCGGGAACTTGATAACCCCAGTTGCCACTATGGCCAAGCCCGCCATGTAGCAGGATCACGGGCGGCCCGGAGCCGAAAGTGCTGTACCAGATCCGAGCGCCGTCGTTTTCGACGTAGCCTTGGTCATTTGTGACCGGCAACGCCGGAGCGCCTTCCGCTTCAAACCTGCTGATGTCGTCATCGTAAGGTTCCATTTTGATCTGCTTTGGATAGTCCTGCATTTCTTTAAGCATGCGACGAACCAACCCCCGCTTTCAGGACACTTCGCGCCCGATTTCGCCGAGGCGTTCCCGCACGGTCGCGGTGATCTCGAACGACCGGAGCCGGGCGTCGTGGTCATGGAAATGGCCTGTGACGAGCAGTTCTTCGGGTTTGGTTTGCTGGAGAATAGCCCTGAGTTGGCGTTCCACGCTTTCCGCAGAACCGACAGCGGAGTAGGCCAGCGCCTGTTCGATCTGGGCGATCTCGAAATCGGCGGCGTATTTCCGGATGTCGTCAATAGGCGCGGGTACCGGACCTGGTGTTCCTCGCCGAAGGTTGATAAAGGCCTGCTGGACAGAAGTGAATTGGCGGCGGGCCTCCGCATCGGTTTCGGCGGCGAACACATTCACACCGATCATGGTATAGGGTTGCTCGAGTTGCCTGGAGGGCTGGAATTTGCGTCGATAAACTTCCAGCGCCTGGATAAGGGCACCGGGAGCGAAATGTGAGGCGAAGGCGAATGGCAGTCCCAGCAAGGCAGCGAGTTGCGCACTAAACAGACTTGAACCGAGTAGCCAGATCGGGACCTGGGTGCCGGCGCCCGGCACGGCCTGGATCTTCTGTCCTGGCTGGAAAGGTTCCAGGTAGGCCTGGAGCTCCTGCACGTCTTCCGGAAAGTGATCGGCGCTGGAGAACGGATCGCGGCGCAAGGCTTTGGTGGTCAGCATGTCAGTGCCCGGAGCACGACCCAGTCCGAGATCAATGCGATGAGGATAAAGAGAGGCCAGCGTCCCGAATTGCTCGGCAATCACGAGAGGAGAATGATTAGGAAGCATCACACCGCCTGAACCAACGCGAATCGTTTTCGTGCCGCCGGCGACATATGCGATCACTACGGCAGTGGCGGCACTCGCGATGCCCGTCATGTTGTGGTGCTCGGCCAGCCAGTAGCGGCGATAACCCCAGCTTTCGGCGTGCTGGGCGAGATCCAGGGAATGATGCAAGGCGTCGGCAGCTGTTGTGCCTTGGGCTATCGGCGAAAGATCGAGGATGGAAAAGGGAATCATAAAATTCGCGTGGTTTGGCGTGATTCGCGGGCATTAGCCTCAAAGGAAAAACACCCGCAGAATAGGCCAAAATACTCGAAAAATGGTAGAGAGGCCAACGCATGAGGTGACCGCGCAGGGCAGGGCAACGCGGGGAAGCCCGGTTCGGACGGAGCGCCACCCTACCTGGCCCACCAACGGAACGACGAGCACGATAACGAGAACGAGCACGATAACGATTGAAGAAGGCCGAAGGCCCTACGCCAACACGCCCCCCCGCCGACACGCCGACACGCCGAACGCCTACCGCCCCTACAGCGCCCCCAACCTCGCCGGCTCTAGGCCGAGCGCGGTGTCGCGGTAAGACTCCAAGGCGTTGATCAGGCGGTCTAGTTCCCTCTCGGCAGACAGAATAAGATCGGCGCCACTATCCGTATCGCCGCTCAGACCCGCTTGCTCAATTTTGGCGCACAGTTCGCGAAGCGGAGCAGCACCAAAGTTACCGCAAGTGCCTTTGAGCGTGTGCGCTATGATCACCAAGTGTTCAAGATTAGATTTTTCGAGAGCCAATCGCATCTCAGAAATGCTGGCCGGAGCGCTGGCGACAAAAAGATCAACCAACTCAGAGACCTCGAAGTCACCTTCTTCCACCAGGACGCGTAGAGCGTCATCGTCAAACGGCTTGACCAGTCGGAGCGCGGTTCGCTCCAGCGCGGCCCGCAGCTCCTGACCGCGCAAGGGCTTGCTCACGTAGTCGTCCATGCCCGCGGTCAGGCATTTTTCGCGAGCTCCAGCGGTCTGGGCCGTCACCCCGATAATCCAGGTATGGTCACCTCCTCGCTCACGCCTGGCGGATTTCGTTTGTGGCTTCGTACCCATCCAGATCCGGCATTTGGCAATCCATCAGGATGATATCGTAGCGTCGTTCCTCGAGTGCGTTAAGCGCCTCGATCCCGTCCTGGACAACATCGGCATTGTAGCCAAGCCTGTTCAAATTGAGCAAAGCTACCCGCAGATCCGCGACATTAATTCCGCCCAGGAGAATTCGCTCGTGACGCTGGCCTGGGGAAGCGGTCGAGAGCAAAGAAGGCTCGGGTTGCAGGGCTTGGTTGACGCGCATAGGCCGTAATTGGTATTATGGAAAATACTAGAATTATCGCGTAAAAGGCAAGATCTTCATCCTGTCGCGCCATCTATCCTCTACCAGCCCAGTACCAAGGCGAAAATCAATGGTACCACGATCGTGGCGTCCGATTCGATCATGAATTTCGGAGTATCCAGTGAGAGTTTACCCCAAGTGATTTTTTCGTTTGGTACCGCACCGGAATACGATCCATAGCTGGTGGTCGAATCGCTGACCTGGCAAAAATAACCCCAGCGTGGAATGTTTTCGCGTTGCAGATCCTGATGGAGCATCGGTACCACGCAAATCGGAAAGTCACCCGCGATGCCTCCGGCGATCTGGAAAAATCCGATCGACGAATGTTCCGTCGTCCTGCTGTACCAGTCGGCGAGCGCCATCATGTACTCGATTCCGGTCCGGACGGTATGCACTTTTTTGACGTCTCCCGAGATGCAATGGCCGGCGTACATGTTTCCCAAAGTTGAATCTTCCCACCCTGGAACGAACATCGGCAAATCCTTTTGCATGGCCGCATACAACCAGCTGTTTTGCGGATCGATCTGGTAGGATTTGCGCAATCGATCATCGCGCAGGATCGAATAGAAAAATTGGTGGGGGAATAGCTGTCGTCCCTCTCGGTCGGCGTTTATCCATTCTGCCAAAACGGCTTTTTCAATGCGCCTCATTGCCTCTCCTTCCGGGATACAAGTGTCCGTCACCCGATTCAGGTGCTGATCAAGAAGCGCTTGTTCGTCTTCGCCCTTTAGCTCCCGCCAGTTCGGGATACGCTTGTAATGATTATGTGCGACCAGGTTGAACACATCCTCTTCAAGGTTGGCGCCGGTGCAACAGATAGCGTGGACCTTGTCCTGGCGAATCATTTCGGCTAGTGAGAGGCCCAGCTCGGCAGTGCTCATCGCTCCTCCTAGCCGTGACCAGCATTTTTCCGCCCTTATCCAAATGATCAGTGTAACCTTGCGCCGCGTCTTTCAGGGTCGCCGCGTTAAAATGTCGAAAATGGTGCGAGATGAATTCCGAAACGGGTTTCATGATGCCACAGGAGGGTACTGGTTTGGAGCATAGTTCAAGGGGATTTTCGGGTTAGTGACCGAAAATACGACTTTGCATGTTCCCTTCTGGAAATGGTTGCATGCTTCGGGAGGCGATTGTAGACAGATGGAAATGGATGCGAAGAGGATTTTCCACGTAATTCTCGTGACGTTGGTGCCCTTCTCCAGCGCTCTTGCCCAAGGGGCTGCCGAGTCGGCGAAGACCGAAGCGCTGGCGCTGAAGGCGGAGACGATCGAGCTCGAGGGTTTGAAAACGGAGATCAAAGCTCAGGGGGAGAAGATCGACCGGCTCACGCAAGAGGTGGCGACGTTGAGTGACATGCTCAAGCAGAAATCGGCTCCGACGGTAGCTAAAGCAGAGCCGGTACCATCGGCGACGCCTGCCGCCGCCAATCCAGCCGTTGCCAACCCGCCGGCGGCGACAGCCGGAGTCGAAAACCCTGCTCCAGCCGATAGCGCTGGCGCGAAGACGCACACTGTCGCCAAAGGGGAGACCTTGACTCAGATTTCGAAGCAATACGGTGTATCTGTCGAAGAGATTGAGCAGCTGAATAAGATCGGAGACGCCAAAAAACTTCAGGCGGGACAGACGATTAAGATTCCGGCTTCGCAGGCGGCGTCTCCCTCTCCTACGCCTTAGTCCTAATCGTGCTCGTGCTCGTCATCGATCTTTACTCGTGCCCGAGTCAAACAAAATAGAAGTTCGATCTAATGCCCCTATCTCTGTGACCTCTGTGCGATTCCCTGGTCAAAAACACGGAAAACGGACAAGATCGATGTCGAGCACGAGAACGATAACGAGCACGATTGAAGAAGGGTCCAGATGCAAACCCTGGTCGATGTTTATTGGCCACCTCGGGCCATGAATTGGAAAGGCAATCCCCGAACATGATTTGCTTTCAACTGCGAAAATCAGTAATGTTGGGGATGCCCGAAAGGACGCAAAAACCACCAACTCCGGCTCCCTGGGAGCCAAAACAGGGGGACGGAGACGGACCTCGATCACCCGACGTTTCTAAGCCGGATACCAAAGATCTATTGAAGCGAATGCGGAAGGTGGATCCAAACCAATCGAAGCGGTATCGGCAGCGAACTGGCCAGTAGCATGGAAGGATCGAACGGTTCGAACCCGGCTCCGGGAGACTTTCTAGCTCTGTTGAAACAGCGGCGACTGATCAGCGACATCCCCTGTGGACCAGCTACTGGGTCTGAATTTAAAGAAACGGTAGCCACGACCATCCTTGGTTTTAAATTCGCCGGGGGCGTCTTGGTGGCTGGGGATAGAAGGGCAACCGCCGGAAATATCGTGATGTACGATCGCGCCGATAAGGTTTTGGAGATCGATCGTCATTCGGTGATGGCCATCGCCGGGTCGCCTGCGACTGCTTGGGAAATGGCCAGGATTCTGGGACATTCATTTCAATTTTATCGCCGGAGCCAGCTGCAGGAAATGAGCTTGGAGGGCAAAGTGCGCGCGCTTTCGAAGTTGTTGCGTGACAATCTCGGCATGGTGATGCAGGGCGTTGGAGTCGTGGTGCCGCTTTTCGCGACCTACGACAAGAAGAGTCCGGACCCGGCCAAGCTCTTTTTTTATGACGCTATGGGCGCCCAGTTTGAGGCAACCGATTTTGCCTCCAGCGGTTCGGGAGCAGCCGCGGTCAGGAGTGTGCTCTACTACGAAAAAAACTGGGGTTCCAAGCCTTTGCGGGAGCGCGGGCAGGAAGATGCGATTCAGCTGGCGCTTAAAGCGCTGGACACCGCCGCGGAAGCGGATACTGCGACTGGTGGAATCGATCGTCACGGCAAAATTTTTCCAATCATCAAAATTGTGAATGAGGCCGGGATTGAAACTGTTCCAGACGAAAAGCTTTCCGAGCTGTTCCAGACTCATGTCGCATGATTGAAGAACCGTATCGATGGGTCGAAGCGATTTCCAATCGCCGTGAATATATCGAAAATGAGCTGGCTACCGGAAGTCCAACGGTGGGTGTGAGTTTTTCCGACGGGATCCTGCTCCTGACATTCGGGCGCGACCGCCGAAAAATCTTCGAGGTTTATGACCGGATTGCGATGGGCGCTATCGGGCATCCCGGGGACATCGAAAGGTTGCGGATGACGGCGATTGAGTTAGCAGGCACCGAAGGTTTTACTCGCTCTGCCGCGGACGTTTCGCTCCGTCGGATGGCAACTTATTCTTTTAGTCCCGCCTTAAAACAGGCATTTGAGCAGATTTACGGGGCGCCCTATCTCGTGAGGATTTTGTTCGCCGAAGTAGGGGAAACCCAAGCATCTGATCTTTTTGTCCGGCTCGACTATGACGGGGCGATGCATGCTAACTCCATGGGTACCGGGAAACCTAGCGAATATTTCGGGGCCATCGCGGGGACCCGCCGCGGGTTGGAGCAGGCGGAACGAGTCTTGAGTCAGGCAAAAATTTCGGATCTGCAAAGCGCTTTGGAAGCGGGTGTGCGCGCCTGGGGAGCCGGACTCTATGCGGCCGGCGAAGATAATGCGGACACTCCTGAAGACTCGGTGCTTAAGGATTTCATGAAATCGAGGCTGGAACAATACAGTGTGGAAGCAGCTCTTCTGGAAAGGGGAGGCGCCGCAACGCATGTGGCGTTCACCGAAGTGCCGGAGTCTGATCTTGAAGCGGTGCTTACTAAGTTCCGGTAGTCTGTTTATGAAACTTGCTCTGTTGTGTGCTTTGGGTCTTCTGGCAGCGAACTCGCTTTGGGCGGACGATCTCACTCAAGCAGTTCAACAGCGATTAAAAGACCAGGGCTTTTATTACGGTGAAGTCAACGGCCGCGGAGGCGACGAAACTTCCGCAGCGATCCGGCGCTACCAGATTCGTCGCGGGCTCAAAGTGACGGGCCAGCTGAACGACGAAACGCTGCATGCACTTGGCATGTCGAGTGGTGGCGCTGCGCGGCCTGCGCCCGGATACCAGGAGGAGGAAGGTCCGACCGTTGGCCAGCCGAACGACCCCTATGATCGGCAGCCACCGAGGCAGTACGACGGCCGGTCGATTCCGCGTTTCGGGGGTCCTGAGGACTATAATCAGATGCAGCCGCCCTCGTCTGTTGTTCCCGAAGTCGTCACTTCGTTGCCGCGGCTTTTTGCCGGTACTATCTACGAAAAATCTCCGGATCAGATTCAGGAGAATGTGCTTTACGCGGTGCAGGGGGAGTTGATGAGAAGGGGCTTCTTCAGAGGCGTGATCAATGGGCATCCGGGGCCGGCCACGTCGAGTGCCATTTTAAGATTGCAACGAAACGATGGCTTGCCGTTGACCGGAAGACTTGACAACGAAACTTTGAATGACCTGGGAGCTTTTCCAGGGCAGCGCAACGGGCCGCCCGAGGAAGGCTAGCCGGCAGAAACGGGTCGGCGGGTCGGCGTGTGGGCGCATCGGCGTACCACCCGCGCAAAGCAAACAATTCACGAGGACGCGCTGAGGTAGGGTGAGGCTCCGTCCGAACCGGGGCTTCCCGCGTCGCCTTGGCTTATGACATCATCCCCATAAGCAGAAACGTGTTGGCGGGTCGGCGTATCGGCGTGCCACCCGCCCAAAGCAAACAAACTAGCGTTTGTTTCGTCCGTCTTAACCGAACCGGTTTTTCTCCATCAAGAATCTCAAAGCATACGGAAGAGGGAAAAGATTCGATTGGACGAGGACGCGCTCAGTCAGGTGAGATTTCACGCCGTTCTGATGGTTCGGGCGGACGGGTGAAGCCTAACAAGCGTTAATTTGTTTACTTTGGCTGTGTGGCGGGACACGCCCACACGCCCACACGCCGATACGCCGACACGTTCCGCTTATGGGTTAACGTCACAGGCGAGGGCGACGCGGGAAGCCCCGGTTCGGACGGAGCCTCACCCTACCAGAGCGCGTCCTCCTCCCGTCGACCCGCCGACCCGTCGACCCGCCGACCCGTTTCCCCCCGCCTTCTCGCCAAAATTTATAATTCAGGCTTGCACCTTTCGCTCCGGTGGATTTCGCTTGCCGCGGGTATGGAAGCGATCATTGAATCACTAGGGGAATGCCATTTTCTTTCGCCTTTGCGGCACCGGCATGCTGAAATAGATGGGTTTCGAACGGACGAGCATCGCGTCATGTACGACGATTCGATGGAGGGTGTGCGAGACACGTTCGAACGGGGATTGAGTCCTCTCAGTTTTGAAATGGCTGGGCCCCGGGAGAAGATTTATTTTGATCCGGGAAAAACCTCCGCAGCCATCGTGACCTGCGGGGGACTCTGTCCGGGTTTAAATGACATCATCCGGGGTGTGGTGATGGAGCTTTATCACCGGTATGGCGTCACACGGATATTCGGTCTGCGCTACGGCTACGAAGGACTGATCCCGCGGCAGGGACATGTTCCTTTGGCGCTGCGACCCGAATCCGTTTCGACGATTCACACCTTTGGCGGAACTATCCTTGGGAGTTCCCGTGGTCCCCAGGACCCGGTTGAAATGGTGGATCATCTGGAGGAACTCGGCGTTGATTTGTTGTTCATCGTTGGAGGGGATGGAACGCTGCGGGGAGGCGAGAAGATCAATGCGGAAATCCGCCGGCGAGGCGACAAGAAATGCGTGATCGGGATTCCCAAGACCATCGATAACGACATCATGTACCTCGACAAAAGCTTTGGGTTTGACACCGCATTTGCCGAAGCGGTGAAAGCGGTGGCCTGCGCCCATGTGGAGGCGGTCGGGGCCATGAATGGAGTCGGTCTGGTCAAACTGATGGGTCGTCACTCGGGCTTCATTTCCTGTTACGCGGCTCTGGCGGGGCAACACGTCAATTATTGTCTCATTCCCGAGGTGCAATTTGCTCTCGAGGGCCCTTCCGGACTCCTCGAGACGCTCAGGTACAGACTGGCCAAGCGAAAGCACGCGGTGATCGTGGTGGCCGAGGGCGCCGGCCAGGATCTAATGAATAAGAGCTCATCGGAAACGGACGCCTCCGGCAACACCAGGTTCGGAAATATCGGCGAGTTTCTGAAGGAAAGGATTACTGTATTTTTCCAGAAACGACGGATCGAGGTGAACCTGAAATATATCGATCCAAGCTACAGCATCCGCAGCGTGCCGGCGTCTGCGCAGGATAACGTCTATTGCTTGCGGCTGGCCCAAAACGCCGTACACGCCGCCATGGCCGGAAAAACGGGAATGTTGATCGGCCAGTGGCACAGCACCTTTGTTCACATTCCATTCGAGCTGGTCACCCAGGGCCGGCGTAGAGTCGATCCGTCAGGGGATTTATGGCAGGCGGTACTGGAATGTACCGGTCAGGCCGTCAGAATGTCGTGAGTGGGTCTTGACGGCGCAATTCAAAGCATCCTAAGTTCGTCTCCTCTCGGTGACCTCTGTTTCCCTGAGCAGAATCGAATTAACCCCCACTAGACCCCCTAAGCATGAAACGTTGGATCCTTGCCTTTACCGCACTCGCCGCCTTCTATCTGGTCGCCCCGTCGATAATCGACGTGGCTTCTGCCGCCGATAAAAAATTCACCATTGCCCTGATCCCCGGGCTGACGACCGATGCCTTCTATATTACGATGCACAAGGGTGCTGCAGCGGCCGCTAAAGCCCTGGGCGTCGACCTCGTGTTTCAAGGGGCCGCCGACTTTAACCCGGTGACCCAGGTCCCGGTATTGAATGCGATCATCGGCCGGAAACCGGATGCCATTTTGATTGCTCCGACCGATAAAGTTCAGTTAGTCGAATCTCTCAAGAAGGCTGTCGATGCAGGTATCCCTGTTATCACGGTGGACACGTTCATTGGGGACGGTCATTACCAGACCGGGAGCGGCGACGCTGATTTTCCACTCTCTTATATTGCCTCTGACAACATTCTGGGTGGCGAGATTGCCGCGCGCGCGCTGGCCAAAGCCATCGGAGATAAAGGGAAGGTTTACGTTTCAAATGTGAGGCCCGGCGTGTCAACGACCGATCAACGGGAGGAAGGCTTCAAAAATGAAATGAAAAAACATCCGAATATCACCGTTTTGGAAACGCAGTTTAATGAGGATGATGCGAATAAGGCGGCTTCCCAGTTTCAATCGGTTTACGCCCGTAATTCAGACATCAGCGGTGTCTTTGGCGCCAATCTTTTTTCCGCCATGGGTGCGGCAAACGGAGTCAAGCAGAGCGGAGGGACTGGGAAGGTGAAAGTGGTGGCTTTTGACGCACCCACTTCCATCGTGGGCGAAATCAAGGCTGGGAACGTGGATATTGCCATCGCTCAGCATCCGGCCGAGATCGGTTATTTTGGGGTGGTGGCGGCTTATGCGCATTTGACCGGTCAATCGATTCCGACATTGATCGGAACCGGCTTTACCGTCATTGACAAAGACAACGTGGATGATCCCAACGTAAAGCGCTTTATCTATTCGGATTAGTCCGAGAACCCCAATGAAAGGAATCTGGCGGCGGCTTGTAAAGCGCGGCCAGATCCCTTTTTGTCCCGGCTTCTCTTTTCTCCCATTTTAGCGACGACCACAGAAGCCGTGCCCGACGTGACCAAACAGAATCGGTGGCTGGATTTCTTAGCGACGTTCCGAGCGTGGCTTTTCCTGGGGATTCTTTTGGTCACTTTCGAGATCTGGGCGCATCTCGCATATAACAACACGTTTTTATTTAATCCGTTTAACGTCAAATCCATCGCGATCTTCACTGTCACTCCGCTCTTGCTGGGTCTTGGCCAGACTTTCGTCATCATTTCAGGGGGAATCGATTTGTCGGTGGGGTTTACCATGGGCCTTTCTGCGGTGGTGACCGCCCACGTCTTCAACTGGAGCACCCAATTCGGCAATCCGGTTGTGAGCCTGGCGATCGCGGTGTTGGCCGGCTTGGGGATCGCCGTAGTGCCTGGAGTGATCAATGGGTTGCTCATTGCCGATCTCCGAGTCCCTCCTTTCATCGGGACGCTCGGGATGTACGGCGTGGCCCGAGGAGTGGCATTCTTGTTGGCCAGGGGTACCACCGTTCCTGTCCACGGTGGGATTCTGGGTGCGATCGGTAACGGCGAGATCGCAGGTTTTCCCAATCTGGTTCTTCTCACCATCATCATCCTCCTGGTGACGCATTATCTGCTCTCTCAAACGCGATATGGACAGCATATCTATGCGATTGGCGGCAACGTGAATGCCGCTTTAAGGGCCGGGATCAATGTTCGGAACAATACCATCGCTCTTTACATTCTTTCTTCGCTGACCGCGGGATGCGCAGGAATTCTTTACACGGCCAAATTTTCCGCCGGCGCTGCTCAGGCCGGCGAACCGGTGTTGCTGGACAGCATCGCAGCCGTCGTCATCGGCGGAGCCAGCCTTTTCGGCGGTTCCGGCACGGTCATCGGGACTGTGATCGGCGCTCTGATCATTGCGGTGATTCAATACGGACTTGTTTTTGTGGACGTCGAACCATTTTGGCAGTTTGTCGCGGTCGGGGTTGTGATCATCATTTCTGTGCTGGTCGATCAAATTCAGAAGCAAGTTGGAAAGGATGGTGCGAATGGATAGCGTGCCTGCATCCGTGCCACTGCTGGAGGCCGATAACGTGTCCAAACGATTCGGCGGCGTCCACGCACTGAAAGAGGTCTCGTTGACCCTTCATCCGGGCGAAGTTCTGGCCCTGGCCGGAGACAATGGAGCGGGTAAGTCGACCCTGATCAAAATCATTTCCGGAGTCCATCATTCGGACGGAGGCAGCTTACGATATGAAGGAAAAGAGATAAAATTCGATAACCCTCACCAGGCACGCGATTGCGGAATCGAGACGATTTACCAGGATCTGGCGCTCGCCGACAATTTAGACGTGGGCGCAAATGTCTTTCTGGGGCGCGAGCCGGTGCGCAGGGTCTTCGGGTTGCCGGTCGTGGACCGCCGTCTGATGCGTGAGGAGGCGGAGAAAACGCTGCGGGCGCTCGACATTCATATCCATCGGCTCTCAATTCCGATCCGTTCGCTCTCAGGCGGCCAACGCCAATCGGTGGCCATCGGCCGCGCCATTCATTGGAAAGCGCGCGTCCTGATCATGGATGAACCCACGGCGGCACTTGGAGTGCCCGAGCAAAGAAAAGTGATGGAGCTCATCACTAACTTGAAACGGAGTGGGGTGGGCATCATTTTTATTTCGCATAATCTGCTCGATATCTTTCAGGTCAGTGACCGGATTATGGTGCTCCGCAGGGGCACGAAAGTAGGCGAAGTGCGGACCGCGGAAACCAATCCGGATGAAATTGTTCGTTTGATGGTGGGAGGGTAGGGGGAACGTGTCGGCGGGGCGCCGGTCGTAGGGTAGAACTTCGTCCCGGGTTCGATTTCTTCATTTCTTCGCCACCAGGGGACCGAGGACGAGCACGAGCACGATCAGGAAATTCCGCGTCTTAATCGTGCTCGTGGTCGTGCGTCGTCCTCGATTTTTCCACTACGACCAGGGGACCGAGGACGACGACGACCACGAGCACGATCAGGAAAATCCGCGTCTTAATCGTGCTCGTGGTCGTGCGTCGTCCTCGATTTCCCCTACCGACCAGCGGACCGAGGACGACGACGAGAACGAGCACGAACAGGAAATTCCGCGTGTTTTAATCGTGCTAGTGGTCGTTGCTTCGTCCTCGATTTCCCCTACGCCCAGCGGACCGAGGTCGACGACGAGCACGAGCACGAACAGGAAATTCCGCGTCTTACTCGTCCTCGTGGTCGTCGTCGTCCTCGGTTCGATCTTTTGAGATTTTGAGAGGTAACTAAGGAAGTGGGTGGTTCATGGGGGCAAATCTCGTCGGCCTCTAAGCGCTTCCTACGTTTTGGCGTCGGCCGCGATTTCTGCGGCCCGCAGGGCGAGTTTACGGATCATGCCTCCGAAGATCATGCTATGGATCGGGTAAAGCGCGTACCAATAAACAAGTCCTAAGAGTCCCTTGGGCGCGAAAAAAGCGGTTTGGTCGAGAATCGCGCGGCTGTCGTGGTCCTGGGATTTAACTTCGAATTGCAGCCACGCCTTCCCTGGCAGTTTCATCTCCGCACGCAGGCGCATCAGGTGGTTTGACTCCACGGCTTCCACTCGCCAGAAATCGAGCGCTTCTCCCACGCGCACCGAGTCGGCGTAGCGTCGCCCGCGCCGGAGGCCTACTCCACCGCAGAGGCGATCGAGGGCGCCGCGGACATGCCACGCCCAATTCATGTAGAGCCAGCCACGCCTTCCGCCCAGGCCGGTGAAAGCTTTAAAAATCGCCTCCAGCGGTGCATCGACGGCCATCTGACGGTGCTCCATGATCATGCCTTCGTGCGTGGTCAGCGTGACCGAGGTTGCATCCTGCTGGCTTGTGGAAAGCGCATCGCTCCAGGAGGTTTCGACTTTGTCGGCGCGCAGCTTATCCAGTGCGATCTTCACCGCAGTCCGGTAATCCAGCGGCTGGATTTCAGGGAAAAGACGTCGAGCGAGATCGTCGTGCACGATGATCTCATTGCGCAGGCCGGCGATCAGCGGCCTGGCGATGGTCGCGGGAATCGGCGTCACGAAGTGAACCCAGTACGACGAAAGCTTGGGCGTCAGGATCGGCACGGGCACGAGCCAACGCCGCAACCCGCGGACTTCGGCGTAGAAGGTCAGCATTTGGCCGTAAGTGAGCACATCCGCACCTCCGATCTCGATCGTTTTCCCAGCGCTGGCAGGGACGCGGAGTGCCTTGACGAGATAGTCCAACACATTGCGGACGGCGATAGGCTGGATGCGGGTATAAACCCAGCGTGGACAAATCATCAGAGGCACCCGCTCGGTGAGGTAGCGGATCATCTCAAAGGAAACACTCCCGGAACCGACGATGACTCCAGCGCGAAACTCGGTCACCGGCACGCCGCTTTCCCTGAGCGCATCGCCTGTCTGATGGCGGGAACGAAGGTGCTCCGAAAGCGCCTTGCCAGGTTTGCCCAAGCCACCCAAATAGATGATGCGCTCGATTCCTGCCTTTTTTGCGGCAATTCCGAAATGGCGGGCCGCCTTCACGTCGCGTTCGGAAAAATCGGAACCCGCTCCGAGGCTGTGCACCAAGTAATAGGCGACGTCGATCCCGGCCATTGCATCCTGGAGTGAATCCGGCCGGAGGACATCGCCCACTACCACTTCGACATCGCCCCACCATAGCCTTCCCTCCAATCGCGAGGCCTCGCGCACCAGGCACCGCACGCTGGCACCCGCTTCAAGCAGTCTCGGGACCAGCCGGCCGCCGATGTATCCGGTGGCTCCGGTGACCAGCACGGACGGGCGTTTAAGGAAGTTGTCAGTGTCAGTAGTCAGTTGTCAGTGGGGGACAGAGGCGGGTTCAGCGTTATGTCCAGGCGTTAGCGTCGTTCATCGGCGTCTCTCTGTCTCTCTAAATTACTCCGCCGCAACTTTACCGATATCGGCGTCCGTCGAACGCCGAAGCCTCTTTCCCCACTGATCACCGGCAACTGACACTGCCAACTTCCCAAGGTTTGAAACTGACAACTGACAACTGGCCACTGACACTGACAACTGACACTGACAACTGACACTGACAACTGACTCTGACAACTTTCCCCGCCCGAGAAACCGCTTCGCATCGTGGGCTGGTCGCGAGTATCCTTCAGGGCACACCTCTTTTATGGAACCTGATCATGCAAAAGAACTCGAAGCCGAAATCGAGCTTTTGAAACGGATCGGTCAGGGCGATCGAGGGAGTTTCGAGGAGCTCTACGATCGGTTTTCGGGCCCTTTGTTTGCCACAGCTTATCGGGTGCTGAATAACCAGGTGGCTGCCGAGGAGGCGCTGCAGGATGTCTTCATTCAGATCTGGGAAAAGGCGCCGCTTTACAATCCCGCCATCGGCAAGCCGTTGACCTGGGCGGTGACGCTCACGCGCAATAAGGCCATTGATCGACTACGTTCGACGCAGCGCCGGATTCGGCTGCAGGAGAACGCACAACGCGAAGCTGAAAATTTTGAGCGATTCGACGACCAGAGTTCATTCGATGCTGTCGTGTCGACGGAGACATCCAAATTGGTGCGCAAAGCGATGGAGAATCTTTCGCCGGATCAGCGCCAGGTCATCGAACTCGCTTTCTTTTCTTCGATGACCCACACGGAGATCGCAGAGCATCTGAGCGTGCCGCTCGGGACGATTAAGACGCGGATCCGCCGCGGGCTAATGAAGTTGCGAGAGGTCATCAGCCCGGAATTGTAGCCACTGCAGCGAGCAACAGACTGTGCCTATGGTTTGCTCAGGCAGCTTACGCCGGGATGGGGCCTTCCAGCTTGTGTTCGCGGGCAACCAGCCAGTGCGGCTGACCCACTCCGTTCAAAATTGGAGTCAACGCGATCTGGACCCAATAAGGCTCGCCGTTCTTGCTATAGTTCAGAATCGTTTCCTGGCACGGGCGGTGTTCCCGCACCGCGCGGCGCATTCGTGCCGCTGTTGCTGGATCAGTTTTCTCGCCCTGTAAGATTGGGCCAAGTCTTTTCCCGTGCAGTTCCTGGAGCGAATACCCACACATTTCGATGAAGGCGGGATTGATCCATTGCACGAGGCCGTCCAGGTTGCAAACCACCAAACCAGCCGAGGTCACTTGTTGGGAACGCTCTTGGATCATCCCCAAGACACGGGCCTTGAGTCCTGGCGAAGGTCTCAAGTCAGCTGGCCGCAACCCGGCGAGCAGGACAGCGGCGCCGGCGTCAGCCAAACCCTTCAAAAACTGCCTTAGTTCACCGTGGAATTCGAGCACGATTTCAAAATGCTCCCGTTCCAGCGGCGACAGGGCGCCCAATACGTACATCGCTGCGCGTTCCTGAAGGAATTCATCAATCATTGAGATTCGAAGGGGAAAATCCGTTTGTTCAAGTCTATTACGCCTGAACTCTACTTCTGGATACAGGGCACTCCTCTTTTTTTTTGCTCGTGCGTTATCGCAATTCTCCGGATCCTAAGAAAAACGCCTTCTATTCCATAGACTCTTCCTGATTCGCTCTCAGGACAATTGGAGCAACCTTCCCAAAGAACCGGACGACATAGATGAGATACCCCACCAACGTGACGGTTTGAACCAGCGCAAACACCAGATGACCACTCCCTCGGATGAAGGTTTCCGGCCAGAAATAAATACAAAGAACGGCTGACCAATTGAACAGAATGATACCGGGCACGAGTAAGAAAATGTTCATGTTCTGATCGCGGCGAACAATGGCGTACAGCTCCTCTTCTGCAGGTCCAACCGCCTCGGCTTGCCGCTGGCGGATCAGACGCATATCGGTACGGAACAATGTCCATACCGCCATGCTGAAAGTAGCAATTAAGGCGTACCATCGGATCGGATCGGTCAGATCAGTGAAAGTGATCGCTTCGATTAGGGTGCAGGTGATGTAAAGGAAGTTGTGGGCGAATTCCAACGGCCAACGAATCAAGGTCAGGGTGTGCGTTATGGACCTGGACCAAAACAACAAGATCACCAGCAAACCGTTGGCTACGTACGGCCATTGGTCGAAACGGAGATCACCAATCGGCGCCCGGGAGCTCTCTGTTAGAACGGATAACGCCACTCCCTGAATGATGCTGACTAACGTCAGTTCGATATTGACCACTAGTCCGTCCAATTGGCGTCGAGTCGATCTCTGGGCCTTCCGTTCGGCCCTGTGTTGCGGAGAATGCATTTTTTCAGGAGCCAGTGTCAGTGCGCGGATCCTAACAGCCGTGGCCGGCAAGGGGAAGAAAACAACGCGTGCCAGTTGTCAGTATGTCAGTGTCAGTTGTCAGCGGGGAAAGGACCGCTCGCACTGCTCACGACCGATTCGTCCACGTTTCCATCCCCCTCGTCGGATAATATGCGGATCACGAGACAGTACTTTCATTGAGGGCTTTGACGCGTGTCTGAGTAGAGAAGACGAGAACGAGGACGAGAGGGCGATCGTGATCCGTGCGAGCGTTCTTTTCCCTGCTGACAGCAGGCAACTGACACTGACAACTTCTCCACTTCTCCGCTATTGCAAGGTCGAAATGAAAGGACCCCGAGCCTTGGGAGATATTTCCCGCAGGAAAAGGTAGAAGAAGAAAATGCAACCGGCGGCTCCTGCGAGGCCTCCCAGAAAAAGAACGATCGCTGTGTCCGCGTTTTTTTCTTGCGAAAGTAACCCGCTCGCGAGGGTTCCGAAGCCGAGAAAAGCGACGCTCAAACAGGCCCAGAGAACCATTCGGAGATACTTCCTGTTGGTCTTGACGTCGAGCGGTGCGATCCTTGCGTCAGCGGTGAAGTACTCCCGCGGCTCACTCCCGCCGTTTGTTCGCGGTTGTTGTGCTTCGCCCTTTTTCGAAACTTTCACTTTTTTTACAACGTTCGGCTCGCTGGCGCCGCACTCAAGCAGATGCGTTGTCAGCCGAAATTTAGCACAGTTACGTATTACGTACTTCGTATAATTCACCATGGAGATGATAAGAATGCCGCGTGAACCTGAATTTCGGAGGAGCCGGCGACATCTTGGCTACTGAGCAAGATGGCGGTCTTCAGAGGGTCATCTCGCGTCCAGGCATCGTACCGATAGCCGAAGGTATGTGTAAAACCTTCCAGCACCCGACTTAAGTTGAGCCGCAGATCATCATATCTTTCGATCGGACCTCTGATTGGGGGCGCCTGGTAGTACAGATGATAGTTGTAGACAGGCTGTGGGCCGGCTTTGTAATAGACCTCTTCAAGTTCTGCCGACGTTGCCTCACCAAGGAGAAAGGTTCCTTCATAGATTTTCCTAACCCGGAAGAGTGGATCAAGACCAGAGCCATTCTCCGTCCTTTTGAGTTTCCCCCGTAATTCGAGAAATCCATTCTTGGAAGCCTCCAGCAAGTGTTGCATGCCCTCTTTAAAAGGGTCAGGTGTGGGGGTTGCGGTGGGCTGCGCCGGGGGAGGTGTCGCCGTCGGTACCGCTGTGGGTGTTACAGTTGGCGTGGCCGACGGACTCGGACTCGGTATTGGTGTCGCTGTAGAAGCGGGGGTTGGCGTGGGTGTTGGCGATGACACCGATGGTTGCCGATGACATTGGCAAAGCAGAAAAGCGGCGGCGCTGAGGATGGCTGCCTTGACCCATTGCCGCGCCGCCTGAGAGAGCGAACTTTTGACCGTGGCCGGGCACGACGAGAGTTCCGGCTTCCCACGCGGGAGGGGATCGCTTTGCCGCAAACTCGAGTGTTTGGCATCAGGCATATGAATCGGAACTTCTGATCACTACCTCGTACGGGAAATCGCATTGGTAAAGCAAGCTCAAGGCCCGGGATGATCTTCTGGATAACCTTCCCCGAAGCCGGCTGTTCGATCACTCAGATTTTAGCCTTGCCAAAATCCGGTCGTATCCTATCGTCCATGTCCGCAATAGAAAGCACCCGTAGCTCAACTGGATAGAGCGACAGTCTACGGAACTGTAGGTTGGCGGTTCGAGCCCGTCCGGGTGCATGCCTCAGGCTGAGGCATTTACGAAATCAGAGGAATCGACTGACCCTGCCGCGGTCAGCATTTTTCGGATTCAACGTCCCACCGCTTATCTTTTACTGAATTCCAGTGGGCTGAATTGGCAACGTAAACTGAAAAGTTGCGCCTTGGGGCACGTTGGCCGTTGCCCACAAATATCCTTGATGAGCTTCGACAATCGAACGGCTGATGGCAAGACCCATGCCCATCCCTTGCGACTTAGTGGTGTAAAAGGGTGCGAAAACATGTTGCAGCGCCGTCGCGTCTAGCCCCGGTCCCGAATCTCCCACCGCGATCAATAGCGACTCTGATTCCGGTTCGGCGAAAGCGTTATCCGGAATCATTCCTTTACCGGATTCACGGAGGATTCCAGTAACTTTCTGCGAGCTTACGGTCAGCTCTCGCGCACCATCGGCAATTCCGCTCATGGCTTCGATTCCGTTTAGTACCAGGTTGAGAATCACTTGTTGTAACTGGATTTTATCCCCTAATACGACTGGTAGATCATTCGCGAATTGGGTCCGCAGTGATATGCGCTTCTTTTGTAATTCGGACTGGGTAAGGATGAGAACCTCTTGGATGATCTGGTTTATATCGACCGGCTCTCTCGCGGCCGAAGCTTTTTTGAAGAGAGCCCGAATGCGCGTGATCACATCGCCAGCCCGGCCTCCATCGCGAATGATGCGGCGAATTGCTTCGCAGGCTTCGGTAATGTTTGGCGAATCCCTTAGCAGCCATCGGAGACTGGCATTGGCGTTCGTTAAGATGCCGGCTAGCGGCTGGTTGACTTCATGGGCGATCGAAGCCGCCAATTCGCCCATAGTCGTAACGCGGCTGACATGAGCCAGTTCGGTTTGAGCTTCCCGCAATGAAATTTCCTTTTGATGCAACTTCTCCTCTGCCTGTTTGCGCTTGGTTATGTCGACAATAATCACCGAGAAAAACGCAGAAACACTTCCACTGGCAGGGACTAACACCGAACTGACATCCGCCCACATTAGATTGCCATTTTTGCGAAGGTAGCGCTTCTCCAGACGATAAACTCGGCGCCGCCCGGCATCGACATCCGCGATGCGAGCTTCGGTGGAAGCTCGATCCTCTTCATGGCTGATGTCAGTCACCGTGCGCCCTTGGAGTTCGGATTCAGTATAACCGAGCATTTCCTGAAGAGCCAAGTTTGCTGCAATGAAGCGGCCGTTCGGAGCAATCAATGCAATGCCGGCTGATGAATTCTCAGCCAACACGCTCCACCGCTCCTCGCTCGCACGGAGCGCATCTTCCGCCTTCCGGCGTTCGTTATTTTCCTGAATCAGGTCAGCGTACAGTCGGGCGTGATCCAACGAGATAGCCGCCTGGGAGGCCAGCAGCTCCAATATGGCCAGCCGATTGGGCGTGAACACTCCTGGCGCCAAGTTATTCTCTAAATAGAGCACACCCATCAGTCTTGCCTGCTTTACCAGAGGCACACAGAGAATGGATCTAGGGTGTTCCCGGCGAAGATATTCGTCCTCCGAGAACAGGTTCTGAACCGAGGCATCGTCCAGAATCACGCTTTCGTGGGTTCGGATTACGTAGCGAAGGAGCGAGTCGGGCAGGTCGAACGGAGTCACCGCCGCCTGTTGCAGCTGGACCTCCACCTGGTTCTGACTAGTCCTGGCTTCCGCAGCAATCCGGAAATCTTCCCCGCACAGCAGAATCAGTAGGCCGCGCGCGGCTCCAGCATGCTCGACCGCGATGACCATCAGCGTCTGGACCAACTGCTCCAGCACAATTTCGCCGGAGACGGCTTGCGACACCTTCATGACCGTCCCTAGGTCCAGCTGCTCAACGGGCGTTTCAATGGTAGCGGCGGCAAAGAGACTTCGTTCCTCGTGCGGCAGAGAGTAATCCTGATCGATCTGCCGCACCTTACCGAGAGCGCCCCAGTGAAGATAGCAGTAGCGCGCGTTTGTAATGTAAGTTTGGGCGATGGTCTCGAAGCCACGCCCGGCGTAGAACCTCGCAGCGACCTCGTGGGCGATCGCCTCGTTTTGGATGAATCCGTTCTGGCGTGCCGATTGGATGGCCTCCTCATACAGGTGCATTGCATCCTGATCGCGACCCTCGATGCGAGCGACCTCCGCCAGTACCAGCGCTAGGCGATTGCGATAGTTCTCGGGACAGTTCTCCGCCCAAAGCTGGAGCTTGTTCAGTTTGTCCCCAAGGAGGCGTCGATACTCTGCCTGTTGCGCTGGGGCAGCACCTGGATAGAGGGCAGTCAAGGTCAGGGCATGGCAGAAATGATAGGTGGCCTCGATCGGCATGGCCATGGCGGCGCTCAGCATCGGTTCTGCCAGAACAGCAGCCTCTAACGCTTCAGTATGCCGCCCATGAATGAAGGCCAGGAGCTGTTGCATGATGCGATAGAAGACAATTCCGCAGCCGAAGGTGGCCTTTACGATCGCCGCGAAACAGGCGCCTTCGCTAAACATGCTGTCCTCGAAGCTCAGCGGGTCCCTGGTCCTTCCCTGCAGGCTGGCAATGAATTGTTGCTCAAGCCTGATCGTCTCGTAGACAGCACCGTTGTGGCTCTCCTGCGCGAACGCCGCATATTTTATCGACAGCGCCAGCACGTCCTGGAGCGTATCGCCCTTCTCGATCGCCTGCCAGACAGTCTCGAAAGCAAGGAAACCTGCGTAGACGAGGTCGCCGACCTCCAGACAAGCGATGAACGCCTGCTCCAGAATCGGCATACCCGTTGAAAAATGCCGGCGCCAAAAATTGATATGATCGCCGTACAGGTGAAGCAGTGTTCCGCGCAGCCTGGGATTTTCTAGCTTCTCGTTTAGCCGCAGCGACATTTCGGAGTATTGGAACCCGGTTGCCAGGTCACCTACGGTCGAAACCATCATGAGTCCGAAAACGGCGTAGGCGAAGCTGGATTGGTTAGTATGGCCATAGCGGAGAGAGAAATTAACAGCCTTCGAGGTGATCAGCGGAAAGAGCTTTGGCCGTCCGATGTAGGCGCAGGGTATCGCCTCGACAAGGAGAGTAATAATTGCCTGCACGGTCGGGTCGCCCGCCAATGGTGATTCGACCAGTTCGCTAATGGCACGGCCTCGCAAGTTGATCGAAACGTCTGCCAACTCAGCAGCAGCAGCCCCCTGAATTTCCTCGTCCGACTCCGGAAATGTCACCTCGAAGAGGCGAAGAGCCTCCAGCGCAACGGTGACGCCGTTGTCATATTTGCCTGCCACCTGGTACAGCTTCATCCGCAACCCGTAAACCTTGGCGCAATCCAGATTCGAGACCGCTCGACTGAGGATCAAATCAAACAAATTATCAGCCGCTGCGAAGTTGCCGACAAGATACTCGCACTCGGAGAACGCGAGATAGAGATCGAAGGTCTCCTGGTAACGTTGACCCCATGCGTCCGGCGACAGCAGCGCCTCGGCCAACACAAAATAATTGCGGGCAGAAGCGTACGCTATCGCAGCCCTAGCCTTCATTCCGGCGATTACGTTCAGGCGAACTAATGACAATCTTTCTTCGGGGGCCTCGATGAGATCAGCCGCTCGGTTTAACTGATTGACCACGTCAAAAATGGACTCATTGATCTGTTTTTGGCTCATTCTCTCGATGAGCATCCGGCCAATGCGCAGGTGAACCCTGGCTCGCAGCTGCCGCGGAATGAGGGAATAGGCGGCCTCCTGAACCCGATCGTGAAGGAATTTGTAGGAGCCGGGAAGTCTAAGAATGAGTCCGGCACGTACTGCTTCCCACAGAGGCGCATGGATCGCATTTTCATCTCTTCCGTTTACGATCGCCAGCGTCGACATCCTCGCGTTGTCTCCAAGGCAAGCCAGCTGTTTTAGCGCTTCCTGGGTTGCGGCGGGCAAGCGCCTCAGTTTGCTAATCATGAGCTCCACCACGTTGTCGGTGAAACCCCGGGTGTGTATCTGGGTCAGATCCCATTGCCAGGCCGTTTTGCGATCGTCGAATTCCACCAGGCGTTCCTCGGCGAGGGCAGTGAGGAATTGGATTGCAAAGAAAGGGTTGCCCGCAGTTTTTTCGTGCACGAGCTCCGCCAGGGATTCGGAACGTTCCGGCTCACAACGGAGAGCGTCTGCGATAAAGTTGTTCACATCTTTGAACGACAGAGGCTTGAGAACGATCTCGTCCACTGTGACTTTGGCTTTGAGAATCGAGCGCAGCGTCAGCATGAGAGGATGAGATGGGCTCACCTCGTTGTCTCGATATGCACCGACGATCAGTAGGTGTTTAACCTCAGGATGACTTAGGAGATGTTCGATGAAGCTTAAAGTTGCGACATCCAGCCACTGAAGGTCATCAAAAAAAAGGGTCAGCGGATGTTCCTTCTGAGCAAATACACAGAGGAACCGTCTGAACACCGCTTGAAACCGGTTCTGGGTTTCCTGAGGAGGCAGCTCAGGCACGGGCGGTTGTTTACCGACAATCAGCTCAAGCTCCGGAATGAGGTTGGTGATGAGCTGCCCGTTCGGGCCGACTGCTTCCCGGATACCCTTCCGCCATTGGTCCACCTCGTCCTCGCTCTTGTTCAAGATCTGGCGAACTAAAGTCTGGAACGCCTGCGCTAGAGTGGCGTACGGCACGTCTCTCCGGTGTTGGTCAAATTTTCCGGCAATGAAAATCCCGCGCGGCAGAACGATTGCTTTTTGCAGTTCGTTGACAACCGAGGATTTGCCAATGCCGGAATAACCGGATACCAACGCCAATCTGGAAATCTCGCCGGTGACGACGCGTTCGAAGGCATCGAGTAGCACTTTGACCTCCTGGTCGCGACCGTACAACCTTTCAGGAATCCAGAGACTATCCGATGCATCGTTCTTTCCTAAAGAAAACGAATCGACGCGTCCTAGCCTTACCCACTCCGCCAAGCATCTTTTCAGGTCGGATTCAACGCCCGCCGCCGTCTGATAGCGTTCTTCTGCGGTCTTGGCCAGCAGCTTCATCACGACGGATGATACGGTTGAAGGGATCCCCCTATTGCGTTGATCCGGTGGCACTGGCCGTCTGGCGACGTGGCAATGGACCCACTCCATGGCGTCAGAAGCTGCAAACGGCAGGCAGCCCGTGAGCATTTCATAGAGCGTCACTCCATAGGAGTAGAGATCACTGCGGGAGTCGGTGGAACGATTCATCCGTCCAGTCTGCTCGGGCGCCATGTAGGCTAGCGTGCCCGCGATAAACTCGGGAGCGTCGGGGGGTTGGCGCTCACGCGGGAGCCGCGTTGCGATTCCGAAGCCCATCAGCCACGCGCTGCCAGTACCGGGATCCACTAGGATATTCGCGGGCTTAACGTCCTTGTGGACCAGGCCTCGCCGATGTAAATTTCCGATCGCAGTCGCAAGGCTGATCGCCCGAAGCAAGGAAGACCCTAAGTCTGAGGCTCGACCAAGCAGTTGATCAAGGGGGGTGCCGCCAGGATCTTCCAGTACGAGTACGGGACGGTCCCAATGGAACGTAACTTCAATCGGTCGGGCGCTCCACGCCGGCTCAAGGTCCTCTTTGAGAGAATATTCATGCTCCAATCGTTTTAGACTCTTCGACCCGGGTTCCTCTATAGCCGGCACAAGCACAAGGACCTGAGATATCTCTTCCTCACTCCGGCCCCGATAGAGGATAAACTCGTCATCTTTCCTCAGTGCCTCGAAGACATATCGCGACAGGTCGATCACACGGGGTCTCCAGCTGCGTAAGTTACATAATTCTTTCTCGTGATCAGCCAATAAAAGACCATCGACGCCTTTAGTTCGCCAAGCGGTCTTCCGGAGAACAATAAAAAGATTCTTACGCTCCCGTCGACGCATTTCGCGCAGCCACTAGCTTAGGACAGAAATGGGCACGCCAGAATTAGGATCTCGTTCGGGCAGCGTGGAATGATTAAATGATCCGGGCGCGAACTTGGGGGTGATCATATGGGCGAGGCCAAAGCGGTAGCCTCGGTTCGGACGGAGCCTCACCCTACCCGGGGTCAACGGACGATATCGCACGAATCCATTCTGCTTTGTCGAAGATTCGTGCGATTGTCCGGCGGAAGTTTGGCCGGAAAGGAGCGCTTTTCGGATGACTCATGAACAACCTCACATCTGAAAAGCCGATCAACGTTCGCAAACTAGTCGACGTTGCTTATCTCGTCCTCATCCTCGCGGCTTTTGCTTGGGCGAAGGAATTTTTGCTCCCGCTGATTCTGGCGATTCTGATCAGTTTTTTACTAGCCCCGGTCGTTTCGCGCCTGGAACGGTGGCATTTTCCTCGTGCGGTAGCCGTTTTGAGCGTTGTAGCAGTTGCTTTTTTCCTGATTGGGGGGCTTTGCTCGACGCTTTCCCTCCAGGGCCTGGATTTAGTAGATTCTTTGCCAAAGTACCGCGACAACATTCATGCCAAATGGGTGGCCATTCAAAAGGGGCCACCCGGCCCCCTCAATCTGGCGTTTACCAACGTTGGTTCGATGATTGCCGATCTCGGCAAAGTCTCGGAATCCGCCGGTGGCGCTCAAAAGCTGGAGCCAACCAAGGTTGAAGTTGTCAGTGCGACGGACAGCGTGTTTGCATTAGTGAGAAATAGCCTGACGCCCGTGCTAGGTCCGGTCGGAGAATTTGCGGTCGTCGTCGTGCTGGTCGTTTTCCTCCTTTTGGAGAGAAAACGTTTCCGCCTGCGATTTCTTCGATTGATCGGGCACTCACGCATCGCCACCACAACACTCGCTGTCGATGAAGCTGGATCCAGATTAAGCGGCTTTCTCCTGGGACAGTTGATGGTCAACACTGGGTTCGCCATTTTGCTAGGGATTGGGCTTTTCTTAATAGGCATTCCAAACGCCTTTCTCTGGGCCGTTCTGACCTTGGTCCTGCGATTTTTGCCTTACGTCGGTATCTGGATATCGGCCTTTTTCCCGGTGGTTTTATCGATTGCCATCTCGGCTGGCTGGAGAGAGCCGCTACTGACGCTGGCTCTTTACGGGGTTTTGGAAGTGATAACGAATAATGTTGTGGAACCTTTTGTTTTAGGCGGGAGCACTGGAATGTCGCCGCTCGCCATTATCGTTTCCGCTCTCTTCTGGACTTGGCTTTGGGGGCCAATCGGGCTGTTGCTTGCTACCCCATTGACTGCTTGTCTGGTGGTGTTGGGTCGTTATTTTCCCGCCTTTTATATTTGCAGTGTTTTGCTTGCCGCTGAGCCGCCCACTTCCGCCGAAACAAAATTAATTCGATTCCTTACGGAAGGCCGTCTTCCGGAGGCCAGGGCGTTGCTGCAGGAATTAGCAGCGATGCAGCTTTCAGTCCAAATTGTCGAAGAATTGATTTTACCTACCCTTCGGGCGATCGAAAACGATCTTTATCCTGGCGCGGGCGGCGGTGCAACAAAGTCTCGAATTTATGCGCAATTGCGCGAGTTGATCGAGGAAATGACCGTGGAGATCCCGACCGAGTTGGAGCAATCAGCTGAACAATCGACCTCTGGACAGCCCGGAATCACGATCATGCCTTTCATGGGCGAAGGCGACGAAATTGTAGGGAGCGTTATAGCACGCTTGCTGGCAGTCGAAGGTATCAGTACCCATTTGCTTTCTTGGAGAACCCTTCGCGCTGAGAAAGTAGCGCGGCTGAAGGAATTGAAATCAACCTGGATTTTGCTCTCAGCGATCGAATCGAGAGCCGTCAACACTGTGGGGAAAATGGCCAATTCGATTTCCCTGGAAGTTCCCGATGCCCGGATTCTTCTGGGCCTTTGGAGCCTGCCCTCGGAAGGCGCTGCGCGCTGGATAAGAAGAATTAAGGAGTCCTCAGGAAGCGCTCTTTACACCAATATCGAGCAGGCGATTCGCGGGATCGCGTCCCTGGTTCCGAAAGTAAGCGAGGAGATCGAGACGCGCGCGGAAAATAAAACAGAGCACCGGTCGAATTTGGAATCTATTTAGCTACGGTGTTTGCTAGCTCGTCCACTGACTTTTTATACCAGGCTGGTGTTTTGTAGCGCCTGAAGAAGAAAATTGCTTTAAGCACTTCTTCCAGAGCTCTTGATCCGAAGACGCCCCAGACAGAAAAGTGCAGTACAAACGCTGAAAAGATGGCAGCCGGTACGCCGATCGCGTAGCTCCCGACTACATGGCCGAGCAGGATGTACTTAGTGTCTCCCCCACTAGGTAGTATACCATTTCCAAGTATGCTATTTAACACCTTTGCAGGCTGCACGCAGGCCGCGATGATCAAGCCCCAGAAAGTGAAGTGCAAAACTTCCTTGCCGACGTTCGGATAGATAAAGGGAACCAGGAAGCTGCTCCCGCAAAGTAGAACAGTAAAGATAAGCCCGGCAATCAATCCCAGTCTGAGCGCCGCGTTGGCATGCCGCTTGGCCTCTTTCAGAGAATCGTCCCCTAAAGCTTGCCCGATTGAAGCCACTGCGGCGGGCGCGAGGCCTGACGCGGCAACGATAAAAAGGTTTTCAATCGTCATGACAATCTGACTCGCCGTCAACCCGGCGACACTTACTCGAGTCAAGATGATGGTGTAAACAAACGTACTGGTTCCCCAGAGAAGTTCACTGATGGCGATCGGATAAGTAATTTCCAGAAGGGGGCGAAAAACCTTTGCAATGCCCGTTCCGGGCAGCGGCCAGTGCCACCTCAAGCCTTTTTCCTTGCGGTAGAGGCATACCAGTAATGTTAAGAAGCGAGAAAGTTGGGCAACCAGGGTAGCCACGCCTGCCCCGATCACGCCCAATTTAGGAAAAGGTCCCAGTCCGAAAACGAGAAACAGGCCGAGAACGGTATTCAGGCCGACTGCCCCCATGGTGACAAACATCGGTGTCTTTGAATCGTTCAACGACCGAAAGGTCGCTGTGGTGACAGCACTCATGACAATCAGGGGAGCCGCAGCAGAAAAAAGCTGAAAATAGACAGAGCCTGCCGCGACCAGTTCGTCCGGCGCGCCGATTAATTTCAAAACGGACCCGGGATAGAGAACGAGCGGCAGTGTCGTGAAAACGCCGAAAATGCCGGACAAAATCAAACTGAGCGAAGCAACCTTAGAAACGTCGTTCAGATCGTTTCGTCCAAAGGCTTGGGCCACTAGAACTCCGGCTCCTGTTCCAATAGCCGAATAAAGGAGCATCACGATGAATGAAATGCTGTTACAAAGTCCCACCGCAGCAACAGCGGTTCCGCCGAGAGTACCAACGATAATCTGGTCAACAAATCCAAGCGACGTTTGAAAGACTGCTTCCAGGCTGACCGGAAGAGCGACCTTAAAGATCTTTTCCTGACTTTTGGCGCTGCCGATCGGATCGTTCACGTCTGATAAAGATGCTTATCCGAGCATATCAATGAAACCTGCTTTCCGATTCCGGAAATACGCGGGGAGATTGGCAACCTTTGTGCCTGTTATTCGCTTCATAACAGCTAATTGGACGTACCGCACTTCTCGAGCTGCACGCCGACCGAAGGCTGGCGGTTCCCCAGGGGAACCATGAAAATAAACGGTTCCCGAAGGGCCGTGCCCCAAAGGGGCTGGAGGACTCAGCCCAGGGTTTCAACCCTGGGAACCGCCACCCAGAGCGATTCGCCCTGAAGCTGGAGGGGCGGCAGATCAAACGTACTAACAACGCGAAAGTAGGTCCAATTGTAGTACGTCTCAATCGCGCGCTCTAAATTTTGCGCAGCAATAGGTGCGGTCAGCCTCTAGCCTTCAGGGCGAACTCCTTATTCCGAGGTTCCCAGGGTTGAACCCCTGGGCTGAGCCCCCCGGCCCCCTTAGGGCAAAAACTCCCAACGTGACCTACTGCAAATGTTCAAACTGCACAGGCTTCCAGCCTGTATTCTGTTCGCAACATTGAGCGATGCTTCCCATGGCAATTGATGATGGTGGCGGGTGAGTTCACTGTTTCCCGCCGACGAACCCCTTTCAAGCCAGCCAGAAAGGCCGATGGCGCTTTTGCCGATTTTCTGCGTTGCTCGCTTCTCGCGCACGGACTTAAGTATGCTCAGCGCACCTTGAAATCGGCAAATTGCCGACCGGCGGTATGCCTCCTAGTTATGAGACGATGCACGAATTTATGATTAAGATTTTTTTTCTCGGGATTATTTTATGTTTGTCCGCCGCAAAGGGTTTCGGATGGACCAATGGTGAACTTTTGATCTGGATAAGCGATAACCGGGCTTACCATGCTTTAGTCGATCTCGGTAAAGTCTTTGAGAAGGAGGTCGGGGCTACCGTAAAAGTTGAAACCCAGGAACAAATCAACGAGAAATTTCAAGCTGCCGCCCAAAGCGGTAAGGGGCCGGACATCTTCTTCTGGGCGCACGACCGGATTGGGGAATGGGCAGATGCTGGATTGATCAAACCACTGGAGATTAAAGACGAATTCAAATCCAATTTCCTTCCGATGTCTTGGGACGCGGTAACGCATAATAAACAGATCTGGGGTTACCCGATTTCCCTGGAAGCGGTCTCTCTCATTTATAATAAAAAGTTCGTTACTGGAAAACCTCCGAGTCAACTCTCAGAGATACCTGCATTCAACAGAGAACTCAAAGAGAAGAATCCGAAAGTAATCGCGATCATGTGGGACTATGACACTCCCTATTTTAGCTGGCCGTTCCTCGCGAGCGCTGGAGCTTATTCATTTAAAAAGACCGACAATGGCTATGACCTGAAAGACATCGGAATCGATAGCCCGGGGGCACTCCAGGGTCTCCAGGCAATCGTCGATCTCATGAAGGAAGGCGTAATGCCAAAGGGCGTTACACAGAGCATCATGGACCAGAAAATGAGCAGTGGCGAATTGGCAATGATGATAAACGGACCGTGGGATTGGGCGAATCTCCGTAAGAGCGGCGTCGACTTCGCTCTTGCTGCAATTCCCGGAGTGGGCGGCAACCCTGGCCGACCTTATGTAGGCGTGCAAACCGCTCTTCTCAATCGTTCGACGCCCAACACCGATCTAGCAGTCGATTTTCTAGAGAAGTACGTCTGCACTGTGGATGGCATGAAAGCCATGGACGCCGATTCCCCGTTAGGTGTCCCGGCACTGAAAGCGCTCTGCGATGAAATGTGCGCTAAAGATCCCCTCATCAAGATCACTTATGAGAATTGTCAAAACGGGGATGTCATGCCCAATATTCCTGAGATGAGCAAGTTCTGGGGTTCGATGAAAGCAGCTTTCGAGATTGCTACCGACGGCAGGGCCAGCCCGCAAGTCGCTTTACAAGACGCCAGGAAGGGCCTGGCAAAATGAGTCGTTGGTTCTGAGATGTACTGGGCTAGCCTCCTACTCTTGAGACGGTGCACTAACACTAACAATGAGTGGCACCCATCCCAAAAGCTCCTATCTTCTAAGTCACCCGATTTGGCGCTTTAATGATGTGTTTGGTGCAGTTTTTTTCGCGGTGATGGGGTAGGTTGGGCCGGCGCAGTATCGCTATCGGCACTATATTTTTTGGTCGAAGGCCAGATCAGCCGCCACGGTTGCCGTTTCACTGTGTCGCTTGCCTCAGTGAGGTTTTGCCCTACTTGTTTGAACTGCACGCTGAGGGTGGCGACGGTCGTGTTCAGCTGCGCCGATGTCTCTTTGAGATTGTGCAAGGTCGCGCCAATGTCTTTGTTTCCTGACAACTCGCCTGTGACTTTTTCGGCGTTCTTCAGAGTCTTACCGAGCGCGCCGTCGGGGCCCAGGAGCTTGTCGAGATTGGCTACCGCGTCCTTAACAGCTGCGAGCGCGTCAGTGGCGTTGTTGACTGTCTTTTCCACCGGCAGCGCTTTGAATTTGTCGAGCAGCGCGGCAACTTTCTCCTCCAATTCGTCCAAGCCGGCGGCTGGAACGGTCGGCAGCACTTGGTAGTTTCCCAATGTCGCCACGGTGGCCGGCGCTGCGTCCTTTTGAAAATCGAGATCTACAAAAAGCTGGCCGGTCAGCAGACTCCCACTCTTCAAGCTGGCGCGAAGACCTTTTTGCACGCTCTGCGCGATGAGGGCCTGTGCGTTGGCGGTGTTCGTATTGTTTTCAGTTTGATCCAGAAGAAGGTTTGGATCGATTTTGATCAGCACAGGCACGCGATGTTCCGGATCGCCTGGAAAATATTTGAAAGACGCGCCCACGACAGTACCGACGCGAATCCCACGGAACTCGACGGAAGCTTCCGAGTTTAGCCCGCGCACGCTCCCGGGGAAAAGCAGCAGGTAAGGTAAAGTGGGATTGAGCTTGGGCTTGCGTGCCTCGTCCAAGCTGGAATAGAGAACGAAAGCCTCCCCGTCCTGGAGCGCTTTCGGCCGCAATCGGTTTTCCGCCGGCTCGGTGAAGGTGACGCTGGCGGACAGAATGGATGCGAGTGTGCCTCCGCCCAGTTGGACGCCTTCGGCACCGACTTTAAGGTCCAGACCCCCGGTACTATAAAAAAGAGTTCGCTCGTCCACCAACCGCGCGTAATTCTCGTCGATGAAAGCATTAAATTCTACCTCTCCGCTCTCAGGGTGGAAGACACGTGTCTCCAGCAATCCGACAGTGATACCCTTGTAGACAATTGACGCCCCCGGTCCCAAGCCGCTCGCCTGCGCGGCGATCAGTTTGAAACGTAGACCGGGAACGCCGGGCGGTGTCGGCGGCGGGTTTTCGAGGCCGATGAAATCCCGTCGTTGAGTTTTGGAGACACCCGGCTGCAGCCCCAGATAGTTGCCAGAGACCAGGGTATTTAGTCCCGAGATGCCGGCATCCGAATACCGAGCTCTCACGACCCAAATTTGACTGTCTTCGGCCAGGAGTTGAGCCGCGTCACGGTTCATGTCGACGGTGATGATCACCCCTTTGAGATCGTGCGCCAGCTCAATCTGAGTGACCAGGCCTACCGGGACGCTGCGGCAAAGTACCGGCGTCTTCCCGGCGATAATTCCCTCGGCGTTCTCGAAGCGCACAGTGATCTCCGGTCCTTTGGCCGAGTAATAACGCCAGACTAGCCACAGTCCGAACAACACCGACGCTAGCGGGATGATCCACACGGGAGAAAAGGTTCCACGGCGTCGCGCGCGGCGCACCGGGGCTTCCGGAGGCACCGCGGGCTGCGGATTTGGAGTAGCCACCCTCATGCCGGCTCCTGGCTTCGACCGGGCCGCCGCCGGTTTTTAGCAGCTGCGTCCCAAATCAACCGCGGGTCGAACGAATGCGAAGCCAGCATCGTCAGCACCACTACGCCCGCGAATGCGAAAGCGCCTTCCCCGGCGTTGATGGTGATTACCGAACCAAGCTGGACGACGCCGACTAGAATAGCCACGACGAACACATCCACCATTGACCATCGTCCAATGTATTCCGTGATCCGGTAGAGCTGGGTCAGCGGGCGTGGCCAATAGCCGAAGCGCGCGCCCAGGCAGAGCACAAGAATCGCGAGAACCTTAAGCACCGGGATCATCACGCTGGCGATGAAAATAATGAGAGCCACCGGGTAATCGCCGTCCTGCCAAAACTGGACGACACCGCTGATAATCGTGCTCTGTTTGGTGCCGGTCAGCGTGCTCTCAACCCGGAGCACGGGTAGGAGATTTGCCGGGAAATAAAGAATTACCGCCCCGATGGTCAGTGCTACGGTGCGTTGTAAAGAATCCGGCTTGCGCAAGTGCAGCGAGGCGTGGCAGCGCGGGCAATGCTCCGTGTCAACCGGCTCTACCCGCCCGCAGGAATGGCAGCGCGCCAGGGAACGTTCCGCGGCCGAAATGAGATCGAACTCCGTCACGGCCGCGCTGCCTCCAGTTGCTCCCACAATTCTGCATGATCAATGGCCGCCAGGGCCGAAATCAGGCAAACGATCAGCCCGACAAACGCCCAGAACGAGGTGCCCAGGGTGAGGGTCGCCAGGCTACCGAGCTTGAGTAGACTGACCAGGACTCCCAGCAAAAATACTTCCACCATGTTCCACCTCCGCGCTTCGTGAATGGTACGACAGAGCGTCAGCGCCCACGGCAACCGCCGCTCGTGCAGAAGTGGCACCAGCACGTAGAGCAAGGCTACGATGAGCAAGGTTGGGGCCACGAGCGTGAAGACTCCGACCATGGCGGCCAGCACCGGGAATCCCTGCTCCTCCAGTCCGGAAACGCAGCCGGTAAGGTGCATATAGCTTTGGCGATAGCCTGCTTGCAGGGTAGAGAAACGGAAATGCGTTGGCCAGGATGAAAAAGAAAGCCGCCGCTAGGACGAACGCCGAGGCGCGATGCACAAAGTTGGGACGACGTGAAAAAAGATTGGCGCCACAGCGAGGGCAAATCACTCGCTCGCCCTCGCGAATCCTGGGTGCGGCGAATAGCGCATCGCAATCAGGACAGGCAAGATACTCGGGTGATTTAGCGACTTCCATCGATGAACGGGCGGCAAACACGGGAAGACCGATGCAGCCCGACACTTTCGAGCCGATCGATCTTCGCCGCCTTCTTTATATTTAAAGCAGAGATTTTCGTTCCTGAATATAGTGATCTTTGAGAGTATGAAACTGCGTACTTGATCTAATTCGTCTAGAGAAAGCAGATCGGCCTTATCTGAAGCTCATTCGCGTGGTGTCCCGCTCCTGCTTGCACCTCGTGCTCGTCTGCTCGTGCTCGTGCTCGTCGTCGTCGTCGGTTTTTCGCGTGATACGCGTGATACGCGAGAAACGCACATCACTTGTCTCTTCCACCCTAGCAGCCCTCCCCGATCCCCAACCGAGGACGAGGACGAGGACGACGACGAGCACGAGCACGAGCACGAAGACGACTACGCACGAGCGCACGAGCACCAATACGCTACGGGCTTCCCAGAAATGAGCCGACCCTTCTCAGGGGCCGGATACGATCGCAGAATATTTTGAAGGTCGCCAGGAGTGGAACGGCGAGTAGCGTGCCGGCCACACCCCAGAGGTAGGACCAAAGAAGAAAGGTCAGCAGGATAGCGACCGGGTTGAGAGTCAGCCAGCGCCCGAGAAACAGCGGGGTCGCCAGATTTCCCTCGATCATCGCGCAAAAGACATAGGCCAAAGGCGGCAAAAGGGCATACCAGGCCGAATCAAAATGGATGAGTGAAACAACCGCCATCGCCAGGATACCACCCGTTGCTCCCACGAAGGGAATGTAATGGAGCAGAAAAGCAGCCACACCCCAGAGCAACGGATGGGGTAGCCCCAGCAATCCGACGGAGATCCAAACACTCACTCCGACACAGGCATTGATGAGCGTGACCGAAGTAAAGTAACGCGCTGCGGTTTGCTCGATCTCGGCTGCGATTTCGACGACGTTTTGTTTTTCTGACACACCCGGAATCATATCCACCAGTTTTTTCAGGAGTTGAGCTCCGTACAGCAGAAGGAAGAAAGCAAGCACGTGGACAATCAGCAGAATCGAAAAAAATTTAGGTGCGTTCTGCAGAGCTAGCTGCAGAAACCCTGGCCCACGGATGTTTACCTGAGGGATGTTGCCCGGATTCAACCAGGCACCCAGGCGGTCGATCGACGGTGAGCTTTTCTGAACGGCCTGAAGGAACGGCGTCAAACGTTCCTGAATGTGATCCAGATAAAGGGGTAAATCAGGTTGGAACCGCGCGAGCGATGCACACAGCGCGGCAAAAAGGCCCATCAGGAGGGTGAAAAAGCCGAGTGTGCCGACAAGTGGCGCCCAGAAGGTTGGCAACCCCATTTTCTTTAACCCTCTGGTGACCGGTGTTAGCAGGAAACCGAGAAAACCTGCGAGTACGATCGGAAGAAAAAGGTCGACTGCTGCCTTTAGAACGTAGAAACAGGCAAAGACAAACAGCCCGATTACGGCAACCGCAAACCAGAGATTGACCAATTTTTCAACACCTTCAGGGGTTGGATCGGCTAAACCGTCGTTCGGGTCAGGGAGAGGATTCATGATGCTTAAAATGTTCGCCGGAACAATGGTTGGGCGAGAGGCAACCGCACTACTTTCTCAATCGAATCTGAAGTGGCTCTTGACCGCCTGTTTTGTCTTTTTCTCAGCGATGGGATGAGCCGGCGCATCCTTGAGAGGGTGATTAAATGATGATGTCTACGCGGACCACCTGCTTCTGAAGATCGGCTGCGGTTTGACCAAAAAGGAGATCCGTATGCGTGGTATGCTATAATTGGCCCGAGTCGTAAAGCAGGTAGTACGGAAATCTAAATTGTTGTTAACGACGATGGAACTGTTACGGCCATGAATGACATTCGTTATGTAAGTTTGTCCGACCTTCATTTGGGGGCCGAGAACAGTCTTCTCACACGATTAACTTCCGTCTCGAATGATGCCGCCAGTTTGAAGGCCGACCCTACTGCCGCTAGTGATGTGATGGTTCAATTGGCTAATTGTTTGAGACTGTTGATTTCGCAAAATCGTGGCCTGCAAAAGCCTACTCTCATATTGAACGGAGATGCTCTCGAGCTGGCATTAGCGGATGTCAACGTCGCATCCATGGTTTTTGAACGATTCATGGAACTGACAATGAAACCCGGCGATGAACTATTCGACAAGACGATTTATTACAATCCGGGCAATCACGATCATCATCTTTGGGAAACTGCAAGAGAAACACAATACATCGAGGAATATCTGTCGAATACAAAATGGGGGGACAAGCTCAGCGCTCCCTGGCATACGACCAATATGTTTCTCGGCGAATACGACCCGGTGCCGTGCTACCTGCTTGATAGTTTGATCGATAGGTATGAGCCGAAGTATGAAAATGGCGAGCAACCGCGATTTCTGGTGGTCTATCCGAATTTCGGGGTGCGAAGTTCGGATGGGCAGAAGTGCGTTGTTTTCAGCCATGGCCATTACATCGAATCCATTTACCGGCTGATGACTGGCTTGCGTTCGACGCTATTTCCCGATCGGACCGAGCCGGATACAATCTGGAAGTTAGAATCTGAAAACTTCGCGTGGGTTGATTTCTTCTGGTCGACCCTTGGTCGCTCCGGAGAATTCGGAACAGACGTGGAATTGATCTACGACAAACTGCAGGCGGATATCCAATTGAAGGCGCTGGTATCCAATTTGGCAGGAGGGATCGCAGCGAAATACAAACTCCCCTGGGTTTCGCGTTCGGTCGAACATCTGGTCCTCACTTCGATGCTTGAGTTTTTCCTAAGCAAAGTTGCCAACCGGGAGGTCAAGCGAACAGATGGCGCCTTAAGCAAGGATGCGGAGTCAGGGTTGCGCCGGTTTCTGGAGAAGTTTTTGCTGAAGCAGATCCAGACGGACAATGCTGGTTCGGTGCCTGCCGAGGTGACCTTCATCTTCGGCCACACCCATAAACCGTTCGAGGAACTCCTTCCCTACGCCGGTTATGGAAGTGGCGTCAAGGTTTTCAACAATGGTGGCTGGGTGGTTGATTCCATGGAGCCAGCCCCGCTGAAAGGAGGCGGCGATTATTCTCGTTGACGAGGATCTGAACACCGCCTCCGTTCGCATGTACAACGAGGCGGAAATTGACACCCAGCCACCTTCGTCTCCGCGAGTCTCTGAAGTCATTGATAATCCATTGGTGCGGCGGTTAAAGTCCGTGATTTCATCCGCTCCTGCTCCCTTGGACGCTTTGACGATGGCTGTCTTTGCCGAGATACCACGGCAACGTGAGAACCTCGCCGCGAAGATTCGAGAGCACTGTTAGAATCCGCGTTGGATCGTACGGTAGGGTGAGGCTCCGTCCGAACCGGGGTTTCCCGGTGCCCCCGCCCAAGACGTGGCCCCCTCTAAAAGAAACGGGCTCTTGCCAAAGCATCGTGAAACGATCCGATCGAAGAGCCTCAAAGGGGTTCACATCACACGGCAAGTAGACGCGGGAAGCCCCGGTTCGGACGGAGCCTCACCCTACCTTCCGCCAATCGTGCTCGTCGCTCGTTCTCGTTCTCGGTCTTTGATCGTGGCCCGTCAAAAGCGGGCCACCGGCGAAGATCAAGAATCGATAACGAGCACGAGCACGATGGGCGAGGCGAAAGCCGCCTACTCACCGATCCACCGACCCGCCGACCCGCCGACCCGTTTCCCCTCACCGCCGCTCGCTTCGTGCCTCGATGGCCTTCAGCACGGCAACCATATCAGCCTCGCCGAGGCCAAGAGCGAGCGTCTCGGTGTAGAGCGCGTGGCAGACGTCCAGCAACGGAGAGGCGATACCGACCTCGCGGGCTACCTCGGCGATCAGGCGGTTGTTTTCCAGGACGTTCGAGATCGCGGCTTGGACTGCGAAATCGCGGCCAACTAGCTTCGGTGCCTTCACGCGCGAGACGTCGCTCGCCATCGGACCGGCATTCAGGACAGCCAGGAGCTGCTCGAGGTCCAGGCCGTTGTTCTCGGCAAAATGCACGGCTTCGGCAAGCCCCGTAACGAGCGAGATCAGGAACAGATTGACCGAGAGCTTCATCAAAAGGGCGTTCGGCACCAGCCCGCAGACCATCGTTTCCCGGCACATCGGGGCGAGCACCGGGCGGACGTCAACGACGGCGTCCGCCTCGCCGGCGAGCATGGCGACGAGTTGACCGGCCTCGGCGGGTTTGCGGGAACCCGAAACGGGCGCCTCGACATAGCGTCCGCCGGCTGAGCGGATGTCGGCCTCGAGACCTCGCGAATAGGCGGGCGAGGTCGTGCCCATGTGGACGACCGTCCGCCCGCTTACCCTGTTTGCGAAGGCGTGGTCGCCTCGGCCGAGGACCGTATCAATGGCTCTGCCGTCCGCCAGCATCAAGATAACGGTTTGGGAAAGCGCGAAGACTTCCGCTGCCTCGTGGGCAAGCTCCGCACCGGCCGCCGCGAGGGTTTGAGCTTTTGCGGGCGTGCGATTCCAGACCACCAGTGGTGTGCCGGACTTAACGAGGTTCAGTGCCATGGCCTCGCCCATCGCGCCCAGCCCGATAAAGCCGATCGGTTGCGTTGCGTCGCTCATCTAAGTTCGCACCGTATTCGAGCACTTGTATTAGTAAATCGATATGTATTAATGTGGTTCATTACGAATCCTAATCCTTCCCGAATCAGAATCTCGACATCCATCTCGTTCGGACCTTCGTCGCGGTGGCGGACCATGGCAGCATGACCGTGGCCGCCAATAGTCTTCATCTGACCCAAGGCGCGGTCAGCCAGCAGATCAAACGACTCGAAGAATCGTTTGCTTGCAGCTTATTTGACCGAGAAGGTCGCCGTCTTGAACTGACACAGGCTGGCGAGCGCTTTCTGGGTCGAGCCAAACGATTGCTTGGAGTGAATGATGAGATCTGGGCAGAGATGACGAACCGGCCCTTGCAGGGACCACTGCGACTCGGTATCCCATACGATTTGGTAGGAACATATTTTCCGCCTGTTTTTAAAGAGTTCGCCGAAGCCTGCCCTTTGGTGGAGCTCTCCTTGATGTGCGGAACGTCGCCTGAACTTTCCAAAGCGCTGGCGTATGGCTCGCTGGACCTGGCGGTCATCGAAACCGCCGCGGACGACGCAACGGGCGAATGTCTCCGGGTCGAGCGACTCGTTTGGGTGGGCGCTCACGGTGGCATCGCGCACCTTAAACGCCCGTTGCCGATATCGATCGTGGCCGAATCGTGCGCCTTCAGACCGGCGGTTCTAGAAGCGCTCCGCGAAAATAATCTGGAATGGCGTACCGTGTTTGAGAGCGGCAACATTGAGGCAACTACGGTAACGGTGAGAAGTGACTTGGGTGTGACCGCGTGGTTAGCTTCGACGGTCCCTTCCGATCTGGACATTCTCGGTCTGGAGAGCGGCCTGCCGGGTTTGCCAAATTTCGCGATCAGTCTCCATATGCCGTCCAATGGCCGACTGGCGGCCCGAGAATTCGCGCACTATGTTCGGGACGGCATCTGGCGACGGAACTGATCTCCGAAAACCGAATTGCTACGTGCCAGACACTCCCACGTACCCAGCCTGGGTGCCGACACCACGCAGACCTGGCTGCTGGTGCGTTGAAGCAACCGGAAATGCCGAACACGCCACAGAGCACCTCAGACGAACCGAAGGAAACTTAACGAATCTCGACTCGGTCGCTCGCGCCAAGGCGGCTCCTGGCTCCTGGCTCCTGTCTCCTTTCCTCACCAGAAGTTGCAATCGCCTGGGCAGACCACTAGTCTCCCACCCTCATGAATCGAAAGACGATCGTCAGGGCCATGCCTTTGGCGTTGGCCGTTTTTTTATTTTCCGCCTGCGCCCAGATAGCCAGCTTAAAAAATGCGAAGCCGGTCCCGCCAGTGGGGACGACAACGCCTTCCGGGGGGTTCCCGACGGAGAGTGAATCAAGACGAGATCCGCAAGCCGCAATTTACCGGAATCTGGAGATAGCCTCTCGGGCCTGGTCGGACCTGAGTCGAGATCCGAACGATTCGAGTGCCCGCCTTCAGTATAACTATGCAGTCGCCCGTTTAGTCTCACTTCTTCAGGCGACAGGAAAAATGCAGCAGGCGGGGGCGGTGACGATTGGGACCGGTGCGCAGTCCTTCAAGCTAACGTTCACGAGCGACCTCAAGTCCTTCGTCGATCCACGGAATTGTCGTTTTGTCCCGGCTGACGAATTGGCGATTTCCGGAACCTATTATCAGCAACGGGTTCGACGGGAGGGCATCGGCGCTCCTCTTCTGGCCACGCTGGATACGCCTGTGGAAAATGCTCGGGCCCAGTTTTTGGTCTCGACCAAGATCTATTACAGCATCACCGCCATTTTGGAATTCCAGGGCGACGAAGCCCGGTTGATTCTGAAGGATCCGTTAGCCTCGGACACTGTGTCGATCGGCGGGCGCAGTTATCCAATGGCTGCGGATTATACGATCGGAATTGCCGCTCTGCTGGCTAAGGATCGACCGCAGCGGTTGGGTTTCATTCGAATGATCCGGCCCGGCGATTATGCGGATACAGCGCGTTTGGTCCGGCTGCAGCCGTACGATCCCAACAAGATTCCAGTGCTTATGACGCACGGGCTACAGGATACCCCGGCGACCTGGGCTCCGCTATTGAACCAACTTCGCAGCGATCCGGTCATCAACCAGCACTATCAGTTCTGGGTCTTTAGTTATCCAAGCGGTTATCCCTTCCCGTATTCGGCAGAGCTTTTGCGGGAAGAATTAGACCGGATTGATAAGACCTATCCCGATCACAAGAAAATCGTTCTGATCGGGCATAGCATGGGCGGGATGGTCACCCGTCTGATGGTTACGGACAGCGGCATGACTTTCTGGGATAGGTACTTTGGCAAACCCCCAGACCAAGTGCCCATGAACGCCCAGGATAAGCAGTTCCTCGAGCATGCGCTGATCTTCAGACCTCGATCCGATGTTAGTCGGGTCATTTTCTGTTCGACCCCGCACCGCGGCGCGGGATTGGCGACGAACTGGGTGGGAAGGCTTGGAATCGCGCTGACCAGACTTCCCGTCAACATGCTTTCGCTGGGGGTGTCGGCTGCGAAGTACATCGTCACGCCGGGAGATTCAGCGCGCAAGCCGCACTTTCCCACTAGCATCGATACCCTTTCGCCCAAAAATCCGTTTGTCCAAACGATGAACACCCTCCCGATTGCGGATCATATCCCGTACCATTCGATCATTGGCGATCGGGGGCGGGGAGATACGCCGAATAGCAGCGACGGCGTCGTGCCATACTGGAGTTCTCACCTGGATGGCGCGCAATCAGAAAAGATCGTGCCCTCTGGACACGGATCACATCAGAACATCCAGGGCATGGAGGAAATTCATCGTATCCTGATCCTGAATCTGCGCACTGAAACATAAAATCGTTCTCGTGCTCGTCGCAGTCCTCCTCGTGGTCGTCGTCGTCCTCGGTCTCGCCCCGGTCTGCTGATGACGAACAAATCGACGACGACTAGAACGACAACGAGCACGAGCACGATTACGGGGAAGGCTCGTCAACGAGCCACGGAGCGATTCAGGCTAAACATCCTAATCACGTTCGCGGTGTCCCTATTACCCAAATCATCGCTACCCAGACGACCAAGGATGACAAAGGCAACGACGTCACCAATCCGGTCAAAGATAAGGATAGCAATTATGTCTTGGAAAAGAATGCGGACGGCACCGCCAAAGATTACACCCTGACCTACGCACCCGACCAGGGAACCGATAAAGGCCCCGATCCAAAAAGTCCGACTGACACCTTTCAATTTCATCCAAACGCTGCTTCGGTGATCTCGCCGCATGGTTTCAGTTTCGCCATTATCCAGGCGTGCGTCGCCATTCTGATTTTGGTGGGGTTTGAATCTGTTACTTCAATGGGCGAGGAGGCGAAGAACGCAAAACGGGACATACCGCGCGCGGTCCTCCTTTCGCTTCTAATTCAGGGAGTTATTTGCTATCTTTTGGAGTATTTCGCGGCGAATTACTTTCTTAACAGTGGTTACAAGATGACGCAGGCGGCCGCCTCTCCAGCGCCAATCGGCGATATGATGCAAATTGTCGGCACCTGGATATTCGGGAGTGCCCAAGCCGGCTGGTGGTTCATGTTCATTCAAGCGATTACCGTGTTTCTGGATAAATAAGGACTGACGATTGAATAGCGCCGGCGGATTCCGTGCATTCTTCAATATTTTCTATGCCAGAGCGCCCGGGATGCGACTCCTGGAGCAATCGCTGAATTTCCTGCTATACGCAAAAGCAACGGTAACGCGTTGAGAAAAGTATGGCCGCGGACGACTACACGGTGCGATGTTCCCTGCAAGGAAACTGGAATTGAGCGAGGGGTAGAAACGCCGTCGAATGCTGCACAAAATGGGAGTCGAAAAAGGCAACCCGCGTTTAGCTTACATTTCTTCTATCAACTACACTCTGGGCCATGAGAGGCATTAGGCCAGCTAGTGCTTTAATTGTGAGAGGCTCAGAACAGCCGGAATTGGGGCGAATGAAACCAAAATGACACCGACCATCGAATCTCTCGGCGATTGCCGCTTTCGTTCGAGCCTGCCTCAAATCGGGGGTGCTGGTGCACCGTTTAAAATTGATTCTGATCAAATCGTCTGTGATGACAACGTCGAGCATGAGATTTTTAACCACCTTTCTCGAACATCGCCCCTAACGTTTGAAGTCGCAGGACCGCGAGAACGCCTCTATGTTGATTCCGCAAAGACGACTGCTGCGATAGTCAGTTGCGGCGGCTTGTGCCCCGGGGTTAACGATGTTATTCGCGGGCTCGTTATGGAGCTTTGGCACGGATACCAGGTAACTGACATTCTGGGGATCCGATACGGCTACGAAGGTTTGGTCCTGCGGAATGGTTATCAGCCTTTGAAACTCAGGCCTGAAGTCGTCTCGAACATTCAGAGTTTCGGCGGTACGATGCTCGGAACTTCGCGAGGTCCCCAAAACGTCACCGAAATGGCCGACGCCCTGGAGCAGCTCGGCATCGATATTCTTTTCGTGATCGGCGGGGATGGCACTCTCAAAGGCGCCGCAGCACTTGTCGCAGAGATCCACCGCCGTGGGCTCCATAAAAGCGTGATTGGAATTCCAAAAACGATCGACAACGACATCCGGCACCTCGACAAGAGTTTTGGTTTTGAAACTGCATTCGCCGAGGCGGTGAAGGCGGTTTCGTGCGCGCACGTCGAGGCGATCTGTGCAATCAACGGTATCGGCTTAGTGAAGCTCATGGGACGCACTTCCGGGTTCATCGGCTGTTATGCCGCCTTGGCCAGTCAACAGGTAAACTTCTGTCTGGTTCCCGAGGTCCCTTTCGAGTTACACGGATCCCGCGGCTTTCTTGAGGCCCTACGGTACAGAATCGGGCAGCGTAAACATGCAGTCATCGTTGTCGCCGAGGGCGCAGGCCAGCAACTGTTGGCTCCCAGTTCCATGGAGGCTGACGCTTCTGGCAACCGTCGACCGGCTGATATTGGTCTATTCTTAAAAGATGAGATTAACCATTTTTTCCTATCACGTGATATTCCCGTCACTGTTAAGTATATCGATCCGAGCTACGCTATTCGAAGTGTGCCGGCTTCTCCACAAGACAACGTTTATTGTTTGATCTTAGCGCAAAATGCGGTACACGCCGGAATGTCTGGAAAGACCAATATGTTGGTGGGTCGTTGGCACGATACTTTCGTTCACATTCCCTTCGGTATTGTGATCGGCGACCGGCGCAGGATCGATCCGAAAGGTGACATCTGGCGGTCTGTACTCGAGTCCACAGGCCAACCTCCGCAGATGTCCAAAGCCGCCTAAAGCGAAAAGCTAAGCTAGTGTACCGTCTCCTAAATCCCTTGAGTTTCGTTGCGTTCAAAATGGATCGTCTGCGAGGCGTGAGGAAGGAGCATATCTAGATCGATACGTGACTGACGAGCAACGAAGCAGCCGACCCATTTTCAACGCAACCCTACGGGCCGCGGCCAGTTGGCTGTTTTTCCGCGTTGCTCGCTCGACCCGTATGACACAGCTATGGGCACTTCGCTCGCGTCTTGAAAAACAGCCAACTGACCTGCGGCGAAACTTAAGGGATTTAGGAGACGGTACACTAGGTGGATAGACCGACTTCCTTGCCGCCGCTATCGGACATTGCTCGCTTATCACTCTCCATCGGGCGCCTCTTGATGGAATCCGGTGAAAGCGGCAGAATAATCCACGAAGAGATCCTGGCAGTGGCTTGCGCTCTCGGTTGCCATTCGGCGGAGGTCTACTGCCAGCATGCCGCTATTATTGTAACGTTGCGGCGTGGAGAGGAGTTTTGCGTTCAGATGGGAAAAGTAGGAGAGCATGGCGTCAATTTTAGAGAAACGGAAGCGATCAGAGAAACTTTGCGCCGTGTTGCCAAGGGCGACCTTCAGTGCTCGGCGGCCCAAACTGAACTGGATGACATTAGCCAGACGACCCCATATTACCCCGTATGGTTAGTTTGTCTTTGCACGGGCTTGGCTTGCAGTGCGTTCGGGCGGTTATTCGGAGTCGATTGGCCCGCTTTCTTTCCCGTCCTCCTTGGGACGGCCATTGGGCAGTGGATACGCCACGCTTTGATCGTCCGAAAGCAAAACATTTTCATCGTTTCCGGTGTAGTAAGTTTTGCCACCGCATTTTTGGCGGGTTTGGGCGCCCGGTTGCTAGGGAGTTTACATCCTGAAACTGCCATGGTCGCGGCTGTCCTCTTGCTTGTTCCTGGGGTGGCGGTGTTAAACATCCAGATGGATGCCATTGAAGGAAAACCGAACCTCGCCGCCGCACGCGGTCTTCGTGTGATCTATCTCTTGATGTTCATGACCTTGGGACTTGTTGCGGCGCAACGTTTGATTTTACCAATCACGTGAACAACTTTTGGTCCCATCTTTTTCATCAGGCATTTTTCGGAGGAATCGCCGCCTCCGGTTTCGGAATCCTCTTTAATTGCCCTCCGAGGATGATCTGGCAATGTTTCGGTACAGGCGCTGTCGCTTTAGCGGTTCGGACGACGGGCCAAGCCGCCGACTTCAATTTGGCGGAAGCCTCCTTTTTTGCTGCGCTGGCTGTGGCAACTGCAGAACGTTTGCTGCAACAATTCCAGCCGACTCACGGATCGATTCTTTCTCTGGTCGGCTGCATTCCGATGGTTCCCGGAAGCATCGCTGCCAACGGCTTAATGAATTTTTTCGCACTGCTTCGCCCACATCCAACCGGGGAAATACTAGCCGCAACCAGCGGAATGAGAAATCTGTTGGAGGTCACTTTTACGCTGGCAGCGATCGGAACGGCATTAGCCATTCCGCGACTGATCTATCCTGGAAAAGCCTCCCATTTAAAATTGATGCAAAAATGAGAGGATACGCGAGTGCACAGGGGTTAACGCTTCCTCTGTTTTGCTTCCGGTTCATCCGTGATCCAGCGGGCAGGACACGATCGGCGTGTCAGCGTCCGCCAAGGGTAGGGTGAGGCTCCGTCCGAACCGGGGCTTTCCAGGGTGCCTCGCCTTACGACATCACCCCCAGGCGGAACGTGTCGCGTGGGCGTATCGGCGTGCAAAGATTGCTGAATTTTATAGGATCACGTTGGAGGCAGGCCGAACCGGGAAGCCCCGGTTCGGACGGAGCCTCACCCTACCTTCGGCGGAACGCCGACCCGCCGACACGCCGACAGCCCCCGCCGACTCGCTTCCCCTCCTCCCGCTTACCTTTGGTTTCTACCTTCTAGCCCCGCGCACAGCCCTTCGATGGAGAGACTCAGCGCGATCAAGAGGCAAACCCACAACGGTAAGGCGTACCGTGTCATAAAATAGACGCAGACCATGGTGGCCGCATAGATGCCTATCCCTGTTAGTAAGATCGTCAGGGCCGGTATCGCCTGTCCGAATACGCCCCAACGATTAACAAAACACAAACCGAGAGAAAGAAGCGTCCCAAACAGAGTTGAGCCCAGATGCTGGCGCCGAAAGCCTTTCATGCTTCGACCCTTCAGATAGACATCGGTTGCCGATCGATCGAGCCAGGCGGTTGACTCCGGGAGAAACGTCGAAGACAACGCATTTAACGGGCTCCAGAGGTCCGGGTCATCCAGCCGATACTTTCCGGTCGCGGCATTTTCCGCAAATGGGTCTGTAGCCAGGGAAAAGCTACTCGTCTCGGTAAATCCTTTCAGGAAATCATTCCAGATCACTCGCACTAAGATGGGATGCAAAGTCTTCAAGTAAATCAGAGTCGCCTTCAGGATGACCCGATCTTTTTCGGCCTGAAGGTGTTCCCCGTTGAACCCCGCGGTACGCAGTTGTTCCTCGAGTAGCGCACCGGTCCCTTGATAGTAACTTCCTGTCGTCGCCTGATCCTCGATGGCGAGTCTCACGTTGCGATCCGAGGTGGTGGCAATCAGTTTTTGAGCAAGCGCAGCACGTGCCGCTGGGCTGAGTTGTCTCAAAAATGAATCAACGCGATCGCTGAGTGTGCGCCCCAGGGTGGTTCGTGGCTCTACCGCAGCTCGGGTTGCCAGGTGGAGCTCTAAGAAACTATTTGCCAGCACCGCAACGGCCAGAAACAGGAGAGCCAGGCCCGCTTTCATCAGTGGGCGCGACGGCAGTCCGCTCCGGTGAGCGTACCGGAGGCTTAAAATGCCGGCAATGAGGAACAAGCCGATTAACCAGAAGCCGAGAAGCAGATTGATATGTCTCGAGCCGATCGCGAAGACCAGGGAAAAGCTGTAGCCGATCCAGTTCAGGGTTTGGTGACCTTGCAGAGCGTACAGGCGAAGTCCGAACGCGAAAAGGAAGAGGGTCGCACAAATCGACCAAGCTTCCGAACCGCACAGGAGAACGTTGGTATACAGACCCGAGGCAAAGCAGTAGCCCAGGACGAGTACTCCCCGCAACCCTTCGCGCCTGGTGATGGTTTTACACAAAAGGCCCAGGGAAACAACCAAAGCGAGATGCTGAAAAACGACCAGAGTGTAAATGCCCTGGAGCGTCGGCCTTTGCAACGCCAGCAGATCGGGTGATCGCCAGATGGACAAACTATCCCCGAGCCAAAAGATCAGGCGAGCGCTGAAACCAAATAAAGCGGGAAAATGGAAAATGTTCGTTACGTCCGCCGGCAAGATGAGCTGACCCAGCGCATCCACGTCTTTCCACAATGGGGGATAAACCAACAACAAATAGGCTGAAGGCAAGCTGAGGACGACCAAAGAATGCCTACCGAGCATCCGAAGGCACCATGCGGCCACCGCGACGGTCCGTCTGGGCCAAGACTTTGACCTCCCAGGTCGGGAAAGGTTGACAGTAAAGCAGCGCCGCGCAGCTGCCGCTCAAGAGGAAAAAAGCGACCTCGACGATCCAGGACGGAAACAGCATAGGGAACTTGAGGACTCCTTCGCCTTTCGCCGGCAACCCCGTCGGGGAGGCTGGCCACGCGACCAGAAGATTTCGCTTCTTCTGGATGGTGAACAGACCCTGACCGCTGGTCACTAAACTATCCGCTTTCGGCGTGAATGAAAATTTGTCCTGGTCGGTATCCAGCAGCCGGATCTGCGAAGGGAAGATCCGCTGGGGATCCAGAGGAACCGGCAGTTGAATTCGATAGACGCCGGGTCCATTCCGCTCAGCGTGTGTAAAATCGACAAAAATCGAGCGGCCGAGAAGCGAAAAATGTGCGTTCACCCAGTCTCCGGCGAGAATCATCAAAGATCCAAATGCCAGGCAAACAAGGAGAACCCTTATCCAAAGGCCGCTCCTGCTCCCCGGCGATTTGCGCAAAGTCACACGAGGTCTTTTTTGCTTTCTCAGGAGCAGACACTCTGGCATCCTAAATGGCCGATCAATCGAAAGCCACGCGGACTGAATCATTTTTCCAGGGATGCAATTTTGCAGAAGCAAGCGGGGAGAAGAAGCAAAGCGGGGACGCATTCGCCTGCCAGCCGCTTAGCAGCTATTTCGGGTTCAAAAGCTAAGCACAATATTCTTATGAGCCAACGTTTTACGACCTCCAGGGTGCCTGATTCAGGAATAGAGATGCTGTTTGGCATAGAGGCACGTTGGCAGGCCTGGCTTGAGATCGAGTCAGCGCTGGCCATGACCCAGGCTGACTTTGAGATAATTCCGACCGAAGCGGCGGAAGCGATCAGTTCGGCCAGCCGAATCGATCAACTCGATCTTGAACGCATCCGGAGCGGGATTGCGCAGACCAGTCATCCTTTAATGCCATTGATCGTCGAACTTAGTCGCGTGGTCGGTGAACCGCACGGAGGCTGGGTTCATTGGGGAGCCACCACCCAAAACATCACCCAAACGGGCGACGTTATAGTTCTCCGTAAGGCCCACCGGGTCATTCTTGCCCTCCTCGGACGCATCATGACCGCTTTGGCCGGGCTTGCCGAACGCAGCGCAGGTATGGTCATGGCCGGTCGGACGCACGGTCAGCATGCGGTGCCTATCACCCTCGGCTTCAAGATCGCAGTCTGGATAGACGAAATAGGCCGGCATATTACCAGGTTGAGGGAAGCCGAACCGCGCCTGTTCGTGGCCCTGGTGGGTGGTGCAGCCGGTACCTTTGCTTCTTTGGGGGATCGGGCGCCTGAGGTACAGGCCGGGATCGCGAAGCGTCTTGGCCTCGCCCCGATGGCAGTTCCGGCCAGGAGCATCGTGGATCACTTCGCCGAATTCGTTTGTCTGCTGGGCTTACTCGGTGCGACCTGCGGCAAGATTGGGCGCGAGATTTATACTCTGATGAAAACGGAATATGGAGAACTGGAGGAACCCGTGCCCGAGGGGACGGTCGGCAGTTCGACTATGCCGCATAAGCGCAACCCGCAGCTTTGTCAGGATATCCTCGGCATTTCGTCCGAAATTAGGGCGCTGGTCCCACTTGCGCTGGAAGCGATGCAAAGCGAACACGAGGCCGATCATTGTCCCGGAACCGTGTTCGACGCGATTGCCAGGGCATCGATTCTTACCGGTGAGGTCTTGGAGCGCATTCATCTCATCATCGTTGGGTTACGGCTCAATCCACAACGCATGCGGTCCAATCTTGAACTCTCCGGGGGCCTGATCAATTCCGAGGCCATTATGTTGGAACTTGGGAGGACCATTGGGCGGCAACATGCTCATGACGTTGTGTACGAAGTAGCGCAGGCTTCCGCTTCTCAAAACAAATCCTTTTCGCAACTCCTGGCATCCGATCCCCGTGTCACCGCGCACCTGAGTCCGCAGGCGATTGACTCCCTTCTGGATCCTACGAGTCACACCGGCTTTTCTGGAAGGATCGCGCACGAGCAGGCAGAAGTGGCCATCCGTTTCGCCAAAGAGATTCACACTCACCTGGGGTCCGGGTAGGGTGAGGCTCCGTCCGTGTCCAAACCGGGGCTTTTCCCGGGTGGCCTCGGCTGCGGCGTCAACCCTGCGTACCGTAATCAATCGCGCTATCATTTCCGGGCCAAGGCACTGATGAGGTTTTCGACGGCTTTAAGGGTGGCGCGCCGAATACTTTCATCGGTGAACGCACCGATGTGGGGAGTGACGATGACCCGCTCATGCCTTAACAAAGGCGAAGCCGGGTCCGGCGGTTCGGTCGAGAAAACATCAGTCGCATAAGTGGACAGTTTGCCGGTGTCAAGAGCCTCAATGAGTGAGCCTTCGTCGATCAGGCTGCCGCGCGCCGTATTAATAAGGCAACACCCCGTTTGGATGTGGCTCAGCGCTTCGTGGTCGATGATCGGTCGCCCGTCTGGGAGAGGCGGGCAGTGCAAACTGAGGATCTCGGCGCCCGATAACACTGCATCGAGAGATCTCCACTCGAATTTCTCGCTCGGTTGAAACGACTTGTCCGGATATGGATCAAACGCCGCAACCCTCGCCCCAAGTCCTAGCCTGACTTCCTCCCCTCTTTTTTAATTTTCCCTCGTATTTGGCAGTTTTCGGAATCGTTTTGTAGCAAGTAATAGTAGGTATTATACGTATTTTATACTTGTATTTAATATCATTTTATGCTCTATATGCGTAGCAATCATGTTTGTCCAAGCCACGAGGTCCAGACGCCAAAACAAAACCTATGTCTCTTACCTGGTGCGCGAGTCCTTTCGCACCTCCGAGGGGCCGCGCTCGCGCACGGTGTGTAACATCTCGGCCTTGCCTCCGGAGGTCCGCGATCTGGTGGCTGCTGCTCTGAGCGGTCAGACCTGCGTGGTGCTTGAGCAGATCGAGTTGTCCCATGCGCTGGACTACGGTGGCTTGGCCGTGTTGCGAGAGGCTTGGCAACGTTTCGGATTGGAGAAGCTTTTTGCCGAGGTGCCCCAAGTTCGCCAGCGCCGGCTTTTGCAGGCCATGATCTTTGGCCGCATCCTCTTTCCGTGCGCTAAACTGGCGCTGGTGGAACAAGCCAGCGGCACTCTTTTGGCGGCTGCCTGCGGGCTTTGCCAACAGAGCGAGACTTTTGACGAAGACGATCTCTACGAGGCCATGGACGGTCTCAATGGCCGCTGGGTCCCGATCGAGAAGAAGCTCTACGCCGAGGCTTTCCCGCAAGGGGTGAGCCTGGTGCTCTATGATCTGACGAGTGTTTATTTTGAAGGCAAGGGACCAGAGGGTTTAGGAGCCTACGGCTACAGCCGCGATCACCGAGAGGATCGTCCCCAGATCTTATTGGCGGTGGCCACCGATCCACAGGGCGTGCCCATCCATCTGGAGGTGCTGCGCGGAAATCGGGCTGATACGACGACCTTACAGGGACTACTGGCCAGTCTGCAGCGGCGCTTTGGTATTCAGCAGGCGATTTTTGTCTTTGATAACGGCATGAGCAGTACCCTCAATCTGGAAGCCATGCGCAAAGAAGAGCTGCATTTTGTGACAAGGCTTTCCTCGACGACTTTGCGTGAGCTCATTGCTCAACTGCCTCAGGATGCCCAGCCTCAGTTGTGGGATCGCACCAAGCTCATGGAGCTCAGCGTGGAGGGCAAACGCTACGTCATTGCTGGCGGAGAGTATCGTCAAAAACGCGATTTCGCCCGGCGCACGGCTCGCTTGGAAAAAGCCGAGAGGGAACTCAAGCGCTTGGCGGCCGTCCGGCGGAAAAAACCCAATCCTCAAAAACTAGCCAGTCAAGTTGGCCGCAAGCTCCAACAGCTAAAGGCCCATAAATATTTTCAATACCAAGTCGATGAGCAAGGCCAGCTACAGTATCAGAAAAACGATGAACTGATCCGGAGCGAGCAGAATCTGGACGGCCTTTATCTGCTGCACACCGATCTGGAAGCGGCTCGATGCGCCAAAGAGCAGGTGCTGGGCAATTACAAGAACTTGCTGGCGGTCGAAGATGCTTTCTGCCAACTAAAGAGTTATATGGAGGTCCGCCCGGTCTTTCACTGGCGTCCGGACCGGGTCCGCAATCATGTGCGACTGTGTTTCATCGCTTACTGGCTATGCGCCAAGCTGGCCAATGAATGGCGAGCCAAAGGCGAAACAGGCGAAGTCCAACGACTGCTGCGCCGGTTGCAGGCCATTCGAGTCGGTACCTTGAAAATCGCAGACCAAGATTCCAAGCGCCTGCTGACTCAAATCCCACCCGAGCTCAATACGCTGCTGGGTCAGCTCGGTCTGCTTCCGCTCTTCTCCCAACCGCCCGCCTGGGCTGAAGCGTAGCCCGAAAAAATCAGGCTGCCGCATCCTCTCACGAGGAGAATTTTTCTGAGACTAAAGGAAGTTAAGCTAGAGCCATTTCAGCCACCATCCGGCCGATGGCACCACAACCAATCAGGCCAAATTCTCGATCGCAAATCTCTCGGCCCCGGATAAGCTTCCATTGGCCCTGCCTTAGGTTGAGGTGCAGCGCCGGTAGGTGACGCAGGGAAGCCATGGCAAAGCAGATCGCGAGCTCAGCAACTCCACGAGCATTTGCGGCTTCGGCACGCAACACCATGATGCCGAGCTGTTGCGCTAAGACTGATTGGGACGTTGTCAATCCCCGTCCCGTTTCGGCTGATCGCCTTCAGTTCCGTTGCTGCACGCAACACCCGTTCCGAAATAACTTCCACTCCGGCCAGCCAACCAACACATCCCGGGACGAGTTGCAGAAGCTCGCTTTCAGTTGGCATCCTGCCTCCCGGACCGTAAACCAATTCGTAGCCCGCCTTCTCCAAAGGCACCAAGTCCGGGCTGTGGGCCTGGGTCAGCGAGCGCGGGGTGATCAGGATTCGTGGATTCATCGGAGAGGTGGAGAGGTGGAGTGGTGGAGAGCTGGAGTGGTGGAGTGCTGGAGAGCTGGAGAGCTGGAGAGCTGGAGTGCTGGAGTGCTGGAGTGCTGGAGTGGTGGAGTGGTGGAGTGGTGGAGTGGTGGAGTGGTGGAGTGGTGGAGTGGTGGAGTGGTGGAGTGGTGGAGTGGTGGAGTGCTGGTGCTCGTGGCGTGGTCGTCCTCGTCGTCGTCCTCGTCCTCGTCTTGATCCCTTCGCGCTTATCACGCTCAAGGGTCAAGGATCGATAACGAGCACGATACGGCACGATAAGGATAAAGCAGAAAGTAGAAAAGCTTTGCCTGCTAGGCCGACGCGCAGCCCCGGAGGGTCGTCACCGTCTGAACGAGATGCTCGAACTTGAGCGGTTTCTTCAGAAACGTAACCGGGCTGCTGGCTTGAAGAATGCGATTGATGATCTCGCTCTCCAAGTGATCCGTCACGACGATGACTTGTAGTCCCGGATCCATCTGCCTGGCTCTCTTACAAACCTCTTCGGCGGGTGCGTCGGGTAGTTGCAGGTCCAGAAACATGAGATCGAATCTCTCCTTGCGAAGTTGGGTCATGGCGGCCCGGGCGGTTCCGACCACAGTTCGGCTGAAGCCTGTTTTCCTCAGCAGCGTCCGCAATTGCTCCTGCAGAACCGGATCGTTCTCGACCACTAGCACGGCGGGCCGACCACGCATGTCTCGACGAAGCACGTGCCCCTCAAGAGAGGACTTCTTAATCCTCAAGCGGCCGCCGATTTGAATAACCGGTATCCGTCCGCGTTGCACGCGATAATAGAGGCTTGAAAGCGGAAGCCGCAGGTGGTCGGCTGCCTCCTTAATACTCAGCAAATTGGGAGACGGCTTCTGAAGGTCGCACACGACGGAATCTCCGTTGTGCCCGATCGTGGTGCTGGATAGGCGCTGTCAATAGTCGTGAATTCCAAATGTTCCTTTTCGAAGGAGGGAGTTATCCTCCTCACAGGTTACAAAAGAATTTAGAGCTCCGAGTTTCGGGACTTTTGAAAAATATTTTCAGACTATTCGAGTAAACCCGAATAGAAGGTGACAAAGAGAGAAGCAATGGGACAGAAAGCCTGGAGACGGCGTCCGTCCATCTTTAGGTTGACCCAACCGGTTGGCGGAGTCGGTCTTTTTACTCTCCAGCTTACGAGTGCGCGATCGCTCCGTCGGAAGATGGCAGATTAATCGTCTTGCGCTGACGAAACTTGATGGCCACCCGCTCGATCAGGTTACGCTCTCCTCGACGGATGGCAGGTCCAATACCAGAGGATCCGATGATGTCGCGATAGTACCGCCCACAAGTCTCCTTGAATTCCTCATCGTTCCAAGGTCCATCGTAGCCTATCACATTCCCCACTCTCAACGGTTGGCTTTGAAAGTCCGTTCCATTGGGCTGACGTACCACCGTTTTCAACCCTCTCGAGCTTTTATCGCCAATTTTAAGATCAAACTCAATCAGCGAGTCGATACTGCTTTCGTCTGGTTCGAAAGACGAATTCCTTTTCAGGTTTATCCTGATGCATTTAAAGACGATTGTACCGGTCGGCATTGCGGTGTCGGAGTCCTTGGTGTTCAGCTGCGTTTGCGGACTTATCATCACTTCCTAACAAGATGTTCTCTAACGGCCCATTTTTCTGAATCTTTAGGGAGTTAAAAGAGCGCCCGGATAATAACGTACTGAAACGGTTCGCGCAAGCGCCGGAGTGCAGAGGACGGGGAGCAAGGAAGCCAAGGACCTGGAGCTGAATTGCAAAGAATATGCTATGCATTTCGTTGCATGAAAGCTGGAGTGGGAGTGGTGGAGTTTGGGAGCTAACTCAACAAGCCAAAAGCTAGGAGTTCAGTAGTCCCGAAGAAGCGGCGAGAGAGTTGTTCGTCTGGGCAAAATGAAGACCTCATCGGCTTTAAAGAAATCGAGGACGAGGAGTGCTGATTGGGGGCTGTCGCGAGAAGAAGACCCTCCGGCTCAGCTGCCGCCGCCGTCAGGCGCTCCTGACTCCTGAATTCTGAATTCTGAATCCTGAATCCTGAATCTTGAATCCTGAATCCTGAATCCTGTCCTCTTCCTATCCGAACCGTTCCCGGAGCTCCTGCGTTGCCGCCCGCAACAAACCTTGGTCACTGCCAACCGCCACGAAACTTGCACCCTGTTCCAAGTAACGGCGAGCAGCCGCTTCCTCGGGAGCGAGGATGCCGACAGAACGCCTATGCTGCCGTGCGCAGGCAAAAATGGTCTGTATCGCTGCTTGCACCTCGGCATGGCCGGGGTTGCCGAGATGGCCAAGGGCGGCGGAGAGGTCAGAAGGGCCGATAAAGATGCCATCCACGCCCTCGACTGCGCAGATGGCGTCTAGATTTTCCAGGCCGGCGCGGCTCTCAATCTGCACCAGCACGCAAATCTGGTCGTTTACGGTGGTGAGGTAGTCGGGCACGGTGCCGTAGCGATTGCTGCGATGCAAGAGTGCCACGCCCCTGATGCCGGCAGGCGGATAGCGCGTGGCGGCCACGGCGCGGCGAGCTTCCTCTGCCGACTCCACGAAAGGAATCAGGAAGTTATAAAACCCAACGTCTAGCAGCCTCTTCAAGATAACCGGTTCGTTCACCGGCGGGCGCACGACCGGAGCGCTTGGGCTGTCTTTGAGCGCCATCAACTGAGGGATCAGCGTGAGCACGTCGTTGGGAGCGTGTTCGGCATCGAGCAGCAGCCAGTCGAACCCGGCAAGGCCGAGGATTTCGGTGGTGATCGGGTTCGCAAGCGAACACCAGCAGCCAATGAGGCGTTTGCCGGAAAGGATGCCTTGACGAAAAGCGTTAGGGAAAGCGGGGTGGGACATATCAGGATCAAGGAAGGAGTCAGAAGTTGCAGGAGTTCAGGAGTTGCAGGAGGTAAATACATATATAACAAGAGAGACAAGAAAGTGATAGATCATGTTTCGGGACGACTTCAGCTATTCCATTCTGCAACTCCTGACTCCTGAATCCTGAATTCTGAATGAATGAAACGTTTCCGCTATTGGCTTGAGTGGTTCTTACTCAGCTTTTTTTCTCCCTTGATTCCGATGTTGCCGCTCTCGCTTCTCAGGCGCCTGGCCGATTTGGCAGGAGCCGTGATGTACCGATTTGACTCAAGGAGCCGCACGGTAGCCCTCGCCAACCTTGAGGCGGCGTTCGGCTCGGAATTGGATCCGGGCCGACGAAAACAAATTGCCAGGCGTTCAATCCAGGTTTTTGCTCGAAGCTTTTTAGAGCTTTTCTGGACTCGACGGCTGACCGCACAGAACGTGGAACAATTCATCACATTCGAGGATCCTCGGATGTTTCAGGAGATGTTAGACAGCGAAGAGCCGGTCATCGGAATCACACCTCATTTCGGCAATTTCGAGTGGGGTAGCGCCCTTTTTGCTTTTCGTGGCTACGCCGGCATCATCCTCACTCAGCGCTTCAAAAATGACCGCCTTACGGACTTCTTCCGCCGGCTTCGCGAAATCTCAGGCCAGACCGCGGTGACCCAGGAGAACTCGATGCTCCGGCTCTTTAGAGCGCTCCGTCGGGGCGTGCCGGTAGGGATTCTGACCGATTTAACGCTGAAACTTCGGGATCCAGCAGTGATTATCGATTCTTTTGGGATGAAGAAGCGCGTCACGCTGTTGCACGGCATGCTCCATGAAGGCACCCGATCGCCGATCCTTCCGTTCATCACTCTCCCCACAGCGAACGGGGGATACAAGGTGCGGATCTTGCCCAAGATTTATTTCCCAGAGGGCACTCCATACCACGAGATCGCGCAAGTTTGTTGGAACCAATTTGAGCCGATCATTCGTGAGAATAAGGAACATTGGCTTTGGATGTACAAACACTGGCGATACAGACCGGAGCAGGCAGAACGCGACTACCCGATGTACGCGAACAAATCCAGCCAGTTCGATCGTGAGATTGCGGCGCAAACACAAGAGAAAGAGCCGGCCCGAAAATCTCACAGACCCAGGAAGGCGTAGGGGGAACAGGGGACACGGGTCGGCGGGTCGGCGTAACGGCGTCGCTTTTCGAGCAACTCCAATACTCCATTACTCCAATACTCCAGCACTCCAACACTCCACCACTCCACCACTCCGCCACCCGCCCTCCATCACTCCATCACTTCCTCGGGGTTTTAGTCTGCACTGTTGTAGCCGGAGGCGTAGGAATAGTAGAAAGGCCGGATTGGCTTGCCATTCTTTTTAAAAATCCCTTTTTGGACTGGACCAAGGTGGGCCACGTGCCGCAGGACTGGGCTGCGAGTCAGATCGGCGGCATCAAAGCTGACCAGCAGGAGTGTTCGACCTTCCTGCAACTTCTTCGGAAACCACCATTCATACATCAGGCTATTGTTACCGAAGAGGTGCGGACCGGCTGTTTGACGTGCCCCATCGTGGTCCGGATTGTAAAACGCAAGTTCGCTGGAGAGGAAATTGCGCTGCATTCCAACGATCAGCGGTTCCTGGTGGACTTCTCGCCCCAGTGCACCTTGGAGTTCGCTCACCTGGGTGGCAAGATCACGCCAGCCCGCCGGTACCAGCTGAACTTGTTTGCTGTACCCGACTCCAGGCAGACCCAGGACAAGATAATACAAGCCGACGGTGTAGAAAACCACGGCGATCGCAATCGTCGGGGCCCACACCCGATGCAGCAATCGCGGGAGCCAGCGGGCGCTCGGCAAAGTCCAAATCGACCTCGCGATAGGAGCCAGCACTGCCAGCCAGAGCGGACCCGTCCAGTTAAGTTGCACGCGGTGACGCAAGCTGAACGCCACAAAGACTGCCAGCGGCACCAGCGTGAAAACTTGAATAAAAAGCGAGCGCTGCTTCGCCGTTGAATCCTTTGCCTGTACGGTGGGTTGGCTCTGAAAAAGCATCAGCAAAGCTGCCACTATGCCCGTGGGAGTCAGCAACACCACCGCGGAGCCGATCAGAACGTGCAGCGAAAACCGCGCGTGAGCTGACAGGCGTCGGGCGCCTTGGAAACCAAACGATGCCCAACCGTGCTGGAGATTCCAGACGATCACGGGCGAGAAAATGAGCGCCGAAACGAGCGCCGCTGCATACGGTTCCCACCGCAGAAACCATCGGCGCGACCGTGAATCAAGGAGCAGAAATAACAGTATGGCCGGACCGAGCAACCCGATGGAATATTTCGAAATCATGCCCAGACCGAAACAGACGCCCACGCCCCACCAGGCGTGGCGGTGTTCGCCCATCAGGGCGCGCACGGCGAAGTAAAGAGTTCCCGACCAGCAGGCGACCAGCGGGGCATCCGGCGTCATCAGAAAACCGACGGAGAAGAAGAATGGCAAGACCTGGGCGAGCAGCACGGCGACCAAGGCACTTGATCTGTCGAAGAGGCTGCTGGTCATCCGATAGAGAAACCAAGACGTCACCATCCAGCACCCGAACGCCCCGACGCGTACTCCGAATTCATTCTGCCCGAACAGGGTGGTGCCGAGCCAGATAAGCCACGCGACCATTGGTGGGTGGTCGAGGTAGCCGATATCAAGATGTTGTGAGTAGTTCCAATAGTAGGCTTCTTCGGGAAGCAACTCGGCCTGTCCGAGAAAGATCAGTCGGAGCGCAAAGAGATAGCCGACGATTCCGATCGCTAACATGCGCCAGCGCAATTCCGGCTCGCCGGCCGCCTCCCACAGCCGGATGAGGAAGGGCACAGCCCCCACCATTGTCAGCACGCCGATAACGGCCGCAGGCAAGATCGCGGCCTGCGGCATCCAGCGCCAACTCATCACTAGCAGTGACAAAACGCCGCCACGGAAAAACAAGACCAGCAGTCCAACCAGACCGAACTGCCAAGGCAGCCAACGGGTCTGCCGCTGTTGATTCTCAACGTGAGCAAATGCGGGTCGCGCTTTTAGAAAATAAGTTACCACGACAGCCGCCGCGAAACTGACCATCTGCGCCACGCTCAAGTCCAGTCCTGAGGAGAGACAGACATCAAAGAGCGAAACATCCACCGCCCATGCGGCGGCAGCGGCGAGCGAAGTCGATCGCCGATTTTCCCCTTGCCTTACCTCAACGCGGGTCATTTGCGTACGAGCTTGATTTCATGCGGTTTTGCCCGCGACCATAACCGATAGCCTGAAAAACGTCGCTTGACCGTTTGAATAAAAATACAGGCTGGAAGCCTATGCTACTTTGCACCGAAGCCTCGTCACTCCAGGTGCACGGCGGTAGTTCCCGGGATGGCTTGGAGTTTGGACGTTTCCAATCCGTGGCCCGAAGTGGCCAAAATAACTTAGCCCAGGGTTGAGCCGAGGGTTAAAGCCCAGGGTTGACACTCCTCTGCGCTTGCCAACAACAAGTTTGTGCGATGGTCTCCATCGGGGATAAACACTCCCCCACGAAGGAACCAATTGAAACAAGAAGAAGATGGCATCGGATACGTCAGGTACAGTTCAGACGAGCAGGGTAACGGAAGCTGGGAAAGGATTGGTGGAGGTTCCGGCGATTTTTGACGGAACCAATTGAAAGTTGGAACCGACGCTGGCCACCTCGCATGACCAAACGTTACCCGCTTGACCTTGCGCATCTGTTCAGCTGAACAGATGCCATGTCGATTACCTCTCAAGCCACTGAAAGAAGGCGCTAGACTACAGCCGTGGCTAAGGAAGTATAGTGATTACGGAAATTATGATTAAACAGATCGACGCAAGCTCAACCGGAGCTAAAGTTGCCAAGCTGAAAACCACCGTGTGGGACATGCGACTGTATATTGCGGGAGAGACTCCGAGATCGATTGCCGCCCTTTCCACCCTTAGAGGTCTCTGCGAAGAACACCTGCTGGGTATTTACCGGCTCGAAATAATCGACTTAATGAAGCATCCAGAACTCGCGAGGAGCGACCAGATTGTGGTGGTGCCAACACTTGTGCGTAAATTGCCTCCTCCGATTCGCAAACTGATCGGCGATCTCTCCAGCGTTGAGAGAGTTTTACATGGTCTCGAAATTGCTCAAATTGAGCACAGGGCAGCGCCCTGGGTTAGTCGAAAATAAACGTTTCGCCCTGAGCTGAAGGGGCTGGAAACGCGCACGCGATCCGGCTCAAAGGTTCCGAGCCGATTTATCGCCGAATCTGTGGCCCTTTCAGGGCTAATTCGGGTGGGGAGAACTTCGCAGGATAAACCCTGGGCTAAGCTCTTTAGGCCACTTTTGGCCACAGATTGAAGTCGAAAATAGCAATCCCCGGATGATTTGATCTGAAGGTCTCTGCTTTCTTCTAGATCAGACGTCTTTTAAAATTCCTTCTGCTCTCGAATATCGACGTGGATGTGGTCACCCTTTTTCAAAGGTGATTGACCGCGTGTACGAACCGTACAGCGAGTAGGCTCTGTCATTGCGGTTTCGACGATTTCGGCTTTGATCTCTGAACCTCGAAAATCAAGTCGAACGTTTTCCCACTCAAAAACGTCCTCGTCCAGCTTTGCTTCGATCAGCCAAGTATTCGGATCTTCATCAGGTTCCGAGGCCGGGCTTTCTTTAACGTTTCCAACGATTTTCGCTTCAACTCTTTTCATATTTTTTAGGGTTTGAATGAATCTCTGGGTTCAACGCTCTGCCAGTTCGCTCTGCGATCAAGGGCTGGATTCAGTTTCGCGGTCGCGGTGCATCCCCTTCGGCTTCGGGGCAGGGGCCCATCGGGCCGTATGCCCGCCACTGAACTGACACTGACACTGACACTTCCGCTAGGGCGCGACACCGTTTCGCCTGCACCATTCAATGGCCTGCGGGTAGCCGGCGCGCGCGGACCGGCGGTACCACTCCCTAGCAGTTTTACCGTCTTGAGGGACGCCAATCCCCTGCTCATTCCAACTGGCAAAATAGTACATGGCGACCGGGTCCCCCTTTCTCCGCGCCCTGCCTGAACAACTCCGCGCTGTGTCTGAACTGGTCCTCCCCTTTCCTGGGGCTGCGCGGGACACCCTCCCCGTTCATATACATGACCCCAAGGTTAAAATAAGAGAGCGCGTAACCGGCCGTCGCAGCTCCCTCGAACGACCGTCGAGCCAGTTCAAACTTTCCTTGCTTTCGATAGCAGGTCCCCAACAAATCCATAGCTCGGACGTCGCGACGTGACGCCGCCTGTTGCAAAAACTGCACCGCTTTGTCCATATCCGGCGCGGTACCTTTGCCAAAATAATAGCATTCACCCGCGAGGTACGCTCCCTCAGGATCTCCTGTGTTGGCCGCCTCCGTAAAATAGTCCAGTGCTTTCAGATCGTCCTCAGGTCTGAGATGGTTTGAGTAAAGCAAGCTGCCGGCCTTTTTCATGCCTTCTACACTCCCTTTCGCAGCGGCGGCTTCGTACCACTTCACCGCGGCAGCGCGATCGCTCTCACGGCTGGAACGTGCAATCATCAGCATTGCCGGAACAATACCGGCCTCTGCTGCCCGTATGAGATCAGGTTTCATCAGAGCGGACGATTCCGGGTCCAGCAGGGTGGCGTTCGCGCTCAAGTCAGTCAGCAAATTTCCCAGACTCTGCCTCGCTGCCGGCCTTTCCGGATATTGATCAATAAGATCGACATAGACTTTCAAGGCTCCGGGCCAGTCGGTGCTCTCGATCAAGCGTTGCGCCGAAGCGAGTCTGTCGGAGTAGTTTTCAGCCGAGGAGGATGTCTGGACTGCGTGACTTTCCGGCCCCGGGAGTTCAGTGCCAGGAACGGCAGTCCGGTCGTGCTTGACCATCGCAAGGATTTCAGGGCTGGCTCCAGCGCTCGGACTTGCATCCGCCTCGCGATTCGGCGTGGCAACGGCAATCGGGCTGGGAGTGGCCAGCGGTTCGCGACCAGGCGTCGCGACCGCAACCGGCTGGGAGTGCAGTTTCGCGATCAGGTGTGGCAACAGCAACCGGGCTGGGCGTGGCCAAGGCCTCGCGATTCGGCGTTGCAGCGGCTACCGGACTGGGAGTTGCCAGAGTTTCGCGATCAGGTGTGGCAACGGCAACCGGGCTAGGCGTGGCCAACGCCTCGCGATTCGGTGTGGCAGCGGCTACCGGGTTTGGAGTTGCCAGCGCTTCGCGATCAGGTGTGGCAACGGCAACCGGGCTAGGCGTGGCCAACGCCTCGTGATTCGGGGTGGCAGCGGCTACCGGGCTGGGAGTTGCCAGCGCTTCGCGATCAGGTGTGGCAACAGCAACCGGGCTAGGCGTGGCCAACGCCTCGCGATTCGGGGTGGCAGCGGCTACCGGGCTTGGAGTTGCCAGCGCTTCGCGATCAGGTGTGGCAACAGCAACCGGGCTAGGCGTGGCCAACGCCTCGTGATTCGGTGTGGCAGCGGCTACCGGGCTGGGAGTTGCCGGCGCTTCGCGATCAGGCGTGGCAACGGCAACCGGGCTAGGTGTGGCCAACGCCTCGAGATTCGGCGTGGCAGCGGCTACCGGGCTGGGAGTTACCAGCGCTTCGCGATCAGGTGTGGCAACAGCAACCGGGCTAGGTGCTGGCGAGCGTCTCGCGATTAGGTGTGGCAACGGCTACCGGACTGGGAGTGGCCAGCGCCTCGCGATCAGGTGTGGCAACGGCAACCGGGCTGGGAGTGGTCAACGCCTCGCGATTCGGTGTGGCAGCGGCTGACCGGGCTGGGAGTGGTCAGCGCCTCGCGATCAGGTGTGGCAACGGCGACCGGGCTGGGAGCTTGCCAGCGCCTCCCGATCCGGCGTCGCAACGGATACCGGACTGGGACTTACAGGGTCTCGCGATTCGGGGTGGCAGCGGCGACCGGACTGGGAGCTGCCAACGTCTCGGCATTAGGCGCAGTAACGGCCACCGGGGTGGGACTAGCCAGCGTCTCACGTTAGGTGGAACGCCTGATGCAGCGCTCGGACTTGCCAGCGCCTCCTGGCCAGTCGTAGTGCCGACTGCTGCGCCAACGCTTCCTGCAGCTCGCGGTTCGGTGACGGCGCCGGTTTGCGGCTTAGGAGGAATCTTTGGTTGCGCCGAAGATGTAGAGGCCGTCGATTGCTCCATTCTCACGCTCGGAGGGGCAAGGAAAAATTGGCGCAGGAAGTATCCCGCGGCTCCCAGGACCGCGACGAGGACGAGAATCGCGATGCTCTTGGCCGGTGCGCGCCTCCCTTTCACTCCAGTGGACGGGGCCGGAGCAGGCTGCTGACCGGCGAAATGCCCCGGCTGCGTCGGCGGCAAAGAAGAAACGGAGGTGGCGGACGGAAATTTTCCCAGCGAAACCTCGGGCGAACTTGCGGGAGCGGGTGTCGTGGTGACCGGGTCAACATTTCGGGCCACGATTTCGCCGCCAAGTTGGCGTGCCAACTCTGTGGCCGACAGAAAGTCATCCATCAGCCCGCGGCGCAGCAGGGCATTACCTTGCTCAGAGAGACCAGCCACCGGACTGTAACGCCCGGTTGATTCAACGGTGCTCCTTGGTCCCCCCAACAACTCGTAGACTAGCAAACTCAGCAAACGGAGATAGCTCGCCCTTGGCCCACCTCCCGGCACGGCTTGGATTAGGGTCGCTGCTCCGCCCCAGGTTGCCGTATCGGAAACAGACAGGGAGAAATCGACCGCCGGTACTTTAACGCCGAGCTGTTCCCATCGCGTCAGTGGGCGCCGAAGAACATCGGAGGCAGTCCAGGTCTCAGTCAGACGCGGTGAAGTCAGTTGAATGCCGGAAAGAGTGAAGTCGACTTGCTGGAGTTCATTGGATTGCGCGTCGTCGGCTATGGGTGCCAACAGATTAAGAAGAAGCCACGTCTCGGCCGGACTTAAAAAACCTCGAGCACGCAAAACTTCCAGGAGTGTCGGCCCAACAACGTACTCTTCGACCAGGAAACTCTGTTGCGCAGTGCTTTCGAGGGAGTAGACCTGGCGCAAGAGTGGGTTGGTCGAACGGCGCAAGCGGTCGATTTCGTGTTCGAGCGCCATGTACCTTTTGCTATCGGAGACAAAGTCACGGCTCAGAACGATCAGCGAAACCTGACGATTTCGGCGGCGATCGTCAGCGAGAAAACGCCGGCCCTGCGGGAGATCACCCAGCTCGGAAATAATCTTATATCGTTGTGCGATGAGGCTGGTGGATTCCTCAACACCAGACCTTTGAGTCGAGAGATCAAGCGTTGCCAACGGGTCCAGTTGTTGTTCTCCTGCATCCGGATTCTCGGCAATTGAGCGCGCGCCAGAGGCACTGGCTTGAAGGCGATTAAGGCAAGGGAGAATCTCGCGCCGCAGGTCACCAGGCCGCTGCGGCCTTTTAGCCGGATCCTTTTCCATCATTCGCCGGATGAGCTCCACCACACACGGTGGGAATCCCTCCAGGGGTTCCAACGGAACCGGTTTATACAAATGTTGACTCATGACTTGCGCGAGCGACCCCGCGTAAGGAGGACGCCCGGTCAGCATGTAATAGAGGGTGGCGCCCAGAGAGTAGATATCCGAACGAATATCAATCTCCCTTTCTTCGAGCTGTTCAGGGCTTGCGAAATGCGGTGTACCGACGAATCCACCCCCCACCGTCAAGGTACCGGAAGATTCTGCACCTTTTTCGGTGCTCTTGGCCAACCCGAAATCGATGACTTTAACCACCATCTCCTCCTCCTCGTGCACCAGCATGAGGTTGGAAGGCTTCAGATCTCGGTGGACCAGTTTCTCTTTGTCGGCTGCCGATAAAGCCCGGGATACCTGGATCACAATTCCCAGCGCTTCGGCCGGATCCAACAACCCTTTTCGCTTGATGTAAACATCGACGGTTTCACCATCGACAAATTCCATCGCGTAAAAGTAGCTCTCGTGATCCGTTCCTAGATGGAAAACTGAGGCCACGTTCTGGTGCCTGAGCGAGGCAGCAGCCCGGGCTTCGCGCAAAAACCGCTGACGAGCTATCTCACTGTTGAGGTAAGAGTTGTTGATGACCTTGAGGGCAACCGGGCACCGCAAATTGGTGTCGAAAGCTTTGTAGGTGACACCCATGGCACCCCTGCCGAGCTCCCACAAGCTTCCGTCTTCTCGCCGAAGAACTTTGTAATGCTGATAGCGCTCAGCTTCCGCCATTTGCTTTAGTATTTGAATCCAGCCAACCGTCACCACCGGAAGTGCGATCGAAGCTTAATCCAGTCACCGATCCAGAAGTCTAACCCCCCGGGCCTGTTCCTTGCCTGCGTCGTGATATTTAGCCGAAGACGACTTCGAAAGCCAAGGCTTTTCCCCGGGCAGGGGGAGGGCGTTCGGCGTTCGGCGTGTCGGCGTGTCGGCTCGTTTAAAATTTGACTTCAGCAGGTCGGCTCTGTTGGGTGCACAAGGACCGTTTATGAGTAAAGCGGCTTTCATCTCCATCTTGATTCTGCTGCTCGCCTCTACCTGTGCGCGGGCTGGCGAACTGGTCGGAATCAAAACCAGCACGGGATACCTAATACTAAGGTAAAGCATTGACGGCTGGAGCTCGAAAAATATTGATGAAACGAATATTTCTTCTCTCCCCTGCGCATTCCGGCGGCAAGCGCGCGGCCATGTTGACCCGGCCAGAAGCTAGTTTCGAGCTGGCGCGTCAGGTACAGATCGGAGCAGCCAGCCTCGGCGACGTATTCGCCTTCTGCAGCGGCCTTTATTTCAGGGGTAAGCTCGCTTATGCACGCCACTTCGCCGAGCCGCCGGATGGCATTCCGGGCGTGCATATCATTACCCCCAGCCGCGGGTTGGTCGCTGCCGAAACATTGGTTGGATCCCGAGAGCTCTTTGAGTTTGCCACCATTCCGGTGGACACAAAAGAGTCCCGTTTCACTGGACCTTTGAAGCAATCCGCAGAGGCAATATCCCTAATTGATTCGTCCGAAATTATCCTGTTAGGAAGCGTAGCGACCGGCAAATACACTGAGACGCTTCTCCCGATCCTAGGTCAGCGGTTGTTGTTTCCGGTAGACTTTGCGGGACGAGGCGACATGAGCCGCGGAGCGCTCTTGCTTCGATCTGTGGCAGCAAACCAAGAGCTTTGTTATCATCCTGTTACCCGCGTCTGCCATCGCAGCAAAAGAGCCCGTGCCGGGAAATAGGAAGACAATCCGCCGCCTAAGGCAACAGGTTGGTCAAGAGAGGCACCAAGCGACTCACACTTTGCGATAAGCTCAGCCCCTCGCCTTCTTTCTCGTCGCCGGCCTCATCGGTCGCAGCGTTCACTTCTTCAGAGGCTTTCAGAAACTCGTCTAAAAGGTTGCGGGCCCGTTGAAGGCGCACTCTTTGAGGGGCGGTCTCCTGTTCGATCCGGGCAAGCTCAACCTCTTCGATGACTTCCTCCAACGCCTCAAACTGTTCGGGTGTCATAATTCAGATCGCCATTGAATCCCTGAAGCTCGCTCAGCCATATTCTGACTATTCGCACACCACCTGCATTTGGATCTGTAAAATTGTCGCTGTGCCGAAGGTTCGCTTGCTATTCCGAACTGATCCGGTCTTCAATCGTGCTCGTTATCGTGCTCGTGCTCGTTCTCGATTTTTGATCGTGGCCGATCAAGGAGAAGCGGAAAAAACGAGGACGAGAACGAGCACGAGCACGATAACGATTTGGGAGCGACATGATACCCTCTACCCTGGCGCGTCCCGGAGCAGCACTCTTCTGGCTGGCGGTGATCCTCACTGGCATCGGCGCGGGCGTTGCCGCAGCTGTGCTGACGCAGTTGCTGGAGCTGGTGCAGCATACCTTGTGGGGCGGTGCGGGGACTGATCTCTTGAGCGCTGCCCAGCACGCCGGCGCCTGGCAACACATCCTGATCCTGTTGGGCGCCGGGCTGCTGACGGGTGGGGGGCAGATTCTCCTCGGACATCTTTCCAGCGGCAATGGTATCGATATTACGGCTGCCATCTGGTTCCATGGCGGGCGGTTGCCCACGCTGCGTACCCTGGGAAGTGCTTTACTTTCTGTTCTCATTGTCGGGATGGGAGTCTCTCTCGGTCGCGAGGGTGCCCCGAAACAAGCCGGGGCTGCCATTGCCAATGTCCTTTCGGACAAAGGGCGCCTTTCTGATGACGAGCGTAAACTGTTGGTCGCCTGCGGTGCCGGGGCCGGAATGGCGGCAGCTTACGGCGTGCCTTTGGGCGGCGCGCTCTTCTCGCTGGAGGTGATGCGAGGGATGCTGGCGCTCAGGTTTGTGTTACCGGCCTTGATGACCTCGCTGGTGGCAACGGCTGTTTCATGGTTGGCTCTCCCCAACGCACCGACCTATGTCATCCCAGCGGATTCCAATTCGATCTCCAGCGTCGCCTGGGCTCTGGTGGCAGGTCCGATCGCAGGCCTCGTCTCAGTCGGCTATGTGCGAACGGTTGCTTGGGCCGAACGAAGAAAGCCCAAGGGCCGGCTGCGCATGGTTGCGCCGTTGCTGGCGCTAGGTCTGCTCGGCGCGATCTCTATTCCATTCCCTCAAGTGCTCGGCAACGGCAAAGATATCGCCCAATTGGCCTTTACGGGCCAAGTTGCACCAGGCCTTTTGCTGGCACTGCTCCTGCTCAAACCTGCAGCCACGGTGCTATGCCTCGGCAGCGGCGCGCCGGGCGGTCTGTTTACCCCATCGCTGGCCTTCGGTGCCTTGCTGGGAGGGGTGCTAGGCCAAGCCTGGTCCTGGTTCTGGCCTGGAGTGCCGCCCGGAGTGTGCGCAGTACTCGGCGCCGCCGCTGTGCTCGGTGCAACCACGCAGGGCCCGATCTCGACGGTCGTTCTGATGATGGAGCTGACTGGCCGCGACCGCTCCTTTGTCGTGCCACTGCTGCTGGTCGTGGCTACCGCCACCCTGGTCGCGCGAACGATTGAGCCGCGCTCGATCTATGACGCACGCCTAACCGATGAGGAAGTGGCAGCCCGCCAAAAATTGCGCGAAGCGTCGTCGCTATAAGAGGTGAGGCTCGAGCGGACGGCGGGGACAGGTAGGGTGAGGCTCCGTCCGAACCGGGGCTTTCCGGGTGGTCCTGCCGGAGAGTGACCCCCTTATGACCTACTCGATCAAGATTAGGGGATCGAGGACGAGGACGAGGACGAGCACGATTGGAAGGTAGGGTGAGGCTCCGTCTGAACCGGGGCTTTTCGGGTGTCCTAGCGATGTCTGAGACGCACCCTAGACCGACAACGATCAAAGATCGAGCGGACGAGCACGAGCACGAGCACGATTGAGAAGGTAGGGTGAGGCTCCGTCCGAACCGGGGCCTTTCGCGTGTTCCTGCCTTGCGATGTGATCCCTTGCCGGAACGATCAAAGATCGAGGACGAGGACGAGCACGAGCACGATTAGAAGCGTAGGGTGAGGCTCCGTCCGAACCGGGGCCTTTGGTGTCCTGCCTTGCGATGTGATCCCTATGACCACGATCAAAGATCGAGAGCTCCGACGGCTGGAAGCACGTGGCATAGCAGAGGCTCCCAGCTTGTGTTTGTGAAACAGTCGTTGAGTCTTCGAGTGATCACGATGCGGCGTTATTCGTCCGACGACGTAAGATAGTCCGAGCAAGCATGGTAGGGGTTCACCTTGTAGGGCGAGGCCGAGCAGGAAGCCCCGGTTCGGACGGAGCCTCACCCTAACCTTCCCTGTGTCGCCTGGATTATAAAATAGCAAAAGTTCCAACCCTGACCCCCAACACAGGTTGAAAGCCTTAGCCTACCGCCTTGCGATGCCACCTTGCCAGCTTGGCGAAGAAATCCTCCAGAATGAACCTTTGATCGATAGCATGGTAAAAGCGAATCGGCCGATTTCGACCGGTATGCACATAATTCATTTGCGCGTTAAACTCCGGCGCGGGCCGCCAGTCGGACCAACCGCATTCCGGGTACATCATTACCCCGACGGCCGGAGAATCGCCGAGCGATCGGTGTTCGATCGGACCGTGAGTGTGGTAAAGTTTGTTCCATTCCACCAGTTGATCCACCAGGTACTTGCCAAGGGGCCCTTTATCGTAAACTTTCTCGACCAGTTCAGCGTAGCTGACGGCCATTCGTTTGTAGATCGTGCTGGGGATTTGCCACAGTTCGACTTTTGATCGGAAGACCACATTGGCCGCAGTGATATCATTCCAGAGGTTGTATTCCCAACCACCGACAGGCCAATCCTGGCCACCGATCCAGACGACCCGCACGTTGCGCTCAGCGATAGATGGATTTTCCAGGAGCGCCGAAGCCATGTCAGTGAGGGGGCCAAGAAAAGCAACATGAAGGGGACGGGGATCTTCCTTTAATGCTTCTTTGATGATCAGAGCAGATCCTTCTGAAGGAACCGGTGTCTTTTCATCGGGAAGCATGGTGGCGGCGCCGGGATGGACCGGGATATGTCCCTTGAGCTCCATCAGGTCGAGTAACTTGAGGACCTCTTCGTGGCTAGCTTGTAAACTTCCCGGCCCTCGCCGGTCGCCGAAATGGGCGGGGATAATGCCGTGAAGTTCAAAGAGCGGCGTTAAAATCGCATGCACGATCGCGTATTGATCGTCAGCCTCGTTTTTGGCGTCGGTATTTAGAATAACCCGAACCCTATTTGCGGGTTCCGGGATAAAGAGTGGATCCATAGTTTTCTAATCTAGCAAAAGGGAAGGTTTGAATTATTTGACTGCTCCGCCCATTCCGGCGACGAAATAACGTTGGAAAAACAGGAAGACAATCACGACCGGCACCACCGCGATCAGAACGGCAGCGGCCAGTTGGTCGTATTGGGTGGAAAACTGGGTGCTGAACTGAACGAGTCCAAGGGGCAGAGTTCGCAGCTCATCCGAGCGCAGAAAGATCTGGGCTAAGATAAATTCGTTCCAGGTGGCAACGCCATCAAGGATACAAAGCGAAATAACGGCCGGCAGTGCCAAAGGCAAAGCAATCCGGTAAAAAATGCGAAACCAGGAACAGCCGTCGATTCGTGCCGCCTCGATGATCGCTGTGGGGAGGGTGCGGAAGAAGCCTCTCATGACTAGAACGCCAAAGGGAACGCCAAAACCGATGTAGAGAATGGTTAACCCGGTTAGCGTATCAATGAGATTGAGCGCGTTCATCAACAAGGTCAGCGGAACCAGCGTCATCTGCATTGGCACAATCAGACCGATCAGAATGTAAGTGAATATGCGATTCGCCCACTTGAAATGCATATGGGTTAACGCGAAAGCGGCCATCGACTCGAGGGCGATCCCAATCGGCACCTTAAAGCCGGTGACGATCACACTGTTCCAAAAATAGTTCTTAACGCCAGTTTCCCAAGCCTCGCTGAAATTCGCCCAACGAATAAATTTCGGCAATGAAAAGGCCCCATTGACCGCGAAATCACCCGCGTCTTTCAGGGCCGTGAGAACCAGCGTAATGACCGGGGTGAACCAAAGCAGAGTCGCTAAAATCAATGCCAGATAAAATAAGGCATTTTTAGTCGTTTTGCCTGCCACAGAGCTGTTGGTGGAAAGTGGCTGGTTCATGTTTTTCGTGTCATAAAGCGGATGTAGGGGATGGCGAAAATCAATGTCAGCAAAAAGAGAACCACGGCGATGGCCGTGCCCAGACCCACCTGGTTATAATTGTAAGTTAAAAAATACATCCAGGTGCTTAATAGCTGAGTGCTATTGGCTGGTCCGCCATTCGTCATAGCGTAGATGATGTCATAGGCTTTAAGGGCGTTGATCGCGGTGATAGCCAGAACAATCAAAGTTGTTTCACGCAGCAGCGGAAAAGTGACGTAGAGGAAGCGGCGGACCGGACCGGCACCTTCGACTTTGGCCGCTTCATGCAGCTCCTCCGGGATGGTTTGCAGACCGGCCAAAAAGAGGAGCATCGGCAGGCCTACCGCGTTCCAGGTCGCGGCAATGATCACGGGGTAAAGGGCGATATTCGGATCCGAGAGCCAATTGCGGGTTAAGGACTGTAATCCCGAAGCAGTTAACGCCTGGTTCAGCAACCCAAGGTCGGGGTGATAGATCCAGGTCCAGATCAAGCCGACGACCGCCAACGACAGGACCGAGGGAAAATAAAAGACGCTGCGGAAGATGTGGCTCCCTCGAAACCTGGAATTCAACAGGATGGCTAATCCAAGGCCAATGCTGGTTGGTAAAAGCAAAGCGGCGACTAACCAGATCGCATTGTTCCTGAGGGCAATCCAAAACACGTCATTTTGGGTTAGCAAGATTCCGTAGTTATCAAGTCCAACAAAGATCTTGGTGGGTGCCACCCCGTCCCAGCGGAAAAGACTCAGCCAGGCGGAGTAGATCATCGGGTAAACAACGACTACGCTGTAGATGGCCAGGGAGGGTGCTAGAAACAGCCAGGGTAGAAGTCGGAGATGATCGTCACCTGCTTTTGCGGATTTGGCGGAACGCGACGGCGAAGCCGCGGTTTTTGCAGAGTGCCGATGAGGTAGGCATTTTTATCAAAGCCAAGGAGTTTGGGCGTTCCGATCCGTGGCACCGAAGCGGCCAAGAAAGCATAGCCCAGGGTTTATCCTGGATAGTTCCCCCCGAATTCGCCCTAACCCAGGGTAAACCCTGGGTATGCTTTCTTGCACTTTCGGGCCGGGCCCTTCGGGCCGTATGACCGCGGCTACACGCATATACCCGTTAAGGTTGGTCCAGCGAGTAGATCCTCACTTGTGCGCAGCCTTGTACTGATCGACAGCTTTTTGGATCTGAGCGCACGCCGCTTCCGGGGTGATGGTTCCGAGTACGACGGAATCTTGCGCCTGGAAAAACGCATTCACCAGCTCCTGCGGCAGCGCCTGATCGGTCGGAAGATAAAGCTGTACCTGCCCTTGGAGCCAATTTGCCATCGTCGTGGTGATCGGATGGCCTTCGGCAGGCAGAACGCCAACCACCGTGCTGGGCGCACCGAACTCAGCGATGTGTCGCTTGGCCACCTCCGGCGTGGTGATGAATGACGCGAATAAGAGCGCGGCTTTCTGCTGGTCTGGCTTTGACTTCGTCCAGAACTGCAGCTGCTCCTGGAAACCGGAAACCCGCACCGGCGTCTGGTCGGCTGGAGCAATGATCGGGACGTAGTTATTTGGGTCTTCATGCGAGGCGATGATGTTCTGGTCTTCAATCCAAGGCCCCTGGAAAATCATGGCTGCCTTGTCCTGTTGGAGCAATGGCAGGGCCTGGGCGGGATCGAGGGAAATGAACCCATTATTAAAGTATCCTTTGGTCACCCATTCCTTAAGCTTGGTAAATGCCTTAATGACCTCCGGCGAATTGTAGGATGCTTCCAGGGAGAAAAGCTTGTCGTGCATGGCCGGCCCCGCAAAGTGTTCCACGAAGAAATCCGTCGTTCGCATCGTCATCCAACTGAACTTTCCTCCACAGGCGACCGGAATGATCCCTTTGGCTTTCAGCGTTTCGCAAACTTTTTCCAGTTCATCGAAGGTCTTCGGTGCAGTCAGACCGTACTTATCGAAGAGGCTCTTTTTATAAAAGATCGTCATCGGACGCACCCAGATGGGAATTCCGTACAGCTTGCCATTGTTGCGGGCCAGTTCGAGCGCCGAGGGTACGATGTTTTTGTCCACGCCGTACTCAGCCATCAATTGGGGGGTCATTTCGAGCGCGTGGCCTCCCTCATCATAAGGGGAGGCGAGGCTGCCACCCCAGTTAAACCAGGTGTCTGACATTTTGCCGGCCGCAGAGGCAACCCGGACTGCCTGTTTCATCTCATCGGTGCTGTACTTGGTCCATTTGACTTTGAGATTGGGGTAAGTTTTCTGGAAATCATCAATCATGATTTGCCACGGCTGAGTGGCAATGCCCCATAACGAAATGGTGACATTGCCGGAAGGAACGGGCGGTTTGGCGGAATCTTGCGCGGTCCCGGCGGTAACGGAGAAGGCCATGGCAGCAACGACGGCTGCCGGGATAAGGAAACGGAACAATCTAAATTTCATGACGGGCGTTATTTAATTTATCTTGGGGCGGGTGAACGGTTACTGAGGAAGGCAGGTTTCCAGATCTTTTTGGGGCACAACCCTTTGCCAGCTAACACCACAAAGAGGGCCCCGGCGCAGTGACAGCAATTCTGGACGGTCTTGGACGGACTTCCGCTGCAGATTGGATTCGCTTAACATGGGGGGAAAGATTCGGGGAGGCCGGATGTATATTTATACGATTTTTGTTAACTAAGGATAGAATAGGGTTTTCTCCGCTCTTCTGTCAACCCGTTTTCCTGTCAGGCCCGAAAATCGTCGCTTCGCCATAGCTCAAGTTCGGCGGTTCCCGGTCGTTTGAACAAGTTGGCTGGAAATCGCCATTGACGGCGGAAGGCGCAGATGTTCTCTTAAGGTCTGGATTGATAACGTTTGAAGAATAAATAATCGACTCCAGGGGTGCGGTCATCTTCGTTTGAACGATGCAAAGCTTTCCAGATCTCAGGATTATTACTAAGGCGGCCAGGCTTTATTACGAAGAGCATCTGACGCAGACTGAAATAGCCGCCAAACTGGGCACCACTCAAGTCGCCGTCTCACGCCTGCTCAAGCGGGCGGAGGAATACGGCATCGTCCGAACCACCGTAATCAGTCCGCCGGGAGCTTTCGCGGAGTTAGAGGGGTTGCTCGAGCAAAGGTTTGGCCTTAGCCAAATGGTGATCGCCGAGGCGGCGCGCGATACCGAGGAAGCGGTCCTCAGTGCGATCGGCTCCGCAGCAGCGCAATTGGTCGAGTCGACCATCAAGTCGGGCGAGTTGATCGGTATTTCGTCGTGGAGCGCCTCCCTGTTGTCGATGGTCGATCAGATGCACCCGCTCCGCAAACTGCAGAAGTGCACGGTCGTTCAGCTGCTGGGGGGAATCGGGAGCCCATCGGCGGAAAAGCACGCCAACCATCTGGCCACCCGGTTAGCGCGGCTGGTCAATGGCGACGCCCGTTTTCTACCGGCGCCCGGCGTGGTCGGATCCGCGAGCGCCGCCCGAATTTTGTCCCAGGACCCTTACGTGCGAGAAACCCTCGAGTTGTTCGATAAAATCACTCTGGCTCTGGTCGGAATCGGCTCGCTCGAACCCTCAGCCCTGGTCGCGAGCAGCGGCAACAGCTTTTCCTCTGAAGAACTGGCCATCATTCAGCAAAGCGGAGTGGTCGGAGACATCTGCCTCCGCTTCTATGACGCCAACGGGAAGGAAGTCAAAGACACTCTGGGAAACAGGGTGATTGGCATTGAGCTCGAAAAACTAAGCCGGATTCGCACTACCATTGGAATTGCCGGCGGGAAGCGGAAGTTTGCGGCGATCCTTGCCGGCCTCCGCGGGAAATGGATCAATACTCTGGTGACCGACCAGTTCACGGCGGATCGTTTGGCGAAACAAAGTGCCAAGGATCAAAGGTACGCCTCCTCCAAAGTGGCGTAAGCCGTCGGAAGGGGCTTGATGGCTCGCCTAGGTTTCAACTTGGGCTACACCAGGGTTCATGGCGGAGATAAGGGTGGTTTATGGTTCTGCCTGAGGTGGACCCAAAGGCTAGCCCAGCTACATTGGCTTCCGGAGTGAAACGATGTCTCAAAAGCCGGGAGGTCCGCGGACCACGGCAACACGTCGAGGCTAATGTGCATAGCTTCCAGCCTGTGTCCGGGTTCCCAACGGGCAACATTTTGGAAATCGCCTCGCAACCACTCAATCCCGGCCGATATGGATACAACGATCAGGGTTGAAGCCCCTGAGCTGAATCTAGCCCACTTCGGTGAATAAATCGTCCCAAGCCACCCTTATCTTCGCGCCATTCGACCCTGCGCTGAGTCGTATAGCCCCTTAGCCTTAGGGGCAACAAAATCCCCCAGCCCTCGCCCTCGGGCAGCATGACTGGCGCTAAAGATACAAGCTACCGCGTAAAGCGCGAAACATTTACCCAAAAATTCCTTCATTAGTTGAGCGCCATTCTTGACAGACTCGATCGCTAATGCCAAGATTGCTTAGATAAGACTAATATGTATAATTATACATACATGACGGCGATCGCGAGTGCGTAGCCGCCGAGTCTTCTCCAAGCCCTCCCGTCTGGCCATACGTTGAAGCAACCGGAGCAGTTCGAAAAGAGTATTGGAGAAGCTCCCGAGGCTCGACGTTTGTGCCAAGGAGTAGTCATCCCCCAACATCCATAAACTCGCATGAAACGCCCCCTCTATTTCGCCGCGGCTTTCTTTGCCGTGATAGGTTATCTAACCAGTGCCCACGCGGAACCCAATAAGAAATGGGTGATCGCGCTCTCGAATTCCTACTTCGGAAATACCTGGCGTCGCCAGATGGTCGATGCTTTCAAAGAAGCGGCTGAACAGGCCAAGAAAGATGGTCGAATCTCCGACTATGACATCGAGAACGGAGATGGGTCTGTGAACCAGCAGGTCTCACAGATGAATGGGCTGATTCTGAAACAGGTGGACGCCATTGCGATCAACGCGGCGTCTCCGACGGCTCTCAACGGCGTGATTGAAAAAGCCTGCGCGGCAGGCATCAAGGTTATTGCCTTTGATTCCATTGCTTCCAGTCCCTGTTGCTACAAGCTGGACTTCGATTTTAAGAATGCGCATCTGGAGTCTACTAAGTACATCGTCGGCACGCTCTTGGGAGGCAAGGGAAACGTGCTCATCGTCCGCGGGGTGAAGGGTTCCGCGCCGGACCAGGAGATGTACGAGGGCCAAAAGGAGGCGCTGAAACAGTTTCCAGACGTCAAAATCGTGGGGGAGGTGTATGGTCAGGCCACGACTGCGGTGGCCCAATCGGCGGTCAGCAACATCCTGCCCAGTCTGCCTCAGGTGGACGCGGTATTGGCTCAGGGAGGAGGGGATGATTACGGTATTGTCCAAGCTTTCGAGCAAGCAGGGAAAAAGGTTCCAATTGTCGAAGGGTGTGGGAGTTCCAATTTTCTCAAATGGTGGACGGAGCAGTCTAAAAAGAACGGCTACAAGACGGTTTCAGACAGTTCGGCACCCGGCATCGGCGGTGCAGTTCTCTGGCTAACGCTCGACATTTTAAACGGCGCCAATCCGTCTAAGAACATGCTGATGCCTTATGCCTTTATCAAAGCCGAGGACCTTTCGCAATATGCCGACTTAGCACCGGGCAGCATCGTGAGCCCGAAATATACCGAGGATTGGGTGAAACAGAACTTACTCACCCCTAAACAGTCGTCGGTCTTCGCAGTCCGCGGACTAATTGCTGGAACACCTTAGCGCTAAGAGCCGGGCCTCGCCTCTGGATTAGTCCTATGGAACCGTCGCTGGCTACTGAAAAGTTAGTGCATTTCGCTGAACCTTTGGTGGCGGCCGAAGAGCTGACCAAGTCCTACGGACCCACCATCGCGGTGAATTCAGTTTCGCTTTTAATCCGTCGCGGAACCATTACTGCGCTGCTCGGTGGTAATGGAGCCGGGAAGAGTTCGTTAACGCGCCTGTTGAGCGGGGGGGCCCGGCCGGATAGTGGTTCGTTGCGATTTGACACCCAGCCTGTCTCTTTTGCCGAGTACACGGTCAGAAAGGCCAAAGAGGAAGGCATTCGGGTAGTTCATCAAGAACTCTCGGTGTGCACGAACCTGAATGTGGCGGAAAACTTCTTTCTGGAGTTGAACCAGCTTTTTCCGAAGGGCTCCTGGCGGCGAAAGGCCGGAGAGCTGGCCCAGAGAACCCTGGCAACGATTTTTCCTAAGAACCAGGTGGCGGCTTCTGCGAATGTCGGCTCTTTATCCCTGGCGCAACAACAGATGGTGGAGATTGCCCGTGCGGCAGCGGATCCCCGCTTAAAGTTGCTCATTTTAGATGAGCCCACTTCATCGCTCGACGCCACTCGCGCGCATGAGCTTACGGAGTACCTTCGGCGGCGGGCGAGAGAAGGGTTAGCGGTGGTTTTTATCGGCCACAAGCTGGGTGAGATCCTTGAGCTGGCCGAAGATTTTTTGGTGATGCGTGACGGGCGTTTAGTTTGGGCAGGTTCTCGCGCCGAGACCAACCATGCGAAGCTGGTCACGCTGATGTCGGCCGACGTGCTGGCCGTCCAAGGGACAAACATTGAGGCAGCCACGGGCCTGCCGATGAACCGCCAACTTCCGGTGGCTGCGCGAGAGACCCCGCTGGTGGAGTTAGGTGAAAAGTGGCAAGAGAGTGGCCAGTCCGGCCCGCTCAAGTTATTTCGTGGAGAAATCGTCGGCTTGGCCGGATTGGAAGGGAGTGGTCAGCAACCGCTTCTCTTCGGGATTTATGCGGCATCGCAACGGGAGAAGGACGGCATCAGCCGGAAGGCTCCTGTCGCTTATGTCGCCGGAGACCGTCGTAAGGAAGGAGTTTTCCCTCTCTGGACCACCATGCAGAATATGACGGTCGCACGCAATGCTCGCCGTGGCGCGCTGCAGCGGGTATTGAGCCAGACCGAAAAGGAATGGACCGCCTCGTGGCGCGATCGCTTCAGTTTCAGTGCTTCGGCCATGGAGCGTCCCATCCTGCAGCTCAGCGGCGGAAATCAGCAGAAGGCTTTGATGAGCCGAGCCCTGATCGACCAGGCGGACGTCATTCTGTTGAATGATCCAACCCGTGGCGTCGACATCGGGGTGAAGCGAGAATTTTACCAGGTGCTGCTGGACGTCGCCGCAGAGGGTAAATTGATCGTCTGGTATAGCTCGGAAGATGCGGAATTTCTGGAATGTTCGCGCGTGCTAGTCTTACGCCGGGGTAAAATCGCGACGGAAATCTCCGGAGAAGATGCCAGTCGGGAGAATTTGGCCTCCGTATTTTTCGGATCATCCGAAACTCGCGGCCAAGCGGCGCAAGGCCCGCAAGTCCGCCGGGGATTAGGAACATTGCCGGGCTGGTTAGTCCCGTTAGGAGCGTTGATCATCGTCCTGTTCACGATCGGCCTCTTTAACCATAAAGCGGTCACCCCATTCGGGTTAGGACTCCTGTTAAGTACCGCAGTGCCACTGGTGCTCGTCTCCTTTGGACAAATGTTCGTGGTGGGACGCAGCGAGATTGATCTTGGGGTCGGTGCTTTTGCGGGACTGGCCAACGTGATCAGCGCGACATGGCTGGTGGACAGCCCTGCCTTGGGAGTGGTGGGTCTGCTCGCAGGGCTGGCCGGGTATGGGTTGCTTGGGTGGGTTATCCATGTCCGCAAAATCCCAGCGATTGTCGCGACCCTGGGTAGCGCCTTTGTCTGGACGGGACTTGGTTACGTCTTACAGCCCGCGCCGGGCGGCAGTTCTCCGGCCTGGCTAAGCGCGGTCTTTAATCTGGTGATCCCCGTGGTGCCGTTGCCGGTTTGGATGCTGGTCCTGGCAACCTTGGCGGCCGTCCTGGTGACTCGATCGCGCCTCGGCATCGTTCAGCGCGGTTTTGGCAATAACGAAGTGGCGATGCGACAGCTTGGCTGGCCCGCCGTCCGGTCCCATGTGGTGACCTATCTTTTAAGCGGGATCTTCGGCTTGGCAGCGGGGCTTTGCCTGACCGGGGTTAATACCGCTTCCGATGTCAATGCCGCCAGTTCCTACACTTTATTGAGTGTGGCTGCCGTGGTGATGGGCGGGTGTGACCTGGTGGGCGGACGAATCGAACCGGTGGGCGTGCTCTTCGCCGCCGTGACACTCTCTTTGTTAGGCACCTTACTGGGTTTCATGCGGCTTAGTTCGGATAATATCGCTGCCGTTCAGGGCCTGATTTTAATTGGGATCGTCGTTTTGAGAACTGTTTGGGCGCGCACTCGATGAAAAAGCTTTTTGAGCAACCCTGGATTTGGTCCCTCCTGGGGGTGGTCGGCCTGTGGATCCTTCTCAGTATTGGTACCGGCCAGGTCAACCTCGGTAATCTGACCGGCATTGTTGCGTCAGCGGCGCTGCTTTGTGTGGTGGCGATTGGCCAAATGCTGGTGGTCACGACGGGGGACGGAGCGATCGACCTGTCCATCCCAAGCGTCATCACGCTTTCGGCCTTTGTCTTGACCAGCGTGACCAACGGTCAGGATGCGCGACTGGCGCTCGGTTTGTTAGTCGTAGTGGCGATCGGAGCGGTGGTCGGTTGGCTCAACGCCCTGATCGTGAACCGTCTGCGCATTCCCCCCATTATTGCTACGCTGGCCGTCGGTTACATCTTGACCACGGCGACCCTGATTTACAACCGAGGATTTACGACTTACGCGGTGAGTCCGTTGCTGGCCTACGTAGCGAGTGGGCGCCTCTTCGGATTTCCACTTATCCTGATCTTCGCCATCGTACTGACCTGGGGAATTTCCTGGCTGCTGAATAGCAGTGTGTACGGACGCAACCTTTCCGCGGTCGGCCAGAACCGCCGCGCTGCCCACTTCGCCGGGATACGGGTGGAACCGACTACCCGCATCGCCTACATGCTCAGTGGCGTGTTGGCAGCGATCGGTGGCGCGTTGTTATCCGGTCGGGTCAGCGGTGCCTTTCTGGAGATGGGTAATCCCTTTTTACTGCAATCGGTGGGCGCAGTGGTGGTTGGAGGCTCTTCGATCATGGGCGGGAGAGGGACCGCGCTCGGCACTCTTTTGGGTTCCCTTTTTCTGGTCATGATCGTGACCACTATGCAGGTGCTCCGGGTAGCCGGAGGCTCTCAGGACATTGTCGAGGGGATGCTCATCATTCTGGTTCTCGCCGTGGCGACCGTCGGAGCCAAGCCACTCAAAAAAGCGCCCGAGGTCTCCGGACAACCGGCTAAACCGTAAATGATGATGATGTATGCCCCGAAGGTGGCTACAGGACTCAGCCCAGGGTTTCAACCCTGGGAACCAACCAATCGAACGGTTCGCCCTGAAGGGGCGAGAGGCGAGCCAATGAGACACAATACAAATACGCCTTGCTTTCGTGTGGTTAGTACGTTCGATCTGCCGCCCCTTCAGGACGCATCCCTTGGGGGTCGGTCCCAGGGTTGAAACCCTGGGCTGAGTCCTATAGCCCCTTTGGGGCAAGCATGACTGGCGCTAGACAAATGCGAAAACCAAGGCTGCCCATTGGGGAAAATTTTCGGGCGTGACTTTCTGCAAATGTCCGAACTTCAGGCCCCTCTACCACTAACCAATTCTAACAAAACATAACATCAATCATAACTCACATGAAAATTACTCTCTTGGGTGCCGGAGGAAAGATGGGCGGTCGGATCACCGCCAACCTTCACCATCTTCCGCAATACGAAGTCGACTACGTTGAGGCTAGCGAAGAGCGACGTAAACAGATGGCTGAGGCCGGAGTTAAGACGACCGGGTTGGAAGAGGCGCTGGGACGGACGGAGGCGGTGATTTTGGGCGTCCCTGACCGGTTGATCGGCAAAATCACGCACGAGATTGTCCCGAAGTTGAAACCCGGAACGATCGTGATCGGTCTGGATCCGGCGGCGGCCTACGCCGGCGTGATGCCCGAGCGGGACGACATCACCTACTTCATTGCTCACCCTTGTCATCCGCCGTTGTTTTCGGACACCGAACCCGCCTCTGCTAAAAGCGATTGGTTTGGGGGACAAGGTGCCCTGAAGCAGAGCGTAGTCTGCGCGCTCCATCAAGGCCCTGAAGCGCACTACGCCGTAGGCGAAAAGCTGGCCGCCGCCATGTACGCGCCAATTCTGCGAACGCATCGCGTAACGGTCGAGCAGATGGCCATTCTGGAACCTGCGGTCGTCGAATCCACGATGGCCACCTGCATCGCCGCGATGCGCGAGGCCATGGATCGAGCGGTTGAGTTGGGTGTTCCGGAGCAAGCCGCGCGGGACTTCTGTCTGGGTCACATCCGCACATTAACCGCCGTCGCGTTCGGGTTTGCGGGATTTCCAATTTCCGATGGCGCGATCAAAGCAATTGAGCAGAATCGGCCCAGGATTTTTCACGATAACTGGAAGCAAGAGGTGATCAGCTTGCCTGCGATACGGCAAAGCGTGCGCGACATCTGCGCGGTCTGAGGGGAACGAGCGAGAGAAATGAACGTTCAAACAATCGGAAAAATCGGGGTTGGGTCGTGGACCTTTCCCTGGGCTACCGGGACGGTTTTGGATCACCGGCCAAAGCAGGTTCTAGATCCGCCCGGCGTCGTTCAAAGGGCCAAGGATCTGGGTGTCCATGTCGTCCACTTTTTAGACAATCTCCCTTTGGATAAATGTGATGACGACGTGATCCGGGAGGCCGGCGAATTTGCCAGGCAACATGGAATCGAGGTCGAGATCGGAACCCGAGGAACGGATCCGGAGCATCTCCTCCGCTACCTCCAGATTGCCGAGAGGATGGGCGCGCGGTTGATTCGCACGATGGGAGGGTGGCACGGTGCGCCGGCTTCTTTGGGGGAGATCGACCACAACCTGCGGAAGGTCCTGCCAGCTTTCGGCCAAGCCGGGGTCAGGATCGCCTTGGAAAATTACGAAGCTTACCGCACCTCGGATCTGGCAGCCCTGGTAGGCCGGATCGATCATCCGGCACTTGGGATCTGCCTGGACCTCACTAACTCCTTCGGTGCCCTCGAAAGCGCGGATGAGATTTTGCGTAATCTCGTTCCGTTTACCATCAGTGTTCATCTCAAGGAGTTTGCGGTCGAGAGGCTCGAGTTCTTAATGGGCTTCGCCTTCCGCGGAAAACCGACCGGCCGAGGGATGCTGCCGCTCCAAAAAATGTTTGCCGCCCTGTCAGCGGCTTCCCGGCAGGCCAACGTGATTGTCGAGCAGTGGCCGCCGTTTCAGGAGACGTTAGCCAAAACAATCGAATTGGAACTCAATTGGGCGAGGGAAAGCGTTGATTATCTTGCCACCATTGGATTTCTGACGAAGTAAGGTGGGTTAAGCTAATGATGAAGAACCTCGCTGCTGATCTAGTTGAGCATTCCGCGATCAAGAAGATTGCCATCCGGCTGGTTCCTTTCATCGCCCTGATGTTCTTTATTAACTACCTGGACCGGACTGCTATTTCGTTCGCCGGGCCAAACGGGATGGACCATGCGTTAGGTCTGACCGCGGCCCAATTTGGATTTGCTTCTGGGGTCTTTTTTATTGGTTACATCCTTTTGGAAGTTCCTAGCAACCTTGCTTTGCATAAGTTCGGCGCGCGGGTCTGGTTGGCGCAGTTTCTTACCGGGGCAGCCGCAGCGGCGGGAATTGCGCTGATCAATACCGCCGGCAATTTCGCTGGGTTCGCCGCCGGTTATATTACCGGAGCGCTTAAAGACTGGACCGGCAGCTACATCGTTCCGATGTTCCTGGTCGGTGGTTTCATGCTGCTCTCCGCGATTTGTATGGTCGCCATCAGCGCGGGCGCCCCCGGCAAGCCCGCGTCGGTAGGGTAGTGAGGCTCCGTCCGAACCGGGGCTTTTGGCGTCACCCGCCTGCGACGTGACCCCAAGAATACCTTTGTCAATTGGTTGACCAATTCCATAAGGGGGTAACGTCATAGGCGAGGCGACGCGGGAAGCCCCGGCGCAGGCGGAGCTTCGCCCTACCAGCGCCGGGGCTTTCCGCGTCATCCGGCCTTCCGAGTGACCCCTATAAAACCCCGGCGATGAATATTTAAACAGACCAGCAATAAAAAGGCAGATGGTGAATCAATTGCTTGACAGCGCCTGACCTATAAACCATCAATGAGAAGCTCAGTTCTACCCGTCCTTCCACCAAAAATGGTTCCGTCCCGCCCGCTGAGAATAATTATTCATAAATGGATAAGTGCGCATTCAGGATATTGCGACCGGCAGTTTTGGACTGCCCCGGCCGGGTTGTGCCTGCTCCTTTCGTCTTAAAAGGATTTTCGCCTCCCTGTCAAAAATGACCACCCTCACGAACGAATCCAAAATCTCTCCGCAATCGCAAAAAAGGCCGAAAGAGCCGGACCAGAATCGTGATTCTGGCCCTCTTTGTTCTTTTCGCGATGATCTTCACACTGAAACCTCCTTTCGTGGTTCGTCCGCTGGTGGATCCCGCCGGTACAGGCACGAGCGCGCAAAACGCCCAAAGCGCGGCTGCCAAGTTCGTCGATCCAATTTGGACCAGTAAAGTCCTGCCGACCATCCAGGAAAAGGCTCAGGACATTGCGAAAATCTTACCCGAAATTCGAGCGGACCCAGAAAGTGCCGGACAGAAATACGGACGGCGCGAAGCCACCAATCCGTACAATTATATGGTCAAAGGGACCGGCCAAGTGGCCGAGGTCCACAATCAATCTCAAGCCGGTACCGCGATCGTGGAAATCCCGGGACTCAACGAGAAGGTCGCGCTGCAGATCGGACCGGTGGTTCGTGGAACGGCTTTGCGCGATGCCACCGGGATCGTTTCCTTCAATCAATTCTCCAATCAGCTCGATTATGCAGATGTCTCCAAGGAAATGAATCTCCGGGCTTTGAAGACAGCGTTGGCCGGCCTCGAGCCCGCCTCCTTAGCCGGCAAAACGGTAACCTTTTTTGGGACGCTGACATTCGACCCTCATTCCAAGTCGTTGGTGCTGATCACACCGGTGAAGATTACCCCTTAATGTCGCGAACCGACCAGACGCCTTCACCCGACCCAGTTGCCGCCACTGGCGACAGAGTCATTTTGGTCGCGGAGAAAATTACCAAGCGCTTCCCTGGAACGGTGGCGCTGGATCAGGTCGACTTCACCGTCTACGCGGGCGCGGTCAACGTGCTCATCGGTGAGAATGGAGCAGGCAAATCGACCTTGATGAAAATCCTGGCGGGTGTGGACCGAGCCACCTCCGGACGGTTGCTGCTGGACGGATCTCCAGTGGAGTTCAAATCAACTCGAGAGGCTGCGCAGGCTGGAATCGGTATCATTTTTCAGGAGCTGAATCTCTATCCGAATCTGAGCATCGCGGAAAACATTTTTGTGGCTCGCGAATTGACGCGAGGCGGTGTGGTCCAGCATCGGACCCAGGAGCAGGTTACTTCGGAGCTGTTAAACCGCCTCGAACAGCCTTTGAATCCAGCTACCCTGGTGCGGGATCTTCGGATGGGCCAGCAACAGATCGTTGAAATCGCCAAGGCGTTGTCGCAAAACGTCCGCATTCTGATTATGGATGAGCCCACATCGGCTCTGACCGCCGCAGAAACGGAGGCTCTTTTTCGAATCATCGCGGATCTCAGGGCGCATGGTGTGGCAATCATCTATATCTCGCACAAATTGGAAGAGCTCCTGACCATCGGAGATTACCTCACCGTCTTACGCGACGGGAAGCTGGCCGCGGCTTCGCCAGCCCGTTCAGTCAACATTGCCTGGATCATCGAGAAAATGGTCGGACGTAACGTGAACGCGCCCCGCCACCGGGTCCAAACCAAAGCAGCGGCGGCCGATCGGCCTGTCCTGGAAGTGAAGAATCTGAGCCTTCCACGGGCCGGTGGGGGATTCACCTTGGAAAACGTTTCTCTGACTCTGCGGCGAGGCGAGATCCTGGCGATTTTTGGATTGATGGGTGCCGGCCGAACCGAGTTGTTCGAATGCCTGATGGGTCAGCATCCGGAGGCCAACGGTGAAATTCGTCTGGATGACCGGAAGCTCCGGAAAGAAACGATCCGAGGGCGCATCGATCTGGGGATGATGTTAGTGCCGGAGGACCGCCAGCGCCTGGGCTTGATTCAAAAGCTCTCAGTGGCCCACAATATTACATTAGCCAATTTGCGACGGTTCATGACTTCATTCTGGCTTTCCGAGCGCCGGGAACTCCTGGAGATTAACGCGATGATCCGGAGCCTGTCGATTAAGACCCAGAACCCTCAGCAGCCGATCACTTCGTTAAGCGGCGGAAATCAGCAAAAGGTGGTGATTGCCAAGAGCCTGCTGACCGAGCCCCAAGTCCTGATGCTGGATGAACCAACTCGAGGCATCGATGTGGGGGCGAAAGCGGAAATATTTGAAATTATGAACCAGCTCGCTGAGAAAGGCCTGGCCATTCTCTTTGTTTCTTCCGAGTTACCCGAAATGTTTACCATTCCAGATCGGGTGATCGTTCTTTCCAAAGGCAGAGTCACGGGCGAGTTTCTCCACGACAAATTGACCGAAGAAGCCTTGGTCCTGGCTGCTGGTGCGCGTCCACAGACCGAACACCCGATGCCCGCGCATTCATCGAAATAAGCAGCCCAACCTTTTGCCCGCCCTATGCCCACCACGCTCACTTCCCCGCCTGGCCCACCTGGCCTACACCATAGCAAACCTTCCGGCTTATCACTAGGCGTCCTTCTTTTCCGATTAAGAGCCTTAATTGCCTTGTTCGTCTTGCTCGGAATTTTTTCTGTGCTTTCGCCGGCGTTTTTCACCCAGCAGAACCTGATCATCCTGGTTGGGCAAACCGCGATTAACGCGATCATGGCCGTGGGGATGACCTTCGTGATCTTGACCGGTGGCATTGATCTGTCGGTCGGCTCTACGGTCGGTTTGGCCGCCATGATTTCGGGTTTGCTGATTGACCGAGGACTGGCGATCCCGCCGCTTGGAGTCGCCGTCTATTTCAATATTCCGGCAATTATCGTGCTCTGCCTTTGCTTAGGATTGTTGGTCGGAGCCGTCAACGGAATACTCATCACCCGGTTCAATGTGGCACCGTTTATCGCGACGCTAGGAACACTCTATATCGCTCGCGGCACTGCTCAGTTAAGTAACAATGGAGCGACTTTCCCTAATCTGGTCGGCAAAGCGGACCTGGGCAACACCGGCTTTCCGATTCTCGGTTCCGGGAGCATTTTGGGAATCCCGATCGTCATTTGGATCATGTTTGTTTTCGCCGGGGTCGCCGCGTTTGTCGCGGGCAAAACTCCGTTCGGACGCCAGGTTTATGCGGTCGGCGGAAACGAGCGGGCCGCCGAATTATCCGGGATCTACGTCAACCGGATCAAGATGAGCGTCTATATGATTTGCGGTCTGTGCGCTTCGATGACCGGCCTGATCACGGCGTCACAATTAGTCGCCGCGCATCCCGCGGTCGGTGAAAGCTATGAGCTGAACGCCATCGCGGCAGTGGTGCTAGGCGGCACCTCGCTGTCGGGCGGTCGCGGCGCCATGTGGGGAACCATCGTGGGCGCTTTGGTCATTGGCGTCCTGACGAATGGACTGGTGCTGCTGGGTGTCCAGGAGTTCTGGAAAAAGGTCATCACCGGCCTGGTCATCATCCTGGCTGTCGTCCTCGATCAACTCCAGGAACGACTTCAGCAGCGTCTGGCCCTCAAACGTTCCTAAAAACAATTTTTCTTCAACCCCAACCCAAACAATAGAATCGATCAAAATCATGTCTAAACATACCCAAAATATCTGGAAATCAGTCGTCCGTTCACTGACGGTGCTCACGCTCTTCCTAGCTGCCGGAGCAATGGTTCAGTCCTCGCCCGGGCAACAGAAGAAACTGATTGCCATCATCGTACCCTCCCCGGAAAATCCATTTTTCAAGGCCGAATCGGATGCGGCCGAGGCAAAAGCCAAAGCGCTCGGATACGAAACCCTGGTTTTGGTTCACAATGATGACCCGGTCAAACAGGACCAACTTTTCGATACGGCCATCGCGCGGAAAGCAGCCGCTATTATCCTTGATAATGCGGGTGCCGACGCCACCATCGCTGCAGTCAAGAAGGCAAAAGATGCGGGTATCCCCTCTTTTCTGATCGATCGCGAAATCAATGCGACCGGCAGTGCTGTTGCCCAGTTAGTTTCCAACAACTATCAGGGAGCGACCCTCGGGGCCGAGGAGTTTGCCAAGCTGATGGGTGAAGAAGGAGATTACGTGGAGCTGATTGGCAAGGAAACGGACACCAATGCCGGAATACGCTCCAAGGGCTATAATGATACCTTGAGCCAGTATCCCAAGCTGAAGAAAGTGGCCGCTCAGAGTGCTAACTGGAACCAGGCCGAAGCGTTCCAAAAAATGCAAACCATCATTCAACAGTTCCCCAATATTAAGGGGGTCATCAGCGGCAACGATACGATGGCCCTCGGCGCCTATGCGGCGCTCAAAGGAGCCGGGAAAGGGAAAGTGATTGTCGTCGGTTTTGATGGCAGCCCGGACGTGGCTGAATCGATCAAGGCGGGCGAGATCAAGGCGACTGTGTTGCAACCGGTGGTGCACCTCTCCGAACTAGCTGTCGATCAAGCGGATAAATACATTAAAAACGGAAAAGCCGGTCAGGACGAAAAGCAGACCATTGACTGCGTTCTGATTAATCCTGATAACGTTGCCAAGTACTCCGCATTCGGCCTGAAAGAATAGGGGAGTACGGACCGAAGCGGCCTGTAATTTGGACGTTTCCAATCGTGGCGAAGGGCCAAGAAAGCTTAGCCCAGGGTGCACCCGGGCGGAGGCCCACGAACCAACGGCTACCACGCGACTGACTAGTGTAGCATAGGCTTCCAGCCTGTGTTCTGTTCCGATCATACGGTCCCAAGGACCCTCCGATCGGCGCTCAACACCTCCGGGGTGGACCCTGGGCTATGCTTGATTAGCCAGTTCGTGCCACGGATTAAACCCACGACAAACTTATGACTCAGAATCGATCCATTACTTTAGGCGTTATTGTCGGCAACCGAAATTTTTTCCCGGATTCGTTGGTCACCCAGGGACGCCGCGATATCCTGGAGGTACTCGCGGAGCGAGGAATCGAAGCGGTGATCCTCGACGAGCAGGTCACGAAATTCGGCGGAGTCGAGACTTGGCAGGATGCCAAAAAGTGCGCGGCCCTGTTTGATGAAGAGCGGCACCGCATTCAAGGAGTGTTAGTGGTGCTGCCCAACTTTGGCGATGAGAAGGGGGTGGCGGACACGATTAAATTATCCGGGCTCAAAGTGCCGATTTTGGTCCAGGCTTACCCGGATGATTTGAGCAAGTTTTCCTTGGAACGTCGGCGTGATGCCTTTTGCGGCAAGATCTCTGTTTGCAACAACTTCTATCAGTACGGCATTCCTTTCACCGTGACCAAACGACATACCGTGCTTCCGAAGAGCGAGTCCTTTCAGGCGGATTTGGACGCGTTTATCGGCGTCTGCCGGGTAGTGCATGGAATGAAAAGCGCCCGCCTGGGTGCGGTGGGAGCCCGGCCTAACGCCTTCAACACCACTCGTTACAGCGAAAAGCTATTAGAAGCCTTCGGTATCAGCGTGAGCTGCATCGATCTGTCTGAAGTTTTTGGCCGGGCAGAGAAGATTGGCGATCAGGATCAACCGGTGAAGGATCGTTTGCAAAGTATTCGGGCTTATGTCCCAACCAGCGGCATTCCATCTCCGGCGATCACCAAAATGGCCAAGCTGGGAATCGTCCTGGACGATTGGATGAGAACCTACGACTTGCAAGCCAGCGCGATCCAGTGCTGGGATTCGCTCCAACATAATTACGGAGTCAACGTCTGCACGCTGATGAGTATGATGAGCGAGAATCTGCTGCCGAGCGCTTGTGAGGTCGATGTCACCGGTGTGGCCTCGATGTATGCTTTACAGCTGGCCTCAGGTAAACCGAGCGCGTTAGTCGATTGGAATAACAACTACGGCGATGATCCGAATAAGTGCGTGGTGTTCCATTGCGGCAATTGGGCAAAAAGCTTTTTTGGTGAGGTGAAGATGGCCAACGCGGAAATACTGGCCACCACTCTGGGCACAGAGAACACCTACGGAACCGTGGCCGGGAGAACCCCGAAAGGGCCCTTTAGCTACTCTCGAATCACCACCGATGATCGGCATGGAGTCATTCGCAGTTATGTGGGCGACGGTCAATTCGTGGATGATCCATTGGATACTTTCGGTAGCCGCGCGGTGGTCGAAGTCGAGGATTTGCAGGGATTGATGCGCTACGTTTGCCGCAACGGTTTTGAGCATCACGCCGCGATGAATCAATCGCATTCCGCAGCCGTGTTGCACGAGGCGTTTTCGAATTATTTCGGTTGGGAAACTCATTGGCATCAGGGTTAATCCATGAAAGCCATTCTTGCGCTGGATGCCGGAACGACAAACGTCAAGGCGATCCTGGTCGATCAGCAAGCCAATGTGCTGGCCCGCAGTTCGGTTCCTCTGTCGATCGATTATCCACAAAGCGGCTGGGTCGAGCAGTCGGCGGAGGCTATTTGGGATGCTGCCCAGAAAGTATTGGCGGGTTGTCTTGCCCAGGGTGTCGAACATGAGGTGGTCGGGCTCGGCATTTCCAATCAGAGGGAGACCCTGGTGGCTTGGAATCGCGAGACGGGCGAACCTTTGGCCCCCTGCATCGTCTGGCAGTGCCGGCGCAGTGCCGCAATCTGTCAGGCGGTGCGCGAGAAGGGATTGGAAGAGTCTATTCGTGCGAAAACAGGGCTCCAGGTTGATCCGCTGTTTCCTGCTAGCAAAATTCAGTGGCTCTTAGAGAATCGTCCTGAAATCCGCAAATTAGCGGACCAGGGGAAGGTTTGCCTGGGTACCGTGGATGCCTGGCTGGTCTGGAACCTCTCTGGCCGCAAACGGTTTGTGACCGATTTCAGCAATGCCTCCCGAACCCAGCTCTTTAATATAGGACGGGGTACGTGGGATCGGGAGTTGCTCGAGCTTTTTGGGGTGCCGGAGTCTGCGCTGCCGGAGGTGGTGGCGTCCAACCAGCTCTTGGGCGACGCGATCCTGCTCGCAGGCCGATCCATACCTCTCTGCGGCATTTTAGGGGATTCCCACGCCGCGTTGCTGGGTCATGGCGTGCTGGAGAAGGGCAAAGTCAAGGCCACCTACGGCACCGGTTCTTCGCTGATGACTCTCTGTGACCGACCGGAAAGCAGCGAGAAGGGTCTCTCGAGTACGATCGCCTGGAAGTTTGACCAAATCCAATATGCCTATGAGGGAAACATTACCGTGACTGGCTCTGGATTGACGTGGGCCCTGGCACTCACGGGCTCACGGGATTTGGAGTCAGCGGTCAAGCGCGCCACAGAATTGGAAGGCAACGGGAATGTCTACTTTGTGCCCGCCTTGGCCGGCCTGGGCGCACCCCACTGGGATGAGAAGGCGCGTGGTGCGGTGGTGGGTTTGTCATTCGACACCGGCAGCGATCACGTGGTTCGCGCTGCCCTGGAAGCGATCGCCTTTCAGATCAAGGATGTTTTTGACGCTATGCAGCGGGCCAGCGCGCGGCTCGACACGCTTCTAGCCGATGGGGGCGCGAGCAAAAACGATTGGCTGATGCAGTTTCAGGCGGACGTCCTCGATCGCCAGGTGCAACGGAGCCAAACCGCGGAACTCTCCGGACTAGGGGCGGCGTTTGCTGCCGGTCTTGGTTGCGGGTTTTGGTCCTCGACCGCTGAGATCACGAAGGTCGTGGCGTCGCATGACACGTTCCGGCCGGTGCTCGAACAGGACAAGAGAAACCAGCTTGTGAACCGTTGGAACGCCGCGGTTAGCGCAGTAAAAACGTACGGGCTGGCCCGATGACCATCGAGAGTCAAGCGTCCCTGGTCGACACCTTTCAAGGGAAGCCCAGAGTCTTTGTGCTCACTGACATTGGCAACGAGCCAGACGACCAAATGTCACTAACCCGTTTTTTGTTATACTCCGATGACTTTGAGACGGAAGGCTTGGTTGCCGTCACTTCGACCTGGCAAAAAGAGAAAGTTAGCCCGGAGATCATTCAGAAGGTGCTTTCCAACTATGGAAGAATTCGCGCCAATCTTCTGAAGCATGCCGCTGGTTTTCCTGCCTTCGAGGAATTGTCCAGGTTGGTCAAAGCAGGTCAGCCTGTTTACGGGATGGCAGCCGTCGGCCAGGGACAGATGTCACCTGGTGCCCAATTACTGATCGAAGCAGTCGAGCGCCAAGATCCAAGACCGTTATACGTCATCATCTGGGGAGGAGCGAATACGCTGGCTGAGGCCTTATGGGAGGTTCGAGAGAAACGTTCCTCTGAAGAAGTGAAGGCCTTTGTCTCACAGATGCGGGTTTATGCAATTTCCGACCAGGATGATGCCGGTCCCTGGATCCGTGTCGAGTTTCCAGACCTGTTTTATATCGTCAGTCCTTCCACGCAGGACGGGGGGCAGTATAGTTCTGCGACCTGGACGGGAATTAGCGGCGATAAATACTATCGTAATGCCCCAGGGGCGGATTTTACGACGGTCTCCAATAAGTGGCTGGACGAGCATGTGAGAAGCAAGGGATCGTTAGGAGAAACCTATCCTCAATACCTATTTATTATGGAGGGGGATACGCCGACCTTCCTTGGTCTCATCCAGAATGGTTTGGCTAGTTATCGCAATCCGGGCTGGGGCGGCTGGGGCGGACGCTATATCTTGCGTCAACCCTCGGGAGAATCGCGTCCGATCTGGACTCAGGGCGGGGATTCTTTCCCTGGTAGTCCCAACTCCAGAGATACGGTCATTGGCGTCGATGGCCAACGATATACTTCCGATCAAGCCACCATCTGGCGATGGCGAAAAGCGTTTCAGCATGACTTCTCGGCCAGAATGGATTGGACCTTGAAGGAGTTTAAGGACGCCAACCATAACCCTGTGGTGGTCGTAAATGGTGACTCCAGTAAAGAACCGATTTGGATCGATGCCAGAATCGGAACACCGATGACGCTGAATGCTTTGGGAACGAGCGATCCGGACGGTCATCAAGTTCAAGTACCACTGGTGGTATTACCAGGAGGCGGCATCAGCCATCTCGAAGCCCGTGCAGCCGGAAGAGATCCTCGGTGAACGTGGTGAAGACGAGCTGGGCGTCCTGCCTAAAGTAAAAATCGAAGGCAGCGAGGGGGAGCAAGCAAAGGTGATACCTCAATCAGCAGGTTTGGCCCACGTTATTCTGACCGTGGAAGATGATGGAGAACCAAGTCTAACCTCGTATCGCAGGATCATCCTGAGAATCGGAAATTGAGGTCCGGTCAGGCCATTTACCTAACTGAGAAAATTAACAATGAAGGAAAGGATTTGTATGTGTTTAGCGCCAGCCATGCTATGCCCCGAAGGGGCTTGAGGACTCGCCCAGGTTCAACTCGGGAACAGCCAAGGATGCGCCCGAAGGCGGTAGCCGAGTACTAAGCATCGGAGGATGCTTGTAAATACTCAATAACTCGCTTCGCCCTTGGCGGCCGTTTATGAGGTCGTGAAATCCGGCGAACTTAGCATTGGGGCAACATCTAACTGCCATAACTTAGCGCATCAATCTGGCTGAGTCTCAAGCCCTCTCGGAGCGAGCCCTTGCCGTCTGAACAAGCGAACCGATAAACTATAGGCTAAGTTATTTTGACCACTTCGGGCCACGGATTGGAAATATCCGAACTGCAGATTCGTCGAGGCGGAAAGATCCAAGTTTTTTAAAATTGTTTTAGCGGGCGCTTGACAGGAAAAGGAGACTCACTATTTTAGCCCTATCTAAGTAACCGGACTGAATTTTTATTCACGAGGGCCTGAGTCGCTCCTCCCGAAAAGAAAACCCCACATGTTGACTGAACGCGACCTTCAGCTCAAATCGGTGCAATACCGCAAAGCCTTGCTGCGGCTCATTAAAGCGTGCGGCACCGGCCACACCGGCGGCGACCTCTCTTGCCTCGACATCCTCAATGTGCTCTACAACCGGATTCTGCGGGTCAGCCCGGAGACGTTTAAAAATCCCGACCGCGACTATTACATCCAGAGCAAGGGCCACTGCGCCGAAGCGCTTTTTGTGGTGCTGGCCGACCGGGGTTTCTTTCCCGAAAAAGACCTGGAAACCTTGAACCGCTACGGCTCGCATTACATTGGTCACCCCACGCGCGACGTCAACGGGGTGGAGCAAAACACCGGGGCGTTGGGCCACGGGCTGGCGGTGGCTGCGGGGATCGCCTTGGCCGGCAAAATGGATCGCAAAGATTATCGGGTCTATACACTTTTAGGCGACGGCGAACTAGCCGAAGGCTCCAACTGGGAGGCGGCCATGATGGCGGCCCACTACCGGTTGGATAACCTGGTGGCCATCGTCGACCGCAACGGGCTGCAGATCACCGGCTCCACGGAGGACGTCTGCCAACTCTCGCCACTGGATGAGAAGTTTGAGGCCTTCGGCTTTGCGGTTCAACGCTGCAACGGCAACGATGTCGGGGAATTGGTGCGCGCCTTTGAAGCGGTGCCGTTCCGGCCGGGCAAGCCGAGCTTGGTCTTGGCTAAAACCCGCAAAGGCAAAGGAGTCAGTTTCATGGAGAACGTGGCCAAGTGGCATCATGGCGTGCCCAACGACGACGAATTTAGCCGCGCAATGGCTGAACTGGAGGCGGCGGAAGCCGCAATGGCTTAATGGAACTTGCACTCGCTAATTAGAGACGTTCGCGGCCACGCTCTTGGAACTGGCTCGCCAGGATTCTGATCTTTTAGTCGTCACCAGCGATTCGCGAGGCTCAGCCAAGCTGGCTTCCTTCGCCAAAGCCGCGCCGGGCCAGATCGTGGAGGTGGGTATTGCCGAGCAAAACCTGGTGGGGGTGGCGGCTGGATTGGCCGCGGCCGGTAAAAAGGTGTTTGCGGTGTCTCCGGCCTGCTTTCTGACCGCGCGCTCGCTGGAACAAATCAAAAATGACCTCTGTTACTCCGACCGGCCGGTGAAAGCCGTGGGCATCAGTGCTGGGGTCAGCTACGGAGCGCTGGGCACGACACACCATTCCTTGCACGATTACGCCGTGCTGCGCGCGATTCACAACATCGTGATCGTGGCGCCGGCCGATAATTTCGAAACCCGAGAAGCGGTGCGAGCGGCCGTCCAATTGCCGAAGCCGGTTTACCTGCGATTTGGTAAGAAGCGGATGCCGCATTTGCCGCGGGTAGACTCGGGTTTTGAACTGGGCCGGGCCTCGCTGATCCGCGAAGGTGCCGATCTGAGCTTTCTGGCCTGCGGCGAAACGGTGGCGCCCGCCTATGAGGCGGCGGAATTGCTGGCCAAGGAAGGTATCCAGTGCCGAGTGTTGAGCCTGCACACGATCAAACCGCTGGACGGAGCGGCGGTGCGTCAGCGCCGCCACCGAAACAGGGGGGGTGATCACGGTGGAGGAGCACAGCGTCAACGGTGGTTTGGGCGAGGCCTGCGCCGGGTTGCTGCTCCAGGAAGGCATCCATACCCGGTTCAAAATCGCTGGTTTTCCGGACGACCACACCGTGTCGGGAAGCCAGGAGGAAATTTTTCGCCACTACGGTCTTGACGGTCCGGGACTCGCGGTCGCCGGCTCGTGACCTCTTGGCCAAACGCTAAAGCAGGAGAAATTCTATATGGCAATCCCCCCGACAAACGAAGGCGCCGCCAAGCCGACGGCTCTCCGGCCGCCAAATCGCGGAGCCTCATGGGCCAGTAAGCTCATTGGCGTCCAAGGTCCCCTCATTGGGCTGGTGGCGCTTTGCATCATCTTTTCTTTTACCACCAGCGCTTTTCTCTCCTTTCGGAACCTGCTGAACATTCTGGATCAGGTCACGGTTCTCGGAATCATCGCCATTGGCATGACCGCGGTGATAGTGATCGGCGGCATCGATCTGTCGGTCGGCTCGGTCCTGGCATTTTCCATGATGATCCTGGGCTGGCTGAGCCACGACTGCGGGTTACCCCTGCTGCTGGCGGTCGTGGCGGCTCTCTTGGTGGGCGCCCTTTGCGGTTGGGCGAATGGCCTGCTGGTCACCCGGGCCAAGTTGCCGGCGTTCATCGCCACCTTAAGCATGATGACCATCGCCCGCGGCCTGGCCAACATTATTACCGACGGCCGCCAAATCGTCGGTTATCCCGATTGGTTCGACAGCTTTGCCACGGTCCGTTATTTTGGATTTTTATCGCTGACGGTTGCGTTGGCCGTCGTGATGGTCATCGCCAGTTGGATTTTTCTGCGCTACCGGGCGGCTGGCCGGGCCTTGTACGCCATTGGGGGCAGCGCCGAGGTAGCGCGGCTGGCCGGGATACGCGTCCGACAAATGACGACCTTGGTCTACGTGGCCAGCGGGCTGCTTTCGGGCTTGGCGGGCATCGTGTTGGCCAGCCGGCTGGATTCCTCCCAGCCCAGCGCCGGCCTGGGTTATGAACTGGACGCCATTGCGGCCGTGGTGATCGGTGGCGCAAGTTTAAGCGGCGGCGTCGGCGGGATCGGCGGTACGGTGGCGGGCGTCCTGATCATCGGCGTGCTGCACAACGGCCTGAACTTGACGGGCGTTTCCCCGTTCATCCAGCAGATCGTTATCGGCGTGGTGATCGCGCTGGCGGTCAGCTCTGATACGCTGCGCCGCCGAGGAGCCTAATGATGACCAACTGCCGGAACTGCGCGCCTGCCCTTCGGCTCAGATTTATCCTAAGAAAACAACCCCTAAAAACTAACCTCCTAACAATCCATCCTATCAACATGTTCCTTCAGAATACTTACTTTACCAGGGCCATGGCAGCCCTGAGCCTCTGTTTCGCTGCCTCGTTATCCAGCTCGGCGGAGGAAACGACGATCGGTTTGGCCGTCGCCAACCTGCAAGCGGACTTTTTCAATCAAATCAAGCAATCCGTCGATGCCGAAGCCAAGGCCAAGGGCGTTAAGCTTATCGTGGCGGATGCGAAAGGTGACGCGGCCACCCAGGTCGACCAGATCCAAGACCTGATGACCCGCGGGGTCAAGGCGATCATCTACATCCCGGCGGGCGCCACCGCCGCAGGGGTTCCCGTGAAAGCGGCCAAAAAGGCCAATATTCCCGTCGTTAACGTGGACCGCAACGCCCCTGACGCTCCCGGCGATACCTTCATCGCCACCGATAGCGTGAGTGCAGCCCGGACCCTGGGCGAATACGTTTGCAAGGTGACTGGCGGTAAAGCCAATCTCGCTATCCTCCAAGGCCAACAGGGCACCACGCCGGAAATGGACCGCGACAAGGGTTTCAACGAGGCGATGGCCAACTGCCCCGGCATCAAGGTGGTGGCCAAGCAACCCAGCAAGGCCTGGATGCAGGATGAGGGCTTTGCCATTGCCCAGGACATGCTGCAGCGCTATCCCAACATTGACGCCTTTTTTGGCCGCGCGGACGCCCTGGCGCTGGGAGCTGCGCACGCGGTGAAGGTAGCCAACGTGGGCCACAAAGTCTGGATCTTTGGCTTCGATGGAGACGTGGCCGGCCTCAAAGCCGTTCGGGACGGAACGATGGACGCGACCATGACCCAGACAGACCCAGGGCATGGGCAAACTGGCGCTGGATTCTGCGCTGGATCTGATCGCCGGCAAGCAACTGCCCAAAGAACAGCTGCAAGAGGCGGTCCTGACGACCAAGGAAAACGTGGCGCCCTTCATCGACAAACACCCTTAAGGCAACGCGCTAAATCCACCGCGGATGAGCTCACACGCCAATACAGCCCCGGACGGTCCGCCGGACCCCTCTCCAAGGGGCGCCGTGCCGCGGCTGTCTCTGCGCGGAATCGAAAAAAGCTTCGACACCAACGTGGTCCTGTCCGGTATCGACCTGGATGTCTACGAGGGCGAGTTGGTCGCGCTCTTGGGCGAGAACGGGGCTGGCAAGTCCACCATGTCGTCGATCATCGCGGGGCTCTTACCCGCCCTCCAGCGGCACGATGACGTGGGAGGGTCAGCCTTACGCGCCTACCCGCCCGGGCGAGGCTACCGAAGCCGGCATCGTACTCATCCACCAGGAGATGCGGCTCTTGCCGCAGCTCTCGATTGCCGAAAACGTCTTTGTCGGCCGGCTTCTCAATGAAAGGGGGCCGGATCGACCGCGAGACGATGAACCGGCGTGCGGCCGAGCAACTGCATCGGCTCGGCCTGGATGTCCCGCCCACGACGCTGGTTGGAACCTTAAGGGTCGCCGCCCAGCAGCAGGTTGAGATCGCGAAGGCGCTCACTCTCAAAGCCAGGCTCCTGATCTTGGATGAGCCGACTGCGGCCCTCGGCGGCGGGGAAACTGACCGGCTTTTCACCCAGATCGATCAACTCCGCAAGCAAGGGGTCAGCTTTATTTATATTAGCCACCGGTTGGAGGAGATCGCGCGGATCGCCGACCGCATCGTGGTTTTGCGCGATGGCCGGTTGGTCGCCACGCATGCTTCCGCCCAAGTGCCCGTGAACGTGTTGCTCGAGAACATGGTCGGGCGCAACGTGGATCGTATTTTCCCCAAAATCGAGGAGCCGACCGGCAAGGAAGTCTTGCGAGTGGAGGGTTTGACGGGAGCCAATGGCGCGTTTCGAGACGTCAGCTTTTCCGTGCGGGCCGGTGAGATCTTTGGCATCGCCGGTATCGTCGGGGCCGGGCGCACGGAACTGATCCGGGCCATCGCCGGCGCGGACCGGTTGGCGTCCGGCTCGGTCTTTATCGAAGGGCAACCGGTTCAGCTCAAATCGCCCGAGGATGCGATCAAAGCCGGGGTCGTCCTGGTCCCGGAAGATCGCAAAGCGCAGGGGGTCGTCCTGGACCATACGGTGGCCACCAACCTGGCGCTGGGCAACTTTGACCGACTGGCCCCTGACGGTTGGCTGATGCCGGCGAAAGTCGCATCCTTTGCCGCCAGTGCGATCAAGCGTCTCGGCGTTAAAGGGCCAGCCCGATCAGGTCATGCGTTTTCTTTCCGGCGGCAACCAGCAGAAGGCGATCATCGCCCGATGGATTTCTCGTTCGCCCAAGGTCTTCATGCTGGACGAACCGACGCGGGGCATCGACATGGGCGCCCGGGCGGCCATCTATGAGACGATCGTCGGGTTGGCGCGTGAGGGCATGGCGGTGGTCGTCGTCAGCTCCGACCTGGAGGAAGTTATCGGACTGGCTCATCGGGTGCTTGTGCTCGCCCGCGGGAGTCCAACAAGGCACTCTCAAACACGGTGACGCCACCAACGTTGCGATCATGGAATTGGCAACACGGTAGGACAGAAGATAGGAGTCATGGAGTGATGGAGTGGTGAAGTCGAATTTTTATCGCATGGAAGAAGGCCGCAACTCCTCATCTAGAAATCAATTACAGTTATGAATTTATTTAGCTTGGAAGGAAAAATTGCCTTTGTGACGGGTGCCGGCAGTGGGATTGGCCAACGGATCGCCGTGGGACTGGCGGAAGCGGGCGCATCCGTTGGTTGTTTCGATCTAGCTTCAAGCAAGGGCCTGGATGGTACGGTCGAGCAGATTAAAGAGCTGGGCCGTCAGGCGCTTGGCCGTCACGGGGCGACGTCACGCTGAGCTGCCGATCTGCATCAAGCCGTTGACGCTGTGGAAAAGCAGCTTGGACCGCTTTCGGTTGCCCTGAATTGTGCCGGCATCGCCAATGCCGCGCCAGCCGAGGAAATGCCTCTGGAGCAATGGCAGCGGGTGGTGGACATTAATCTCACCGGGATTTTCCTTTCGTGCCAGGCGGAGGCAAGGGTTATGCTGCCTCGCAAGCAGGGTTCGATCGTCAACATTGCGTCGATGTCAGGTATGATCGTCAACCGCGGGCTGATGCAAGCCCATTACAACGCTTCCAAAGCCGCGGTCATTCATTTGTCCAAAAGCCTGGCCATGGAATGGTGCGATCGAGGCGTGCGCGTCAACTCCATCAGCCCCGGCTACACGGCCACCCCGATGAATTTGCGCCCGGAGATGGCATGGCAAACCAAACAGTTCGAGGCCGAAACCCCGATGGGCCGGATGGCCACCGTGGACGAGTTGGTCGGGCCGGCCATCTTTTTGTCTAGCCAGGCAGCCTCCTTCTGCACCGGCGTGGATCTAGTTGTGGACGGCGGCTTTGTTTGCTGGTGAGGCGCTGGTTAGGGGGCTCGACAGTCCGGAAAGCCAATGGAGCATAGGCTTCCAGCCTGTGTTCTGTCGCCCGAGCGATGTTTCCAACTCAAGGCGTTTTGATCATTCTCGTGCTCGTCGTCGTCCTCGTTCTGCCGGCGAGGAAAGCAATCGAGCACGACGAGAGGACGAGGACGAGGACGATAAAGAAGCGGCGTGATTTTCCTGCTCGTGCTCGTGGTCGTCGTCGTGCTTGTTCTGCCGGGGCGAGGAAAGCAATCGAGCACGACGACGAGGACGAGGACGATAAAGAAGCGGCGTGATTTTCCTGATCGTGCTCGTGGTCGTCGTCGTGCTCGTTCTGCCGGGCGAGGAAAGCAATCGAGCACGACGACGAGGACGAGGACGATAAAAAAGCGGCGTAATTTTTCCTGCTCGTGCTCGTGGTCGTCGTCGTGCTCGTTCTGGCCGGCGAGGAAAGCAATCGAGCACGACGACGAGGACGAGGACGATAAAGAAGCGGCGTGATTTTTCGTGCTCGTGGTCGTCGTCGTGCTCGTTCTGCCGGACGAGGAAGGCAATCGAGCACGACGACGAGGCGACGAGGACGAGTAGGATGACGAGGAGTACGATGACGCGAACGAGAGAACGAGCCTTAGGCTACGTGCTCGGGACTTGGTCCCGTGGCCCCGTGATGTCCAAAATGGCAGGTGCGCGCTTCGCTCGGGCGGAGATGCCGTAACGTGTGAACCCGCAGCACAGCGACCGCGAGGCCCGCGCCCAGGCAAGGGCCGACCCAATAGACCCACCAGTCTTGCCAAAGCCCAGCGATCAGTTGCGGTCCGAATGAACGTGCCGGATTGGCGCTGGCACCGGATAGCGGCGCCTCCAGCCAGGTGAGTACTGCAAAGAGCGGTGGATTCACCAGCGGCGTGAAAGGCTGCGTGGTTTTGTGTGCCGCAAAAATAAAGATTAAGAGAACGAGAGCAAAAGTGCAGAACGCCTCGCCCGCAATAGGTAGCCAGTAGGGCACGCCTTTCATTGGTAGCGAAGCGCCCCAGGCATCACTGGCCCCTGAAGTACCCCAGAAAATAAGGGCGGCTGACCCGAAGGCTGCCCCGATCAATTGCGCCAGCGTATAGAAGCTCGCGTCGCGCCAACGGAGTTTGCCCTCCAGCCAAAAAGCAAAGGTCATCGCCGGGTTGATGTGCGCGCCGCTCATCTTCCCAATCGGCGAAAAAGCAATGGCGGCCCCCACGCTACCGAAGAGAAAACCTGTCAGGAGCCTGCGGGCCCCTGCCGGAATTGGCAGAGCGGTCAGCGGGGCACCGCGGCCCCAGAATGCGATCACAATGGAAAGTCCGAGGAAAACCAGGAGCGCCGTACCGAGCAGTTCCGATGCGTACATCCGGGGATGCAGCTTATCGAAGGGGTGTGGTAACCCCAACAGTGGCCGGTCCTGCTTGAGCGCTTTGCGTGGCCTCAATTGATCAATCGTGTCCTCCATCATGTAGCCGGCCAACCCTTAAACGAATATCCCGGATGCAACACGCGCCCCCTAACTTCACCTGATAACGTAGGACGGCCGCGAGTCAAGCCAGCATTGCAATCCGGGTTTGCTCCACTCTCTGCGTCCATTTTAACCATTTGTCTGGGGAGAACTGGATTTAGGTCGCGCGCTCATAGCTTGTCAAATTAGGACAGAGCTTGAGCTGCATACGACTGATGCCGGGCAGAGGGCCGATTCGAAGAGTCAACCCTGCCGTTGTACACCTGTTTCAGTGCTTGAATATCAAACGGCCGAAACTGTAGCGGCTCGGGTACCATCTTCTCCTCATGTCTGAACAGCTTCATGATTGCGACAATGCCGAATACTAAGGCTTCCATATCTATTTTCCTTTCGTTGAGCTGCCACCTAAGCAGCAGCCGATCGAACGTGGCGTGATGCGCCGTCGTTTATTTTCCCACGGCCAGATAGGTCGCGATCGCCCGCGGAGCGAGCACTATGGCGAAGAACGCCAGAACCAGCCCAACGTCGTGAATGCTAATTGTTTCCATTGTATCTCCCTTTCTCCAGTTTTTGGTTCCAAACTATGAGAGCCAGATACAGAAACCCCTCGCGGGGTCACCCCTCTGTTCCTCTCAGCATTCTGGATTTGTTCGTTCCTAATCGGAGCGATTTCCGGAATGCCCAGAGAAACTCATTCACTGATGGCAACAATAGCATGATATCGGCGGACGCCACTGCGACTTTAGTGCGGGTAAGGCAGATCCAGCAAAGAAGCATACGTAACAAGTTCAAAGCAAGCGATTTATCCTGTTATGTCAGGTTTTTGAAGACGCGCACATTTAGCGGCGCACTCGCCTGCGACGTAACCCCATACGAGATTGGTCGACCAATTAGACGCAGGATTTTCGTGGCGGTTCACACGAAGAGCCCCGGCGAGGTAGGGTGAGGCTCCGTCCGAACCGGGGCTTCCCGCGTTGCCTCGCCCGTGACGTCATTCCCTATAAATCATCGCGTCGACCAATTACGCCCAGCAATTCCACCTGGGGATCACACCGCAGGGCAGGGCGACGCGGGAAGCCCCGTTTCGGACGGAGCCTTACCCTACCATGGGCGAGGGCCCACGCGCCGCTACGCCGACACCCTCCCCCGCCGGATGCCATTTGGTGTAAGGGCGAGAAACGATAAGGATGGCCCATTTTTTAGTATTATTAATATTTATCATACATATTTTCAAATCGAGGTAGATTCGGGACGCACGGCAGCATCTGGTTACCCGGCTCAGATGGCTGCCGCTCAAAAACGAGGTGCGATCAAATGATTGCCAAAAGCAAAAATGGACACACCAAGGATAATCGGAGAAATGCTGAAATCTTCGGACGACGACTTCGCTCTGCCCGTGGGCAAGCAAAAGGAATGAAATCCTAGCTTGAACGCGGTCAATCAACTCGCTCAAAAACAGGAGAATATTCGATGCGAATCCTCATTGTGGATGACAGCGCCATGAACCGTAAGTTGCTGCGGTTTACACTCGAGGCTGGGCAGCACACCACGGCTGAAGCGGAAGATGGGATCGAGGCGCTTGCCGCTTTGCAGCGGCAACCGATTGATCTGGTTATTTCGGATGTCTTAATGCCGAATATGGACGGCTACAGCCTCTGTTCGGAAGTCAGTCGCCGAGTCGAGTTCGATCAGATTCCTTTTATTCTTTATAGCTTTGCCGATCTCACCCCTGATGCTGAGAAATTCGGTCTGGAATTGGGGGCGGATAGAATCATCAAGAAACATGGATCTGCCAACTCGATTCTGAATGTCATCGAGGAAATAAGAAAAGAGGGGAAGCCGCGTCGCTCGACGCACTCCAGCCCCGCCAATGATCCTCCGGCGCAGAAGGTCATGAAGCAATACAACGAGCTCTTGATAAGACGGCTGGAGGACACCAATATCGAGCTCGAACAAACCCGGGACGAGCTTCGCAGCCTCAACCAGGAATTGGAACAGCGTGTCGCGCAAAGGACACGGGAGCTGCGGGAGAAAAACGAGCAGATAGAAGAGGATTTGAAAATGGCGCGTGAACTGCAAATGGCTCTTCTGCCTCAACAGTTTCCGAGCATTCCGCATGGCGTCCCGCTTTCGGAGAGCGCGATCAAATTCTCGAGCTTCTTCTATCCGACGGGATCGGTGAGCGGCGATTTTTATTTTATCAGCCGCCGTTCCGATACGGCCGTGGACGTCCTCATCGCCGACGTTATGGGGCACGGCGTCCGCGCTGGACTAGTCACGGCAATGATGCGTGCTCTGGTCGAAAAATTCAGCGCCACGTCCGCAGACCCGGCGGCGATGCTCTCTAAAATTAATGGCAGTCTCATTGGAATCCTGAGGCACACCGGAATCACGCTCTTCGCGACCGCCTTCTATCTCATCGCCGATCTGAAACGTTCGCGGATGTTGTATGCAAACGCAGGTCATCCCAAGCCGTTGCTCCTGCATCGCGGCCGAAATGAACTCGAGCAGATGAGCTCAAATGGCGGCGATGGACCGGCACTTGGATTGTTTGATGGCATGGAATACCGGACCTCTGAGTGCCCGTTGGAGGTGGACGATTTTGTCATGCTCTTTACCGATGGGCTGTTTCGAGGTGGAAGCCCCGAACCACGAGCTTTATAGCTGTGAGCGCCTGATTGATGCGGTACGCCAGCGCGCCCGGTTGCAATCGTCCGAACTATTTGCTGAAGTTTTCGCCGAGATTCGACAGTTCTCGAAGCGGACAGAGTTTTCCGATGACGTTTGCCTTCTTGGCATGGAGGTTACGCGACTCGGAGAAAAATGATTCTACAGGAGCCAGGAGCCATTGACACTGACACTACTTCCTAGGGGGGCGACAAAACGAGAGGTCGTTGTCCCAATTAAAAGGGACATCCTCGGCGTAACGCAGCGCTTCTTCTTTCGTCCAAAACACTCCAAACAGGATCCCGTCCAGCCGGAGTTTAAATTCCTGTTCCCCGTTGATGGTCACCGACTCTAACTGGACATTCATCGGAAGTATTATACTCCATATCAGGTGATGCGGTCCTGCTTTGCGTCATCAGCCGTCACTCCGGGTGCACGGCGATCGCTCCCGGGATGGCTCTGGGAGATCGCTCGACGGTCCTGAGATCCCATGTAGCATAGGCTTCCAGCCTGTGTTCTTCGGGTTTTGCGCCATCGAGAGACGTTCCAAAGTAAAAGAGACAGAAAGACGAGGACGAGGACGAGAACGATAACGAGCACGATGGAGGAGGGAGGAGGAAAATCCCCGCTAGTACGATTTGGCGAACAGAACCCTGCGGGGGCTTGGTTTTCCGGAGATCACACATTCGCCTGGCCGATCGTCGCGGACCTCCTGATCAAACGGGATACAGCGGATCGTTACCTTGAGTTCCTCTTTAATTTGAGCTTCGACCTCGGAACTTCCGGACCAGTGCGCGAGGGCAAATCCACCGTGGATTTCCGGTTTCTCTTTATTGCCGGGAGTAAAAAAATCGTAGAAGTCGTTTTTCGAATCGATCCTTACCGTATTGGAGTCACGGAGCGTTTTCGCGCGATCGTAAAGGTTCCGTTGGATGTCTGCGAGAATGGCAGGGAGTTGATCCACGATTTCGGTAATCGGCTTGAAGACTTTTGCTTTGACAGGTTGATCGCGCCGGGAAACGGCGGCGCTGCCTGTGGGAAGATCACGAGGACCGATCTCGATCCGGACCGGCACTCCGCGTTTAATCCATTCCCAGTTTTTGGATCCTCCCGCGAAATCGCGTTCATCCACTTCCACACGGATCGATTCATCCGCGTAGCGCTGGGCAGCGATCTTGTCGCGGAGTAGAGTGGCCGCTTCCAGAACCGCCTGCTTTGTTTCTTCTTTGGGTGTGATTGGGAGTATCACCACCTGGGAGGGGGCAATCCTGGGCGGCAGTATCACTCCATCGTCGTCAGCGTGCGTCATAATGAGCGCGCCGACCAATCGGGTCGAAACACCCCAACTGGTGGTCCAGACATGTTCCTCCGTACCGCTGCGCGAGACATATTGAATGCCTGCCGAGCGCGCAAAATTCTGACCGAGGAAATGGGAGGTGCCGGCTTGGATCGCTTTGCGATCTTGAACCATCGTTTCGATGCAGAGGGTCTGCACAGCGCCGGGAAACCGTTCACTTTCGGTCTTTTCGCCGTGATAGACCGGCAGCGCGAGATGGTTGCGCACGAAGGTGGCGTAGACTTCCAGCATCTGGACCGCTTCTTCGATCGCTTCCTGCTCCGTTTCGTGGGCCGTATGGCCTTCCTGCCACAAGAATTCCGTTGTCCTTAGAAATAGGCGAGGACGCATTTCCCACCGAACAACGTTCGCCCATTGATTGATCAGAATCGGCAGATCGCGATACGATTGAACCCACCTGGCAAAGGCTGAGCCGATAATCGTTTCCGAGGTTGGCCTGACCACCAGAGGTTCACTCAGCTCGGCTGAAGGGGCCGGCCGCATTTTGCCATCGGGGCCGATTTCCAGGCGATGATGGGTGACAACAGCACATTCCTTGGCGAATCCCTCGACGTGGGCCGCCTCCTTCTCGAAATAGCTGAGCGGAATAAACAGAGGAAAATAGGCATTCTTATGTCCGGTTGCCTTAATCATCGAATCCAGTTGGCGCTGGATATTTTCCCAGATGCCGTATCCCCATGGCTTGATCACCATGCAGCCTCGCACTTCCGAATTTTCCGCCAGGTCGGCTGCGCGAACGACTTGTTGATACCACTCCGGAAAATCTTCAGCCCGGGTGGGTGTGATCGCGGCTTTAGGCTTTGAATCGGCCATTGTCAAAAGAGAGTAGGTAATTGGCAAAAAATTCTGCGCCGCGCTCGAGCTCGGTGATCTCAATAAATTCGTCGGCGGTATGAGCCTGGGCGATTGACCCAGGCCCGATGGCGATCGCAGGCATACCTTTCAACGCGAAGAAAGCGGCATCGCAAAACCAGCTGGCTCCGACCAGTTTCGACCCGAGGGTAATGAATTTCCCGATCAACGGGTTATCAGGCGGCGTATAAAGAGGAGTGGAAACCTTAATCGGATTGACAATCGCGGGAACCTGGTGCTGCTGGAAAAATTCCGCGACAGCCGTCGCCATCGATTCCTGGCCTGGTAAAATTCGGATGTCAATCTCGGCGTAGCATCGGTCAGGGACAACGTTGATCTTGGCTCCGCCATGGATCCGTCCAGTGCTGAGGGTCGGTTTGCCCAGAACTGGATCCGGTGGAACCGGGCAAATCTCAGGAAAACGCGTGTTCAGAATTTTAAGCGTGTCGGTCATGCGGTCGATTGCATTGAGGCCAATTTCCGGCATTGAGGCGTGCACGGACTTTCCACGGGTCTCGATTTCAAGCCAGGCAGTTCCTTTATGAGTGAACACCACGTCAAGATTGGTTGGCTCGCCGACAATCGCGAAATCCGCCATCTCTCGGGCTGCACAGGCTTGGGCTCCAAGTTGTTCAAACTCTTCATCCGCAAGTCCGGCAAAACCAACGGTTACGTCGAGCTTCGAGAGATCGACCGATTTCAGTGCCCAGAGCATCGCGGCCATCGATCCCTTCGTGTCTGAACTTCCGCGCCCGTACAACTTTCCATTCAAGGCACTGGGCAGCAAAAGGATCCACGGTCATCCCTTCCACCGTGACAGTGTCCAGATGCGGTGCGAAGAGAATACGTTGACTTGATCCAGGCGGAGCCGGCCACCATCCGTACACGTTGGGTCGCCCTGGTCCTATCTCTTCATATTCCACCCGAGCGCCAAGGCTCTCAAGAAACTCGCCGACGAACCGGGCGATGGCTTCTTCGCCCTGACTTGCCACGGAACCGGACGGGTTCTCGCTGGGGATCTGGACCAGAGCTTTGCATAAATCGACAACGTTATGGATGGAGGAGACGCTCATAGGGCATGCGATCGAAGATACCATTCAATGAATTTCTGCACACCTGCCTCAATTTGGGTGGCCGGCGCATACTCGAGCAGCTGCCGGGCTTTTGATATATCGGCATAGGTCGCCGGCATGTCGCCCGGTACCGGTGGAAGCAGATTGATCATCGCTTTTTCCCCTAGCGCGGCTTCAATTTCGGCAATCACGTCACAGAGTTGGATCGTTTCGCTTTCTCCAAGGTTAAAGATATCAAAAAGGGCACCCTGGTACTGGATCGACGCCATTACGCCCTGGATAATATCATCGATGTAAGTGAAATCTCGGCGCGCTGTTCCATCGCCGTAAACGTCAATCGGTTTGCCGCGGTGAATCAAATCGGTGAATTTGTGAATTGCCAGATCGGGACGTTGACGCGGTCCATAAACGGTAAAAAAGCGCAGGCAAACGGCGCGGATGCCGTAGAGGTACGAATAGTTTGAGCAAAGATGTTCGCTGGCCAGCTTCGTGCAGGCGTAGGGGCTCAACGTCTGCATGAGAGCCTGGTCTTCACGGAAAGGAGTCACTTCCGACGCACCGTAGACCGAGGAGCTCGATGCGAAGATGAAGCGCGTCACCCCATGCGCTTTTGAGGCCTCGAGGAGGTGAAAGGTTCCATTGATGTTGGTGGCAAGATAAAGCTCAGGCCATTTGATGGAAGGTCGCACCCCAGCGCGGGCAGCGAGATGAAAGACTGTCTCCGGCCTTTCGGTCGCGAAAGCCTTCAGCACGGCGTCTTTGTCCCGAATATCGATGGCATGGAGACGGATATCGGGGAGAACCATTTGCAGATTCTTCCTTTTGATCTTGGGATCGTAGAAGTCGTTGAAATCATCGATGACTGAGACCGTGTGCCCATCGGCTAACAAAGCCTCCACCAAATGAGAACCGATAAATCCGGCGCCTCCTGTGACCAGTACTCTCATATCACCATCGCGTCGAAACTGTGAGGAAAAGGCTGGGAGCGCAAGGAGTAAGTTCGATCGCGCTTTCGGAACTTACGGAGTTGACATCGAGCAAATTTGGAACGGTATATAGGTCAATGGCTGAAGCGAAAAAGGGTGTGGCAAGAATTCCGGTACCGCCAAGGAAGCAGCCCGTGGTGGAGGATTCTGAAAGCCCGGAACCCGCTCGCCTGGAACCACATCCTGGAGCGAGCGATTCCCGCGGAGTACACACGCTGATGTCCGGCACCCCCGAGACAAAACGCGATCCTCTGACTGTTCCTTTGATCGGCTTGCTACTGGCTTTTTTGATAATATCGCTTATTTTACAAATGCTGATTGCCTTCAGTTGATCTGTAAGTGTCGACTGGAGGCAACGCGGAAATCCTTAAGTTCTTATGTCTACTGAATCAGTTACTCATCTGGATGAAACCACTTTTGATCAGACGGTGAGCGCCGCAAACGTCCCCGTCCTCGTTGATTTTTGGGCGACCTGGTGTGGACCTTGCCGCATGATTGCGCCGGTTTTGGACGAAATCGCCAAAGAACAAGGGACGGCCGTCCGGATCGCGAAAGTGGATGTCGATAACAATCCCACCCTTTCGAATCGCTTTGGGATTCGCAATATTCCGACCATGCTGTTTTTCAAATCGGGCGAGGTCAAAGACCAAGTGGTCGGTTTGACGAGCAAAGCAGATCTGATCTCTCGTCTGAACGCCTTAAAATAAATCGGATACACACCGCAGGTTTCGGATGAAACTCATCCGAGCCTGCGATACGGTGTAAAATATGCATACCATCGCTCTCGTGACGCCAGGGCCGACTGAATGGGTATTAATTCTGGTCATCGTTCTTGTTCTCTTCGGCGCAAAAAAGCTTCCAGAGCTGGCGCGGAGTCTGGGTCAGAGCATGAACGAGTTCCGGAAGGCCCGTGAGGAATTTGACAAAGAACTCCATCAAGCCGGACAAGACCTGAAGAGTTCACCCCAAAACACCCAGCCATACCAGGCCGCACAGCCGGTTCAGCCCATCCCTCCGAGCCAACCCGCACCAGTCCAGACGGCTCAGACTCAAGCGCCCGCCCAAGAGCCAACGCACCCTTCCTAGAGTAAGTCGGGAAATATTGCTCAAAAGGGCCTGGAGATGCAGCCCAGCCTCGGACCCGTCGGGGATCTACCGCCGTGCACCTGAAGTGACGACGCGACTGCGTCAAAGTAGCATAGAGTTCCAGCCTGTGTTCTGTTCGCATCGTGGTCCTGCACGGAAGATTCTCGAACTTGGTGCATTAGCCGTCTTCTGGCTGGTCGGGAGCGCTTTTGCTGAAGAAGCGGTAACTTTCGCTCACTACAACGTCGAAAATTATCTTGAGATGAATCGCCGGGAAGGCGGCGGAACTGTCTTGGGTCCTAAGCCGGAGGGCGAAAAGAATACGCTGATCCGCATCATCAAAGAAATTCACCCGGATATTCTAGGCGTTGCCGAGATGGGCCCGCCCGATCAGTTCCAGGAGTTCCAAAAGCGGCTGAAGGAAGCTGGTCTCGAATTTCCTTTTACAGAGTATGTCAGCGGCGCGGATCCGGACCGGCATTTGGCGTTACTCAGTCGATTCAGAATCGTGGAACGGCACTCAGAAAGTGATCTCTTCTTTGACCTGAACGGAAAACGGGAACCTGTGGAACGTGGATTTTTGGATGTGACAATGGAAGTGAATCCGGCCTTCCGATTGAGGGTGGTGGGCGCCCATTTGAAGTCCAAGCTGGCGGTTCCATCGGGAGAAGCTCTACTGCGCCGTAACGAAGCTCGACTGCTGCGACAGCATATTGATGGTGCCTTGGCCAAAGATCCAAACGAGAAACTGCTCGTCTACGGCGATCTCAACGACACAAAAGATCAACCTGCGATTCAGGAGATTCTCGGTTCCCGGCAAGGCCCGAACCGTCTGAAAGAGATCGCGCTGGCAGATGCGCAAGGAGATCGCTGGACTTACTATCGGCGGCTAAGTGATACCTACGACCGAATTGACTATATCCTGGCTGACCAGGCCCTCTTGCCACAAATCGATCAATCGCATTCCTATTTGTATCGATCGGCTGATTGGTACTCGGCGAGCGATCATCGCCCGGTGGTTGTCGTCATTAAGGCCAAAGCGCCGTAGGTGCGGCTCAGGCATCATAATCGTGCTCGTGGTCGTCGTCGTCCTCGATCTGCCAGGCGAGGAGAGCAATCGAGCACGACGACGAGGACGAGCACGATAAAGAAGCGGCGGGATTTTCCCTGATCGTGCTCGTGGTCGTCGTCGTCCTCGGTCTGCCCGGCGAGGAAAGCGAACGAGCACGAGCACGAGCACGATAACGAGGACGAACCAAGAGCACGATTACGATTGAGAATCCTTGCTTGCGGAGCGAAGGGGGGTCACCTATTTTTCGTTGTTTGTCCCGCCAAAACCCTTCAGGAGTTCAGGGATCATTTCCTGTCCGCAAGAATATATGTCCAATATCGTTTTAGTCGGCGCGCAATGGGGCGACGAAGGTAAAGGAAAGGTAATCGATTACCTCACCGACAATGTTGACGTCGTGGTGCGAAGTCAGGGGGGGAACAACGCAGGCCACACGGTTGTTGTTGGCGAAAAGAAATACATCTTGCGCCTGATTCCCTCCGGCATTCTGCGCAAAGGCAAACTCTGTGTCATTGGGAATGGGGTTGTGGTGGATCCCGTCGCCCTTTGGGAAGAAATCACGGAATTGGGTGCGCAGGGTGTTAAGATCAACTCGAAGAATCTGTTGATTAGCGAATGCGCGCATCTGGTATTTCCGTTCCACAGGGCGATCGACGAACAATGGGAAGCCTCGAAGGGTACTCAGAAAATTGGAACCACCAAACGCGGGATAGGGCCGGCTTACGGGGATAAAATTGCCCGGGTCGGGATTCGTTTGGGAGAACTTTTGCAGCCTGAATTTTTCACCCTGAAATTGCAGGCCCGAGTCAAGGAAGCGAATTCACTGCTGGAAGAGTTCGGCCAGAAGCCGATCAAATTCAAAGCGCTTCTTAACCAGTATCTGGAGGTTGGGGAAAAAATTCGGCCGCTGATCACCAACACCGTCCTGACGATTCATAAGGCGATGGCGGCCGGTAAAGAGATTCTGTTTGAAGGCGCGCAAGGAACGTTTCTGGACGTGGATCACGGGACTTACCCGTATGTCACTTCCTCGAATACAATCGCCGGAGGTGCTTGCACCGGGTCGGGCGTACCTCCTCACAAGATTGATCGTGTGGTCGGAGCGATGAAGGCCTATACAACTCGGGTTGGCGAAGGTCCATTTCCCACCCAGGACAGCGTAGTTGCGGATCTGATGCATTCAATGGGACGGGAATACGGCGCGGTGACCGGACGGGCTCGCAGGTGCGGATGGTTTGACGCCGTCGCGACAAAATATGCTCAGATTCTCAGCGGGATCGACGAGCTGGCCGTAACAAATCTGGATGGCTTGGATTCACTTCCCCGTTTGAAAGTCTGCGTGGCCTACAAGCTGGAAGGAAAAAAGATTGAAGTCCCGCCCACCTGTGTGCGGCAGTTGGCGAAGTGTGTCCCGGTTTATGTGGAATTGGCCGGTTGGGAGCAACCCACCACCGCAGCTCGGTCCTTTGAGGATTTGCCATCCAATGCTAGAGACTATCTGCGGACCATTTGCGATCTGACCGGAGCGAAGCTAAAACTGGTCGGGGTGGGCCAAAGTCGCGCTCAAACTATTCTGGTGTAGTGTTCTTGGCAGGACACAGGGTCCGAAGAATGTCCACGAGAGCTCTGAAACATATTGCGGTGATCATGGATGGTAACGGGCGTTGGGCTCGTCAACGTGGTTGGCCAAGGACCAGAGGTCATCTCCAAGGCGCCAACGCAGCTAAAGAATGTGTGGAGGCATGTCTGGACCTCGGCATCGAGTACCTGACGCTCTACACCTTTTCCACCGAAAATTGGCGGCGGCCGAAAGAAGAGATCGATACTCTGATGGGCCTTCTGCAGAAGTTTTTGAGGGATTACACGGAAGATTTGCGAAAACGGAGTGTCAAGCTTGAGGCAATCGGCCGGCTGAACGAAATGCCGGCCGGGGTTCAAAGGCAGCTTCGCGAATCAATCGCTGCTACCGCAGGCGGCGAGCGCCTGACGACCATCCTCGCGCTCAATTACAGCGGTCGAGCCGAGATCGTCGACGCCGTGAAACGCATTGTTGAAGAAGTGGTGGCCGGAAAAATGGAAATTAACCAGATTAACGCCGAAGTCTTTGCCGAGCGTTTGTACACGCATAAATGGCCAGATCCAGACCTCTTCATTCGGACCTCCGGCGAAATGCGGATCTCGAATTTTCTACTCTGGCAATTGAGCTACACGGAAATCTACGTCACGCAAAAGCTTTGGCCCGATTTTAGCAAGGACGATCTGCTCGAAGCCGTAGAGGAGTTCGGGCGGCGAAATAGGCGATACGGAGGGGTTTAGCGCATCCTCTCATATGTAGCTGGTGCATCGTCTCATAAGTGGGAGGAATACCGCCGTCGGCAATTTTGTCGATTTTCAGGACGCGAGCGACGAGCAACGCAGCCCCAGTCCGTTTTCAGCGCAACCCTCAGGGCTGGCCTTTGGCTGTTTTTCGCGTTACTCGCAGATTTTCCGAGTCAATTGTCTTTTTTTGCGCATCGTTATTGGACCAGCGCAGGAAAGGGCTTTATGGTCCGTGCTTTAATACTGGGTAGTGCGTTTGCGCATCCAAATAGGTGCGCAAAATTATACGTTTTGACCGCGAACCGGATTCGCTGGAATGGTTCCCGGTAGCCCACCAGACACAGATATTGATGCAGACCATTTTGTTAGTTGATCCCGAAACCGACTTTCTCGAGTGGGCGCAAAATCAGCTCGAAACGCCGACTACTCGGGTTGTCACCTCGACGACCGCCGACGAGGCCTATAAAATTTATATCGCAGAGAATCCGGATCTGTTGATTTCAGAGACGCATTTGATGCCGTTCAGCGGACTGGAACTGCTGGCCAGGGTCCGCCAGCGAGATTCTAACGCCACCGTCATTCTGATGAGCGCTTTTGGAACGACCCAATCGGTCATCGAATCGATGAAATTGGGCGCTTTCGACTACCTTCGCAAGGAGTCGCTCCCGTTCAATTTGAAGCCGGTCGTCGATGCGGCCCTGACCGCTCAGGCTGAAATGCGCTCGGCGACGGCATTCAAGCCCCAATTAACCGTCGAGCAGTACCAGGACAGTTTGGTCGGGCAGTCCCAGCCCATGCAGCAGGTCTTCAAAATGGTGGGACGGGTCTCTCATAGCGACGCGCCGGTCATGATCACCGGGGAAAGCGGTTCAGGTAAAGAGTTAGTCGCCAGGGCAATTCACCATTACAGCAATCGAAGCGTTCAACCTTTTATTGCGATCAATTGCGCAGCAATTCCTGAGAACCTGCTGGAAAGCGAGCTTTTCGGGCATGAAAAAGGAGCTTTTACCGGGGCTTCAGCTCAGCGGATCGGGCGGTTTGAACAAAGCAACGGAGGAACTCTCTTCCTGGACGAGATCGGTGACATGCCGCTCGCCGTTCAGAGCAAGATTCTCCGGGTACTCCAGGAAGGCGAATTTTCTCGGGTCGGAGGAAATGCGACGGTTAAAACGGACGTGCGAATTATCGCCGCCACCAACAAGACGCTGGAGCAAGAGGTGGCCAAGAAGCAATTTCGCGAGGATCTCTTTTATCGTTTGAACGTGGTCAGGATTCACTTGCCGCCGCTCCGCCAAAGGAAAGAGGATGTGAACCTGCTGGCCGAATATTTCCTGAAGAAGATTGCGATCCACAAGCACCTGCCTCAGCTCAAGCTCTCGGAGGACGCGGTTAAACTGATGGAGGAATATCCGTGGCCAGGCAATGTGCGCGAACTGGAGAACACCATTCAGCGCGCTTGTGTCCTTGCCACCAGCGAAGTGTTGCTCCCGAAGGATATTCCGCTGGGAGCGGCTACTCAACAGTCCGACGGTGGATCGGACCAGTTGCCGGTGATTGTCAGCACTAACCCGGTCCGACCCACGCTGGAAATGGCCGTCGAGATCTTGCTGGATGCTGCCTCCGCCGACCGTTCGCTTCAATTGCTGCCGTGGCTGGAGCGGGAGTTCACGCTTTTCGCGATGAAGCGGACGAAAGGCAACCAGGTGAAAGCGGCAAAACTCCTGGGAGTTACACGTGCAACATTGCGGAAGCGAATTGAGCGCTACGGCATCACCAGGGAGCTGAATTTTCAGTAGATTCGTTCGGCCAGCGATCGATGCCATCCGTTTGGAAGGTTTTGGACCATCGATCGCCTGACGATTGGCCCAGACCATCTCCCTTCTCACGCAGTAATGTCGGAACAGCTGGCAGACCTGGTTGATTCAATTCGCAATTTCGAGCCCATTCTCGAGCTGCTACGGCGAAAGGGCCCTGTCACGCTTGACCATGTTTGCGAGGGCGCCCAAGCCTTTGTGGCTGCTTGTGCCGTCCGGCATCATAGCTCCAGATCGTGTTGGATTCTTTGCCCAGATGTTCGGCGCCAGGAAGACATTTTCAACGGACTTTTAAACTGGCAAATTGAGGCTCTGTTTTTCCCGGAAATCGAACTGCCGGCGGTAAAGGAAGCTGTCCCGGACCCGGAGTTCGTCGCCGAGCGTCTCGAAGTCTTGCAAAAGATTGCCGAGGGCAAACGCGTGGTAGTCGTTCTGACGGAGTCGTCTCTGGACGACGCGGTGCCAAGCGCGCAGGCGCTCCAGAAGCAAACGCTCATTTTGCATCGCAATGATCGCCTCGATCGAGACGCGCTCTGCGAGAGCCTCTTGAAAAGCGGATATGAAAAATGTCCCCAGGTCACAACTCGGGGCCAATTCGCCGTGCGTGGCGGTATCCTGGATATTTTCTCCTGGCATCATTCCCTGCCCGTGAGGATCGAGCTTTTCGGTGAGGATATCGATTCCATCCGCGAGTTTGAGCTGGATGACCAGACCTCCATTCAGACCTTGGATCGATGCGAGTTGCTGATCGCGGATACCGAACAGTTGAACGTCAGTCTCCGCGACTATGTGCGTAAGGCGGATGTCTTAATTGGCATCGAGTCCGAATCCGGCGAGGCGAAGATCAGGATCACGGCGGGAACAACCCCGGGCGATGCCATTGAAGATTATCGGACCGCCTTTTTTGAAACTGGCTTTCAGGATTTTGAAGCGGGAGATTTTCTCATCGAGGAGACCAAGCGCGAGATGGCGCTCAGCCAATTCCGGGCCTGGATCGCAGAGCGTTGGCGACTCTGCGCAGTCTGCCACAACGAGGGAGAAATCGAGCGATTGCGGGACGTCCTGAGCGACAACCAAGTGGACGTGGACGCGGTTCGCTTCGTGGTCGGATCGCTTAACCGCGGGTTTGTTTTTCCCGAGGCGAAACTCGCAATTCTCTGCGACGCCGAAATTTTTGGCCGTTATCAGAGCCCAAGCGCCCGCCGCCTCGCGCTGCGAAGATCGCGGCTCAGAGGGGGGCGAGCGCCGCTCGATTTCTCGCAAATCGCTGAAGGGGATCTTGTCGTGCACCTCGAGCATGGGATCGGCAAATATCGCGGCATCCAGAAATTCCAGCAGAACGAGACAGAGCAGGAAGTTGTGGTCTTGGAGTTCGCTAATGAAGCCCGACTTTATGTCCCGTTTGAACAGGCCTTTCTTGTCTCTCGCTATGTGGGTATCGGTAAACGGTTCCCGACGCTCAGCACGCTGGGCGACAACCGCTGGGGCAGGGCGAAGAAGGCGGCGGAGACAGCTGTCTTCGACTATGCGGCAAAGCTCCTGGAAATCCAGGCGGAACGAAACTCCCGATCAGGGTACGCGCATCCGCCCGATACGGAATGGCAACACGAATTTGAGTCGTCCTTCCTGTACAAGGAGACCTCCGATCAGTTGCGAGCCATTCAGGAGACTAAGGCTGACATGGAAGCCGACCGTCCGATGGATCGATTGATCTGCGGCGATGTCGGTTTTGGAAAGACTGAGGTCGCTATCCGAGCGGCGTTCAAGGCAGTGATCAATGGCAAGCAGGTCGTCATGCTGGTGCCGACAACCGTTTTAGCCCAACAGCATTACAATACGTTCCGCGAGCGGATGTCTGACTATCCGATCCGTGTGGCCATGCTGAGCCGTTTCCTGTCGCAGCGGGAACAGCGGGAAACCGTTCGAGGATTGAGAGAAGGAACGATTGATATTGTCGTCGGCACCCATCGGTTGATCACCGGCGATATCGAATTCAAAAAACTCGGGCTCGTGGTCATTGACGAGGAACAACGCTTCGGTGTGCGGCACAAGGAAAAATTCAAGGAGCAGTTCCAATTGATTGACGTTCTCACGCTTTCTGCGACGCCGATTCCGCGAACGCTCTACCTTTCGTTGGTCGGCGCCAAGGATATGTCCGTCATTGAGACGCCGCCACCCAATCGTCTTCCAGTCGAAACAGTCATTTGCGGTTACGACGAGCGAATCATTCGCGACGCGATCCAGCGGGAATTGCATCGCAATGGGCAAGTCTATTTCCTCCATAATCGCGTGGAATCGATCGATCGGGTTCAAGAAAAGATTCGCCTGCTTTGTCCCGGAGCGCGAGTGGATGTCGGCCATGGTCAAATGGATGAACAAGAATTGGAAGAGGTAATGGAACGGTTCGTCGGCGGCAAAACGGATGTGCTAGTCTCGACCACCATCATCGAGAGCGGTTTGGATATCCCGAACGCTAACACCATCATCATTGACCGAGCCGACCGTTTTGGCCTGGCCGATTTGTATCAGCTGCGCGGAAGAGTCGGGAGAGCCCAGCACAAGGCCTATGCGTATCTGTTACTTCCCCGCCACCTGATGACGGTCGGAGCGGCCAGGAAAAGGATTAACGCCATTCAACAGTACTCCGGGCTCGGTGCCGGATTCAGAATTGCGATGCGCGATCTCGAGATCCGCGGTGCGGGAAACATTCTCGGAACAGCGCAAAGCGGCCACATCATTAATATTGGTTTTGATTTGTATTGCCAACTACTGCAGCGTGCCGTGGAGGTATTGCAAGGCAAGCGAGGCCGCCTCAGAACCGAAGTTCATATCCGTCTCGATTTTATTTCAACCAATGAAGCCGAATATCTTCGAGCACTTCAACCACTCCAACCGGCGTTTATTCCGGCCGATTATATTTCGCAGCCGCAGATGCGTATCCAGGCCTACAAAAGACTGGCTGAAGCAAACTCGAAGGAGGCCCTCCAGAAGCTTGGACGCGATTGGCGAGACCAGTTTGGACCGCATCCTGACGCTATTCGTAATCTTCTCATTCTAAACGAGATAAAGCTTGTGGCGGCCCGAGCGAAAGTGGTTTCGATCGAAGTAAAGGATTCCAAAGTGATGCTGACGCGGGGAGGCGATTACCTTCTAATTGGCGACCGGTTTCCGCGCTTGACTTCTAGCGAAGGCGAAAATACTCTTCCTAGTTTGCTAGAGCTTTTAAGCCGACTCTCCTGACAAATAATGATGCCCTCGAAGCTGTTGCTCTACCTGTTATTCGCCATCGGTTTTTTCGTTCCCCAATCCAAGGCCGCGGAACCTGAGGTTATCGACGGGGTCGCAGCTGTGGTGAATGGCGATGTCATTACTTTTTCTCAGGTGCAGGAAGTCTCCGGGCCTCGTGAGCACACTTTGCGGGAGCAATTCACCGGCCAGGAACTGATCGATAAGATCAAGGAAGCTCGCCTCGCTGCACTCAGTGATTTGATCGACCGGCAGTTGATCGTCCAGGATTTCAAGAAAAAGAGTTTCAGTATGCCCGAATATGTCGTGGACGATCAGATCCAGACCATTATCAAGGACGATTTTGCCGGTGATCGTCAGGCTTTTCTGCGAACGTTGAACGCTCAAGGCTATTCGATCGGCAAATTTCGTGAGATGCAAAAAGATAAGGTCATCGTAGGGGCGATGCGTCAGAATAACGTCAAAGGGAATTTTACGGCTACCCCGCAACAGGTTCAGGCTTATTACGAAGCGAACAAGCAGGAGTTTGTGACACCGGAGCAACTGAAGCTCCGCATGATCGTTTTAAATGCCGATCCGCTTGATGCGAATTCGGGTGATTCCACACGAAAAATGGCCGATGAAATTCGAAATAAGGTCAAAAACGGGGCTGATTTTGCCACCATGGCCAAGACCTACTCGATGGATGGCACAGCTGAATCCGGCGGTGATTGGGGAATGGTGGATCGCAAAACCTTAAATCAGCAGTTGACTGACGTGGCCTTCGCTCTCTCGCCCGGAGAGACCAGCCAGGTGGTGCAAATCGGGGATTCGTTTTATATTCTCTACTGCGAAACCAAAAAGGAATCGGGATTCATCCCGCTTCCTGAGGTTCGCGATGGGATCCAGAAAAAGCTGGAGCAGGTCCAGAGACAAAAGGCGACTCAGCGATGGATCGACAGCCTTCGGGAAAAGGCTTTCATCAAGATCTACTAACGTAGCGAAGCGTTCCGCTTTGCGACAGAACAGGTGGTGTTTAGCCTGGTCAGGCAGCGGGGTGAGCGGAGCCTACCCCTCATCCCTGTTCTTTTCCCCCTCTGTGACCTCCGTGCGATGCTTTCCCTCTTCAGCTTGGTCTCGCACTGAACGCATTTTGTTCTCCAACGATTTCCAAATGCACAAATATCTTAAAGTCTTCGACATCGGTTTGCAGAACACTTTTGTTTATCGTTGGAATTTCTTTTTCCGAGCTCTTTTTGGACTAGTTCCGCTCTTGGGCACGGTTTTCATCTGGGGTGCCATTTTTGAGGCGAAAGGGAGTGATATCAACAATTTTAACCGTGCCTCGGTCGTCTACTATTTCCTCCTGGTTCTCGTGCTGGATAGCCTTATCACGCCGGGGGACGATGAGTGGCAGGTCGCGGCGGATATCCGCGATGGGCAGATGAACGCCTTCCTGATCAAGCCCATGAACTATCTCGTCTACAGGCTGGCTCTGTTTGTCAGCAACCGGTTGCTCTACACATTGGTTACACTGCCGGTCGTGATCATGATCTTCGCGGCATTCCACGGTTACCTGGTGTGGCCCTCTTCGTGGGCCACTTGGGTTTTGACTATCATCAGCGTGTTTTTAGCCGGAGCGATCCAGTTTTTGATCGCGTACTCCGTGGCGCTTTTTGCATTCTGGATGCTGGAAATTTCGACGGTTGTATTCATTATCTACTCATTCGAGTATTTTTTGAGCGGCCACATGTTCCCGATCGGCTTTTTGCCGCCGGCCATGCAGGCGGTTCTAAGATTCTTGCCTTTTCCCTATGAGCTTTATTTTCCAATCTCAATCTTTATGGGTCAAAACCCACGGGGCTGAGCTCTGGGAGGGATTGTTGATTCAGTCTTGCTGGGTCTTGATTATTGCATTCGGTGCCAACACGTTATGGCAGCAGGGGCTAAAGAAGTATCAAGCGGTTGGGGGATAGGGAGGAAGCGGGCCGACGGTTGCGAAGCAATGCTCGGCGGGCCATCTTCCTTTCCCGGACGCCGATCCGCCAAGACGCCGCTTTGGCGACACATTGCTTCTCCCAGCCGTTTTGCTCTTGCTGTATCGCTGTTGTTCGGCGCATGTGCCGACGCGGACAACGGGAAAAAAAACGATCCTGTGATCTTCGGCGGCGCCGGCGGCGGAAATGGTGGCGCGGGTGCGACGAGCGGGGTCAGCGTCAGCTGGTGAAGGGCGAGGAGTCCAGGAGTCAAGAGTCCAGGAGCCGAGGAGCCAGCAAGTTCAGGAGTCTCAGGAGTTCAGGACAGTTCAACGGGCGCGAAACATATCGGCTGTTCTTTTCCGTCGTGACTCGTGCTCGTCTATCGTCCTCGACCTTCCGTTCAGCTGACCTTTACTGTACACTGACGACTGACACTGGCTCCTGGCTCCTGTCACGCTTGCGTCGGTTGTGCGGCTCCGCGGATCTTTCGATGGATCCAGATGCTTTCCAGGACGCCAAGGGCGAAGAGCACCAGCACCAGAAATGATCCGCCGTAGCTGATCATCGGCAAAGGAACGCCGGTGATCGGGGTGATGGAAATCGTCATCCCGATATTCATGTAAACGTGGGTAAAAAGAAGCGTAATGATTCCAACGGCCACCAATCGACCCAGGTCGTCGGTCGCCGATGCCGCGATTAACAGACCCGTCAGCAGCAGGGCTCCGAAAGCCGCCACCAGGGTGATCGTTCCGACAAATCCCAACTGTTCACCAATGGCGGCAAAGATAAAATCGGTATGCACGATCGTCGAGGGCAGGAAACCCAGTTGCACCTGCGTATTCGGGGCGGTAAACCCTTTGCCGTAGAAGCCTCCGGATCCAATCGCGATTAACGATTGATTGATCGTCCAACCCGCACCCTGTGGATCGTAGTCTGGATTAAGAAAGGTGGTCAGACGTTCGCGTTGATACGGTTTCAAGCCGAAATTGGCAACTACCGGAACCACAGCGATCGCGACAATGATCATGACCAGGAGATACCGTTTGGGGACTCGACCGACGTAAAGAAGCGCTAGGACCGCAGGAATCCAGACCAGGCATTCGCCAAGGTCGGGCTGAATCAGAATGAGGATCCAGGGTGGGGCGATAATTGCGCCGCAACTTAAAATTCGCCCGATCGTCGGCCACAAGCCGACCCAGTTTTCCGTATTAGCGAGCAGCCAGGAGATGAGAAGCAACGTGGCTATCACGGCCAGTTGGGCTGGTTGAAAGCTGATCGGTCCAATTTCCAGCCAACTGCGCGCCCCGAAGGTCGTTCTTCCAATGAAATGAGTGAGGGCGAGGAATCCGAGGCCGCCCAGATACATGATCAGAGGAAAAGAGACATGATTGAGCCAGGCGCGGTAATCGACCAACGCGGCAACGAAGAAGACGACAATCCCAATTGCCAGCCAGATAATCTGCCGCCGCCACATTTCGGTGAGATAAACCTCCTCCCGCATGTAAGTGGCGCTGTAGATAGCCATCACCCCGAAAATGGACAAACCGACCGCCACGGCCAACAGCAGCCAATTCATGCCGATCAACTTTCGCAGAAGCAAATTCATTTGATAGAGGTGTTACTAATCGAGAGACGGAACGCTGGCGAGCAAGTTTCGAGTGTATTCGTGTTGAGGTGCGCGGTAAATCATCTCGGCCGAAGCAGCTTCAACAACCTCGCCTCGCGCAGGACAACGACCTCGTCGCTGATATGCTCCACGATGGCAAGGTCATGCGCAATGAACAGATAGGTGATCCCCAGTTCCTCCTGCAGATCTGCCAGCAGGTTGACGATCTGGGCTTGAACGCTGACATCAAGTGCGCTGACCGGTTCGTCGCAGACGATGAGCGAAGGTTCTGCTGCGAGGGCGCGCGCGATCCCGATGCGCTGGCGTTGCCCGCCGCTGAATTCGTGTGGAAACCGCCGCAGAAATTCAGGCTTCAGGCCGACTCGTTCGCAGGAGTTCCGCTGCCTTGCTCTCCCGCTGAGAAGCATTGAGTGACGGGAAATGGACCCGGAGCGGCTCCGTCACGATTTTCAAAATGTCCCATCGAGGATTAAGCGATCCATAAGGATCCTGAAAGATCATCTGCATTTGCCGACGCAACGGTCTGAAGGCTTTTTCCGGCAGGTTTGTGATCTCCTTTCCGCGAAACAGGATGCTGCCGTTGGTCAGCGGCACCAGCTTCAAAATCGCCATTCCGATGGTCGTTTTACCGCTGCCGCTTTCGCCCACCAAACCGACCGTTTTGCCAAGCGGGACATCGAATGAAACGTTGGTCACAGCCTTGATTTCACCGGCCCTCCGGCGCAAAAATGAAGACAGCCGGGGGAACCAGACGGTCAGATTACGGACCTCTAAAATATTCACACCGAATGCGCAAAATAGGCCGTCAAGCGGGCTGGTGGGAACGGCTAGCGAGCTGGAATCCGGTAAACCCATCTCATAGGCTACGCGACCTGCCTCAACCCCTTTCCGGAATGCGGTCGCCATTCGCCCAGGGTCCCTGGCAATCGCTATCGCCGTGTTCACCAGCACCGCATCTGCCCCGAGTTCCATCGCTTCTGCCGCGTGGCTTGGCGCTCCTATCCCTGCATCCACCACCACTGGAACCGTTGCCTGGTCGATAATGATCCGGATCTGGTCCCTGGTTTGAATCCCGCGATTGCTTCCAATCGGCGAACCCAACGGCATGACTGTTGCCGTACCGACCTCCTGCAATCTTTTGGCCAACACAGGATCGGCATTGATGTAGGGCATCACGACAAAACCCTCGCGAACCAGTTGCTCGGCGGCTTTTAGAGTTTCGATTGGATCCGGTAGCAGATAGTGAGGGTCCGGGTGAATTTCGAGTTTCACCCATTTGGGTAGACCGGCGGAGGCTGCGAGCCGGGCCATCCGGACCGCTTCTTCTGCCGTCATTGCACCGCTGGTATTGGGCAAAAGCAGGTAACGATTCGGATCGATGTAATCCAGAATATCCGCAAACGGGTCGTGCCCACCGGAAAGGTCCGCCCGCCGCAGCGCAACGGTGACAATCTGCGTACCGCTTGCTTCCAGGGCTTCGCGCATCAGCGAATTGTTGGCAAATTTCCCGGTGCCGACCAGGAGTCGAGACTCGAAACTGCGGTCCGCGATTCTTAAAGTCGAGCGTTGGCTATCCATGTTATGAACCTCAGGACAAATACTGACTCCGTCCTTGAACAGCAAGTAATCGCTTCCTAGATTCTCAAATGCGCCCATCCGGTAGCGAAACTCCAAGTTTGACGGGTCAGCTTCTGGTTGCGCATCCTAACTTACGTGACCCGAATTTCCGTAAGACAGTCCTCTTTCTTTCCGCTCACGATGGCGAGGAAGGAGCTCATGGACTCGTTCTGAACCGGCCGACCAACAAGAGCCTGACCGACTTTCTGCCCGACCACGAACTGGACGCGCTTGGTGAAATCCCTGTCTTTTTTGGAGGACCGGTCGGAGTGCATGAGTTGACGATCGTTTCGTTCGATTGGGTGGCAGGCGAAGCTAAAATAACCTTTCATTCGCAAGTCTCTCTAGAGCAAGTGCAAATCATGGCCGGAAGCGGTTCGAAATTGATCCGGGCGTTCGTTGGATATGCCGGTTGGGCAGGCGGACAACTCGAATCGGAGCTCCAACAGAGTGCGTGGGTCGTCCATCCCGCGACCGAATCGATTTTGGTCAATGCGTCGAATAACGAGACCTGGCTTGACCTGATGAAAGATCTTGGACCCGCCTATCATCTGCTGGCAATTGCTCCGGATGATCCCTCGTTGAACTGATTCCAGAGCCGGTAGGGTGAGGCTCCGTCCGAACCGGGGCTTGCCGCTTAGCCTCGCCCAACAATGTCACCCCCTAAGTTCTCGTTCGGATGATTTGATCATTTCTTTCTCGCATCTACCATTTTCTGTTTTAAGCCAATGGCTGCGCGTAGCACAAACGAAGCGACCTTGCGAACCAAGCATTCTCCAAAGATTTTCCCGCATAAACCAGATTCTTCGGGTATTCTCCACCACTCCACACTCCATCCTCCAACACTCCACCACTCCACCGCTCCACCACTCCGTCACCCTTTTAATAATAATTATTTTTATATTGTTTATTTTATTGTGTTTTCTTTGATAAAACGAGTCCAAGCAAGTGTTTTTATGACTTATTACTATCGCATTTATATGTAAATTATTGGTTGTGTGTTTGATGATTTTGTGTGTGTGAGAGTTGATTACTTGTTGTTTGCTTATTTTGTTTTTTGTGTTTATTCTTATTTATGAGATGAAGGTTTTCTCGTTGCGTTACTTCGCTATGTTGATACCGATCCGCTGATCAGAGTTAAGATCGCCAGATTTTTTAATAGAAGGATGGTAGTTAAATAGACTATTAAGATCCGCTGCAGATGCCCGTCGAAGATTATTTTTAAGGTATCTTTGGGCTTTATTTTGGCTGGATTGATATCGACCGACTCTGACTGTTTTTGACGTTAGTTTTGCAATCTTGGCTTTGGTTTGTGCAATCGGCGATTTGCGCCAATTGTTTTTGTATGTGTTAGGTTACATTGGTTGATTTGTTGTTGGATATGGCGTTAGTCTCTGCAGAGATTGGTTGATCACGAAGAGCAATACGAGGCGATAATCGCCTGTCAACGTTGTTTTGATTTGGGTTTGGTTTTTTTTAATTAGATAATAGTTTAGTGAGGTTATTTTTTTGGGTATAGTGTTTATTTGTTAGAATAGTATATATAATAGATAGTTTATTGTATCTGTTTATGTCACTGAGTATATGATGTAAGTGTATGTTTATCTCGTTAAGAGCTTTTTGGATGTGTTGAATTAAATATCTTTGCGTATTAGACCGAGTGCTTGCGATGTTTTTGTAAGGTGTGTAAGTGGTAAATAGAGGCTTCAGGACGAAACGCGGCTCGTAACAGCCGTAACTGTGGAACTGCTGCAGCACTGGCAATCTTGGAAGATGCTCTAACGTCCAGGGATATGTTTGGTTGGTGAGAATAGATTAATAAGAATTCAAGACTAGCTTCTGCGAGCTTCTAGTATAACGAGATCCATTAAACTCAGTAGACTCCATCGCCACGGTGGTGACGTGGCAGTCTTAGAGCCAATGAGTTAGCTTATCGAGATGGGTGTGTAAGCGCGGAAGCTGCGAACCGATACAACAGCCGGCCTACGGGCACAACGACATGATGAACTTGAGATCTTACGTGGATATTGGTGGTATCAGGATTGGTAATAGTAAGTTTGGATCTGAGTGAGTTTGGATTTTTTGGATCTTCGTTGGTTGTTTTTGTTTTGTGGGTAATGATTACTTCTGGTTTTACGTTTAGAAGTTGAGTGTTGAGTATAGTATTTTTTTTCTTTTTGTTATTGTTGTGATGTTATTGATATGGTATTTCTTTTTTGTGATGGTTAGGTATGGGTTTCTTGGTGATTTTATATTTACTTTTCTCTATAGGTTTATTGTGACAGTTAGCCGCCGCAAATCTCACGAATAACTTCATCGTTAACCGGGAAGAACCATGCTCCTGATCGGGTTAGAGAGCTCGCGCTCTCTGCACCAGTGTCTATTTCGGCCTTTACTTCCTATGCTCCTCTGTACAACAAACTTTTGCCACGTGAATCTCACTGAACGCGACTCCTGAACTCCTGACTTTTATGAAAATTGGTGTTCCCAAGGAGATTAAAGAACAGGAAAGCAGGGTTGCTGTTCTTCCATCGGTTGTCTACCAGCTCAAGAGGCTGGGGCACGAAGTTTACGTGGAGCGCGGGGCGGGCGTGGGAGCGGGATACTCGGACGAGGAGTACGAAGAGGCCGGAGCGAGACTCTCGGACGATCATGCGGAAGTCTTTCGCCAAGGAGATCTGATCGTGAAGGTCAAGGAACCATTGCCTTCCGAGTACCCGCTGTTGAGAGAGGGACAGATTTTGTTCACCTATCTTCATCTGGCCGCGACCAGATCGTTAACGGAAGAATTGTTGAAATCGGGTGTTACAGCGATCGGGTACGAGACAGTGGAAATCAATCGGCGCCTCCCGCTGCTGGAACCGATGAGCGAGATTGCGGGACGGATGTCGATCATCGTGGGTGGCTATTTTCTCGCAAAGCATAGCGGCGGCACGGGAGTTCTGCTCGGTGGTGTGCCGGGTATCCTGCCTGGTAACGTCGTGGTGATTGGAGGCGGAACTTCGGGAATTAACGCGGCTCGGATGGCCACCGGTCTTGGGGCAAACGTCACGATTCTAGAGGTCGATTTCGATCGAATGCGATTTCTCGATATCACCATGCACACTGCGCACACGCTTTACTCAAACGAGGCGCATATTTTGGAAATGTTGCCGCGGACCGATCTCCTGATCGGTGCTGTCCTGGTTCCCGGAGCCAGAGCGCCAAGACTGATCACTCGAAAAATGCTGAGAACGATGAAACCCGGAAGCGTGCTGGTAGATATCGCGATTGATCAGGGAGGTTGTTGCGAAACCTCTCGTCCGACCACGCATCATGATCCGGTCTATGTGGAGGAGGGGATCACCCATTATTGCGTGGCGAATATGCCGGGCGCCTATGCTCGAACGGCAACTCAAGCTCTGACCAACGTCACGGCCCGATTCGTGGAATATCTGGCGGAAGGGGGCGTGGAGGGAGCCATTCGGAAGGAGCCGGGTTTTGCCAGCGGCATCAATGTGATGGGCGGGCACATCCGGAACAAAGCCGTCGCCCAAGCGCACCAGCTGCCATTTAAGGAAGTCTGATTCAGGATTCAGGAGCCAGGAGCCAGGAGCCAGGAGCCAGAAGCCAGAGCCAGAGCCAGAAGCATGCGAGGCAAAAAACAACCCCGAAAGTCAAGCAATCAAGCTCGCCTCTCAAGAATCTCCTCGTTGGCGAAGAAATCGAGGACGAAGGGCGACGGTTAGTGGAGGGGGAATTCTGTGGGAGAAACTGTGCGCATCGCGAAAAGCGTCGCACGGAGCGGACCTCTCTCTTGTTCTGCAACTCCTGAACTCCTGGCTCCTGACTCCTGCTCCTGCCTACAACCTCACAACCTTCGCGCTCAGGATATTGGGATTCGTCAGGATGGATGCGAGAATCGTTTCGTCGGGTACAGAGTCGAGGTTCAAGACGGTGAGCACCTCTCCGCCGCGGTGATCTCTGCTTAAGGACATGTTCGCAATGTTCACCGCGTGCGCTCCGAGAACCGTGCCGATCTGGCCCACAATTCCGGGAACGTCATGATTCTCCAAAAGAAGCAGGACTCCGACCGATCGTGCCTCGACATGGCGACCGTTGATCCGGACAATTCTGGGCGAGGCCCCAATAAAGGTTCCCGCCACGGAAACGGTTTCTCCCTGGCCGGTCGCAAGAAGATCCACCAGATCCGTGAATTCACCCGCCGCGCTATCCTTGGTTTCGACCGTCTTCAGTCCCAAGGTCTGGGCGAACGACGTCACATTGACCGGATTAACATCTTCGCCTCCGGCCTCTTCGAGAAATCCTTTTAAAATGTATCGGGAGATCGTGCTCGTTTCGAACTCGTTCACCCTCCCGCTATAATTGATGGAAAGCAATTCGCACCGTTTGGGCGCCACCTGCCGCAAAAATCGCCCAAGCTTTTCACCGAAAGCGAGGTACGGAGCAACAGCAGCGAGCGTCTTGGCATCAATGTTAGGAACGTTGACCGCATTCCGGATCACGCCGTCCAACAGAAGCGAGCGGATCGCCTCGGCAATCTCGATTCCCACACTTTCTTGCGCCTCGGCCGTTGAAGCGCCCAGGTGTGGTGTGAAAACCACGTTTGAGAGCGTTCGCAAAGGAAAATCCGCCGCTGGCGGCTCAGTCTCGTAAACATCCAGCGCGGCGGCCGCGATCTGGCCGGATTTAAGGGCTTCAAAAAGTGCCTGTTCATCGATCAGGCCGCCTCGCGCACAATTCACAATCCTCGCGCCACGCTTCATCTTGGCGATGCGATCGGCGTTGATCAAGTGCCTGGTCTCCGCCGTGAGCGGCATGTGCATGGTCACGAAATCGCTTTGCGCAAGCACTTCATCGAGATCTTCAAAAAGCTCGACTTGCAGCGAACGCGCACGGCTGTTGGACAAGTACGGATCGTAGGCGACCGGGCGCATCCCGAAGGCGATGACGCGGCGGGCGATTTCCGTTCCAATCCTGCCCATCCCGAAAATCCCGATCGTTTTGCCGTGCAGCTCGACACCCTCAAAACTCTTTCGATCCCATTTGCCCGCTTTTACGCTGGCGTGCGCCTGAGGAATATTTCGAGCAATTGAAACCAGCAGAGAAAAGGCATGCTCGGCGGTCGAAATGGTGTTCCCGCCCGGGGTGTTCATGACGATGACACCGCGGCGGGTTGCTGCGCCCACGTCCACATTATCAACTCCGACGCCAGCCCTCCCGACGACCTTCAGCTGTTTGGCCGCATTGATTATTTTCGCCGTGATTTTGGTCTGCGAGCGAACGACGATCGCGGTATACTCCGCTGCGATACCGAGGATGTCGTCTTCTTTCAGCCCCGTCTTGACCTCAACGAGAAGCTGCCCTCCTGTTTCCAACAGTTCGACCCCTTTGGGTGAAATCGGATCGGCAACCAGGATTTTGCGCTTATCCATGATTCAGCTTCGTTAACAAATCTTTTACCAATACAAAAACTGGCAGAGAAGCGAAGCTGGAGATCAAAGAAGAAAACGCTGCTTCTTGGGTCGGTTGCAATGCAGAATCGCGCTGCGCCTCGGTCGCTAAGTCCGAAAGTATCTCTGTTTCCTGGCCATTTGCCGAAACTCCCATGGCATACCGCGCAAGGGCCATCAGTGGCCAATTGTTCCGGTACATGTCGTATTTCAGATAGAAAACCCGCGGGAAGCCGGTCCCGGTAATCAAGGTTTCGCTCCAGGAACCGTCTGGGTTCTGAGAGGAAACAAGATAGTGCACCCCGCGTTCAACGCTGGCACGATTCACTTCCCGAAAAGCGCATAATCCGAGCAACGCCCAGGCGCTTTGCGAAGGTGTGCTTACCCCCTTGCCCCGTAAGCTCGGGTCGTCATAAGATGCCAAGGTTTCGCCCCACCCACCGTCTTCGTTCTGGCAGGATTCCAGCCAGTCGCGTCCTCGCTGAATCCAGGGTTCATTCATATCCAGGCCAACCGCCCGGATTCCCCGCAAGACCTGAGAGGTTCCGTAAATGTAGTTGACGCCCCAGCGGCCGTACCACGCGCCATCGGATTCCTGCGTCTCTCGCAAATACAGGGTGGCCCGATCAATCGCCGGATGGCCGGGACGAAATCCGAGATCGCCGAGTATCTCGAGCACGCGAGCGGTCACGTCGCAGCAACTGGGATCCAGAATCGCATTGTGATCCGCAAAAGGGACATTCTCAAGAAGCGGGTTCTGAACATCTTTATCGAACGCCGCCCATCCGCCGTCCCTGTTTTGAAAGCTCAACAGCCACCGAACCACCCGGTCATAAAGAGAGGGGTCATCCCGGTAGCCGGCGGTATGAAGAGCCAGCAACACCATCGCCGTGTCGTCCACATCGGGGCTGAAAGGATTGTTGAATTCGAAACACCAGCCTGTCGGTTCTGGTTTCGGATTGTTCACCGCCCAATCTCCGGCGATGCGCACCTCCTGGGCCAAAAGCCACCCAACCGCTTTGCGGGAAGCCGGATGGCTCTCGCCAATTCCAGAACGTGAGAGAGAGACCAGAGTGATCGCGGTGTCCCAAACTGGCGAAAAACAGGGTTGAATTCTAAACCCCTGTTCGTCATCGACAAAAAGTTCCCGGAAATCGGCGTCTGCTTTCCGGTAGATCGGGTGGGTGGCTGGATATCCGATGCATCTCAAGGCAATCATCGAATTCAACATCGCCGGAAAGATCGCGGCTAACCCGCTGCATCCGTCACCGATTCGTTCCAACATCCATTGTTCGGCGACATTCAGAGCCGTTTTGCGCAACGGCAGAATCCTGTTCCGCTCGATTATTTTCAGACATCGGTCGATCAGGATGAAAAACTGTTTCAGTCCCGCCGCTTTTGTGCGCGGTACCTTGGTCGGATCGAGATACAACTCAGAAATCCCCCGCTCGGCAGGCAGCACTCGCGTCGGTTTGTAATGGTTGATAATGGCCAGGGGGACCACCATCGCCCGTGTCCAGGCGGAAACTGCATAGAGGTTAACCGGCAGCCATCTGGGAAGAAGGAGAAATTCCACTGGTATCGTCGGCACAGCGTCCCACGGAATCTGACCGAGCAAAGCCAGGTAAAGTCTCGCGTAGGTGTTCGTCTTTTCGATACCGCCGAGTTCGCGGATCTTCGTCCGGGCAATAACCAGAATCGGGTCTTCTTTGGAGAACCCGGCCAAAGTTAACGCCAGGTATGCTTTGACTGACGCATTAACCTCCGAGGGACCTTCGGGATAAATATTCCAGCCGCCGTCCGGCAACTGTCTGCTGAGGATGTGATCAATGCACTTCTGCTGGAGATCGAGATCGACGTCTCCCGCCCAATGCATGAATGTCACGTAGTCGGAACAAAGCGTGGAATCGACGATCAATTCGCCGATCCAATACCCTTCTGGATGCTGAAGACTGATTAAGTGCTGTTGTGCCCTGGATATTGCCTGTTTTAGGAGCGCGTGGACTCCTGCATCGTCATTCACCATGTTCTCCCGTTGAACAATTCATTTTAGCCGCGCACAACAACCGCCTCCTGCTTCGGCTTGGCGGCGGCCGCCGAGATCCCATTGAACACGATCTTGGGATCCGGATGATTCTCCGGCCTTGGGCGCGGGCCGAAGTTAAACCAGATGTTCTTCCACGTGTCACCGGGTTTGCCTTGCAAACCGATGGTCGCAGACGGTTCGTAACCGCACTGAACCATGCAATTTTCGCATCGGGGGTCTCTGGCTACGCCATCGACGACTCCATATTTGCTCCAATCGACTTTCTCTTGCAGCTCTTTAAACGTGGCGTAGTGGCCGTCCGTCATGAAATAGCAAGGCGCTTTCCAGCCCTTGATGTTCCGTGTCGGAATTGCCCAGGCTGAACAAGTCAGATCCCTTAGCCCCGCCACGAATTCCAAATAGACCGGCGTTCCAAAAAGTGGGTATTTTTTACCCCAGGTCACTGCGCGCGAAAATTTCTCAATGGTCGCTCGCCGCGTCAGAAAGAAATTCGCCGGGTCCAATCCGAGGCGTTTGGCCATATCCTTTTTGGCCGCGTCATAGTCGTACCCAGGCGATATTGTGTGGCCGTCGATCCCTAAAGTGGCCAGATAACCGAACAGATGCTCGATTTCTTCCACATCGGTTTCCCGGTAAACAGTCGTATTCGTCGCCACCTGGAACCCGAGAATCTTAGCCATCCGCATGGCCAGAATGCATTCCCGGAAGACGCCCTCGCGTTCCACGATGATGTCGTGGGTCTTCTCCAGACCGTCCAGGTGCACGTTCCAATACATCCACCCACTCGGTGAGATCACCGGCTTGCCCGGGTCTTTCGGCCCCTTTTTGATCTGCTCGATCTCGCTCGGAGTCAGCAGTTTCTCAGCCCCAAGGCGGTCAAGCTGCGGCGATATGATCTCCGGCTGGCGGGCAAACGTAACCGCCAGGTAATCCCTCATCTTCTTCCGCATCCACATGCCATTGGTACAAACGTAGACGATCCGGCGCTGGGCCAGCAGTCCGTTCACCAATGCTTCGATCTGCGGATAAATCAGAGGCTCACCCCCGCAGATGGAGACCATCGGAGCGTTGCACTCGATGGCTGCATTCAGACACTCCTCTAAAGGCATGACATCCTTCATTGAGGTCGAATACTCTCGAATTCGGCCACAGCCAGTGCAGGTCAGATTGCAGGTGTGCAACGGTTCAAGTTGTAGGACAGTGGCAAACCTCTTGGACCCTCGCAGCTTATGCCGCAAAAGGTGACCGGCTATTTTCAACGTCAGCGCCAAAGGAAAACGCATATTTTATAATCCGAATGAGCGACGCAAGCTATCCGCACTGCGGTATGATTCAAGAACAACGTTAAAGGTCAATGCCATTAGGCAGACGTTCGCCCGAGACCAAGAATTCACTCCCGGCATCAAGGGTTGACGGCATGTGGGCACACCTTGGGCGTTAATAGACTCCCTGGACATTATTTCAATTCTGGTTAAGTGGCTGCTGTGGGATGGCAACAACCTGGTTAAGGAACTAATTCATCAGACAACTGCGATCGTTGCAAGTCTCGTAACGATCCACTCGGTTAATCCGTCTTTATCTTTTTCGCAAGGATCGAAACGCATTTTTTCGTTTTGTTCGGGGAAGCGCTGGAGAAAAAAGCGGTCGATTGAATCCCTATTATTTTAGTAGACATTCCCTTTTCCCCCTGCTACCTTCCCATTACTCCCTGCTCTCGGTCGCTCAAAAAGGAGATTGCTCATGAACAGATCGTTGTCCGTTTCAGGTGACAAGCAAGCCCCGCTGGGGCTGGATGAGGTCTCTCCAGCCGAGGAGCCTTGGTCTCACCTTGACCTTCTCACCGCGGAGTCGCCCGGTTTGGCGAGGTGGCGTGGGTTGGCTGTCGATGGACGAGTGATACCCAGCTACGTGTTCATTGGTCCCCGGGGCGGGCGTGTCCCTGTTCGTCTCGCATTGCTTGCGGGTATCGAATCCGGAGAGATGCTCAGCACCCATGCGATCGTCAAGCTGTTGCTGGACCTGGATCTGGCCCCGCTTTTAGCCCGGGATTTCGCCTTGTTTGGTTACCCGGTCGCCAATCCGCATCGCTCTTCAGGCCATTTCGCCAATTTCACGGGCGATTTCTGGAAGAGTGCGTCCGATCCGGTGATTCAATATTTTGAGCAGGAACTGACGGTCAATGAACTGGATGGCATTCTCGCAGTCAAAGCCAATGAACCGATTGCCGGTTTCCAAGTCCAGGTTTCCAGCCGGGTGATTGCTTGCGAGGTTCTCTGGCCGGTTTTGGAGTTGGTCCAACGGTTGGTGCCGCTGGCGAGTGAACCAATCCAGGTCTTTCCCCAGCGGCCAAATGATTGCCATTCCCTTTTCAGCCTCGGCCATGCCCGCCCCGGACCATTCAGCCTGATGATCCGCACCCCCAGACATATGCCGGTCGAAAACCAGATCTCGGCGATTGTCTTCAGCGTGGAACAAATCCTGCGCCATTACCGGGTCCTGGTGAGTCACGCGAACTCTCTCTGAAAGAGGATCGTGATCGTGCTCCTTATCGTGCTCGTCCTCGTCTTTCCCCTCTTTCCGTCTGCCACCCTTAACCCCATCTGGCATGCTCTTGTTGCGTCAGATCGATGAGGGTCTGGGGATTTCTCGCTCCCTGGCCGGCTGCTTTAGCGATCTGCGCAACCCGCTCTTGATCGAACACTCCGTGCGCGAACTGATTGCTCAGCGTTTGCTGGGGCTGGCTGCTGGCTACGAGGATCTCAATGATCATAATAGTTTGCGACTCGATCCTCTCTTTGCCGTGGTGGTCGGTAAAGAGGATCTTCTGGCCACTAGGCGTGCTCCAGAGGATCAAGGCAAGGCTCTGGCCAGCGCTTCGACCCTTAACCGGCTGGAACTTGGAAACAATAAAAAAACAGGTTACCATAAGATCAGCGCACACCACCAGGCGATCGAGGACATCCTTTTGCGCAAGGGGGTGAGCTGTTTGTGCAAGCATAGCAAAGAGGTGATTATCGATCTGGATGCCAGTGACGATCCGCTCCACGGCCAGCAGGAAGGACGTTTCTTTCACGGCTACTATGGCTGCTACTGCTATCTGCCTCTCTTTGCTTTTATCGGCTCAGTTCCGCTCTGGGCCGAGCTGCGCACCAGCGATGGGGACGAGGCTCGAGGGGCAGTCGAGGCGCTCCAGAAAATCGTTCCGGCGATCCGTAAACGTTGCCCAAAGCCAAGATCATTGTCCGGGCCGATAGCGGCTTTTGTCGCGAAGAGATCATGGCTTGGTGCGAGGCCCAAGAACCAAAGGTCTATTATTGTCTGGGGCTAGCTGGCAACAGCCGGCTTCGGGAATTGTTAGAGGTTAAATTTGCCCGGGTACGCGAGTCGGCCATTTTGTGTGGCGGGGTGGCGCGCGGCTTTACAGAGTTGCAATATCAAACCCTCAAAAGTTGGACTCTCAGTCGCCGGGTGATCGGCAAAGCGGAGGTCTTAGGGGACAAAGACAATCCCCGCTTTATCGTCACCAATCTGAGCGCCGAAGGTTTTGACTATGACCAGCAGTCCCCTGATCGCTTCCGCGCCCAAAAGTGTTATGAAGACTTTTACTGTGCGCGCGGCAACATGGAAAACCAGATTAAGCAGCAGTATCTGGATCTGGACGCCATCGCACCAGCACCCACTGGATGGCCAGCAATCAGTTACGTTCAGCGCTTTTGCTCTGTTGCTCTTCCAGAGACTGCGCACTTTGGGCTTGCATAATTTCACCACCGCGCCAACTTCACCAACTGTCAAGGGGTCGCCACTGGCCGCGAAGGGCGGAGCCTGCCCGGAATCAATTGAAATTCAGGGCTATCGTGGCGCACATAGCCGAGGGGAAAGTCGCTCCGATCAACTTCCGGAGCGAATCAGGCAAAAGATAGCTTTATGTATTTAAAATCGATGACGAGCACGAGCACGATTGGTAGGGTGAGGCTCCGTCCGAACCGGGGCTTTCCGCGTTAACCTGCCTCATGACATGAACCCCCATGAATTGCCCGGGTCGATTGGTCGACCAAATTCCGTAGGGGGTCACGTCGATGGGCGAGGCGACCCAGAAAACCCCGGTTCGGACGGAGCCTCACCCTACCCCCCAATCGTGCTCGTCCTCGTCTTTCCCCTCTTTCCGTCTGCCACCCCTAAAAGATCGAGAGACGACGACGAGCACGAATGGGGATGAGGCGTGAGGCGTCACCTTGCAATCGTCCTCGTGGTCGTCGTCGCCCTCGGTCTGCTGATCGCAAAGAAATCGAGCACGATAACGATAACGAGCACGAGTACGATTGAAGAGTGCCTCACGTGGCGCTTGGGCGATCCCATCCCACATCCGATTGGCGTTTCCGGTGCCTTTCCATCTCGAACAATTCCTCCATGCTCCGGATCCGTTTCTTGGCTTGGGCGATCCACTTCGAACGATCTTCCGAGTAGGGGGCCAGTTCTCTGACTGTTTGTTCATCGTAAATACGGAACGCCTTGGCAGCACGTTCAGCTTCATACGCCCGAAACCCGAGCATCCGAAGCGCAGCTACGCTCAGCTCCAAGGAGCTGCCTAACGTTTCCCGGAAAATGTGTTCGACGCCATGGCTTAACAGACGGTAGGCGTGATCGCGTCCCGTCGCTCTGGCCAGGATCTTTAAATTGGGAAAATGCTTTTGTGCGGTTTCAATGATAAGCAGAGACTTTTCTTCGTCGTCGACCGCGACAATGAGAAGCTGCGCCTTGTCCGCGCCGGCCGCATGCAGGAGTTCCAGCCGCGACGCGTCACCATAGAAAACCTTGGCTCCCAATTTGCGCACCAGCTCAACCTGTTCGACATCGAGGTCGAGCACCGTGGTCTTGATCCCCTGCAGATTCAAAACGCGTCCAACGATATGGCCGAAGCGTCCGAATCCTGCCAGGATTACGGGATTATCCTTTTCATCGATCTCGTCGGCTTCTCGGTCGGTGAGTTGGCTCGAAAACAGAGGCTGTACCAGGCGTTCGTTGATCGTGAAGAGGAAAGGCGCCGCGACCATCGACAAAGCTACTGTCGCGACGAGCAAATTGCCGATTTTCGTATCAATGACCTGATTTTGGGCGGCGAACGAGATCAGCACGAAGGCGAACTCGCCTCCCTGTGCCAGAGCGAACGCGAACGTAAAATTCTGGCTCTTTTCCAGGTGCGTGATCTTGCCGATGAGAAGAAGCACCAAAAATTTCACAATCAGCAACCCCAGGACCAGTCCTAGCATCATCAGTGGCTGAGATTGCACCAGCGGCAGGTCGATGGTGGATCCGACCGAAATAAAAAAGAGCCCGAGTAACAGCCCTTTGAAGGGCTCGATATCTGACTCGAGCTCGTGCCGGTATTCGCTCTCCGCGAGAACCACCCCGGCCAAAAATGTGCCGAGGGCCGGCGATAGGCCAACGGTCTCCATGGCCAGGGCAATCCCAACCACCAACAGCAATGCCGCCGCAGTGAATATTTCTTGAAGCCGGATACTTGCCAGATAGCGGAAAACCGGACGGATTAAGAACCGCCCTCCGCCCACGATGGCGGCCACGACACCGACTACCAGCAGAGCACGGTGCCACGGCGGGTTATGTACGGAAGACGGCGTAACCGCGGCGCCCGATATGGCCAGGAGAGGCAGGATCGCCAGGATCGGGATCACTGCAAGATCCTGGAACAAAAGGACGGAAAAGGAGGTCTGACCTCCTTTGCTGTTCAGTAGCTTCTTCTCGGTCAATGTTTGGAGGGCAATCGCGGTCGAAGAGGCCGAAAAAATCATCCCGATCGCCAACGCGACTTGAACGCGGAACCCGAAGGCTACCGCAAGGCCTGCGAAGACCAGCGTGGTCAGAATGACCTGAGCGCCTCCCGTCCCGATAATCGGGCCGCGCAGCCGCCAAAGGAGACCTGGGCGAAGCTCAAGTCCGACCAGGAACAACATCATTACCACGCCATATTCCGCGACCTGCATCACGTCGCCTCCACTATGGCCAACCAGGCCCAGCAGGTGCGGACCGATGATCACTCCGGCTAAGAGATAGCCAAGGACAGAACCCAGGCCCAGTTGCTTGGCAATCGGCACCGTGGCAACCGCTGCCAATAAATAGATGAATGCCTGAAAAAGCAGTCCTTCGGTTTCCATAGTTTTGAACTCTAAAACAACAAGCCAAGAAGCCAAGATTCAGGAATCAGAATTCAGGAGCCAGGAGTCGCAGAATCGTGCAACTCCTGCCACTCCGGAAGGAGTTTGGACCTTTCCAATCGGTGACCCGAAGAGCCCAAGAGAGCCTAGCCCAGCCCATGGTTTCAAACTGGTTTCACCCCGGAACTTCGGGGCATAGGCCTCCAGCCTCTGTTCTGTCGGACCGAGCGATGCCATTCAGATCTGGCCAAATGACCTGCACCTAGACAGATACGTGGGGTGCTCTTGACTCCTGAATCCTGTCTCCTGTTTCCTGACTGAGAATCTCGTTCAGATAGGTTACGCGTTCGAATTCTGCGGAGTCAAAACCTCCATCCCGTAAACTTTCCACCGCACGGCGATAGAGGGCGGCGAATCCTGCAATTTCATTCTCGTTAGTCATCGCCAAGGTTCCACTAATCACAAAGGGTGGCAGGTAAACCATCCCGCAAAACCGGGTGGTTTGTTCGAAAGGGTGTTAATAGTTCTCGGATCGTAAAATAGTTGTACCCGTTACGTTGATAAGTCGATGTTGGGCCGCCGGTCGTCATCGCCGTCAGGACCCATTTCCCGTTGAGTTTGCTTCCTTGGGCTCCGAAGGCAAAATCGTACTCCAGGACAAGGTCTTCCCATTGCTTCAATAGGGCAGGGCAGCTGTACCAGTAAAAAGGATGCTGGAAGATGATGATGTCATGGTTGAGCAGCAACTCCTGTTCGCGCTGCACGTCCACGAAAAAGTCGGGATATTCTTCGTAGAGATCGTTGATGGTGACATTCTGCAAATTCTGCACCGCGGCGATGAGCCTCCGGTTGACCTTCGATTTTTGCAGGGCCGGATGAGCAAATTGAATTAGAACTCGGTTAGCCATGGCGATCGGCGCGTGCGGGTGACAAGCAGCATTTCATATTCCCGTGAATTGCATTCCGGTTTATTGCGTTCGATCCGTTTTTTCTTCGTGAACTGAATTAAGTCCCTGGCCTCAGGCGCTTTGGACAAGTAGATATTGATTTTTCCGCGAAAGAACGTATTGGGATTCATCGCATTTCGCCGCTCTCTTTGCGGTGTCCAGCGAAAAATAGTTCCCCAGAAAAATGAAAAAAATCAATGTATTAAGTCGTTCTATTAGCCTGTTCGGTTTGTCGGCGATCCTGGCCGGCTCGGTGACCGCGCTATTGGCTGCAGATAAAAAGCTGGTGGTCGGATTTTCTCAAGTCGGCGCCGAAAGCGGTTGGCGGACTGCCAATACCGATTCCATCAAAGCCGAAGCGGCCAAAAGAGGTATAGATCTGCGTTTCTCGGACGCCCAACAGAAGGAAGAGAACCAGATTAAAGCGATCCGCTCTTTCATCGCCGAAGGCGTGGATGTGATCGCGTTTTCGCCGGTGGTGGAGACCGGATTTGAGCCGGTATTGCAGGAAGCCAAGAAGGCCGGAATTCCTGTGGTGCTCTCCGATCGCGCGGTCAAGGTTTCTGACCCTTCGCTGTTTGTCTCTTTCCTGGGTTCAGATTTTATTGAAGAAGGCAAGCGTGCAGGGAACGAGGCAGTGAAGCTGACGGGTGGCAAGGCGAACATTGCGGAGTTGGTAGGCACGGTGGGATCTGCGCCGGCGATCGATCGCAAAAAAGGCTTCGAAGAGGTTTTGAAGGCTAATCCGGACATGAAGATCATCATGTCGCAAAGTGGCGACTTCACCCGGGCCAAAGGCAAAGAGGTGATGGAAGCATTTTTGAAGGCGCCCAATGCGAAGGATATCAATTTGCTTTTCGCTCACAATGACGACATGGCCTTGGGAGCGATCCAAGCGATGGAAGAGGCTGGTATCAAACCCGGTGTCGATATCAAGATTGTCTCGATTGATGGCGTTAAAGGCGCTTTCGAAGCGATGAAGGATGGCAAACTGAATGTCACCGTAGAGTGCAATCCGTTGCTCGGACCGCAACTCTTTGACTTGATCGAGGCGGCTGCCGCCAAAAAGGAAGTGCCGAAGCGAGTGGTCACTCAAGAAGGGGTTTACGAACAATCCCAAGCCGCTGCCGAGCTGCCAAAAAGACAGTACTAGAGTCTACGGACCGAAGGTTCCCGAAGGGCAGAAAGCTTAGCCCAGGGTTCACCCCTGGGTTACCCCAGGAGCGCAAAGATAATTCTGAGACGCTTCGATGGGAGAATGGCTTTTGTCCCGGAGGGCCAGGCTGATAGTAGCCAGGCACGAGTATGTGTTTAGCGCTGCTCAGACGGCCCAAAGGCCTGCCCCGAAGGGGCTTGAGGACTCGGCCCAGGGTTTCAACCCTGGGAACCCCAAAATAAACGGCTCGCCCTGAAGGGGCGAGAGGAGCGAGCAATTAGACAAATTACAATCACACCTTCCTTTCGTATGCTTAGTGTGTTCGATCTGCCGCCCCTTCAGGGCGCGTCGCTTGGGGGTCGTTTCCCAGGGTTGAAACCAGGTTAAACCCTGGGCTGAGTCCTTAAGCCCCTTCGGGGCATAGCATGGCTGGCGCTAAACACATACGAACCGAATGGACGAGCGCCTGAATTATTAGTTATATCGCGAAGTGGATACTCCGCTCTTAGAGGTCAAAGCGCTTAGCAAGGGATTTCCTGGCGTCAAAGCATTGGAAGCGGTCGATTTGACGCTGCAGGCGGGCGAAATTCATGCACTGATGGGAGAAAACGGTGCCGGGAAGAGCACCTTCATCAAAGTGCTAACCGGGGTTTTTCCCCGAGACGCGGGAGAAACACTTCTGGAAGGGAAGCTCATTGCCCCCAAGTCGCCCCGCGAGGCGGAAGCGCTCGGGATCAGCACGGTCTATCAAGAGGTCAATCTGGTTCCTCACTTATCGGTCGCCGAAAATATTTGCCTTGGCCGCCAACCGACTTGTCTAGGCGTCATTCGTTGGGGCGCTATTGCCAAGCGGGCGCGGGCCGCTCTGGCCCGCCTGGATCTCTCTCTGGATCTGAAGCGCCAGCTTTCCTCTTATTCAATCGCCATCCAGCAGATGGTCGCCATCGCTCGTGCTCTCGATATTTCTGCCAAACTGCTGATCTTGGACGAACCGACCTCCAGTCTGGATAAGTCGGAGGTCGAAGAGCTTTTCAAGAAACTGCGGAAACTCCGGGAAGACGGCCTCGGAGTTATTTTCATCACCCACTTTCTCGAGCAGGTTTACGATATTTCCGACTTAATCACGGTGTTGCGAAACGGCCGCCGGGTCGGCTGTTTCACCACCAAGGAGCTTTCTCGCATCAAGCTGGTCTCTCATATGATCGGGAAGGATGTCGGCGAGGTGGAGGCGCTGGAGCGGAAGCGGGCCAGTACCGCAACAATCCGTTCTGAACAGCCGATGCTCGAAGCGAAAGGTTTAGGCCGGAAAGGGTTCATTCATCCGCTTGATCTGGAAATCAGGCCGGGTGAGGTGCTCGGACTAGCGGGCCTTCTTGGCTCTGGAAGGACTGAAACCGCACGCCTCCTTTTCGGAGTCGACCGGCCGGATCAGGGCAGCGTTTTAATCGAGGGTCGAGCAGTGAGGTTCAGTTCGCCGCGCACCGCAATCCGCTACCGCATCGCCTTAACGCCTGAAGACCGGAAAGTGGCCGGAATTATTCCCAATCTCACAATCCGGGAGAATGTTGTTCTAGCCTTGCAGGCCAGCCGGGGCACCTGGCGGCGGTTAACTGTTCCGGAACAGGAGAAGCTCGCGGACCGCTTCATCAAATCTCTTGATATCAAGACTCCGAATCGGGAGCAACTCCTCCGGAATCTCAGTGGCGGAAATCAGCAAAAGGTTTTGCTGGCCCGATGGCTGGCGACCGAACCGAAGTTATTTATTCTCGATGAGCCCACCCGCGGAATCGATGTCGGAGCGAAGGCCGAAATCGAGAAATTGATTCAATCGCTTCGGCAAGAAGGCCTCGCCGTCCTTTTCATCAGCTCAGAGCTGGAAGAAATTGTCCGTCAAAGTCAGCGAGTGGTGATCTTGCGTGATCGGCGCAAGGTAGGCGAATTGACGGAGGCAGAGATTTCCGAAGAAGCGATTATGCAGTCCATTGCGACCGCGGAAATGGAGCGGTCGGCTGCATGATCAATTGGCTTTCCGACCTCCTGTTCTGGATATTCTTTGGCGCGGTTCTCTACACGTTGCGCGGGCGAAGAATCTTCTGGACGGTGGGAGCGCTCGCCCTGCTTCTGCTTTTCAATCAATTTTTCACTCCCGGCTTCTTCCGGATCCAGCTGCTCGACGGCCATTTCTACGGTTCACGGATCGATGTGCTCAATCAGGGGGCGAAAGTGATGCTCTTGTCGCTCGGCATGGTTTTAGTTATTGCGACAGGCGGCGTAGATCTTTCGGTCGGCGCGGTGATGGCGATTTCCGCGGCGGTGTCATCCCGGTTGCTGGTGACTGAGCATCTGCCCGCGGGGATCGCCATGGCTGCAGCTTTGGCGATCTGCGTGCTGGCGGGTGCCTGGAACGGCCTGCTGGTCGCCGGGTTTGGCATTCAGCCGATTATTGCCACCTTGGTGTTGATGGTGGCCGGTCGCGGCGTTGCTCAATTGATCACGGAAGGGCAGATCATTAACTTCCTCGATCCGACGATGGTCTATCTGGGCAACGGTCACCTTTTCGCTTTGCCGTTTACTCTGACGCTGGTCCTCGTGATGCTGGTGCTCACTCTTTTCCTGGTCAGGCGTACCGCTCTTGGACTCTTTATCGAGTCGGTGGGCGACAACTACGAAGCCAGTCGATACTCAGGCGTTAACGCCCAACAGGTGAAGTTTCTAGTCTACACTTTCTCCGGATTTTGTGCGGGACTTGCCGGTTTGGTGGCCTGTTCCAATATTAAGAGCGCGGATGCCAACAATATTGGACTCTATCTGGAATTGGATGCGATCCTGGCTGTCGTGGTCGGAGGCACCTCGCTTCAGGGAGGGCGCTTTTATCTGGTGGGTGCGGTGGTGGGTGCGCTCTTTATCCAGACGCTCACTACCACGTTGTACGCCCGGAATGTCAGTTCCGATGTCTCTCCTGTCCCGAAAGCCCTGGTCATCATTGCGGTATGTCTTTTCCAAAGCGACGTCTTCCGCGCGCGAGCCACGCGGCTCTTTCGCCCATTAATCGGGATTCTCAAACCGTTTAGCTCACGACGATCGCACAAACTTTATCCCGCACCGCGGCATGATGCGCCTGAACCCTAAATACATTCCGCTTCTCGCCACCGCAGCCGTACTGATTCTAGTCTTCGGCACCGGCTCTTTGCTTTACCCTAATTTCGGCACACCGCGCGTGATCGTGAATTTGCTAGGCGATCAGGCCTTCGTCGGCGTCGCCGCCGTGGGAGAGTCGTTCGTCATTCTCTCCGGTGGGATCGACCTTTCGGTCGGTTCGATGGTGGCCTTTGTTGGCATTCTCATTGCCAAACTTTTGCAGACCGGATGCGACCCTTTCCTGGCCATGGGGATTGCGCTTGGTATCGGTACCGCAGCTGGAGCCTTCATGGGCTGTCTGATCCACTATTTCGAAATGCCGCCTTTTCTGGTGACGTTGGCCGGCCTTTTTTGTCTGCGGGGACTCGGTTTCGTCATCCATCCCGAATCCATTGGGATCGATCACCCATTTTATGCCGAGGTGTTGCCGCAGCTTTCGGTGTTAGTCGCTCCCAAGGCCGTCCTGCCGTTTACCGCGATGTGTTTTCTGATCTCGGTCCTGGTTGGAACTTTTGTCGCGGGTTTCACGCGATTCGGACGGTATGTATACGCGATCGGGTCGAGCGAAAGCTCCGCCCGGCTCATGGGCGTGCCGATTGGGCGGACAAAGATCATCACCTATGCGTTAGCCGGATTTTTCTCGGCCTGTGGCGGCGTGGTTTCGACGTTTTACATGCAGTCAGGGAATCCCGCCTCCTTCGTCGGTCTGGAGTTGGATGCCATTGCCGGTGTCGTCATTGGGGGAACGCTGCTCACCGGCGGGGTTGGATTTGTCCCAGGAACACTGATGGGTATCCTCATCCTCGGCCTGATCCAGACCATCATCACGTTCAATGGCACGCTCAACAGCTGGTGGACCAAAATTGTCATCGGAGGTCTGCTCTTAATCTTCATTGTCTTACAAAGAATCATTTCCCGGCGCGCGGTAGGGTGAGGCTCCGTCCGAACCGGGGCTTTCAGCGTCATCCTGCCGTGTGATGCGAACCCCCATGAACTACCGAGGTCGATTGATCGACCGGTTCCACAGGGGCTGACGTCATAGTCGAGGCAACGCGGGAAGCCTCGGCTGAGGCGGAGCTTCGCCCTCCTATGGTGTGTGTCAAGCTACCGAAAAGCGTGTTAGGTCTTTTTCATCTTTTTAGAGCAACGAAGTTGCCACTTTTTCAGGATTGAAGTTCAGGCAGATGAATCACTTTGAGCCGCGTCTCCTCTTGGCGCTCATTGTCCGGTTTGCGGGTGGACAAGGCAGCCTCCTATCGGCGCATGTCGTTTTTGACAGCGCATGATGCAATATACGCATCGGGTCCAAGAGGAACGAGCACGCCCAACCTACCAACGGGTTCTTCACCCAAGGGCGAACACGGGCGTGCGCCGCTCCAAAGTCGAAGGGGTTCTAAAATCTTTTTCTTCCTAAGCTTTCTTCTCTTCCTCCTAAAAATAATAAGTTCCCCCCAAACACGGGGTTTGGGGCAGAGCCCCATTTGAAACGACTCTCCGCCAACACTTTTAAACTCCTTCGGCTTCGATCATGACCAGGTTGAGTTCTTGGGCCGTCACTCGTCCAGTTTCCAGCCGCCACAGATCGACGATCAGCTGCCGACCGATGGCCACCACCGCTTTTTTCTTTAGGGCCGGATTACTGCCTCGCAAGACTTCCTGCCATTTTTGGACCGGTTTATACTGAGGCTGAAAAAAGATCATCCGCCAGACCATCTCGACAATGATCCGCCGGATCGCCGGCACTCCTACTTTAGTAATGGAGCCACGCCATTCTTTGTCTCCGGTACTCCATTCACTGGGCACCATACCCGCCAGGCAAGCGATCTTGCGACGGTTGGTATAGGAGTGCCAATCGAGCACCTCACTTTGAAGTTGCATCTGACTGAGGGCGCCGACCCCTTTGGGCCGCGGGCCGCGGCAGCTTCGAGCCAGAGCAGCTTTAGCCTGAGCTATTTTCTCATCCAGCGTCTTGAGCACATCGACCCAGATCTGGAGTCGCTCCAGTAACCACCCCGGCACCAGCACACTCAATTGGGCCCAGACCTTCGGCCGCCACCAATTGCTCCAGCTCCCAAAGCCCTGGCTCAAAAGCATCGCGTTACCTTTGGCGCCCAGGCGCTTGCGTTCTTCAACCAGTTGATCGTGTTGCCGACTGGCCAAACGCAGTTGTTCCTGGGCCTCGGTCGGCACTCGCGCTAATTGCAACGCTTCTTTGTCTCCATTGAGGTAATTGAACAGCTTGCTGGTTAAGGTCCGGGCATCGATTTTGTTGTTCTTACGCCGCTTCTTTCGCTGCTGAGCGCCGTCAGGCGCACAGACGTAGCAAAGCACCCCGAGAGCCTTGAGCTTTCGATAAAGCGTGTACCCTAATGGCCCGGCTTCGTAGACCACCACCACTTCCTCGGCGCGTTGCCGTTGTTTTTCGATGTGGAGCAACAGCTCCATTTCACTGCGAAAGGTGTCCACCGCTCCGATCACGCCGTCATCGATCTTGCGGCCCGCTTGATACCCTCTGAGGTGCGCATCTATTCCCAAGAGGATTCGCTTTGCTTTCGGCCTCTTATCGACCTTTATTTCTATTGCACAGGCGGTGGGTGCCGCCTCCAAGTTATATCTATTCATATGTCAGGTTGCCGCATATCCGGCAGCCTGACAACACCATGGCATCTACCCGAACCGGGGCTCACCCATCTTAACTGCCAACTGCCAACTGGCACTGACAACTGACCCTGACAACTGACCCTGACAACTGACCCTGACAACTGGCCGGGCGCCGGAATCGTCCTGGCCTGGAAATAGTCGGAGCATCCAACACCTACAAATTTGCGCATTAACGTGGACGCGCACTCAACAAATTGACCATGCTATCCACGTTCAGAAGGCGACTTAAAGAAAGGCACGAGGCGATCTGCCTAAAGATTGCAGTCATCGAAGTTTGGAATTCGCTTGATTGTTCCTCGGGTCCTGGGCCTTGATCTATGGGCGCGCCTCAAACGTTACCATCCGAGGTCGCCTGGAGCGATTTTACCCTGTCGATTCAGGCCACGGATGGAGATCGGACCCGAGGCCGTACTTGCGGTATGACGACGCCGGCGCAGGAATCTGATAACGAGCTTGAGGCACGGTTGATAAACCGGATTGCGGAAGGCGACGATTCTGCGTTTGACGCCCTCTACAAGCGGTTCTCGCCGTCTCTCTATGGAATGGCGTACCGCATAATGAATGACGCCAAGGAAGCAGAAGACGTCTTACAAGAGGGATTCACTTACATCTGGCGGAAGGCTTCGAGCTACGACCCGATTCGCAGCAGTCCGTTTGCCTGGGCTGTCATGATCACGCGGAACAAAGCGATTGATCGGCTGCGGGTTCGCCAGCGCCTCGAAAAGCTCCGCGAAAAAGTCACTTCTGAAGAATCTTTCTATCCGGACAAAGATGAGACCTCAGCGGACGAACCGACCCTGCGCGAACGGGGTGTCTTGGTCCGTTCTGCTCTCCAGCAGATCCCGTTGGAGCAACGACAAGCGCTGGAGCTCTCCTTTTTCGGGGGATTGACACACGAGCAGATAGCCGAGCGGCTTGACACGCCGCTGGGCACGATCAAAGCGCGTATTCGGCGGGGGCTCCTCCGGCTGCGTGATTCTTTAAACGAGGCGCTATGATCGACGAACTCAAACAGGATTTGCTGCTGCAGTACCTCCTCAATGAGGTGGATGCGTCAACGGCCGAGAAAATTCGCGCTGAACTCGAAAGCAACGCCGAGCTTCGGGAATATTTGTGGCAAATGGAGGATGCCTTCGCATCGATGGCCTACGCCGCACCGCCGATGGAGCCGCCCGCAGGTCTATCGCAACGAATTCTTCAGATTGAACGAAACAATTCAGGGCGCCCTGTGCCTCGGCCCCGACCCAAAATCGTCTGGTTGGTTGTTCCCTGGGCGTTAGCCGCTTGTCTGGCGATCGGCTGCATCGTTCTGAGCCTGGAGCGGACACGACTGCAGGAAAAAACCGAGCAAATCGACCGCGAGCTCCTGGCGCTCCAGCAGACAAATGCCCAAATCGGGGAGGAATTGGCGACTCTACAGAAGAGAAATGTCCTGGCAGAGATCAAGATCGCGACGTTGAAATCTCAAGTCGCGGCCTACGCGGCGGCGACGGCTGTGGTTGTCTGGGACAAAGATCATCGGAGGGGGGTTCTCCAGTTGGATAAATTGCCGCCGCCCGCGCCCGGAAAAGATTATCAATTGTGGGTGATTGACCCGAAAATCGCCCAACCCGTCAGCGCGGGCGTTTTGGCGGTGCACAACGATGGGCTGATCCGTACCAGTTTCGACACCGTAACTCCCGTCGAATCGGCCGCTGCATTCGCGATCAGCGTCGAAAAAGCAGGTGGCTCGTCCAAGCCCGAGGGACAGGTTATCCTCGTCGGCAAGTAAAAAATCGTCCTCGTCCTCGTGCTCGTGCTCGTTCTCGATATCACCTAATCGTGCTCGTGGTCGTCTGGGTCGTCCTCGATCTGTCCGGCGAGGAAGCAATCGAGCACGACGACGAGGACGAAGACGATAAAGAAGCGGCGCGATTTTTCCTGCTCGTGCTCGTGGTCGTCGTCGTCCTCGGTCTGCCGGTGACGAAAGCAATCGAGCACGACGACGAGGACGAGGACGATAAAGAAGCGGCGTGATTTTTCCTGATCGTGCTCGCGGTCGTCGTCGTCCTCGGTCTGCCCGGTCAGGAAAGCCAATCGAGGACGAATGGACGACACGACAACGATGACGAGGAGGATCAGGAAAACCGGAAAACCGTTGAGCCTTCACCCCACCAATCTTCGCCTGTCTTCCTTCTTCCTTCTGCAAATTGTCACATGAAACAGGTTGTTGGTTCTGTTTCGCTCTGAAATATTTCGGGTTTGCGATTGTCATGAAATCAACAGCAACACAGCTTGGCGCTGCGGAAATTAAGCGCACCTTCAGCTGGGTGGACGTTGTGGTCCTGTTCGGAGTTTTCGGTCTGCTCTGGACAATCCTTCATTTTGGCCAGGGCATGGTAATTCACTTCGACGAAAGCAAATCTTTCGCCATCTCGACCGACATCCGAAACATTCCCTACTATGCGGGACGAACGGTCTTGAGGATGTGGATCGCGTTCGGCTTTTCGGTGTTGTTCACCTTCTCTGTCGGATACATCGCTGCCAAGAGCCGTGCCGCGCGAGCCTTGATTTTACCGGCGCTTGATATCCTGCAATCCGTGCCGGTGCTCGGGTTTTTGTCGATCACCGTTACCGGCTTTATGGCTCTTTTCCCCGGGAGTCTGCTTGGTGTGGAATGCGCGAGCATCTTTGCCATTTTTACCGGCCAGGTTTGGAACATGACCTTCGGGTTTTATCATTCGTTGGTTACCATACCGAAGGATCTCCAAGAGGCGGCGACCAATTTCCGTCTGTCCCGCTGGCAACGGTTCGGAACTCTCGAGGTTCCTTCATCGATGCATAGCCTGATCTGGAACTCGATGATGTCTTTTGGCGGTGGCTGGTTCTTTGTCGCACAGAGCGAGGCCATCACGGTCATGAACAAAAATATCAAGTTGCCGGGGCTTGGCTCTTATATGGCGACCGCGGTGGAAACTGGAGACAACACCGCTGCCATCTGGGCGATCGTGGCGATGCTTGCGGTTATCATTGCTTCGGATCAGCTCGTCTGGCGACCGCTCCTGGCCTGGGCTGACAAATTCAAGATGGAACTGGTCGAGTCCGGAGATCCGCCCCAGTCCTGGCTCTTCACCTTCCTTCGGCGTGCGTACCTCTTTGACTGGATTGAAGAAAAAATTTCTCACCCGATTTCCGATGCTTTCATCCGGCTTCGAAAAAGAATAGGCGCGCTGGATGTCGTGCCGGAGCATTCCAGGAAAGTGGCGAGCCGATGGATCGGCCTGCTTTTGGCTTCCTGCGCGGGGCTTTGGCTTCTCTATCAGATGGTTCTCGGCGTCATGGCCGCGGCCGATACTGTTTACAACCATGTGAGCTGGCAACAGTTCCTTCACCTTTGTTTTTTGGGTTCGTTGACCATGGGGCGGGTCGCCATCATGACCGTCTTCGCGACTCTGATCTGGACGCCGATCGGCGTCTGGATAGCCTCAAAACCGAATGTGGCCCGCATTGCTCAGCCGTTCGCGCAAATAGCCGCTTCGTTCCCGGTGAATATGACTTTTCCTTTCGTGGTCGGGTTTTTTGTTGCCACCCACATCAGCATCAACTGGGGCAGCATTCTTCTGATCGCCATGGGAACACAGTGGTATATCCTTTTCAATGTGATTGCCGGCGCGATGGCGATTCCAAACGACCTCAAGGAGGCGGCCAGAACCTACGGATTGCGTGGCTGGGCCCTTTGGCGGACGCTGATCCTGCCTGCGATCTTCCCGTTCTGGGTGACGGGCGCCTGCACTGCGGCCGGGGGCGCCTGGAACGCCAGTATCGTCGCTGAACTTGCCACTTGGGGAAAAACCACCCTGAAGGCGAAAGGTCTCGGCGCCTACATCGCCGAGGTCACCCAGAAAGGGGATACTCCGATGATCATCTGCAGCATTGCAGTGATGTGCATTTTCGTCGTACTTACCAATAAGCTGCTCTGGCGAAGGCTTTATGGGTACGCTGAAAAACGTTTCCATCTGGACTGAAAGAGATGACGACTGTGCTTACACCAAGCCCGGCGGCGACCGCTATCCAGCAAGCCGCAATTGCCGAACTTTGCAATGTCACGAAAACCTATGCCGTCGCAGGTGGTCGGGAACTCAAAGTGCTGGATCAGATCGACCTGGCCATCCATGAAGGGGAATTGCTTGCTCTGCTGGGTCAATCCGGTTCGGGAAAATCGACTTTGCTCAGATGCCTAACCGGGTTGGCATCGCCTTCCACCGGGCGCGTGTTGGCCTACGGCAAGCTTTTGCAAGGCATTAATCCGCACGCTTCGATTGTCTTCCAGACTTTTGCTCTTTATCCATGGTTGACCGTGGAGCAGAACGTGGCCGTTGGTTTGATGTCAAAGCTACTCAATCGAGCGGAAAAAGAGGCTGCCGTGGATAAGGCAATCGACCTGATTGGCTTGAACAATTATCACGACGCTTATCCGCGCGAGATTTCGGGAGGGATGCGGCAGCGAGTGGGCATCGCTCGTGCCCTGGTCGCTGAGCCGAAGATTCTTTGCCTCGATGAAGCTTTCAGTGCTCTGGATGTTCTCACCGCCGAAAACCTTCGCAACGAAGTGGTGACCCTCTGGAAGGAACAGGCCACGACTTTGAAAAGCATCTTTATGGTGACGCATAACATCGAGGAAGCCGTTGAAATGGCCACTCGCATCTGCGTCCTGTTTCCGCACCCCGGACGTCTCGGTCTGGTGATGGAAAACAAGCTGGCCTACCCGCGGAATCCGAATGACCCGGAATTTCAGCGTCTGGTCAGCGTGATCCACGAAACGATCACCATGCAGGCTCTGCCGGATCACCCGCCAGAACCGCCGCCGGTTTCCGGCAGGCCTGTCTCCCGGGCCCGCTCCCGGTTGGAATCGATTCCGACCGTCCCGGTCGGGCGGATCCTCGGATTGCTGAGCATTCTCCAGGATCATCCCGAACTGGACAATGTCTACGATCTCGCGAACGAGATCGGCAAAGATTACGGTGAAACCATTTCGCTGGTCAAAGCAGCGGAGATCCTGGAACTGGTTGACACGCCGAAAGACGAGGTGCGTTTTACCGAACTGGGCAAGAAATTCATCGCCGCCGATGCCGATACGCGTAAGGAGATCTTCGCTGAACAAGTGCAAAAGCTTCGCTTGTTCCACATCATTCTCGCTTACCTCGAAGTGCAGGAAGAAATCGACGAGGATACCGTCATGAAGGACATCTCGATCGCGTTGCCGTATGAAAACGCCGAGAAAGTTCTTCAGACCATGATTGCCTGGGGACGATACGCCGGACTCATGGACTACGATGCGAATACCAAGATGGTGAGCAGACCGGAAAAAGAGACCGAGAAAGAGGAAGAAAAAGCAGGAGACAGGAGCTAGTATTACTCTGTTAAGTAGAGTCGTCGAATTTTTCAGGGAATGTGGCGTGGCAGTAGGGACAATGTCCGGTCGATCGCAGCAGCCAAGGCCGGATCGATTCCAGGATCTTCTCCAACGTCAGACCAGAAGTTTTTTTTTGCCTCAAGGTAGATGGTCAGGATAAACAAGTATGCGAGCGCGCTCAAGGCAAGGTGATGATGAAAGCCACGCCAGGATCTTCCCTCAAAGTGATCGAGTCCCAGATCATCTTTGGAACGCTGGAAATATTGTTCAACGTGCCAACGCGAACGACTGAGCTTTAAACAACGAGCTTTGGACGGATGGCGATCAAAGTGGGCTAAATAACTATGGTAAGGCTTTGGAACTCCCCTTGGCCAATCGAGCACAAGCCAGACTTTCTCCAATCGGCCATCGGGTTCCTTGAGGCCACGAGCAAGAAAGACCTCTTGCCAAGCGATGCGGGTGTGATGTCTTTTGCCATCACCTGTTGTCCAGGAGCAATCCTTCCAGACAGCGTCAGGCAATGAGCGGGCTATATCCAAAAGGTGGCGCGCGCTAGCGGCAAGCTTTTCGTCGACAAGTTTCCGGTACTTGCCTTTGAGCATAGTTGGTACCTCCTGGGTCCATCCAAGATGCTCCTCCGGGGTTACTTGTAGAAAAAACTCCAAATTAAGTTCCCGTAGACGTTGGCGGAAGGCAAAGCTATCGCCGTAAGCGGCGTCACCCAGCACCGGAGCAGGAGCGACTTGATCGGCCAACGCCTGCTCGATCAATTGCAGAGCGATCTGGCTCTTGGTCGCAAACATTATCTCTGGCGGCACTCCGGCTTTAGCGCGACGCTCAGGTTTTTCAGCCCAGCTCTGCGGTAAATAAAGTCGCCCCCCGATCGGCGCTGCGACACAGCCACTACTAACCACTAGTTCCACGCTGACTTGGCAATTGCCTTGCTTGCCGACCGCTCCGCAGTACTGATGCGAAACTCCTACCGAATCCTTGCCCTGTTTGAGCCAACCGGTCTCATCGACGATCCAGGCCTCGATCGGTTCAAAATGGGGAATGACTTCTTGGCGAACCACCCGCCAAACCTGCTCTTCGTCCCAAGGACTATCGGTAACGAACTGTTGCAGCCGCTGCGGATCAATACCAAGCCTGGCTGCCATCGGTTCAATGGACTTACGCTGCCCAGGCATCAGTAAGCCAGAGACATAATTTGCTGCAGCTACCCGCCGCTCACTTCGGCCCAACGGCGCGACCACCGGCACCATGAACGCTTTGAATCGCTCAATGCTGCGTTGCCAAAGTCGACCGTCCCACTCCACGGCGTTCCATCTTGCAAAAAAATACGCCGCGTAGCAAGAAATTACTTAACAAAGTAATATAGCTAGTAGCCTGGAGCCAGGAGAATTGGAGAATTGGAGAATTGGAGAACCTTGGGCGAACAGGCAAAGTCAAGCTGCTAGTCTCTACTGCGATTTTCGTAGCCAAGTAAGAAGGCGTGATTCGTCTCAAATTTCCCCGCGCGTCTTTTAACTTCTGGCTCCCGGCTCCTGGCTCCTGTCTCCTGACTCCTCTGTCAATGGACATCGGCGTCGTGCAAACCACCAGACCCCTGCCATGTCGAGGAGCGGTTTCCAGAGAAATTGCCGAACTCCGTATTTTGATTTTCCACCTGTTCTGGGACGATGACGCACCGGCACCTGGCGGATGGTAAATCCCGCGCTGATCGCCAGAGCCGGGATAAACGAATAAAGGGTTCGCATCGGGATAAATGCGGCCACCACTCGTCGATGAAATGCCTTGATCCCACATCCGCTATCCACCACGCCATCGCCCAGGATGCGACTTCGTGCTGCATTGGCCAGGCGCGACATGGCCCGGCGGACGAATGAGTCGCGACGATCCACGCGGATGCCCACCGCCATATCAACTTCGTTGAGAGGTGCGAGGACTTTTGGGAATGTCTTGTGGATCATTTTGGCCGTCTCCGTCCAATAGAATCACCACTTGGCCGCGGGCTCGGTGCATGCCGTGGAACAAAGCAGCCGCCTGACCGCAATTTCGGCTAAGCTGAATTAATCTTCCCTGTTTCCAGTTCGCGAACTCTTTGCCGATGATTTCCGCGGTGCGATCCGAACTTCCGTCATCCACCAGAAGGAGCTCATAATCACTGTGCCAGGCGGCCGTGAAGTTGCGAAGCTCGCTGAGCAGGTTGCCTACCACGTCTTCCTCGTTGTAGACCGGAATTACGATCGAATAGTGCGGTTCTTCGGGCAGTTCGTCTTTATCCATAAAACCGGTCGGGACGAAGCGGTCGCGAGCCGGGCAACCACTTCCAAATTTCTCCAAGGTTCCGCTCGGGGTGACAAAACACAGGCTGGAAGCCTACGCTACTTTACGCCGTTGCAACGGTCGTTGTCGGTCCGTGGTTCACCCTCGGCCAGAGGCCTTTGAGAAGTCGCTCGACACGCCCAAAATCAATGTAGCATAGGCTTCCAGCCTGTGTCTGGGCTCAAGCTTGGAACCTGGGCTGATCCTACAGCCCCTTCGGCTTGAGGGCAAAAGACATCTTAAATCCTCGTCCTCCTGCTCGTGATCGTCGTCGTGCTCGGTCTGCTGGCGGTGAAGAAATCAAGCAAGACGACGAGGACGAGGACGATAAAGAAGCGGCGTGATTTTTCGCTGCTCGTGCTCGTGGTCGTCGTCGTGCTCGCTCTGCCCGGCGAGGAAAGCAATCGAGTGCGACGACGAGGACGAGGACGATAAAAAAGCGGCGTGATTTTCCCTGCTCGTGCTCGTGGTCGTCGTCGTGCTCGTTCTGCCCGGCGGTGAAGAAATCGAGCACGACGACGATAAAGACGCGGGAAATCCTCCATTAGGGACAGGTCGCAGCCGTCGGACTCGATCGTTGGGGGACAGGTCAAAAAAATCATTTGTGGACGAGTCAGATGGCAGATGGCTAGATGAGTTGGGAACCGATCGCAACTTACCTTCAGAAAGGTAAGACGTTTCTCCTCCAATCGATCTTCTCGATTAAGGACCTGTCCCCTCTTTGGCTTTGCTTCTGGCTTTGTTCCCTTCGTTCCAAATAAAAGTCGCCAAAAATTCGAACGTTCGAACATGGTTCGATTGACCTGTCCCCGTTCGAAATTCAATCGAACCTAAGCTTCGCTTTCTGAGTTGGGTTTTACCCTTGCTTTGCCGAATTTCCGATCGATTGCTCCGCCGAATTCACGCCGAACACTTGGATGGCCTGGAATTGCCGCTAATGTTTCGCCGTCGATTTCCGCGCCTGATTCGGCGCAGTCACTTCCTGAAAGACAAAGAGCTGACCCGGAAAGAACGTGAAGAGAGGGATTTACCTTGAGGCCACGAATCCGGCGAATTCGTGAATCGCGTGATTGGGAAGAAAAAGGCGGCCGGACCACCGTGCCGGGGCAGAGTGGCAAAAGGCGCAAGCGGATCTGACGAGCAAATGCCGTTTGGGTGGAGCGAGAGATGAAAACCGACGCCCTTTTACGGTTCAGCCCGGATGGCGCCCCCGCGTTGCTCGAAATTCTCGGGTCCGAGCCATCGCTTTTACTTTGCCGGGGGAATCAGAGTTCCGCTAGGCGGTTTTCATTAACCGAACTGCCGGACGCGCAGTTTGCGAAAAACCCATAGCGCGCCTGGACCCAGGATCTCTAAGGGGATGGGGACGCTCTGGCGCTTGTAGCCGAGCTTTTCCTTCAGCCGCTGGCAATGAAATTCCACAAAGGCGCGGCTGCCCAGGATGACTCCGTCGCTCAAGTAACGAATCTTGCACCGTAAACGTTCCCCCAGCGAGAGTTCGCCCTTTTCTTGCTCGACGACCTTTTGCACCTTGGCAAAGTCAAAGGCCGGAGGATTGTTCTCGCTGCCTGACGCGCCTTTCAAATACAGGAGTTTGCGATACTCCCTTTGGACTTCCTCCGGGCTGGCGCTCTCCGGCAGGTTCAGGATGATCCTCATTGCCTCAAGGTCTGTCGCGGACTCCTTGGCAATCGCCTCCGCATAATCGCAGTATCGGTAGTCCTTGGGATCCTCACACAGTCCGGCTCGCACCGGGTTCAGATCGATGTAGGCGGCGATCGCCGCCACGGCAGCGCCTCCTTCCAGCAGCACGCTCTTGAAACGCTCCGACCACAGGGTCCCGTGCCGCTTGTGACGTCGGTTGTACTGCTGGGCGAAGCAGCCTTTGAGCTGTTTCATAAAGAACGAGAGGTCACTCTTCATCTGCTGGCGATAGGGCTCCAGCAGGCGCTCGCTCTGTTCCAGCCCGTCAGGTTGCTGAGCAAAGGCCGCCAATTGCTTCCGCAGCTTCTGCGCTCGTTCGGAGCCCGTAGCCGGCCTCAATGCGCTCCAGCATTTCGTTCTGGGTCAAGGGCTTGGGTTCAGGCACTTCGCACATGATGTGAAAGTGATTGGCCATCAGCACGTACTTCCGGATCCGAATACCAGTCAACGCCGCCCAGCGGCGCATCAGAGAGAGGAATTCCTCGGCCTCCGCACAACGGCCTCCGGAGGTTCCGAAGATGTAAAGGCCATGCACGAATCTGGAAATGCAGTGATAAAAACTCCGACCCTGAGCTTTGACACGCGGAAATCTCATAACGAAGGCGAGTATAACATAACGTTTGATAAAAACGTAATCAAAAAATGTTTTTTTGTCTCAATATTTTGACCTGTCCCTACATTGTGTTCTTGTGTTCTCAGGCCGATATTTTGACCTGTCCCTAGTCAGCATGTCCCTAGTCAGCAAGAGCACGAGCTGACGAGCCTCTAGCATTGGCTTTGCGCCCTCTCGGTGGGTCGAGGCCTGTTCACTTCCGAAAGGTCGTCGTCGTGCTCGGTCTGCTGGCGGTGGGGAAATCGAAGACGAAGAACGACGACAAGGATGATTAAGTGGAGACGCGGAATTTCCTGATCGTGCTCGTGCTCGGGCTGCTGGCGGTGGGGAAATCGAGGACGAAGAACGACGACGAGAACGATTAAGACGCGGGAATTTCGTGATCGTGCTCGTGGTCGTCGTCGTCCTCGCCCTTTTTTCCGTTTCTTGTCAGAGCCAAAGCGGAACGCTCGCGTAGATTAAAGGTTGCATGGACTGTTACCCCTTCTAGATTCGACGGTCTGCAAGCCTCTATAGGATGGGTACAACCAATTCAGCGACTTCCAATCCGGCCGGCAAAGTGAGCCTTGACCGACGCGACCGGAATCTGGTTTTGAAATTTGAGGGAAATTGGAATGTCCGCGAGACCAGGCATGGCGAAATTGACGCCCTCTTTTCGGAACTCGATCGGGAGGGGCACGCTGACGCACTTGAAATCGACATGTCCGAGGTGGGTACGTGGGACACCAGCCTCTTGATTGTTGTCGCTCAGGCCGAAGATTGGTGCCGCGCACATAAAGTCAATTTTCTGCGCGAATCCCTCCCGCCCAGTGTGGCGGGATTGATTGCCCTTTCCGAGGAAGTCCCGGTCCGGCAAACGGGCCGGGAAGTCAAAAAGCCGTCCTCGCTCTTCGCGCTCCTCGGTGGGGGAGCGATCACAGCCGTAGAAGGGGTGGGTGCGGCCTTTGAATTTACCGGGGAGACCGTTCTCAGTTTCGCGCGAATTGTTCGGCGTGAAGCGGCCTTCGATTGGCGCATGTTCTGGCTCACCATGCAGGAATGCAGCGCTCAGGCCTTGCCGATCGTCGGGATGATTAGTTTCCTCACCGGGCTCATTTTTGCCTTTGTCGGCGCCATTCAGCTTCGACAATTCGGCGCCGGAATCTATGTCGCCAACTTGGTAGCCGTCGCCATGGCTCGCGAAATGGGCGCGATCATGACCGGGATCATCATGGCTGGCCGGACCGGTGCCGCATTTGCCGCCCAAATCGGCAGCATGAAAGTTTCTGAGGAAATCGATGCGCTGCGAACGTTGGCCATCTCGCCGATGGACTTTCTGGTCAGTCCGCGGCTGCTGGCCCTCTGTTTAATGATGCCTTTGCTCGTTCTTTATTCGGATTTGGTTGGAATATTGGGGGGTGCATTCGTGGGATTGACCTTTCTGGGAATAACGTGGGACCAGTACTGGAACCAGACAGTTGGTTCCATGGGTCTGACTGATATTGCCACTGGGCTGGTGAAAGGCGCCATCTTCGGCGTCATTGTCGCTATGGCCGGTTGCCAAAGGGGCATGAAATGCGGGAACGACGCTGCCGCCGTCGGAAATGCGGCAACTTCAGCGGTCGTTTTAGGCATAACCTGGATAGTGGCTGCGGACGCGATCATCGATGTGATCCAGGAAGTGGTGAACGTCTAATCCTCATGATGCTTTACAGGGATCTCTTGTCGTGAGTTCAATCGAGAAACTGAGCCCGGAAGCGCAGGCGCCCGATTCCTCCGTGCTGTCCGGGAATCAGCATTCCCAGCCGGCCATCGAGGTCAAAGGGCTTGAAATGGGCTACGGTACCTACGTCCTGATGCGCGATATCGATTTCTCGGTTGCTGCCGGTGAGATCATGGTCATCATGGGAGGAAGCGGCTGCGGAAAGAGCACTCTGCTCAAATATCTCATCGGGCTGAAAGAAGTTGAGAAAGGCGAAATCATTTATCACGGCCGAAGTTTTTCGAAAGCCTCCGAGAAGGAGATGCAGGAGATGCAAAGAACCTTTGGCGTGTTATACCAGGCAGGCGCCCTTTGGAGTTCACTCACCCTGGCCGAGAACGTCGCGCTGCCTTTAGAGCAGTACACCAGCCTTTCCCCCAAAGAAATCATGGAGATCGTCTCCATCAAGCTCGCGCTGGTCGGCTTGAAAGGATTTGAAGAGTTTTACCCCTCGGAGATCAGCGGCGGGATGCGTAAGCGAGCGGGCTTGGCGCGTGCCATGGCGCTGGACCCGGCCCTTCTTTTCTTTGACGAACCTTCCGCCGGCCTGGATCCCTTAACTTCCGTGCGGCTGGACGAACTGATTTTGCGGCTTCGGGATTGTCTCGGCACCACGATTGTTGTGGTGACCCACGAGCTTCCTTCGATTTTCGCTATCGCCGATACCAGCATTTTTCTCGATGCGGAAACCAAGAGAATGATTGCCCACGGGGATCCCAAAGAATTGGTTCAAGAAGGTAAGAGTGATCCGAAGGTCCGGAATTTCTTGCTGCGTGGCGATCCAGAGAAAACGCCCATCGGTCTGCCCAAGGAAAATAAGCAGGCGGAAACCAGCGATACCGCCCGTCATGGCTAGACCAATCCAAAAAGTTACCCCATGAGTCAAAAAGCTAATCCGACCTTAATTGGAGCGTTTGTCTTTGGCGCGATCGTCATCGCCATCGGAGCAGTCCTGTTCTTTGGGTCGGCCAATCTGTTTGCCAAGAAACAATTATTCGAGACCTATTTTCAACAAACCGTCAATGGGCTGGGGGTGGGATCCAATGTCAAATATAAGGGGGTGACCGTCGGGAAGGTGACGAAGGTCCAGTTGAAGTTTCAGGGTGCCGATGAAGCCCCGGTCGTCAGAGTGCTTTATGAGATCAACACCGATAACCTTTTGAACAAATACGGTCTCTCCATCAACCTCTCTGATCGCAAGGTTCACGAAAAGGCCATCGCCAATGGATTCCGTGCGAAACTGGACTTTGAGAGTCTGATTAGCGGGCAACTATTTATTGCCTTAGATTTTTATAAGGATGCCGCTCCTCCGGTATTGCATGCGAATGACAACGTCGACATTTTTGAAATTCCGCCGCAGCCGTCCGATATCGATGCGATTCTCGCGGACCTGACCAAAGCGATCGGAAACATCGGCAGCGTCGATTTTGCCAGTCTAGCCAAGGATCTGCAAGGAGTCTTGAAGAGCGCTGATGCGGCGATTGTCGCGTTGCATCTTGATCAATTGGGGCCTGCGGTGGATAAGGCCGCTAATTCGATTTCAAACCTGGCCAACGGTGATCAGGTTAAGGGCGCTCTGGTCAGCGTCCGCGAATCCTTTGAACAACTGACTGCTACTTTAAAGAGTCTTAACCCCGCCGTGGGAGACCTGAAGCCGACGCTTGACCAGGCCAAGGCAGCGTTAACCAACCTGCAAAAGAGCACGGCGCAGCTTGATCAGATCCTCAAACCCGATTCTAGTCTTCGTTATCAGCTTGATAGCTCTCTTTCCGAAATTAGTTCGGCGGCTACGGCTATCCAGCAATTATCCGATTTTCTGCAGCGCCATCCGAATTCTATTCTGTTCGGCCGAAAACCTGCTAACGCCAATCAACCTTGAAACGCCATTCTTATCTCACTTTCTTAGCCTGCTTCCTGATAGGTTGGTTCTTCGCCGGTTGCGCCACCAAAGAGCCGTTACCTAGCTATTTTCTTTTGAGCGGATCCGGTTCGCGAACGGCACGTAGCCAGTCCTCCGGAGGCACCGTGGTCCTGGTCCGCCGGATCGAAGTCCCCGCCTATTTGGCAAAGACGAATTTAGTAACGATGATCGGAGGAATCCAGGTCCAGTACGCAACAACTCAACGGTGGGCGGAACCGCTGGATCAGGGTTTATCGAGAGCCGTTGCCGAAGACCTCAGTCGAAATCCTCGGATTAGAGCCTACGCATTTTCGGCGGGAGCACCGGCCGTCGATCACCGTTATGATGTCTGGATCCGGTTAGAGCGATTTGAGGGCAATGACAATGGCGAAGTAGTTTTGCGTGCCCGCTGGTCGATTTCAGAGTCCGGCAGCTCGGTTCCGATCACTGCCCGCACCGTCGACCTGCGTCGAAGCGGTTGGAAACCAGGCGATTACCCTGGAATGGTGCGCCTGCTGAGTGATGAAGTGATGGAAATGAGCCGCCAGATCGCGGCAGCGATACCGTAGGGGAAAGTATCGGCGTGGTAGGGTGAGGCTCCGTCCGAACCGGGGCTTCCCGCGTCGCCCTCGCTTGTGACGTCATCCCCAGGGGAGAAACGTATCGGCGGGTCGGCGTGGAGGCGTTCGGCCAAAAGCGGTGCCCCTGGCAGCTAGCCCCAATATTTCATAGGCCGATCCAAATTTCGGGCTCAATTTTCGCTAACTGTGCGATCATGAGTCACTTCCGTCAGGTGCACCGCGCCGTTGGCCTTTAGCAGTCTGTTTTTGGTACGGCAGCGGGACTTCGGCGGGTTGGATGGCCCTTTGAGTGGCTTGGACTGGCGGCAGTTGGTTTCGAACCAGGTGTAATTCGCCGCGATCCAGCAGTTCCCACTGCACCTCTTCACCGGCTTCCAGACCGATCGCCGACGCCAAGGGCAAGGGAAAATAGACATAGAGCCGCGCCTGCTGATTCTTAGAGCGGATGGCTTGTATTTTAAGTGGATATTTTGTTTGCATAATTATAAAGCTAGCCTATAGACTAGCTATATGATAGCCGCTTCTCCCCAGCTTCCCACCGACTTTCAGCCTCTGCTCTTTAATTCCCTGGGCTCGCGCCAGGTCCTCACCGACTTCTCCGCAGGACATCTCAGCAGCGACCGCGGCATGCTCTTGTTGCGTCAGATCGATGAGGGTCTGGGGATTTCTCGCTCCCTGGCCGGCTGCTTTAGCGATCTGCGCAACCCGCTCTTGATCGAACACTCCGTGCGCGAACTGATTGCTCAGCGTTTGCTGGGGCTGGCTGCTGGCTACGAGGATCTTAATGATCATAATCGTTTGCGACTCGATCCTCTCTTTGCCGTGGTGGTCGGTAAAGAGGATCCTCTGGCCACTAGGCGTGCTCCAGAGGATCAAGGCAAGGCCCTGGCCAGCGCTTCGACCCTCAACCGGCTGGAACTTGGAAACAATAAAAAAACAGGTTACCATAAGATCAGCGCCCACCACCAGGCGATCGAGGACATCCTTTTGCGCAAGGGGGTGAGCTGTTTGTCCAAGCATAGCAAAGAGGTCATTATCGATCTGGATGCCAGTGACGATCCGCTCCACGGCCAGCAGGAAGGACGTTTCTTTCACGGCTACTATGGCTGCTACTGCTATCTGCCTCTCTTTGCTTTTGTCGGCTCAGTTCCGCTCTGGGCCGAGCTGCGCACCAGCGATGGGGACGCGGCTCGAGGGGCAGTCGAGGCGCTCCAGAAAATCGTTCCGGCGATCCGTAAACGTTGCCCCAAAGCCAAGATCATTGTCCGGGCCGATAGCGGCTTTTGTCGCGAAGAGATCATGGCTTGGTGCGAGGCCCAAGAACCAAAGGTCTATTATTGTCTGGGGCTAGCTCGCAACAGCCGGCTTCGGGAATTGTTAGAGGTTAAATTTGCCCGGGTCCGCGAGTCGGCCATTTTGTGTGGCGGGGTGGCGCGCGGCTTTACAGAGTTCCAATATCAAACCCTCAAAAGTTGGACTCTCAGTCGCCGGGTGATCGGCAAAGCGGAGGTCTTAGGGGACAAAGACAATCCCCGCTTTATCGTCACCAATCTGAGCGCCGAAGGTTTTGACTATGACCAGCAGTCCCCTGATCGCTTCCGCGCCCAAAAGTGTTATGAAGACTTTTACTGTGCGCGCGGCAACATGGAAAACCAGATTAAGCAGCAGTATCTGGATCTGGACGCCGATCGCACCAGCACCCACTGGATGGCCAGCAATCAGTTACGGCTGTGGTTCAGCGCTTTTGCTCTGTTGCTCTTCCAGAGACTGCGCACTTTGGGCTTGCAAGGCACCGAACTGGCTCATGCGACCGCCGGCACGATCCGGCAACGATTGTTAAAGATTGGCGCCATGGTCACGGTCAGCACGCGCCGGGTTTACATTCGGCTCGCTTCGGCATTTCCGCTTCAGCAGGTCTTCGTACAGGCACATCGTGCCCTGGCAGAGTTGGTACCCGAAGAGGGTTAATTTCACCACCGCGCCAACTTCACCAACTGTCAAGGGGTCGCCACTGGCCGCGAAGGGCGGAGCCTGCCCGGAATCAATTGAAATTCAGGGCTACCGTGGCGCACATAGCCGAGGGGAAAGTCGCTCCGATCAACTTCCGGAGCGAATCAGGCAAAAGATAGCTTTATGGCTAGCTTATCGAAGATATAAACTCCCAGCAAAATTTAAGATTTTACTATCGGACGGCTTATGAAAAATGCGGGCTAGGGTGAAGAGACAGGTAGGGTGAGGCTCCGTCCGAATCAGGGCTTCTAGTGTCGTCCTCGCTTGTGACGTCATCCTCGAGGGGAGAACACAGCCCTGCGCCAACACGCCCTACGCCGATACGCCGATACGTTTCCCCTGAACGCCGAACGCTCATACGCCGACTCGCCGACCCGCTGACCCGACCCGTTTCCCCCCAAATCCCCAGACGATCGAATAGACGGCAAAGAGAAGCGCCCCGAACGGCTGGACTGACATCAGGGAGGGGGTCTTCTTCAGACCGAAAAATGCGTTTAGAACCAAGCCGAGCAGCAAAAAAGCAAAAGAAGCGCAAACTAAAATGCGCATCCACCAGGCGGTGTTCTGATGAAAGGCCTGGACCAGAGCAAATGCCAGGGGCGGGGCGATCATCGCGTAGGTCGCATCTTCAGTCGCGGGTCCGAAGAGCAGCATCCAGCAGGTACCAAGGTTGAATACGCAGATCAGCAGACGTTGTTCGGACCACTTCAACAGTCGCCCGGCCACGCAGATCGCTGCTGCTCCCGCACCGGCTAACATCTGCAAGAGCAGCACGGCTAAAGCATTGAGATGAATGTGCAGCAGTCGCAAAAGCATAGCGAAATCGCGGGGAGCGATATCCATGTTCAGCCGTCGGTCATCGGCAGCTCTGGTCTGGAACCAGCGTTGATATTGCTCCAGGACATAGGCGGGCCTCTGAAGGACAAATGAGAGGGCACCCATCAGGACCAAGGTCAGCAGCAGGCGCCAGCCAAGCTGGCGAGGGTAGAGTAACACCAGCAACAAGCCGACCGAGAGAGGATAGATCTTCAGATAAGTCGAAAATCCCAGCGCCACCGCCGAAAGTGTCCAACGTTTTTCATGCGCAGCCACAATCGCAATCATTAACAATCCGATGATCATCGGGTTGACCTGGCCATTGTTAAAATTGCCGAGCGAAAGCGGGAGAATCAGCAGAAAGACCAACCAATAGGATGACTCCGGGATCCGACGGTTGATCTCTGCTTTCAGCCACCAGAAGATCGCCCAGATAAAGATGGCTGCGGTCAGCAGGCGCCAGAGCACCGACCCGAGCGAAACTGGGAACCAGGAAAAAAGAGCAAAAAACGCGGCCACTAAAGGGCTGTAGACGAATCCGCGGGTGTAAGTGTAAAGAGGTTGCGCCGCGGTCCACTTCCGGCCTGCTTCCACGTAGGTCTGAAAGACGTCATGGGAATGAGAAAGCAATCCGATCCGAATCACGATGGCCAGCAACACGGCCGCCCATATCCCAATCACCGCAAAGTTTAGCATCCTGCTACTGCATCGTCCCATATTGAAGTGTTTAGCGCCGGTCATACGGCCCGAAGGGGCTGGAGGACTCAGCCCAGGGTTTCAACCCTGGGTACCGAGCCCCAAGCGACGCGCCCTGAAGGGGCGGCAGCTCGAACGTAACAAACACACGAAAGCAAGGTTTAGTTGTAGTATGCCTCAATTGCTCGCTCCTCTCGCTCCTTCAAGGCGAACGGTTTGATTGGTTGGTACCCAGGGTCGAATCCCTGGGCTCAACCCTGGGCTGAGTCCTCCAGCCCATTCGAGGCACAGGCTGCAGCCGGCAAAAAAATTCATCGGGCTTTGCGATCCTCCCCCCAAAGCGAATCGTTAAACAGCCAGGAGAGGGTATAGCCCAGAAAGACCAGCGCTGAGCACGGGAGAATCGAGAGCGCCCAGGCCGGTTTGAAATGTGGGAGGAAACTTGCTCGTGCGGCGGCCAGCAACTGAAGAACGAATGCCCCGGCGACCAGGGCGCGGAGCCCCGCCGGTTGAGGTGCGTCAAACGCCTGGACCAGGGCCAGGATGACAGCCGGCGCCAGAATTAAATAGGTGTAAGATTCGGTGGCCGGTCCGCAAAGAGTCATCCAGATCGAGGCCAGGCAAAAGAGACCGCTCAAAACTCGATTTGTTGGCCAGCCTTTCCAGGTCTGAAACCCGCAGAAAAATGCCAGTGCGCCTGCGGTTCCCAATTGGAACAGGGAATAGATCCTCGGCGAGATGGGTAAATGTGCGAACGAGTGAATCATAAACCAGAGATCCAACGGCAGTTTCTCGGTCGGCCAGCCGCGTCGATCCTCCGCCGTTCGTGTCGTGATCCAGGCCTGATATTGATCTGCTACATAAGACCAGTGCTGGAAAACGAATGGGACCAGAAGGAGCAGCAGAAGAGCGATCAACAATCGCCCCATGAAACGCCTGGGCGCGATCACGCAGATCAACAGGCCGACCGCAATAGGGTAGATCTTGAAACAGGTGGCAATGGCCACGCAAAGAGCTGCGCTATTCCAGCGCTCAACGTAAACGGCAGCGATCGCGGCCAGCAGCAAGCCCTCCACTAAAGGGTTCGCTTGACTGATATCGATATTCCCCACCGCCAGCGGGACCAGGAGAATATAAACGAGACCATAATTTCGTTCTTTGATCCCGGCGAAGAGGTTTGACTTTAAGAGGGCTGCCAGACCCCCGAGTAACAAGCCGGCGTTCAGAGCGCGCCACAGGATATTTGCCAGTGTACTGGGGAGGTAGGCGAATGGCGCGAAGAAGACCGCCACCACAGGGCTGTAGACAAAGCCCATCCATTGGCTATAGACGCTTTGGCCATGGATCCAATGGACCCCCGCGAGGTGGTAGGTATCGAATGAGGTGCCCCGGTAAGAAGCCACCAACGGACGAAGCACCATGATCACCACGACCGCCGTCCAGATAATCCAGGCGCTCCTGGTCCAAAGGTAGCGTTTGCCCAAAATCCCGCTCGTCGCGCGTCGAATCGTGGCTGCCATGGCTCAGAAAAGGCACCACCGGAATTTAAGGTTCCATCGCACGGAGTTCGTGCTTAACCTGCTTTTACAAGGGAGGCCAGTGGAAAGATCGGGATCCGAGAAACTTCACGAATCGGGGTTGCTCAAGCCGAAGATTGAAATTAAACATCCTTCCTGCCACTCCTTCACGCCGCTCGCAGACCTGCCGCCGGCAACCGTTACCCTATGGGACCTCCACTCGACACCCGCAAGTTGCAATTGATTGATCGGTGGATCGGCGTCTTGGTCTGTGGTGTTTTGAGCGGTATACGTCGGTTGAGCGGTTCACCCGGAACTGGGAGCATCCCCCACAAACCGAAAAAGATTCTGTTCGTTAAATTTGCCGAACAGGGTTCCACGGTGCTGGCCTACCACGCCATCCGCAGAGCGATCGAGATGGTGGGCGCAGAGCAGGTCTTCTTTCTCGTATTCGAAGAGAACCGTTTTGTTCTCGATGTGATGCATCTGATTCCAAAACAGAACGTCATCACGGTCGGTCATAAGAATATTCTGAGTGCGGGATTCCATGCCTTGTTCGCGCTTATGCGCATCCGCCACCTCCATATCGATGCTGCTATCGATCTGGAGTTCTTTTCACGTTCCTCCGCCGCGTTGACGTTTTTGTCGGGCGCGAAATCACGCGTCGGCTTTCACACCTTTTTCGGCGACGGACCCTATCGCGGCGATTTGATGACGCATCGGTTGTTGTATAACCCCTACATTCATACCAGCCAGAATTTTCAACTGATGGTGGAGGCCTTGGAGCAAGCTCCTGATAAACTCCCAACTTTTCCGGGGAAAATACCGGCTCAGAATGCGGTCTCGCCTCAGCTTATCGCTTCGGCCGCCGCCCAGGAGGAGGTCAAGCGGATCATCCAACGCGAAAGTAGCCGGAAAGAGGACCTTTCGCTGATTCTTTTGAACCCGAACGCCAGTGATTTGCTGCCCCTTCGAAAATGGCCCACCGACCGGTATGTGGACCTCGCACGGCTGCTCCTGGAACGGTTCACCGAGATTAGCATCGGAATGACCGGCGCTCCCGACGAGGCGGAATCAATTGCCCGGGTCGCTGCCCAAGTCGGTTCTCCACGCTGCTTTTCTTTGGCCGGTAAGACGACTTTGCCTCAATTGCTGACCCTCTATTCCTTGTCCGAATTGCTGATTACCAATGACAGTGGTCCCGCCCATTTCGCCTCCATGACGCCGATCACCGTGATCACGCTCTTCGGCCCGGAAACGCCGCTGCTGTTTCGGGCGCTGACGCCGCGCGCGATACCGATCTGGATGCAGTTGCCATGTAGCCCCTGCGTTAATGCCTACAACAACCGGCAAAGCGCGTGCCGCGATAACATTTGCATGAAGTCGATCACCGTTGATCACGTTTTCACCGTCGCTTGCCAAGCTTACCTCGACCGCCAGAAAGAGAAGGAATCGGTCGCGCCTGTCCGCTCATGACGAGCCTGGTTTCCTCGCGATACGCCCGCTGGGCTTCCGCCATATTGCTTTTGGGAACGATTTTTCGCCTCTGGTACTGCACTCATCTGGAACTGGTCGGAGATGAAGCCTATTACTGGCTCTGGTCACGGCATCCGGATTATTGTTATCTCGACAAAGGTCCGGTGATTGCCTGGTTCATCTCGGCCGGAACGGCTCTCTTCGGTCAGACCGTGTTCGGGATCCGCTTTTTCGCCACTCTGCTGGCACTTGGCACCGGAATTGGCATCTTCTTTCTGGCTCGCCGGTTATTTTCTGACCGCGTCGCTTTCTGGTCGGTTTTGCTGGCAGCGCTGACCCCGCTTTTTGCGGTCGGCGCCACCCTCATGACCATCGACACCGTGTATATCTTCTTCTGGACCCTGGCCGCACTGACGTTCTGGCATGCCAAAGACCAGACTCGGCTCCGATGGTGGCTCCTGACCGGGGTGCTGGTCGGTTTCAGCATGCTCTCGAAATACACCGGTGCGATCGAGTTGCTCTCCTTTGTCGGATTTTGCGCCTGGCACCCGCCAAGCCGTGTCCATTTCCGGAGAGCGACCCTCCCGGCAATGCTTCTAGTTGTCGTTCTTTTCCTGATTCCGGTAATCGTTTGGAACTGGCAACACGGATTTCCAACCAGCCATTTCCTGGTCCATCGTGGTGCACTGGACGAGCGTATGCGCCTTCGGCCATTTGAGGTGCTCTCATTCCTCGGCCAGCAGGCCGGCGTTATTTCTCCAGTCCTGTTTCTGGGCCTCCTCGCAGCTGTTTGCTGGCCGCGGTTCGCCCCTACACCGCGTGTGCAAACCGGCTACCTGTTAGCTCTTTTTCTGCCGCTTTTCCTTGTTTACCTCATCCTCAGCTTCCAAAAGGCCAGCCAGGCGAACTGGGCTGCTGCTTCCTACGTCAGCGGGCTAATCCTGGTGGCCGCAAAGTGGTGTGAGGCAGACCGGATTTATCCGTGGGCGCGGTGGGTCATCTGTAGCGGGCTGGTGATCGCTTTGCTGGAGACTGCACTCCTCCACGAGACTTCCTGGCTGCATTTGCCCGGAGGTCTTGATCCGATCGATCGCGCCCGGGGATCTCGCGACCTGGCAGCCCAGGTCAGTGCTTTGCAGAAAAGTACCGGCACCCCGGTTGTCATCGCCAATAAGTACATGACCGCAGCGCTCTTGTCCTTTTATCTCCCGGGACAACCGGACACCTTCATGCCGGTTTCCAGCCCTCCATTTAACCAGCTGGTGCTCTGGCCGACTTACCGCGAAAAGCATCCTTTGGACGATGCCATCTATGTCTCGGATTCCAATCGGATGTTGCCGTCGCTCCAGGAGGATTTCCCGGATATTCAACTGGCCGGCGAGATTCAGACCTCTCAGGACGGCCGCCATGTGAATCGTTTTTACCTCTTCGTCCTCCGCCGGTCGGAGGCGATCCACAAGGCGCCTGCTGCAAAGTGAACTTTCCGGTCAAATCCTTCTCAATTGCTCCTCCTTTCCGGCTGACGCCGTTCCTGGCTTTCGTTTTCGTAGTGCTCTTGTGGGCCGGCATTTATTTGCCGGGTCTCGGTACCCTTCAACTCCAGCACGAAGAACCGCGAAGGGCTCTTCCGGGCCTTCACATGCTCGCTTCGGGGGATTGGCTGGTGCCTCGCGTCGGATCAGATCCCTATTTGCGCAAACCGCCTTTGCTCAACTGGGCCATTGCGCTGAGCTGCAAACTCTCAGGCGGCCCAAGCGAATGGGCTGTTCGTCTACCGTCGGTGCTTGCCACCTTGGCGCTGGCTCTTGTCATCGTCGGAGTAGCCGGGCGTCGCTGGCTCGGTCAGGAAGGAGGTTTGATCGCCGCGATTTTTTGCCTCGTTAACCTCACCATGGTCGAAAGCGGTAGACTCGCGGAGCTTGAGGCCCTCTACGTTGCGTTCACCGGGATCGCCCTGGTTCTTTGGATGACCTCATGGCGCCAGGATGCCGGTCTCTGGCAGCTCTGGCTCTCCCCGGCCCCATTTCTTGCCCTGGGTATGCTCACCAAAGGCCCTACCCACCTGGTTTTTTATTATGGGGTAATTCTCCCGGTGCTTCTGTTCGGCAAAGATGCGCGCTCCCTGCTGCACCCGGCGCATTGGCTTTCGCTGTTGCTGATCGTCGGCGCGCTTCTCTGCTGGGCAATTCCGTGCTCGCTCGCGGTCAGCAGCCATAATCCGGCTGGCGTTTGGCACTTTTGGTGGAGTCAACTCGCTTCGCGCGCCTCCACAGAGTCTAGCCAGCATTTTCGTCTTTCGGCCTGGTTGCTCAATGGTCCACAGACCCTCAAGAACTTTTTGCCGTGGACTTTGCTGTTGCCTCTGCTGTGGCGGAAGGAAGTAATAGCCGTGCTAGCCGAAGCATCCGGATCGGGACACTCCAGAGAATTAGCACGAGAATTAGCACTCTTCCGGGGAGCCAGATGGGGGATGGTAGCCACCGCCGTTCTGATGATTCTTCTACCAAACGGTTCCCCTCGGTATATTTACCCATTGATCGTCGTTCCTTGCCTGTTGTTGGGCCGCGCTTTGACCGTGAAGGACGGCTCGAGCACCCCGGATTGGCTTGCCTCCACTTGGCGCCGGTTCAACCTCCTACTGATGACGATTGTTTCAATCGGCGTTGTGGCCGCGCCGTTCCTTGCCCGCGGAGACCGGGAGCTTCTCTTTTGGATATCCCTGGAGGCAGTTCTGGCCGCGGCCATTTGGTTATTCGCTGTCGCAAACAGCACCCGGATTTCGTCTCCACCGCCCGTCCAGAGCCGTCGCCTGGTCGCTCAGGCGATCCTCAGCGGGTCCATCACGGCGCTTGGCGTGATGATCTTTGCCGCGCTGATCATGCCGCGGATCGACTCCGCGAACCCGCGTCGATCGCGCGAAGTGGCAGGCGACATCCGTTCCGTGATGCCGGCCGGCGCCCAGCTTTGGGTGCAGGAGGATAGCTACCGGCCGTTTTGGTATTATCTGGAGCCGGACGTTCGATATTTTCATCAGCCGGCGGATTTGCCGGCGCAGGCGAACTATTTCCTGCTCCCGGCTACAGAGACTAAGAAACTTTTGCAAGACCCAATCTGGAAGAATGCTCCTCCCATCTGGATCAGGCAGGTGATCGACAACGAAAACAGGGCGTTCGATCTCTTCAGGCGGAACGCCAGTATTCAGGGTTCATTTCCTGATTCCTGACTCCTGTCTTCTGACTCCTGTTTTATGAATTCCTGCTCTTCTGTTTTAATTCTGGTCCGGGGACAATAAGTCCCTGGCTTGCCAACAACTCTGCTGCGTCCACTACATGATCAAAGCACTCGGAACAGAAGCGACCATTGAGTCCTTCGTCCCACATCTCCAGCTTTGTCCATGTTCCGCAGACCGAGCAATGGCCCAGTCCGGCATAAGCTGCTTTGCTGATCGAATTATTCATAGGCATGGGGCTTTTCTGTCCACCCTGAACGGCGTTCGTCTCTTTCACAGTGAACAAAAATTAGGGAGCATTTTTGATGCCACCCGCCGGTAGGGTGAGGCTCCGCCCGAACCGGGGCTTCCCAGGGAACTACCGCCGTGCACCCGAACTAGCCGCCGCGGGACCGCCTAATGTAGCGTAGGCTTCCGGCCTGTGTTTGGAGTTTGGCCGCTTGTCGGAGGTCGGGTCCAAATTTCGCTCAAAACCCCACCTTCCGAGCCCAAATCAACTTGCATTTCCTTCTCGTATATGTTCATATGAACACATGAACGATTCTGACGTTATTCCACCGTCGGTCGCGGGTTGCCTGGCGGAAATTGAGCGGTCCGTTCAGCGATTTCGCAGCTCTTACAATCTGGGCACGGATCCCGAACGATTATTAACCGATGAGATCATCACCATGAGAGTCGAGTTAATTCGGCTCTGGTCGGAGATCAGTTCGGGGAAAAGGATGCATGCGGACCGTTAAGCCCCGTTCCTCCCCGTGCTCTTGCTCGTGTTCCTCCTCGTCCTTTGTCGCCCATTTTTCAGGCGGTACACGAAAGCTCCCGCCACGAAACCCTTATGGGGGTAACGTGATGTGGCAGGTTGATGCGGAAAGCCCCGGTTCGGACGGAGCCTCACCCACCGCCGAGCGATACCGACCGCGACAACGCCTGATACGCGGGCAAGCCCGACGCCCTAATGCAGAATCAAAGGAGGCCGCGCGATTTCGGCAGCCCGAACCTCGCGTGATCCTACCGATGTCGCGCAAGCGGTGCACAAATAGTCGTAAATTTCCCGATCGGGCAAAATCAACAGCAATTTCTCCCGCACAGGTTGAGCAGTCTTGCACTTCGGACAATAGAGGGTCGAGGCGCGGAGTGTTTTAAATTGGTTCATGAGCCGAAGGTGAATTCCGGTAAATGCTGGTCGCCCGAAAAATCAACCATCGCCGCGTCATCGTCAACGACCTATGCGCGAATACCGTAAGACTCTAGCGCTTGCGTGAAAATCAAGTGACTCTGAAGAGTCTCTTCCGGCGTGACGCAATAAAAGGGCTGCTTCATCTTCTCCTGGCCATTGGCTAGTTCGTCGCAGAACGCCGCCCACATCTGCAAGATACTATCCGTGAACCCAAATTCGAAGATTGATCCGGTGATCGTTGAATACGCGCTTTCGTAACCGAGATCGATGTGCTGCCAGGCTTGTGGGCCGCCTTCTTCGTATTCCATGACCTTCAGGGTTTTGGGATACTTCGTCGAGTAGGACATTGAACGCTTGGTGCCGATGACCCGGAGGAACCAGGTATTGATTTCGCCCGGAGCGATCCGTTTCGTATGGATTGTGATGGGAAACTGGTGCCCGTTCTGGTCGACCTCGCCATAGATGGTCGCGTTATCCCACGTCCTGCAGGGGACCAGGGCGCCTTTGGCGTCCGGGCGTTCCCGCACAATTTTACTGAGCTGTGCCTGAACACGGTTTGGAAACCAACCGAACCTTAAAGGGATATGAACCGTGTGGATTCCCAGATCGCCCATGCAACCGTATTCGCCGTTGTACTCGATCATCCGTTTCCAATTGATCGATTTCTTCGAATTCAGATCAGACGAATGCAGGAACCCGCTTTCCACCTCGACAATTTTCCCGAAATCCTTCTCTCGAAGGGCGCGGATGATGGCATATGCGCCCGGAAAGAAAGGAAACTCGGAAGAGCAACGAACCAAAACGTTGGGGCTTTCTTCGATTGCGCGCAGAATCGCACGGTTAGCGGCCAAATCGATTCCGAACGGCTTTTCGCCCAGCAGATGTTTTCCTGCCCGGATGATGTCCGTATAGAACTGGGCATGAAGATGATGTGGGACAGCACAATAGATGGCTTCCACATCGTCGCGCTGGAGGAGTTCATGGTAATCGGTGGTGGCGAACTCCAAGGTCGAAACGTTTTGTTTGAACCAGCCGAAGGCGCTTTCGTTCATATCGCACACCGCCGTCAGAACGGGCCGGGCATCGACATTGGTGAGGTGGCTCCAACGCGCTGCGGCGCTGGCAAATTCCCTGCCCATGAGGCCCAATCCGATAAGTCCGAATCGAATATCAGTGGTCATATTTTTCCGTATGTAATCGCTCTCGTCTTCCTCGTCTTCCTCAATCGTGCCATCATGCTCGTGCTCGTGCTCGTGCTCGATTTCCGTTCAGCGTTCCGCGTTCAGCGTTCGGCTAATGGTTGTCAGTGTCAGTTGCCAGTGGTCAGTGGGAAGAGAAGCGTTCGGTGATGGGGGATGAGAGGGGACACGGGTCGGCGGGTCGGCGTGTTGGCGGGTCGGCGTATTGGCGCTCGGTCTTCAATCGTGCTCGTTATCGTCTTTCCAGAAACAATCAAAGATCGAAAACGAGGACGGGGACGAGCACGATTGGGGAGGTAGGGTGAGGCTCCGTCCGAACCGTGGCTTCCCGCGTTTACCTGCCGTGTGACGTGACCCCTCACGACGTGACCCCTCATGAAATCGCTGGGTCGATTGGTCGACCAATCCCATAGGGGGCGACGTCATAAGCGGGGCGACGCCGGAGACCCCGGCTCAGACGGAGCTTCGCCCTCCTATGGTGTGTGTCAAGCTACCGAAAAGCGTGTTAGGTCTTTTTCATCTTTTTAGAGCAACGAAGTTGCCACTTTTTCAGGATTGAAGTTCAGGCAGATGAATCACTTTGAGCCGCGTCTCCTCTTGGCGCTCATTGTCCGGTTTGCGGGTGGACAAGGCAGCCTCCTATCGGCGCATGTCGATTTTGACAGCGCATGATGCAATATGCGCATCGGGTCCAAGAGGAACGAGCACGCCCAACCTACCAACGGGTTCTTCACCCAAGGGCGAACACGGGCGTGCGCCGCTCCAAAGTGGAAGGGGTTCTAAAATCTTTTTCTTCCTAAGCTTTCTTCTCTTCCTCCTAAAAATAATAAGTTCCCCCCAAACACGGGGTTTGGGGCAGAGCCCCATTTGAAACGACTCTCCGCCAACACTTTTAAACTCCTTCGGCTTCGATCATGACCAGGTTGAGTTCTTGGGCCGTCACTCGTCCAGTTTCCAGCCGCCACAGATCGACGATCAGCTGCCGACCGATGGCCACCACCGCTTTTTTCTTTAGGGCCGGGCTACTTCCGCGCAAAACTACCTGCCATTTTTGGACAGGTTTATACTGAGGCTGAAAAAAGATCATCCGCCAGACCATCTCGACAATGATCCGCCGGATCGCCGGCACTCCGACTTTAGTAATGGAGCCACGCCATACTTTGTCTCCGGTACTCATTCACCGTGCTCCCTGCATGAAATCGACTGGGTCGATTGGTGACGAGTGCCAATGAGCACCTCATGAAGGGGCACGTGATGAGGGGGGCGATCATGGGCCGGAGACCCCGGCGTCGAGCCAGAGCAGCTTTAGCCTGAGCTATTTTCTCATCCAGCGTCTTGAGCACATCGACCCAGATCTGGAGTCGCTCCAGTAACCACGCCGGCACCAGCACACTCAATTGGGCCCAGACCTCGGCCGCCACCAATTGCTCCAGCTCCCAAAGCCCTGGCTCAAAAGCATCGCGTTACCTTGGGCGCCCAGGCGCTTGCGTTCTTCAACCAGTTGATCGTGTTGCCGACTGGCCAAACGCAGTTCTACCTGGGCCTCGGTAGGCACTCGCGCTAATTGCAACGCTTCTTTGTCTCCATTGAGGTAATTGAACAGCTTGCTGGTTAAGGTCCGGGCATCGATTTTGTTGTTCTTACACCGCTTCTTTCGCTGCTGAGCGCGTGAGGCGCACAGACGTAGCAAAGCACCCCGAGAGCCTTGAGCTTTCGATAAAGCGTGTACCCTAATGGCCCGGCTTCGTAGACCACCACCACTTCCTCGGCGCGTTGCCGTTGTTTTTCGATGTGGAGCAACAGCTCCACTTCACTGCGAAAGGTGTCCACCGCTGCGATCACGCCGTCATCGATCTTGCGGCCCGCTTGATACCCTCTGAGGTGCGCATCTATACCCAAGAGGATTCGCTTTGCTTTCGGCCTCTTATCGATCTTTATTTCTATTGCACAGGCGGTGGGTGCCGCCTCCAAGTTATATCTATTCATATGTCAGGTTGCCGCATATCCGGCAGCCTGACAACACCATGGCATCTACCTGCGCCTGGGCTTCCCTCGTCTACCTGCCTCAGGACGTGACCCCTCCTGAATCGTAGAATCGTAGCGCCGCTCCGGCGACGCCTGCGCCTCTCCTCGCATACCATCCTCGTGCTCGTGCTCGTGCTCGTTATCGATTCTTCCGTTCAGCGTTCAGCGTTCTTCTTCAATCGTACTCATCCTCGTCCTCGTCCTCGATCCCCTGATCATCGCCGGGTATTGCACTCTCCCACAACGCACGACGACGACCACGACCCACGACCAAAAAAAACCCCACCGCCAACTCTCCTAACCCGGCAGCCGCAAACTCCACCGATTCTGCTCCTCAACCACCGCTACCATCTCCACGGTAGCGACCCGTCCGTTGTCGACCACGATACCGCCGTGGACGACAGTGTAGCGTGCTCGTTGCGGGCGCAAAAAACGGTGGCCGCCACAGGATCGGTGAGCGCCCCTGCGTAATCAACGGTGTGCAAATCGATGTTGAAAAAACCGGCGCATTTACCGGGCTCCAACGAACCGATGTCCGTCCGTCCAAGCACTTTTGCTCCGCCGATGGTCGCGAGTTCTAAAGCCTCTCGGGCGGTCATCCATTCCGACGCGCGGAAGTCCGCCCTTGGATTCTCCCAATGACATCGATCCCCGGCTGGCGTGAAACCGGATGCCGATCTCTTTTGCGCCCGGATTTGGTGGTCGAGGCTGTTACCGCTTTTGAATAAGTAAGAATGATCGAAAACGGTCGTACACCCGGACATTGCCAGTTCCGCCAATCCGATCAGCGTGCTGTCGCGGGAAGCTTCCTGGGTGGTTCGAGCCCAGATCCTGTACTGCGCTTTCAGCCAGGGAAAGAGGTTGTTCTTCTGAGCGGCCGGTAGATTTCTAAACAGCGTTTGATTGTTTGATTGAGGTGGTGATGCGTATTGACCAGCCCGGGCAAGACAATCTGCCCACTCAGATCGAGGACAGAATCCGCGGTTTGCGGCAACTCGGCTGTGGGGCCGACTTGTTGGAT
>CAWBYX010000032.1:0-168057 GCA_963793135.1 uncultured Verrucomicrobiae bacterium
AGAATTCCAACCAGATTGATTTCAAATATTTGTCCCCGGTAAAATCGGGTGGCATTGATCCGGCCACGGCCTTGAATGGGCGGTCGATCGCGGTCCTAAGGATTCGCAGGAATTCATTGAACGTCATCCCGCGAAAGTTCGTGGAACAGAACAGCATTCCGTTCTTGTTCAGGCATTTGCAGGCGAGATTGGCCAATTCGCCATAGTCCTCTTGAATTCTGAAGATTCTTGACTTTCGATCCCTCGAAAAAGTGGGCGGATCCAAAACGATGATGTCGAATTTTCTGCCTCGCCGCTGAAAACGTCCCAACCAATCGAAAACATCCCCAAAGATAAAATCGTGATGGTCTGAGCTGATCCGATTGATTTCGTAATTCCGTTTTCCCCAATCGAGATAGTGGCGTGAGAGATCGAGGTTCACAGTGGACGCGCCACCAATGGCGGCTGCCACACCGAAAGCGCACGTGTAGGAGAAGGTATTCAGAAGCGTCATGTCTCTGACGAGACTGCGGAGCTTGTTTCGATTGATTCGCTGGTCGAGAAAGAGCCCGGGAGAATAGCCGGCTTGAAAATCGATTTCGAATTGCAGCCCGGACTCCAGGACCAGAAATGGCTCCTGGATGAGTGCTCCTCCCAGATGTTTTACGTCGGTTCGCCCGGCTTTTAGCATCGGTTTCCAATAGAGCGAGAGATATCCCAGATCGGGGTCAAGCGTCGGTTCACATTCATCCTGTGTCTGAACCATCCAGCGACCGGCGAAATCGTCGATGGTCAGACCGGGCAAACCGTCCCCGGAGCCGTCCAAAAGTCTGACTGCGTTGGTCTGGGCGGTCCGAATGGAGCGCCGTTTTTCGGCTGCAACCAATATTTTTTCTGGCGAAATCATAAACGTTGCGTGTCCGCGGCGAAGGCTACAGGCTAAACCCATGAGCGATCTGCGCGAAACTCTCGAGCTCGCGGTGCACGAAGACCGGCTTCTGGCAACCAGTGTCTCCAACATCTTGCAGTTACTTGCCGGCGGGAACAATCCGCTTTACGCGGCGGTGATCGAGGAATTGACGGAGAAAAGGGCCTGGACTGAATTGAACGACCGCTTCTTCAAGACGATTTCGTTTGGGACTGGCGGACTACGGGGCCGAACGATCGGGAAACTGGTAACTCGAGCGGAAGCCGGAAGCAGGGCCGGAAGCGTCTGTCCGGAGTTCCCATGTGTCGGAACCAATGCGATGAATTTTTATAATATCAGCCGCGCCACGCAGGGACTGGTCCGCTACATCAAAGAGTACCTGGCGAAAAGTCATTCTCAGGCGGCGCCGAGCCTGGCGATTGCTTACGACACCCGCTTTTTCTCACGAGAATTTGGAGAGCTCGCGGCGAAGGTGGCGACCGAGAACGGGTGCAACGTTTTTCTTTTCGAAGCCAGCCGTTCAACTCCGGAGCTCTCCTTCGCCGTTCGCCATACGAATTCGACCGCCGGAATTGTCATTACAGCAAGCCATAACCCTCCGCATGATAATGGCTACAAGGTTTATTTTGAAGATGGGGCGCAAGTGGTTGAACCGCACGCCGGTGGCATCATCGGGCACGTCAACACCGTCGCAGGCGAAGTTTATCAACCGCTACCGAAGTCCCAACAGGGCAAATTGGTTTATCTCGGCGAGGAACTGGATGAGGTGTACAAGGCTCGGCTGCGGACTTTGGTGCTCCGACCTGACGTGGTGGCCGGCCAAAAAGAATTAAAGATCGTTTTTACGGCAATCCATGGGACGGGCGGAATCATTTCGGTTCCTGGTTTGCGCGATCTGGGATTCGACGTGCGGACGGTTACTGAGCAGGATGTACCCGACGGCTCCTTCCCGACGGTGAAATCTCCAAATCCGGAAAACGTGGACGCTCTGGCCATGGGCATTGCGCTGGCCGAAGCCGAGCAGGCCGATATGGTGATTGGGACAGACCCCGATGCCGATCGCATGGGGGTTGCTTTCCGTGATCAATCAGGAAAAATGCAACTTCTAAACGGCAATCAAATCGGTTCTCTGCTCGCTTTTTATCGCACAAAAACGTTGAAAGAGCAGGGCGTGTTGAATGAGCAAAACAGCGCCCATGCTGTGATCCTCAAAACCGTGGTGACCACCGACCTGCAAAAGGCCATCGCCGAACGAGAGGGGCTGCGGTGCGTCGAGACGCTCACTGGATTCAAGTATATCGGGGCAAAACTCGCAAAATACGAGACGGCATTGCCGGAGGAGGTTCGCAAGGTCTATCGAGCTTTATCAGAAGAGGAAACGCGAGCGGCCCGATTGCAGAATTCCTGTTTTTACGTTTTCGGGGGTGAAGAGAGCTATGGGTACAGCGGATCCGATTTCGTCCGGGACAAGGATGCCAATGGAGCGACGATCATGTTCGCCGAGGTGGCAGCCTACGCCAAATCGAAAGGGCTGACGCTTGAGCGGCTCCTGGATCAGATCTTTCTCGACTACGGCTGCTATTTTGAAAAGAACTGCTCGCTCGCCTACGAGGGAGCTGAAGGAGCCGTCAAGATCCGTCGCCTGGCGGACTCTTACAATACGAATCCGCCGAGCGAAATCGACGGTTCGAAAGTTGTCATGGTGAAAGATTATTCGGGCGGGGAAATCCGCGATGCGGAAGGTGACCTGCTGCCTAAAGAAAAGATGACAATTTTTGAGCTGGCCGACGGGAGGCGAGCCGCAGTGCGGCCTTCCGGAACCGAACCGAAGATTAAGTTTTATCTGTCCGGTAAAAATTCCAACGTCTCTTCGGGTTCACTGAACCAGGTGAAAGTGAGTCTGGCGGCTTCTCTTGACAGCCTGTGGGAATGGTTGCAGAAGGACGCGGAGAAGAGGTAGGAGACAGGAGTTACAGGAGTTCAGGAGTTGCAGGAGTTAAGGCGCCATGGCAAGAGGGGGGGGGGCTGAACCCCTGGGCTATGCTTTCTTGCCCCTCCGGGGCGTGCCCTTCGGGCTGTATGATCGGCGCTAAACACCTACAAGCGCCTGACGCCAAAAAGAAAGTCGGGGCTTGAATCAAATACGAATTGAAAGAACTCGCGCCCGTCGATCGGGCCGAAGTGCATCCGATCTATTCTGTAACTCCTGTACTCCTGCAACTCCTGAACTCCTGTCTTTTGCGCAACTCCTGTACTCCTGCCTTAGGAACTCCTGTCTCACACTCTTTCTCTTCCTCCTGATTCCATTTCTGTCGGCCTCCGCCCAAGTCGCGGCGCCCTCGCAAAATGATCTCGCCGCTCGGTTGCCTCGACTCAGTGATGGCGCGGAGGTCTCTCTCATCACTTACAGTCCGGGCGAGGAGCTTTACCAGGCGTTCGGCCACAGCGCCATCAGAGTCAGAGACGATTTCCTCGGCATGGATCGCTTGTACAATTACGGCGTCTTTGATTTCGCAACCCCAAATTTCTACGTGAAATTCATTCATGGTGATTTGCGTTATCAGTTGGCTGTTTCGTCCAGCGAAGAGGAAATCCAAGCGGTGGGAGCGTCTGGTCAGGGGGTTACAGAAGAGCCGCTGAATTTCTCGCTCTCGCAAAAGCAGGCGTTGTTTGAAGCGCTGGAGATCAATCTCCTCCCCGAGAATCGATTTTATCAGTACGACTTTATCCTGGACAATTGTTCAACCCGTCCACGAGATGTGATTGAACGGATCACCGGTTCTCCAGTGGCCGCGCGCGATGCAGGCAAGCAAACATTCAGGGACATGCTGGACCCCTATTTCACCCGTATTCCCTGGGCCGGGCTTGGCGTCTCCCTGCTGATGGGAGCAAGGATCGATCGACCGGCTAGCCCGCGAGAAGCTTGCTTCCTCCCTGCGGATCTGGAACGCGCGGTCGAAACGAGCAGAAACGGGGAGCAAAATCTGGCTGCGGCAAAGAAAGTACTTTATCCTGCGGCAGTTCTACCTGGATCCTGGCCTTTTCTAACTCCCATTTTTGTCTTTTATGGCTTCGGAATTTTATGGTTCTGCTTCTGGCTGTTACGCAGCAAAGCCCACTCCAGATGGCCAACGGCGCTATGCTTAATGGTCCTCGGCTTGGTCGGTACTTTTGTTCTGGGGCTCTCCTTCTGGACGCGGATCTGGGTGTTGCACGATAATTATAATCTTCTGTGGCTTATTCCTTTGCACTTTCCAGCGGGTCTCTGGCTGCTGCTCTCGAGGCGCCGGTCAGTTTTTCTCAGAGGGTATTTGTGGTTCGCGTTTCTGGACGCCAGCCTTTTTCTCTGTTTCTCCTTCCTGCTGCCACAGCGATTCAATCCCGCTGTTTATCCCCTGTTAATGATCGTGGTCTGGCGGTGCTCCCTCGAGCTATTCCACGCCCCAGCAGCTCATGAAACCTCAACTGCTTAAGCTAGCGCCGATCTTGCTAAGTCTGGCTGGGGGTGTTCTGGTCGCCTTGGCATTCCCGCCTTGGAATCAGGATTGGCTGATCTGGATTGGATTTGTGCCTGCCCTGGCGGGATTGCTCTTGTTCCCCCGTCACTGGATCACTTCGCTGATTCAAGGTGCGCTCTTTGCGGGTACATTCGGCGGCTTGGCCTTCTCCTGGCTGTGGGCAGGTGGACGGCCAAGCGATTGGGCGTGGAACGTGGGAAGTCTGGCGGTGCTCGGCGCGATCTGGGGCTGGTTTGTCGGCATCTTCGTTCAGTTGCCTGCCGGAGACGGTGACCGGAAGGTTTCGCCCATACTCCCGGGATATGGATTTAGTGCGGGAGCCTGGTCAAAATCGATTGCTCATTTGCGGGCGGCATTGCTGGCGGCCGCGTCTTGGACCGTTCTGGAATGGACAAGGGGTGTCCTTCTTCCGCAATGGAACGCGGTGGGAACGGTTCTGCAGGCGAATCTGCCGTTGCTGCAGATATCGACGGTCACCGGAGTCAGTGGCCTTTCTTTTGTCGTGGTTTTCGCGAATCTGATTGCTTTGATCGCGGTTCGCCGGATCATCCTTGAACCCGGCCGGATGACTTGGGCATCCCGCTTCGAAGTCACGTCGACTCTGGCCGTGATCTTTCTGGCGGCGGTGGCCGGTTTTTGGTGGCTTGAGCACCAGCCTGCCGGGGACCACAAAAATGTCGCACTCATCTCTCCCGATACCGTCGATTTCAACCGGTTGCTGGATCTCAGCAAGGAGCAAAGCGGGAAGGGGATCGATCTATTCGTCTGGCGAGGGGTTCGGTTTGGCCCCGGTGACTATGCACGGCTGGACGAGGCTCTGATCGGAAAGACAGTCGGGCTCGTGAGCGGCACAACTTCGGGAGAAAACGCGTCGTCCCTCGACGGCGCGACGATTGTCATTCCGGGTGCAATTCGAAATATTCTCCTGATTCCGAGCAGACGCGATTTCTTTCAACCCGGAGCCGGGGGCACAGGCCGAACTCTCAATCCTTTGGAATTTGCCGATACGAGTTGGGTGCCGTTGATCAATTGGGAAGCCGGTGACCCGCGTCTGGTGCGCGCCGCCGCGACCAAGCAGATCCAGGTGAACATAGCAATGGTCGACCCGCTTCGGGGAGGCCCAGGCGCGACTGAGCAGCTTTTCGCGAACCTGCGGTTATGGTCCGTTTCGTTTGGACGTCCGTTGATCTTCGCAAGCACGAAAAATTTGGCGGCGATTGTCACGCGATCAGGGAAAATTGTGGCCGGGGCCCGCCCAGGATCCGAGATGGAGGTTTTGACTGGTGTCATTGATGTGCCGGCGCCGCTCGACTACACGCTGTATGGGCACTTTGGCGACTGGTTCGCGGTGGCCTGTGGCGCGGTCTGCCTGGTCACGGCATTTTCGGAAAGAATTCGCCGCGCTCATGAAAAGTCTGGTCGTTTCTCTGCATGACGTTTCGCCCCTGACGCAAATCTGGTGCAAGGAGATCCTGGCTCAGCTCCGGGAATTGGGAATTGGGAAGACATCACTCCTGGTCATTCCCAATCATCATCAGCGGGCTCCGATCGCCGGGAATTCTGGTTTTCAAAGTTGGCTGACCCGAATGATTGAAGACGGTCACGAGCCGGTCTTGCACGGTTATTTCCATCTGAGGAAAAAACAGAGTGCGGAATCTCTTCGGACAAAATGGACGACGGAGATTTACACAGCCGGAGAAGGAGAATTTTTTGATTTGTCGACAGTGGAGGCCTCGATGCGAGCGCGAAGAGGCTTGGAAGATCTCGCATTCTTGCCGCGGAAGGTGGTCGGCTTTATCGCGCCGGCCTGGTTACTTGGCGCGAACGCGGAACTCGCGATCCGCAAGCTCGGCTTCTTGTATACGACGCGGTTGGGCCGGGTGCAAACCTTCGGTCGCACTGCCGACATCCGATCGCAATCGCTTGTCTGGAGCACTCGCGCTCCCTGGCGTGCGATGACAAGCCTCTTGTGGAATCGCTGCCTGGCGTTCGGCCTGGCCCGGTCGCCGTTAATGCGGATTGGTATTCATCCCTCTGATTTGCAGAACTCAGCTGTCTGGGAGCAGGTTCGGCGCCTGGCGGCGGCCACCCGCCGTTCCCGGAATTGTCTGACATATGCAGAATTCGTCGAGACTCTGTCGTGAGGTAGACGGAGCCCGGGTTTCCCGCCTGACGCGCTTCGATCGTGCTTGTCCTCGTGCTCGTTATCGTTATCGATCTTTAAGGGCGGCAGGCGGAAAGAGGGGGATGATGAGGATGACGACGAGAACGAGGACGAGCACGATTGGTCGAGAGCTATCGGACGGAGGCTCGCGACCTCACCCTGCCAGCCGGAAGAGGCAAAGCGGGACGCTTCGCGTACTCTTCCCTGACACTGACACTGGCACTGACACTTATTTGGGGTGTTTTTTGCTTCGAAGGGGCTGTAGGTTTCAGCCCCGGTTTCAACCCCTGGCAGACCATGGCCGCGAAAGTCGATCTCCATATTCATTCAAAATTCAGCGATCGATCCGCGGAATGGATTTTTCGCCGCTTCGAGTTTCCCGACAGCTATTCCGATCCGAAGGTTTTGTACCGACGGCTGAAGGAAAAAGGGATGACCTACGTCACCTTTACCGATCACAATCGGATCGATGGTTGTCTGCAGATCGCAGAGTTCGCGGATACCTTCATTAGTGAGGAAGTGACGGCTCATTTTCCCGGCGACAGCGTCAAAGTTCACTTGCTTCTCTGGAACCTCACCGAGACGCAACATGCTGAAATCCAGCAAGTCAGAAGAAATGTTTACGAGCTTCAAGAATACCTTGCGCTGGCTGGAATTCGACACGCAGTGGCTCATCCGCTTTACGACATGAACCGGCAATTGACAGCCGATCACGTCCAAAAGCTGATCCTGCTGTTCAAGCATTTCGAGGGTGTTAATGGCCTCAGAGACTCGCTGATCAGCGATACCGCGCGCTTTATCCTGAGATCATTAACTCCGGAAACCATCCGACGGTTTGCCGACCGGCAGCGTCTTGAGCCCACCCATCCAGAGCCGTGGCGCAAAATTCTAATTGCCGGTTCTGATGATCACGCAGGGATCTTTCCGGCCTCTGCTTACACCGAAACTGCGGATTGCGAATCGGTGGACAAGTTCTTTTATTTCATCGGCAAAGGCGATTGTGTAACTCGTGGGGAAGGGGGTACGCCGCTCGTCATCGCTCACGGGCTTTACAATACGGCATATCAGTTTGCGAAAGACAAATTCTCCGCCGCGGTGAGTCCGAACCTGGCCTTTCTGGAGATTGTTTTTTCGCGGTTCATGGAAGGTAAGAACCCGACGAATTTCACCCTGGGGGAGAAGCTCGGTCTTTTGTCGAGTGGAATTCTTTCAGGAAAGATTTTTGAGCTGGCCAAGCCGGCCAATCTTTCGATCTGGCCGGAGTTGGCGAATTATTTCGGCAGCTCGGAGGTGCAGGCGCAGATTGCGAGAGAAACTGAAGGTGTCAATGAACCGGAACGCCGCGCCTTTTTGATGGTTGCGCTGGTGTTCAATCAGTTGGCTTTCCGCTTTTTCCAGAAATTCGTTCAACAGATCAGCGCGGGCGGTGTGATAGAAGCTGTTCAGGCGTTAAGCGCCTTAGTGCCGATGGGCTTTCTGCTTGGCCCTTATTTTTACGGATTTCATAGCCAGGCTCCATCCCGTAAACGGCTGACCGACATCTGCTCCGCGACCGTCAATTTCGTCCCGGATGTGTTGCAAAACACCAAACGAGCCTGGTTCACCGACACTCTCGACGATGTGAACGGGGTCGCAACAACCATCAGGAAAATGGCGGCGGCCGCTTATGAAACCGGTGCGGATTTGATTGTGGTGGCTTCGAGAGAGCAGGTCAGCATATCCGAAATTCCGATCAAAAATTTCCCGCCAATTGGTGAGTTTGAACTGCCTGAATACGAACTTCAGAAGCTGAGTTTCCCCCCAGTGCTGCACATGCTCGATTATATTCAGCGGGAAAAGTTCACTGAATTGATCATCAGCACGCCAGGACCGGTCGGGTTGACGGCCCTGCTGGCGGCCAAGATGCTTGATCTCAAGACGGCCGGGATCTACCACACCGATTTTCCCCAGTATGTCCGGATCCTGACGCAGGATAACTACATGGAGACGTTGGCTTGGGGATACATGCAGTGGTTTTACTCGCAACTGGACGTTGTCTACGTGAATTCGGAGCACTATCGCCAGCGCTGGATCGAACGCGGTATCGCTCCGGAAAGACTGAGAATTTTTCCGAGGGGAATCGACACCACGCTGTTTACTCCCGCTCACCGAAATCCTGTATTCTGGGAAAAATACGGAAAGAAACCTGGAGAACTCGGATTGCTCTACGTTGGACGTGTTTCGCAAGAAAAGAATCTTGACGTTGCGGTGGCGGCGCTACGGGAACTTGAGGTAGAAGGATTTCCAGTGCGGCTGTTGGTGGTCGGAGATGGGCCCTATTTGCGAGAGCTTCGTCAAAGAGTCCCGGAAGCTTGTTTCACGGGCTATCTGCGATCGGCGGAATTGGCCGCCGCCTACGCTTCCAGCGACATTTTTGTTTTTCCCAGTACGACCGACACGTTTGGCAACGTGGTCCTGGAAGCCAAATCAGCCGGGTTGCCCTGTGTCGTGTCAGATCAAGGCGGTCCCTGCGAACTGGTTCGTGATGGGATCGACGGATTTGTCACCAAGGGCCTGGATGCTGTGGACTTTGCCCGTGGCCTGCGGATGCTGTGTAAAGATAAAGAATTAAGGACAAAAATGGGCCTGGAGGCCAGAAAAGGGGTTGAGAACCGAAACTGGAAGAGTGCCTTTCGCCAATTTTGGAATGGAACTCTTTAAAAATCTCATTTGAATTTTCGTGGTACTCCGTTACTTTCCGAACCTGCTATGGCAAAGAAGTCTTGGATTGAGAGGAATAAGCGGAAACAGAAGACGGTGGAAAAATATGCCGCTATTCGCGCCGCGCTGAAGGCGAAACACGACTATGAAGGTCTTGCGCTGCTCCCGCGGGATGCTAGTCCGACGCGCCTGATCAATCGTTGTCAGCAAAGCGGCCGGCGACGGGGGTTCATCCGTCGTTTTCGTCTCTCCCGTATCGCTTTTCGTGAACTTGCTTCCCAGGGAATGATCCCGGGAGTTACGAAATCCAGTTGGTAGAATCTGCCGAATTCCGCAGAGGTCTTTCATCGCCTCATTTGCCCGGGCCGTTCACTTGCGCGTGCTCTCCGGCGGTTGATTGTCGGCCGGGTAATTACGTTTTTGTAAGTGTCGCAAACCTGTTCCATCATAGGTAGCGGCAATTGAATCGATGACGATAGATATTCCCTTTTGGTTCACTGCTTTAGCCTCTTCCGAGGTTGACGCTGAGCTCGGCGGCTCGGGGTCCGTTCTATTTAATCTGCTGATTATTCTGCTGCTGGTTTTCCTCAACGGCTTCTTTGTCGCCTCCGAATTTGCGCTGGTCAAAGTCCGGTCCAGTCAACTGGATGCCATCGAGACGGAAGACAAGAAGGTGGAACTGGCGCGGCGTGTGACGTCGCATCTGGATGCTTATCTTTCCGCGACCCAGCTTGGGATCACACTCGCGAGTCTGGCGCTTGGATGGATCGGCGAACCTTACCTGGCCAAGATGATTCGTCCAGTGCTGATGGATTTTGGAATGAGATCTGAACCGATTGTTCATGGAGTCTCTTTCGCGCTCGGATTCGGGATGATCACCTATCTGCACATTGTTCTCGGAGAGGTCACTCCGAAGTGGCTGGGGATTCGCAAAGCCCTGGTGATCAGTCTCTGGATCAGTCCGCCGCTTCATCTCTTTTATCTCATTTTTCGTCCCGCCATCTGGTTCCTGCAGGCCTCTGCGAACTGGATAATGAAGTCGGTTTTCCGGATGGATCCGGTGACAGATACGGAACTGGCCCATAGCGAAGAGGAATTGCGGGTTATTCTGGCCGAAAATGAGAGTCCTGCCGATGGGACAGAACTCGGGAACGAGCTATTGATCAATGCGCTTGATTTCCGTCGGAGGGTGGTCCGGGATATCATGACACCCCGTGGCGACGTGATCTATCTCGACCTTCAGGATTCCTTCGATGCCAACGTTCAGGTCGCAATCGAATCAGGGCATACGCGTTTTCCTCTGGTGCAGGGTCATCTCGATAACACCGTCGGGTTGATCCATATCAAGGATTTGATGCGTGAAATGAAAAGTGAAAGGCATGACCTGTTGGCAATCAAACGGGAATTGATGCCGGTGCCGGAATTTATGCCGTTGGAAAAACTGCTGAGACAATTTTTGGCCAAACGAGCTCATTTTGCGGTCGTAGTGGACGAGTATGGAGGCGCGGTCGGTATCGTGACTCTCGACAATGTGGTGGGAGAGTTAGTGGGCGAAATTAAGGATGAATTCGACCAGGAACAGGTCAAAGAATTTATCCGCCTCAACGAAGAGGAGTTTATCGTGCAGGGGCAAGTCAATCTCTACGAACTAAAGGAGTTGGCCGATCTCCAACTGGAAAATGCGGAAGTCACGACCATTGGCGGTTACGTGGTCCAGCTCCTGGGCCATCTGCCAAAACCAGGCGAAGAGGTCCAGATCGGAGATTATCTTGTGACCATCACACAGGCGGATGGACGACGAATTCTTCAGCTTCATTTTAAGAAGCATGTCCCTCAGCCTGCGGAAGCGCAGGAGCACGCGGCGAATCGCGACCGATCACAATAGGTTCGCGACGAACTCGTCCCGGTTGAAATAATGGAGGTCGCCTGGCTTTTCGCCGGTCCCCACGAATCGTGGAGGAATCGCAAGTTCATCCTGGATCGCGATGGCAATCCCTCCTTTTCCCGACCCGTCCAGCTTGGTAATCACCAGCCCGGTGAGACCGACTGCCTGCTTGAATTCTCTGGCCTGCACCAGAGCGTTACTTCCAGTGGTCGCATCCACCACCAGCAGACATTCGTGGGGCGCTTGTTCGTCGTGCTTTCCGAGAGTCCTGACGATCTTTCCTAACTCCTGCATCAGATTGTTTTTTGTGTGCAGGCGTCCAGCGGTGTCACAGATCAGAAATTCAATATTTCGTTTATTGGCGGCAGAATAGGCGTCGTAACAAAGGGCCGCCGGATCGGCGTTGTATTCTCCTGCAATGACGTCGACCTGGATGCGGTCGGCCCAAATTTTGAGTTGTTCGATCGCCGCGGCTCGAAACGTGTCTGCAGCGGCGAGCATCACCGTGTGTCGATCCTGCTTGAGCAGATAGGCAAGTTTTGCCGCGGAAGTTGTTTTTCCGGTTCCATTGACGCCGGCCATCAAGATCACCTTGGGCCTGTTTGGAAGGGGCCGGAGCTTCGGATGAGTGATTGGAAGAATCTGTTCGATGTGGCGCCGTGTGACCTCTATGACATCGTTCGCGGTAATCTTGCCTTCGCGTTGTTGCAGTTCCTGAACGATTCGCAGCGTCATCGGCACGCCGATATCCGCTCGGATCAAGCTCTCTTCAAGCTCATCCCAATCGATCGACTTGCCTCCAAATCGGTCCAATAAGTCTTTGAAAAATCCAAAGGCCATACCTTTAAATTGAAAACCGAAGATTAGGCGGAGTCGCTACAGTGTTTCGTTTCAATGCGAATTCAGGGGCTAGTCCATTTGGGTCGAAGCGGTTCGGAGAGGGCGACTTAGGTCTAGTTTAACTCGATCGAGAACTCCGTTCACAAACTTGCCGGATTCCTCTGTTCCAAATTTCTTGGCGATATCAATCGCTTCATTAATAGCCACAATTGGTGGTACGTCATCGGCAAAGAGCATTTCGTAGATCGCCATTCGAAGGATATTCCGATCGACCGCGGAGATTCGTCTGAGCTCATAGTTCGCGGTATATCTGGTAATCTTCTCATCGATCGTTGCCTGGCGAGCGGTGACGCCCGCCAGCAAATTGGTCGCGAAGGTACGGACCCCCGGAACTGCCGGGCGAAATTCCCAGAACAGATCCAATTCCGTCACGCTGAGCGATTGCTGGGCGTTCAAGTCCCAGTGAAATAGAAGCTGCAGCGCGACCTCTCTCCCTTCACGGCGTCTACCCATTTGAGGCTACCCTTCTTTCAAAATATGGCGGAGGGCAAGAACGATCCGGACTGCCGCGCGCGCCGCTTCCGTTCCGCGATTGATCTCGATCGACAAGCAGCGAGCTTTTGCCTGCTCTTCATTCTTGGCAACAATAATTTCGTGCAGTACCGGCACGCATTCTTTCAAACTAATAGTTAAGAGGGCCTGCGTCACTGCGGTGGCAATGAGGGAAGCGTGGAGCGTTTCCCCGTCGAAAAGCAGTCCAAAGGCGAGAATAGCGTCCGGTTTTTGGCGTTGAGCAACCGCCTGAACGGCAATGGGGATTTCGAATGACCCGGGCACACGCACGAGCGAAAGCTGCGCCTTGGGAGCAATGCTTTTCAGCTCTTCGTTGGCAAAGCGCACCAATCCGTCCACGTAATACCGATTGTATTCGCTGGCGACAATCGCGAAGCGGACAGTCTCGGTCAACACCTCTGGACGGACGGGAAATTCTGTCGACATGAGTGTCGGACGATACGCTTTCGGGCGGGAGGTGCAAGCGCAGGAGACAGGAGTTCAGGAGTCAGGAGTGGTGGAGTGATGGAGTGATGGAGAGTGGAGTGGTGGAGAGGTGGAGTGCTCTTTTCTTAAAATGTGCGGAAGAAGGGGATGGCGAATTTATCTCTCGCCGCGGATAAGTGTTCATGATTATCTAAATGCGCCGCAAGTCTGGCCGTTATTGTAGATATTGAAGTTATGATATCTATCACAAAGACTGCTCTTCCTCCCATGAAAGCGCATGAACTCTTTACCTCATCCCAGAGGTGGTGCAAAGAGTCTCCAGCGGAAGATTCTCAAGGCAATAAGCTTGAGGCTCTTAACGCGCGCGCGGTTAAGTGGTGCGCTCTTGGTGCGATTCAGAAAGTTTACTCTCCCTCGCAATGGAGTGAAGTCATGGACGCGCTCTTGCGCGGATTAAGCGTCTCCGAAGGCGGATTGGCGCAAATGAACCGATCCGACAAGGCGTGCTCCATAATGGAGTGGAATGACGATCCACAATCCTCTTTCGAGGAGATTAAGGACACCCTTTTAGGTTGCGATATCTAAATAGGAGCCAGGAGCCAGGAGCCAGGAGCCAGGAGCCAGGGAGTTCAGCCTGCAATGGGGATGTTCGGTTTGTCTCCTGGCTCCTGGCTCACCCAATCACCAAACCTGGAGGCAAGGATTCGCCGAAGAGATTGGCGCGATCAGCCAGGACAATGGGAACGAAAGAGCGGAGCCTGGCGACTTTCGAGGGAGCGAGACCGGCTTTTTGCAGTTGGGAGGCGATTTTGTCGCGTAAAGATTTCGGCAAATCGATTTTCGGGTTGTTCACGACGCGTGCAGCGCGGAGGAAGAGAGTGTGAATTTCCACCAGATAAGGGTCAGTCCAATCCAGATCGGATAACGCGTCATAGGCCTTTTCAACGTGAGTGGCAGGCATAACGAACGCGGGCCCAGCGTAGAGAGGGCTGCGGTTGAGCAGAAGTCCCAGACGCCACGAGATATGGCGCGGAATGTTGCTTTTTGAGGGCGAGCTCCCGCGCAGTCAGGAGAAACGGATCGAGTAGCTTGGTTTTGGTGGTCACGCTGGTTCTTTCGAGCGCTCCGGCGAGTCGGACGAGCTCTGCCGGGCAGGTTTGTTTGCGTCGGCAATCTGGAGAGTTCGGGAGCCAAAATCGCCTCCTGTCGCTCGCTGCTCAGGCCGCCGGCAATGCGTCGCCAGAGTATATAGAGTTGAAGTTGGTTGCGCTTACCCGGGTACTTCAGTCCGTCCGTATGAATTCTCCAGAGCTCATTGATCCGGCCCTCGTCGCCCTCCGCACCGAATCCGGGGCGCAGAAAATAACCGGCGAGAATCAGCCAGGTCTCCTCGTGATCGACGGACTCCTGGCGACTGGAGAAGCGTTCGTGGAGCGAACGCCAGAGGGAACGGACGAGGTGATAGTTCCAATCCATCTTGGGTTTGCCGAGGATCCGCTCAAGGCTCTTGAGGAGGTTGGCGGCAGAAATCTTGTCGCGCCTATCCAGCGGTCGGGAAAACAGCGTTGTAATCCGGTTGTGCGCGGCATCCAACCGCAGCGGGTCCACGCCAGGGTCTATTTGGGCGGCTTCGGCATCCTCTCGACCAAGCCGCTTCGTGCCGTCCGCTTCGTGCGGACGGAGATCAAATTCGAGCGGCCAGGTTCCTTGCGCCTTTGGATCTGTGCTGACACAAGCCACGTGGAGTAAGCCGAGTTCGTTGATACGGGCCGTCAGGGTCACCGGCAGGCGGTCACCCTCCCGGTCCTGACCGGTAAGCCGGGCGGTTGTCCGGAGCTGCGGGAGACGATGGAAATCGCGATCGTTCCAGGGCACAACGGACCCTGCCTGATCCCCGGCACGCCGGGTCGAATAGTAGGGCTGAAATCGCACCGGACGATTGAGACGAAGTTCGAGACCCTCTTGTGAGACTCGGAAAATCTGTTCCGCCGGGGCGCCGCCGGGCAGAATGCAAATCAGCAAAGGGCCGTTTGCCGTTTCGTTTGCGGAATCTCCTTTGTGGACTTCCAGATAAAGTGCGCGCGCCGCGCCCGCTTCGATCCGTTGCGAGTGACGATGGACGATCCTTCCGAAATGAGCGGCTCCTCGCGCAACGGCGAGATTCGGCTCAAGATTCTCGAGAATCCGCGGCTCTGCGCCATGTTGCCATCGAGCAATCTGTTTTTGCAAACGCTGGCGCAGCGGTTCGGGAGAGAGTGAACCGCCATTGAACAGTATGGCATCGACATGAGGCCGGGCCTTTAAAAATTCCGCCAGATAGCGGGTGACCGCGCTATCGACGGCGTAAGGAAGCGCCCATTCTCTCAACCCAACCTGAGTTCTGGCAGGTTGGTCATCGAAATTGCATTCGGGAAAAAACCCTTCCAGGACGATCGACTCGATCTCAGCCCGGTCGATTTGAGCGCTGAGCGTCCGTCCCAGGAGGCTCGAGCCGCGTCCGGGGATCGAGACGGTGAATACAGGGACAGAAGAATCCGAGAGGCAGCGCTCTTTCACGTCACGGCAGAGCGCCACCAGGAAGTTCCACTGAACCTCGGAAAGAGGCTCATGCGCCGGCAACCGCGATTCGATTCGATGCGCAATCGCCAGATCGATGTTGTCGCCTCCCAAGAGGAGGTGATCGCTCACGGCGATTCGTTTGATTCGCGAAAGCGGCGTTTCGGATCGGGGGGCGATTTCAAAAAGAGTGAAATCGGTGGTGCCACCTCCAATGTCGATGACCAGAACGTGGTGAGCGCCCGTTGCAGAGAGTGCCCTCGATCCGTCGATCTCTCCGATTCCTTCTTCCAGCCACCAGTAAAATGCGGCCTGCGGCTCCTCCAGCAAACGGACGCCCTCTGGAAAACCAGCCTCGCGCGCTGCGTCTAGAGTGAGCCTCTGCGCCGCGGCGTCAAAAGAGGCCGGAACGGTAATCGTAATCTCCTGGTCATCGAATCGGCGGCCTTGGGCGGCGAACTTGGCGTCCCACGCTGCGCGGAGGTATTCAAGGAGCAGCGCAGAAGCGCGGATGGGCGAAATTCGTCTTTTCGACCGCGATTTCATCTGATCTCCAGGGCAAAAACGATGCGGTGCGATCGACTCCATGATGGCAGAGCCATGACTTTGCGGAGTGGACAACGCGACCCGGCGATTCAGCTGCCCGGGTTCTGGCAATGCGGCCGGGAACCCATTCCGCGCGCAGAGTCCTTTGGTTCGAGATCTGCCCTGCCTCGTCCTCGGACAGGAGATAAAGAAAGGAAGGCAGTGTTGACGCCTCCGAAAATCGGGTGGGAGTTTCCCATTGCGGGACGAGGAACACCTCACGTGGCGCGACGGCAGTGCCGAGCCCTTCGAATGCCAGGGCACAATTCGTGGTGCCAAGATCAATGCCAATGCTGAATTGCGGCTGAGCCATCCAACGCGCCCGGGACCCGGCTTACTCCATCCGCACCTGGTATTCGACCTTCCACCGGCGATCTGACCCGGTGTGCTTCATCCAGAGCTCAAGGTTGCCTAGTTCAGTCACGATCGGATTGATGATCACCGGGATGGCCTGACCCTCCGGGAAACCTTCGATCGGAGGCAGTGTGACTTCGATCTTGCCGGTTTCTTCGAGTTCGCGTTCCGGGTTGGCGATAATTGTACCAGGCGCATCTCCGCTGCGCACTTCGGACGCGAAGAAGCGAAAATCAGCCGGAATCCCGGTGATGAGGCCGAATTCCCGTTCATCGATCAGCAGCTCGGTGCCTTCTTCCATGCCCTGCGGTACCACGCAAAGGGCCTTGATCGGCGGCTTAAATCCAGGGATCGCCGGTGCCGAAGATTCAAGTCCAATGTAGTACGACCGTGCGGTGCCCGCTTTGATCCGGATACCTTGTCCGGTCGCGCGATTGCGGCCATAGAGCGCTGCACCTTTGGCGACGGCTAAATCCGGTTGAAATCCTGCTAGTTCGCGAACCGGCGCGCCCTTGCCCCACGAAACGAGGAGGTCGAGCAGACGTTGCCGGATGGGAGCCGCGTTGAAAACCCCGCCATTGAAAAGGACGGCCGTAGGCTTGAGGTATTCGCCTTCCAACGCTTCCGATCGTGATTGGACAAGCGCGGTCAGCGTTTCGCTGGCCTTGACGTTCATCAGGCTTCGGGTCAGGAACCGGGCGAGATGCTTGCTCACCACCGGGTCGGACGCATAGGGGAGACCGAACTCCTGGAGACCCGCGCTTCTGGATTCCCTGGGAAGATCGGTCACTTTAGTCAAAGGAAAAAAACCGTCCAGGATGACCTCCTCGAGGGTGGCGCGGTTCAGCTTGGTGGAGACGGTCTTGGCGAGCAAACTTGATCCTCGAGAGGGGACTGCAACCGGGGAATGCTCACGCGACAGGTCCGTAAAGAGGTTGACCTTAGCGATGCTCGCGCCGTGCATCAGCGCTAGAAACTGCCAGGAATCGATTGACTTTCCGGCCTCTTCCAATTGCGCTTTCAGCGTGTAAGCGAGGGCCAGATCCATGTTGTCGCCCCCTAGAAGGATATGTTCGCCGACGCTAATGCGTTCGACTTCGAGATTGCCATTCTTTTCAGTGACCGCAATCAGGCTGAAATCGGCGGTGCCACCTCCAACGTCGCAGACCAAGACGATATCTCCGCGACGGACCTGGGTCCGCCAGCTACTGCCGGCTTGCGCCGTCCACGCATAAAAGGCCGCCTGGGGTTCTTCAAGCAGGACGACTTTACCGAAGCCAGCCGCTTCGGCGGCGGCGGCGGTTAAATTCCGGGCAATTTCGTCAAAAGAGGCGGGGACGGTCAGCACCACTTGGCCGTCCGCGAGGTTCCACGCGTGGCCTTGCGTCGATTCACTGTGCAGGAATGCCTCCTTAAGGTGTTCGAGATAACGGCGCGAACATTCAAAGGCGGACAGCTTCTCTTCTTTGATGTCGGATTTCCACGGCAAGACCGGCTTCTTTGGGTCAATGTGAAAATTGGAGAGCCAAGACTTGGCTGAGGTGATCAATCGATCGGGAACCAGCGCGCCGTGATCCCGTGCAAAATGGCCAATGATCGGTTCGCCGCCACTTTTTTTCGACCATGGCAAGTGCATTCCGTTCTGAGGAAATTCGTCTGGATGCGGGATGTAAAGGGCCGATGGAAGGGTTGGCTTTTCACCAATCTGAGCCAGGCCGAGGATTTGTGTGATCTCGACAATCTGGTTGCGGCCGCTTTCGAAATCTTCCAGTGCGATCGCGCTGTTGCTGGTGCCAAGATCAATTCCGAGACTGAAACGCGTGCTCATTGGGAATGGCTATGAGTTGCTGTTAGGGTCGGCGTACGGCATCCCGCGACCGGAGAGGTGGGAGTGGTAGGGTGAGGCTCCGTCCGAACCGAGAAGTGGAGTGATGGAGTGATGGAGTGATGGAGTGGTGGAGTGTGGAGTGGTGGGCGAGCGCAAATCACTTGAGTTCGACCTCTGCGGGCGCGATCGCCGGGAGGCGTTCCGTCACCACGATTCGAGGGAGCTTGACAAATTCGGTCTTCCAACCCTTGTGGAGCAGCGTTCCTGTGAATGGAGGCTCTCCAGTGAGTTTTCCAACGAGTCGGTATTGATCCGGGGAATAGCCAGCTGGGACGGTGACTTGGGCGCCCTCCTGGGCTTCGGAGATGGCCGAGATTTTGAAATATTCCTGCAGGACTTGCCGGCATCCCTGATGGATCACTCTGGCGGCGACGCCCACTTCTGCATCTTCATATGGGGTGACATCGTCCATCAGAAAATCGACCAGCCGGCCCTTCTCCTGGAGAAGGGCAAAGAAGGCCACGATCTCCGCCTCAGCTTGTTTGGTGGTGGGCGCCGAAGGCTGGACCGGGACCGGCGCGGGCACAGGTGCAGTAACCTGGACGGTTTGTGTTGGTGCGCCGCCCTTCCCGCCGATAACGGCAAACACCAGGATAAGGACCGCCAGTGCGAGAGCCAGGCCGGCAATCAGAACGCTGTGGCCGCCTGTCGCCGGAAGCAAAAGCAGGCCGTTCAGGATGACGAGTAAAATTGCGCCGAGCGCGATATAAGGTTTCATTGAGGAATCTGGGCTTGCATTACACTCTGCAGCGTTACCAGCAAATGGGCCACGTCGAATGGCTTCTTGATGTAGGCTTGGACGCCCATTTCTGCTGCGCTGGGGGCTCCGAGCGCAGAACCAGCCCCGGTGACCACGATGATTTTGACGTTGGGGTTGATTTGCTGGAGCAAGCCGATGGCTTCGACTCCGCCCATGTCCGGCATATGCAGATCTGTCAGCACCACGCTAATCTCGTATCGCTTTTCGACGTAACACGCAACAGCTTCAGTTCCTCCGGTGGCGATCAAGGTACGATACCCACTTGTCTCAAGGATTCGCCTGGTCACCGACCGTACGGCTTCTTCATCATCGACGATGAGGATCAGCTCGCCAGATCCTTTGGGGAAAAGATCGCTTTGTCCGGATTTGACCGGCGCCAATCGCGGCAGTCCAAGCTCCGCCGGGAGGTAAACGCGGAATTCAGTCCCGTGCCCGACTTTGCTATCGAACTCGACGTGTCCCTTATGACTTTTCACGATGCCCATCACGGTCGAAAGCCCTAGTCCGGAGCCCTTGTCTGGTGCTTTACTGCTGAAAAAAGGGTCGAAGATTTTGTCCGCGATTTCCGGTGGAATGCCGGTCCCGGTGTCCGAAATTCGGAATAGCACGTGAGGTCCCGGTTCGAGGTCAGGTCGGAATGAGGCACCGGCGTGATCGAGGACCAGGTTTTCGGCTGCGAGGGTCAAGGTTCCTCCGTGAGGCATCGCGTCGCGCGCGTTAACTGCCAGATTGAGGAGGATCTGATGCAGTTGTGTGGCGTCGCCAAGGATCGTCCAGAGATTCTGTTGTTGCTCGATCTTCAAAGCAATTGACCTGGGGAACGTCTCACGAATGATGCCGGAGATCTCCGCGAGCACATAGCGGGCCTGCAAGAGAACGCGTTTCCCCTCGACTCCTCTGGCAAATGCGACGACTTGCTTGACGATTTCCGCTCCGCGTTGCGCGTTCGCCTCAATGGTGCCAAGGATGAAGGGGCTGTCCGGTTCATGAACATTCTGGCGAAGCATTTGGGCCCCCATTAATATCGGGGCCAGAATGTTATTGAGATCGTGCGCGATGCCGCCGGCGAGTTGGCCAATGCTTTCGAGGCGCTGGTTGCGCAGGAAGAGCGCTTCCATTTGTTTCTTCTCGGTAATATCCGTGTCGATTGCCAGGATCGATCTCGGATTACCGCGGATCATCCAGCAGAAGAGTCCAGCGGCTAGCGACGATGACGTCCGTTCCCGCTTTCGTGGTTTTACGGACTTCTCCAGACCATTCACCCTTTTCCAGCAGGATTTCCTTTGCTGCCTCGAATAAAACAGGGTCGCCGCCGGCAATTTTCGTGAAGTCGGCGCCAATGACTTCCTCGGCAGTCCATCCGTAGAGTCGTTCCGCGCTCTTGTTCCAATATTGGATATCCTCATCGAGTCCGCGCACAATGATCGCGTCGCTGGCAAGACCAAGCAGATTTGCCTGCTCTTCAATCTTGTGCTCCGTCTTTTTGCGTTCCGTGACGTCGATGTTGACGCCCAAAACCCGGATCACTTCTTGCTTTTCATTGAGCACCACACCTTCGGCGCCCTGGATGTAGCGCAGGGTGCTATTCTTTTTTGCGACTCGGAATTCAATCGCGCCGTGACTCTTATCCGCGACGATTGACTTGCGAAATTCCATCACCCGACCCAGGTCGTCCGGATGGACGGTTTGCAACCAGGTTTCGTAGGCCATGGAGTTCCGCTTGGGCAACTCGTAGATTTCGAACATTTTTTCATCCCAATAAACCTGATTGGTTCGCAAGTCCCAATCCCAGACGCCGATCGAGGCGGCCCTGGTGGCCAGGGTCAGGCGTTCGCTAAAGAGCCTTAGTTGCTCAGCGACTTGTTTCCTCTCCGTAACATCATACAGAGTTGTTCGGGTGACGAATGAAGAGCTCTTCTTATCCTTAACGACCGTGGAGCTCAGTAACACTTGCAGGATGGTCCCGTCCTTGCGCACCATTTCAAGCTCCAGATCCTTGAGGTGCCCTTCGATCCTGGGCTGCGGGAACTCTTGTTCAAAGATCCTCTTGCTTTCATCCGTCAGAAGATCCTGGAACTTCATTTTGCCTACCAGTTCGGCATGGGTATAGCCGAGCCAGGAGAGTTCCGTCTCGTTGATGCGAAGGAAGACACCGTTCTCGTCAATGGAGTCATAGCCGCAGGGAGCGTGATCGTAGAGATCCTGGATCTCTGCTTCTGCCCGTTTCCGATCAGTGATGTCCTGAATAGTGCCGCGAATCTTCGTGATCTGATTGTTTGGATCACACACCGCTTCGCCTCGCGCGGCGATCCATCGGATCGTTCCATCCGGACGAACCATTTCGAGGTCAAGTTCATAGGCCTGTCCGGTTTTCAAAGCCAGATCCATTGCCGGTTTTAGGCGCATCCAACTTTGCGGGGTGAGTATCTTTGGCAATTCCTTGTAATTGGGCGGACCCTCTTCGGGGCTGCCGCCGGCGATATGGTAAAGCTCCTCGGACCAGGTGAAGGTGCCGGTCTCCACAATCCATTCCCAACTGCCAACGCTGGCTACCCGTTGCGCGTCTCGGAGCTCGCTTTCTCGTCTGCGCAACGCCTCCTCCGCTCGCTTCCGTTGTTCGAGGTCGCGGCGTAGAAACACGATGGCCAGCAAAACGACGAGAGTTGAAAAACCGCCTCCAAGCGCAACGACCAACAGTGTTCTGGCGCCGCTTTTTCGTGCGTTAGCCGTTTCGGCCCGGAGCAAATCATCCTCGCTCTCATTCATCCGTACCAGCAAGGCGGTCAGTTCAGCGATGCAACTCCGCAATTCGATCTCTCGGGTCAGAGGCGGAATCTGTCCGCCGTCTTGTCGAGCGGCGCGGGCCGCTCGCGCAGTAGCAGCCCAGATGGAAAGACTTTGTTCAGTCAGGGCATTGAGTTTGGGAACCCGCTGCTGCTGTTCCGGGTGGTCGCCGGTGAGCTCGATAATTTTCCGGGTGGCGGGCCGAATCCGGTCAAAATCGGCCAAAAAGTCTTCGAGATAACGAAAATCTCCCGAAAAGAGGTAGTCTCGCCGTCTGTATTCGGCGTCCAGGACTGCGCCGCGAAGATCGGCGATGGATTGCCGCACTTGATGGCTGTGAGCCACCAACCGCTCATTCAAGATCAGATCCCGGGTACTTCGATAGGTCAGGAATCCGAGAACGACAACCCCAGCGAAAGCGGCAATAAAAAATGCGTAGACCTTTGTCTCGGTGCTGACATTCATCGCTGCACCTGCTTTGAGCAGACGGTCCCGAACTTTGGAGAATTGGGCAATCCAAAGAGCACATTGTGCGGAGCAGATCCGCTTCATCGCTGCCTGTGACAGCATACTTGCTAACGTTCCTTTGCCACGACCAGGGCGATCCCCTTTTTGTTTTCCAGCAGTGGTCCCACGCTCCAAAGAATAAATCCTCCGGATGACCTCGGTTTGACCGACGTCTCTATAGCGAGCTGCGATTCAATTTCACTCGAAGGCCAGCCATAGGAGCCGCCCAGGCGGTCGATGGCGATGCTCGGATAGATCGGAATCCCACGGGGGTTAGCCTGCGGGCTGCGCCACCATTCCAAAAGTGCGGAAAAACTTTGCGCACTTTTGTCGCGCCAGTAGAGCTGCGGAGAGAGATAGTCAACCCAGCCGTTTTTCAACCAAGCCACCGGGTCTGCGTAAAGGTCCCGATATTGATCCAATTCAACAGTCACGTTAGACGGAAAGCCCTTGCTGTAAATTCCGAACGGACTAACACCAAACTGAGCTCCGGGTCGCGCCGCTTTGACAGCGTCGTGCAATTGTCTAATCAGGCTGTTAATATTCTGGCGGCGCCAGTCCCCTATTTCGAAATTGCTGCCGTATTTCGCGTAGAAGGTGTGGTCGGGAAAGGAGCCTTTCGGATAGCTGTGGCTCGGGTATGGATAGAAGTAGTCATCCAGGATAACCCCGGCGACGGGGTAACGTTCGACAATATCGCGTACCACGTTGACCACGTGTTCCCGGACGGCTGGATCACCTGGATCCAGCCAGAGTGCGCTCCCGATCCGGTGGACCGCTCCCGCAAGTTGATGAGACACATGATTGCTGGCCCTGGCCTCAGTAGCATTGGCAGCCGCACGATACGGGTTTATCCACGCGTGAATAGCTATGCCGTGTTCGCGTCCGACCTTGATAAAATAATCGAGCGGATCGTAACCTGGTGCCGCTCCTTGCATGCCCGTCAAATAACGGCTCCAAGGTTCGATGCGGGAGTAATAAAGAGCGTCACTTTCCGCTCTGACCTGAACCATCAGGGCATTCAGCCCGCTCCGCGCCGCCGCTTCGATCATCCGGCGGATCTGGGCCTTTTGAATCTCCGGCGAGAGGCCGATCCGCGACGGGAAATTGAGGTTATAGACGGATGCGACCCACGCTCCTTTCAATGGCTGAGCATTCCCCGCGAAGACGCCAAAGAAGGCCGCAACAAAAAGGGCGCTGATAACAGCTCGGAAATTCATTCTTGGAAACTAATACTATTTGTCGAGAAACCAAACTCTCACTGTGTGTCTGTCCCGGTGACAAATTTTATTTGACCCGTTTCTCGCTGCACGAATTCCTCAGCCAGAGCCCGGTACGCTGTTGCTCCGGTGCCATGAGGTTCATACTCGATGATCGGCTTACCGAAGCTTGGCGCTTCTCCAAGGCGGACGGTGCGCGGGATGATGGTCTGGTACACCAAGTTGGGAAAATGTTGTCGGACCTCGTTAACGACCTGTTGGCTTAGATTAGTCCGCGCATCGTACATGGTCATGATAATGCCTCCAATCGAAAGTCCTTCATTGACGGCGCGGATCTGATTCACCAGGTGGACGATTTTTGATAGGCCTTCGAGTGCGAAATATTCGCACTGGAGTGGGATTAAAAGTTGGTGAGCTGCTGCCAGTGCATTGGTCATCAGGATTCCAAGGGATGGCGGGCAGTCCAGAAACAGATAGTCGTAGCCGGACTCTTGGCTCAGGCCGGCGAGAACATCGCGTAGCCGGGTGAGATGATCGTCCAGCCTGGCTACCTCAATTTCAGCACCGGCCAAATCGAGGTCTGCTGGAATCATCGACAGACAGGAGAAACGTGTTGGAACAATTTTTTGTTTGATATCCGCGTGTCCGATGAGGGCCTCGTAGAGACTTTTTCCGGCGGTTCCTTCGAGACCGAGAGCGCTGGTGGCGTTTCCCTGCGGATCAAGGTCGATCAAAAGCACCCGTTTACCCTTCACCGCCAGACAGGTCGATAGGTTCACCGCAGTGGTTGTCTTACCAACACCGCCTTTCTGGTTTGCGATTGCGAGTAACTTCATTGGCCTGAGAGCTTCGGTCCCATAGATTCACAAGCAAAGTAGAAAGTGTCAGTGCCAGTGTCAGTTGCCAGTGTCAATTGCCAGTTATCAGTGGATAAGAGAGGTCGCGGAGGGATTGGAGTACTGGAGCTTGGTCTGGGCGCTGGGCAACCAAGACAAACGGGAAATCATCGCACAGAGGTCACGGAGAGGATCTGGGCTTTGGTGCAAACCTCTTCAGTGGACAGTGTGGCTTTAAGTGCGAGAATTCTCGCTCCTTTCTTCAACTGAATCCTGAATCCTGAACATCCTGACTCCTGAAAGAATGTCTTCCATTCAGATCACAGAACGGTTCCTGATCGACACCGGCGGTTGGCAAGCGCTGAAGCATGCCAAGGCCCTGGTGCAGATGGGCCGAGTGGTGAGCGTCAATTATTCACCGCCGGTCTTGCGGGGCCTGGTGCGCGAAGGAGAAACTGAATACCGCGCTGGTTTGAAGATTCTGAGTCGAACGGATGTCGAAAATCTTTGCTCCTGTCGGGAGTCCCGGCAGTGGGGGACGATCTGTGCCCATTCGTTGGCCCTCGGACTGGCTTCGATTCATTCTGAGGCGGCGCCAGTGAAGGCGGTCGAAGCGCCCGTTCGACCTCGTCTTCCCGTGCTGGTGTCCGAGACCGATTCCGGCTCGGGCGATGGAGAGTTCGGGCTTGGCCGCGGGGTGGCAGAGGAATCGTCAAATCAGCTTCGAATCGAACTCGAGATCGTGTTGCCACCGAATCTCGAGGCGAGCTGGGGAAAAAATCAGGTCGTGGTGGGATTCGAAGTGCTGCGAAAGGGGAACCGTGTCTTGGCAAGCGCGCTGGATCCTAACCAGGTCTACCGCTGTTCGAAAGTCGATCGGGAAGCGCTCGAGCTCGGGCGGGAGCTGGCAGGCGGCAAGCTTCCTGGAATGGTGATCCTGAACCGGGACCAGTTCCTCCAATTGGCGGGTGCCCTGATCGAGCATCCCAGGGTCACGCTCGGGCGGAAAACTTCGATTGCGGTTTCGGGCGAACGTCTCTTGCCCCGCCTGTTGACGGAAATGCTTCCGGATGGCCGTTGGAAAATCAGTACGGACTCGTCGAGCCTGCCGGGCGCCTGGTTCGTGGGGTCGTCCAGCGCATGGCTTTGGTCAGAGCTGCGCTTGCGGCGGATTTCGCCTGGATTGCCCGCGGCTTATTTGCCTGTGCTCCGCGATCCGATCACACTTTCCGCTGAGCAGGGCTTAAACTTTGTCCAGCGCGAGCTGGCCGGGTTAAGCAGCTTTTTCCGGTTCGACAGTCAGGCGCAGCCCGGGCCGGTCATCGAGCCAGCTGTGCCCGAAGTGACCGCGACATTCGAAGGGTCGCTCAATCAGCTCGGTGCGAAAATCCAATGCCGTTATGGCCAACGGATAGTGACACTCGGCGTCACCTCGCCCTCTGAGGAAGTGGTGTACAGGGAAGGGGAGAAGATTCGGTCGCGCAACCTCGCATTTGAACGCGATTGCCTGCGTCGTATTCTGGATGCTGGATTTACCGGGCCGTCTACCGCAGGCGAGTATCTGCTAAAAGGTCAAAACGCGATTCTCAGCTTTTTTGCCCGTGTTCTTCCATCGTTGCAAAAGGAATGGAAGGTTTCTATCGGCAGCCGGTTCCAGTATGTCACGCGCGACGTCGAACGGATCACGCCAAAACTGGAGATTATCGGTTCCGGCGAAGATTGGTTTGATTTTTCTTTTTCGATTGAATCGGCCGGCGGCCAGCAGTTTTCGACGACGGAAGTGCAACGCCTGCTGCAGGTCGGACAAAGCGTGACGCGATTGAGAGATGGGCGTCTGGCGATTCTGGACACGGAGGGCCTCGAAGAATTTCAAGCCATCTTACGAGACTGTGATCCGGCCCAAGCGCGCCCGGGCACTTACCGGATCGGGCGAAGCCAGGCCGCCTATGTCGATGCCGCTTTCGGAGAGTTGCCGGGAGCTTCCATTCAAAGCACCCGGGAATGGGAGAACTGGACTCGTGCGCAAAGACAACTTGTGCCGCTTGAGCCCGAGCCTCTTGGCTCCTTGGAAAGGATTCTCCGCCCTTATCAAAAGGAAGGTGTTTACTGGTTGCGTTTTCTGAGCCGAAATGGTCTGGGCGGGATTCTCGCAGATGAAATGGGGTTGGGGAAGACCCTGCAAGCGCTCGCTTTTTTACGCACGCTTGACGGACCGTCGCTAGTGGTCTGTCCTTCTTCGCTCCTTTTTAATTGGATGCGCGAAGCGCAGAAATTTGTGCCCGAATTGAAGGTCTTGTGCATCGAGGGAGCCGACCGCGGCAAACTGTTTCCACAAATCCTGCAAAGCAATCTCGTCCTCACCAGTTATCCGCTCCTGCGCCGAGATATCGATCGGTTTCGTGATTTCAAATTTGCGTCGATCATTCTCGACGAGGCAACGCATATCAAAAATCCGGATACGCAAAACGCGCAGGCTGCGATGGCTCTGGTTGGCAAGCATCGGTTTGTCTTGACCGGGACGCCCGTGGAGAACTCCGTCCGGGATCTTTGGTCAATCCTTCACTTCGTCATTCCGGGGTACCTCGGGCGCCGGGAAGATTTCCGGGAACGTTACGAGTTACCGATCAGTCGCGGTTCGCAGGCTGAAAGTGCACGCCTCGCCAAGCGGCTTCGGCCCGTCATGCTCCGGCGGCTAAAACAACAGGTCGCGCTAGAGCTGCCGGAAAAGATCGAGCAGATCACCTATTGCGATCTTTCCCCGGAACAGGAGGAGTTTTATCAGAAGTTGCGCCAGGAGGGCCGGCGCAAACTGGAGGAGCTCTCGGGAGCGAAAGAACAAGGGCGCGCGCGGATCGCCATGCTGACCGCGTTGTTGCGCCTGCGTCAGGTTTGCTGCGATCTGCGTCTCGTGGGTCAGGAAGCGGGACGGCCTTCCGGCAAGTTGGAGCTGTTAGAAGAACTGTTGGAAGAGGCCATTGATGGTGGACATCGCGTCCTTCTATTTTCCCAGTTTGTCTCTATGTTGCGATTGATCCGTGCTCAACTGGACGAGGCCGGAATTCAATACGGCTATCTGGATGGAGAAACCAAAGATCGTGGCAAGGCGGTCGATGAGTTTCAACGATCTGAGAGTCTCCCCCTTTTTCTGATCAGCCTGAAAGCGGGTGGCGTTGGTCTGAATCTTTCAGCGGCAGATACCGTGGTCCACTTTGATCCCTGGTGGAATCCTGCAGTCGAAGCGCAAGCCACCGATCGTGCCCACCGGATCGGGCAGACACGCGTGGTGACTTCCTACAAATTGATCGCTCGCGCTACCGTCGAGGAGAAGATACTGAGTCTTCAACAGAAAAAACGGGCCATGATCCAATCGACGGTCGAGAGCGAAGAGCCAATGATGAGCGGTTTATCGATGTCAGAAATCGCTGAATTGCTGTCGGAGTAATTGCTTTGGTGGATGCTTGCGAAGTGCTCTTCATCGGTCAAAAATGTGAAGACTGATGTTCACTCAGGCAAACCTTTATGAAATTCACTTTCCTAGGCCATGCGGCCGGATATCTTGAAACCGGGTCGGATAAATTTCTGTTCGATCCATTCCTGACTGGCAATCCGAGGGCTTCGGTTTCAGCCGATCAGGTGGACCCCACCTTTATTCTGCTGACGCACGGTCACAGTGATCATGTTGGGGATGCCGTCGCGATTTCAAAGCGGACCGGCGCACCCATCATCACGACGTTCGAACTGGCGAATTGGCTCGGCGCGCAAGGCGCCAAAACAGTCCCGATGAATCACGGCGGTTGGTGCAAGTTTCCATTTGGCCGCGTCCAGTTCACCATCGCTTTTCACAGCTCGTCCGTGATCGAAGAGGGAGGCCGTCCACTGTACCTGGGTGAACCCGCCGGAATCGTTCTTCAGACGGAAGGAAAAGTGATTTATCATGCCGGCGACACGGCGCTTTTTTCGGATATGCAGTTGATTGGCGAAGATTCGCCTCTGGATCTGGCGATTTTACCGATTGGGGATCACTTCACCATGGGGCCAAAGGACGCAGCCAAAGCGGTGGAGTTCTTGGCGCCCAAGAGGGTCGTCCCGGTTCACTACGGCACATTTCCACCACTGGTCGGCGATCCGCAGGAATTTGCCCGACTGGCAAAAGCGACGGGTGCGGAAGTCTGTATTTTGCGGCCCGGAGAAGCGCTGGAAATCTGAAGCAGGAGGCAGGAGGTTCAGCGAATTCAGAGTTCAAAATTCAGGAGCCAAGAAGCCGCGCCTTTAGTTTACTTTTCTGAAACTGAGGTCCGGCGGCCCAGCTTTTTCTGGAAGTTTAACGACGCTTGTCCGTGTTCTCCTGGCTCCTGAATCCTGAATTCTGAATCCTGCCTCATTTTCCGCGTTTATGGCGGGAGTGATCGTCGCCGCCGATGACGGCGTTCAGGAGAGGGCTCAAGACGGCCATACCGCACTCGATTAAAAGAAACGTCTTTATCCCTAGACTGGCACTGTGGGCGAGCACGCCAACGAGGAACGCCACTGCGATGGGAAAAACCACAAGCAGCCAAACGTAATTGAGAATTCTGACCAATTTTCGGTGGGGCATATGGAGGGGAACATTTTTTCCCTCGAGTGTTAGACCACCGAATGACCGCCAAGTTTAAAATAGATTTCAGGCTCTTTGCAATTTCTGAGCGTCGGCCGGGCGAGGACAAAGGGCGAACGAGTAGAACAGGCGCTAAACGATGGGGCAAGCTTTCCGGCACTGTGGCTGCGGATTGGACGTGCAAATTAGGCTACGGGCCGTATCACTGGCAAAACACCTGGCGTACCGCAAGGAATGTCTCAGAGCGCGCGCCCTGCAGGACTCGAACCTGCGACCCACGGATTAGAAATCCGTTGCTCTATCCGGCTGAGCTAAGGGCGCAACTCAAAGTCAACTCGGGACGCTACTATGCTCCGGTGTACCCGCGAGGCAAGGAGATTTGACAACAGCTGAACGACGAAGGCCGGATTGAAAACGGCATCGTCGGAAGGACTAACAATAGCCGGAAACAGTAAAGGAAGCGCCAAGCTACTGTTAATATTTCTAATTATGGTAATTTATAAAAACCAAGAAAGGCGAAGCGCCAGCGCCGCGTTTGGAGCGCGACGATTTGCAGCGACCGATTCCCTAAATGTCCTAAGGAATCGGATTTTTATCAGTCTCTGACGACAAAGCGGGGCGGCCAATCTAGCCGGCGACCATCTCTGTGAGCCTCCAGTAACGCGTCCGTGCAGAGCTGAAAGAAATGGCTTCGATCCTTGAACCCAAAATCGCGAACGATTCGTTCCAATGTATCCAGATGTTCTAAGCGAACGCTGGTGGTGCGTTTGCCGTGGATATTCTGGGTTAAGTCTTGTTCAGTATTCATATTAGAGATCCGGCAGCGCTGCAATAACGATCGAACATGCATTCACAGGCAACTCTTTGGACCAACTCCAAAGCGGGTAGCACCAATTTTTTTTTGCGTTAGACGCGAAGGGCAATCATTCTGTTCGAATCCAACCGATCATGGTGACTGCGCTCGCGTATAATTTGTGCAAGTGAAGAAGTTTTACGCTAGCGTTACTTTTTTCAATTCCGAATTTTTTTCTTGATTTTGTTCTAAGTTACTAGTTTATCTTCTCGAACTGATGCTCGATCTATTTTCCACTGCCGGTTACTACTACACGCCATCTAAACTTTGGTGTGTATGCATCGCCATGCGTCATGGCGAGCTACCGACAGCGGGTAAGGGTACGAGCAGTTAATCGGCATAAATTCGAAGACTTTAGAGAAAACCCACCGCTGATCGTTCGGCGGTGGGCATTTTTTTGCCCGCAACCGATGCGCTCAGTCCGGTACGTTGCGAGGTAAAAACATGACAAAATTAGACGCGAAGGAAACTCTGAGCAGGGAGGAAAGGATGTCGGCGTTGGCTCACCTCTACCTGGAGATGCACCTGTCTTTCCAAGCTGCGATGGAAGCCGCTGCGGCGGATCTGGCGCATCTTGACGGCTCCGAGTTGGTCGCGGAAGCTGCCCAATGAGCCTGGCGGTTCTTCGAGACTCACCGCGATACGATGTCGCAGCCTCCATTGTGCGAGAGCTGCAAGAGCATGGGTATGTGGCTTATTTTGCGGGCGGCTGCATCCGAGATGCGCTGTTGAAAATTGCACCGAAGGACATCGATATCGCCACCAGTGCGAGCCCTGAACAGGTGCAAGCTCTCTTTCACAGGACAATTCCTGTCGGAATTCAATTCGGAGTTGTGCGTGTCCGGTTGGCTGAAATGGAATTTGAAGTAGCGACGTTTCGTTCTGACGGAATCTATCTGGATGGAAGGCATCCCTCTGCAATTCGGTTTTCGACGCCTGAGCAGGATGCCGCGCGAAGGGATTTCACGATCAATGGAATGTTTTACGATCCCTCGAGCGAGAGGCTCATCGACTACGTAAACGGTCGGGAGGATCTTGCTGGTAAGCTGGTCCGGGCCATCGGTCAGCCATCCAGACGCTTCGCAGAGGATCGATTGAGGATGCTTCGCGCGCTCCGATTTGCTGCGGTACTCGGGTTCGAAATTGAAGCCGGTACCTGGTCGGCGATCCAGGCGGACGCTCAGGAGATTGCGATCATCAGTCCGGAACGCATCCGGGATGAACTGCTCAAGATGCTAGTGAACCCGAATCGCCTGCGAGGCTTCGATCTCCTTGATCGGAGTGGACTCTTGGCGGTGATCCTTCCAGAGATTGAGGCCCTTAAGGGATGCGACCAACCGGAACAATTCCATCCTGAGGGTGACGTGTTTGTTCATACGCGATTAATGCTAAGCTTGCTAGCGCCGGAGGCGAGCGGACCCCAGGTACTTGCCGTGCTGCTGCATGACATTGGGAAACCGCGAGTGCGATCGTTCGACCCGGTTGATCAACGGATACGATTCAATGGACACGACAGAGTGGGTGCGGAAATGGCCGAAAAAGTGATGACCCGCCTTCGCTTTCCGCGGCACGAGATCGATCAGGTGGTCGATGCGGTGAGCAATCACATGGTTTTCAAGGACGTCCGACAAATGCGTCCAGCTAAGCTACGGCGTTTCATGGCGCGCCCTCATTTTGGGATCGAGCTCGAGCTACACCGTATCGACTGCGCCGGTAGCCATGGAGACCTGGAGAACTATCATTTTCTAATTAACAAAGAGTCGGAGTTTGCCCAGGAACCACTTATCCCGGCCCGCTTAGTGCGAGGTGACGATCTGATCGCGATGGGTTTGAAGCCGGGGCCAAGAATCGGCGAGCTGCTGGAGGCGGTGCAAACGGCCCAACTGGAAGGCGAAATCAAGACGCGGATGGAAGCCCTGGAATTGCTAAGAACGATGCTGGAAGACTAGGCGGAAGTTGCCAGTGTCAGTTCTCAGTTGTCAGGAAACACTATAGACGGTTGCTATTTTCGTGTTCTAATAAATTTCCCATCCGCTTAGAACCAGCTACAGACACTAAAATCCCCCGGACACTGACAACTGGCAACTGTGATGCATTTCAGTCTTTGTATTCTACTGCTGGTTCTAACTTCTCTGGTAGGGCGGGGAGATAATAGTATTTTCCGACCGAGCGCTCGGTCACCGCGCTTGGGCGAGATCATTTACTTCCTGATGCCTGACCGCTTCAATGATGGCGATCCCTCCAACAACAGAGGACAAATGGCGTCGACCGATCCGGAGGTAACCGGATTTGATCCGGCCAACCCATCCTTTTTTCACGGCGGCGACTTGGCTGGGGTTTCTGCCAAGCTCGATTATTTACGTGACTTGGGGGCGACATCAATCTGGATGAGTCCGATCTTCGGGAATCTGGCGGTCCAGAACTACGGGGATGGTGCGTCGTCAAAAGCTGGTTACCATGGATACTGGGTGCTGAATTTTACGGATGTAGACCCTCATTTCGGTTCCAAGCAGGAGCTTCAAAATCTGGTCGCGGAGGCAAAAAAACGCGGGATAGGTACAATTCTGGACGTGGTGGTTAACCATACCGCGGACATTATTCGGCCGAAGAACGGGATCCGCGATTACCAATACAAATTTTCCAAACCGTACCTCGACGCGAACGGGAACCCTTTTGACGATCGGGACTATGTCCACCGGCCAGATTTTCCTCAACTTGACGTCAACAAAAGCTTCCCGGTACCGCCCACGTTTGCGAGGGAGGAAGATCGAACGATCAAGGTGCCGGGCTGGCTAAACGATCCGACGGTTTATCACAATCGGGGCGAAGCATCGACGGGGGGCGAAAGCGCACAGTACGGAGATATCTCGGGTCTCGACGATCTATTTACAGAGCAACCACGGGTTGTCCGCGGCATGATCGATATCTACGCGGATTGGATCAAGGAGTTTGATTTCGTCGGATTCCGCTTGGACACGGTGAAGCATGTCAATAATGAGTTCTGGCAAAGCTTTATTCCAGCGACCCAGGCCGCTGCACAGAAATTTGGAAGGAAGGATTTCCTTATATTCGGCGAGGTGTACGATCCCGACCCGGCTTTTCTTTCCGAATTTGTTCATCGGGCCAGCATGCCGTCAGTACTCGATTTTGGATTTCAACAGGCTGTTCGAGGCTTCGTGTCGGGAGGGGATTCGCCGGCCAAGCTTGCTGAATTTTTTGCCAAAGATGGCTTTTACACGACGCCGACGGTGAATGCCTACGGGCTTGTCACTTTTCTTGGAAACCATGATTTGGGCCGAATCGGCTACTTTTTATCCAATGATCTTGGTTCGGCACCAGACGACGAACTTCTGGCTCGGGATATTCTTGCGCACGCGGTGCTGCTGTTTACCCGGGGAATCCCGGCGATCGATTATGGCGACGAACAAGGTTTTACCGGCAAGGGCGGGGACGTCGCGGCTCGGGAGGATATGTTCGGATCAAAGGTGCCCGACTACGCCCAGGAAAAACGAATTGGTGGAGGAGATGGGTCAGCGCCCGCGTTCAATGAAGATCATCCGCTCTTTCGTGCCATTCGTGAAATGATTTCAGTCCGAAAGCAGAATCCGCCTCTACAACGAGGTGTCCAGATTGTTCGATATGCGGATGCAAAGCCTGGGATTTTTGCGGTTTCCCGAATTGATCCGGAACGTCGCGAGGAAATGCTGGCCGTCTTCAACAATTCGGGCGAGACGAGCAAAGCGAACATCAAAGTCTTTTCATCGGCGGGCAACTGGGAACGGGTTTACGTCTCCGGAGCGAAAGGGATCACCTTTGGTCCCGGTCCCAATAACCAGCTGACGGTCGAACTTGCGCCTTGGTCGAGCCTGGTTTTGCGGAATCCGCAACCGATCGAAGCTGGCACTGAGCGGCTCGGCGAGTTGCAGTTCAAAGTGAACCGTAACAGCGAAATTGACGAGCGATGGGAACTCAAGGTGGAGTCGTCATCTGACAAGGTGATGTCGGTTGCCTTTGGTGTGCGGGTCAAGGGAGAGACAGATTACAAGTTTCTCGGTACCGCGGATGCTCCTCCTTATCGAGTTCTGCCCACTTGGGACGAGGTTCCTGACGCGCCGGATCTCGAGTTCAAAGCGGTCGCTCGCGACCTATTCGGTGCCGAAACGAGCACGGACTTTAAATGGCAGCGTCGTAAACGGTTTAAAAAGACGGAATGAATATTCTCTGTCGTGGATTGATGGGATGACGCTAGAAGCTCCGGGTAGGGTGAGGCTCCGGCGCAGGGTAGGGCGAAGCTCCGTCTGAGCCGGGGCATCCCGCGTCGCACTCACCCTACCACGTCAGCCCCTTAATTTGGCTCGCGCAGCCTTCCTGTTGGGGCGCATGAAATGATTCGATAATCCGAATGAGAATTGGTAGGCGTGAAATTGTTGAGCGGGCCAAGCGGAAAGCCCCGGTTCGGGCGGAGCCTCACCCTACCTAACACTCACCTTTTGCGTCCGCCCAAAGGAGCCGAGGATCAGGAGACCTGCCGCGATGCAAATGCAGGAATCTGCGACGTTGAACGACGGCCACGAATATTCGCTAATATAGAAGTGCAGAAAATCAGTCACTGCCCCGCGGAAAATTCGATCGGTCACATTTCCAAGGATGCCGCTGGCGAGTAATCCAAATGATATTTTAGTGACGTTATTCAGCCGTTGCTCCGTTTTGGGGGCGCGGGAATCGCGGATTAAAAGGAAAATAACTACCGCAAGCGCTGCTAGCGCCAATCCGATAAAAAAGAAATTGTTTCCGGTGAACAGGCTGAACGCCGCACCCGTATTTGAAGCATGAACCAGGCTGAAGAATCCTGGGATGATCGGGATTTCGGCGCCGTACGGAATATTCTGGCGTACGAGCCACTTGGTGAGCTGATCCAGGGCAAAGAGCGGCAGTCCAAGAAAAAACAAATATTTCATTGGGCGACGGCCAACTCGCTGACGACTTCGGCGCATCGGTCACAGAGAGTCGGGTGGCTGGGCTGAATTCCGACGGTTGGTTTGTGGCGCCAGCACCGTTCGCAGCGCGGATAAGAAGTTTTCGTGACGACAGCATTCGATTCGCCGTTGGTGGCTATGAGATCGATTTGGCTGAGGATCAAGAACTCCTCGAGGTCGCTGATTTTCAATTGATGGATTCGATGTTCCCGGGGCAGTGAGAGGACCACGTGGGCTTCCAGCGCATTTCCGATCTGCTTTTGCTGGCGCGCAATTTCAATCGCCTGGGCAACGATCGAACGGGCTTCCAGTAGAGCGTCTGTGTCAGCGAGGACAGCGGCGTCGATCTGCGAAGGATCGAACTCTGGAAATCTTTCAAGATGGATGGAGGTTGATCGGCCAAAGAACTTCCAGGCTTCCTCAGCCGTGAAAACGAGGATTGGAGCAATCAACCGTGTCAGGGTATCGAAGGTCTGGTGGAGGACGGTTTGCGTCGCGCGCCGGCGATGGGAGGCGGGAGCGTCACAATACATCCGGTCCTTGGTGATATCGATGTAAAGGCTGCTCAGGTCGACGGCGCAAAAATGATTTACCGCGTGGTAAACTTTGTGAAACTCATATTGTTCGTACGCCTCCCGGCATTGGGCAATCAGCTGCTGGAGCCGCGAAGCCACCCATCGATCGACGAGGGTGAGATCTGTCACCTGGTCTTTCGTGGGATTAAAATCGTAGAGATTGGCCAGCAGGATTCGAAGCGTATTCCTGATTCGACGGTAGGTGTCACTGAGTTGACCGAACATGGCCTCGCCGAACGGAACCTCGTCGGTGTAGTTAACACTGGAAACCCATAAACGGACGAGATCCGCTCCGTACTTACGGACGTAATGTTCAGCCTCGGTGGGTTTGGTATAACCACCCTGGTCTGACTTGGAAATCTTCCTGCGGCTATCCACATCTACTACGAAAGCGTGAGTGATGACTTCGCGATAGGGCGCTTCTCCATAAAGAGCCACGCTGGTGATCAAAGAGGAGTTGAACCACCCGCGATGCTGATCGGTCGCCTCGAGGTAGACGTCGGCCGGCCAATGCAGTGCAGGGTGCCGGCGCAGGACAGCTTCATGGCTCACCCCGGAATCAATCCAGACATCCAAGGTGTCGTTTCGCCGGGAGAGCGATTTTGGCAAGCCGAGTTCTTGGGCGAGTTCGGCATCCGCGAGCTCATACCAGACGTTCGTACCCCGTTGTTCGACCAGATCGGCCAGCTTCCGAATCCAGCCTGGATTCAAGATTGGCTGTTTGCCGTCGTAAAAAACGGGAAGGGGCACACCCCAGCTGCGCTGTCTCGAAATGCACCAGTCCGGGCGGGACTCGACGGTCGCATAGATTCGATTTCGGCCCCAGTGCGGAAGCCATTTCACTCGGTCGATCGATTTCAAGGCGGCAGGCTTTACGAGATCGATCCGAATAAAGAACTGCTCGACGGCGCGAAAGATGACGGGTGTTTTGGAACGCCAGCAATACGGGTAAGTATGAGGGTGATCGTTCACCGCCAGCAAACGTCCTACCTCGGAGAGGCGCTGAATCACATCTTTGTTGGCATCAAAGACATATTTTCCAACCCATTCCGGAACTCCGACTTCTTCTGTATAGCGCCCGTCATCGTCTACGGGAGAGAGCAGAGGAAGACCGTACTTCAGTCCGATTTGGTAGTCTTCCTCGCCATGACCCGGCGCGGTGTGCACGCAACCTGTTCCGGCGTCCAGCGTCACATGGCTGCTTAGCAGAACGATCGAGTCACGGTTCAGGAAAGGATGGTGGCAGCGCCATTTCTCCATTTCGGCGCCGGCAAAAACTCCGAAAGGATCGCCCGCCGGCTTCCATCCGGTCTCTTTCTCGAAATGACTCACCAGCTCTCTTGCCATGAGCAGTACCCTTGGTTGCTGTTGAGCGGGATGCCGAAATTCCTGAACCAGATATTTGTAATCGGGATGAACGGTGATCGCCAGGTTCGCTGGAATTGTCCACGGGGTGGTAGTCCAGATGGCGATTGAAGCTTTTCCCGCGATACGGTCCGCTCTCAATCGGGAACTCGACATAGATCGAAGGATCTGTTCGGTCCTTGTATTCCACTTCGGCTTCCGCGAGCGCGGTCTGGGCTCCGGTGCTCCAGAAGACCGGCTTTTTGCTTTGATAAACCAAATCCTTCTCCACCAATTCGGCAAAAACGCGAAGAATGACTGCTTCGTAGGAGGGATCAAGCGTCAGATAGGGATGTTCCCAATCTCCGAATACGCCGAGCCGCCGAAATTGGCGCCTTTGAATATCGATGTATTTGCGGGCATAAACCTCGGATCGCTGACGGACTTCGAGTGGAGAAAGGCCTCTGGATTCCTTAACGACTTTGTACTCGATCGGCAGCCCGTGACAATCCCAGCCAGGGATGTAGGGTGCCCTGAAACCGGCCATCGACCGGCTCTTCACGATCAGGTCCTTCAGTATCTTGTTGAGCGCGGTGCCCATGTGGACATCGCCGTTGGCAAAAGGGGGGCCGTCGTGCAGAACGAACAATGGATCGTTTAGACGTGCTTCCTGAATCTGTTCATAGATTCTCTCTCCGTCCCATCGGGCCAGAATTTCCGGTTCCCGGCTGGAGAGATTGGCCTTCATCGGGAAGTCTGTCTTCGGCAGATTCAGTGTCTCTTTGTAGTTCATTCGAAGGACACGAAAATTAGCATCAAATAGGGAGCGAGCAAATGTTCGGGATTCAGGAGCCAGAATTCAGAATAGTCAGGAGTCAGGAGTCAGGAGTCAGGAGTCAGGAACAAGCCTCGGACTGGCGCGCGTGAAGATTCTAAGAGCAACTTGCTCTGCGGCCCTCACTGTTTCAGAGAAGTCAGGCAGATTCTAGAATTCTTCTCCCGTACGCGCCCGCAAGGCACTCCTGAATTCTGACTCCTGAATTCTGACTCCTGGCTCCTGGCTTCTTGGCCTCTTGGCTTCTATAATGCGGTCTAAGGAGCAATGAGATGGTCTTTTAAAGTTGCGCGGATCGGCGGGATCGAGGTCCGGATACATGTTACGTTTTTCCTGGTCCTCGCCGGTTTGGCCTCCTTTTACGGCGCACAAGGCGGGATTTTCGCCGGACTGACCATTCTGATCCTTTTCCTCCTGATATTCCTTTGCGTGTTGCTGCATGAGTTTGGCCACGCTTTCGCGGCAAAAGCTTACGGGATACGGACGGTCGACATTACCTTGCTGCCAATAGGCGGCGTAGCACGAATGGAACGGATGCCGGAAAAGCCGGTTCAGGAACTGGTGGTTGCTATTGCCGGTCCGCTGGTGAACGTGGTCATTGCGAGCGCCCTGGGGATTGCACTGGCTGTCAAAGGGAACCTGGACTTGCACGAACTTTGGCATCCGACCAACGCGCTTTCCCTGTTGCTTTATGTTAACGGGATGATGGTGTTTTTTAACCTGATCCCCGCTTTCCCATTGGATGGAGGCCGGGTTCTTCGCGCGCTGTTGGCGATGAAGTTGAGTTACGCGCGTGCGACGCAGATTGCCAGCACCGTCGGTCAAGCACTGGCTTTGCTGATGGGTGCCTGGGCGTTCAGCAAAGGGATGTTTCTATTGTCGGTGATCGCGATTTTTATTTATATGGCCGCCGAAAACGAAGCGTTATTTGTGCAAATGCGTTTCGCGACGACGGGTATTCCGGTCTCCAGCGCAATGGTGACCCGATTCGATACCTTGAACCATCATGCGACTCTCGACCAGGCGATTGACGCACTGCTCGGCACCTCTCAGCATGAGTTTCCCGTGCTAGATGATAATGGTGGTTTTGCGGGCTTATTGACGAAGCACGATCTGCTGGTCGCTTTGCGCAAAGCAGGTCCTGAAATGCCGGTGCGTGACGTGATGATTACCGGATTGCCGGCCCTCCTACCGCACATGAGTCTTGAACAGGCGTACTCGATGACGAAAGAAGCGAAAGTCACCGCCTTACCTGTCCTCGATAACGGGGGGCAGTTGGTCGGTTTGTTCACAATCGAAAATGTCAGTGAATTGATCATGGTTCAAAGCGCGCTCGCCAAAAAATGGAAACGGAAAAGCTAGAAGAAGGAGTTGCAGGAGTTCAGGAGTTGCAGGAGTTCAGGAGCCGGGTGCCAACTGTGATTCTGCAACTCCTGAACTCCTGGATTACTTCTTCTCGACGGAGATGCCACTTAGTTTTTCAAATACCTTGACGACGGAAGCGTCGTCTTGATTGCCGAGGCCGGAAGCGGCCGCTGCTAGAAAGAGTTGATGGGCAATCGCCGCCATCGGAAGCGGGAACCGTAATTCGTGTGCCACGTCCAGAACGATCCCGAGGTCTTTGACAAAAATATTGACTGCGCTCAGAGGAGTAAAGTCACCCTTCAGCATGTGCGGAACACGATTGTTAAACATCCACGAAGAGCCGGCGCTGTTCGAAATGACGTCAAAAAGCACCTGCGGATCAACTCCGGCACGGGTACCGAAGGCCATAGCTTCAGCCGCCAGCACGATATGAGAGCCGGCCAGCAATTGGTTCACGGTTTTGACGATCGAACCCAGACCGGGCTCCGTGCCGATGCGATAAATTTTCGCTGCCATGGCCTGCAGAACCGGTTCTCCTGTTTCGAAGGCTTCGTCGCTTCCCGAAGCCATAATCGACAGGCCGCCCGATTCGGCGCCCACCACGCCGCCGCTGACCGGAGCGTCAATGAAAAGGTGGCCTGATTCGGCCAGACGTTTCCCAAGACCACGGCTGAAGGCGGGAGACACTGTACTAGTCGCGATGACGACGCTTTTGGCCGGGAGATTCTTCAGCGCCCCGTTTTCGCTGAACAAAACGGATTCGATCTGTTCGGCGTTGACCACCATGGCGACAAAAACGTCCGCGTCGATCGCAGCGCTGGCCGGTGAGTCGCACCATTCACCGCCCGCAGCTGTCCATCGTTCTTTGATCTCTGCTCGAGTATCGACTGCTCCAACCTGAAATCCCTTTTTGAGCAACTGCGTCGCCATCCCCATCCCCATGGCGCCAAGGCCAACGAATCCAACTTTTTTTGCTTTAGGCATAAGATGTTTTGGACAGCCATCCCAAACCTTCTTCGGTACGGCCTTTTGGTCGATATTCGCACCCGATCCATCCCGCGTATCGAAGGGAGTCCACCAGGCGGAATAGGTGCGGGAAATTTACTTCGCCCAGGTTTGGTTCGGCTCGATCCGGCACCCCGGCTACCTGGAAGTGCCCGATCTTTGAGAAAAACTTCTCTGTTCGACGTGTTAGATCGCCGCCCATGATCTGGGAGTGATACCAATCGAATTGAATTTGCAGTGCAGGGCGTGAAATCTCGTTGAGAATGCCATCTGCCTGTTCAACGGTGGTCAGAAAGTAACCCGGGAAATCCCGGCTGTTGATCGGCTCAATCAGAATGGAACGGCCGGAGTTTTCCACCTTGCCCAGCGCGTATTCGAGGTTGGTCAAAAACGTGCGGTGCGCCGCAGATTGATCTAATTCTGCGGTGATCCCCGACATAACGTGGATTCGCTTGCAATCCAGAATTTCCGCGTACTCCAGCGCCACCGCAAAACTCTCGCGAAACTCTTCTTCGCGTCCAGGTAAAGCGGCCAAGCCTCGTTCGCCCGCACTAAAATTACCGGGCGGCGCGTTCATCAGCACCAGTTCCTGGCCGTTCGATAGAAGTGCTGTTCGGATCTCCGATGCCGGATGATCGTACGGGAAGAGGATTTCGATCCCTGTAAATCCAGCACTCGCCGCTGCGGCAAATCGATCTGAGAACGGCTTCTCCTGAAAGAGCCACGAAAGGTTGGCATTGAATCTAGGCATAATTATTCAGAAGTCAGGATTCAGGATGTCAGGAGTCAGGAGATTTTCGGCTGAGCCGCGGTTCCACGCTGAGCGCCGAACGCCGAACGCCGAACGCTGAACGCTGAACGCTCGAACGCCGAACGCCGAACGCCGAACGCCTGAACGCTGAACGCCGAACGCCGAACGCCGAACGCCGAACGCCGAACGCCGAACGCTGAACGCCGAACGCCGAACGCCGAACGCCGAACGCCGAACGTTTAGGGTTCAGGTTTCCCACTGGGCTCCGAAGGTTTCGCATAGCTCTTGGATCTGTGACTTGTCGAGGGTCCGGATTTTTTGGTTGTGAAGAAGAAGCATGAGCTTGGATGTTTCCTCGAGCTCTTCGATCGCGTGCATGGCGGAATCCAGATCGTTGCCCGATACCACCGGGCCGTGATTGGCTAAAAGGACGGCCGCGTGCTTTTCCGCGTGTTTCGCAATCTCGTTGGCCAAAGATTTGTCGCCGGGTCGAAAATAGGGAATGAGCGGCAGCTTTCCGACGCGCATGACGAAATAGGGCGTGATGGGTGGTATGCAACTTGCCGGGTTGAGCCCATCCAGGCAGGAAATAGCGGCGGCGTAACTGCTGTGGAGATGGACAATTGCACCGCTTCGCAGGCGCTTTTGATACATCGCGAGATGGAGAAAGTATTCCTTGCTGGGTTTGGCACCGGAGACCAGATTTCCGTTCCAATCCAGCTTGGAGAGGCTAGCCGGATCGAGCTCTCCAAGACTTGAGTTCGTGGGAGTCAGCAACCAGCCTTCCTCGAGGCGGGCGCTGATATTGCCGCTGCTCCCGGGACTCAATCCACGCGTGTAAAGACTCCGTCCGATCGCGACGATGCGCTCCCGTATGTTTGATTCGGTGCTCATTGAGTTGGTCCGAGAAGGTGCCAGGCGTTTACGAAAAATTCTTCGGATCCGAAGTTTCCTGATTTGAGCGCGAGAGTAATCTCTCTGCCGGCACCCGAGGCCAGGGTCCAGGGCACTCCGGGATCGATCTCCGGCCCGATGCGCAAAAGGTCCAGACCAAGCTGAGTGACGACCGCTCCGGAAGTTTCGCCCCCGGCCACAATTAGTGACAGGATTTCGTCATCGACAAAATGGGCGGCGACTGCTGCGAGAAACTTTTCGCACAGGTCTCCGGCACGAGCGCCGCCCAAGCTTTGCTGATTGGATGCGATTTCATCCGGCGATCCACTGGTATAGACAAGCAAAGGGTGCGGACTGGACCGATGCTGTTTTGCCCAACTCAGCACTCTTTCGAGCACGGTCTCGAATTGGGCGGCAAGCTCCTCCGGCGTAACTCTGAAGTGAGGATAAAGTTTTTTGGCCACCTCAAGCTGCTTCAAAGTCATTCGTGAACAGCTTCCGGCCAGGATCGCTCTTCGCCCGGAGGGTGGGATCGATTGAGCGGCCTGGCCCGTTTGCAGGCCAAAGGATCTTCCCAATCCGAGGGCAAGTCCGGAACCGCCGGTCACCAATTTTAAATCTTTTGCTGCTCCGGCTAAAACCGCCAGGTCTTCGTTGGAAGTCGCATCGGTGATGGCTACCGTTGGTGGTTGGCCGGAGTGCGAGGCAAATGCTTGCGAAACCGCTTTTTCGCCTTTTCGAACCAGATCGAGGCGGATCAATTCGACCGCCAGGGTCGTTTGGGCGGCCAAAACCCGCATGATGTTCGGATCCGTCATAGGGGTGAGCGGATGATGCTGCATGCCGCTCTCGTTCAAGAGTTGATCGTGGACGAAGAGATGGCCGCGGTAGACCGTTCGTCCGTTGTCTGGAAAGGCGGGACAGGCAATGGTAAAGGAGGCACCGAGTTCCCGCAAAAGCAGCTCTATGACTGGACCGATATTTCCGCGAGGGGTCGAGTCAAACGTTGAGCAGTATTTGAAATAAAATTGACGGCAACCAATCGACATCAACCAATGCAGAGCTTCGTTTGATTCCCGCACAGCTTGTTCGACGGGACAAGTGCGTGTCTTCAGAGCTACGACTACGGCATCGATCTTTTCAAGCTGGGTAGGTGATTTCGGAATACCAATGGTCTGGACCGTCCGAAAGCCGCTTTTCACCAGATTATTGGCTAAATCGGTTCCTCCGGTGAAATCATCTGCGATGCAGCCTAGGAGAGGCATGGTAGGGGAAACGTGGTGGCGGGTCGGCGGGTCGGCGTTGGAGTAGGGGAGTGTTGGAGTGTCGGAGTGTCGGAGTGTCGGAGTGTCGGAGTGTCGTCGTCGTTTGGCGTTGGAATGTGGGGGCTTTTTTTCCGACCACGATCAAAGCATGATAGCGCCCCAAACGAAAGAGGAAAGAGCCTCCGAATCCTGGTATGCGAGCGGGTTCTTGAATTTTATCGAGAAACTCTTCCTTGGCCCAAGTCGCCTCGTCCGCCGCTAGGATGGATCCAATTCATGGCATGCAAAACCAGGGACTTCGCCTACTGTAGACCGCATGGTACTACAGGAGACCATCCGCACCGAGCGACTGATCCTGAGACCGTTTACCTTGACCGACGCACCGCAGGTCAAAGTGCTGGCCGGCGATTGGAGAATTTACGAAACAACGCTCTGCGTTCCCTATCCGTATCTGGAAGGGATGGCGGAGTCCTGGATCTCGATACATCAGAGATATTTTTACGAAGGTCTGGGTGTGATCTTCGCGATTTGCCTGTCGAATGGAGTCCTGATCGGGGCTGCCTCCCTGAGCAGGGATGGCCCATTCAATCGCGCAGAACTCGGTTACTGGATTGGGGTTGCCTATTGGAATCGCGGTTATTGCACAGAGGCGGTTAAAGTCATCGTCGAATACGGCTTTAGAGCTCTTTCCTTCCACAAAATTTCCGCGAGACATTTTGTCGGTAATCATTCGTCCGGTCGCGTGCTACAAAAAGTCGGGATGAGTCACGAAGGAGTGCTACGAGACGACGTGACGAAAGACGGAAAATTCCTCACGGTAGAACTTTATGGAATTGTGAATCCGAACGAGGCTATTCCGGCGCGAAGCCGTGACGGAGCGTATTTTCAGTGACGACGCGAGGGAACATGAAATTGAGCAGGTATTCTGGGCCACCGGCCTTTGTTCCTCCTCCGGACATTTTAAATCCGCCAAATGGGTGTCGCCCGACGATCGCACCTGTAATAGTGCGATTGATATAGAGGTTTCCGACCATAAATTCCGCACGGGCGCGCTCGATGCTTTGTGGGCTGCGGGAGTAAAGGCCTCCAGTGAGAGCGAACGGCGTATGATTGGCAACTTGGATGGCTGTTGATAGATCTTTGACGTTCATTATCGCGAGAACGGGGCCGAAAATCTCTTCCTGCGCCAGTCGCGCGGTCGGTTCGACCCTATCGAAGATCGCCGGGGCAATGTAAAAGCCTTCCAATCCGACAGGCACTTGAGCCTGAAACAGGCAACGGTGCTCGCGTTTACCCAGCTCAATGTATCCCTGGACTTTCTCAAAGGAATGGCGATCGATGACAGGGCCGATGTCGGTATTCGGGTGGTCCGGCAATCCGATCTTAAGTGCGGCGACCGCCTCCGTGAGGCGAGGAATGAGCCGTTGGTGAACGTCGTCGATCGTGATCAGTCGCGATAAGGCGGAACATTTTTGACCCTGGAAGCTAAAGGCCGACTGAATGATACCGAGGACGGCTTCATCGAGGTCGGCGTCGGTATCGACGATCAGCGCGTTTTTTCCGCCCATTTCGCATATCACCTTCTTCAAGTTTCGTTGATCCCGGTGAGTGACTGCGGCTGTTCCCCAGATGAGCGTTCCAACTTCGCGTGACCCCGTAAAGGCAATCAGGTCGACGTCAGGATGAGCGACCAGGAGTGATCCGACATCTTCCCCAGTTCCGGAAACCAGGTTGGCGACTCCGTCGGGCAATCCAGCTTCCTGGAGGAGGTTCATAAAGATGGCTCCCAGCACAGAAGACTGTTCCGCTGGTTTGATCACGACTGTGTTTCCCGTCACGAGTGCGGCGACCGTCATTCCGCACAGGATGGCCAGTGGAAAGTTCCAAGGAGCGATAATGGCGGCGACCCCGCGCGGCAAATGGCTTTCGATGCTGACTTCTCCGGGCAAATCTTGTGTCAAGCGGCCCCCATCGAGCCGGCGCATCTCGTAGGAATAAAATGTGCAGAAGTCAATCGCTTCCACAACGTCCGCGTCGGCTTCCCCCCAGGTTTTTCCAACTTCAAAGACCTCCCAGGCGGCAAGCTCATAGCGCGCCGCACGCATCTTGTCGGCTAATCGCTCGATGTATTTGCATCGGGATTCCACGGGAGTCCTCCGCCAGGTGGAAAAAGCTTTCCTGGCAGCAGCCACGCTACGCACCACCTCGTCGGTCGAAGCGAGGGCAATTTGGCCCACCACCTGCCGTGGATGTGCCGGATTGAACGATTCCAATTGGCGCCTTCCAACCAGCTTTTTGCCGTCGATTAAGAGCGGATAGGACTTCCCCAGTTTTCCGCGAACAGCATCCAGGGCCTGGCTCATTCTGGTCCGGGCGGCGCCGTCGGCGAAATCGGAAGGCGGCTCATTGCGAAAAAGACTTTTCTGAGCCGGTGCGACTTGGACTTTTGCGGCGAGCTTTCCGTCTGTAGAGTCGCCGTCCTTAGGCGCCATTGTTGGACGATCTGTGACTTGCAAAACCGGGTCGATCAACAACTCGGTGATGGACTTGTTTGCGTTGAATCTGGCTCTCAGAAAACCCTCATTGGAAGTATTTTCCAGCAGTCGCCGGACCAGGTAAGCCATCCCCGGGACGAGTTCCCCGATCGGGCAATATTCGCGGACCCGGTAGCCGAGTTGGACGAGAGCGCGTCTGATCGGTGTCGCCATCCCATAAAGCATCTGAAATTCAAAGTCTCCGGGATGAATGCCGAGTTTGCGTGCGTAGGTCGCTGCGTGGGCAATGGTACGCACATTGTGTGACGCAAAGGCCGGGTAGACGATGGCATGATTCTCCAGAAGCAGACGACTAATGCGCTCGTAGTTTGCGTCGGTTTCCGGTTTTGAAAGGTAGACAGGGACGTCCCAAGTCCGTTGAGCGGCGATGACTTTTTCGAAATCCCAATAGGCCCCTTTGACGAGCCGGATGGTGAACGGACGGTTTTCGCGGCGTGCCCAACTCAGCATTTTTTCTGTGTCGGCGTAGGAGTCGCGCAAGTAGGCCTGAATGACGAAACCATCGCGAGGTGAATTCGCCAGGTCCGGTTCATTTGAAAGCTTTTTAAAGAGATCCAGAGTGAGCTCTTTCAGCCCGTAATGCTCCATGTCGAGGTTGATCGACGCGCCGAGCCGGCTTGCTTGAAGGGCGATGGGCTTAAGGCGTTTCATGATGTCCGCGATACTGGCCTGAGGATCGGCGGCTTGGACGCGGGCACAAAGAGCGGATATTTTGACAGACACGTTGACCAGCGGTGGCTCCGATGCGGCCAGTGGACCCTCCACTTTCCAAGAGCGGGTGCCTTCGGCGAGAAAATCGAGGAGCTCCCGGTATTTAACCGCAAATCCATCTGCTTCCCGATCGCTGACGACCGCTTCGCCCAGGATATCCACGGTAAAGCGAACGCCTTGGGCCCAGTTTCGGCGAAGGTTGGGAAAGGCAGATTTTCCGTCTCTGCCGCAAATAAAAATACTTGCCATCGCCAGCACATTTTGTCGGATGAGATGCGCGGGCATAGTTGGAAGCAACCGGCCAAAGGCGAGAGCGCTCCGGAGCACGCCGGAAGCCGGCGTTTTGACGTTGCTGAGATACTCCGCCATATGCCCGACGACGTCGCTCGACGAGGTCAATGTTGGCAGAACATCGACAAATCTGAACATCTGTGTCTTGAAAACCGGATCTCGCATCGCCCATTCCATCAGGCGTCCATAGAAATCTTTACTTCCGAAGGGGTTGTGCGTGCCCTTGTCTTTGTCAATGAGGGCAAAGATCTCCCGGCCCAGTTCTTCGATTTCCAATTGAATCGTCCCAATATTACTCATGGAGTGCGGCTGAAGCTGACGAAAGCAACATTACTGGCAAAGCAAAAGATAGCCAACTTCAGGAGACAGGAGTTCAGGAGACAGGAGTTCAGGAGACGGAGTGGTGGAGTGGTGGAGTGGTGGAAGGTGAATCTATTTCCTGCTTTAGTGCTTGTCGGGCATTCGTTCGTTGCCGGGTGCAGCAACGTTGCGTAGCGTCGACATATGGTGGCTGAGCTTTTTAGAGGTGAGGAGGAAATGAGGGCTTTCGTCGAGCTGCTTCGTCCGGAGCCAACCGCAGATGGATTCGAGTCAGAGGAGCGCCTGGTGATTTGTGGTGTCTCCTGGGAGCGATACCTGGCGCTCGACGAAGCGCTCGGTGACGACCGGCCCGGTCCACGCTTTTACTACTGGAATGGAGAGCTCGAGATCATGACGACTTCCAACGAGCACGAACGGATCAAAAAATGGATCGGGGACCTAATGGCGGTCTATTTTGAGGAAGCCAGCATCGAAATCATGCCACGTGGTCAAGCCACGATGCGCAAAGCGCTCAAGCGAGCCGGCGCTGAGCCGGATGAATCGTGGTGCATTCATGAGGAAAAAGAGTTTCCGGATCTCGCGCTTGAAATTGCTCTCACCGCAGGCGGCCTCAACAAGCTGGAGATCTACCGTCAATTCAATGTGCCTGAGGTCTGGTTCTGGCGCCGGCGGGCTCTGGAAGTCTTCGTCCTAGGCGACGACAGGGCTGATTATAAAGCGGTTTCGCAGAGCCAGTTGCTTCCGAGTCTCGACATCGCGCTCCTTGAGCGGTGCGTGGCGATCCGTTCATGGCAGCAGGCTCGTCGCACCTTCCGCGCCGGCTTAGCCGGATCCCTTGATCCGTGACGCAGTTCCATAATCCGCTTTGAGACGCGGAGTCTTCAGTCCATTCTGCAACTCCTGAACTCCTGCAACTCCTGAACTTCTGTCTTTTCACGCTTTCGAACTTGCGCGCCAGCCCCGGAATATTTCCAGGCCGGCCGGAATCATCGAGACGATCACAATCGCAAGTATCACCACCGAGAAATTCTTTTGCACGAAGGGGATATTCCCAAAAAAGTGGCCAATCAAAACGACTCCGAAGACCCAAACGAATGCTCCAATGACGTTGTAAGCGAAAAATTTCCGGTAGCTCATGGAGCCCATTCCGGCCACAAACGGAGCAAAGGTGCGAATCAACGGAACGAACCGGGAAAGCATGATCGTTTTGGCTCCATACCGTTCGAAGAAAGCGTGCGTTTGCTCCAGATGCTTCCGGTTGAAAACACGACTCTGTGGGTTGCTGAAAAGCTTCTGACCGATTTTGTTCCCAATCCAGTAATTCACGGTGTGCCCGAGAATGCCGGCGACGGTCAGCAAAAAAAGGATGGCCGGCAGATTCAAAGGCCCATTTTGGGCTGTCAGTGCCCCGATCGTAAACAAAAGGGCATCTCCCGGGAGAAACGGAGTCACCACCAGCCCGGTCTCCGCGAAGATAATCAGGAAGAGCAGCGCGTAGATCCATATCCCATAGGAATCAGCCACGTCGCGGAGTGAGACATTCAGGTGCAGGATGAAATTGAAGAAATTTGTGAGCCATTCCATAGGGCGAAAACGGCACATGGATCGGTCATCGGGCGAACCTCTGCAACTAAAATGAAAAAAACAGTTCGTAGAATTAATTTAAACGTTCCGAATAGCAACCGCGTCTATACCTTCGAACGAACAAGTAAAGAGGGGAAGTTCCGGGAGGGCGACGACGTGAGCTCGTGACTGAAGCGAGAGGGTGTACTTGAAAGGATTGAACTAATGAAGAGACGCAAATTGACAAATCGGCCATTGTGCCTGGGAGATCTAATTTTAGCAGTCAGTTCTTATTCTGACTCACAGGAGGAAACCGTCGCGACAGTGGCTGATCTTCTTGCTTCGGGGCAGGTGAGATTGATGAATAACGGGCGCCAGGTCAGAGCTCGAGTTCGATAGAAATTGAGAGGGCGAGCAGGTTGAAAAAATGCTTTCCAACCGCTCTGTGGACTTTAACGTGGCTGGGTGATTTTACGATATTCCCGACCCCGCATGCGGGAGATCTGGGACGATTCCTGTAAATATTCGATTTGGCTGGAAATTGAGGTCCTGGCGTGCGAGGCGATGGCTGAGCTGGGACTGATTCCTGAGGCAGACGCTCAAGCGATCCGCGCCCGCGGGAAATTTTCCGTTCCCGAAATTCTCGAAATTGAGAAGCGAACCAATCACGACGTGATTGCGTTCCTGGAAAATGTCGCTTCCTACATCGGACCTGAAGCCCGGTGGATGCATCAGGGGTTGACCTCCTCGGACGTTCTTGATACCGCTCTCGCGGTCCAGCTTACCCGCTCGTGTGATATTCTTCTGGAAGATGTTGCCAAGTTGAGAGAAGCGGTCGGTCAAAAGGCGCGCCAGTACAAGAAAACGCCGATGATTGGCCGCAGTCACGGCATTCATGCGGAGCCCATTACTTTCGGGTTGAAAATGGCGCTCATGTACGATGAATTCGGCAGGGCCGAACAAAGGCTGGAGGCCGCGCGCAAAGAGGTTGCGGTTGGAAAGTTGAGCGGCGCAGTGGGAACCCACGCGCATCTGGATCCCAAAGTGGAGGCGCGCGTCTGCGGGAAACTGGGGTTAAAGGCTGATCCGTTGTCGACCCAGGTTGTCCAGCGCGACCGACACGCGCAGTTCAGTGCGAACCTCGCTGTCGTCGCCTCCAGTATGGATCGATGGGCAACGGAGTTCAGACATTTGCAGCGAACCGAGGTGCTGGAGTTGGAGGAGTATTTCAGCCCAGGGCAGAAGGGAAGTTCAGCCATGCCGCACAAGAGAAATCCGATCACCGGTGAACGGCTCAGCGGCCTGGCACGCGTGATCCGAGGAAACGCGGTCGCCGCGCTCGAAAATGTGGCGTTGTGGCATGAACGGGACATCAGCCACAGCAGCGTTGAGCGGATTATCTTTCCAGATTCCTGCATTCTGATGGATTACATGCTCGCCACACTGACCGATCTGGTGAACGGGCTCCAGGTGTATCCTCACCACATGCTGGAAAACCTTGGAATAACTAAAGGGCTCTATTTCAGTCAATCTATCTTATTGGAGCTGACGCGAAGGGGCCTCGAACGCAAGACGGCGTACGAAGCCGTTCAGCGAGCCGCGATGGCAACGTGGCAAAGCCAGGATGATTTCTTAACCGAAGTCAGGAAAGTTCCGGAGATCACGTCTTTGATCCCGCCAGCCGAGCTGGATCAACTTTGTTCGCTGGAACAACATTTCCGCTACATCGACCAGGCCTTCCGGGACGTGGGACTGTAGGAGGTTGCCATGCAGTTGTCAGCGTCTAAGAAGTTGTCAGTGTCAGTTGCCGGTTGTCAGAGACGGAATTAAGAAGTTGCCAGTTGGCATCAGCGAAAACCGCTGCTCCTTTGGCAACTGGCAACTTACACGCGGAACTGCTCGGAAATAGCCAACTTTTCGACTAATTTGCTGGGTCGAGATTTTGGTCGCACATTTGACGGGATTTCTGCTGACAGCGTCCCCTTCTTTTTCCACTGAGAACTGGCAACTTCCCGAGGAACGTGATAACCTGCGCGCTTAATTGACCGGTATGTTTCGTCGTATTCTCCCGATTATGCTTGTCCTGCCACTGCTGGTGGCGGGTTGTAAAAAAAGTTCGACGCTCGCAAAATTGGAGGCGTCTGCCACTCCAGGAGCCTCGGTGCCACTTGCGCAGGCGACGCCCACACCGACGCCGCCGCCCGCAATCGATCGCTCAGCGAAGGTGATCGTATTCTGCTATCACAGGTTCGAAGATAATCCGCGCGACACACTAGCAATCGCCCCGGCGGAATTTCGTGTGCAGATGAAGCAGTTAAAGGATGATGGCATTGCAGTGATCCCAATGAAGGATCTGCTGGCATGGAGGCGCGGAGAGAAATCAATTCCTCCGAAGAGCGCTGTGATAACGATCGACGACGGCTATGTGTCCGGATTTTCGGTGGCGTGGCCGATTTTGAAGGAGTTCGGATACCCATTCACTATGTTTATCTACACCAACTATGTGAATGTCGGTGGCAAGTCGATCACCTGGGCGCAGCTAGAACAAATGCGTGATGCTGGGGTGGACATTGAGAGTCATACGGTCTCGCACCATGATCTGCGTCACGCGCCGCGGGGCCAGGATTATACCACCTGGCTTCATAATGAGATTTACGGTTCGAAAGATATTCTTGAGCAGAAGCTTGGTATCAAGATCGCGGCGTTTGCCTTCCCTTACGGAACTCACAATGAAGTGGTGCGTAAAATGGCCATGGAGGCCGGCTACCAGGCACTGTTTACAGTGTACGGACAACACATGGGGATTGACGCCGCTGCCGATCAACTGGGCCGCTACGCCGTGGAATCCATGCATCCGGATGTTTTCAAAATGGCGGTTAACTTTGGCAATAACGATGGGGTCGATCCAGGTGTGGAAGCCGCTCAGCTCGCTTCCGCCGCGATGGTGACCCAGCCGATGAGCGAGGAGAAAATTCCGGATACTCGACCAGTTATCAAAGCAAACCTGGCATCCATGGGTGAGGTAGAACCCGATTCCGTGGAGATGCGGGTCAGCGGATTTGGGCTGGTGCCGGCCAGGTACGACGCGAAAACGAAGTTGGTTTCCTACGAATTTACGCAGAATTTGGTTCCGAAGACTTATACGGTAATTCTATCGGCCAAGGTGAAAGGGAGGAAGGTGGAGACACGTTGGAATTTCACGGTAGATCCTTCGGCCACCGGGAAGCAGGCTGCTGTTGGTGCCCTGCCTCCGAAATAGAAAAGGCGCCGGGAGGGTATCATCGTGTTTTCACAGCTTTCCGATAAACTACAGGACATTTTCAAGGATCTCCGAGGTCATGGTACGATTTCGGAGGCTAATATTAACGAAGCGCTGCGGCAGGTTCGTCTTGCGCTGCTGGAGGCTGACGTTCATTTCCAAGTCGCCAAAGATTTCATCGCCAAAGTAAAGATCAAGGCGATGGGGCAGGAAGTCTTGCGTTCGATTACGCCGGGCCAGCAGATTATTAAAATCTTTTATGACGAGCTAACGCAGCTGTTGGGCGGTGATAACGAGCCACTGAATTTGAACAAGCCAGCCCGGATCATGATGGTCGGTCTGCATGGTGCTGGTAAGACCACCTCTTCGGCGAAGCTCGCCCTTTACCTCAAGAAGCAAGGCAAATTGCCCTTGCTAGTGGCGTGCGATCTTCAGCGCCCGGCCGCCATTGATCAATTGGTCACCCTTGCCAACCAGGTGGGTGTCCCTGTCTTCCGGCCGGAGATTGGTCAGCACGACGTCGTCAGGGTGGGCCGGGAGTCGCTTGCTTGGGCCGAAAGCCAGGCGGGTAACGTCCAGATTTTCGATACCGCGGGCCGGTTGGAAATCGACGAAACCTTGGTCGACGAATTGAAAAGGCTCAAGGAAGCCCTACAGCCGCAGGAAATTCTTCTGGTGTGCGACGCGGCTACCGGGCAACAGGCAGTTAATGTCGCGACGCACTTTCACGAGGCGCTCGGACTGACCGGACTTATTCTGACCAAACTGGATGGCGATGCACGCGGCGGAGCGGCGCTTTCCATGCGGGAGGTGACTCATCGGCCGATCAAATTCGCCGGGGTGGGCGAGAAGATCGACCAATTCGAGCCTTTTTATCCCGAACGTCTGGCCGGTCGTATCCTGGGGATGGGTGACGTCGTCAGCCTGGTTGAGCGAGCTGCTGAATCGATCGACGAGGAAGAGGCGGCCCGGCTCGAGAAGAAGATGCGGACGGCGAGTTTCGACTTCAACGACTTCCTCTCGCAATTCAAGATGTTGCGACGAATGGGCCCCCTGGAAAATATCCTTGGCATGTTGCCAGGGATGAGTAATATGAAGGGCTTTTCGGTGGACGAAAAACAGCTGAGTCGAATCGAAGCGATCGTGCTCTCCATGACTCCCGGCGAAAGAAAGAGCCCGGATATCCTGAACGCCAGGAGGAGACAACGCATCGCTCGCGGCAGCGGAACTTCAGTCACCGAAGTGAACACCCTGCTTCAGCGGTTTAGTCAAATGCGAAAACTGATGAAGAACGCGGGGCAACTGAAGAAAATGCTAGCCCGGGTCCCGCGGGCTGGTGCGAGTTGAATGCAAGGGCAGGTAAGGGACGTGGTTCTCAACATTGAATATGGCTGTTTCGATTAGATTAAGGAGAGAAGGAACCAAAAACCGTTCTTTCTATCGTGTGGTGGTGGCGGACAAACGCAGTCCGCGTGACGGGAAATTTATTGAAGCGATCGGAAACTACGATCCGCGCGTGTCGGGTGAAAATTTTCACTTGGACCTCAGCCGCGTTGATTATTGGGTGACGCACGGCGCTCAGCCCAGTTCCACGGTCGCGAGCATGATTCTGAAAGCTCGCAAAAAAGCCGTCGCGTTGCCGGTTCAGTGACTTCCTGTGGAGACCTTTCTCGAGTTTGTCATCAGGCAGCTTGTCGAAGCGCCTGAAGAGGTTCTGGTGACAAAGGTAGAGCAAGGTCGCAAATTGATCTTCAAAGTCGAGATGCGCAAATCGGACGTCGGGAAGGTGATCGGGCGCAACGGACATACGATCACTGCCGTGCGAAATCTCTTGAACGCGGCAGCCTCGAGATCTGGACAGCAGGTTTTGTTGCAGATCGTAGAATAGGTTCAGTCTTGAATGGCGCGAATTGAAGGGGCAATTGATTGCCTCGGAAGGGCTGGAAGATTATTCAGCCCGGGGTTTCAACTCTATCATTAGAACGCGACCCTCGAGGTTGGACTGTGGACTTCTCTCACAAGATTAACAAGCTTCGGACCGGGGAGGCCTGGGACAGCTTGCTCGATGCCTACTACCGCTGGCGCAGGCCGTTAAATGCCGCGGAGATGGTTCGTGAGCTCGAATCCAAGGGATTCGAAGGGATTCGCGCCAAGTACGCAAATCCGGCCGACAAAAAAGGCTGGCCGAAATATGTCGATGCAGGGCACCGACTCGAACTTGCGATCAAACAGGCCCGGTCCTTGCAACTGGATCGCCGGAAGCCGCTACGCATTCTGGATATCGGAAGCGGAGCCGGGTATTTCCTCTTTGTCTGCAAGCGCCTGGGCCACAGCGTGATGGGTCTGGACCTCGATTGGCCGCCGATGTACGCAGAGATGTTCCAGATGATGGAGATGCCGCGCCGTGTCTGGCGCATAGAACCGTTTCAGCCACTGCCCGATCTCGGGGCGCCTTTCGACTTTTTGACCGGCTTTGCGGTGTGCTTTAACTCACACGGCTCAAACGCTGTCTGGGGTGCGAAAGAATGGGAATTTTTCCTTGATGACGTGGTCAAAAACGTCCTTTCCGAGTCCGGCGAAATCTATTTCGAGCTGAATCCCGAACCTTCAGGTTACTACACGCCGGAGTTGGCTGAATTCTTCCGTCGACGGGGTGGGCAAATGGAAGGCAAGAGGGTCTGGTTCGGTAAACGAAGCGTCCCGCGGCTCGAAGGGCCTGCCCCGAAGGGGCTATAGCACTCAGCCCAGGTTTCAACCCTGATCTTTATACCACAATTTGTCGGTGGGAAGTCCGCCTCGTCCGATCTTCCTCACGCCCGCATTCACTAGCCCGCGGCCATCATCGTTGTCCTTGGGAGAACCGCTCAACGGTGCGAACGGAACACAGGCTGGAAGCCTATGCTACATTGGCGCCGTCGCGTCGTCACTCCAGGTGCACGGCGAAAGCTCCTGGGATGGCTCTGGGAGATCGCTTGACAGTCCGAAAGGCCAATGTAGCATAAGCTTCCAGCCTGTGTTCCTTGCACGTGAGCGATGTTCCCAGGGTTGATAGGCCCCTTCAGCTTGAAATCTATTCCGCGCTAGCCAGACAGGCCGCGATAAATCCCCGGAACAGTGGATGAGGGGCATTCGGTTTTGACAAGAACTCCGGGTGATATTGGCAAGCGACAAACCAGGGGTGATCTCGCAACTCGATCAGTTCAACGAGCCTGGCATCGGGCGAAGTCCCGGAAATCACGAAGCCTTTCTCCTCCATAGCCTCTCTGTATTTCAGATTGAATTCGTACCGGTGACGGTGACGCTCGATGATCTGATCCTTGCCGTACAATTTGGCGGCTAGAGTTCCAGGGACGATGTCTGTGGGCCAGCTGCCCAAACGCATGGATGCGCCCTTCATTCGGACCTCCTTCTGGTCCTCCAGCAAACAGATGACAGGGTGAGGACTATGTTCTTCGAACTCGGTGCTGTTGGCGCCCTTGAGTCCGCAGACGTTGCGTGCGAACTCGATGGTGGCAACCTGCATCCCAAGACAAAGACCAAGGTAGGGTACCCGCTTCTCCCTGGCATATTTGCACGCTGCGATTTTACCTTCGACGCCACGATCACCGAACCCTCCGGGAACCAGGATCCCGGCCACGGTTCCAAGGGTCCTGGTGGGTTCAATTCCTTCCAAGTCTTCGGCATCGATCCTGACAATTTCGATTCCGCAATCATTGGCCGCACCGGCGTGCGTTAACGATTCGTAAATGCTCTTATAAGCGTCTTGCAGGTCGATGTACTTCCCGACCACGGCGACTTTCAGATTCTTCCTGGGGCTCACGACGCGCTGGACGAAGCGCCGCCATTCGGTCATTTGTGCGGAAGGAGTGTCAAGCCGAAGCAGTCGGCAGATTGTATCGTCGAGTTTCTCATCCTGGAGAGTGAGAGGAAGTTCGTAAATCGTGTGGTCGACATCTCGTACCTCGACCACGGAGTGGAGCGGAACATTGCAAAAAAGCGAAAGCTTCTGGCGAACCTCCAGAACGAGCGGCTTTTCTGTTCGGCAGAGCAATACGTTTGGTTGGAGGCCGATCTCACGAAGCTTAGCGATGCTTTGTTGTGAAGGTTTGGTTTTCAGCTCGCCGGCGGCTTTGATGAACGGAACCAGCGTCACGTGCATGATGACAACGTTCTCAGGTCCCACCTCTAGTTGGAACTGTCGGATGGCCTCGAGAAACGGTAATCCCTCAATGTCGCCGGTGGTTCCGCCGATTTCCGTAATGATCACGTCGCCCGTTTGTTCCTTGGCCAACCGTTGAATACGGCCTTTGATTTCGTCTGTGACGTGAGGGATGACCTGGACGGTTTTGCCCAGGTAATCGCCGCGACGTTCTTTCGCCAGAACCGTTTCATACACCTGGCCACTGGTGACGTTGTTAGCACGGGAGAGCACGCAGCTGGTGAACCGCTCGTAGTGACCGAGATCTAAATCTGTCTCTGCCCCGTCGTTCAATACGTAGACTTCGCCATGCTGAAAAGGGCTCATGGTTCCGGGATCGACATTGAGGTACGGATCAAACTTTTGCATGATCACCCCCAAACCACGATGTTCAAGCAAGGTCCCGAGTGCTGCCGCCGCAAGCCCCTTCCCGAGCGAACTGACCACCCCGCCCGTCACAAAGATGTATTTCATCCGCTCCTCCTGCTCAAAATTAGCCGCTCGACCTCGGTCGCGTCCTCCGGAGTATCGACTCCGACGGAATTGGTTTCAGAAACAACGACGCGAATCTTCACGCCATTTTCCAAAGCGCGCAACTGCTCGAGCTGTTCAGCCTGCTCCAATGCGCTCGGAGACATCCTCACAAAAGCCAGCAGAGCCTTTCGGCGATATCCGTAAATGCCAAGGTGTTTATACGTTTTGATTTCGCTCACTCCCCTACGAAACGGAATGAAGCTGCGGGAAAAATAAAGTGCATTTCCGTCGCGGTCCAAGACAACTTTGACAATGTGTTCGCTGGATGACTCCTCAGCAGAAATGGGTGTGGCGGCGGTGACGATCGGGATGGCGGGATTATCCTTCAATTTCCGGACCAGGCGTTCCAAGAGAGCCGGATCCACCAATGGCTCGTCGCCCTGGACGTTGAGAATAAGGGAAATCTTTTTGAGCTTCCTGGCGACTTCTGCAACCCGATCGGTTCCGCTGGCGTGATCTGCGGCTGTAACGGCCACTTCTGCCCCGAAATTAAAGCAGGCCTCAGCGATTCGCATATCATCGGTAGCGATGACAATCTGGTCGAAGCAATCCGCTTCGAGACAACGTTCCCACACATGCCGGACCAACGGTTTTCCGGCAATACCGTGGAGTGCTTTTCCAGGAAATCGGGTTGAGGCCCATCGGGCCGGGATAATGGCGACCACTTTATTCATTGGCATGGCGAGAGAAAGCTCGGAGGGCTCTTAAATCAATCCCCCAGGATAAACTGCGCCACCTCACGAAAGTCCTTTGCCACCATCGTAGCTTCAGTTTCCATAGGATCGCTTGCAGCATCCTTCCCAAATAGAATCGTAGCCTTCACCCCGGCTCGGATACCCGCCTCGGCATCCGACAGTTTATCCCCGACCATATAGCTCTGCTTGAGGTCGATCCCCAATTCTCCGGCCGCTTGCAGGAGCATCCCCGGATTCGGTTTCCGCCGATCCGACGCATTTTGCGGCGTATCCGCACAGAAATACGTGGCATCGATCACGCCGGGGCCGAGCTGTTTCTCGAGTTCGTGCTGCACGGCCCAGAAATCTTGTTCCGTGAAGTACCCACGACCGATCCCGCTTTGGTTGGTGACAATGATAAGTTTAAAGCCCGCCTTTCTCAACTCTGGAAGGAGTCTCGCGACGTCCTCCAGAAGTTCGACTTCGCCGGGGTTCGAACAATAGCCAGTGTCCCTCATCAGGGTTCCGTCCCGATCAAGAAAAATGGCTTTGTCTCCTCCTGCGATTCCCTTATTCATTTCTCTGGTAAAAACTCTCTAGCAGCTCAAGCGGAGTGAGTGTGGCTGTTCCCAATTTGCCCACCACCACGCTGCTGGCGTGATTCGATATTTCTGCTGCTTCAATCGCAGTGGCTCCGGACGCCAGCGCCAGCGTGAAAAGCCCGATCGCCGTGTCGCCGGCACCGGATAAGTCATAGACTTCGCGAGCACGCGACGGAATGTGGAAAGGGGGGTTTGCCTGATCAAAGAGAATCATTCCTTGTTCTCCGAGCGTTATTAACAGGAGGTCCGGCTTCCAGGTGCGAAGCAATTCGCCTCCCACGCGGAGCAGCGGAGCGTCGCGGAGGGGGTCCGGTTCGGGTTCGTGCCAGGTTTGATTCGCGGCAGCGAACGCCTCGCTGCGATTCGGTTTCACCGCCGTCATTCCGCGCCAGATCAGCCGATTCTGAGGATTGGGATCCGCGGTGAGTAATTTTCCCGAGCCTTTCGCCAGGGCCGCGACGCTGTCCACGAAGGTTTGGTGCAGGAGACCCTTTCCATAATCCTCGAAAATAACGGCATCCAGTTGTGGGAGCAGTTCACGAACCTTTTCAACGCAACGCGCCTGAGCTTCCTCGCTGAGCGGTTGCGGTCGTTCTCGGTCGACGCGGACAACCTGTTGTTGCCGGGCGATGATCCGGGTTTTTACGATGGTCTGAAAGGAGGGATCATTTTGCAGCGCCTCCAGACCAATGCCGTTTTCCTGGAGAAGCTTTTTTAATTTTTGCGCGTAGCTGTCTTCTCCGATCAAGCCCATGACGAATACCGAGGGTGTAAACTCTTTGACATTTCGTGCCACGTTAGCGGCACCTCCAGGATAGTAGGATTCCCTGATCACCTCCACCACAGGCACTGGTGCTTCCGGTGAAATCCTGGAAACCCGGCCCCAGACGAACTCGTCCAGCATGAGATCGCCGATGACCAGGACGCGTTTCCTCGAAAATTCACGCAGGAGTCCTTCGACGCGCTCGGGCTTCATCTCTCTGAAGCCATATGTTGTAAACTGCGTTTGCTCAAAGAAAAACTTCCTTTTAGGATTCGCTGGTTGTTTATCTTAAAGAGCAGAAAGTTAGACTTTTGAATGAATTTTTCCGATCAGTTGCGTGAGAACTGCAACCCTTAGATGGAGAGCGCTCGAATGATTAAAGACCTCGTCAGCATACTTTTTGTCACCACGCTTTTGCTTTCGGCAAGATCAGGTTTTGCCGAAGCTGCGCCCAAAAACATCGATCTTTCCAAATTCCCCGCGACGCAACTGGACGATATCGTCGTTCCCTTGCCGAGCGAAGTATTCAATGTACTCGACAAGTTGGGTACTCCTAATTGGCAGGAGCAACTGCGAGAGCCGATCATCAAGAATCGCGGAGAACGCGAACAAATCGCGCTCTTGCTGGGTTCCGTGGTTGCTGAAGGATTTGTGGCTGTCGAGGCGACTGATAAGGCTCGAGTCAAGCAGATTGGCCGCGACGTGCTGGAGCTGGCCAGAGCGATTGGGGTCGAATCGACGGTCTTAACCCGAACCAATTCGATCGTCACGAAGGCGGATACCGGAGATTGGATTTCCGTTCGACGGGAGTTGGATGGTGCTCTGACCGACGTGAAAAGAGCAATGATCGAGCTGAAGGACGCGCAGTTGGCGCATCTGGTTAGCCTGGGCGGCTGGCTGCGAGGAACCGAGGTGCTGACTGCAGTCGTGCAAAAGAGCTACTCCTCGGACGGAGCGGATTTGTTGAACCAGCCAGACCTGCTCAGGTATTTTCAGGAGCGGCTCGCCGGCATGCCTCCTCGTATGCGCGGCAAACCTCTGGTGACTCGGATGCAAAAAGGGCTCGACGAGATCTCCCCCCTCATTAACCAGAAGATCACCCCGGGTTCGGTCAAAAAAATCAATGAAATTACCGGGCAGATGGTGAAGGCAATCGACTCTCGCGCTTAATGGACGAACTTTTGTGAGACGATTTCTAATTTTCTTGAGCTTTTGCGCATTCCTGACCTCTGCGAATGCGACCCTGGACGACGCGATCAGGAGTGCGTTACAGGCGATGGATCCGTACGTCAAACAGGGGTTTATTGTCCGCGACGATCAGTGGGGCGGTGATCTTGGCCTGAGGGAACAAAAGGCTATAGAGCACACACTCTTCAAGGGAAACGATTACTGGTTTTGCATGGGGACGGATGCCGAGAACGCCCGAATCGCCATCCATATCTATGATAGCAAAGGAAAACTCGCCGAAAATGACTCCTGGCAAAAGGGTCGGTTCGCGGCCGCTCGAATTCTGGCTCCCGCCACCGGCACTTATTACATCATTGTCGAAGTGACTGCTTCGCCTAAAGAGCGGACCTCCTGGGCAATGGTTTACGGGTACAAATGAGAGGCACCTTCATGGCATAAAGCACGATCTCTGCCTGGGAAGCCCCGGCTCAGGCGGAGCTTCGCCCTACCTACCTCTCTCGGTCCGAAAAACCTTCTTTGCTTATCCGCGACTTTGAGATAATGCGTAAAGCCTTGCAAAAACCGGCTTGATGGTAGAATCCGAGACGCTTCAGTTCGATAACGCACGGACTCTCCAGAATCTGTACGCGAACGATTTTAAGCTATTGCAGGCGCTGGAGGAAAAATTGGCGGTCAAAGTGACCACCCGAGACGGATGGTTGCGGGTGGAAGGCGAACGGCCCAATATCGAGAAAACGCGCAGAGTGTTCGATCAGCTAGAGGAGGCGCGTCAGCATGGAATCCAGATTCGTCGGCATGAGTTTCAATATGCGTTGGATTCGGTAACGGACGGGAGCCGCCAGCCTTTGGGGCAATTGGCAGGATACAGGGTTCTCACTCCGACGCGCCGGCCTCCGATTATTCCAAAGAGCGAGCAGCAGTTGAACTACGTTCAAGCCATCCAAAACTTCGATATCGTCTTTGGGATAGGACCGGCAGGGACGGGAAAGACGTATCTTGCTATGGCGATGGGTGTTGACGCACTCAGAAAAGAACAAGTCAAGAGGGTGATCCTGACCAGGCCCGCGGTGGAGGCAGGAGAAGCGCTGGGGTTCCTGCCGGGCGACCTCCAGGAAAAGATCTTCCCATATTTGCGTCCACTCTATGATGCGTTGTATGATATGATCGAGTCTGAGGAGATTCAAAGATACATGGATCGGGGTGTCATCGAGATCGCGCCACTGGCATATATGCGGGGGAGGACTTTGAATCACGCCTTCGTGATTCTAGACGAAGCTCAGAACACTACCACCGAGCAGATGTTCATGTTTTTGACCAGGCTGGGCACAGACTCAAAATGTGTGGTGACGGGCGATCAAACTCAAATTGATCTTCCGCCGAAGAAGACTTCCGGTCTGATAGAGGCCATGCACGCGCTGGGGGGTGTGTCTGGGATCCACTTTACCCGGTTTTCTGAAAGGGACGTGGTGCGGCACCCGCTCGTCCAATCGATCATCCACGCCTACAAGGTTTACCGGGAAGAGCCGACAGGTAGGAACGAGGGTTAGCTAAAGGAGCCTAAAGGCATGTTTGGAACTTCCAATCGCAAGAAGTTAATCAAGAAGGGCTTGGCGTGCCCGAAGACTCGCCGGAAATCCAGCCAGAGGGAGTGGATGCGCAAGCTGGAGTCCGAGCCATGGGTAAAGGCAGGCATCTTTGGCGCATTTGTGCTGGTTTTAGCCCTGTTAATTTTTTCCGGAGAGCACCCTGACCCTGCGAAATACTTTTTAATTGGGCTCCTGGTTTTCGTCACCTCGGTTGCTCAGCTGTGGATCAATCATCCGGAAACTTTTCAAAAGAATTCGCGCGTTGGTCTCGTGTTTGGGGTGATCCTTTTTCACTTATGCGTGGCGAAACTGGTCATGGTCTTCTCGACCCAAAGCCAGAGCGGCTTGCCGAAGGAGTTTGGCGTTCTTTTGATTCCGTTTGCTTTTGCGCCGCTGGTCCTCTCGGTTTTGTTAGGCAAAAATCTCGGCATTTATGGGGCAATTTTTGTCAGTCTGTGGAGTTCGATCCTCTTCCGCGGCGTGGATGCGTTTCTTTTGGTGATGAGCCTGATCAGTGGGTTTATCTCCGTTTTTGTCACGATCCAGGTGCGTCGTCGTAGCCGGCTGTTACGGGCCGGAGTTTATGTGGGATTGGCGACCTGGATTTTAGCTGTCTCGTTCGGAATTATTACGATCCCGTGGCTGCGGCTAAACGACATGGATCTGAGTATGTTCTTGAAGGAATCGGCCGCCGCGATTCTGACGGGAGTGGTGACGGCCATGGTCGTCAGCGGAGCGTTACCGATGCTTGAAGCGGCGTTTCGAATTACGACCGACATGTCGTGGCTCGAGATGGCGGACCGCAATCATCCTCTGCTGCTCCGGCTCAGTCTGGAAGCCCCGGGTACATGGCATCATAGCGATGTCGTCGCAGACTTAGCGGAAGTGGCCGCCAACAAGATAGGGGCCAACGGCACGATGTGCCGCGCTTGTGCGTATTTTCATGATATCGGCAAGCTGGTAAAACCCAATTATTTCTCTGAGAACATTGTCGGCGATGAAAACCCACACGATGACCTTGCTCCCACCATGAGCGCTCTGATCATCATCTCGCATGTTAAGGAGGGTGTGGATCTCGCGCTCAAATACGGCCTGAATCAGCGGGTGATTGATGTCATTCAGCAGCACCATGGAACATCGCTGGTTGCTTACTTTTACAAACGAGCGATTCAGCAGCAGCGGGATGCCCGGGAAGGTGGGAAAATCATGAACATTCGGGAGGAAGACATCCCGGACGTACGCGAGGAGAGCTTTCGATACAGCGGACCAAGGCCGCAATATAGGGAGAGTGGCATCATCAGCCTCGCGGACGCTGTCGAAAGCGCCTCTCGCAGCCTCGAAAAACCGACACCTCAAAAAATTGAGCAACTCGTCAGCGATATCATCGGCCGTCGAATCGGAGAAGGGCAACTGGACGAGTGTGACCTCACTTTGAAGGAATTGAAGATCATCGCAGAAACCTTCCGATTTACCCTGCAGAACATGCTGCACACCCGCATCAAGTATCCCAAGGACGAAGAGCGTGCCGAGCAAGAAGGTCGGCGTCTCCGCAATCTTCCGCCCGCGACCGCGGCTTGATGCCATCGCTTGAGCTGGTCAATCGGCAACGCAAAAAGCGCCTTGATCTGATAAGGTTCCGCGCCTTCGCGGTGCCGGCAATGGAGAAGGTCTCGGAAATGATCACGGCGGTGCCTCTTCCTGAGGAGATCATCGTGGTCTTTGTTTCCGATGCTAAAATGGGGGGTATTCATCGCGAGTTTATGGCGGTGGAAGGGCCTACCGACGTCATTACCTTTCAGCACGGCGAAATTATTATCAGCGTAGAAACCGCGGAGCGGCAGGCAAAAGGACTCTCTAGCTCCTTCAGCCGTGAACTACGGCTTTATTTCGTTCATGGTCTCCTGCATTTGGCAGGATTGGATGATTTGACGGAGGATGGCTTCACAAAGATGGCTGCGGCGCAGGAGCAAATCGTCCGGGGGATTGGGGAAGTGTCAGAGCCAGGAGCCAGGAGCCAGGAGCCAGGAGCCAGGAGCCAGGAGCACGCGCGCTGAGAAATTGATGAGGCGTTCCCCAAAGGATCGCTAACTTTTTGAGAGCGCCACGGTCCGCCGAGCGCGAGCTTCTTCTCAAGTCTTCACGGGCTATCGCCCGTAGGATGCTCCTGAATTCTGAATCCTGAATGCTGCCACTGGCTACTGGCTACTGACACTGGCAACTTCCCTCAGCGCTTGCACGCGTGCTAGCAGGGGCGGATGGGTAAAATGTAGACTGACTAACAACGGATGCGGGGTGAGGTTCGACAAACTATCCTTGCTTAACCGCTTGAGCGCTTGAATCAACGGGTTAGGATCGCCCAGCGTCTCTGCAGCGAACCGATCGGCTTCAAACTCATCCTTTCGGCTCCAGTAGTTCATGACGACGCCGAATAACACCGCGAGTGGGCGGATTAAAATCACGTAAAGCGCTAATCCAACATAGTAAGAGGGCGTGGATACGCCAAACGCGGCAAATAGTTCCGGACGCGAGATGCAAAAGGAGGCTCCCAGGAAAAGCAGTAAAAGACTGAACTGACCGACAAGAAGATGTCGAACGATATGATGCTTTTTGTAGTGGCCGATTTCGTGGGCTAGCACCGCCAGCAGCTCCGGTACCGGGTGGTTGCTGATCAAGGTGTCATATAAGGCGATACGCTTGTTTGAACCAAACCCGGTAAAGAACGCGTTTGCTTTGGAGGAACGGCGTGAGCCATCGATGACCAGGAGCTCTCGAATAGGGAATCGTTGACCACGAGTAAATGCTGTCACCTGATCTCGCAACGGTCCGTCAGGAACCGGGCTCAATTTAAAGAAGAGCGGCAGGATGACGGTCGGCGCGAGGTAAATTAAAAGGACCGATATCGCGGCAGTGCAAAGCCAACCGGCAATCCATGCACGGAGGCCAAAAGCTTCAAACAAAGTCAAAACAATCAAGGCAAACCCGCCCATCAGGAGACCGGAGAGGAGCCATTCTTTGAGGCGATCCTCGATAAACGTGGCAGCCGTCGTCCGATTAAATCCATACCGTTGCTCGATGACAAAGGTGTGATAGATCGCAAAAGGAAGCGTCAGAACCTCCCGGCCGGCACTGAGGATGCCGAGGTAGAGCAAGCCATTCAGAACCGGTGGCAGATGGTATCCGCGAATGAATTGATCCAGAGCCTCGAAGCCACCGAGAAACCAGAAAATCAGCAGTGCCGCCAGCTCGAATGTTGAGACCACCAGCTCGAACCAGGTGTTCAGCCTGGTGTATTCCTGCGATCGGCGATACCGATTCGCATCGTAGACATCCATGAATTCTTTTGGGACCTGCATTTGCAGGCTCCGCAGATTGAGAAGCTTGGCAAGAGAATCCAGGAGATAGTAGCCGACTAATGTGCTGAAAATAAACTTGCCGATCATACCCAATTCCACCTTTCGCGAATCATCGCTTATCCAGTGGAGTTTTTCAGCCACAATTCAAATCAGGAGTTACAGGAGTTGCAGGAGTACTGGAGCGCCGGAGTAATGGAGTAATGGAGCGATGGGCCTACTGGCAGCGAAGAATAGCGGTTCGTTCTTCAATTCTGCAACTTCTGTAACTCCTGAACTCCTGAATTGGCTTTTCAAAATCCAGGTTGCGGTTGACCGATCGGTCCAGTATCTTGACGATGCGAATGCGGTTTTGTGATTCAAAGATGCGCCTGTTGCAGACGGCTCATGAACTCATCTGGCGGCAGAGCTATGGGTCAGTGGGTGTCGATCAGATTTGTGAGCAGTCCCACGTGAAAAAGGGAAGCTTCTACCATTTCTTCCGGTCTAAATCTGAACTTACCGTGGCGGCCTACGAGTTTCGCTGGGATCAGATGCGTCTGTCCTTAGATCGAATTTTTGCGACGCAAATTCCGCCGCTGGAACGCTTGGAAGGGTATTTTGCCACGATTCGCCGGAACCAAACCGAGCATTTCGAAAAGAACGGTCGCGTCTTGGGGTGCCCATTCTCTTCGTTGGGTAGCGAGTTGAGTACCCAGGACGAGGCAATCCGCTTGATGGCTCAGCAGATCAGCGAAAGGAAGTGCCGCTACCTTGAATCGACGATGTGTGATGCGATTGAAGCAGGCGATATCCCGAGGCAGGATCCGAAATTGCTGGCGCAGGAACTCCACTTTTACATCGTTGGTCTGATCCAGGAAGCGAAGATCTCGAATAATCTCGCTGTTTTGGATCGCATGGAATCCGGAGCTTATCGAATCATCGGCGCGAATCGAACAGTGGAGGCGTGAGTCTCTGACGAATCGAGCATTCTCGCGAGGTGTCGCATCAACCAAATTCCCCTTAACCATCTATGGATCTTTTACTGGAAGGAAAACTGGCTCTAGTCACCGGATCAACTGCCGGCATCGGCTTCGCGATCGCTGAAGGATTGGCACGCGAAAAGGCGACCGTGATCGTCAACGGTCGGTCTGAAGCCCGAGCAGTAAAGGCAGTCGGCAAGATACGGGAGAAAGTCGCCCAAGCGAAAGTCGAGGTTTTTGCCGGTGATCTTTCAACCCAGGAAACCTGCGAGGCTTTGAAATCACGGTATCCGGAAATCGATATTTTGGTGAACAATCTGGGTATTTTTAATCCTCAGCCTTTTGAGGAAATCAGCGATGACGAGTGGCGAAGATTTTTCGAGGTTAATGTCCTCAGCGGCGTCCGCCTCTCCCGCTATTATCTGCCTCCGATGAAAAAGAAGGGGTGGGGACGTATCGTGTTTATTTCCAGTGAATCCGCAGTCCAGATCCCGGTCGAAATGATCCATTATGGTTTTACAAAAACCGCCCAGCTGGCAATTTCGCGCGGGCTCGCGGAAAGCACTGTCGGGACTGGAGTCACCGTGAACTCGGTTTTGCCCGGGCCGACTGCTTCCGAGGGTGTCACTGATTTTGTCTCCAAACTGGCGTCGCAGGCGAACCAATCCGCACCTGAATTCGAGAAGTTCTTTTTTGAGAAGGTCCGTCCGAGCAGTTTGTTAAAGCGATTTGAGACGGCCGAGGAGGTTGCGAATATGGTGGTCTATATCTGCAGTCCGCTCGCGGCGGCGACAAACGGTGCCGCCCTTAGAGTCGATGGCGGCGTGATTCGCTCGATCGTTTAAATCTCGAGCTCATTCCACGGTTTGAGGGTTTAATCCCCGACAAACTGAACGGTGACCTCATTCAGCAAAATTCAGGCTGCCGGAATCTCGATTTGCCACGATTTTGCGCCCGGCGATCTTGGTTGGCTTGTTTACATCCACGGGATCCAAAATTTTGCCGACTACGGCTATAATCACTTTCACGAGGCGTACTGCGCGCGGATTGCGGTTGAATTTATCCTTGGTGCTGACAAAGGGCGTTCCCGGGCTTGGTTAGCCAAAAAGCAAGGGAGGGTTGTGGGCTCGATCTTCATCGTTGAGCGACCGAACAATCAGGCCCAACTCCGCTTGCTGTTTGTGGATCGCTCCCTGCGCGGAGTTGGATTGGGCCGATGGCTTGTGGAGGAGTCTGTCCGCTACTGCCGGACCTGTGAATTCGATGTCGTTTATCTTTGGACGGTGCAAGGACTCGATCGGGCAATTTCAATCTATGAATCCGTCGGATTCACCAGGGTCGCAGAAAAGAGTGTCGAGGAATGGGGGAAAAGCAGCCTTGAAATCCGCTTTGATTTGAATTTGCGGCAATGATTTCAGGTCTGGCGCTCCAACTCGTCAATGATCCGTAGGACGGCTGCCTTGGGGTCTTTCGACGCCGTGATCGGTCTGCCGATCACCAGATAGTCTGCTCCGGCTTCGACGGCCTGTCGCGGAGTCAAAATGCGTTTCTGGTCACCCGGCTCCGACCAGGTGGGGCGGATTCCCGGAATGACCGTCGTAAAAAGAGAACCAAAGCGCTCCCGGAGAATGGGGAGTTCCTGCGGGCTCGCCACTAGACCGGTGATCCCCACGCTTTTGGCCAGCTCGGCAAGTATCAAGACTTCATCCTGTACTGACCCCCGAAAACCAACCTCGGACAATGCAACGTTGTTCAGACTGGTCAGCACTGTGACGCCGAGTATCAGGACGCTCGAAATCCCGCGGCCGGCGACGGCGGCTTCGCACATGGCGCGTCCGCCAGACAAATGGATAGTCAGCATATCAACCCCGAGTGCAGACGCGGATTCGACGGCGTAACGAACGGTATTCGGGATATCATGGTACTTCAGGTCGAGAAACGTCTTCGAACCCGAGGCGCGTACTTCTTTGACGATGTCCGGTCCCGCCGCCGTGAAAAGTTGATTGCCAACCTTGAAAAAGCCGACGATTCCTCCGATTGCTTGGATGAGTTCACGAGCGGCTTGTACTGTCGGAACATCCAGCGGAACAATGATTCTATCTTTTGCGGCGGTCGAACTTTGCACAGCCTGACGATGCATGAAGACCTTTAGTCCGGCCAAGATCAATCTTACTTTAGAAATTCTGGGTAAGCGGCCTGACGGTTTTCATGAGTTGGCAACCTGGATGTTGCCGGTGGGTTTGTACGATTCGATCGAAATTGAGGAGGCTAGTCAGCCCTCGTTCATCTCGAATGTACCTGAACTGGAAGGGGACCCGTCGAACCTGATTCTAAGAGCGGCCCGTAGCTTCACCCAGGCAGCCTTGATTGAGATGGCATACGCAATTCGATTGGAAAAGAGGATCCCAATGGGCGCCGGACTGGGCGGAGGCAGTTCGAACGCAGCGGCGACCTTGCAATTGCTGAATAAACTTCACGGCTTCCCGCTGCGCGGAGAGCAGTTGGAAGAGTTGGCGGCCAACCTTGGTTCCGATGTCGCATTTTTTCTGGATGGCCGATCTGCCTGGTGCACGGGGAGAGGCGAACGTATCGAGGCCCGTGTTTTTCCCGATCACCTCTGGATATGTTTATTTAAACCTGGGTTCGCAGTTCCCACCGCCGGCGCCTATCGCGCGTATGCTCGCTTGGCGGAAAATTTGAAGCGTGGTGAGGAAAGCGTGACGCCATGGGGAAAGTTGCGGAATGATCTCGAACCGGCTGTCTTGCCGAAATATTTGTTCCTGGCGTTGCTGAAGGATTGGTTGAAGGAACAATCCGAGACCTTATTTGCGCTGATGGCCGGCTCGGGATCGACGGTATTTGCGATCGTGCAAAGCCAAGCAGAAGGAGAAACGCTTCGGGCTCGGTTCCGCGAACAATTTGGAAAGTGGACATGGTCGGTCATTTGCCGGTTGAATCCCAGTGTCGCGCCAGAGGCATAGCCTCTTCCTTCGTGCTCGTGCTCGCAAATGAGGAGCACTGACACTGACAACCTCCTGCGCACCTGCTACGGTCAGAGATCGAGACGATAACGAGCACGGAACGAGGACGATGGGGGAGGGGCTGACGCCCCCTGACACTGACACTGCTATATGCGTTATATCACTCACGGCGATGGCGGCGGTCCAGAGGTCATGGCCATGGTAGACGGACCGATTCCGGCAATCGGCTTGCGCGAAGTGCTGATTCAGGTTCATTTTGCAGGGGTTAATCGCCCGGATCTTTTACAACGTGCGGGAAAGTATCCACCGCCACCCGGGGCATCGCCAATTCTGGGCCTGGAGGTGTCGGGTCGCGTCGTTGCGCTTGGCGCCGAGGTGACCGCCTGGAAGATTGGAGACCAGGTTTGCGCATTGACCCCTGGCGGAGGCTACGCGGAGTTCTGCCGGACAGACGCCAGCCATTGCCTGACTCTACCGCGAGGCTGCGATCTGGCGACCGGTGCCGCCATACCGGAGAATTTTTTCACCGTTTGGACCAACTTGGTGAGGCGCGGACGTCTCCAATCTGGCGAAAGCGTCCTGATCCATGGCGGTTCGAGTGGAATCGGCTACACCGCCATTCAAATCGCCAAGCAGTTCGGCGCGATTGTCTTTACGACGGTGGGCAATGAACAAAAAGCAAAGTTTTGTCTCGGGTTGGGAGCAGATCATGTCATTAACTACCGGACTCAGGATTTCGTCGCTGAGATAAAGAGGATCACATCTGGACGTGGCGTCGACATCGTTCTCGACATGGTAGGCGGACCTTACATCGAGAAAAATATCAGCTTGCTGACGTTCGAAGGAAGGTTGGCCCAGATTGCTTTTCTCGAGGGAAGTACACTTTCCGATTTCGACTTTTTGCCAATCTTGGTGCGCCGATTAACGGTCACCGGATCGACGTTACGGCCTCAAAGTGTGGAGGAGAAGGCCAACATTGCCCATGCTTTGCGCGAGCGCGTCTGGCCGCTGCTCGAATCCGGTCAAATCAAGATTGTCATTGATAAGATTTTTCATGTCTCCGAGGTCGCAGAAGCGCACCGGCTGATGGAACGCAGTGAGCACCTCGGTAAAATTGTTTTGAGCTTCGAGTAAAGACGGTCGGTAGGCGAAGCGTCCTCGCTTTGCTTCTTCAGAGTTGAGCAAAGCGGGGACGCTTCGCCTACTTCGCCTGACGCTGATCGGCGAAAAATGTCACAACCGCTTTGGCATGCGGGATTTTCGCGGTAAATCTTCCTTCATGGGAAAAGAGTCTGCGCTCGGTATCATTGCCGGAAACGGGGTTTATCCGTTCCTTACCGCAAGAGCTGCGCGGCAGAGAGGCGTAACTGCGATTCATATTGCCGCGTTTGAAAATGAGACACGGCCGGAATTGGCAAATCATGCTGATTCGATCGAATGGATGCGGGTTGGTCAACTGGGCCGGCTCCTGAAGTTTTTTGGCCGGGCCGGTGTCCACCAGGCGATCATGGCCGGCCAAATTGCTCCAAAAAATCTGTTTGATCTACGTCCTGATATCAGGGTGTTGATGGTCTTGAGCACATTAAAAAGGCGGAATGCCGAATCTTTGTTTGGAGCGCTGGGCGAAGAATTGGCAAAAGTAGGCATTCAATTATTGCCTGCCACGACATTTTTGGAAGATGCGGTGGCCGCCGAAGGATTAATTGGCGGGCCGAAACCAAAAAAGCGTTTCCTGGAAGATGTAGCGTACGGGTTCGAGATCGCAAAGGAGATCAGCAGGTTGGATATTGGCCAGACGGTCATCGTTCGTAATGGCACTGTGCTCGCAGTGGAGGCTTTTGAAGGGACGAACGAAACGATTCGCCGTGGCGCGGCTCTGGGAAAGCGGGGAACGGTCGTGGTGAAAGTATCCAAGCCGAATCAGGATTTACGATTTGATGTTCCGGTCATCGGGTGCGAGACCCTGGAGGTCGCCTCCGCCGCCGAGGTTTCGATTATTGCGGTCGAAGCCGGCAAAACTCTTCTGTTGGAAAAAGAAGCGGTGATCGCTTTGGCCGAAGCAAAGCACATGACGATCTACGGTTACAAACTATGAGCAGTCACATTCGCGCTGGGGTCGTTGGAGTCGGCAGCATCGGCAAAAACCATGCGCGGATATATTCCGGGCTTCCGGGAGTCGAGTTCTCGGCGATTCTCGATACGAATCCTGAGGCTGCGCACGTTATTTCTCAGCAATTTGGTGTGAAGGCTGTCACTGAGCTCTCGGAATTCGCCGAGTTGATTGATGTGGCGACCGTGGCTACACCGACACCGGATCATTACGCGGTGGGGAAATATTTATTAAGTCAGGGGAAGCATCTGCTGATCGAGAAACCGATCACGGAAACGCCGGAACAAGCCGAAGAACTCGTCAAGCTCGCCAAGGAATCGTCTCTGGTTTTACAGGTTGGCCATGTGGAGCGGTTTAATCCCGTCCTAAGCGCGCTCGAACAGCGCTTGACTAAGCCGCGGTTCATTGAGGCACATCGATTGTCACCGTACCCGTTTCGAAGTGTCGAAATCGGAGTCGTTCTGGATCTGATGATCCATGATTTGGAAATCATTCTTCACCTTGTTCGATCGCCGGTGAAAAGCATCGACGCTGTGGGCGTACCCGTTTTGAGCAAAGGTGAGGATATTGCGAATGCACGGATTCGATTTCAGAACGGTTGCGTGGCAAACGTCACAGCGAGCAGGATCAGCCCTGAGAAGATGCGAAAAATCAGGGTCTTCCAACAGGACGCCTATCTCTCGCTCGACTATCAGAAGCAAAGTGCAGAAATGTTTCGATTGGTCGACGGAACGATCACACGGGAAGAGGTCGAGGTTGAAAAGGACGAACCGTTGAAACGCCAGCTTCAATCGTTCGTCGAATGTAGTCGCGGAGGGACGCAACCGGTCGTCACAGGTTCTGAAGCGGCCGCCGCTCTTGGATTGGCAATCGAAATAACCGAAATCACCAGATCGGCTACCGGCGAACTGATCAAGGAGCTGGGGCGGTAGGAGAGTTGCCAGTGTCAGTTGTCAGTTGTCAGTGTAAGTGTCAGTGTCGCCGACACGCGATACGCCAAGACGCCGGATCGTCTCTTTCCCCCTGACCACTGGCAACTGACACTGACAACTTCCCGAACGCTATGCGCATCTACATGATTGCCGGCGAATCCAGCGGCGATACGCACGGAGCGGTTCTGATGCGTGAAATCGCCAGGCTGGCCCCGGGTACGCAATTCTTTGGAGCAGGCGGCCCGCAAATGAAGAAGATCGCTCAAGGGCAATTCATCGATTGGACTCAGGAAGCGGTGGTTGGGCTTTGGGACGTGGTGGTGAAATACCCCTATTTTCGAGAAAAATTTTACCAAATGTATCGGGAAATCCGCGAACTGGATCCGGATGCCGTGATTTTTGTGGACTACCCGGGGTTTAATTTACGATTGGCCCATTATCTCCGTCGGAAGCAATTCTCCGGAAAGCTAATCTATTATATCAGCCCTCAAGTCTGGGCCTGGAACCGGGGCAGAATACCGCGCATGGCGGCATTTCTGGATTTAATGATCTGCATCTTTCCATTCGAAAAAGCGTTGTACGAAGCCAGCGGCCTGAAGACGGAATTCGTTGGCCATCCAATGATCGAGGAGTTGGACAGGCAACGAATCTATGAACAAAGGGTTCCCAATCTGGTCGCTCTTTTGCCGGGGAGCCGCAGTCGAGAGATCAAACGCATTTTCCCCGTAATGCTGGAAGCGGCGAAACTGCTCCGCACAAAAGATGCAGCGCTCCGCTTCGAGGCGTCGGCTGCCTCGGAAAGCGCCCGTTTATTCATGCAGAAACTGGTGGCCGATTCCAACTTCGGCGAGATCCGGATCGGGTTAAAACATTCTTGCGAACTGATGCAGAGAGCGTGGGTGGGGATGGTTGCTTCCGGGACAGCGACGTTGGAATCCAGTTTTTATCTTTTGCCCTTTGTTCTAATCTACAAAGTCGCCTGGCTGACTTACTTTCCTGGGCGTTTGCTCATCCGGGTAGACCATTTGGGGATGCCGAACATTCTGGCCGGCAAAGAGATTATTCCGGAATTCATACAGCATGAAGCGCTTCCGGTTCGGATCGCGGATTCGGTCTGGAAGCTCTACAGTGATCCCGACCGAAGAGAGACTATGGTCAGCGACATGGCCCGGGTCATCGGACGACTGGGCGGCAAGGGAGCTGGCCAGCGAGCCGCTGAGGTGGTGGTCCGGGAACTCGAATCGGCTGCCAAGCATTAGTGCACCAAGTCAGCTATTCGCCTCGCCAGCGCCTTACGAGTCATCCGGCTGCGCTCCCAACGCTGCTACACGAGCCTCAGACTTGGTGCACTAATTTTAAGGGGCGCGGGAAAAATCACTTCGAATCAAAAGATCCTTCGACCTTTCCTTGAACCGGAGGTTAAACATAACTCGTGAACGAGTTAGGCGGTTGGCTTGAAAGTCTATGGGCCCCCTGGCGGATCGAATATCTGGAACGGGAGCGGAGGCCCGATTTTTTACGAGAAGCGGCTGAGGCTGCGAATGATGCGGATTACCTGGTGGTCTGCCGCCGGAAGAACGCTTTCCTGATGATGAACCTCTACCCGTATGCGCCGGGACATTTGATGGTGGTGCCTTACCGCATGGTCTCAAGGCTCGGCGAATTGGTGGATGGCGAGAAAATAGAGCTCCTGGATCTAGCGAGTTATGCCGAGCGTCTCCTTGAGGATGTCGTGAAGGCTGAGGGATTTAACGTGGGATGGAATATAGGCGCCGCCGCCGGAGCAGGGGTGACAGATTACCTGCACCTCCATGTCGTCCCTCGCTGGAAAGGTGATAACAATTTTATGACCGTTCTCGGTGGCGTGCGAATTATTCCCATGGGTTTGGCGCCGCTCTACGAGAAGTTACGAGCTGCCGCCGAGCGCATTTCGTTTTTCGCGTGAACGACGCTCTCTTCCGATTTTGGATGCTGCTGCTCCTTGACTTCCCTCGCCGATCAAGATAGAAGGTAGCCGTCTTCAAAGTCGGAGCCAGCAAGGAGGCTGGGGCTTGATTGCTTGTGGTGGTCAAGCTTCTGAGATCGCGACGGCTTTGCTAATCCGGTTCTCTTTATCCCCCCTTACATGGCCCAAGAAATTTCGACAGCCGCCGCTCCCACGACCCCTTCGGGAAAGCCGGCTCTCGCTTTGCGGAATGTCAGCAAATCTTTTCCGGGCGTCCGCGCTCTGGACGGCGTTTCGTTTGATGTCTGGCCTGGTGAGGTACACGCCTTACTTGGGGAGAACGGGGCCGGGAAGTCGACTTTGATCAAAATAGTGTCCGGGGTTTATCCGCCGAGTTCCGGGGAGATGGAGGTCGACGGCCAGACGGTGCATTTTGCTCATCCTCGCGAAGCGCAAGCCCACGGCATCGCTACGATTTACCAGGAGTTTAGTCTTTATCCCGAATTAACAGTGGCGGAGAATATTTTCTCCGGCAATATGCCGCGAACTTTGGGTGGATTTGCGCTGGATTGGGATCGGGCCGCTCGGGATGCGGCTACACTTCTTGAATCCCTTGATGCCGCTGATCTGAGTGTCCGGTCGCGCGTCGGCACGCTGTCGGTAGGAAACCGTCAAAGGGTCGAGATCGCGAAAGCACTCTCGCGAAAAGCCCGGATCCTCATTTTGGATGAACCCACCGCGGTGCTTACTCAGCACGATACCGAGCGGCTTTACGGGATCATCCACCGTCTCCGGGCTCAGAAGGTTGCCATTGTTTACATCAGCCATCGGCTCAACGAAATTTTTGCCCTTGCCAATCGCGTCACTGTTCTGCGGGACGGAAAGTTCATCGGCGTTAAACCGGCTGCCGAAACGAACGAAGGCGAGCTGATTCGAATGATGGTGGGACGCGCATTAGAACTCGAACCTTTGCCTCATCTGGGGGAGGTGGCTCCTGCCGGACCGGTGATCTTGCGAGTGCGAAATCTGGCGCGGCGCCCTCTATTGCGAGACGCTTCGCTCGAGGTGCGTGCCGGTGAGATCGTGGGACTCGCCGGATTGGTCGGCTCCGGACGCTCGGAATTGGCGCAGGCGGTTTTTGGAGTGGCTCCGCCGGAGTCGGGGACGATTGAGATTGATGGTCGTAGCGTTAACATTTCTCGGCCGGAAGACGCGATCGCACTTGGAATTGCTTACGCCCCTGAAGACCGCCAACGCCAAGGTCTGGTCGTCGCGATGACCGTTGGCGAGAACATCGGGCTAACAAGAATCTGGAAACTGATGCGCGGGCCGTTTCTCAATTTTGAGGCGGAAGACAAATTAGCGGATGAGTACATCCAAATGTTGCGGATCAAAACTCCCAGCAGTCACCAGATCGCTCGCAACCTTTCCGGCGGCAACCAACAAAAGATCGTACTTGGCAAATGGCTTGCTACTAAACCGCGTTTGCTGATTGTCGATGAACCGACTCGCGGAATTGACGTGGGTGCCAGGGCCGAAATTCATCGCCTGCTGGACAAACTCGCGCGGGAAGAAAAGATGGCAATCCTGGTCATTTCCAGCGATCTGCCTGAGGTCCTGCGTCTGAGTGATCGAATCTGCGTCATGCGCGAAGGCAATCTGGTGGCCGAATTTGCGCGCAACAACGCGACTCAGGAAAATATCCTCGCAGCTGCAGTTGGGCAACAATTGAACGGCGGCTCCGGAACAGCGCCTCTCTCCGGGCATTAGGTGAATTCCTTTCCTTTTTGCACTCCACTACCAAGCGTCTAATTGCAGCAGCTCCCCCCAAATAATATGTCCCAAGTCGTGCCTCCCGAGAACTCAGCGAATCCAGCTGTGACGAGCCTTTCCGGGCAACGGAGTGCTGGGAGCTGGCTGTCGGTGTTCAACCAACAAGAAAGTGTTTTAATCTTAGCATTCTTATTGGTTCTCGGCGGAGTCACCGTCATGAACCGAGGCTTCATTGCTCCGAAGAACCTCATTGATATTCTCTATAACTCCTCCTACATCGGAGTGGCCGCAGTCGGAATGACCATGATCATTCTCTGCGGTCACATCGATATTTCAATCGGTGCGGCACTCGGGCTCTGTGCCACGGTCGCAGGGAAACTGGCGGTGGCCGGAGTTCCGCTTTGGATCGTTTTTACCGCCACGATTCTCACCGGGGGGGTGATCGGTCTGGCGAACGGCCTGTTGGTGGCCTACTGCCGGATTCCAGCGATTGTCGCGACCTTGGGTATGGCCAGTATCCTGAAAGGGGGATTAATCCTTTCGACCGGGGGAATATGGATTTATGGGTTGCCTCCGGGATTCGGGATCAGCCGGCTGCTTATCCAGGGGATTCCGTTGCCGATCTGCGCGTTGGTTCTGTTTGGTGTCGTTTTTTCGATTTGGCTGAAATACTCGGCTGCTGGACGGCAAATCTATGCAGTGGGCGGAAATGCCGAGGCCGCTCGTCTCTCAGGGATTCCGGTGCGTAGCGTGACCCTTGGCGTCTTCGTTTTGAACGGCCTGCTGGTGGGCATTTCAGCGATCCTCTACGCCACCAACTTTACGGCGATCCAATCGAACGTGGCTCCCGGTTTTGAACTGACGGTGATCACTTCGGCAGTTATCGGTGGCGTCAGCATCCTTGGAGGTACCGGCACGGTCATTGGCGCCCTGCTGGGAGCTGTCCTGTTGCAAACCATCGGCACAGCCCTCGTTTATCTCCATATTCGTGCCGAATGGTTTCAGACGGTCCAAGGCAGCCTGATTCTCCTGACGATTCTTCTGGATGTTTTCCGACGTCGGCAAACGTCCGGCGCTTCAGGCTCGTTGGTCGCAGCGGGTGGAGGTGGAGGAGAGGCCGCTTCGCCGAAATTCATGGGCCTGCGGTGGCTGACCGTTCAGGAAGCCGTGCTGATCGGCATCCTGATCATCGCGGTCATTGTGTTGTCGTTTACGTCCGATCGATTTCTCACTCCGAACAATTTGCTCAACCAAACTCGCTTCTTATGCGAGGTGGCGCTGCTGGCCGTGCCGATGACTTTCATTATTATCCTGGGGGGAATCGACCTTTCCGTCGGCTCCATGATGGCTCTGAGTACGATTCTCTTGGGATTTTCGTGGCAAAGTTTTGGTTTTCCCCTTTGGGCAGCGATCTGGTTCGCCATCTTCGGCGGCGCGTTGGCCGGCCTTCTGAATGGTCTGGTTATCGTGTATCTGGGCGTTCCGCCGCTGATCGTGACTCTTGCCACACTGGCCATCTACCGCGGCCTCTCTTTCGGAATCAGTGAATCCCGTTCCGTGAACGGCTTTCCCGACTCCTTCGCCTTTTGGGGCAGCGGCGACATAGGAGGGGTGCCAGTCCAGTTATTCATCTTAATTGGGGTGCTGATCGTCAGTGCGATAGCACTGGCTGGAACCCCTTTAGGCCGTTCGGTCTACGCGATTGGAAACAACGAGACGGCGGCGCGATTCGCCGGTTTGGGTGTCGGGCGGATCAAGCTTCTCATGTATTCATTCAGTGGATTCATGGCCGGAGTTGCCGGCTTCATCTTCACTTCCCGCGTCACCAGCACTCGCGCGGATGCGGCGACTGGTCTGGAACTCGACGTCATCGCGGCAGTGGTCTTTGGTGGAACCAGTATTTTCGGAGGCCGAGGCACAATTCTTGGCACGACCATCGGCGTCGTGACTATCCAGTTGCTCAAAAATGGTCTCCAGCTCGCCGGATTACGCGGGGAATCGACCGTGATATTAATTGGCACCGTCCTCATCCTTTCCATTTTATTAAACCAGTTTTTGGAGAAGCACCTCCGCACCGGGCGTGCCATTTCCAAATCAAACCAACCCCAACCAGCTAGCTCACCAGGATCTCTCCAAACATGAATTCATCTAGACATTTTCACCTCAAAAAAACGGTCTTCCTCTTGGCCGTAGCCTCGATGGCGACGGCCTTTGGCGCCGATACCCCAGCTCCTTATGACGGCGGAAAGGCCGTAAACCCAAGGGACCTTAAGGGTAAGAAGGTTGTGCTCGCCGATATCCCCAAGCTCATCGGTATCGGCTACTTTAATGCCACGGCAAAAGGAATCGCGGAAGGATGCGCCGATTTGACCAAAGCCGGTCTTCCAACCGAAGTCACCACGGACGGCCCGACCGTTGGAGACATCCAGAAGCAAATCGAGTTTATCGATAACGCCATTTCACGTGGCGTCGATGGGATCTTTTTTGCAGCAAACGATCCCGTGGCGATTTCACCTGTCCTCCGCAAAGCATTGAAGGCCGGGATTCACGTCATCGGTTATGACGCAGAGTCACAACCGGATGCTCGCGAATGGTTTGCCCAAATGTGCACCCCAGAAGGAGTCGCAAAGGCTGACATCGATTCCCTGGTAGCGGAAATTGGTCCGGAATCGGAGTTTGCCATCGTCACCAGTTCCTTAACTGCCGCCGGTCAGAATGCCTGGATAGCAGAAATCAAGAAATACATTGCCACCGCTTACCCGAAGCTGAAACTGGTCACCATTCTTCCTGCGGAAGAAGATCAGCAGAAGGCCTTCCAGGTCACGGGCGAGATTCTCAAGGCCTATCCCAACGTCAAGGGCATTATCGGCCTTTCCAGTGTGGCTTTCCCGGCCGCCGCCGATGCGATCACGCAGGCCAATCTGATCGGCAAGATTGCCGTCGTGGGCCAATCGACTCCGAACCAGATGAAACCCTTCATCAAGAGCGGTGCCGTTAAGAGCGACGTGCTGTGGAACCCTGTCGATCTGGGGTACGCTGCTGCTTACGCGATGCGTGCGGTGATCGATGGGAAGTTGAAACCCGGCGATACCGAGCTAGACGCTGGTAAACTCGGCAAGCTGAAGATCATTAACGGCAGCCAGATTCTCCTCGGCCCGCCGACCGTCTTCACCAAAGATAACGTCGACAAATACGACTTCTGAGGAGTTCAGTTCAGGATTCAGGAGTTCAGAATGGGCGGCCACACGGCCGCCCATTTGCTTTAGGCCATACCTGAATTGGCGCCGCTCCATTCTGCAACTCCTGACTCCTGACTTCTGAACTCTTCTGAATCACCAACAGGTATATCCGCCGTCCATGACGAGATTGCTGCCGGTAAAATAGCTGCTGGCATCCGATGCCAGATACACCACGGCTGTTGCGACCTCGCGCGGTTCTCCAAGCCGACCCATCGGGGTGAATTTCAACCAATCCGCTTGCCATTCCAGATTGGACATCCCCGCCTTGGTCATTTCCGTTCCGATGTAACCGGGAGAAACGCTGTTCACGCGGACGCCGCGCTTGGCCCACTCGCCGGCCAGCGATTTTGTCAGCATGATGACACCAGCCTTGGAGACGTTGTAGGCCGATTGGGGTTGGGGCGTATTGGAGATGATACCAGACATCGACGCCGTGTTGATGATGCTGCCTTTGCCCTGCTCGAGCATTACCTTACCGAATTCCCGGCAGCAGTAAAAAACGGCGTGCAAATTGATATTAATAACCCTGTGCCAGTCTTCGTCGCTGCAGTCTTCCGACGGCGCATTGACCGCTATTCCGGCGTTGTTGAATGCAATGTCGATCCGACCATGTTTTGATCGGACTTCCGACGCCAGTCTTTTGACTTCATCAGATCGGGTTAGATCCGTGCGCACAAAATCGGTCTCCAATTCTTTAGCGGCCTTTTCGCCGGCTTCCGTATTGATGTCGACGATAACGACCTTTGCACCGCTCTCCTTAAGGGCTTTGGCCGCCTCAAGTCCGATTCCGCGGGCGCCTCCAGTAACGATTGCCACACGACCATCCAAAGGGGTCAGGGGGGAATAACTCATGGAAACAGAGAATGAAAATCAGTCCGGCAATGAAAGCCAAAAATTCGAGGAGAAGTTGGCCAGTGTCAGTTCTACAGTTGTCAGTGCGAGTTGTCGGCCGGCGGTAAATCTCGCGTTCATTTGCAGTGATTCACCACTGACCACTGACAACTGACACTGGCAACTGCCAACTGCTACATCAGCGTCGCGCCGGCTTCCGCGAGCGGACTTCGCTCTCCCTTTGTCAGGCAGACGTGCGCCGCAATCGGTTGTCCTTTTAATCGGTTCCGCGTGTAGACCAAGCCGTTGGAACGACTGTCCACATATGGATTGTCGATTTGCGCGGGGTCGCCCACCATCACCAGTTTGGAACCTTTCGACATCCGGGTGACGACGGTCTTCGCCTCCAGTGGTGTGAGCTGTTGCGCTTCATCGAGGACAAAATAACGATTCGGAATGGATCGTCCGCGAATATAACAGAGTGCCTCAATCTCCACGATCCCCTGTTCGATCAATTGCGTATAAGGTTTTGGCGGGATTGCGGCGCCGTTGGTCGCGGAGACTTCAGGCGGTCCGACTTTCTTTTGTCGTTTCCCCATTTCCCCGTTTTGGCCGGAGGGCAGAAGCAATTCGAAAGCATCGTAGATCGATTGCAGCCAAGGCTTCATCTTCTCACTCAAAGTGCCGGGAAGGAACCCGAGGGTTTCTCCCATCGCGACCACCGGTCGGCTAACCGTCAGCCCGCTGAAAACCTGAGACCAGAAAAGGTGCAGTCCTGCCGCAACCGCTAGCAGAGTCTTTCCAGTTCCGGCCTGACCGTAGCAGGTCACCAAGGCGATCTCGCGATCGAGCAACGCGTCGAGGAGACATTGCTGACCGAGGTTCAGCGGTTTTAAGTGCAGTCCGCGAGGATTATTGAGGGCATTCGGCAGGTTCAGGCGTCTGAAAAGGCCATTTCCCGCGTGCCGCGCCGCCATGAACTTGTTTTCGCCGGCGGACAGGAATACATACTCGTTGAGGTGTAGGCCTTCTGTTTCCGGTCTTTTGAGCGTTAACTCGCGGGAGCTTGCGAAACGCTGGAGCGTGTGCGGATCGATTTCGATGGTGCGTTGGGCGTAGCCCTCCACATCGGTGACCTCGACTTTGTCGTTTTCATAGTCTTGAGCCTCAACGCCGATAGCCAGAGCTTTCAGCTGCATATTCAGGTCCTTGGTAACCAGAATCGTGCGTTCCGTGCCGCTTGCTCTTGACGTACAGACAGAGGGCCAAAATTCGGTTATCCGGGTTGTTCAGGTCTTGAAAAATCTGCTGAAACCGCCGGAGTTCCTTGCTCATCCTTTCCGCAGTCAGAAATTCATTGATCGCGATGCGAATCGTTCCCCCCTCAGGGGTCTTCGCACCGTTCATCACCAGCTTGCTGTTCTGATGGAAGCATCGTGACAAGAACCGATGCACCGTTCGGGCGTTTGCTCCTCGTTCGGTTTGTTCGTTCTTGAATTTATCGAGCTCGCTCAAAACATCGATTGGGATCCAGACATGGTTATCGGCGAACCGGTAAACGGAATGAGGGTCATGCAGCAAAACGTTCGTATCGAGAACATAGTTCTTGATGCGAGTTCCGGAGCCGTTCTGGGAGTCGGGCTTACGCGATCCGCGAGCCTGCTTGGCCGGTTCCTGGAACAGGCCGGGTTGCTCTTCTGAGATCTGCATTTGGTTCAACAGCAACCGCAACGGCCCGTGCCGCAGGACGACTTCACGGACTGCACCGAAGCGCGAGCACCGGTCATGATCCCGAGCCCGCCGGAAATTACTCTTCGGACCTTTTGACCCGTGTGCGGGTCGCGCGTGAGCGGATCCTCTTTCATGCTTTGTTGAATCTCAAACCGCCGAACCGGGACATCCGGAGAATCCGGCACCGTTTCATAAACATAGGTGGCCATGAATGATGAAAAACTATCGGTGGTCGGTCCGCCTTAGCAAGTGAAAGCGTTGGAATCTTCGGGAGGCAGGAGCCAGGAGGCAGGAGTCAGGAGTACTGGAGTACGGGAGTGTTGGAGTGATGGAGTGATGGAGTGCTGGTCGAGTGGGCTGGGCGAGGGGAGGAATGGGTTTGAAGCTGAAAGTTCCGAAAAAGGGGAACCCGGTCAATTCTGCAACTCCTGACTTACTTGGCTCCTGAACTCCTGACTCCTGCTTCTACTGACTCCTGCCCTTGCAACAACTCATCGACCGCGCGGGCGAAGGCGGTCGCGGGCGGACCGGGTGGGCTGACCATTTTGGCCGCGGCGATGGCCGCACTATTTCCGTGTCTCATCGCAACCCCCATTCCGGCCCATTCCAGCATCTGCAGATCATTTTCACCGTCCCCAAACGCCAATACCTGCTCTCGGGGAACCCCAAGCTCGCGAGCGACTTTTTCCAGGGCCGCCGCTTTGTTGATTCCGCGAGGCATGAACTCCAGGTTTTCCGATTCGGTCGCCAGGATATCCACTTTTCCTTCAAAACGTGCAGCTATTTCCGGACGGATCTTTTTGAGCACTACCGGGTCTCCGTACCAAACGATCTTTAAGGCACGACGGCCGTCAAGTTGACTGAGGCTCGGAAGCGTTTCTGCCCGCTCACCGACTCGCGATTCGTAAAGATCAATCCAGCGGTCGTTCCGTTCCGGGACGTAAAGGTGATCCAAATGATAGTAGATGGCTTGGACGCCACTCTTTTCTGCTTCGCTGACGATCTCTTTTGCGACGGTTTGCGGCAAAAAATGCGCTTCGATCACGTTGCCGCTTTCGCCGTCTCTGATCAGGCCGCCCTGGCAGGCGATGATTGGTCCGCTCAATTGAAGCTGGCGTTGGAAACGGATGCTGTTCTGATGGCGGCGTCCGGACGCAATGATCACCCGTGCACCATTTTCGCTTAGCCTGCGCACCGCCGCCGCATTTTCTTCGCCAATTTCTTTGTCGGGTCCAAGCAGCGTGCCATCTAAGTCGACCGCAGCCAACCGATACGGGAACTTCGTCAAGGAAGGATCATTGTTTTGCATATTGGCCCGGATTTTTTTCCAGTGTTATAGCGCCCAATTTCATTTTCTTCAATCGTGCTCGTGCTCGGCTCGTTCTCGTCGCTTTGATCGTGGCGGGGGAAAGAGAAGGAAGGACGAGGACGAGCACGATAACGAGCACGAGCACGATTGAAGGAGGATGGTTAGATATCTTAGCTTGTGAGCGAGGGGTCCTCCCTCTATGATTCCAGACGAGCTTGTAGTTGGAGGCTCAACCCGCAGTATAATCCCTTTAGGTCATACCCCCCATGTCTTCACCTGGAAAATCTGGTTTCAGTTTTTCAAAATTCCCTGAGGGCGGTCTCATTGTAGTGATCATCGCGCTCGGGTTGCTTCTAGCCATATTTGGCGGTTCAGTTCAGCTGCCGAAATTCGAAGTAACTCCCGATGGTAAACGCGTGAGAGTCTTCGAGACGAACCCGGACGGACGGAAGGTTCCAGCCTTCGAGACGGTCAACAAATTCTTTAATGCGAGGACGATCGTCCAGATAGCTAAGGATACCAGTTTCTTCGCGATCATGGCGGTTGGAATGACGGTCGTGATTATCACAGGGGGAATCGATCTTTCGGTCGGCGCCATTTATGCTCTAGCCTCCGTTTCTGGCGCCCTGGTTTTTTCCCCGTATGGTCCCTCCGGAGGGGGCGGCGCTACCGTGCTCGGAATTCTAGTCACGATCGGTGTAGGGACGCTGCTCGGTTTTCTGAACGGCGCGATGATTACCGCCTTTAAAGTCCATCCATTTATCATCACCCTGGGAACGATGGCAATTTATCGGGGGATTGCCTTCGTCCAGACAAATGGTCAGTCAATCGGCGGTTTCCCGGAAGCGTTCCGCACCTTTGTTCGGCAAGAATATAACGGTCTAAGTTTAGTCCCTTTGATCGTGATGATTATAGTCGTGATTGTTGGCGGCATCTTTCTTTCTCAATTTGCGACTGGTCGAAAGGTCTATGCCGTCGGCGGGAACGAAATCGCCAGTCGTTACAGCGGGATTCGCGTCGGTCGGATCAAACTCCTGGCCTACAGCATTTCGGGCTTTGTAGCCGGGATCGCCGCGGTTTTGTCACTTGGTTATTATGGAGCGGGTTCTTCGGGCGACGGTCAAGGCTATGAACTTAACGTCATCGCAGCGACGGTGGTGGGAGGTGCAAGTCTCGTAGGCGGCAAAGGGACTGCGCTCGGTGCACTGCTGGGAGCAATTATTCTCCAAATGATCTCGAACGGGTTAGTGATCCTTAATATTCCGCAGAACTACAGCCAGATTGTGATTGGAGTGGTGGTGATCGCTGCTGTCCTGTTAGATCAGTTCAACGCTATGCTGGCGAAGCGCCGCCTGTTAGCAAAAGCAAGTTCAATCAAAAAAGAAGTCGTTCGATCGAGCGACTCGCATGTTTCCTTGAAGCCCAAAACCACTTAAATCTTTTATGGCCTTTCTGTCAGTAGAACATATCTCCAAAACCTTCCCGGGCGTCCGTGCCCTTGACGATGTCTCCGTTGATTTCGAAAAAGCATCTGTGCATGCTTTGATGGGCGAAAACGGCGCCGGTAAAAGCACGCTCGGCAAAATAATTGCCGGGGTTTACACCCCGGACCAAGGCATTATTAAAATCGAAGGCCGGGAGATAAAGCCGACTGACCCCCGGATCGCGCAGGGGCTAGGGATTGCTCTGGTGCACCAGGAGTTGGCTTTTTGTCCGAACATGACGGTTGCGGAGAATCTGCTGCTCGGCGGGTTCCCAACCAATGCCGGGTTTATGGATTGGGGTAAACTCCGGGAAAAAGCGCGCTCCTTGTTACATGAGATTGGATCCGATATCGATGTCGATACGCCTCTTGCCCAGCTTACCACGGGCCAGGAGCAGATGGTGCAAATCGCCGGGGCGGTCGGAGTCAACGCTCGGATCATTATCTTTGACGAACCAACCAGCTCGCTCTCGACAAACGAGAGCGAACATCTGTTTGAATTAATGGCCAGGCTGAAGGCTCGCGGCGTTGCAATGCTTTATGTCTCCCACCGCATGGACGAGATATTCCGGGTGTGCGATACCATCACGATTCTTCGTGACGGAAAACATGTAGCCACCGAACCGATTGCGCAGACCAATCGCGATCGGTTGATCCGTCAGATGGTAGGTCGCGAAGTATTGATGAAGCGCCCAAAGCATCTCGATCAGCAACCAGGTGAGGAGATCCTTCGAGTCGAGAACCTATCCTCGACCGGAAAATTCGAGAATGTGTCGTTCAAGGTCTGCCGAGGTGAGATCGTCGGCATGGGTGGACTGGTTGGCGCGGGACGGACGGAAGTTGCGACGGCGATATTCGGACTGGATCCTCGCGCGACCGGCGAGGTTTATATCAAGGGCGTAAAGCTGCCCCTGGGGAATGTGAATGAAGCGATGCGGCGGCGGTTGGCATTGTTGCCGGAGGATCGCAAACGGGCAGGGCTGGTTCTTGGAATGTCCATCATGGATAACGTGTCGCTGGCCCATATCGACCATTTCAGCCAGATGGGATTTATTGATCGGGGTCGCGAACTCACCGAGGTTGAGAAGCTGACCAAGCGTCTCCGAGTGAAGGCCCCAAACCTTGAGACGATCACGGCAGGCCTGAGCGGCGGCAACCAACAGAAAGTCGCGCTGGCGAAATGGATGGTACGAGACTGCGACCTGTTGATTGTTGACGAACCGACCCGCGGGGTGGATGTGGGCGCAAAGGCTGAAATCTACGAGTTGCTGGACGAGGTGGCATGTCAGGGGCTCGCTATTTTAATGATCTCGTCGGAGCTGCCTGAGCTGCTAAACCTCTCTCGCAGAGTCGTCGTACTGCGAGAAGGATTTGTTACCGGAGAACTTTCACACGAGAAATTTTCGCAGGAAGCTGTCTTGGAACTCATGGCCTGAAGCCCTCAAGGGTTAAGGATGGTGCAGGATCCCTACTCGTATGTGTTTCAAAATATCCCATTGTTTCCTCCTGGTGGCGCTAGCGGCCTGTTTCTTTTTACTGCAACCGGCTGGTGCAGCTCAACCCGCCGGTGAAAACAAGCTGGAAATTTTTTCCTGGTGGACTTCTGGCGGAGAATCCGCTGCGCTTAATGCTCTATTTGAGGTCTACAAAAAGCAGAATGCGGGTGTTGAAATAATGAATGCGGCGGTGTCGGGTGGGGGAGGATCTGCGGCGCGACCCGTCTTGCAAACCCGTCTGGCCGGCGGTAATCCGCCCGACACCTGGCAAACCCATCCCGGCTACGAACTTTTCGGTCAATACGTCGATGCCGGGTACTGCGAGCCTGTCACCGAACTCTATAAGACGGACGGTTGGGACACTGCTTTTCCGAAGGAGTTGGTCGTGAACTTGATGACCAAAGATCGCAAGATCTATTCGGTACTCGCCGGAATCCATCGAGGAAACGTTCTCTGGTATAACACCAAGCTGCTCGAAAAAAACGGAATTAAGGTGGGTGATCAGATGACGTTTGACCAGTTCTTCGCTGCTTGTGACAAGCTGAAGGCAGCTGGAGTTCCAGCACTCGGCGTCGGCGATTCTGGTATCTGGGCCTCAGCGCAACTCTTCGAAAACACGCTTCTGGGCGTGATCGGGGCGAAAGGATGGGTGGATCTGTTCGATGGCTCGATGCAGTGGGACGATCCGAAGGTCAAAGAGGCAATGAAACTCTTCGCAAAAATGCAGGACTACCTGAACCCTGACCATGCGGCGCTGAGTTGGGATCAAGCCATCAAAGCGCTCATGGACGGTAAGGTCGCCTTCAGTTCGATGGGCGACTGGGCCGATGGCGAATTTCTCAAAGCCAAGTTGAAGGAAAAGGAAGATTTTGGATGGGTCAGTCATCCTGGAACGGACGGATCTTTTATCGTCGTAGCTGACGGTTTCACACTGGCCAAAGGCGCACCCCACAAGGAGGCTGCGATGGCTTGGTTAAAGAGCATTGGAAGCAAAGAAGCTCAAGAAGCATTCAATCCTCTCAAGGGTTCGATACCGGCGCGGACAGATGTCGACCGCTCAAAGTTTGACGGCTATCATCAATGGTCGATGGATTCCTTTTCCAAAGACAAGCTGCTTGCGAGTTGCGTCCATGGAGAAGCAGCGCCCGCTGCGTTCCAACAGGCTCTGAATGATGCTGTGACCGCTTTTGTGGTGGACAAGAACATTGATAATTTTGCTAACACTCTCGTTGAGGCGGTTAAAGAATCACAATCCGCAAAATAACAGGAAACTCAGAAACAGTCTCGCACGGAGGTCTCAGGCGGCACTGAGTCGGAGACGCTTTACCAGCTTCGCAAAAATAGAGGCACGGAAGGCAGTTCTCGATGAAAGCCGCAAAAGAAACCGTTCTCGCGATTATTCCAGCCTATTGCGAAGAGCGATTCATTGGACAGGTGGTACGCGAGGTACTCGAGCATGTGAATGCCGCTTTGGTAGTCGATGATGGATCGACCGACCGCACTTCGGCCGAGGCAGAAGCCGCAGGTGCCCAGGTGATCCGGCATTCGACCAATCTGGGGAAGGGCGCTGCCCTGAAGACGGGCCTTCGCTGCGCAGTCTTGATCGAGGCCGATTTCTTCTTGTTCCTCGACGGAGATGGACAGCATGATCCTGCGGAAATCCCCGCGTTTATCGAGGCGATTAATCGCTCGAACGCTGATCTGGTGATCGGTAACCGGATGCTCAATCTTGAGTCGATGCCGTTCATTCGCCGGTGGACCAACCGATTCATGTCCTGGCAAATCGGGCGAATTTGCAAACTCCCGATCCCCGACAGCCAATGCGGATTCAGGCTCGCGCGCAGGGATTTGCAGCCGGTCCTAATGGCCCCCAGCAACAGGTTTGAGTTTGAGAGCGAGAGTCTTATTCTGGCTGCGCGTCGGGGAGTTCGGCTCAATTTTGTGCCGATTCGAACGATCTATACGGACCAACATAGTAAAATCCAGCCGCTTCGAGACACGATGAGATACTTTCGACTCATCCGCAAATACCAGGGAGCCGGCGAAGCGTCTCGCTTGGCTTCTTCCGATGCAGGAGGAGGATTGAAATAGCTAACAGCTCCGCCATCGCTCCAGTGGCGTCGACGGAGTCCAGATCTTGGCAAGCCGCATTTTTCCGGGTAACTACGCCCCATTCCTTGGTTTCTCGTACTCGCAACAAGTTATACACCAGTCACTGACCGGTGCACTAGCTTACGGCAAGATAGTAAGGAAACGGTAAGAGGTTGCCCATTTTTGTGGGTGGTCTTCTATTCAACCGTATTCGTTGTTAGGCCTGTAGCACCATAACAACAGATATTTCGCACTTTTGGAACCTTGCGCTAATATCTGACTCATGGACGCTGTTCCAAAAGCTCAATTCCCCGATGAGCAATCCGAAGCGGGGCACTTTGTGCGGCAACAAGACGCCTTCCGGGCCTGGGTCAGAGCAGACGGTCAGTCCGAGTACCCGGCAGAGCCTGGACGGTATCATTTGTACGTTTCCTGGGCCTGTCCATGGGCGCACCGGACAATTATCGTTCGCCATCTGAAGCGGCTGCAGGACGTAATCGGGATGACAGTAGTCGATCCGGTTCGTGATGATCGAGGCTGGGCTTTTCGAGAGGGACCTGGCCACTCAAAGGATCCGATCAATGGGTTTAAGTTTCTTTCTCAAGCCTACCTTGCCACAGATCCTTCTTACCAAGGCCGCGTCACCGTGCCGGTGCTTTGGGACACGCGCACGGGAAAGATAGTCAACAATTCCGACGACGATCTCCTGCGAATCCTGAACAGCGAATTCAATTCCTTGACCAAGTCTGACTTGGATCTTTACCCAGTGGAGCATCGATCGGAAATCGATCGACTGAACGAATTGATTTACGAGAACGTCAACAACGGGGTCTATCGAGCCGGGTTTGCCACTGCCCAGAGTGCCTACGAACAAGCTGCCTATTTACTCTTTGAAACGCTCGATCAGCTGGAGGGGATGTTGTCTGATCGGCGATTCCTCTTTGGGGATCTGCCGCTCGAGACTGACTGGAGGCTCTTCGTGACGCTGATCCGGTTCGACGCGGTCTACCACGGCCACTTCAAATGCAACATCCGACGGATCGCTGATTACCCGAACTTGTACGGGTATCTCCGCGATCTCTATCAGATTGACGGCATTTCGGATACGGTGAACTTCGATCACATCAAACGTCATTACTACTTCACGCATGACGATATCAACCCCACCAGAATAGTTCCGGTTGGCCCGGCGCAGAACTTTGACTGCTCATCAAAGAGAACGGCTCTAGTAATCGTCAAAGAGAATGTTGGCTCAGTTTGGTCGCGAGTGAGGAGCGTATCCGGTGCGATACGTGAACGAGCAAGACGAGCGTTCACACTGTCTCCGATTTTCTGTGTTGCTCGTTTCACCAGAAAGATGCTCGTCGCGCTAACGGCTCCGAGTCTTGGAGACGATGCAGTGCATGCGGACACTAGGTTGCTATGAAGATCAATGAAAAACTAACGAAAGTCATTGGGGGCCGGACGATCAAACTTGTATCCAAAGAAGAAGGGCTGGTCATCATCGCCTTTGACGATTTCTCAACGATGCATGTGAAAGTTGCCGGAGGTCCGACCATGAACATGTTGGGCGAGGGCAAGATCGAATCCGCATCGGAAGAAGGAGCTGAGCTGGCCCTCCTGGGTGAGGATGGCCGGACGGCAATCCTGACAATTGCTGAACCTGGGTCTTCTATCAGCGTTAAGGATAAAGATGGCCGGGTTCGGTATGAGGGCTGACGGAGCGGAAGAAAGTTGTCAGTGTCAGTTGCCGGTTTTCAGTTAGATCGCAAAGTAAGTAAGGCGTCCCCCCTTACCTTTTCATTCCCGGAAAACTCTATTCACCAACGTTGGGCAATAGAACGGTCAATTTTTTGCCGACCTGCCACCCGGGATCGGCAGGTAGCGTGGCAACGAAAACTCCATTTTCAACCGGATAAACACTTTTTGACCAGTCCGCATGCCAGAGCCTCCCAGTATCTTGCGAAACACCCCAGGCCTGGTCGAGTTCCTCGAGGCAGGCCTGAGTGGCGACGCTCGTCTGATCATCCTGCCCATCAAGACGGAGCGTTACTTCAACAAGGTAGACTGTAACGCCACCCAAATCCCTCTCGCTCGGGGGAGTTACGTTCTCGATTGTGGCAGTCGCTTTTTTCATGGGTTTCGACGAGTGAGTGTGTCCCGTCTGAGGTCAACGTCGCTCACGGTGGTGCGAATGTTGTTCGGGATAAAATCGAGTTTCGCTGCGCCCATGGCTGCATATTCCGCGGATTTGGGTGGTGTCAGCAAGCGTTTTGGTTGCTCAGCCGATTTTTCGCCCAGAAATTTCAAAGAAAGTTTTGTTATGTCAAAGAATCAGCTGGTTTTAGCGTGCGCCCTGAAGACCACTGAGGTAGACTCCAGTTAAATCTTTCTGCGAATCTTATGTCTCGGTTTTTGGACCAGATTTTCTGTTGCCGTAGAGAACAGTACACCGGCTTTCCGCCGTCCACCCTGATGGAGAAATGTTCGATCCCTGCGCACTCGTTTGATCCGGCTGAGATGGAACGCGCAGTCTGGCTTTGGGCTCGACGCCCCAGAGATTTGTTCTTTGATGGAAACAAAATCTTGTGGGCCCGGCTTAGCCTTTTTCTGGTGGCAATCATTTTTCTCGTGAGTTTCGATATACCGGGTTTACTCCTGGCTGCGGCGTTAAGCTTCCTGGTCGCGACGTTCATGTTGTTCAATTTTTATCGGAGAGAGTTTTGGAAGCGAGATTACGAAGCTTCCCTTTTCCGTCTCGTTCGACCCTATTTGCGTTGACGCAATAGTCTCCGATCCATCATTTATCGGAGGATAAACAAAGGAATCAAATGGGAAGCCGGCCCAGATAATCCAGCAGAATTTCGTTAAAGAGGTGAGGCTGTTCGACGTTGCCAAGGTGTGCGGCGCCTTTCAGCAAAATCAAATCTGAGCAAGCAATCTTCTGTTGGATCGCTCGTGAAACCTTTTCGGGAAAGGCAAGGTCATGTTCGCCGGGGATAATCAGGGTCTTGACCTGGACTTCAGAGAGCGCGTCGGTCAGGTCAAGTCCTTGAAGCGCTCGAGCGCATCCGGTGTATCCGTCCACGGAGGTGGCGAGAATGAGATCCGATACCCAGGCCATGGTGGCCGGCGCTCCCTTCATAAATTCTGCACTAAACCAGCGAGCGAGCGTTGCTGGGACCTGACTTTTGAGTCCTTCTGCGCGGACCTTGTTGATTCGCTCCTCAATCGTTGCTTTGGCCTGCTGTTCCGTTCGGCTTCCAGTGCTGCAGAGGACGAGGCCGGAGAGCTTGTCAGGATATCCCAAAGCAAACGCCTGGCCGACCATTCCGCCGATGGAAAGGCCGACAAACGTCACTCGCGAGATCTCCAAATAATCAAGCAACGCGGCAAGATCAGATGCGAGTTCGTGCAGCGTGTAGGAGTCGCCTGGCGCTGCGCTCTTGCCATGACCCCGGAGATCGTACAGCAAAACCCGAAATCGATGCGCCAGCAGCGGAAGCTGATAAGCCCAGATATCCATGCTGGTGGCCAGTGCATGGCTTAACACGACTACCGGGCGGTGCTGGTCGCCGTGAAGCGAGTAGGCCATTTCATATCCATTAATAGTTGCGGATGATCGAGTCATTGTGTCCTCGGGAATAATACGCTCGACGCAGACAATAACCAGCTCGCTGGCTCGCTGACGGGTACACTAAGATGTTGTGTCGCGTGGGGCGTTGTCCCGGACGCTGTCTTTGCCCTTTTTCGCCAAAAGTGGATTGTCCGTGCGTTTTTGTTCCTCGGGTGTCAGAAAAGTGCGGAGATCAGCTTCAATGCTGCTCACACTTCCAGTCGTGGTTTTGATATGGTGTAATTCGTCAAGCTCTTGCACCAGGCGCTGGTACCCGTGGCAAATGACCGCCAGTTGTGCCAAGAGGTAGACCGGCACCACCGCCTGGCCTTCTTTGACGCTGCACATCAACCGGCCGAGCGCGCCAAGATTTGCCGCCGTCAGTGCGAGGTTCTCGACCTCCATGCCGGTCGTTTTGGGGTCAGTGATCTGCACCGTAATCTCCTGAAGGGCGTAGTCGATCTCCAGACTGAATCTAAAGTGATCTTTCCCCTCAAAAGAAAAGTACTGCACCTCATCCCCTTCGTTCATCGCGTAAAGGTCCGCTCCTCGACGGCGCACGTCTGTGAGCCAGTTGCTCACCATTAACCGGAACGATTCTCCGGAACCGCTCATTTTGTTTGATCCATATTGGTTGCAAACCAACATAGAATCCGGCGGCCTCGGGACAAGTGAATCTTCAACTGGCGGTTTCGACCTCTTTACTACCGCACCTGTATCCGATTAAATTGCAGTTCACTCCCAACAAAATGGTCGCTCAAATTGCTGTTCCTCGAATCCTTAGAATTGGCAGTGGAGCCTTTGCTGAGACACGGGAAGTGCTCCAGATTCTGGGATTGCAAAACCCCTTGATCGTGACAGATCCGTACATCAGGAAACGAGGCCTGGCGCGATTGCTTGCCGATTCGTTAAGCGTATCGGGCCTCCCGCGGATTTTTTCGGAGATAGTCCCCGATCCGTCAGTCGCTGCGGTCGAAGCCGGACTCGATTTTTTGAAACGCGGCCAGCACGATTGTGTCATCGGCCTTGGAGGCGGCAGCTCAATTGATACAGCCAAAGCAATTGCCGTCTTGGCGATCCATGGGGGTAAAATGCGTGATTATAAGGCGCCACATAATCAGAATGAATCGGGTTTACCGATCATCGCGATTCCGACCACCGCCGGCACAGGCTCCGAGGCAACCCGATATACGATCGTCACGGATCAGGAGACCAATGAAAAGATGCTTTGTATCGGATTGGCCTATTTGCCGTTAGCAGCACTGGTCGACTTCGAATTGAGCATGACAAAGCCGATGCGGTTGACTGCCGATACCGGAGTGGACTCCCTCACTCATGCCATCGAAGCTTATGTCAGTCGGCGAGCCAATGGGTTCTCTGATAGCTTTGCCTTAAGTGCGATGCAGGCGATCTGGACCAATCTCCCAACCGCCTGTTTTCAGCCGGAGAATCGTGACGCCCGTGAATCGATGATGCTGGCCGCGACTCAGGCCGGCATCGCTTTTTCCAATTCGAGTGTCGCGTTGGTGCATGGGATGAGCCGTCCGATCGGGGCAAAATTTCACGTCCCGCACGGTATGTCGAACGCCATGCTATTACCGGCGGTAACGGAATTCTCGGTTTCGGCGGCTGTTGGAAGATACGCTGAATGCGCGAGGGCGATGGGCATGGTTGCGGCCAACAGCTCGGATGCGGAGGCGGTGGCCTTGCTCGTTCGAAATCTTCATGCCCTGAATCTCACCCTGAAAGTACCGACTCCCGCCGAGTTCGGAATTGATCACCAGGCCTGGGAAGAGAGTATTCCGTCGATGGTCCAGCAAGCGTTGGCCTCCGGTTCGCCCGCCAACAATCCGAGGATTCCGTCTGAAGTTGAAATGAAGGGCCTCTACCGCGAGATATGGAAATAGGAAAATAGTAAAACCGCTCGCATTATGACCACGAACATCCACCCATTTGCACGTGTGGCACCGGCTGACGGCTCCGCAAATATCCACCACTATATCGATGGCCGACTCTACGCAGGGACTTCGCAACGTCTCGCCGAGGTCTATAATCCGGCAAACGGACAGATTTCCGGACGGCTCGCCTTCGCGACAAAAGCGGAGGTGGATCTGGCGGTTTCAGCGGCGGCCAAAGCGTTTCCTGCCTGGTCCTCCGTCCCGGCCGTTCGGCGCGCGCGGATTTTATTCAATTTCAGGGGAGCGGTTGAAAAAGAGAAAAATCGGCTGGCTTCGCTGATCAGCGCCGAGCATGGGAAAGTTCTCGAGGACGCCAAAGGTGAGTTGGTGCGAGGCCTTGAAGTGGTCGAGTTTGCCTGTGGAATTCCTCAACTGCTGAAAGGGGAATTTTCCGAACAGGTTAGCACAGGGGTCGACAGTTATTCATTCCGGCAACCGCTTGGAGTTGTCGCCGGAGTCACTCCTTTCAATTTTCCGGCCATGGTCCCGATGTGGATGTTCCCGATCGCACTGGCTTGCGGCAATACATTCATTTTGAAGCCAAGCGAGAAAGATCCGAGTCTAAGTCTGGAGTTGGCGCAATTGTTGAGCGAAGCAGGGTTACCGAACGGAGTTTTCAACGTCCTGCAGGGAGACAAGGAGACCGTGGATGGGCTGCTGAATCATCCGCAGATCCAAGCCGTCAGTTTTGTCGGTTCGACGCCTGTCGCGGAATATGTGTACCGGAGCGGCACCGCGGCTGGAAAACGAATACAGGCCCTTGGGGGAGCTAAAAATCATCTGGTTGTTTTGCCCGACGCCGATGTCGAGCAGGCGGCGGACGCATTGATTGGTGCCGCCTATGGCTCCGCGGGTGAACGTTGTATGGCGGTCTCGGTTGCTATCGCGGTGGGCGACCGGTTAGGTGATCGCCTGGTCGAAGAACTCATTCCGCGCGTTAAATCGCTGAAAATCGGACCTGGCGATTTGGAAGGAATGGAAATGGGTCCCCTGGTCACCAAGGCACATCTCGATCGAGTCGTCTCTTATATCGAGCTGGGGACCCGAGAGGGGGCTACCCTGGTGGTGGACGGTCGTGACCTGACCCTACCGGGTGCCGAAGAGGCTTTTTTTCTCGGGGGCTGTCTTTTTGACAATGTCCGGCCAGCGATGCGGATTTATCGGGAGGAGATTTTCGGACCGGTCCTCTGTGTAGTGCGGGTCAACGATGCAGGTGAAGCGCTTAAACTCGTCAATGAACATGAGTACGGAAACGGTGCCGCGATTTACACTCGTGACGGTGCAGCTGCCAGGGCATTCGTTGAACAGGTCAAAGCCGGGATGGTCGGGATCAATGTGCCGATTCCGGTTCCAATGGCCTTCCACTCGTTTGGCGGATGGAAACGATCGATCTTCGGAGATCATTATGTGCATGGAGCCGAAGGGGTCCGGTTCTATACCAGATTGAAGACGGTCACCAGCCGGTGGCCGGGCGCCTCAAATCAGGGCGCCGAGTTCGTCATGCCGACGTCACACTAGTGCATCGTCTCAATGTATGCATATCAGCTACATATGAGACGATGCACTGGCCTTTCCGCTGTAGAAATTGCGCTAGCCCTGCTGTGCCATCGCCGCTACACTTCGCCACTGCCTATGCAAGGAACGCAATCGTGGAGGCGGAGATCAGTCATCGTCTCGTCTCTGATTTTGTTGGTGGTGTGCCTTGGCCTGGGTGTTCTTCTAGAGCCCAAGTGCCTCGCGGCGATCGCTGAGCAACCCTCTAACCTGGTTCCGCTGCCGTTCCTGGTGTTTGTTGCTTATGAGATCTTGGTCATTCTCCATCATCTTGCCCGAATACTGGTTGCCAAACTGGTGGGGCTCAAACTGCTCGCATTTGCCTGCGGACCGTTCGCTATCCGGCGAATTCGAAACCGCACGCGATTCAGTTGGAATAATCGGGAGACGATGATCGCCGGCACCACGGTTTTTGCGCCCCAGACTCTCGATGGCCTCCGGTGGCGCTGCATTTGGTTGATCGCGAGCGGGCCAGTCGCCATGATTCTTGTCGGCTTCATTTTTCTGGTGATCGTGCGAGCCATCGACCCGGCACGCGCTTCGATTGACACGCTCTTTCTGGCGGCCATCGCCTTTATCGGAATTGCGGATGGAGTCCGTCTGTTGTTGCCTTTAGCTCTTCGGCGGTCAGCAAGCTATGGCGTGCTTTTGTGGGACGCGATTCGCGGACGTCCGACCACTGAAGTCCTTTTTCTCATCAGCGCGTTAATCCATGAGGGACAACAGGGAATCAGGCCGCGGGACTGGTCTTCCAAAATGCTGAATTTGGCATTAACGCTGACCGAAAATACCGAGCTTGCCGAACGCGTGACCGTCTGTTTACTGGAGTTCTACCGGTCAGCTGACCTGCACGAAATGCAAGTTGCTGCCCGCTATCTCAACGAAGCGGTTGAGAAGGCAAATCCAAAATCCGGAACATTGTTTGCCTGGGTGATGTTAGAGAAAGCTTTTTACGAGGCCTGGTTTAAACGGGACGAACCCGCCGCCCGGGCAGCTTTCGAGCGGGTGCAGGATTGGTCCAGGGTTCCACACCACGCCTGGCTCCGCGTTTCGGCCGCGATGGCATTGTTAGAGGGCAAGCCTGAGGAATGCCAACGCCAGGCACGGGAGGCATTGAATATCGTTCAATCGATGCCTGTGGTGCACGAATTGGCCGTCGATTGGCTGGAAGAACTGTTGGCCAGCTCAGAGGTTAGATGCTGAGAGAGTTGCTATAGCGATAGACGACCCTGGAAGGCTTAAGGCTGCTGAGCCATCAACTTGTATTGGTCTTCGATCTGTTGCCCGGTAGCGTTGATTTTGTTTTGCAGGTCCTGAAATGTTGTAGCCAGATGCGGGTCATCAAAGGCGGCAGTTCCGGGCTTGGGACCGGGTTTCCAGGTGCCCCAATTCTTGTCCATGAACGTCAATAGATCGTCATGTTCCGCGATGAAATCCCGCATCAGTTCGCTTTTCTTTTTGATGACGGTCCAAGGGAACGATTTCAAGAGTTCGTTTTTGACCTGATCCGCGACCGATTGGTTGATTTGCTGCTGGATAAGTGCATTCCCCAGGTCCAGGTCAGCGTCCGCATATAGTTTGTCCAAACCGTTCTCTTTATCTTTGATCTGCTGAAGCGAGCCCCGCCAAACCACGATGTCATCTTTGGACCCGTACTGATTGGGATCGAGCCTTTCCGGCTTCCTCAAATAGGTGAATTTGATGTGAACGTCGTCTTCCTCTTTCAGAATTCTGCCCAAGACGCTGTCCGCGGCCTTTTTGACCCGACTTTGCAGCTTCGAGATCATCTCCTGAACCTGTTGTTCAGAGTATTTCGGGGTCTCGCCCGCCGCAGCTCTTGCCCCGGGAGTTTGTGGCGGTTGAACCGCTTGGTTTTGCGCATGAAGGGTTGCTGGTTCCACTGCACACAGGACGCAGCAAATCAACCGAGCGGTTCGTAGAGAAAAAACATTCATTTCAGGTATCCGGATAGCTTGTGGAGGGGGGCGAGGAGTTCGGAGCGAGTTTGTCTACTTCCTATTCACTGATCGCTTTGTATTCTTTTTCAAGTTCCTCGCTCGTCTTTAGTATTTGGTCGCGGAGCCTTTTGTAGATGTTTGCGGCGGAAGCGGAAGTAAATTCCGGTTTGTTCGGCTCACTGCCCCTCGTCCATGAGCCCCAGTTTTTTTCGTAGAACAAGAGCAGCTTCGCCTGTTCATCGATAAAATCGGTGAGCAGATTGTTTTTCTTCTCAATCGTCTCCCAGGGGAAGCCGTCCATAATATATTTCTTGAATCGGGCCGCTGCCTCCCCGCTTGCACTGGTGTTTACGCAGTTGCGCCTCCAGGTCCTTTCCGACGTCGGCGTAGAGCTGCGCGACAAGATCATGCTTTTCCTTGAGTTGCTGCAACATCCCTTGCCATTGTGCCACCTCGTCCTTGGACGCGTAGCTGTTTGGGTCCAATCGGCTCGGCTTTTCGAAATAACTAACCCGTAGGTAAAGATCGCTTTCTTCGCTTTGGATGCGGTTGAGGACTTTGTCGGCAGCTTTGGTCAGGCGCTCAAGTTCCTGAGGTTTAATTTGGGGACTTTCGGGAGTTCCAGACGGTTTCCCAGGGGATCGCAGCGCAGGATTGTCTGGTTTTATCTGCGGTTTCGGCGATGGAGAATCGGCCTCTTGCGCCCGGGCAACGAGTCCTCCAAGACCTCCGAGTACCGCCATCACCAAAACAGCGCCCTGGATCGTTTTTTTTCGAAAGTGAGTCATCTTCAGTGCCAGTGTCAATGTCAGTAAGCAATAGTGCTCGGCTCTCGAAATAGCATCTGTTTTTGTTGGTATTTAATGGGCTGTGAGTGGGGCGATTCTAGGCGGTCTGCAATCGGTAGTGGTGGCTGCGACTTGATGTCCGGCCTCCTCTCGTGTTCGCTGTGTTGGTGGCGTTTTTGGGAGGTTGCTATAGTGAACCGGCCGAGCTAGCCTTCCAGGCGGACACCCTGTGACACTCGTATGAACCCACCTGTTTCGCCCAAAATTCAGCATGTCACCATCACCTTTCCGGCGGGTGAGGAAGCGCGCTTGCGCAGCTTTTATGTCGGGGCTCTTGGATTGCGCGAGAAACCAGTTCCCAAAGTGGTGAAACCGCTCGGTTGGATCTGGTTTGATACCGGCTCACCCGGGGTTGAATTACATTGTGTGCCGGACGAGGAAGTCGTCCCCGCGAATACGAAGCACCATTTTTGTCTGGAGGTCGAGGATCTCGGACGGCAACGCCAAGCGTTAATCGATTCTGGAACCAGGATTATCGAGGCGCGTGCGTTGCCGTTGCGCCCCCGTTTTTTTGCGCGCGATCCATTCAATAACCTGGTCGAATTTGTTCAAGTCGAAGGCGATTACCTCGCCGCAGGGGAATAGGAAGTGTCAGTGTCAGTGCCGGTGTCAGTGAAGACCGGAAGGAGACATTCGGCTCGGCCGCTCCAATGATGGATTATCCCGTAGAAAAGTATTGATAAAGGGGATTGTTAGTATATTGTAGCCATACCCACCATAACTAGTATATTTAAATGAATGCAAAACAGATCAAGGATGAGATCCGGAAGCTCAACCAAATTGACAAAGTTGAAATCTTCAGATGGATAGATGATCAAGCCCACGGGGCCCATCTCCTCTCAGGAATCGGAGTGTATCGGTTACATGCAGTTGGCCAGGGAGTTGACCAGAAGTGCCGAGTGATTAGCTGAAACGACCGTACGATCCGTCGCCAACCTTTAATCGACAGCCTCGCGAGGCACTTCGTGCCTGGCTACTATCAGCCTGTCCCTACGGGACAAAGCGATGCTTTCTACCAGGATTCAAACCTGGGCTGAGACGGGGCACCCGTCATTCAATCCACCTTTTTTCGCTTAGTTGCCGCTGAGATTTTCTTTCCGACTGACACTGGCACTAATTCCTCATGTCTAAAGCAGGTGACTTCGTGGTCGTTCACCATGCCTACGGCTTGCATTAAAGAGTAGGCAACCGTCGGGCCGATGAATCGAAAACCATGTTCTCTGCATTCTTTTGCCAGGATTTCTGACTCCGAAGTTTTTGCGGGAGCTTTGTGATAGTCTGCCCAGCGATGAACCAAAGGTTTGCCGTCCACAACTCGCCACAGAAAGGCATCTAAACTCCCGTATTTCTCCTGAACCTGCAAAACGGCGCGGGCGTTGGCCACCGCAGCTTCAAGTTTAGCCCGATTGCGCACTATGTCGGCGTTGGCGAGTAGTTTCTCGAGCTCTTTGGAGCCAAATTGAGCCACTTTAGCTGCCTCAAATTGATGGAATGCGAGTTGGAATGCCTTGCGCTTTCGCAGGATAGTCATCCAACTCAGACCACTTTGCATGGATTCGAGAACGAGCATCTCGAACAGGCGATTGTCTTCGTGAACGGGAACGCCCCATTCCTCATCATGATACGCCATCAGGAGCGGATCCTGACTGCTCCACCCGCAACGTTTGAGCTCCATATAATCGTTAACTTGAGGTTGGCGCTTTTCGAAGATGACCGCCTCTAGAGTCACTCCGGCGACGATTGCCCAACGATAGTCCGGCCCGTTGTGAATTAAAAAACGCGGTTGGTAAGTTCATTGCCTTGCTCAAAGCGACGAAGATTTTCGACGAAATGTTCAACGATCCGATCCGATTCATTGAAGTGGCCGCCCCCTGTGTGCGGGGTAATATAACAGTTCGCGATTGTCCAGAGTGAGTGATCCGGCGGTAACGGTTCTGGTTCGGTGACGTCCAGGTACGCGGCGGAAAGATGGCCGGATTTCAATTCATTCGCTAAAGCGTCCTGGTCCGTGGTGGTGCCTCGCCCGATGGTGTAATAGCGAGCGCCAGCCTTGATTTGCTGAAGTCGCTCTGCATCGAAGAAACACCGCGTCTCGGTGTTGTCCGGCAAAATGTTAATGACGTGATCAGCTTCAGCCAAGGCGCTCGAAAGGTCCGCTGGTCCGACTACCTGGATTTCCGAGCCCGACTGAGATGTTCGCCGATAGCCGATGACCCGGACCGGATACGGCGCGAGCAGTTCGGCTAACCTTCGTCCGATCGCGCCATAACCCACAATGAAAATGGTCGCGTCAGCCAGCAATCGGATATTTTCTCGCAAATAGTTTTGCGGCCAGCTGCGTGACCCCCGTTGATTTGCGAAGGATGCGATACAACTGTCGCGCATCCGCCAATAGCCAGGCCATAAGATGTTCTGCGCATGGTTCATCGAAGACGCTCGAGCTGTTCGTCATTATCGCTGAGCGTTTCTTAAGAAAGCTTCGCACTTCTCCGCTATCGTATCGCGCGTAGCCGGCACTGGAGATTTGGATCCAGCGAAGGATCTCTGATTGCAGGATAGCCTCGACATCAGGTTGACCAAACACGATCTCCGCTTGGAGAAGGCGTGGGTCCATGGTACCAACATCGAGAACGTGCTCCGGCTTTTGAGCGAGTATCAGATGGTATTCGGCGGTCGCATGCACCAGCAGTTCTTCAGCGGATTCGGTGAGAAAAGGGTTGGCCCAGATTGTCAGCGCTGTTGCCATAGTTCGGGGAAAGTTACTTGATACTTTCGATCGAGTAGCGATCGAATCAATCAGTTTCCGGTTTCGATTGCGATTGCTGCGCAGTGCCCGCTCTTTGACCGTCAAAACGAGCGATTTGTTCCCGTGCCGGCTTGCTCTCCAGCAAGATGCAAGATGATGTCGGTCTTGGAGATGCTGCCGATAAGACGCTTGGAATGCAGGCTATCGACTACCGGCAGGCGCTCCGAGCGGGCTGCGGAAAATTGGTGAAGCGCTTCATTCATCCCTTGCGCGGTCGAGACGCGCGGGAAATCCTCGTCCATGATGTCCGCTGCGATAACCACCGATTCAAGCTCGGGCCGGTCAAGAAAGCTTTTGACATCGTGAAGCGAAATTGCGCCCAGTAGCCGATTTTCGTGATCGACGATATAGATATGTTGATACCGGTGCTGCACAAATGTCTCCGCGATCTGTGCAAAGCTCGCATTCTTCGGGAGTGTAATGGGATCGAAGCGGACCAGATCTTGTAAGTTGACCTGAGCGAGCTGCTGATTGAAAAAGGCGGCGCCTTTTCTTTCAAGCGACTCGCCATACATGAAGCGTTTCTCGAAAATACCGCTGCAGTAGTAGGCAACGACGCAGTTCACCATTAAATAGGGGGTAATGGAATAGTCCAGCGTGAGTTCGAATGCCATCAGGATCGCCATCAACGGCGCGCCGGTCGTCGCAGCAATAAAAGATCCCATCCCGACAAAGCCGTACATCGCCGGGTCCGCACGCAAACCCGGAGCCACTAGGAGAACCATTTGGCCGTACAAGACACCGATTGCCGCGCCGATGAATAAGGTCGGAGTAAAAACGCCACCGACAACGCCTGACCCGAACGCGCTCGCCGTGGCCACCAATTTGAGCAGAATGATAGCGAGAATTCCGTCCCAGACCCAGTTCTGATGAAAGAGGGATCGAAGGAGCCCCTGGCCGTTTCCGCAAACTTCTGGATTCAAAATCGCCATCGAGCCGACGATCGCGCCTCCGAGAGCCAGTTTGAACGGTATTGGGATGTCGATCTTCGAGAACAACCGTTCGGCCAGGCGGAGGAAGCGCAGATAGGCCGGAGCCAGAAAACCCAGGACAATTCCAACACAAGAGAGCGGGATGATTTCCCATCGTGTGTGCAAATTGAATCCCGGTGATTTATACAATGGTTCACTGCCGCTCAGGATTTGTGAAACGAACGCCGCCACTACTGAGGCCAGGATCAGTGGTCCAAGCGATTCCACCACCACGGTCCCCAAAATGATCTCGGCCACAAACAGCGATGCCGCGATGGGTGCTTTGTACGCGCTGGCGATCCCGGCGGCTGCTCCGCATGCCACCAGGTGCCGGCGTTGCGGGATCGGAAATCTTCGAATCCTTCCAACCAGCGAAGCGACCAGCGAGGAAAGCTGAACCAGGGGGCCTTCCCGGCCTATCGAAGTTCCTGTGCTGATCGAGAAAAGGGCTGACACACTTTTAACGATGCTGGCCCGGACGGAAATAATACCGCTGCCAACCACAATGGCTTCCATGTAGTCCGTGGTGGTTTTCTGCCGGACGCTGGCAAACAAACGATTCCCGAACCAGAGTGTGAGGCCGGCGAGCAATCCGCCTGCAGTCGGCACCGCCAGCCTTTGCCACCATGACAGTCTCTCAAATGAAGAGATGATGCCCGAATTGGATCCAGTCGCGAAATGCTGTAAAACTTCACTCGACTTGCGGAATCCCTCTGATGCGAGCGCTCCCAGAACACCGATCAGGGCAGCCCAGATCAGCGTGACGTGACGCTCGCTCAGGCGCAAATGTTCAGCCAGCCAGAACTTCAGTCTGAGGAGGCCACGCAGCAACGGGGAAAGAGTTCGCTGTGGTTGGTGCTCCCCGGTCTTTTCCATTCAACTTTGCTATTTCGAGGTTGCCTATCAGCGAAGTCCGAAGCGACGAACTCATTGCGGGCTAGAAGGCTCTTAATCAGACGCTGCGCGTCATCTTAAGAGCCCGTTTTATCATCAATCAATTAAAACAAACTGTTTAGATCCTCATTCCAAAAAGCAGCGGAATGTTCCGGCGTAGCCGGAGCATTCCGCTGCCAGCCTGCATCGCTCACAAATTCTAGATTTTTGAGCGATGCAGGCAAGGCACCTTCGGCGAATCCACCGAGGAAAGTCGACATGTCCTCCGCCTGCACAAGCCGGTCGATCACGCGTTCTCCACGCACGTGCCGGGCTAAGAACGAGATACTCCAGGTACTCTGCTCCCGCTCGCTTGGGAATGCCGATCAAAAAGATGAGCCGCACCGGCATTTCGCCGAAGGGGATCGGCTTCGAGCATGTCGCAATGACCATGACCAGCGAGGAGACGCAGTCAATCCGCGCATGTGGAAACGCAATTCCTCCAGGAAACAAAGATCGCTCTGTTTGCTGCCGATCAAAGACGGCCGCTGACAACTTCTGCCAATCCTGCACTTGAGAGTGTCCTTGTAGCCTGGCAAGCATTTTAGAAATGGCTTCGTACTCTGAAACCGCGTCTAAATTCCTGACAAAAATCGCGGCACGCAGATGCTCGACCGCTTTCCGGCTAATCACTCCGATATCCCCCAATCGCCCTCTGATATACCAGATAAGAGTGGCAGGAGCCAGTGGGCAGTAGGCAGCAAAAGACAGGAGTTCAGGAGTTACGTTCTTTTCGTTTGATACTATGAGCCTAGCGAGTGGATGACTTGCTCAACAACTTCTGCCAGCGGTTTGCGCGCATCGACGATGATCGCATCTTTCGGTTTTTCAAGTGCCGCGAACTGGCTTTCCATCAGTTCTTTCGGGAAAAAATGGGCCGAGCGATGTTGCAATCTGACGCTGATTGTTTCCGGATCGACGTCGAGATAAATAAATTTCGGGGGTGTTGCTTCATCGCGGAGCACTTTGCGATACGATTCCTTAAGGGCTGAACAGGCCAGGATAACAGAGCGTCCTTTGGCCATTTGATCTTGCAGCTCATCATGCAATCTCTGGAGCCAGGGCGCTCGATCCTGGTCGTTGAGCGGGATTCCGTGCTTCATCTTCTCGATGTTTGCCGGCGGATGGAAATCATCCGCGTCAAGAAAGATCCAGTCCAGCTTTCGAGCGACTTGCATTCCGACAGCCGTCTTCCCGGAACCGGCTACACCCATGAGAATTACCGCCTGAGGATGATTCATAATTGACAGAAGTTCAGGAGTCAGGAGTCAGGAGTTCAGGAGTCAGGAGTCAGGAGTCAGGAGTCAGAGTCAAGAGTCTTAAGTCCAGAACTCGAAAGTCAAGATCGCCTCTGGGTTTTTTCCGAATACGTATCGTAAAAGGTACGCGACCGATGACAAGGCGGAAATCCGCCGTTCCTGCGGCTCTGGCTCCTGAATCCTGAATTCTGAATTCTGAATCCTGAATTCCTGAATCCTGACTCCTGAACTCCTCAAATGAACTGTTTCAGCTCCTCCATCGGGGCACGGCTGACAAACATTAACAGCACTCCCGTCAATGCGCTTGCATTTGAAATGCCATCCATCCAGGTCCTCGAATTCATCACCAACATTGATCGAGTGAAAAGCCTTCTCATCAATGACGAAAACGTGGAGCAATTTTCCACTGGGGAGTCGAAAACAAGTGAGAGATAACTCCTGGCCTCTCCAACGAAGAGTCTTGCATCCGGCGGTAGGAAGATTAAGCAGCGAACCGGGCAGGAAAGGAATGCAGGGAGCATTCTTTTCCGCAAGATATTCCTGGGTCTCCGAGAATTGAGCCGTGACCAGATCCAATTGTGGAACTGGAGTTGAGCTGAGCATGGTAAGATTGGCCTTTTGAAATTGTTCGATCAACTCGGATTTCGAACGACTCTCCAGATAAAACGGGAGCAGGATCGCACAGCTCAAGATGAGGACGGCGGCCAAGGCGAGGAGAGGCCTGAGGGTGAAGCGGCGTTTGGGTGAGCGATTCGCAATCCCAGCCATGATCGCCGAGTACAAGGTTGCCGGGGGCTTAAATTCAGCCAGTTTGCCCGTGATCAGCGAGTCGAAAGCCCGTTGCTCCTTGAGCCAGGCTCCGAGTTCAGGGTCGCGTGCAGCTTGCTCGAGAGCCGCCCTGAAAATCGGGTCCCGCGCGTCAGCCCCGTTGGGGCGATAGGCGTGTAGCACGAATTTTGCGGATTCATTCGTGATTTCAGTGCGCGGATTCTTCATCTTTTTTCAATGGGATAATTTTGTCGCTGTTCTCCGAAATCGCGCCCGCCAAAATCGCTTTGAGCTGTTCCTTGCCTCTTGATAAGCGGGACATGACAGTTCCAATCGGGATATCAAGAGTTTGCGCGATCTCCTTGTACGAAAGTTCGCTCAAATAGAACAATTCTACCGCCGTTCGATAAGTGGCTTCGATTTGCTGCAGCGCATCAATGACCGCCTTGGCGTCCAGGGTGCGCAGGGCGTCGGGCCCAATGGAGGGAGCATCATGGATTTCCGGCCGGAATTCGACGTGGGGATGGCTCGATTGAACTCGCAACGCCCGAAGAAACTCGCGGCGAAGCGTCGTAAACAACCAGCATTTGACCTTCGAAGTGTCACGAATTTGATGGGATCGCTGGGCAAGAATATAAAAGGTCTGTTGAGTTAGATCGCCTGCTTCCGCCTCGTTCTTGGTCAACGACAACGCGAACCGGTAAAGGGACACATAAAACCGGCTAACGACCGCCTCGAGGTCTAATTCGTGAGTCACAAGGTTTTCCAAGCTTACTACCTTGAGAGATGGAAATGGCGCGATTATTCCGCGCCGCAACATCATTACCCCTTTTGCACGAGCTGTCGCGCGTACTGGACGGTGTCTATTTCTTGAATCTTCTTGTCGCGCCGAATCGATTTGATTCGTGGAAACCTGAGGGCGAGTCCGCTGCTGTGTCGATCGCTCGGTTGCACTGCATTAAAAGCAACCTCCAGAATGATCTCCGGGATCACCACGCGAAAATGGCGCTCATTCCGGATCGTGGTCCTGAGGAAATGCTCTGTTAGCTCTTCGATTTCCTCGTCTCGAAGTCCGGAGTAAGCCTTGCCGATGGTTTGCAAAGAACCGGTTTCCTCGTCCCGAACGGAAAATGTGTAATCACTGAGCAGATGGCTGCGTTTGCCGTGGCCCTGCTCAACTCCAACCACGACGACATCGAGGGTGGCAAGTTCTATTTTGAATTTGATCCAACTCCCGCCACGTCGACCGGGCGTGTAGAGGCTATTAGCGTCTTTGATCATCAGGCCCTCCTGAAAATCTTTCCTGGCCGTTTGATACGCTTCTTCGATTTCCTGGAGAGAAGCGACTTTCCGGATGGGAGAGACTTTGACTCGATCCGGAAGTGTCAGTTGGTCTAAACGACGCCGGCGCTCGCTCAACGGTACTTTCAAGAGCGTTTCACCATTTAACCGAAGTAAGTCAAACACCATATAGACGACTGGAACATCCTCGGTCTCAAATAAATCGAGTGTTCGCTTCCGTCCGAGCCGTCGTTGCAGATCAAAGAAGGAAAGTTTCCTCTCCGGCCCGAAGGCCACCACTTCGCCATCGAGAATAAGGTCTTCGGCAAATCGAAGTGCTGCCAACTCGGGAAATTCGTCAGATAAATTGCGCAAATCCCGGCTAAAGAGTTCCGTCCGGTCAGAGGTTCCGTGCAGTTGGGCACGAATTCCATCGTACTTCGGTTCGGCGAGACCAGTTTGTGCCGTGAACTCCGATTGGACACGGTTCCAAACTGTTTTTGCGGAAGGTTCCGGGATCGCTAACATCGATCGCACGGGGCGAAACAGCGTGAGACTCGCGCTGGAAAGCCGATCGGTTTTCGCCAGCTGTGCTGTCTCTCCGATATCTCCTGTTAACATGTTAACTTCTTTAACCTGTTCGAGGCTCGCTCCAAATGCCGTCGCAATCGCCTCTTCCAACAGGCCCTCCTTCAAGCCGATGCGGAGATCTCCTGTCATAATGCGAACAATATAGCTCCCGGACTCGGGGTCGATCGCCCGGAGCCAATCAGTCAGGAGCGCCGCTTTTGCAACCGGGCCGCTCGCGCCCTGGATCGCGGAGAATCGCTCAGAAACTTCCTCAATGGCGATCTCCCGGCCTTTAGTTCGACCCAACAACACTTCATAAGCGACACGGCCGGCGTCTCCGTATCCTGCAGCAACGCTGCGAAAATGTGTTTCGCTCAAGCCGCTGGCCTGGATCAATGCTTTGCGGATCACCGCCCAGCCGACTTGCAAGGATTGTCCATTGCTCCGGGAGAAAGCGTGTCCAGTCAGAAATGTGGCAACGACGGGTAGTTCTTCCTCGGTCAGCGAAATCAGGTAACCGGATAGAATTTGAATTTTCTTGAGCTTGCCGGTCAGGCTCGCAATCTGGTTGCAAATTTCGACAAACTTGAGAAATCCAGTCCCGTTTAATTCGTTGAGTGACGTGAATCGGAATCGATTGAGGCGCAGGTGCGCTTATTGGGAGTGCAAGCTCGAGCTGATTATTCTTCTCCAGGCTCCACGCCTCGATCCCTCTGCGCCGTAGGTCGGCGGCGAATTCACGTGCGAATCCATGGACAGTGAAGACCCGCTTCGGCTGGATTAACTCGACATATCTGATTAAGTCCGGATAATCCGCGTGGTCGGACAGGGGGAAAGCGGCATCACATTGGTATCGATGAATAGTCGCTGGGTTGAGTGCCCAACCGGTCAAGATCGCGGTCCGTCGGTGCTTGATTCGTTGAACCAATCTGGTCCGATTGGCATTTGGAGGGCAAATAACCACGCTTCCGGCCGTTCGGTTTTCATCGTACGGAAAATATTCAGGGAGCGGTTGGCGTAGCTCTTCGTAAATTTTCGTCATTTTGTAAACGCTCGGATGGAGCAGAATGCGAAGCCCGGTTCCGTTGAGGGCTGCCAAAAGCTCCTGTGCTTTTCCGAGTGAGTAACCCAACAGGATCGGCACCAGGTTTTCTTCCAGGGTTTCCAGGCAAAACTTCGTCAGTTCGGCAATCACCTGCTCAGTCGGCGGGAACCTATAATTAGGCAGTCCATAGGTGGTCTCCATGATCAACGTGTCTGCGGGAAGCCATTGAATTGCTTCGGCGGACTTCCCTTGCCTCAACTTGAAGTCTCCGGTGTAGAGTAAGGTTTCGCCCCCCATTTGGAGGTGGATCTGAGCCGAGCCGAAGATATGCCCGGCGGGGAGCAATGTGACCGAGGCACCGCGGAATTGGACCGGAGACTGGAAAGGGAGTGCATGTTCCAACCTTTCGCCGGGCAATCGACTCGCCATCAGTTTGGCGGTGATTTCCGACAGGATCACTTCCCGATGATTTCCGATATGGTCGCTATGTGCGTGAGAAACAAAAGCAGCGTCCCGTTCGTCATATGGATCTAACCAGAGATCTAACTCCGGCAGGAAAATCCCGCGTTCGAAAGTGACCTTCATCGTGGCATTCTATTCGCTTTCAGGAGTAAAACAGACAGATCGGTAAAATACCGCTATAGCGTGCGCTGATCTAGCCGTGTGGCAACTGAGAATCCGCCAGAACGCTGGCTCGGACCCTTTCGCGACCTGTTTTCGAGCACAAACCGCGGCCGGCTCGCTTATCAATGGTCTGACAAGACCGAAACAGTGCCGAATTGCGAATTCTTGCGCACCAAGGCTGTGAAACCATTGGACCAACATGGGATTTAAACGAAAGACCGTCGACACCGGCACTCGAGCGGAGGGTGTGATCTCACACCGCAAAGCCCGTGCTCCGGAAGGCCCCCAGGAAAGGTCCCACCATTGTTTCGATCGGAATGGAACTAATCGTAGCAGTGGGAATGAATTTATTAAGGCGCCATGTCAAAAGCTGGGGCGCCGAAATCAATGCAAAAAGGAAAGAGCTGGCCGCTCCCGAAAAGGTTTCTTCCGGTGAAGCTAGAAGACCACGCGATCCCATCGTGGAGGCCATCAGTGAGGAGGTTAAAAAGGAAAATTCGCGCTCGCCGCGGGGTACCCGTAAAGAGGTTGTTTGGTTTCTCTTAAAAACAACTGCCACCCAATGGATCAATGACAAATGCCCACAGCTCGGCGCTGCTTTGGCCTATTTTACCGTGTTTTCTCTTGCCCCGCTGGTGCTGATTCTTTTGGCATTTTTTGGTCTCTTCTTCGGTAGCGACCACGCTCGTGACAAAATTATCGAGCAATTGCGGTACATGATCGATCCCAGCGGAATCCAAGTGATCAAGGATATCGCCAGCAGTGCGGCCAAACCTCAAAGTGGCATTCTAGCCACCCTCCTGGGCGTTGTGGTGGGATTATTTGGCGCCAGCGGAGTATTCGGCCAGCTCCAGGATGCCCTTAACACCATCTGGGGCGTCAAAGCTAAAGCCTGGCGCCGGTCTATGGGCTTTTTTGCGGGCACGCTTCTTATCCTTCGCGATGGTGGCCGGCGTTTGTTTTCTGCTTTTGGTCTCTCTGACCGTTGAAAGTGTTCTCAGAGGCTTAAGCACCTATCTGCAAAACCTGTTGCCCGGTGGGCACATTCTGGCCCTCCTTCTTTTCCTTATTCTGGACGTGGGCGCTGTTATCGCATCTATTCGCGATGATTTTCCGTTTCCTCCCGGATATTAAGATCGGTTGGCGGGATGTTTGGATTGGGGCTTCCTTGACCGGGCTATTATTCGTCCTCGGGAAGTTTATCCTGGGGCTTTACCTGGGAAGCGGAGCGGCAGGTTCTGCCTACGGCGCAGCGAGTTCGCTGATTACCTTGCTCCTGTGGATCTATTATTCAGCGCAAATATTGCTTTTTGGAGCAGAATTCACCCAAGTTTATACTCATAGCTACGGCTCTCGAATAGAGCCTGAAGACCATGCCGTGAGAGTTAAGAGATTCGAAGTCGAAGTGCCTGCTAGCACCAGTCCAAAAGGCCGAGGTAGGGTGAGGCTGCGCTCCGAACCTCGAAGACGCCTATCTCCTTCCCCCAACTGAGAACCGGCAACTGACACTGGACAACTTCCCCCTGACTACCGACAACTCCCCTCAACGGCTGGCTAAAACCGCCAGGACATCCTGTGCCTGCTTGTCAGTGGATGCCTTTGTGTCCATCCAAATTAACTTCCCGTTCCTAAACAGGTAAGCCTGACGGGTGGCGAAAGCGTCTTTCATCAAGGGAACGCCAAAAGCGGAGGTGACATGTCGATCGGTGTCCGACAAGAGTTGAAACGGGAGATGCTCTTTTTCTTCAAATGCTTTCTGGGCTTCCACTGTGTCGAGGCTAACGCCAAAAACCTTTACTCCTTTCTTTTGGAGTTCCGTGTAAGAGTCCCGGAGGCTGCAGGCTTGGCGCCGTACAACCTGGACTCATGGCTTTCGGATAAAAATAGACCAGTGCGTAACCGGTTTTTGCGACTTGTGCGAGGTCGACTGCCTTCCCGTCTTGATCGGTGGAGCTGACCGCCGGAATAGGGTCGCCGAGCTTAAGTTTCCCGTTGGTTTCTTGAGAGGCCGCTGACAGAGTTCCGACCAGGCCATTTGTCCAGAGCAAAAGCATGAGCAAAGTCTTCATGGTTCTACAAACTAGTTCAGTTTTCTGACCTTCGCATGGTGAAGGAGTCAAGCCATGGGTCGTTATCGTCTCCGCCGCCGGAGAAAGGATGGCGATGAGCAAAGGAAGGGAAATGCGCCAATCAGCTCTTTTGCTGGTCGCTCTCCTCTTCGCATCCGTACTCCAGTTCGGGCATTTACCGGCCGCCTGGCTCTTTGGACCACTCGTCGCTTCGGCGGTCTTTGCGGTACGGGATTGGCAGGCCGTCGAGTTGCCCCGGTCGGTCTACATCGCAGCCCAGGCGGTGGTCGGCACTGCCCTGGGCGCAGGCTTTTCTCCCGCCACCTTGCTCACGTTGCCGAGGCATTTTTCGATCTTTGCTTTCGCGGTGGTTTTCATTCTTTTGACCAGCCTCTTCAACGGCTGGATTCTTACCCGCAGCACCCGACTCGACGTCGCGACCGCGTTTCTGGGCACAATGCCGGGCGGAGCCGGCGAGATGGCGGCAATGAGCGACAGCCTTGGGGCTGATTCCCGGCTGGTGGTGATCATGCAGTACACCAGGCTGCTTCTGATCCTGGCCTCGCTGGCCCTGGCGACTCCTTTTTTGAGTCATCACTCTCCACCGAACCGGGTAGGGGAAGCCGTAACCACCGCGTTGACCCCCGCAACCTTTGCCTGGTGGAAGATCGTTGCTCTCGCCCTCCTGGCATCTATTGGCTGGCTGACGGGAATGCGGACGCGCATACCGGCCGGAACATTTCTCGTTCCGACCGTTCTTTATTTCCTCCTGGAGATTAGCGGGATTCAACTGGGCCGGTGGCCGTGGCCTGTCTTTGCGATTGCGTATCTCGTCATGGGACTTCAGATCGGGGGACGCTTTCGCCCCTCTACGCTTGCTGCAATCAAGGACATTCTGCTTCCGGTGGCTGGGACGACCCTCTTACTCTTGACTGGTTCCTTTGTTCTGGCGTGGATTTTGAACCGCGAAATGGGGCTCGATCCGGTCAGCGCCTATTTGGCTGCCACCCCCGGTGGTCTCGACTCCGTGGCAGCCGTGGCAACCGAACTGCAAGGCGACACCGCCGTCATTCTCACGGTCCATTTGATGCGGCTTCTTTGCGTGCTAATCGTTGGCCCCTGGTTAGTTCGGGCTTGCTCGAGGTGGCTGCCGGCAAACGGCTCCGCCGGATAAACGGGAGGGGTCAGGAGCCAGGATTCAGGATTCAGGAGCCGGGAGCCAGGAGTCAAACCGCGGGCGTGAAGATTCTAGAAGAAACTTGCACTTCGGCCGAGGCCGCGCTGTTGCAGAGAAGCCGCCAATGCCAGAATTTCCTCTCGGCCAATTTCAAATCGATATGTGTGTACCGACCACTCTGTGCCATACCCGAAAGCATCGAGAATCGTTCGTAAAAAGTATTAGAGAACTTTGCCTCTTCGGGCGATTCGCATCTAAAATGAGGGGCGCCGAGGGTTTCGTCAGAAAGGACCGCATGCAATTCAATGAGGAATCCAAGACTAACGAAGCACGATTGGGGAACGAACGCCGCATGACGCCGAACGCTGAACGCTGAACGCTAAACGCTAAACGCCGAACGCTATACATGAGCGACAGCAAAGAAGACCCTCAGACGGGACTGGCCCTTTCAGACGGCCCGGTGCGCAACCCGGACCTCACGAAAATCCGAAAGGAGCGAGAAAGTCGCAAGTACTTCCGACCCTGGTTGTCGCATACCTTGTCGAGGAAGAATTTGATGGCGTTGACCGGCCTCTTCCTCTGTTTCTTTTTAGTGATCCATTTGTTCGGAAATCTGCAGCTGCTCTTGCCGGCCGAATCGGCACGGTGGCAATTTAATTTCTATTCCAAGCTGCTTTCCGAAAATCTCTTTATCCAGCTCATCTCCTACGTTTTGTTCGCTAGTATCCTGGCCCACGCGGTCTATGCACTCCTGATCACCGTTCAGAACAGACGGTCGAACGGTCAACGTTATGCGTACGATCGCCGAAGCGCCGCCAGCAAATGGTATTCTCGCCAGATGGGTTTGTTAGGCACGATCATTCTTTTTTTCCTGATCATTCACTTACGGGACTTCTGGTATCAATTACAGTTTGGCCATGTCCCTCGAGACAAAGATGGACAGAAAGATCTCTATACGCTGGTGGTCAGCGTCTACCAAAATGGATGGTATGTGCTGATCTATGTCCTCTGCATGGTAGCGCTGGGATACCATTTACTGCACGGTTTTTTCAGCGCCGCTCGCACGCTGGGTTTTTACAACGCTCGTTATGTGCACTGGGTCAAGGTAGCGGGATGGCTTTATAGCGTTGGGATCAGCGGCGGCTTTGCTCTGATTCCAGTCTATATCCATTTCACAAGGGCATAGCTATGTTAGAAGCCAAAATACCGGGTGGACCATTGGAGGAAAAGTGGAGTCACTATCGTTCGACCGCCAAGTTGGTCAGCACCGGCAATCGCCGGAAACTTCGGGTGATTGTCGTCGGGACGGGTCTTTCCGGTAGTTCGCTGGCGGCCTCGCTGGGAGAGATGGGTTACCAAGTCACTTCTTTCTGCTTTCAGGATAGCGCCAGGCGCGCCCACTCCGTGGCCGCCCAGGGCGGTGTCAACGCCTGCAAGAACTACAAAAATGACGGAGATACCGTTTTCCGGATGTTCTACGACACCATTAAGGGTGGCGACTTTCGCTCGCGGGAAGCCAATGTCTATCGTTTGGCAGAATGTAGCGCTCAACTGATCGACCAGGCCGTGGCGCAAGGGGTGCCCTTCGCGCGCGAGTACAGTGGGTACCTGAGCAATCGCTCTTTTGGCGGTGTACAAGTGTCGCGGACCTTTTATGCCAGAGGACAAACTGGCCAACAATTGCTTCTTGGGGCTTATCAGGCCTTGATGCGACAGGTCGAAGCTGGGCGTGTCCAGCTTTTCACGCGCCATGAAATGCTCGACTTGGTCAATATCGAAGGGAAAGCCCGGGGGATTATTGTGCGCAATATGGATACCGGTGCTGTCGAGCGTCACGGGGCACACGCGGTGGTCCTGGCTACGGGCGGATTCGGTAAAATCTATTATCTATCGACACTGGCGATGGGCTGCAACGCATCTGCGATTTGGCGTGCGCATAAGCGGGGCGCCTTTTTCGCCAATCCAAGCTGGACCCAGATTCATCCGACCAGCCTGCCTCAATCGGGCGAGTACCAATCCAAGTTAACCCTGATGTCCGAATCGCTGCGCAACGACGGACGCATCTGGGTGCCAAAGAAGAAGGAAGAGCAGCGGGCCGGGAATGACATTCCGGAGTCCGAAAGAGACTATTACTTGGAACGTCGTTATCCTGCTTTTGGCAACTTATGCCCGCGGGACATAGCCTCGCGTGCCGCCAAGGAAAGGATTGACGCCGGCTATGGAGTCGGACCGCTCAAGAATGCTGTCTATCTGGATTTTAGCAGAGCTATGAGCGAACAAGGGAAAAATAAGATCGCCGAAAAGTACGGGAACCTTTTTCGGATGTACGAAAAAATTACCGGGATTAGCGCCTACGCAGAACCGATGCGCATCTCACCGGCAGCCCACTTTTCCATGGGTGGCTTGTGGGTGGACTACGAGCTGATGACCAATCTTCGCGGGTTGTACGCCGTGGGCGAGGCGAATTTTGCGGATCACGGCGCCAATCGACTGGGTGCTAACTCGTTGCTCCAGGCTTGTGTGGACGGCTACTTTATCGCTCCAGCCACGATTCCAAACTATCTGGCGGACGAGCTTAAAAGTGGGCCTGTCGATCCCAATCATTCGGCATTCGCGGCTGCGGAAGAAGCTGCGCTCAGCCAATTACGGCGATTGTTAGGCATTCAAGGAACGCTGCCCGCCGACTACTTCCATAAATCTCTCGGCAGGATCTTGTACGATAAATGCGGTTTGTCGCGTTCCCGCACCGGGTTGGAGGAGGCGATCACCGGGATCCGGGCCCTTCGAGAGCAGTTTTACCGTGAACTCTGTGTCCCGGGAGGACCTGAGATGAACAGCGAGTTAGAGAAGGCCGGGCGGGTGGCCGACTACCTCGAGGTGGGCGAACTGATGTGTTACGACGCGCTGACCAGAGAAGAATCTTGCGGGGCTCATTTCCGTGAAGAACATCAGACCGCCGACGGGGAAGCGGTTCGGGATGATGAGAATTTCTCTTTTATCTCTGCCTGGGAGTGGGCTGGAGAAGGGAAAGAACCAATCTGGCATAAGGAACCGCTGCAGTTCGATTTCGTGACGCCGAGCGTCAGGAGCTACAAATAACCGGGTGCCTTCGATGAGGATCCAGCTCAAAATTTGGCGCCAGGAAACTCGGAGTAAACCAGGACGATTGGTCGATTATACCTTGCCAAGCGTCACTCCGGACATGTCGTTTTTGGAGATGTTGGACATGTTGAATGAGCAACTGATTCAACAGAAGCAAAGGCCTGTGGAGTTCGATCACGACTGTCGCGAGGGCATCTGCGGCCAATGCGGAGTGATGATCAACGGCCGCGCGCATGGTCCGCTTCCGAACACCACGACCTGCCAGTTGCATATGCGGACCTTTAAAGACGGCGATACGATTTATATCGAACCGTTTCGGGCCGCGGCATTCCCTGTCAGATGCGACCTGAAAGTCGATCGGAGCGCGTTTGACCGCATTATCCGGGCTGGAGGGTTATATTTCCGCCAGCACCGGGGAAGCGCCCGAGGCGAACAGCATTCCCATTCGGCATGATTTAGCGGAAGAGGCTTTTGATGCGGCTGCCTGCATCGGCTGCGGCGCGTGTGTGGCGACCTGCAAGAATTCCAGCGCAGCTCTCTTTACTTCCGCCAAGGTAACTCAACTCGCTTTGTTGCCGCAGGGTCAATTAGAGGCGCAGAGACGCGTCCTGCAGATGGTCGGGCAGACCGATCGGGAAGGGTTTGGCCATTGCAGCAATACCGAAGCCTGTCAGGTGGAGTGCCCCCAGCAGATCTCGGTTTTGCACATCGCCCGCATGAATTGGGAGTATAATCGGGCCCTCCTCTCTTCGAGTTAGTGTAACGACGTCTCGTATGTTCCTCACGTCCCAATCCTTCTTCCTGCTCCTTCTCGTGCTCGTGTCGTGCTCGTGCTCGTCGTCGCTCTGCCGGTGAGGAAAGCAATCGACGACGAAGGACGACGACGAGAACGATGACGAGAAGACGCGGGCATTTCCTGCTCGTCCTCGTGGTCGTCCTCGTCCTCGGTCTGCTGATGAGGAAAGCAATAAAAACAATCGAGCACGAGCACGACGACGAGGAGGAGCACAAGGACGAGGATTGCGCTTTGCCCTGCCAGCATCATTAACCCCCACTAACCAATCGTGCTTGTGCTTATGATCGGTCTTTGATCCGCGAAAGCCTTTTCTTGACTTGGGGTCTGCGAATGATCTAAATCTCGTGTGCTGGCCCCCTAATCGCAACCCACTCTTCCCGAGGCGGTAAAGCAAGAGAATCGTTGGGTCTGCGGATATCAACCGAGAACTTGTTCAAGCCAAATTATGAAAATTAAAGGGCTTCGTTGGTGGATTGTCGCGCTGATCTGCCTTGGCACCATTATCAATTATTTGGCGCGCAATTCGCTCGCCGTTCTCGCTCCGCAATTGCAGACGAAGCTGAACTTCACGACTCAACAATATTCCTACATCGTCGGCGCATTCCAGATTGGTTATACCATCATGCAGTCGGTCTGTGGCTTTGTGCTTGATTACTTAGGGCTCAGACTCGGGTTTTCCTTATTCGGAGTTGCCTGGTCTCTGTTTAATGTCCTGCATGCCTTCGCAGCAAGTTGGGTGGGCCTGGCCATTTTTCGCGGTTTCCTTGGTTTAAGCGAAGCCGCCGCCATCCCGGCGGGGATCAAAGCCATCTCCGAATGGTTTCCCGCAAAAGAACGCTCGGTGGCGGTCGGTTACTTCAACGCGGGTACGTCGCTTGGAGCTTTGCTGGCGCCGCCTTTAGTCATCTGGATTTCTTTGCAGCACGGTTGGCAAATGGCTTTCGTTGTCACCGGCTGTCTTGGCTTTGTCTGGGTGGCACTCTGGTGGATCTTTTACCGTGCGCCGAAGAACCAGTGGTTGCTAGGCGATCGGGAGCGCTCCTATATAGAGGAGGGTCAAGAACCGGAGAAGGCGACAGGCGATGGGGAGAGGAAACCTGCCTCCATCAAGAAAATCCTCTCCAATCGAAAATTTTGGGGCATTGCGATCCCACGTTTTCTGGCCGAACCGGCGTGGCAAACTTTCAATTTCTGGATTCCCCTCTATTTAGCGACCGTTCGCCACATGAATCTAACCCAAATTGCGATCTTTGCCTGGCTGCCATTTCTGGCGGCTGACATGGGCGGAATTTTCGGTGGTTATTTGTCGCCGATGGTGATGAAGGTCTTCAAAGTGCACCTGATCAATTCGCGGATTGTCGGCATCGTATTCGGGGCGTTGCTGATGATCGGCCCGGGATCGATTGGGCTGGTCGCCAGTCCCTACACCGCCATCGCGTTGTTCTGTATGGGAGGCTTTGCTCACCAGATGATTTCCGCTCTCCTCAATACCCTGAGCGCCGACGTCTTTGACGCTCATGAAGTGGCGACTGCCAACGGCTTTACGGGTACCGCAGCCTGGACCGGCGGACTAACCTTCTCTCTGATCGTTGGGGCGTTGGCCAACACGGTGGGCTATGGACCATTGTTCGCCTGCCTGGCCCTGTTTGACATCGTTGGCGCGATCGTCGTCATCGCGCTGGTCGGCGTTCGCAAAGGCACTCCCACTAACTAACAGTCTTGAGTAACGAAACGCAAAAAACCCGAATTATGTCGATGACTTTAATCCCCACTTTTGCATTTACTAACCAGGATGGTCCACGCCTTACCCTGCAAAGCGGGGAAGGGTGTATCGTTCATATCTTTGTCCTGGAAGAAGACATCCTGCGCGTCATGGTTCTGCCGGAAGGAAAGCTTCGCTTCCCGCGCACCTGGGCCATCGCGCCCGGACTGGAGGATGTTCCGCTTGAAGGTCGAGACCGCTTTAACCTCGAAGGTTTTACCTTGCCGGCGGTGGAGGTGCTACAGGATGATAACCAGTTGCGGATCGCCACTGGCCGCGTGCGGCTGATTGTTAATTTGCAAGGCTTCTTTTGCCAGTGGGAAGTGAAACAAAACGGACAGTGGCAATCCGCGGCGGCAGATCGTCCCACCCAAAGCTATAATTTCAATTGGTGGGATAAGCGGGTTTACCATTATTTGAAACGCCCAGCGGACGAAATGTACTTCGGGCTTGGCGAGCGAGCGGGAGATACGAATCGCAATGGCCAAAGCTATCGTATGACTAACATCGATGCCATGGGCTATAATGCAAGGACGACCGACCCGCTCTACAAGCATATTCCCTTCTATTTAACATGGAAAAAGAAGAGTCGAGTGCCATTCGGTCTGTATTACGACACCGTCGCTGATTGTACGTTCGATATGGGTCGTGAATTGGACAATTACCATGGTTTCTATCGCTATTTTGTCGCTGACTATGGAGATCTAGATTACTATTTCATCGCGGGAGCAACTTTGGCCGACGTAGTGCGACGCTATACGTGGTTGACCGGACGCCCCGCCTTTACGCCGAGATGGAGCTTGGGCTATTCCGGTTCAACGATGACCTACACCGATGCGCCCAATGCCCAGGAGCGGATGAGTGAATTTCTGTCGGGTTGTGAAAAACACGATATCCTCTGCGACTCCTTCCACCTCTCTTCGGGATATACATCCATTGGTGAGAAACGATATGTCTTTAACTGGAATCGGACAAAATTCCCTGACCCGCGCGGATTCGTTCAAAAGTATCTGGATTCTGGTGTCCGGCTTTGCGCGAATATAAAACCGTGCCTGTTGCGCGATCATCCCTGCTTTGGGGAAGCAGCATCGAAAAGGCTTCTTGTCCGGGACCCGGATGGCGAGCCGACGATGGTGCAATTCTGGGACGAACTGGGGGCCTATCTCGATTTCACTAATCCGAGCACCGTGGAATGGTGGAAGACAGGTGTCTCTGAGTCTTTGTTGAAGATGGGTGTGGCGGCCACCTGGAACGACAACAATGAGTTTGAGATCTGGAACACCGAGGCGCAGATTCACGGCTTTGGTGAGGCTAGGCGGGCTGCCGAAGCCAAGACGCTGCAAACCCTATTGATGATGCGTGCTTCCTGGGAGGCCCAACGTGAATTTGCACCGGCCAAACGACCCTTTCTAATCACTCGGTCCGGGACGGTGGGCATGCACCGTTATGTACAGACCTGGTCGGGAGATAACTATACTTCATGGCAGACGCTGCAGTACAACATTAAGATGGGCATCGGATTGGCCCTGTCCGGAATTTCGAACCTGGGACATGATATCGGCGGGTTCTCGGGACCGGCTCCGGATCCCGAACTCTTTTTGCGCTGGGTCCAGTTCGGGATTTTTCTGCCGCGCTTTAGCATTCACTCCTGGAACGATGATCAATCGGTCAACGAGCCATGGATGTATCCGGAGATTACCCCCTTTATTCGCGATCTGATCAGGTTTCGGTATCGGCTGATACCTTATCTGTACGACCTTTTATGGCGCTCGCACCGGGATTACGCGCCGATTATCCGCCCGACCTTCTACGACTTTCCGGAGGACGAATGTTGCTATCTCGAAAACGACGACATGCTATTGGGAGAAAATTTGCTGGTCGCAGCGGTTGTTGAGCCTGGAAAGCGTGCGCGCTCAGTTTATTTGCCGGCGGGTTGTGGATGGTACGATTTCTGGTGTGGCGACTATTACCACGGCGGCCAGGAAATCCTGCTGGCCGCGCCGTGGGATCGTCCACCGCTCTTGGTGAGAGAAGGTTGTGCCATTCCGCTTAACATCGCGGAACAGCATTTTCTAAAGCGGTCCGACCAACGCGGATTCTGTCTATTCCCTCACCGAGGCGACGGGCAGTTCCTGTCTACCTGTTTTGAGGATGACGGTGAGAGCGAAGGTTATCGCCAGGGGCATTTTTGGACCTGGCGCTTGGAGATTACGACTTCCGGAGCTGAGTTATGCGTGAAGATAGAACGCGAAGGCGAGGGTTACGCAAAAGCTGGCCAGGTCTCTTTGCTTTTTGCGCATCAGGAAACTCGCCGAATTGAAGTCCTTGGTGCCTCGGTTGTTGCAGATACTTCGCGCGGAAATCATCGCGAGCTTTCGTTGACGCTCGGCGATTAGGCTTTCAGGTAGGGTGAGGCTCCGTCCGAACCGGGGTTCCAGCTCCATAGGGGTTGACGTCACAGGCAGGGCAACGCGGAAGCCCCGGCTCAGGCGGAGCTTCGCCCTACCAGCGCGGGGCCTTCCCGCGTTATCCTGCCTTTTGACGTGACCCCATGATTCTTCGGTCGAATTGGTCGGCCAATTCCAGAGCGGGTGGCGTCACAGGCGAGGCAACGCGGGAAACCGCGCAGTGGTAGGGTGAGGCTCCGTCCGAACCGGGGTTTCCCGGGTTATCCTGCCTTGTGACGCGAGCCCATGAATAATAACTCGGTTCAATTGGTCGACAAATCCATAGGGGTTGACGTCACAGGCAGGGCAACGCGGGAAGCCCCGGCTCAGGCGGAGCTTCGCCCTACCAGCGCCGGGGCCCTTCCCGCTTTATCCTGTCTTGTGACGTGCCCCGCGGAACATCGCGGCACGCCCGGTCATCCAATTGGCTAGAACAAGCAACAAGGTGGCCAGGATGCTCCCGGAAAGGAGCAAAAGTTGCGCGTTGCGGAGATCAAGTTCGGCTCTGGTGGAACGTCGGGCAAGCAGGCTCTGCTTCCTACGTTTGCATGGCCGCACCAAAGCATTTAAAATGGCGCCACACTCTAAGCCTCGTCCGGCGGGAGCAGCCGGTGTCTCGCCCTTCACTAAATGCCGGGATGTCGTTTGAGAGTCTAACCGACTTCGACCTTCACTGATGAAACGAGGTAGCAAAAACGGCGACACCAAAGTCGTCTCCAGCGCTGAGTTAGTCCTGGAGGGCAGTGGCCGGCAGCGGGGCTTGAAACAAATATTGCCGTTCATGGGACCGGCGTTCATTGCCAGCATCGCCTATATCGACCCTGGCAATTTCGCCACCAACATCCAGGGTGGCGCGGAGTTTGGCTACACCTTGTTGTGGGTCGTCGTTGCCAGCAACCTGATGGCGATGCTGTTGCAGACGTTGTCGGCGAAGTTGGGCATCGCCAGCGGAAACAACCTTGCCGAGCACTGCCGTAACCAGTTCCATCCCGCGGTGGTATGGGTGAATGTGGGGAGTCATGGAGGTGGTGTCGATGGCGACAGATCTAGCCGAGTTTCTCGGGGCGGCGCTCGGCTTTTATCTGCTGTTTGGCGTTCCGCTGTGGATAGCGGCAGTGCTGACTGCTATCATCACACTTTTCATTCTCGGACTTGAAGCCTACGGTTTTCGGCCGTTGGAGGCGGCGATCACCGGCATGGTCGGGGTCATTGCGGTCTGCTATCTCATCGAAACCTGGCTGGTCCACCCGGATTGGGCTCAGGTTGCCTGGCACGCAGTGGTGCCGCAATTTTCCGGCCGGGAAAGCGTGTTCCTGGCCACCGGTATTTTGGGCGCAACGGTCATGCCGCATGTGATTTTCCTGCATTCGTCATTGACTCAGGCCCGGATTGTCACGCTGGACGCGGAGCGGCGTCGGCGATTGTATCGGTTCGAAATTCTCGACGTGGGGATCGCGATGGGCGTGGCGGGATTAATCAACATGGCGATGCTGATTATGGCGGCGTCCGCTTTTTTCCGTGCCGGGCTAACTCATATCGCCTCCATCGAAGAGGCCTACCGGACCCTGCAACCACTCCTCGGATCCGCGGCGCGCACGGTGTTCGCTATTTCCCTGCTGGCCTCAGGTTTGGCGTCAGCCTCCGTCGGGACCATGGCCGGTCAGGTGATCATGCAGGGGTTTTTGCACCGGCAAATCCCCATCTGGGTGCGACGCCTGGTGACGATGGTGCCGTCGCTGGTGGTCATCGATATGGGGCTGGATCCGACTCGAACACTCGTTTTCAGTCAGGTGGTGCTCAGTTTTGGGTTACCATTCGCGATTGTGCCGCTCCTCTTGTTTACGCGCCGGCGTGATTTGATGGGGGAGCTAGTGAATTCTGCTTTCACCACCATTTTGGGCGTTCTCGTGGCCGCGTTGATCATACTCTTGAACGGGTATTTGCTGTATGAAACACTCAAAGGGAACTGAATTTAGGATTAGACATCTCATCGTACCCCTGGACGGTTCGCGCCTGGCAGAGGCCGCACTCCCGATCACCAGGCAGCTCGCTCAGAAGTTGAGTGTCCCGGTGACCCTGGTCCATCTGATCGAACGTAACCCCCCGCAGCAGATTCACGGCCAGCATCACCTCTCCAATCCAGAGGAGGCAGAGCGTTATCTGGCCGAGTTAGGTCGCCGCTTCTTCTCGGACGGTCCTCGGGTCGCACAGCATGTCCATGCGACCGAGATTACCGATGTGCCCAGAGCCATCGCCGAACACGCGACCGAATTGGGTTCCGACCTGGTCGTCATGTGCACGCATGGCCAGATCGGGTTACGCAAGTTGTTGTTCGGCAGTATCGCGCAAAAAGTTGCGGCTTCGAGCGCTGTCCCGGTGTTGCTGATCCGCCCGGGCAAAGGCGGCGCAGCACCTGTTCTCAGCGACCGTCCACTCCTGGTGCTGCTGGACGATACGAGTTTTGACGGGCAAAGTTTGCCCTTGGCTGCTGCACTGGCCAAACTGTGTGGCGGGCGCCTGCATCTGGTTGTGGTGGTCCCAACCTTGAGAACGCTGTCGGGTGTGGGCGCTGCTTCGGGGTTGTTATTGCCGGCGACGACCAAGACGATACTCCAATTGGCTCACGCGGATGCCGACGCCTACCTCTCCCGGCAAATCGCTCTGATGCAATCCGAGGGTTTGCGGGTGGTCGGAGAAGTACTGCGAGGCGAGCCGAGCGAAATCATCGTGAAAACGGCGCGTCAGGTCGCTCCTGACCTGATCGTGCTAGGTATCCACAATGAAGAAGGGCTGACCGCCTTGTTATCCAATTGCGCTGTGTCCAAGGTCGCCAGCAGCACGCCCCTGCCGTTGCTCCTGATCAGGGAATCCAAAACCCACGATCGATAGCCCCGGTAGCGGTAGGGCGGATCCTCGCTCTAACTGCTTGCCGCGCTCATTAATTCCCGGGCCGTGCGCGTAGTTCCTCGCCCATATAAGCGCGATCACCCAGGACCTCTAGTACGGGACCATGCGCGTCAAACCTAACGATGCTGACGGAGCCGGCTAACATTTCGATGCGATCGCGATAGCGCCCTAGATCGATGCCTAGCAGGCTACAGAGAATAATTCGAATGGTTGCTTTGTGAGAGACGACCAAGACATTCCCTGTTGCATACTTTTCCTTTATCTCGGCAATGACGAGGGATGCTCGACTGGAAACCTCCACAGAGGTTTCGCCTCCGGTCGGCGAATTCCAGGCCGGTTCAGCCAGCCAGCGCATATAATCATCCCAGTAATGTTCTTTCACAAAATCAACAGTCTTGTCTTCCCATTTCCCATAGCGGATCTCCTTGAGTCCGTCACGGAGTTGCATTTCCAATGCGAGAGCTTCGCAGAGAGGCTTAACGGTTGCGACGGTGCGTTTCATTGGGCTGACATAGACCGTAGTCCAGACGATAGAGCGATGCACCTCAGCAAACTTTTTCGCCATCTCAGCACCCTCGGACGTCAATTCGGGATCGAGATCCCCACAGTAGGTCCCTCTCTGACTGTAAATCGTCTCGCCATGACGGAGAAAATAGAGTTTTAGACTCAAATCCAGCTCTCCCCAGTAGTATTCGAGCAGACGAGCCGTGAGATTAGTCTTAAAATACGCGAGGTGCATATGGGTCATTCCTTCGATTTGAGAATCGTCTCGGTCGAAAGCTTACTGTCTTACAGATCCAGCGCTTCTCCTCTATTCTTATTGGAGGTTTATACGATTTCTTTTACGATGGCGAAAAACGTGGACGGCCCAAACCCACACCGATGCCGAAATGAGTGTCCACCGAAGAGCACTCTGATTGGCTTGACGAATGCTCAGGCGCTGCTCAAGCGCCATGCCTGGCCTTTCGGACCGCTCCCGGTCCTAGGCTCTAGGCGCCCGCCCTTGACAACGTCGCCTGGTCTCGCGGCAAAGGCTCTGCCAGACTCCCAAACGCGATAAGCATGCTTGAGCAGGCCAAGGACGCGGTGGCCATCGCGTCACTGCTGAACGCTGAACGCTGAACGCTAAACGCTAAACGCTGAACGCTGAACGCTGAACGCTGAACGCATCAGTTATCCAGAGTAAAGCCGACCTTCACGGTTACCTGCCAGTCCGCAACCTTGTTATCCTCGAGGTGGCCGCGAACTTCGGCGACCTCAAACCACTTCATATTTCGGATCGTCTTGCCGGCTCGCGTGATCGCGTTGGTGATTGCGTCTTCTATGCCATTTGGAGAAGATCCGACCAACTCGATCTTCTTGTAGATGTGATCACTCATAACCCGATTAAACCATTGCCTTTGGCACCGGGCGAGCAGATTCCTGGGACGCCTCGGCAATGAACCGATGCACCTGCGCCGCCAGGTTGCCGACCATTGTTCGCTTACATCTCGTCGGCCCGCCAAACTTCCCCCTGTTATCTCGAGTGGACCGCTGTCGAGGGAGTTGCCACGGGGACGGTTTCAGCAGGCTTTTTCCTGAACTCGGCCAAACCCTGTACAAAGACGTAGCAGACCGGGATGAGAAAGATGCCGACAAAGGTCGCGATAGTCATGCCAAAAACGACCGCAGTTCCCATGACGCCGCGCGATGCGGCACCAGAACCCTTCGCAAGCATCAAAGGTACGCACCCGAGGATGAATGCAAATGAAGTCATCAAAATCGGGCGAAGACGTAGCTTGGCGCCTTCGAGCGCAGCTTCAACGATCGAATGGCCTTGCTCATGTTTGAGCTTGGCGAACTCTATAATCAGGATTGCGTTTTTAGCTGCCAGGGCGATCAACATGACCAAGCCGATCTGAGCGTAGACATTGTTATCGAAGTGGCCCGATACCAGGCCGACGAAGGTTCCCAGCACGACAAGCGGCGTGCAAAGTAGAACCGCGAACGGCAATGCCCAGCTTTCATATTGCGCTGCGAGGAGTAGAAACACGAACAAAATGGCCATGCCGAAGATCAGGCCGGCTTCGCCTTCGGATTTCTTCTGCTGGAGCGTAAGGCCCGACCATTCATAACCGAACTCGCGTGGCATGCCCTTGGCCACTTCTTCTATCGCGTTGAGCGCCTGTGCCGAGCTGTAGCCCGGTGCAGGCGCGCCCATGATCTCGGCGGCCAGGTACAGGTTGAAGCGTGAAAGGAAATTAGGTCCCGAAATTTGCCGGACGTCCACCAATGTGTCGAGGGGCACCATCTTACCGTCCTGGTTGCGGACGTAGAACCTGCCGATCTGGTCGGGCTGGTGCGTAAACTCGGGCTCAGCCTGGAGGAAAACTTTAAACACGCGACCAAAGCGGACGATGTCATTGACATAAAGCCCGCTCAAGTAGGCCTGCAGTGTCTCGTAGACGCTGTCCACCTTCACGCCGAGGGTTCGCGCCTTTTCGCGGTCCAGTTCCACACTGACCTGAGGCGTACTGGGCTCGAACGTGGTCGACAAGCGACCGAGTTCTGGCCGCTTGGCGGCTTCGGCCAGGAATTGCCGCAGTTGTGCCGCGAGCTGGTCAACCGAGCCGCCGGAGCGATTTTGCAGCTGGAGGGTAAACCCCGAAACGTTCCCATAGCCAGGCAGTGGCGGCGGTCCAAATGAGATAATGCGTGCTTCGGGCAGCGTAGAGAATTTCCGATTCCACTCGCGCGCGATTGCCGCGGCGTGCAGGCCAGGCGCCTGACGTTTTTTCCAGTCCTCAAGGCCGACGAAGATCAGCCCCGAATTCGACATGTTCAGACTCGTCAGAATGTTATAACCCGAAACCGCACAGGCTGAACGCACGCCTTTCGTCTCGGCAACGATCTGCTCGACCTTCTTGAGTACCGCGTCGGAGCGCTGGAGCGAGGCACCCTCAGGCAATTGAACCGAGATAAAGAGCACGCCCTTATCTTCATCTGGAATGAAGCCGCCAGGAACTTCCTTCGACAACAGCCAAATTCCGCCAACTACCAGCACCAGCAGCAGCATTGAGCGCGCTGCTTTGCGAATCAGGAAGTTGACTACCGCGCCATAGCCACCGGTGACCCGATCAAATCCGTAATTGAAGCCTCGGAAAAGCCATCCCAGCGGGCCGCGAGCCGGGGTTGGCTTTTTAAGAAGGAGCGCGCAGAGCGCAGGGCTTAAGGTGAGTGCGTTGATCGCCGAGAAAACCACTGCCACCGCGATGGTCAGGGCGAACTGCTGATAGAGCTGGCCCGTGACGCCGCTCATGAAGGCCACGGGCACAAACACGGCGCATAGAACCAGGGCGATCATGATGACCGGCCCGGAGACTTCCTTCATCGCTTGCGCCGTCGCCTCGCGCGGGTTCAGGCCGTGCTCGAGGTGATGCTGAACGGCTTCAACGACAACGATCGCGTCATCGACGACGATGCCGATGGCCAATACAAGGCCGAACAGTGTCAGCGTGTTGACGCTGAAACCGAGTATTGGAAATCCGATGAAGGCCCCAAGCAGCGACACCGGCACGGTAAGCATCGGAATGATCGTCGCACGAAAGCTCTGGAGGAAGAGGAAGACCACCAGTAAAACCAGAATGATCGCCTCCACCAGCGTGTGCTCAATCTCGTGCAGCGAAGCCTTAATCGGTTGCGTGAAATCGAGGGTGACCTCGTACTTCATGTCCGGAGGGAACTGTTGTTGGCGGTCTTTGAGGATTCGTTTGATCTGCTCGGCGGTGGCGAGGGCGTTTGCCCCCGGGGCGAGGTAAATGCCAAGGGCTGCCGCGGGCGACTGGTTAAGCCGCGCCCGCAACGAATAAGTCTGTGCGCCGAGCTCCACCCGACCCACATCTTTGATTTTGACTTGAGAGCCGTCTGAATTGGAGCGCACGATAATTTCCGCAAACTGTTGCGGGTTGGTCAACAGACCAAGGGTGCGCACGTTGTATTGGTTTTCCTGTCCGCCTGGGGCGGGCTCGGCGCCAATGACTCCGGCCGGCGCTTGCACGTTCTGTTCGCGGACGGCCTCGGCAACATCCTCAGGGGTGATCCCGAGTGCTGCCATCTTATTGGGTTCCAGCCAGATACGCATGGAATAGTCCTGCGCCGTAAAGTTCTTGACGTCCCCGACACCAGAGACCCGCTTAATGGCATCGACCAGGTTGATGTCCGCATAGTTGCCCAGGAAGATGGCATCGTAGCTACCCTTAGGAGAGTAAAGTCCAAGCACCATCAGCAGATCCGGGCTGGACCGGTTAACGGTGACGCCTTCACGCTTCACCGCATCAGGGAGCTGGGGGAGGGCCTGCGAGACCCGGTTCTGCGTATTGACCTGCATGATGTCCACGTTCGTGCCGACATCGAACGTCACTCTCAGAATCATCTTGCCGTCGTTCGCGCTGAAGGACTGCAGGTACAGCATTTTGTCGACTCCATTGACCTTTGACTCGATGGGCGTCGCAACGGAATCCATCACCGCTTCCGCGGCCGCGCCGCGATAAGTCGTCGTGGCTTCGATAAGGGTCGGGCTCACCGGGGGGTACTCGGCAATGGGTAGCCGTGACAGGGTGACCAGCCCGACAACCACGGTGACAATTGCGATGACCATGGCGACGATCGGACGGCGAATGAAAAACTGGGCCATTTTCGCGCTACTCCTTAGCTGTTTGCTCAGACGCCAGCGGTGCCGCCAACGGCTGGATGGGAGCGCCCTCCCGCACTTTTTGTAAACCCTCCACCACGATGCGCTCGCCCGGTTTCAGCCCCTCTTCGATCACCCAGTCACTGCCAACTCGTTGACCGACCGTGACGCCACGTTGGGAAACCTTATTTGCGTCATCCACCACCCAGACAAAGTTTTTGCCCTGCAATTCCTGGACTGCCCGCTGAGGAACAAGGAGCGCGCCGGCGCGATCCTGAACTTTGAACCGCGCCTTCGCGTACTGACCTGGCCGGAGGATGTTGCCAGGGTTTGGGAAAAGTGCGCTGATCCGAATCGTGCCGGTTTTTGGATCCACTTGCCTGTCTGCCGCAAGGAAGCGGCCTTTGTAGGGATGCACCTTGCCATCGGCGCGGATGAGTTCGCCGATCGCTTCGCGCTCCTCGAGAGGTTGCGCAAGCATGGCCGTAAGGCGTTCCGCGGCGGCAAGGTACTCTTTCTCGCTGAGCGCAAAGACTATCTTGATCGGGTCCACTGTGGAGACGGTCGTGACCGGCGTACCCGCGCTGCCTGCCGCCACATAATCGCCGACGCTGAAATCCGTGTGGCCAACAATGCCGGCGATGGGCGAGGTGATGGTAGCATAGGCGAGGTTCAACTTGGCTTGTTCAAGTGCAGCCCGAGCAGCCTCAACGCCTGCTTTGGCCCCCAGATTAGCCTTAACCGCGTTGTCGTAATCCTGTTGGCTGTTGACCTTCCGTGCGAAGAGCTGGTTCTGCCGTTCCTCATCGAGCTGGGTCTTCTCTTGTGTCGCGGTCGCCTGAGCGAGGTCTGCCTCTTCCTGTGCTACAGCGGCTTCAAACGGCCGTGGATCAATCCGCAACAGAAGGTCTCCTGGTTTTACGACCGTACCTTCCTTGAAGGCAATCTCCTGGATGTAACCGTAAACCCGGGCGCGAAGATCTACATTTTCCGAACCATCCAGCTGGCCGATCCATTCGCGCACGATCGGCACGTCGCGCTGCTCGACCGCAGCCACGACCACCTGGGGCGGGCCCGCCGCTGCTAATGGTGGCGCTTTTTCTCGCTTACAGCCACTAAGAATAAGGACAACAACGACGACACCCGAGAGGATCCTGGAAGGCTTCATGGTACAATTTAAAAAGCAAAGTGCTGAGGCTAAATAGGCTGTGGACTAATCGTTCCCACCGAAGCTCATTCCGCCTGGCCCTCCCTGAATATGGTGATCAAACCTACGCCGCAGCGCCCGCAACATATACTCAGTCGGAGAGGGATGAATCGTCGAGATATTTAAAAACGACTCCATCGAGGTGTTTGTCGAGAGGCAGAAACAGGCTTGGTTGACGATCTCGTTAGAATCGGGCCCAATTGCCAAACAGCTTAAAAACCGGCGGCTGCCATGATCATAGAGCAGCTTGATCACGTTCCGCCCCCGCTCAATGCCGGTCCGGGTAGACGCCAAGTCCTCGCTAAAAACCTCATAGGATATCCCGTAAGCCTTCGCCTCCGCTTCGGTCAAGCCGACAAACGCCGCCGGCGGGTTCGTGTTGATCGAACGGGGAACCAGCCACAAGCGCAAGGGCGTAGGGTTTCCCGCGATATTCTCAACAGCGACTTTAGCCTGCGCGTATGCGGCGCTGTCATAAAGCAAGAGCCCGTTCGCGTCCCCAATTACGTAAATATTCGAGAACTCCGAACCCCGTATTCGCAGCTCCGGAGTTGTCAGAATAAAGTGCCCCTGGCCCCCTTCCACCCCAATCTGCGACAGGTTAAGATCCTTAGTATTACCCAGCCGCCCGGTCGCCACCAGGACCATGTCGCAGTCCGCTGGCAGCATTTCCGCCTCGTAGGCATTCCCGGTCTTAATCGTGACACCCGCTTCTGTTAGACTCTCTGAGACTTTCTGCCCGACCAACGGATCCCAGTTCCACAGAACCGTCGACTTCTCTTCGACCAAGGTCACACGCGAGCCTAGCGTTCTGTAAATCGAAGCTAGCTCACATCCGATATGACCTCCCCCTAAGACCACTAAATGGGTGGGAGGCGCCGAATTTTCCAGGATCTGTGTGCTGTTAAAAACCTTTAAACCTTTGCGCTCCTTTAAAGACGGAAAGGCGCTGTCGTCTCCAGGATAGGAAGGCTCCGAACCGGTGGCGATAATGATATTTTCAGCCGTAACCTTCTCCGGCGCACCGCCCGAGGACGAAATCTGGACGGTGTGATTATCCAGGAATTTGGCGCTGCCCATCTTTACCGGGATCTCGCTCTTGGCCAGCTCCTCCTCCAACTCCTTCACTAACCGACCCGTCACATCCAGACGTACCTTGCTCCAATCCGACCAACCCTGGGTAATATACCCATAACCAATACCCATATTCGCCGGATTCTTCTCCGAAAACTCACTTGCCCGAAACGACTGGGCACACATCTGCAAGGCCCGAATCATATAACAGCCTCTATGATAAGAAGTGCCTCCCAGCTTTTCCTTTTCTATCAACAGGGTATTTAAGCCAGCTCGGGCCGCCAGAAAAGCCGCATCCTTTCCGGCGGCTCCTCCGCCAATAATCAAGACATCATAGTCCGTTGACATAGGTAAGGGAGTCCATTTCCATCTGTTTTATCCTCGCTCTATCCCGAAAGCTAGGGAAAACATCCTACGGCTGAAATCAACGCAATTCGTTTCGAGAAAGACGCCGGCATCGCGGAGAACGGCGCGCTGATCGCCTACTCTGGCGTCAAGACCGGACGCTCGCCCAAAGACAAGCGTGTGGTCGAGCATCCCGATTCGAAGAGAGACATCTGGTGGGGGCCGGTGAACATCCCCTGCGATGATCAAACCTTTAGAGTCAACGCCAGCGCGCGCTCGATTATCTTTCTTAACACGCAGGAGCGCCTTTATTGTTTCGACGGCTTCGCGGGCTGGGACCCGAAGTATCGCATCAAGGTCCGCGTCATCTGCTCGCGGCCGTATCACGCGCTTTTCATGCGCACTCCGCTTTACCGTCTCAATCGGCCATTACCGAAAGCCCTTAAGCGCGGATCGATCCGCCGTCCATTTTTCCGTCTCACCCGCCGCAAAAGGTAAGAAATATTCTCCTTAGCTTGGCGGGTTTCTGCACGTGGCACCGGGATGCCGGCCACGCGCATTTTTTTATGCGCCCACTGCTCCGCTTCGTACTCTTCCACGTAGCGGGGGCGTTCGCCGTGTTTGTCCCCAGCATGCAGTGCAAAGTGCGCGCACTCGTGGAGATACACGTAAAGCGCTCGTCTAGTGATGGGTCGCGGCGCGCACAGAAGCCCAGCATCTGGGCCACTGGTCTCTGCAAGCCCGCTTAAATCCTTTCGGATACGCACACACCGAACGTTAGAGGGTGTGTTTTCGAGCGCTACTTTGATGCACCTTTCGCGCATAGTCAGTTCCATAGATTTTCTTTTAAACTGGGAAGTAGATTTTTTGGTTTCCTGTCGCGTAGTACCCCTCTGGTCGTAGCGTATTTGGTGGAAAAACCTGAGGCACCGCAAGCGCGACAAAGCCAAGCGCGGACGTCGGGCGGCCAGGGCTTACATCAGGAGGAAGAGTTTGAGCGTTCACCCGGCAATTAAAATCCACCTTACCGTTTTCCACCACTCAGCCGGGCTCGTCCACGTCATCACCGAACTCTCAAAAAAAAGCGATCATCACGTATAGAAGCGGATCCTCGATCGGCCAAGTCTATTTGGTGGAAGGTCTCCAGTACCGTCTTCGTCCAAGTCTTCGGGCAGCGCTGGGCGTTCATGGGAGGGGGTGGCATTCACGGGCATGGCGAGACAGCGAGCGTTCCTTGGGTTGCTTCTACCACCCCCTGGCGCGGCTCGCTGTCTCACACCTGTCGCGCCAGTCCGAAAACCTACGATCAACGGGGCGGATCTGCAATCGGGATATGTGCGGTTGCGTAACTTGGCTGAAACCACAGTGCTTCCCGCTGGTAAACGGATTCCCGGCTTGAAACTCGACAACCGACGCCAACCGGCGCTGATGAAGTCGGATGGTTCGGGAGCCAGTCAGAGATTCCACTTAGTCAGACTGAATGCTGATTTCTTTCACACGTGTCACGAGGCCAGGCTACACCCTCCATACGCGCTGGCAGTAGTCGCGGATCGAGCGGTCGGAGTTGAGGATCGACTGGCGCGTCCATGCGCGCGGGTCGCGCCAGAGCGAGCTCACGCGGTCCTGCGCATCGATGTAGGCTTGGTAATCGGCGAGCAGGAGGAAGGAATCATGATTGACCAGGTTTTCGACGATCGGACGGAACAGTTCGGTATCGCCGCTGCCGAGCGCGCCGCTGGCGATGAAGTCGATCACTTCGCGCAGCTTCGCGTTTTGCTCGTAATGACCGCGCGGCTTCCGTGAGGCCGAGTTTAAGCAGATTATTCGCAAGAGGCGGGCCGAGCAAGAACTCCGCGGAGAGATAAGCCACGCGTCGCGCGCCCGTTCATCCGTAGTGTTCGATGCTCGCAACAGAGCGGTGGAAGAGCCGGTCGCGGACGGTCAGTGCGAGCGCAAAATAGAGGTCGTGTTTCGTGGCAACAGCTTCGAGGCGGCCCATGCCGCAGATCAGGCTGTCGCGAAAGGCCTGCCTGATCTCGTCGGCTGTGAGACCGGTGCGGATGCTGGCGTCGGCGGCTTGAGATGGTGATTCGGAGAACGGGGATTCCATGGAGTATTGGGTGTTGAGGAATGATAGCCGGTCATTTCGCGCCGCGGCGCGACACTCTGAGTTTCGCGGATAGAAGTGTGCGCCGAGCCACTCATTTGGTCGAGCGTCTTTGTGTTTGCGCCGTTGCTTCGGCTCCATTAGGATTTTTGATTCGATAGCCGCGCTGCCGCGGCCAGGTTCATCCGCCAATTGAAAACCCCCACCACCTATGAGCACGACACCCACCCCCTTCGACCTTAGCGCCCACGGCCTCACCGTCGCCACCGTCTACCACAACCTCCCGGCGAGCGCGCTCTACGAGCACGCGATTCGTTTCGAGAAAGACGCGAGCATCGCGGAGAACGGCGCGCTGATCGCCTATTCCGGCGTCAAGACCGGACGCTCGCCGAAAGACAAGCGTGTGGTGGAGCATCCCGACTCGAAGAACGACATCTGGTGGGGGCCGGTGAACATCCCGTGCGATGACCACACTTTTCGAGTCAACCGCCAGCGCGCGCTCGATTATCTCAACACGCAGGAGCGTCTTTATTGCTTCGACGGCTTCGCCGGCTGGGACCCGAAGTATCGCATCAAGGTCCGCGTTATCTGCTCGCGGCCGTATCACGCGCTCTTCATGCGCACCATGCTCATCCGCCCGACGAAAGAGGAACTCGCGAGCTTCGGTGAGCCGCAGTTCGTCATCCTCAACGCGGGCGCATTTCCCGCGAACAAGCTCACGACCGGAATGGGCTCGACCACGAGCATCGACCTCAGCATTGAGGACAAGCAGCTCATCATCCTCGGCACCGAATACGCCGGCGAGATGAAGAAAGGCGTCTTTACGGTTGCGAACTACTTCGCGCCGAAACGCGGCGTGCTCTCGATGCACTGCTCGGCCACGGCGGACAAAAAGACCGGCGCTTCATCGCTACTCTTCGGTCTCAGCGGCACGGGCAAGACCACGCTCTCGGCCGACCCGAAGCGTCATCTCATCGGCGACGACGAGCACTGCTGGAGCGACGATGGCATCTTCAACATCGAAGGCGGCTGCTACGCAAAAGCGATCAACCTCACGTCGGAGAGCGAGCCGGACATTTTCCAGGCGCTACGCTTCGGCGCGGTTCTCGAAAACGTGGTCCTCGATGAAGACCATGGCGTCGACTACACCGACACCAGCATCACGCTTAACACGCGCGGCGCATATCCGATCGAGTTCATCCAGAACGCTAAAATCCCGTGCGTGGCCGGCCATCCAACCGATGTGATTTTCCTCACGTGTGACGCCTTCGGCGTGCTTCCACCAGTGAGCGCTCTCTCGCCCGCGCACGCGATGTATCACTTTATTAGCGGCTACACCGCGAAAGTCGCCGGCACCGAAATGGGGGTCACCGAGCCGCAGACCACCTTCTCGCCGTGCTTCGGTGGACCGTTTCTCGTCTGGCATCCGAGCAAATACGCCGAATTGCTCGCCGAGAAGATGCGCAAGCACAATGCGCGGGTTTGGCTCGTGAATACCGGCTGGGGCGGCGGCGGCCCCGGCGTCGGCAAGCGCATCAGTCTCAAAAACACACGCGCCATTATCGACGCGATCCACGACGGCTCGCTTGCGAAAGCCAAGACCGAGCGCGATGCAGTGTTCGGTTTCGAGGTCGCTGCCGAGTGTCCCGGTGTGCCGTCGGAAATCCTCATCCCTCGCAATGCGTGGGCCAACAAAGCCGCCTACGAGGCCACCGCGAAAAAACTCGCCGGCCTCTTTAACAAAAACTTCGAGACTTACGCCGCCGGCGTGAGCGCCGAGGTGAAGGCTTCGGCGCCGAAAGCCTGACGCATGGGCTGGCTCTTCGAGCTGCATAGGACGCAGCCCATCGCGCACGCCGTCGGGGTGCTCGCCTTCGTATGCGTGCTCGGCATGGCGTTGGGGAGCGTGAAGTTCCGCGGAATCGGCCTCGGCACATCGGGGGTGCTCTTCGCCGGCATCCTCGTCGGGCATTTCGGCGAAGCGGTGGATCATCACACGCTCGATTTCGTGAAGGAGTTCGGCCTGATTCTGTTCGTCTTCACCATCGGCCTGCAACTCGGCCCCGGCTTCTTCGCCGCGCTGCGCCAGCAAGGAGTGAGGATGAACGCGCTCGCTGCGGTGATTGTCATCCTCGGAGCCGTGAGCGCGCCACTGATTGGCTGGCTCGCGGGTTTCGACGCTGCGGCCGTGCTCGGCATCTTTTCCGGCGCTTCGACGAACACGCCCTCGCTCGGGGCCGGCACCCAGACGCTCGGCACGCTCCCGGGCATCGCTCCCGATCGCCTCGAGCTGCCCGCCCTCGCTTACGCCGTAACTTATCCTACGGCCATCGTCGTCATCATTGGTACTCTGTTGTTGCTCAAGCAAATCTTCCGGATCGATCCCGCTCGCGAGGCGGCCGACTTTGCCGCGAAGAACCGCCGCCAGGTCGAGCCGCTCGAACGCCGCACCCTCGTGGTCACGAATCCGAACCTCGAAGGCATCCGCCTCGACGCGATCCCTGGTCGCCTCGAATCGGGCGTTACGGTCTCCCGCGTCCGCCGCGGTGATGAAACGCGTGTCGCCACCGACGCGACCGTGATTCATCGCGACGACCGTCTCTCAGTCGTCGGTATGCGCGCGGGGCTCGATCATTTTGCGCGCGTTATCGGCCAGCACAGCGACGAAGACCTTGTCCTCACCGAGAGCGCGCTTACCCTCCGCCGCGTCGTCATCACCGATCGCAACGTGCTTGGCAAGACCGTCGGCGAACTCAACCTCGACGACCGCTTCGGTGTCGCCGTCACGCGCGTCACCCGCGCCGACCTTGAGATGTCCGCCGTGCCCGGCCTTCGCCTGCAGTTTGGTGATCAGGCACAAATCGTCGGTATGCCCGACGATCTCGACAAAGCCGCCGCAGCCGTCGGCAACTCGCTCAAGGAACTCAACGAAACGCACTTCATCCCGTTCTTCCTTGGGATCACCCTCGGCGTCGCCCTCGGAACGCTGCCCATCGCCTTCCCCGGATTGCCGCAACCGATCAAGCTCGGCCTTGCCGGCGGCCCCCTGATCGTCGCGCTCATCCTCGGCCGCGTGGGCCGCATCGGGCGCCAGGTCTGGCACATGCCGGTGAATACCAACCTCGCCTTCCGCGAATTCGGCATCGCGCTTTTTTTCGCCGCCGTCGGCCTGGGCGCCGGCGCAAAGTTCTTCGTCACCGTCTTCAGCGCCACCGGTCTGCAATGGCTGCTCGCCGGGGCGTGCGTCACCGTAGTCCCGCTCATGCTCATCGGCATATTCGCGCGTGCCGTCTTGAAGATGAATTTCATGGATCTCAGCGGCCTGCTGGCCGGCAGCATGACCGACCCGCCTGCCCTCGCCTTTGCCTCGAACATCGCCGGTTCCGACGCTCCCACCGTCGCCTACGCCACCGTCTATCCGCTGACCACCCTCCTGCGCATCCTCTCCGCTCAAGTGCTCGCGATCGTCCTCTTCCGATGAACACACACACTCTCGGCGAACCCCGATTTGCTTCCTCGCTCAGCCACACGGTAAGCGACGATGTCCGCATCCCCGAGCGGATCGAAATCGGTGCGAAACCAGGCATCGAGTTCGAGCTGGCGGGCCGCGGGCCAAGCTGTTTTTCGATCCGAAGCAAACGAGGGCCGGAATCGTGACGTGCGGCGGTTTGTGTCCGGGGCTCAATAACGTCATCCGCTCTCTCTTTCTCGAACTCCACTACGGCTACGGCATCGCTGAGGTGCTTGGCTTTCGTGGCGGTTACAGCGGCCTCGATCCTGAGCGCGGGGACGAGCCGGTGAAGATCACGCCCCTGTTCGTCGATGGCATACATCAAAAGGGCGGCACGATTCTCGGCTCCTCGCGCGGGCCGGTGGACATGGGCAAGGCAGTGGAGAACCTCATCGCGCGCAAGGTTAACATTCTTTTCACCGTCGGCGGCGACGGCACTCAGCGCGGCGCAAACGATCTTTATCAGGAAGCACGCAATCGCGGCCACGCGCTGTCGGTTGTCGGCGTGCCGAAGACCATTGATAACGACGTCGGATTCGTCTCGCGCACCTTCGGATTTTTCACCGCGGTCCAGGAATCGGCGCGCGTACTCGATTGCGCCCATACCGAGGCGCGAAGCGTGCGGGGTGGGATCGGGCTCGTGAAACTCATGGGGCGTCACGCGGGCTTCATCACCGCCGGCGCGGTCGTCGTGGGCCAGGATGTGAACTTCGCTCTCATCCCCGAGGTGCCGTTCAAGCTCGACGCTTTTCTCGCCGCACTGAAGCAGCGGATGCTCGTGAAATCACACGCCGTCATCGCTGTCGCGGAAGGCGCGGGACAGGATCTGCTCGCCGCAGCCAGGTCGCACGATCCTTCCGGCAATGTGAAGCTCAAAGACATCGGCCCGATTCTGCGCGAGAAGATCGAGGCGTTCTTCAAAGCCGAGGGCATCCCGATCGTCCTGCGTTACTTCGACCCGAGCTACCAGGTCCGCAGCCGCCCGGCTAACAGCGAGGACGCGCTACTCTGTGATCTCTTTGCCCGCCACGCCGTCCACGCCGCAATGGCCGGCAGGACTGGCGTTGTCATCGGCTTTCTGCACGAGCGTTTCATCCACGTCCCTATCGAACTCCTCGCCACGCACATCAAGCGACTCGACCCCGCGAGCGGTTGGTGGCGTTCTGTCCTCGCAACGACGAGGCAGCCGGAGCGATTCGCATAAATTACCCTGCAACCCAAAGCTACGCCGGACATCGAGTATAACTCGAAGACAGACCAATCGAAGACATGGTTGACTTTTTTCATCGGCCGCTTCAGATAGAAGGGTAACAAAAGGCGAGTTACAAGGAGAATCGAATGGCACAGACACCTCACATAGATACCGCGAGAATTGAGCGTACGATGAGAGTTGTCGAGTACGAGGGCGACAAACCAAAAATCAAGCGTTTCCTCGAACAGCGGCTCGAAGACCCAGATGCCGAACCAGAGGTACCCACAGACTGGGACTTATCTTTCGAAGAATATCTCGAGGAACACAAGAATTCAAAACTTCTATTCTGCTGGTACACATCAAGAGTCGGAATTGTTTTCAGTCCCTCTGATCATAACGGTATCTGGGCTGGACGGCTAGAAGGCGTCAAAGGTAAAGGCAAGCTACCCACCTATCTACAGGAAGTTGTGGAACGGATAGCCAAAGAAAAGGGACTAGCCTAGCACCAAATGGATCTTTGGCCGCAGCTATTTCTCAGCCTCTGTTTTTCCCACGTCTATATTTTGCTGTAATTAAATTCGCCGTTCATTGCACAAGTTACCAATCCGCAGATCTTGACCGCTAATCTCACAACCCCCCAGCAGTCCTTGCCGGATCCGGCTCGATAAATCTGCATCACGAAGCGATCGACGTTGATGTACCGGTGCTTAAGCTCTAGAAAGAGAAGTGATTTACCCTTCGGATTGGTTTCCATACCAACGTCGCTTCGATGGATCACTTTTCAACCACGATTGCCAGGAGGCCGGCTTTGCTTCCCATTGCCATAGTCCTTTTGCTAACGCTTTAATAATAAACAACAACCAACTCCCTCATGCGCTTCCCTCAAATCTTCACCATAGCCATTGCCTTTACACTGATCCCCCTTTCCATCACCTCCACTTCTTATGCGCAGGGCCATACCAAAGGGCGAAAGGTCGCTCCGTTGACCTCGGTACTGAAGCCTGGTGACTACGTGTGGCATCCCGAGCTTGCGCCTGCGGGTCCCGTGGTCGTTCTGGTGAGTCTGCCGGATCAACTTTTGTATGTTTACCGCAACGGTGTACGCATCGGACGATCGACGGCAAGCACAGGTAAGGCAGGTAAGAGCACTCCGACCGGCGTATTTACGGTATTGCAAAAGAAGGTCAGTCACGAATCGAGCATTTATAAAGGTGCGCAGATGCCGCACATGCAACGGCTCACCTGGACCGGCGTCGCGATGCACGCGGGAAATTTGCCCGGCTACCCAGCTTCGGCGGGTTGTGTGCGGCTGCCGGTGGATTTTGCAGCTAATCTTTACTCGGTCACGACCATCGGAACAACTGTCATTATTGCTGACCACAATTCCGCTCCCAAAGAAACGGTCAAACCAGGTCTCTTATTCTCTGGCAAAACCGGCACGACGGCTGGAGGATTTAAATGGACGCCAGCAAAGGCGCCGAAAGGGCCCGTGTCCATTATCATCAGCGGGGCGGATCGCGCCGCCTATGTGTACCGGAATGGAGTTGAAATCGGTAGAAGCCCGGTCAGCGGCGTGGAACGCTTGTCCGGCTCGCACGTCTTTACCGCGTTGCAGTCGCTTGACCCAAGTGGGCGACGCGAGTGGATTTCGACAGCCAGTAGCGGACGCCGGGCGCCGAATTTGAGGGACCTGGTGAAGCGATTCCGCGTCTCGTCCGCCTTCGACGATGATATCCAGTCTCTCATTACTCCAGGTACAACGCTCGTAATCACAAACTTGCCGGTCAACACCGGCACCCATAGCGCACCGGGCTTTAACATTCTAACGAGTTAACCAAGCCGCGGGCGCTTGTAGCGCTGGCGAATAGATAGGAAAAATTTATTCCTTAACTGCTAGCATCGGATCAGATGTTAGCTGGCATTGGTTGATTCAATTAATTGGTCGCCCAATTCTTTGGGGGATGGAGTCATAGACGAGGCAGCGCTGAAAGCCCCGGCTCAGACGGAGCTTCGCCCTACCGGCGCCGGGGCATTCTGCCTCGTGACCCCACGGTTCAGCCCAGTTTTCAACCCTGGACTAAGCTATCTTGACATCTTTGGGTCGCTTAAGCGCGCATTGAGCATGAGAATGCGGCGGACTTCGTTGATGGCCTGCGGGTTCTGGTGTGCGGAGTGAGCGGAGGGCACGATTAGCTCGGACTTCGCGCCATCCATGTGCGAACTCCAGTACGGCACGATACCGTCGCTGGAGTTTGGCGCATCGCCTTTGCCTCGGTCCCCCATGATAGTGTGATAGGGGATGCCGGGTGTAATCGGGATCGTATTGATCGCTTTCACAAAGCGGTTGTTTGGAGCGAGGGTGTCCACGCTATTAGGCATCCGTTTGAGCTTTAGGTCGTCCGAGTGAAAGGTGGTGATTTTAATGGCGGAATTGCCCGCGCTAAGCAGGGTGGAAGGTGCTCTGACAAGGCTCGACCCGATCCGGCCGGCCCAGTTGCTCGCGAGATCGCTGCCGCGCAATGGCGCGGAAATGAAGATCACCCGCCCGATTTCCGGGCGGTGCTGGAAGATGAGGGACTCGGTAAAGATTTCCCTGGCTTCGGGAGTGAGTGGCACCTGTTCCGGTGGCTTTTTGAATAGCTCCATCCAAAGCTTGTTCCCGGTGTCGGTGATCAGGAGTCGACTGATGCACCCTCCCATGCTGTGGCCGATGACCACCATCGGCTTGCGCAGCGGGAAACGTTTTTCGACAGCATCAAGTTCACGCCGCAGGATCGCAGCGGAGTAGGGGTATGGGTAGCCGCTGGGGTAACTGTAAAACCAGAACTGGTAGTTCCGCCGGATGTCTGCGTCGCCGCGCAGGGTGTTGAGCATCGGCGTCCATGTCGCGGGCGAATCCATCAGCCCGTGGACGACAAGCACGACAGCCTTCTTCGGGTCATAGGGTTGAAGCCGTGAGATCTGCGCGGTTTCTGCGTATTTAGCCGGGTTCAGCAAACGCGCGAGTTCGAGTTTCTTCGGATTCGTGCTCGCCAGCATCACTGCGAGCGGCACCGTGAAATCTGCCGCGAGCGGGTAGGTGTGCCCGTCCACATGAACGGTTTCCTCCGCAAGAGGATCCTCGAAGGAGAGCACACAACGGCGGCCTTCGAAGCGCGCGATAGCGGTAATGCCGTAGTAAGTGCGTGGCAAAGAGAAATTGGCCCGAGCATCCTGGTTTGCCTCACGTCCGACGGCTACCAGTGGAGCGCCAATACCGTCGCGCGTGGTGCGCTCAGTCACGTAGATACCGTGGACGTCGAACTGATCCGCGGGCGTAAAACGATAGAGCGTCGGATTCCACTGCGGCCGCGGGTCGGGCTTGTGAGTGAGCACAAAATCGCCGCTGCTCGCCGGGATTCGCAGCGGCTGGGTCCAGGGGTCGAGCTTCTGATTACCGATGGCGGCAATGATGCGGGCGACGGCAAAGTTGTAGTCGTTGCGTGCAATTTCGTCGCGCGGGTTTCGCTCGAATTGGCGCAAGGCTGTCTCTGCGGCGCTCATGTATTCACTAAGCGCTGCGAGCGGGTTGCTTCGATCAAGTTGGAGCGCTTTGACGACAGCCGCCTCTGCATTCGTTAGTCTGGCGATGGCATGTGCGATCGGGCGAAAGCGAGGGGGCCTCTCAGTAACCTTCGAATAGGTCGCGCACCCTGCCAACGCGCATGCAATGAGGATGGCAATAGCGAAGTTCGGAAATCTGTTTTGATTGATTTCGCTCATCGCGAAACCTTCTATGTACGTGCCGTTGATTTCCGGGGATGAGTCATGTTCTCAGGTTTGAGGATGTCATCGAGCTGGGCTTGGGTGAGCAAGTTTTTTTCGAGTACGAGTTGGTAGACGCTGCGGTTGGTGACAAGGGCTTCCTTCGCGATGGAGGCACTCTTTTCGTAGCCGAGCACTGGGTTGAGGGCCGTAACGAGGCCGATAGAATTTTGGACGTAGGCGAGGCAGCGTTCGCGGTTGGCTTCCATGCCGGCGATGCAGCGCGTGTTGAGGATGATCGCAGCGTTGCGCAGCAGGGTGAGGCCAAAAAGCAAATTAAAGGCAATGATGGGCTCCGCCATGTTCAGCTCAAGTTCACTGGCCTCGCAGGCCATGGAAATGGCAACGTCGGCACCGATGATGTGGAAGCAGACCTGGTTAACGACTTCGGGGATCACCGGGTTCACTTTGCCGGGCATGATGGAAGAGCCAGGCTGCATCGCGGGTAAGTGGATTTCGTAAAGTCCGCAACGCGGACCGGATGAAAGCCAGCGCAGGTCGTTGCAGATTTTGGAAAGCTGTACTGCGGCAGTTTTCATCACGCCGCTCAACAACGCGAACTCGCCGGAATCCTGCGTCGCCTCGACCAAATCCCCAGCCAGCATAACGGGCAGGCCGCTCATTTCCGCGAGACGCTGTGTGCAAAGCTCGGCATAGCCGAAAGGGCTGTTGATCCCGGTCCCAATAGCGGTAGCACCCATATTGACTTTCAGCAGTTCTGCGCTGGTCTGTTCCAAGTGCCGGATGCCGTCTCCTATCATTACGGCATAGGCGCCTAACTCCTGGCCGAGGGTCATCGGCACGGCATCCTGATTTTCCGTGCGTCCCATTTTAAGAACATCGGCAAATTCTCCAGCTTTAGCTTTGAGGCCAGTCTGGAGTTCGCGCAAAGCGGAGACGGTATCGCGTAGGGTGAGTACGACGCCAAGTTTTACCGCCGTCGGATAGACGTCATTGGTGGACTGCGAGCAATTCACGTGGTCGTTCGGATGCAGATATTGGTATTCGCCTTTGCGATGGCCGAGCAGTTCGAGTGCACGGTTAGCGATGACCTCATTGGCGTTCATGTTGGTCGATGTGCCGGCGCCACCCTGGATCATGTCGACAGTAAAGTGCTCGTGCAGCTTGCCCGCGATGATTTCGTCGCAGGCCGCGACGATCGCTTCTGCGCGCTTCGAATCAAGCACTCCGAGTTCGCCGTTTGCGGCTGCCGCAGCTTTTTTCACAAAGGCCAGCGCGCGGACGAAGTACTGGAAGTGGCTAAGTGGGACGCCGGAGAGCGGAAAGTTTTCCATGCCGCGCAGGGTTTGCACGCCATAATAGGCTGTGTCGGGTAACTCCCGTTCGCCCAGAAGATCGTGCTCTTTACGCCAAGTGGCGACAATCGGCGCCGGACCGCCGCTGAGCTGCTGATTCGCCGCGCGGAGCCGCGCACTCAGCCGCCGCGCGACGTGGCCGGCCATACGGTAGAAGATTTCAGGTTTCGCAGTGCGGACTTCGTCGAAAACCTCCCGCGGAATCTGCCACACACGCGCTGGGGTCAGCGCGACGGCAGAGGCGGAATGCGGCAGGTCCTCCAGCATCACACCCTCGCTGAAGCCGGTACCGGGCGTTAGCGTAGCGAGTCGCACGGAAGTGCCATGAAGACCGCGGACAATTTCGATTTCACCTTCCTCGACGATGCCCATCCAGAGGCGCGGTGTGGATTCATGGTAAAGGTAATCCCCGGCTTTGTAGGAATGTGACGTGCCGCGCGAAATGATCGCGGCCAGGTCGGCGGCAGGAATGCCCATGGTCTGCGCCAGGTTGCCGGTGTGTTCTGGAGTAAGTATGATATTCACGATAGTAAGGTGGAGTTCAGTGAGGCGTTTGCATTCCGATCATGCTGGCGATAAGTAGGCCGACGGCGACAGCGATCGTAGTGCTGACAAGGCCGGGGACGAGAAAGGAATGATTGATCACGTATTTGCCGATCCGCGTGGTACCGGAGCGGTCGAAGTTGATCGCGGCGATGATGGTGCCGTAGTTCGGAATAAGGAAATAGCCGTTCACCGCAGGGAACATGCCGATGAGCAACAGTGGCCAGATGCCCAGAGAAAGGCCAAGCGGCATGAGAGCGCGCGCTGTCGCGGCCTGGCTATAGAGCAGCACCGATGCAAAGAACAAACCGAATGCGAAGGTCCACGGCGCAGCCGTTGCCATGGCGCTCAGGCCGCCAATGATCGCCTCACGGTTCGCATTGATGAAAGTGTCTCCCAGCCAGGCCAGCCCAAGGATGCCGATGATCGCTGTAACGCCCGACTGGCAAGTCTTGCACCGGGGCACCTCGGCTACGGGCGCTTTGGTCACCGTGAGAATAATAGCCGCGACGGCCATCATGACGATGGCGATGGAGACCGGCATCGAAAGGACGAGCGGCTTTTCTCCTCCTGGGACAGTCCGCAGTTCCGGAAAAAGGCCAGCCATGACGACGAGCGCGACACCCGCCAGGAAGACCAGCGCACTGGTCATTGCCCCTGCCTTGAGGGGAGTGCTCGCCTCGCGACCAGCGGCGGCGTGTGACTCCACCTCGCCCGCATGCCAGGCGCTTTTGATACTCGGGATCGTCTTTCAATTCTTTGCCGACACGGAGCTGTACGAGCGATGCGATGAACACGGCGATCAGTGTGGACGGAACGCAGATCATGAGGATCTGCACTAATCCAATATGTTGCGCGGCGAGCAAGCCGATCATGGCCGCAGTCGCCGCGGAAACCGGACTCGCTGTGATCGCCTGCTGCGAGGCGATTACCGCGATGGCCATGGGCCGCTCTGGCCGGATACCGCTTTCATGCGCCACTTCGTAGATCACCGGCAGGAGCGGGTAGACGATATGACCCGTGCCGGCGGCGAAGGTGAAGCCGTAGGTGACGAGGGGCGCGATGATGGTAATTTGCTTGGGATTTTTGCGGATGATTTGCTCCGCAACGCGGACGAGGAAGTCGATTCCGCCCGCCACTTCCATCGCGGATGCGGCCATGATAACCGTGAGGACGATCAGAAGTACTTCGCCTGGGATGCTTGCCGGCGCGACATCAAAACCAACGACGAGCACGAGCAAGCCCACTGCCCCCCACAACCCGAGTCCAACGCCGCCCATCCGAGCGCCCATCGCAAGCGCGCCTGCCAGGACCAGAAATTCGAGGATCAGTCTCCAATCCATACAGTTTGAGAGTTCAACGCCATCTGGCTTTCTACTTGGTTTGAGAGTGCCAGTTCAAGGATCTTCGCGAACTGTTCGCACAATTGGAATGAAGAGATCAGTGAAACAGCAATGGCTAGGGTGCTAAATTGAGACTGGTTATCGGAAGTAGCTTTACGGTCACAGATAACCGGGGATACCAGCGCGCAGAAATAGCGGGGGAGACGGTTCTATAAGCTCACGCCGGGCTTTTGTCCTTCTCCAGAAGGAGGAGCTGGCAATGCGAAGCTTGCTCTAGCAGCAAACCTGATGGTAGCATGCGGATTCCCATGGAGAACCTCCTAGCCACTGGCTGTTTTCCCTCCTCCCCCGCAGCGCAGCTATCGAGACTTTGAGAGCGTGAGTTTTGTGCGCTAGCTAACAGAGTTTTGACCTTAGGACCCCTATGACCTGGAACCGTCGCTATCAAGTCAAGAGCTACCTCCGATCAGCCCTTTGGATTATCCCGTTTTTTGCGGTCCCACTTGAGCAGGTAGCTTGGGTGCTGGCGCGCACACTTGATACCCGGTTCGCTTGGAAGGGACTCGCACTAGGCGTCACCGGTGCGCAGGCGATGTTTAACGCTGTCATCACGCTTGCCCTTTCTTTCATCGTCTTCACATTTGGATCCCTTCTGGTGGCAATTCAGGTCGCCAGCGGGCAATACACACCGCGGATAATTGCGACGACCTTGCTGCGCGACAACCTTATCCGCTGGACGGCCGGCCTTTTCGTTTTCACGTTGCTTTTCGCGATCAAGGCTGCGGACCGAATGGAGACGACCGTTCACCAATTAATCGCCTTCGTCGTGGGCCTCCTTGGTTTAATCTGCATCGTAGCTTTCCTGTTTTTGATCGATTACGCGGCGAGAATGCTGCGCCCGGTCAGTCTGGCGGGGCGGGTAGGGAAGTACGGGCTCGAGGTAATGGAGAGTGTTTATCCTGAGCCATCTTCGGAAGAGCAGGATATAACAGAATCACGGCAGAGTCCCGGGTCGGTAGAAGGGACAATCCTTCATCGTGGCAAATCGGCGATCGTGGTTGCGGTGAACGTGGAGACCCTTGTCGCTGAGGCGGAGAAGGCCAAAGGGGTGATCGAATTTGCCCCGCAAGTCGGCGATTTTGTTGGATCGGGGGAACCGCTGTTCCTGTTGCACGCTGGGGCTGACGCCATCGACAATCGGAAGTTGCGGGCATCTGTCGTCCTTGGCGATGAGCGCACAATGGAGCAGGACCCGCTCTTTGGGTTTCGCATTCTTGTCGATATCGCGATCAAGGCACTCTCAAAAGCGATCAATGATCCAACGACCGCTGTACTGGCGATCGATCAGCTGCACCGACTTCTACGAAGCGCGGGAAGGCGGAATCTCCGGACCGATCAGATCCTGGATCGAGCCGGGAACCTCCGCGTGATCTTCCGAACTCCTAAGTGGGAGGATTTTGTTCATCTGGCTTTCAGCGAAATCCGTTTTTACGGGGCGGAGAACATACAGATCGCACGCCGGCTACGAGCGATGATTGTCAATCTAACGGACACCCTACCAGCGCAACGTCATTCTGCCTTGCGCAAAGAACTCGAGCTTCTGGATCGTACAATCGAAAAGCTCTATATTCTACCCGAGGATCTGAAGCTCGCCAGTATCGCGGACTTGCAGGGCCTGGGCGGATCTTCTCGCTCTGCAGAGCCGAGTTAGAGTTCCACCAGTTCTTTTTAATCCGCAGATCAACACCAGTTCGGATCCCAAAATAGCTTTGCAACACCCGCACGCGGGAAGGGGAGTTGACTCGAGTATCCTCATCGTTTCATTTCGGTCGTTATAGTTCTATATTGAGTTGCTCCCGATCGGCGCCATACCGTCCCTAAGCCACCGAATGGTACGGCACCGTGGCTTTCGATTGCAAGAGGACTAAGCCGGTGTGATGGGAGGCAAAAGGACGCCGCGATATGCACAAGAAAATCGTGATATTGCGGCCAAAGATAGAAATAGCCCGCCTTTGCCGGGACCAAGGGGCCCCAACCCTCCGACGCGCTGGCCATTTTCGACTCGAAAACTCCGTACTCCTGTGTGACAAATTCTTTCCGTAACTCATTTATCTTTGCCGAACGCCAAGGCACGGGTGGACAACGATGAGGTGCAGGCTGTACGAATTGACCAACTAACGAGCCAAGCATGACCAGAGAATCTCCGTTCTGCAACGAATCCATGGAGGACTTCCGACCGGCATGATCACCGAAGTGCAACCGAACGAAACCTTGGACGGCCGCCTGCAAATCGAGGGCCTGATTAGCCGCGGCGGAATGGCATCCATCTACAAGGCAAAGGATCTTATGACCGGCCAGGCTGTTGCGGTGAAGGTTCCCCACCAACAGTTCGAATCAGATCCGGCTTCATTCGAGCGATTTCAGCGCGAAGCGGAGATTGGAAAAAAGCTCAACCACCCTAAGATTCTTCGACTCCTGGATGTTGGTGAACATAGCCGTCCCTACATAGTGATGGAGTATTTAGAGGGTAAGACCCTGGACCAGGTGATGAACAAAATCCGCCCGCTGCCGATTTCGGATGCAGTCCAAATCGCGAGCCAGCTCTGCGGCGCACTCGCCTACATGCATCAGCATAAGATTGTGCATCGCGACCTTAAGCCTCAGAACATTATGATCTGTAACGACGGGTCGCTGCGGATCATGGACTTCGGCATTGCAAAGTCCAAGGAGATGCGGCGGATTACCTTTGCCGGCTTCAGCCCGGCCATGGGCACCCCAGATTATATGGCCCCGGAACAAGTCCAAGGAAAGCGGGGTGACGAACGCACCGACCTTTACAGCCTCGGCGCGGCGCTTTACGAAATGGCAACAGGCTCGGTCCCGTTCGAAGGCGACAATCCATTCATCGTCATGAACTCGCGGATTACGGGTGATCCAATCGCGCCACGGAAGCTCAATCGCGAGATCCCGAAAGAAATCGAGGAAATCATCCTGCACGCCATGGAGCGTGAACCGCATCGCCGCTACGCATCCGCCGACGCCATGAAAGTGGAGCTGGATAACCCTAATGCAGTGAAGCTGACTGGTCGGCATCAACACTTGCAATCGGTCCAGGGGTGGAAAACGCGTTGGCAGGGCTCCAAGCTCATTATTCTATCCACCCTCCTCCCCGTGCTCGTGTTCTTGATAGGGTTTATTCTGGTTCGCTGCCACGGTGCTCCCCTTTAATTGTGCCTCGTGGGCTTATGCTAAAGATATTGACCGCCAACGGACAGGGCCATCTAAAGTCCAATCCAAGTCTAGGGCGAATGGAGGTGGGTCAGCGGAGGGCGAACAAGCCCCAGTTTGTCGCTGATTGGGCTTCACTCGGATGAACGTCGGGGATGAATTGCTTCATGAAGCTCGTAGGATCAGTGGACGGCCTGTTCTGAGCTCTATCCGTTCGCTGCATCTCGGCCATTTCGATGCCAAGCCTTTCCAGTAAAGCGCATCTTAAGAGGTTGTCTCTTTCTGCGCGAGTCAAGTTTGGGTATCGCTTCGCCATCTTCACACCAGCTTCTTTGTTACTGATCTTTCGCTCGATCATTAGATTTGCGATTGGACCAGCAGCGAGTCGCTTGTCGTAATCCTGTCTGTCCAGGGCTCGGAAAGTCTCGGAAGCCAAATCGGCGTAGATCTCTTCGTCTGACTGTTGAAACTGAGGAATCTTCATACGCTCCAGCGCCCAGTTCACCATAATCGCGCCTCTTGCGATTTCTTGGGCGACCCTGTTCAGAAGGGTTAGGTAACTGCTGTTTCCACTGATCCTATAAGGAAAGAGACTGTTGGCATCGGCTCTCAAGATCTCGGCTACGGCCATGGCTGCCTGGTGTGTGTTTTGTGCTTCGGGGATATACACCGCATAAATTGAATCGCGCTCTAGCCACAGGAACAGGTCAGTATCGATGGCTTTGTCCACGTTTGTGACGCGGATAGAGAGCTTCTCGGAATCGAAGGGTTCGATTTGGAAACTCGTTTTCTCAAATTGAAAGCTTTCCATTTTTTTGCGGCCTACGGCGAGACTGTTTCCAGGTTTCATGCGTTATAGCTGAATGGGCCAGCATCTGTGGTCAGGCTGATTTTGCAATCAACATCTTTTTCGATTCTAATCTCCGAGATCTACTTCGATGTAGACGCCAAGAATTTTGCCTCGATCCGGAGCGGCTCCAGTTATTTTAAAATGCTGGGATTGCCAGAAGAATTGGAACTCTACGACATCGCCGAGGACAATTCGGAGAACGACGACTCGCTGCCAAGATGCCAGACAAACCCGTGAGTTGCAGTAAATCTCCCTGGTGGAGGCGGACAAGTATTGCTAAGTTCGATGAGTTTCTTCACAAACTGGGGGAGGCATAAAACAAGAACGACGCTGTTCGCACCGATCGCACCCTAAATCGCATGGGCGACTCATTAGCCATGCCTGCCTAACCAAGAAAAGTCACGCCGTTTGGACATTCTCTGTGCAAACACGAACTCTACTTGCAGGAATGATTATAGTCCTACTTTTAACGTTCGGCTCCGTACAGGCAGAAAACCTGACGCGCAATAGATTGGTCGCATTAGTTTCAGATCCTGGATCTGATTTATCAGGCCTCAAAGGTGACTACAATTTACAAGCGGCTGCAGCGCTCGATGCGCGAATATATTTCCAGCAACATAATAACAGAGAGTACAGAAAGGATTGCTTAGGAATAGGACTGGAGCACGCTGTTAAGCATCACCTCAAAGGTAGAGCAGTAGATGTGTATGCACTTGCATTCGATGCCGCTTGCTGCGCTTTCTTTGCGAAGTTCCAAGAATGCCTAATCCAGACCGGGTGTGTGCAAGAGGAACCCGTCTATAGACAGATTTCGTGCTTTCCTGGGACGTGCGGTCGTTTGTAATTTGCGAATGATGCGCTTGCTACTGGCAACTTTGATTATTTTGTTGGGCTTGGCCTTTTCCGGTCTGGCTTCAGTCAATTTGAATGGCACCTGGGTTCTCGATCTCAAAGCATCGGATTCTCCTGAGCCAATGATGAAAGCATCTCCCGACCACCGCAAAGCTGATTAAAAATCTCACGCTTATAAGGGACATGACGCTAGTCCATTGTATGACTAGCGAGCCACGCCTTAGACCCACAATATGCATGTTGCAATGGGAGCGGTTTCGGTTGCGTGAAGGAGCTCGGCATGAAAGAATCCTTGAAGGGCAAGGCCTTCTCAAAGTTGATGCACCGGACACGGAAAAAAGTTCACTTATTATCGACCCATTTTTGCTTTCCAACCATTCTAGAATCCGAGCATAATCAGTTGCATACGTATGAAAGCAGCAAAATTGCCACTAACAACTATCTTGATGGCGTTCTCGCTGGTTTTGGCTGGTGTTGCGTCTGACGCCGGAGCATCGGCTAAGCAGCAGGCCAGCGAGCAAAAGAGTCCATCGTCCCCGGGAGGTCAAACAACCGATGACGAGGGTCGAAAATACGAAGAGGCTTACAACAGGGGTGATGCAAAAACGCTCGCCAGATTGTATTCAGAAGAAGTTGATTACGTTGATCAGGACGGCGCAGAGGTTAAAGGACGGGATGCCATGGAAAAGCTTCTAGCCGATAATTTTCAGCAAAATCCTGGCGCGAAACTGGCAATCACGACAGAAGAGGTCAAGGAGCTTACTCCAGACGTGAAGGTAACTCGAGGATTCGCTACCGTGACGTCGGACAATGGCGCGGCGGTGACAACACGCTACACCGCTGTCAGGGTCAGGAAAGGCGATCATTGGGAGATTTCGCAATTAAACGAAAGGGAGGCCCCGCCTGCAAGCGCTTATTCCAAACTCGAGGTTCTCGAATGGTTGGCAGGAACCTGGCAGGACAAGAGCGGAGATCAAACCGTCCAATCCAAAATCAATTGGGCGGGAGACAAAAATTTTCTTGTACGCACAATCAACGTAAAGGGAGATGAATCCGCCACCGACGGCTGGGAAATAATCGGTTGGGATCCGCTGCGGCAGAAGATCCGGTCCTGGATCTTTGATAGTAACGGGGGCTTTGGGGAGTCGACTTGGGTCAATGACGGGGAAAACTGGCTCATTCGGGCTTCCAACGTATTGCCGGATGGCAGTCGCTCAACAGCTGAAAATGTGCTGACGAAGGTCGACGACAACAAGTTCACCTGGGAATCGCAAAATCGAACGCTCAATGGTGAACCGCAGCCTTCATTGGATAAGATCGAAGTGCAACGAGTGACCGGGAGCCAATAAACAGGAGTTCCTCGTGAAGGCAGTGCTATTTCGGATTTTGATTTTCGTTGCAGGCGCCCTTGTGCTGTTTGCGCAAACAGAGTCTCTCACGGCTCGAGGCGGCGGAGGTCGTGGTGGTGGCGGCGGTGGAGGTCGCGCGGTCAGCCGCGGTGGCGGCGGAGGCGCAAGCCGGGCGGGTGGGATGGGAGGAGGCGGACGCGGTGGTGGATACAGCAGCCGGCCTTCGGTGTCTGGAGGAGGCTATCGCACAGCGGGAGGCCAGAGCAGGAACGTGGCGCGACCCAGCAGCAACCGCGCGGGTGGACTGGCACCGAACAAGAATGTCGCCGGCGGAAACATCAACAGATCCCAAGCTTCTTCCAAGATCCAATCTCGTCCGAAAGGCTCCGGGTCCGCCCTGCCTTCGGTTGCTCAGGGAAATAGAGCCGGAACCGGCGCGGGGGGCAACAGAGGGTTCCCCAATGTTGCGGACAAAACTGGCGGCAGCCAAGTCGCGGGGAGAGCTCAAGGAGTTAGGGGCAGCCAGCTCGGCGCGGTAGCGGGAGGCGCAGTGGCGGGTGCCGGTCTGGCAAGTATTGGCAGAGGCGATTTGGGCGACCGAGGCGATTTGGGCAGTAGAGGCGATTTGGGCGGTAGAGGCGATTTGGGCGACCGAGGCGATTTGGGCGGTAGAGGTGATTTGGGCGGTAGAGGTGATTTGGGCGACCGAGGCGATTTGGGCGACCGAGGCGATTTGGGCAGTAGAGGCGATTTGGGCGGTAGAGGCGATTTGGGCAATAGAGGCGATTTCTCACCCGAACGAAATCGAGCAATCGCAGATCGCCAGCAATATTGGGATAAATGGTCTGGCGCCAATCGAGGAAAGGTTGCCGACTTCCGCGCGAACCGCAGCAAAGACTGGAGCAATATCAACAATTTCCGGAATAACGAAAATGTAGCTGGGCGATTTAACAGCTCGGAATGGAACGACTACAGAGGTAACGTCAATAATTTTCGTAACAATCGAGGACTTGAAATAAACAACAACATCCAGAACAATTTCGATAACAATTTTGATAACAACTGGTGGGGGAACTGCGGCTGGTACCGTGGGGGAGGTTCCTGGGGTGGCAATCCCTGGTGGTGGTGGGGCGCCGCCACCTTAGCGACCGCTGGAACTTTCCTCGCGATAGACGCAATCCAGGCCGCGACCTATCAACCCCCCGTTTACGATTATGGCGTCAATGTGGTGTATCAGGGGGATTATGTCTATGTGGATGGTCAGCGGACAGCAAGCGCGACGGAATATGCAAACCAGGCAATAGCTCTGGCAAACGAACCGGCCACGCAGCCTCCCGCACCCGGGCCACCGGAACCAGGCAAGCAGCCGGACTGGATGCCTCTTGGAGTCTGGGCTCTTGCCCAAGAGGAGAAAGGGGATGCTTACATGTTTTTCCAGCTTTCAATTGATAAGGATGGGGTGATAAGCGGTGCCTACCAGAATGCGCTGAGCGGGGAGAAGTCGCCGATCTCCGGCCAGGTAGATAAAAAGACGCAGCGGGTTGCCTGGAGAATCGGGACCAACAACACCGTCATCGAAACGGGCCTGCAGAATCTGACTCAGGATGTTGCCAGTTGCCTCGTGCACTTTGGCCCGGACACAACGCAAACCTGGTTGCTGATCCGCCTCAAGCAGCCTGAGATGCCAACGGCTGCTCAGGGCGGGGAAGCTGAGACGAAAGGATCTTAGACTAGGTTAGAACCAGTAAGTATGTACGTGCCAGTTTGCGCATCGAATGGCCCGAGCCAACTGGGCCCTCTCTTTTAAAATGGGCAACGATTTGCCTTATTTTCCCGAGGCGGGGAAGCGTGGATCCTGATAGTTAGGTGAAGAGGTTGCGCCGGTCGAATAAGCAGTACTATTCTTTATCTTTTATTTCCGCGAGGCTATCCTGAGTTCATGGTGAGGAGCTCCTTAGTTTTTATATCACTCACGGGGTATCCTTCGAGGACCTTCCCTTCACGATGACTTTTCGGGTGTAATCGCGCTCGGAAACAACTCCGACTAGTGTTTTATTGTCTACAACCGGCAGCGGTCCGACGTTGGGGGTCAGATGAGAGACTTAGATGAATCCGCATGTCACCGCGAGGCGTGTAGCGCGTCTCGAGGCCGTTCGCTGGCGCTTCGGCCAGCCGCTGCCGGCATGACGACGGAATAGAAACTTACTACTTTTACGCGCGCAGGTCGGTAGCCCTAACACCGAATTTATCGCGAGATCCTCCCGCTCTGGCCAGCCCTTGATTCGAGCGTGGTCCCAACCGGGATAAGCGGCTCGACCACGAACTTCCCTTTATGCGTCTGGCGCGGAGCAGCCCGGCGGGTCGAGCGATACACTCCAAAAACGGCCAAGAGGATCTGCGCCGCAATCAGCGTGTATGCCAAGCCATGATCCCAAGCCGACATGGCCAGTCCCCCAAGCAAAGGCCCAACCGTTGCGCCGACGCCCTGCACGATCAGCAGACCGCCCGAGGCGGCAACGAACTCACCCTCGCCCACGGCGTCGTTCACATGAGCCATGACGACACTGTAAGTCGGAACGATCGTCCCACCGAGGATGGCAGCGCAGAGGTACAGTATCCAGCGCGAAGGCTCGTCCGGTACGAGGGCGATTATCGTGAACAGGGCTGCAGTGGCCGTGAGCGCCGCGGCAATAATGACAAAGCGTCGGTCAAAGCGGTCCGAAAGCCAACCGATAGGCCAAGCCAGAAGGAACCCGCCAAGGGTACCGCTCGCCATCAGGACGGCAACTCCGCGGGTATCGAGGCCCAGCCGTTGCGCAAGGATCGGGCCCAAAGCGAAGAATGCACTTGTGGTCACCCCGCACAACGAAGCCGCCACCAGTCCGAAGGGCGACTGCTGATACAGTCGTTTCAGGCTGATCCGGGCGCCCCCGCCCTCCTGGGTCGGAGCCACGGCTTGAGTCAGAGCGATCGGCACCAGGGCAAACGCGATAATAACCGCGACGATGCAGAACGGTCTGAAATCGGCCGGATCGGTCGCCGGAAGAAGGAGTTGTCCGACAATCCCGGCCGACAACCCCGTCATGGCGTAGACGCTCATGATTTGCCCCCGGGTTTCCTCCGTCGCTGCGCCGTTGAGCCAGCTCTCGATGACAATGAACAGCCCGGCAAAGCAGAACCCGGTCAGGGCACGGGCTACAACCCATGCGATCGGATCCACTATAAGCAGGTGTAGGAGTGGTGCGGTCGAGGCGATCGCTCCCAGAGCCAGAAAGGCCCGAATATGACCGACGGCCTGGACTACTTTTCCACAGCGCAGTGATCCAATCACGATACCCACCCAGAAGCCCGCCCCGACAGCGCCAATTTGAGCTGGCGAGAACCTCTCGATCCCGCCACGAACGCTCAAGAGCGTCCCTTGCAACGTATTGCCCATCTGCATGAGTCCGAAACCCAAAAGGAGTGGAAACAAGCTCGGTACGGTTGGCCGTTGTACGGTTTGCATGAGTCAACTCGCTGGAAACTCACGAACTATTTCATGGCTCTGGGACTGTGTCAGCCGCAAACCAGAATCGATTGCAGGTATGGCATAGTGAGTGTGTAAACTAGCCTAGGTGTACGCTCTCTGGCGAGCAGTTGCATCAAGCTGCCCGAAAGCGACAGTTTCCACAAAAGCTCTGTATCGCGATCGAAATCAGAAAAATCAATCCGTGGTTATTCACCTTGGAGCGACGACCAGAATGGTGTCAGGGATCATATTTGATCCTCGCTGTTTTTGGTGTTTGTCCCTGAATGTTAGCAGACTCTTAGCATCTCACTGCTGAATCTAAGCCACCAGAGCCGGACTAGGAGGCCAACCCATAGCTAGAAGAGAAAGTCTCTGCCAAAATGACTGGCTGATCCACTTTGGAAGCGTTACATACTTGTGGCATCTCTTTCGGGTATTAGCTCACGAACAGCTTGTCCGCCAGTTTCTTCATCTTGATCGATTCACAAGGAGAACGAGGCATTGACTGACGGCCGAGATGAACAAGCTCAAGCAGTCGCGGTTTGTGGTGGTTCGTGCTGACAGTCCGGAGTCGGTCGCAATCGTTATGTCACGTCCCCTGTTTTGTTGCCTCGTTCGACGTGCTGTTCTTTGCATTCAGGGCAGCGACCAGTGCGTCACTACCGGAGCCCCATTTTGAGATGCACTGCATTACCTTGATTGCCGGTAGGTCTAGTCGATGCACACGGTTGGTAGCGATGATATAAATGGCCCCTGCCATTGGCGTAGGGACCGAGGGGACAAAGACGGTGCAACGATCGTTCGTGTGCTGCTCGACGAAGAATCCCGGCACCAGCGCGTCCTCGATCTCGATCAGCGCAGGTTGAAAGTTTGAGGTCTTTTCGAACTCGGACAGCTGCGCGGCAAACCCGCGTAGTGTCGTGTAGCCCGGAAGCTTTTCGAGCACGCGCTGCTCGACCACACGCTTCACCTGTGCGCCAATTGCTGTTTGGATGATGAGCCCTACGACAAAGCAAAGCGCCAGAAGTAGGATGACGGCCAGGAGGCGCGGATGTCCCACGCTTTCCGGCAGATGGGTGCTGACCGGCTTCACGAGGACCTGCAACTGCTTCAACCCCTTCGCCACAAGCAGCACTGCCAGCCACGCCGGCAGCACAAAGATCACTCCACCAAGAAGGGTCGCTTTGAGGAAGGTAAGCAGTTGTTTCATGGTTCTGGTTACTGTACCCGCTTGACCGGCGGAGGCGCGGCGGCCGCCGAATTGGGCAACAGTCCCGCTCGTGGGCATCACCTTTAGGACCGGTCCAGCACATTATCCCTGAAGCGAAGCGAGTCAAAGCGTAAAATCGGTCCATCATGGATCGAGCGCCGCTGGAGGTTCACGAGCCGGACAAGCTCATCCTCCTGGTGACCGAGTGACGACCAACCGTCCGAGAATCATTGCGTTTTAAGGAAACTATGGGCATCCTAAAGCTGAAAAAGCTTTAGCAGCCACACCACACAGAAAAACGAAACCAAAGTTCAAAAACTGATCACCACTTCCGTCGGTCGGCGAAGAGCAAGAGGAGCAACTCAATAGATACTATGGCGGCCCAAACAACGATAAGACCTTCAGCACTTTCCCGTTGGACTGGAAGGAATGTATTACATCAATCAACTGCCCTCTCGTATTCCCCAGCAATGTCGATCAGGAATTGGGCTGGACCAGATAGGAGTGCAAGAAAATTGGCGTCAAGTACGGGTTCCTCCGCTCCCGCCGGAAAACAACTCGTATCCGCACTCTATCCACTGCCTCGGCAACCTCTTCCCCTTCGGCGGTTTGTTCCGCCCATCCATGTACACCCGCCCATCCGCAACACCAGGCTCCTGAGGAGGAATAAGGCAGGTCCTTCCGGGATGTCGAACTATGATCATCGAATCGCCCTTACAGTTGATTTTTCGTGATTTGTTTTATCGTCTTCGAGCTTTTGCCGAAAGTCACGACGTGTTTCTAAAGTTGGAAGGGTTCAATATAACGGGCTCGATTAAGGTCAAGACTGCGATAGGGCTTGTTGAGGATTTGGAACAGCGAGGCATGGCTAGGCCAAACGAAACCGTATTAGTCGAATCTTCATCAGGAAATCTTGGACTTGCGCTTAGTTTGGTATGTGCCATCAAAGGCTACAAATTCATTTGCGTGACCGATCCAACCGCTAATCGTGCCACTATAAGGGGGATGGAACTCTATGGGGCAAGGGTTATCGTAGTTGAAGACCGGGACCCCGTCGGGGGTTACCTGGGAACCAGGTTAAAGAAAATCGACCAAATCCTGCAATCGGACCCGAACGCGGTTTGGCTCGATCAATATAGTAACGTAGCCAACAAAAATGTGCATGCTGAGCAAACGGCAAATGAGATTGCGCGCGAATTTGATAAAGTCGATTGGGTCTTTGTCGGGACCGGCACTACAGGTACCCTGGCCGGGATCTCAGAACGACTTCATCAAGTATTCCCAAGGATTAAGATTGTGGCCGTCGAGCCGGTAGGCTCTGTCACATTCGGAGGCGCGCCCGGCAAAAGAAACTTCCCTGGCATTGGCACGAGCGTGAGGCCAAAGCTTGCGGACCTCGCCAAGCCGGACAGAATCGTCGCAGTAAGCGAAGAAAAAACGGTTGAAGCTTGTCTTTCTTTCTTTCGAAAATATCACTTACTTGTTGGGGCAAGCAGCGGAACAGTGTTGGCCGCTGTACAACAGCTAGCTCCAGAGTTCAGGCGCGGCGACACTATAGTCGCCATATCCGCGGATCTCGGCGAAAAGTACCTAGACACCATTTATGACCCCGCCTGGGTAGAGAAGGTCATCGTACCTGAAGATGACAGACCAGTGCCAACTTATGCCTTGGTGGCGACTGAGTTAGGCACAGAAAAAGCGTTTGATCGTCCGCTCACAGCCGGTGCCTTGGCGCAAGGATATGCAGACTGACCCGTCACCGCCGGCACGCGCCAGCCAACTAATTGACACGATCGGCGGCGAACCATATCTCTGTCGGGCGTAATGGGAGAGTAAAACGTGCTATCCGCTCCTATATTCTACGTCGTTCCCGGCTCGACGGTTAAGCGTGTGATTGACGACAATAAGAAGCAAGTTTTCGATGCTGTTGAGGCGGCATACCGTCTTCACGGCTCCGGAAATACTGTAAATCCGGATAGCTACTTCCTTCGATATCCAGATAGACCCTGCGCTCGCATGATCGCGCTGCCAGCCCATATCGGCGGCGCGGTTCAAAAAAGCGGTATTAAATGGATATCGAGTTTCCCGGGGAACAGGGCCAGCAACTTAGCCAGAGCATCCGCAGTGCTGATTCTGAACGATCCCACGACAGGTTATCCGCTAGCCTGTATCGAGGGATCGTTGATCAGTGCTACGCGCACTGCCGCTTCTGCCGCCTTAGCGGCAGAGCATATTTCCACCAATCCCTTTGAAGGAACCCTCGGCGTGATCGGAACGGGGGTAATCGCTCGTACAACCGTCCAGTGGCTTTTTTTTCGAAATTGGAAGTTTCGTAAAATGAGTTTGTACGATGTGGACGGCAACGAGGCGGAGCACTTCAGTAAGTGGCTCCGCGATCAGCACAACCTGCAGGCCGATATTCAAGATCGTTTGGAGGATGCCATATCCGACTCTTCCCTGATACTGTTCACTACGACTGCGCTGGATCCCTATCTTGCGGAGGAGAAACTGTTCGCGCACTGCCCAACTGTCCTACACTTGTCGCTGCGCGATCTTTGCGTGAATGTAATTCTCGCATCGCAAAACATTGTCGATGATGTGGATCATTGCCTGAAGGCTGAAACTTCGCTCCATCTAACGGAAATCGCGATGGGAAATAGGGATTTTGTCTCGGGTAGTTTGGTGGATGTTCTAGACAAGAAGTTCAAACTAGATCACGACAGGCCTCGCATATTTTCACCATTTGGGCTTGGCATTCTTGATCTGGCAGTAGGCAATTTTGTACTCGAGGCAGCAAAAAAGTCTGGCGGGGCAATTGCGGTACCCGACTTCTTCAGCAATTCTGCCCGATGGTGAAGAAGATGTCAGGTGTATGGAGTTGCAATGAGTGGGATCAACTGGAAGAAGTCATTGTGGGCAATCCGCTCAATGCGCGGTATCCTACGCCAGACCGAAGTACCCAGCTCGCAGAATTTCCTGATCGTTCATTGGCCGAAATTCCGTGCGGCCCTTTTCCGCAACAGATTATTGAAGAGACGGAAGAGGATTTGAATGGATTTGCCAAAATCCTGGAAGGTTTGGGTATTACCGTCAGACGTCCGGACACCTGGCCACACGAGACCAAGTTTTCTACGATTCATTGGGAAGCTCGGGGGTACTACAATTATTGTCCTCGCGATGTTTTGTTGGTCATTGGCAATCACATTATCGAGACGCCCAATGTGATCCGCAGCCGCGCCCAGGAAACGTTCAGCTATCGCACGTTGTTGATGGAGTATATGAAGTCAGGCGCAAAGTGGTACAGCGCCCCCAAACCCATGCTTTTGGACTCACTCTTCGAGGGGGTTGATCTAAACAAGCCCACGCCACGCAATGATGAGCCTGCCTTTGATGCAGCTAACGTCTTGCGTTTTGGCAAAGATTTAATTTACCTGGTCAGCGCCACGGGTAACGAATTGGGGGGACATTGGCTACAGTCGATTCTCGGCGACAAATACCGGGTCCATTTCCTCAAAGATGTTTACTTTGGCAGCCATATTGACTCGACCCTTGTGGCCTTACGCCCTGGCTTGATCCTCGCCAATCCTGCTCGCATCAATGACGACACCCTGCCCAAAATCTTGAAGCAGTGGAAAGTCATTTACAGTTCACCGATGGAGAACACAGACAGATATGATGCCGACTATCTTTCCAAATGCATTGGTAGTGACTGGATTGACATGAATGCATTCAGCATCAATCCTAATTTGGTGGTGGTCGATCGAAATCAGCCATCTCTGATAAAACTCTTAGAGAAGGAGGGTTTTGATATAATCCCCCTAAAAATACGGCACTCCAAACTGTTGGGCGGTGGACCTCATTGCATTACCTTAGACGTCCGTCGAACTGGAACGCTACAGCGGTACTTCGATTAAGCGTATGACTTTGCCATGCTCAACCAGTGGGCAACTTTGACGTTTGCAGTCAAGACCCAAGCGTCTCTGAGAACTTGGGAGTCTAGACTAACGAGCAGGTGAGGAAGAGTTTTGGCAGCGATTTTTGTCACAACTGCCGTCGCGGTTTTCTTTGGGCTGACGTTTGTGGCGTGGAGGCGGTATCTTTGGGCGGCGGAGAAGGTGCCGCACCGGCAGGAGGATACCTGCCAATACACCTTGACGGATGTGTTTGGCGACCACCCTCTCGTTAACGTACCGCATCAGAAAGGAATCCGGTGGCTCACAGAGGTCTTCAGCCGCTCTGCCGAAGAGTTTCCGCACCTCACGGCCTTAGAAATTCCCCACACCGGAGAATCCCTGACCTTCGCTGAGCTCGACGCGCGGGCGGAAAGCGTGGCCGCGGCTCTTTCTCCCTTCCTCACAGGACCCGACCAAGTTGTGGCCGTGGCCATGTCGCAAGACAACTGGCAAATCGTGGCCTCCCACCTAGGTATTCTCAAGGCTGGCGGCACCGTGATGTTCCTCGATACCGCTCTGCCCGATGCCCTGATCAGCCACATGCTCAACGACGCGCAGCCGGTGGTCGTTCTCACGCGGGGGCAAGGCAAGATCGGCGACCTGCCGACGCTCGATGTCCTGACGTTGCCGGAGAGGATGCCCCGAAGAGAGCCGCCGCCTTGGCTGGACGACCCCACGCAGCGCCTTGCGACCCTCTTTTACACCAGCGGCACCACTGGGATGCCAAAGGGCGTCGAGTGCCCCCACGCAGGTTACGTGAACCTGGCCCTGAGCTACGCCGATTACTTCGATCTCCTTCCCGGCATGGACGCAACCTCGCTTACTTCGTCGCTGGGCTACGACGGCAGCATCTCCGAGATGTACAGCGCGTGGGTGTCGGGTTGCGCTGTGGTAATGCTGACCAAGGAGCAGATCCGATCTGGCCCGGACCTCGTCCCCGTCCTCCGCGAAGCTGAGGTCACGGTGCTCTTCTGTCCTCCGGTGCTGCTCACCACCCTAACACCAACCCCCGAATTAGATCTCCCCTATCCGCTGTGTCGCTACATCGTCCCCGCGGGCGAAGCCTTCCCCAGCGCGCTCGTGGAGCCTTGGACCAGGGCCAGACGCCAGATCATCAACACCTATGGTCCAACAGAGGCGAGCACCGATACGAGCCGCCAAAGCTTGCGCCCAGGGGAGCCCATTACCATTGGCTCGCCATTTCCCAACGTTACCTACGTCATCCTCGAGGTCGACCAACTCCGACCACTGCCCCACGGGGAGGTTGGAGAGCTCTGTATCGGTGGGGTGCACGTCGCACGCCGGTACCGAAACTTGCCGGAGCAAACCGCCCAGAAGTTCATCACGCACCCTCAGTTCGGCCGCCTCTACCGCACTGCGGATAAATGCAAAATCGACATCCGAACCCAACGCGTGCACTTCCTCGGTCGAATCGACACGCAGCTCAAGGTGCGCGGGCATCGCGTCGAGGCGCAGGCCGTTGAGGATATCCTCCAAACCCAGTTCAGTGAGATCGAGGCTGCCGTTTTGGATTACCAAAACGAGATGCTGGTCGCCTTTGTTGCCGCACCTTCGATCTGCGAAGGAGAGATCTCGGTGGTCGCTCCCGCACCGGTGGAGTGGGCTGCTCGGGTGACAGCGACGCTGGCCAAACAACTTCCAGCGCCGTCGGTCCCGACGAGGATCTTCCTTGTCGAAAAATTCCTCATGAAGCCGGTTTCGGGGAAGATCGACCGGAAGTGCTTGCCAAACCTGTCTCCTCCACTGAGAAACGCCGAGCTGGAAAATGAGGACTACAGGGTAGTGCACGTGACTCAGGAGAGGGGGACGTCAAGGTGCCTGATGCCGAAGGGGACATGGATCCTGGGTGTGAGGAAGTGCTGTCGATCTGCAGGGCCGTGTTCGAGATACCCTTGGGACTGGACGATGGATTCGCTGAGGCTGGTGGACACTCGATCCTCATCGCTCGCTTGGCGCAGAAACTGCAAGCTGCAGGTTGGGTGGTGCAGGTCCGCGCGCTGCTCAGTGACTGCAATACTGCTCGAAAGGTGGCCAACCGCCCGCGGGCGCTCCAGCAGGCCTCCACGCCCTTTACGTCCCTTGTGAAATCCGACGAGAACGGCGCCAAGCGTGACGAGGCTGCGGCAGAGGTGCTCTCCATCGGATACTTCACCACTCTGCAGGTCCTCTTCGCGACTTTGTTGTATTCCCCGGGCTTAGTGGCCTTCTTCGTCGTCTTCGGCATCATTGACGTCGGGGAGTACTTCGCAACCGGAAGCCTCTGGGAGTTCATCGTCGCCGGCTTCTTACTGTACCTGGCAGGCCTCGGCGCGCCGTTCCTCAGCCTGCTCTGGGTCATGATGATAAAGCTTCTCTTGGGCGGTGACATCTACAAGAATAACGTAACGCCGGGTGTGTACCCCAAGTGGAGCAAGATGCATCTGCGAATCTGGTGCATCGGGCGGCTGGAGAGAATCGTGCTGGTGCCGTTGGATGCCATGTATCGCAGCGCGCCTCTTAGGGCATTCGCGCTCCGGCAGCTCGGCGCGACTGTGGGCGATAACCTTCAGTGTGCACACGATGCTGACCTGTCTGGACCCCTGGACTTGATCTCCATCGGAGACGATGTCTCCATCTCGACCGGGGCTTACATCCAAGCAGCCAAGTGGTCGGGGCAGCACCTGCAGGTCGGCCCTGTGCACCTCGAGACTGGTTGCAAGATCGGAATGCGAGCCGGCGTCGGCAATAATGTGACGGTTGGCCGCGGCACTTGGATCACTCCATTCACCCCCGTCCTCACCAACGTGGGTTCGCAAGAGATCTGGGAAGGAGCTCCCGCCCGCCTCAGTGGCCGCTGCACGGAGCTGAAGCGCACGGCGGTCGTGTGCCAGTACCGGTATCCGATTTGGCTACTGGAGACCCTCAACGTCCTTATGCAGATCTTCCTATCCTTCTGTCTTATCGTGGTCCCCACGGCCGCGATCTTCTGGTTCGCCCGCGATTTAATACCAGCTGGAGAGGCTGAACTTTCCGACGAGTATTTCAGGGTGACGCCGCTGCTCGAGGTCGTTTGGCATCTGACTCTCTACGCATTCATCACCACCTGGGTCACCGTCGTCGTGATTTCTTTGCTGGGCTGCATCTTTATCCGTTGGACGTCCGCTTCACCGGGTCTGTACCCCTCGCGCGGGCTCAAGGGCGCTCTCCTCATGTACAGAATGAAGAGATTTAACAGCATCCAGAGACTGTGGACCTGGAGCATCACGGGGCAGTACCTGCGGGCCCTCGCTGGCATGCGCTTCCCGCGGTTTGGCGCCTCCGAGTGCGACGTTATGTTCAACCTCGTCCCGGAGGTTGCCACCGCCGACTCCCGCGTGTTCTTCTCCAATGGATGTTTCACGAACATGCTTGATTGTGGCGCCGAGCACTTCAAGCTGCGCCGTCTCGATATGCCCCGGAATTTCTTCGGGGGTAACAATTGCGTGGCGGAATACGGGAATTTCCCGTCTAACTTCCTGCTGGGCGTCTCCACGGCGGGCAATGATATACAGTTCCGACGACAAATGCGGTCGCGGCTTGGCGAGGCAATCACGGTGGCGGGAAACCCGCCCGTGAAATTCGCGAGCGCATCGTTTGAGGCGCAGAATGAAACTCACAGACTGCCGGACTTCCCCCTGTTCCTGGCCCGGGTCTTCCTGTTTGACTTCTTCAGCATCGGCATGCTGCCCCTCACCGAGATGATCATCTTCCCGATTCTGTACATTTGTTTGCTGCGATTGGGCGGGCACTCAATTGTTAGCGCGGCGATTGCGCTCGTCCTCGTAGAAGTGACTTTGGTCCTGTTCAGCGTCGCGATCAAGAAATCCCTTGTCGGCAGCGAATGGGGAGCTCATCACGCGACCCCTTTCTGGTCCTGGCGCCACTTTGCCTACTTCTTTGCGCAGGACTGCTTCTTCGTCTGGTGCAGAGGCTTTCTGGCATTCTTCGCCGGGACGATTCTTTCAAATTCCATCCTACGGTGGTTAGGGTGTCATATAGGTCTCCGGACAATCCTGACCCGGCCAATGCAGTGCTCCGACTGGAACGCGGTGAGTTTCGGTAATGACTGTGTTATCGACGGGTTCCTGCAATTTCACACCTTCGAGAACATGATGCTGAAGGTGAAGCGAACTCACATCCAGGACGGCTGCACCGTCTCCTTTGGCGCTACGGTGATGGGCGGTGCGGTCATTGAGCGGGATACCACGCTCTTGCCGCTGTCCCTGACCCTCAAGGAAATGAACATGCTCTCAGCCACCTACGAGGGAAGCCCCGCGGAGCTTGTGAGAGGTTCAACCCTCCTGCCTGAGGTTACTCCGCCTTTTCGAGCCGAGGGACATCCCAGATGGACAAACCAAGGCAAACAACATAACCAATAACTAAGTCTCAGACTAACTCTCCTCCTGACTCGAAACGGTGAGTTCACTTACTTCCGTCATTAGTTGTTCTTGCAGACCGCCGAGGCGCTGAACAGCAGTAGCTCGAACACAGCAAGATACTATGCAATCGACGCGCGCAACGCTTAGAACTCCGCACATACCTCACCTTGTTGACAACGCCAACTGGCTGAAGACCGCCGCAATCATCTCGGTCGCGATTGGCCATTTCGGCTTTTTCTTCGTTGAAGACGACCGCTGGTGAGCGTTTTCGGACCTTGGCGGCTCCGATTTCTTCTTCTTTTGGGCTACGCGCAGTCCCGGACTGTCCCGCTCCGCTGGATCTGCCTCGGTATCATCCTGACCCTGCTGGAAAGCTGGAATGCCCACTGGACTTGGGTGGCACCGAATATTCTTTTGAGCTTCGCACTCATCCGCACTGCACGCCTTATGTGCAAATCTTCGTGCAACAACACGGATGGGCCGCCTTCGCCTCCTCGTTTTCGCGCTTTTTATAGTGTTGCCGATCGCTGAGAAGATTGCCGATTATGGCGCGGAAGGATGGTTGTGGGCGCTGTTCGGCTTATTCCAACGTATGTATGTCGATGGCAGATCAGCTCCCCCGGGGGCGGCGTAGCTCAAGGCTCCGCACCGCCCGCGCAACGATAACAGAGAAGGTCAGCCGAATGCGCCTGCTGGCCTGCTTTATCGCCGCGGTCGTCTACCTTGGCAGGAACAAAGGGAATACTCGTTTCCTCATATCCATTTCGCCGTCTTCATTCTTGAGGTCTGCGTTTTATCCCTTAGCCTGTGTCTGTTCCGGCGCGCTCCGAGCCGTATCCAACCGCCAGAAGCCATAGCTGGCCCTCTGCGCTTTATCGGCCGACGCACTCTGGAAATATATGCCGTCCAGCTTGGCGGCTCCGAACTCCTTGTAAAGTTGTTCCCCGGACTCTCCCCCTGATGCGGACTCGCGCACAAAGCATCGCTTGGGATAAAGACGAACAGCCAAGTTCATCGTTCATGAGCGTTTCATGGATCAGTTTTGGTTGGTATTCGTCCGGCCCGCATACATTCTGCTCAAGGTTGCGAATAAAAGTGCAGTAGACAATCCACACAGTAAGATGCCCGTCAGACCTTCCAGTGGGCCGAACAACCGCCACTCTTGGCAGCACTAAATCCCCGTAACCAATTGTCGCGTAGGTGACGCCGGAAAAGTAGAACGACGACTCGACATCCGGCAGACACTTCTGCCACCAAAAGAATAAGGCCCAAAGCGCGATCTCCATCATGTGAATCACAATGAGCCACCAAGTGATCCGGACTACCAGCCAGGTTACGGACAAAAACCGCGTCTCCAGCTGCTCGTTAAGCGCAACACTGGATTCAACATGATCCCTAGCGCGGCGCCGTGAAACATCACGGTCGTCGCAACGAGGCACCAGGCAATTAAGATTTTTCCAACCATCGCAGTATCGTGTCACTCCATTGTAAGCCCGATAACGGCATTAAAATAGGTTAGAGTTAGCTGCTTACTCATGAGCACAAACTCTCTCTTCTTAATCTCTGTCGGTAAAAATCACTTCTTTCTACCATAACGCCACAGGAAGCAAATTGTCTCTCCATCCCTCAACGCGCCGGTAAAGGTGAGGGCCATGATGAGCCTGAAGGCGATCCAGGAGAAGCGTTCAAACGGATTGGGCATGCTCTCACGGGCGGCTATGGGTGTCACGATTTTGGAGCTGCTCCCTTTCGAAAACTCTCGATTGCCTCCGCGAGCGTCGTGAAGCGGTCGATGCGGCCGGTCTTTTCCTCCACGCCCTCGATGCGAAGCATGTCGCGTACGGTCGAGCGCGCTTCAACTAGGCCGAAAGCAATTCCGCGCTTCGCGAGTTCTGCGTGCAGCCTCAGGAACATTCGCGAGCCGGCCATGTCGATATTGGCGACGTCGAGAGATCGCAGATGACGAGCCTGATCGGTTCACGCACGGCGTCGAGGTGGGCAGCACGGTGTCAAAGACATGCTCAGCGTTGAAATAGACAATGCTCGACTCGACACGGAAGGCGAGCACTCCGGGTGTTGGCTCATTGTCAGCGTGCCGTTTAAGATCCGAATAGCGGCGTGCGCCCGGGATGCGGCCGAGGAAAGCAACATGCGGCGACGACACCCGCCGGATTAGCAACACGAGTGAAATGATTGCGCCGATTAGCACGCCTTTAAGCAGCCCTGCCCACAGGACACCGAGCAGCGCAACCATTGCAACTATGAACTCGTTGCGATGCACCTGCCAGAGATGGCGCAATTCCCTGACGTTCACGAGACCGGCGACAGCCATCAGGACGATCGCCGCGAGCACGGGCGCGGCAGAGTGTGCAGCAGTTCACTGAAAAAGACGGCGACGAGCCCGATGAGAATCGCGCACAGCAATCCGGAGAGCGGAGTGCGCGCGCCGCTGCTTTCATTTACGAGCGACTGCGACATGCCGCCGCTGACTGGAAAGCCATGGCCAAGGCCTGAGGCAAAATTCGCGGCTGCAAGGGCAAGGAATTCCTGGTTGCTGTCGAGACGATAGCCGTGCTTCTCGGCAAACGTTGGCCGATGCCGCGGTTTCGACGGCGCCGAGGAGAAAGCACGCCAGCGCAAGCGGCAGAAGGTCGCCGAGGTCATCCCAATGCACCGCGGGCAACGAGGGCATCGGAAGACCCCGCGGCACTTCGCCGAGCAGTTTCACGCCGTGCGCGCCAAAATCGACCAACGAGGCCGCGGCGATGCCGCCAATCACCACAAACAAAGCGACGGGCTTGTTCGGCAGCAGTTTCTTACCAAGGATCAGCAGTCCCAATGCCGCACAGCCGAGCAGGAGCGAGCTTGAGTTCGTCTCATCGACGTGCCGGAAGAACACATCCATGCGTTCCCAAAAATTCCCGTGTCCGCCTGTCACTCCAAACAGCTTTGGCAATTGCGTGCTCGCGAGCTGCAGCGCCACGCCGGCCTTAAAACCGATCAGAACCGTTTCCGAGACGAAGTTTACTATCGAACCTGCGCGTGCCAGCCACGCCAAAAATGCGATCGTTGCCGTCAGCAGGGCTGTGCAAGCGGCCAGCGCTCCGAAGCGCGCCGGTCGCCGCCCGTCATGCTCCCGAGTGACGAGCCGATGAGCAGGAGATTGCCGAAGTGACGCTGATAGATGTGTGCCTCGAGCTGCAGAAAAGCCAGAACACCAGCCCGCCAAACAGACACGCGTAAAGTCCTGCCTGCGGTGGCAAACCCGCAAGTGATGCGTCGCCGAGCGCTGCCGGTAGCACATACGCCGCCAACGTCACGCCCGCCGCGAGATCAGAGCGAAACCACTGAGGTTTGTAGCTCCGCAGCCAATCCCAGCGGGGATCATCCCGCGCCGCTGCCGGGGCTGTGCCGGCACGTCGTCGCTAGCGGCAGGTGTGTTCACTTCTTGGTGTCACCGGGATTTGGGAACTGGCAGTCGCTAGCGTCGTTGATCAACGTTCGCATAAGGTTCTCCTCAGGAGGCTTAGATATCAATATCATTTTGGGGGACGTATGGGACGGGCCGATAAAAGCTCTGTGTGATTATGAGGACGATGAATTCGATCGACCGATTTTTTTTAAACCGAACCAAACAAATATTGCAGAAAGGAGACAAATTAGCGCTGAGCATGCGAACACTCCTCCGGCGCCCACAGAGAATGCGTGACGGTAGGCATCGGTGAGTTGCGCGCGCACCATCTCAGGGATGGCTAAGCCCCGCTCTCCGTCCCCTTCTGGATGGATCGGCGCAAGGCTTGCGTCGCGGCGGCAATATCCTGGCGCGATAGTCCGCTCGGTTCCAGGCTTTGGTAATACGTTGCGCGCGCCACAGCGTAAGGACGCTGGTTAACACCGCCGTCCCGAGAGCGCCGCCGATTTGCATTGCCGCTCCATTGAGGGCCGCGGCGCTGCCACTCCTCTCCCTGGGCACGGCGCCGAGGATGACGTCGGCTACGGGTGTTACAACAGCGATGTCGCCGGCTCCCAACAGCATCAGGGCCAACAGCACTTGGCCGTAAGGTGTTTCCGGGGTCAGCAAAATCAGCAAACTGCTACCGGCCGCCATAAGCAATAGCCCCCCTGCAATGACCTTTCTCGGTCCAATCTTGGCCGTCGGTTTCCCCGCCACAGGGGCAAACGCCGCGGCGGCAACCATCATCGGCATGAGCTGAAGAATTGCTGAAATCTGGCTCACCTTTTGCACGGTTTGCAGGAAATAGAGCAGCGGTAAAAGGGCTCCGCCCATGACCAGCGCGGCCAGTAGTCCGGTCGTGAGGGCCACCGAGACGGTGCGATTGCGAAACAGCTTAACGTCAAGTAGTGGATCCCCTGCCCGGCGTTCCCACCAGATGAAGGCCAGGAGGGAACCGATGCCAACGGCGAGGGATTGCAACACCGAGGGATGGAGGAATCCCACCTGGTTGATCTGAACGATCCCGAACACCAGCCCAAGCAGACCAGCAGCACAAGTGAGCGCGCCGATGCCATCCAGCCGTCGACCCTCGGCTTTTGCGGGGTCGCCGGAGGCAAACACGAACACGCCCAAGCCACCCAGGGCGGCCACCGCTGCAGGCACGAGAAAGCCGGCTCTCCAACCCTGCGCTTGTACCACCAGGCCCGCGCCGAGCGGCCCGAACCCATGCACCGAGTCCGGACAAGCCGAGAAACAGCCCGATGACCCGCGCCTGTTCTGCTTGACCAAACGCTGGGGTGATAGGCGCGAGCGCCATCGGTGCGATAGCGGCACTGGCTAATCCGTCAAGAGCGCGCGCTACCAGGAGCATTCCGCCGGTCTGCGCGATTGCTGCAAGCAAGGATGCGCCAACCATCCCGAGGGCGCCGAGCACGAGCACGCGACGCCGGCCGTAGACGTCACCCGCAACGCCGCCCGCGAGCATAAAGGCGCCGAGCATCAGCTTGCCAAGGGTGACGGCGATTTGCATGACCGCAGAGGATGCAGCCAGGTCGCGGCGCATAGGGCCCAAGGAAAGGTTCGTGACTGCGGTACTCACCTCGTTCGTAAGGCTGACCAGTACGCAAGTGGCAAAAAGCCACCACCGACGCCCCTCCTGTATGTTCACTGCTGACTTTTCGAAGGTGGCTTCGTTGCTCATTGAGTCAGATTTTGCAATCCGGGTTTCGATGACGGTCTAGTTGGTCCCGATTCTCCAAGCAGCCCGCTGCCTCCTTTATCTACCCGGCCGAGATCGGTGATTTCTTCCGCTCATCGCGTTCTGGCAAGCGCCGCTTACCACCCCGTCCTTATCAATCAAATTCGCTCGCGTTAGACTCCCCGCCAAAGCCAGCGAGAACGCTATCAAGATAGTTATTAGTGGCAACTTTGCTGCCTTCATTCGTTTGCAACTGATTGTGCTCGGACTCTAGAATGACTGAAAAGCAAAATCGATTGCGAATGATTCAAGTTTTCTCGGTGTCCGTGCACCAACTGTCAGACGGTCCTGCTTTTCAAGGATTCGGTAGATTGTGCCGCTTGTTTCCGCCTTCCTTCATTATGTATAAATAGATGCGGTGACTTTTACAACGCGTGATTTTTGCGGCCAGTGCCTCATACAATTTCCTGTGAGTGATAGAGTACGCAAATTGTTCGAAACTTCATGCGTTTCGAGGTGTTCACTCAGGGTGAGGT
>CAWBYX010000033.1:0-146990 GCA_963793135.1 uncultured Verrucomicrobiae bacterium
CGACGACGTCGTGAAGATCGTAAAAGATATGACCAATGGCTACGGCTGCGATGTCTTTATCGAGGCGACGGGTCATCCGAACGCGGTTGTCCAAGGACTCCAGATGATACGGAAGCTGGGTCGTTTTGTCGAATTCAGCGTTTTCTCCCACGATGTCACTGTTGATTGGAGTATTATTTCCGATCGCAAGCAACTCGACATCCTGGGTGTTCATCTGGCACCCTACTGTTATCCTTTCGTAATCGACGCGATTGGCGATGGGCGCCTTCCGACCGAAGGGGTCGTCACCCATCGGCTGCCACTCGAGGAGTATGAGAAAGGAATCGCGATGATGAAAAAGGGAGACAAATCGCTCAAGATTCTTTTGGAGCCGTAGAAAAGCCAGGTTGCAGGACCTGCGCCTAGGTAGCGCGATCAGACCGAACAGGAGCTTCCAATGAAAAATGGAAGCTCCCGTTGAGGCGGGTAGTTGCAACAGCCTTTGAATCGAAGCAGGAAATTCCCCCGCTCGAGATGCCTCGATTTGGTTTTTTCGAATTCCCCGGACGGCTAACCGCAGGTAAATGCAGAGTCAACAATTAGAAAGCTATCTGTACTTGAAATTATCCCAAACTCTATGAGCACTCCGACTAAAACGATCGCAGTGGGCGCCGACGATGCGGCCTTTGAATTAAAGGGCAAGATCGTCGACTACCTGAAATCCAAAGGAATAACGGTGGAAGATTACGGTGTCAACAAACCGGATCCAGCGGTTCTTTATCCGGACGTCGCACTCACCGTGGCGCAGGCGATAGCATCAGGCAAACACGACCGAGGCATTCTCATGTGCGGCACGGGCATCGGGGTTGCCATTACAGCAAACAAAGTGCCGGGGATCCGCGCCGCTGTCTGCCATGACCCATATTCCGCGGAGCGTTCCCGGAAGAGCAACGACTGCCAAATTATGACGATGGGCGGACGAGTCATTGGCGAGGAACTCGCGAAATCGCTCGTTGATATCTGGCTGGCCTCAGACTACCAAGGCGGTCGCTCCGCGCCAAAAGTGGACCGCATGAAAGAAATCGATGAACAGTTCCACAAAGTCTAACCTCCTGACCCCATCCCCCTATGCAACGAATCATTAACGATCCTAACCTTGTCGTCGAAGACATGCTCAAAGGTTTTGCGAAATGTCATCGAAACCTGGTTCTGCCTATTGAAGAAAATCCCCGCGTCTTGAAGTATATAAAGGCGCCTATCCAGGGTAAGGTCGGCGTGGTCACCGGCGGTGGTTCAGGCCACAAACCCGCCTTTGTCGGATATGTCGGTAAGAATATGTGCGACGCCGTCGCGGTCGGCGAAGTGTTTTCCTCGCCATCCGCCCAGGTCTTCTTCGATGCCTTTAAGGCGGCAGACGGCGGGGCGGGGGTTGCCTGTTTATACGGTAATTACGCGGGTGATAACATGAACGTGAAGATGGCCAAACAGCTCGCCGCAATGGAAGGCATCGAAGTCAAAACGGTGGTCGCGAACGATGATGTGGCCTCTGCCCCCAAGAGTGAGCCGCAAAAGCGGCGTGGCGTGGCCGGAGAGGTCTTGATGTGGAAATGCGGCGGAGCCAAGTCGGCTCAAGGCGGTTCTCTGGATGAAGTGATCCGGGTCGCGCAAAAAGCCATCGACAACACCAGGAGCATCGGGGTGGGACTTACTTCGTGCACTATCCCGGCGGCCGGAAAACCAAACTTCTTTATCGAACCCGGAAAGATGGAAGTGGGGATCGGCCACCATGGTGAACCGGGGGTCAAGATCGAGGATCTCAAATCGGCAGACGAAATCGCCAGCTTAGCCCTCGACTATATTCTCAAGGATCTCCCATTCCAGGCAGGTGACGACGTGGTGGCGTTAGTCTCCGGACTGGGCGCCACTCCAGTGATGGAACTTTATATCGCCTTCAACAAGGTGTACGACCTTCTCCAGGAAGCCAAGATTAGCATTCACCGGTCGTATGTCGGCAATTACTTCACCTCGCTGGAAATGATGGGCATCACCTTTACCCTGATGAAGGTGGACGACGAACTTAAAGCCCTGATTGATGTAGAAGCCGAAAGCATGGGCCTAACTCAACTTTCGCACTAGCAAGTTATATGGCGAACTTCCCAAATTCTCAGGGACGTAAAGTGGTCCTGGCCCAAGTCCAGACGGTCGTCGATAACAAGGCGTATCTCAGCGAGGTTGATGGCAAAATCGGCGACGGCGATCACGGTATTAATATGGCCAAGGGATTCAACTTGATTAAAGATCGCCTCGGCGAGAAAGAGGTTTCTCTGAGCGAGGGTCTCGGCCTGATAGGTAAGACTCTCATGACCGAGATCGGCGGTTCGATGGGTCCTATCTACGGCACCTTTTTTATTCAGATGAGTCTCAAGGCAAAGGGTAAACCTGAGACGGACGCCAAGTTGTTCGGTGAAATGCTCAAGGCAGCGCGCGACGGTCTGGAAGATCTTGGGGGAGCCAAAATCGGCGATAAAACTCTGATGGACGCTGTTATCCCCGCGCAGGAGGCGTATCAGGCGGCTGTCGATGCAGGGGCATCGCTGCAGGAGGCGCTCAAGAAAATGGCGGATGCTGCCGAAAAGGGGAAAGATTCGACCGTCGATCTGGTTGCTAAAATTGGCCGTTCTGCCCGGTTGGGCGAACGTTCAAGAGGTGTTCTCGACGCCGGCGCCACTTCCGCTGCGCTTATTTTGCAGACATTTGCCCGGGTACTCTCAGAGTAAGGAAAATTCTCTTAGGGAGGACAGGAGCCGGCAGCGAGACCAATGACCGAGCCGGCTCGATTCATCGGGAAGCCACCAGGTTTGCCGAAAGTCAGCACGCACGGTCGCGTCAATTATCTCGCAGGGCCTCTTCAGATCAGCCAGGCGCGAAATCGATTGCCCTGAAATTTCGGAGGGCAAAGATGGAGCTCACCGGGTAGCCTTTCGATTTCCATCACCGAATAAGCGGGTTCAAATCCATGGGGTAGATCTTTCTGAACGACCTGCATCGCAAATTGAGGGGCCAATTCTTTGGCGAACTGCCGGTCGTCCTCTGCTGGATGAGGAAATACTCTGTGGAGTATCCTGTCAGGCTCAACTTCGACGATAATCGATCGGTCGCTGCCCTGCCTGGCCTGATCCTCTCCGAGAACCGGCATATCCTTGAAGACGACTTCAAAAAGAAACGTATTTGAAGCATCCATATATTTTTTTACTTCCGATCTCTGCATTTTGCCCAATCTGTTCAACCCAAGGGTGGGAAAAAAGAGCACTTTGTGTGCCTCTGTTTTCCTCCTCTCCCGTCTTGCCCACGGCTCGTGTCTGCTCGCGACAGCTCCATGGTGACGCCGAGGATTACTCCAGGTAACCACTCGCAGACAACCCGGAACTTCGGCCAGGGCGGAGTTCGCCCCACCCTGACAGCGCTTTCCCAAACCACAGAACCGGTGCAGATTTCAGTTGCGTAGAGGGAGAGCGACAGACGTAATATCTAACAATGGCCACTGCGTCCCAGGCCTCGCCTAGTTCCTTCCAAACGGGCTCCTTTTTGGACCGCTTCAGTTTTCCCCGACCACTCGCCTGGGGTTATTTCGGGTTGTTGCTGTTCATGATGGGGGACGGCGTCGAGTCAGGGTATCTAGCGCACTTCCTTCATGGCGAAGGAATTTCCCAGGAAAAAATCGCCTTAATGTTCACGGTTTATGGCGCTCTCGCGACAGTGGGTGCCCGTTATTCCGGCGCTTTATCGGATGTCTGGGGACCGCGTTTAGTAATGTGGATTGGCCTGATCGCCTGGACCGTCTTCCAAGTCATTTTTCTCGGCTTTTCGCTCCCGACAGGTAATTTCCCTACGATGCTCGTGAGCTACGGACTTCGGGGCATCGGTTATCCGTTGTTCGCTTATGGCTTCCTTGTCTTAATCACGACTGCCACGCCGACTAAACGGCTGGGATCCGCCGTGGGGTGGTTCTGGTTCGCTTTCAGCGCAGGTCTGCCGACCCTAGGTTCTCTTTTTGCGAGTCTGACTATTCCTTACGTCGGCCAGTATCTTACTTTCTGGTTTTCGCTTGGGATGGTGATCATCGGCGGAGTCGCCGCCCTTTCGGGACTTCCCAGAAGAGCGGGGGCGGCGCCTGGCGAAACCGAAAGCAAGCCGCGCAGGTCGATTTTCACCAGTGTCACCATTGCCTGGGAAAAGCCGAAAACGGCGATCGGCTGTCTGGTCCGCATGATCAACACCGCTCCACAATTTGGTTTCCTGGTGTTCCTGCCAACCTTCTTCACGACCGTCGTCGGGTTGTATCTTAGCCAATGGTTGCAGGTACTCAGTTACATGTTCCTGAGCAACATCATCGCAAACCTGTTATCGGGAATCGTGGGGGACAAACTCGGCTGGCGACGGACAGTCGCCTACGTGGGCGGGATCGGCTGCACGATCACCACGCTTCTTCTTTACTACGTGCCATCCGCACACCGCGGAAATTTCGGGCTGTGTGTCGTCGTTGCCGTTCTTTACGGGGCCACTCTTGCCGGCTACGTGCCGTTGAGTGCGATCATGCCGCTCTTGGCACCGGAAAACAAGGGTGCTGCCATCTCGATGCTCAACCTTGGGGCGGGTGCCAGTGCGATGCTTGGTCCAGCCATTGTCGCCGTCTTCATTGGGCCGTTGGGAGTCGAGGGCGTGATGTGGATTTTTGCCGGCCTCTACGCGGTCAGCGCGGCCCTTTCCCTGTTTCTCACCTTACCCGAAGAAGTGGAACAAGGATCACTTGGTTGGAGCGGCATCGGGGAGGCGGCTTTTGGCGCTTCGGCATTCGCCGAGTCGACCTGCCTGCTGGCCCACCCGCCAGCGATGGCCGCTCTGGCAGGCCAAAACGACATCGATCTGGTCCTGTTCGATTTGGGCGGGACAATCTACGACGACTCTACTTACACGCGAGCCTTGCTGCGGGCCGTTCGTGAAATTGATCCGAAGGTCCAGGAACACGAATTCTGGGAGGTTTATGATGCCGAGCGAATGCGGGCTTCGGGTTCCTTGCGCACAGCGATCGCGAATCATTTTGTACCCAATCAGGATCGAGCAAGGTTGACAAAACTCGCTCGTGCCTATTGGGAGTATCCAGCCTCAGCGCTCTATCCCGACGTGAAACCCGTACTTAAAGCGCTGGGGGGCCAATTTAAATTAGGGCTGGTCGCCAACTCAGGTGAGGCTGCGCTCAGAGCCTTGCGCAGGGATGGGTTGCAGGACCTTTTCGAGGTCATCGTCTTGGCGGACCTGGTTGGAATTGAAAAGCCCAACGACAAGATCTTTCAATACGCTCTTGATAAAGCGGGCATCCCGGCTAGCCGGGCGGTGCATGTCGGCAACAGGCTGGATAGTGATATCCGGCCTGCAAAGGGTCTGGGACTGCGGACCATTTGGATATTGCGCGGAGACGCGCCGCCGGCTCCGACGCTGGAGCAACTGGCAGAGCCTGATGCCATCGTCATCTCGCTGATCGGTGTGCCAGCGGCTTTGGCGAGGCTCATGAGCGTCAATGCCCAAATGGGTTCGTCGTTACTCAGTTCAAAAACGATTTCAGACGGTGAGTGAACCTGCGAATCACCATCCCGACGTTCTGATCGTTGGCGCGGGTCCGACCGGCCTGGTCTTGGCTTTGTGGCTGACACGGATGGGCGTGCGCGTGAGGATCGTCGACAAGACCAAGGAACCCGGGACGACGTCACGCGCGCTAGCTGTACAGGCACGGACGCTTGAACTGTACAGGCAAATCGGCCTCGCTGACGCAGTTGTCCAGCGAGGTCGGCAATTCGCCGCCATCAATCTCTGGGTGTCCGGCAAAAAGAAAGCGCGAGCCGCCTTCGGCAACTTCGGCACCGACCTCACTCCCTTCCCTTACGCCCTGATCTTTCCTCAAGACGAGCACGAACGTCTTTTGATCGAACGATTGACCGAGCTAGGCGTCGAAGTGGAGCGCGAGACGGAGGTCGTGGGCTTCGAGGATACGACGGGGCAGGTGCACGCGCATCTGAAACGTCCAGATGGCGGCCAAGAAACTTGCACCGCTGTTTTTATTGCCGGGTGCGATGGCGCACATTCCGCGGTACGCCAAACGCTGGAGATTGGTTTTCAGGGCGGCCAATACAACCATCTCTTTTATGTCGCCGATGTGGAAGCGAGCGGAGCGACCATGAACGGCGAGTTACATGCCGGTTTGGACGCGACCGATTTTTTGCTCGTCTTTCCATTGAAGGACGAAGGACGCGCGCGACTCGTCGGGACAATACGCGAAGAAACCGCACACCAGCACGACAATCTCTCGTGGAACGATGTCAGTCAGCAGGTGATCGAGTGGATGCAGATGGACGTCCAGCACGTGAACTGGTTCTCGACCTACCGTGTGCATCATCGTGTCGCCGATCATTTCCGAAAGGGTCGTGCCTTCCTGCTCGGTGACGCTGCACACATCCACAGTCCAGTAGGCGGACAGGGCATGAACACTGGCATCGGCGATGCGGTAAATCTTGCGTGGAAACTCGCGGCAGTCCTGCATCGACGTGCGAATGCCTCGCTCCTGGAGAGTTATGAACCCGAACGGATCGCCTTTGCCCGCCGCCTGGTCGCGACCACCGATCAAGCATTCACCGGCGCCACCAGCCACGGAGCGATTGCACGTTTAGTGCGACTGCGCCTTGTGCCTCTCTTGCTCCCGTTCCTTTTCAAGCTCGCCACAGTGCGGCGCCTCATGTTTCGCACCGTTTCACAGACAGTAGTGACCTATCGTGGAAGCAGTCTCAGCAAAGGTCAGGCAGGGAAAGTTCACGGCGGTGACCGGTTGCCATGGGTAAAGACGGGCCTCAACGGAGATGCCGCCGACAACTTCGCGCCGCTGACTTCGCTCGACTGGCAGGTCCACGTGTACGGCGACGCCGCGCCCAAGCTCCGGGAGACGTGTGAAGCGAGAAAATTGCCGCTGCACATTTTCCCATGGAATCCGGGAATGGATCGGGTCGGGCTGATGCGTCAAGCAGCTTATCTGGTGCGACCTGATGGCTACGTGGCCATCGCGGATCCCGAAGGTAGTGCGACGGCCATCGCCTCTTATCTGGATGCTCGCGAGCTTGCTCCGACGAGGTAGAGGTCAGGGGAACGTTTGGGCATGTCGGCGATGGGGCGTACGGCGAGCTTGGCTTCTCCTCCAATCGTTACCGTTCTCGATGCTTCTAACAACACTGCCACAAAGAGAGCCTCATTTTCAAACCGGCGTAAGCGTGGCGTCCTTTAAGCCCTCTTCAATCTTTAATTACAGTCTCTTGGCCGGGAGACAATGTGGCGTGGCTCCGGCAGGGAGCCTTGCTCCTGATGGAGAATTACGTTCTCCTCAGCCACTTGCCGCAATTCCCTAAACACCGCATCAATATCCTCGCCATGCACGCCGCCCAGAAGCAGTTCCGGGCACCAACCGATGTAACACCGATCCTCGTCGGACCAATAGACAATGGCTTAGACAGACTAAGCTCAGCGATCAAACCCTAATTCAAAACATTTAATATTTTTATTGTATAGTCGTTCATAACATTATACAATTAGTGTTATGTTAACTGGTCACACCGCCCCCTGCCTGCTATTTTGGACAGTTATCTGCTCGTCCTCGATCGGACAGCCCGCCGAGGCACCCCTCCCGGTACGTGGACCTGGTGCAACAGGCAGACCCCGCCGCCACCATCGAGTATTGTGGCTCTCTTTCGACTGCCCATCTCGATTACTATCTTTTTCTCCTTGCACGAAAGGAGCTTGCCGGGCTTGTTCTAGTCCAGCAAGCCGGCGAACAGCTCACCCGTGATCGTCGATGCTGACACCTCTCTTTTCCCGCTCCGTGATGATTCGAGTCGTACCTGGGAAAAGCGGCTCTCAGATGGGATTGAACTCCTTTTGCGTAGGCGGAACCGTAGCAGAAAAACTCGGATAGCATCGAGTCTGCCCGGACTCGATTCGGAGGTCAGCGCGATCGGACGAGAGATCGACCGCGTCGTCTATCCGATCGGGGGCTTTCGGCTGAACTCAAACTCCACGCGCGAAATCCTGCGACTCCTCCGCACCGGTCCGGCGGTGGCTGTAGATCCCAAGACTGCCCCGCCTGGGTCGATCATTGTCAGTCCCACCCTATTCTCGCCCTCCGGCCCAATTTATCTTGGGCATGCAGGAATTGTTGGAGCGGACGGTGCAATCTACAGTGCGGACGCTCGGTATGGTGGCGCACGCACCAGAAACTTCTCCCTGGCCGGCTGGTTAAGACAGTTTTCCAGCACCAACGGCTCCTATGCCTTTGTTCTCCACGTTCCGAATAACAACAACATTCGGAGACGTTAGCTAGCGGCTCGGCTTCCGAGCGTCTGTCTCAAGATTGACCCATGAAGGTCCGAGAATTGCAGGATATTCGCATCCTCCTTTTGCCGATTTTTTTCCTCTTGTTCGGATGTGATGACCAGGAGAGCACAGAATCCGGGGTCTCGGCGGGATCTTCTGAGCCGGGGCAATCTGATCTCGCCCAGTCCAGCAGGATCGCAGACGCAGCACAAGCCGGCGCAATCGTCCCGATCACCGGCGCCAACTCTCCACCGCAGGGCAGCGGCGACCTCGGTGTATTGGGCGGTGACGCCAACCAGAACCAGCAAGCCTTTCGGCAACGATTCGGTTTGGCCGATCCCACCCAGGACCAACTCGCACAATGGGACCAGTATGACGCCAGGCTGACCGCTTATTCGAACAAAGATGCCGATTGGCCATATCCGACGGCCGCTTCCGCGAATTGGATGGGAGCCACCTCAGCAGACGGTGACCCTCTCGCTCTCGCTGGCACCACGGTGGCAGTCGACTTTAATCGCATCCCACGCGGCTCGCTGATTTACATTCCGGCTTTGGATATGTACGCGGAAGCAAATGACACCGGAGCGACCGGACTCTGGGCGAGCTCTGATGCGGGCCAAACGGACTATGGCGCAAGCGGTGCCGGTCGAGTGGATGTCTACAATCTGGCCGGAGACCGCTCCTCTGGACAGGTCGAACAAAATTTTCAGAACCGGGTCGGTAGCGCCGAATATGGACAAATTTATATCGTGCATAGAGGGCCCGGCTGGAAAAAGGGGGGCATCTAACCTATGAGAATGAAAGGGCCGATTTATCGCGTTATCGCAAGACCGTTCATGCTCGGATTGCTTGCGGTAACCGCCATGGCGCAGAACCCGCCGGCGACCGGTGATCCGTATACTTCGAGAGGGAATCCGAAAAGCCCGGACGGAAAATACGAATGGGTCGTTCGAACAACCAGTCCGCTGCGGTACGAGTTGATGAGTGTGCTTGATGGGAAGGTACTAGCGACCGTCAACGCCTATTATCCAGATGCCAGCAGCGCAAATATTCAATACGCAAAAGCGTACGGAGTCTTTTGGAACAAAGCAGGAACGGTTGTCGCCTTGGACGAGTTAAACCGTCGCCGAGCCGGCCGTCTCTATTTCTTTATCCTGGGAAGCGGAGCGGCACGAGAAATCCGAGCCGAGAACATTTTTACGACTCCTGCGAACGCAGAAGAGGGTCGGGTCGTGGTGGATCCCGGTTGGCTATCCGGAACGAAGATCCGGGTTCGGCAAGCGCTCAAAACAAAGTCAGGGGAATTTTTCAGCAAATATTTTACGGTTGATTTCGGGAATCCTGACGATTTGAAGATCCAGCCCGTCGGCTGATTGGATAGTTTCTGCGCTCCAAAGCCGTCAATGAACCCGAGGATCTCAAGAACTCCGGATTGGAATAAAAAAGTGCTTCCTCGGTTCTTAATATCGTATGATTGGATAATCGGGATTGAGCGCGGCGAAAAGCGGCGCCTCCTGATCGTGCAGGATACTATTTGAATGGGATTGACCGGCAACAGCCGGTCGGTTTCCCAGGAGGTTGTGGATGAAAAAGACCCGTGTTTTTCATTGGCTATTGGCGGCAGGCTTCACTGCATTGATGACGGTCGCGACCGGCGTCGCGTCTGGTCATCAAATGGGAGGATTCGCCGGGGGCGGGTTCCATGGATCTTCCGGAGTTGGATACGGTCATTCGTTCGGTTCGCGACAGGGATTTCGCAACAATCATTTTGTCGGCCGCGGCATAAACAATCATTTCTTTCCGAACCATCGCCGGTTCTTTTTTGGCTTCGACGTTGTCGCATTCGGATTTCCGTATTGGTGGTACCCCGATTATTATTATGGCTATCCATACGATTATGCGGACTATGACGCTTCGCCCGTTTATGATTACCGGTATTGGGCCGGTCTGGCCACCGCGGTGCAGGCGGAATTGGCCCGTCGCGGTTATTACCACGGCTCAATCGACGGAGCGATTGGGCCCGACAGCCAGGACGCCATCCGAGCCTTTCAAAAATCGAACAATTTGCCTGTCACCGGGCTGATTGATCCCCCGCTGCTCAAGGCCTTGAAGCTACCGGCAGTTCCCCGGGTCACTGCTTCGTAATGAGCCGCCTGACAGAAAAGCAACTTAGGGCATTGGCACCCGGGGGTACCCAGGATCAGAAGCGCCAGAGTCCAGAAAGAGGTCGGCCGGGCAGGGTTTTTGACCTCGCCGATCGACTTCCCTTGAATTGAAGGCGTTTCCTCGGCTAAAAGGTTGCGGAACTCAAAGAACGATTTTCCCCCCGAAGTAATATGGCTAGACCAGTCACCTTGTTTACCGGCCAATGGGCCGATCTGTCGTTAAAAGATCTCGCACCTTTGGCGAAAAAAATGGGTTTCGACGGGCTCGAGCTCGCCTGTTGGGGCGATCATTTTGACGTCGAAACAGCAGCGGAATCCAAAGATTATTGCAAAGATCGCTGGCAGCTTCTGTCGGACAACGGTCTGACGGCATTCGCAATCTCCAACCACCTGGTTGGACAGGCTATTTGCGATCACATCGACGAGCGACACCAAGCGATCCTGCCGCCGCACATCTGGAAAGACGGGAACCCTGAAGGTGTCCGTCAACGGGCCGCAGGACACATGAAGAAAGCGGCTCAGGCGGCACGCAATTTTATCGATACCAAACCTGCCGGCGGCCTGAGCTTCCCAGCCGTAGTGACCGGTTTCACCGGTTCCAGCATCTGGCATGCCTGTTACGCTTTCCCGCCGACCAGTCAGGATTTTATCCAGAAGGGGTTCGACGACTTCGGCAGACGATTCGTGCCAATCCTTGACGCGTTCGACGGACTTGATGTGAATTTCGCGCTTGAAGTGCACCCGACCGAGATTGCCTTTGATATCGCCTCGGCCCACCGGGCGGTGGAGGCAGTGAAAAATCATCGCCGGTTCGGCTTTAACTACGACCCGTCCCATCTCGGCTACCAAGGCGTCAGTTATGTCAAATTTCTCCGTGAATTCAGCGACCGCATCTATCACGCGCACATGAAAGACGTCTGGTGGGGGCACGGGACAGGCGAAGTCGGCGTCTTTGGCGGTCACACTAATTTTGGAGATTACCGGCGATATTGGGATTTTCGTTCCATCGGGCATGGGGACATTCGCTTTGAAGAAATCATCGTCGCCTTGAACGATATCGGGTACGGCGGCCCGCTTTCGATCGAATGGGAAGACATTCGAATGGATCGGATTCACGGGGCGACCGAGTCGTGCCGGAATGTGCGTACCTACGATTTTGCTCCGAGCGGCGTGGCCTTCGACGCGGCATTTGAACGGGAAAAGGCTTAGTTAGCTCGCAAAACCACCGGCCTGGACAGGAGTTCAGGAGTACCGGAGTTGCAGAATCGAAGGATGGAACCCGTGGATTCCTCAGGATGAGCGAGGAGGCGATCCGTTGGGCCGGATCGTGCCGGGATCGATCGAAGGGGAACTGGCGGGTTCAGGCACCTTTAGCAGGTTCATCTCGATCGGGCAGTCTGAACGCAGGGTCATCGCCGGCTTTGGACGGATTTGCTGCCCGGGCGAGAGCTCGAAATCCCAGTCACGGACCAATATGGCCAGAACAAGCGCCATTTCCATCCAGGCAAATCCCTCGCCGATACATTGCCTTGGACCGCCGCCAAAGGGGAAAAAGGCAAAACGCGGCAGAGACGAACGAAACTGCGCCGTCCACCGCTCCGGGCGAAATTCCAGCGGTCGGTGGTAGTGTCTCTCCGATCGCTGAACAGTCCAAGGACTGACCAGCAGAACTGACCCTTTTGGAATGCGTATCCCGGCAAGTTCGTGATCCGCGATAGCACGTCGGCCGATCACATAGGCGGGCGGATACAGTCTGAGGGATTCGCGAATCACCTGATCCAGAAACTTCAGCCGCTCCAAATGAGTGACTTGCGGCCGGTCGCGACCGATCACAGACCGGAGTTCAGCTCGAAGTTTTGCTCTTTGCTCGGGATGCGTAGCCAAAAGGAACAGCGTCCAGCAAAGCCCATTGGCTGTGGTTTCGTGACCCGCCAAAAAAAGCGTCATCGCTTCGTCACGCAGTTGGGCGTCTGACATCCCACACCCGGTCTCGCTATCCTGAGCGGAAAACAGCAGGGATAAAAGATCGTTTTGGCGAGGAGGCGCGTTACGGCGGGCATCAATCATTCCGAGAACGATCTGGTTGAGCGCCTTTCGCGCAGCGAAGGCATCCTGGATTTTTGGGTGACCCATTAAACGAAAGAGCGGCCCAAGCGGACTGACAAAATAAAAAAACGATTCCATGACCTTATTGACCAAGTGGCCAATCCGGCGAGTATCGGATTCGACATTCGCTCCGAACAGGGATTCGCCGACAATCATCAGGGTCAGACTCATGATCTGTTCGCTCATGTTGATCCGCTGACCATCGATCCATCCGCCGCAAAGCTTGATGCTCCGGTCCACCATGATGTCGGCATAGTTTTGCAGATATCTGTGCTGAAAGACTGGTTGAACAATCCTTCGCTGGCTCCGATGTGCTTCGCCTTCGCTGGTCAGCAAGCCTTCCCCCAGCAGAATTTTTGCGCGCTCCAAGCCCCGCCCCTTTTTGAAACGCCGATGATTCAGGACCAGGACATCCTTGATCAGGTCCGGCTCGTTGACCAGGTACATCTTCTCGCCGGCGAACGGGAAATAAGCGACCGGACAGTTCGATTCCGCCAGCTCCTGGAGAAACTCCAACCGGCGACTATAAAACCTGAGAAAAAATCCCGGTGGAAATCCAGGCTTCGGAGAAAACAGTTTTAAGTGACGTTGCATGAGGTCGGGCGATTTTGAGTTCGACTTAATCTTGTGCTCATTTAAAAAAGACCCAACCCAATGCGAGGGCCACCAGGCGGTTCATCTTCGCTGGCTTAAGATGAGCCAGATCCACCGCTCACGAAGCAGGCCATTGGCAAAGCAGGATCCCCGTCGGAAAGGGCCTCGAGGAAAAAGATTTGATGCTGCGAGATTTTCAGTCGTTTTGGCCAACTCAAACACCAGGATTGTATCTGGTTCTGGTCTGTTTCGTGTTTTACCTGCTTGGATTGATGCTCGGTCGTTGGCTGAAACATCGGGTCAACGTCGAATTGGGCTGGACTTCACACGTCTTCATCGTAAGCGCTTCGGTCATTCTCGCATCTCGGGTCATCCAAGTCGAATTCCCTGGTGTGGCTGTCGTGGGGTTGCTAGCTGCGATCACCGCGGCATTTCCGATTAACGCGTTGCTGCGCCGGTTTGTTTGGCCGCTCTGCGGTTATCCGGGCGAGAAGTCACGAATCCCCTCCTTTCTGCCTCAGGTTGTCGCGATCGCGGTCTTCGTCTTCGCGATGTTTTTCGGATTGGCTTCCTTTTATCACGTGACGATCGCCGGTCTGTTGACGGGCTCCGGCTTGATTGCCATCATCATCGGTCTCGCGCTGCAGGACACTCTCGGAAACATCTTTGCCGGCTTTGGTCTTCAGGCCGGGAAAGCGTACCGAGTCGGTGACTGGTTGATCGTTGATGGCAAGCATGTGGAAGTCGTCGAAATCAATTGGCGATCAACCCGCTTCCGCAATAACGACGACGTCAGCTTTGACATTCCCAACAGCCAACTGGCCAAAGCGACGATCGTTAATCTCTACTATCCTTCGCGCCGACATGCCGCGCGGGTCCGGGTCAGCGTGGATCATCGAGTTCCCCCCAATGAGGTCAAAGAAGCAATGCACCAGGCTTCCGCAGTTGCGCCCGGAGTACTTCGCGACCCGCCGGTCAAGGTCTTCCTGATCGACTTCGCCGAATCGGCCGTGCAGTATGAAATCAAATTTTGGCTGATGGATGGAAGGCTGCTTCCCGATATCATCGACGGCGTCCGGACCAATGTGTGGTACGAGCTCAATCGCCGCGGCATCCGATTGGCGTTTTCCACCCAGCAAATTGAACTTGTCCGCCATCCGCGCTTAACCCGCACCAGCGAAAATGATCTGAAATTGCTCGCCAGCCAGCCGCTCTTCTCCTCACTGGATGGGGTTCAACTGGCCCAACTGACGCTCGGGTCCAAAAGGGTGCGTTTTGGCAAGGGTGAAAGGATCATCATCCAGGGAGATGCCGGCAACTCAATGTTCATTCTCGCGACCGGCAAAGCCTCGGTCCAAGTTGAAAGAGAAGGGCGAGCCCAGCCGGTTGGCAACCTGGTGGCGGGAGATTGCTTTGGTGAAATCTCTTTGCTGACCGGCGAGCCCCGAACCGCGACGGTTCTGGCGACACTCGATTGCGAGGTGCTGGAAATTGAGAAGGAAACGATGGGAACTCTATTGCGGGAACATCCCGAACTGGCCGAGTCCCTCAGCGAGACCGTGGTGGCGAGGCGATCCGCTACCCAAACGCAGCTCGCCTCCGCTCCCGCGAACGGCGACGACCCCGAACAGGTCGCCACCAAGGAAGGCTTTCTTCGTCGGCTCAGGAAATTCTTCCAATTGTGAGGAGGCCGATTCAAAGAGGTATCATGGGTATTTTAGATCTGTCTGCGGTACCGGTCGATTTGGACGAACGCTACATGCGGCTGGCCTTGCGGCAAGCTCGGAAAGGTCTGGGGAAAACGAGTCCTAACCCAGCCGTCGGAGCGGTGCTGGTTCGCGACGGAACGATTTTATCGACCGGCTGGCATCGGCGCGCAGGAGGCCCGCATGCCGAAATCGAAGCCTTGTCCGCGTTGCCAGGACCCGGGTCAGCCGCAGGTGCAACGCTGTATGTGACGCTGGAACCGTGTTCCACGGTCGGGCGAACCCTTCCGTGCACAGATGCAATCATCGCTGCAAAAGTCGGCGCGAGTGGTGATTGGCGCGATTGACCCGAATCCAAAACACCAGGGGCGTGGGCTCGACGAGATCCGCCGTGCAGGAATCGCGGTCAGCACCGGAGTCCTCGAGGAGGAGGCCGGTCTGCTAAACGTTGGGTTTAACAAGTGGATCACCACCGGAATGCCGTGGATCATCGCCAAGATCGCCCAGTCATTGGACGGACGGATCACCCGCCCAGCCGGCGAACCGCAGTGGCTCTCGAACCACCGATCTCTTCGCCTGGTTCATTATCTCAGGGCTACAGTCGATGCGATTCTCGTCGGCGCGGAAACCGTTCGTCGGGACAACCCGAGACTAACCGTCCGTCTCGATAATCAAAGATTGCAACCCTGGCGGGTCATCGTGACGCGATCCGGGAATCTGCCAGCCAATGCGACGTTGTTGACGGACGAATACCGGGATCGCACGCTCGTTTACCAGGAGGCCGGTTGGTTGGATATGTTCAAAGACCTCGGTGCGAGAGGGGTCACCCGCTTGTTGGTGGAAGGAGGTGGGGACATCCTGGGACAATTAAGGGACCTGCAGTTAATCGATGAGCTTTGGTGTTTCATCACGCCGTTGCTAACCGGGGGAGACAAACCAAGCTTCGCAGGCGCCGGTGTTGAGAGTATGATGAACGCCAGTAGACTCCATCGGATCCGTTACAAAACACTTGGAGACGATGTGCTTGCGACCGGCCATGTGCTCCGATCTGACCTATCGCGTCCCAGTGTATCGTCTTCTAAACCCCTTGGGACTTAGGAGACGGTACGCCCAATATAGCTCTCACAGGACAGGCTTACAGGTGCGGAACGCGTTAGGGATGCCGCGCCGGCGACCGGTAGGCAGGAGCATAATGGTATCGGCGATAATAGTACGGACGATGATGATATTCGGAGTAGGTCACGCCACCGGGCAAGCGGTAGTGAGGTGAAGTACGAAAATGCGGGCCCGCCATCGAATCCGAGATCGAAGTGCAAAATGCGAGAGCCAACCACAACAACAAAAAATTCCGTGACACAAATCCAGGTCCTGAGCTCTTGGACGGCGTGAGACCTCTGCCTATTCGCGATTGAGTCGGATTTCATGCGCTCGATGCCCCGAAAAAAAATTTGGCCCAGGTGTTCCCACCCGGGCTAAATCAGCTATTCATCTGACAGATCCTTGATTCGGTAGCAACGTCCGAAGGATCAAATCACTTGCAATTGAGCGGTGACCGGACCGTTGGTCCTGCGACACCTATCCCAACGCGTAGCCCTTAGGAGGCCTTGGGAGTTGCTGAAGGCGAAGGTTCCGCGGCTGCCTTCTTGTGATGCTTGTGATGATGGGTCGTGGCCTTCGGGCTCATGCTCGGAGACGGAGTCGGATCCGCGGCAAAGACGCTGGATTGAGCGATAAAGCCGAGGACCGCAGCTAGAAGCAGAATATTTTTTGTCATAGGAATCTCAGGTTGTTATTAATCAGAAGTGGTTTTGGTATTCACTTTTTTAGCTGAAGCCTGGCCAATCACATCTCTTGTGAGAACTTCATCGACCAAACACAGCACGCCTTAGAAATCGCAATCACGGCAGAAAAAAGCCCGTAACTCCGATCTCTCAAGCGGAGGCTGGTAGTAGCAGTAATTTCTTCGTACGTCACCTCACACTGCTGAACACCTCGAAAAACGCGAAGTTTCGAAAAAGTTTCAGTTTGCGATGCTCTTCTCTGGATTCGGCTAGCGAAAGCACCAAGAGATCGCCTCTTGCGCAAGCAGTCGCTCTCTGATACCTGAGGTTGTTACTTCATCCGCAAGAAAAGTTTGGAAAGTTCGGAATAATGGCAAGTTTAAAGCTCCAAAATATTGTCAAGCAATTCGGCCAAACCGAAGTAATTCACGGAGTCAGCCTCCAAATCGAAGACGGCGAATTTGTGGTCTTCGTTGGACCTTCCGGCTGCGGTAAATCAACCATGCTGCGGATCATTGCAGGACTGGAAGAGGCGACCGATGGTGAAGTCTGGATCGGCGGTCGTCAGGTCAACAACGTCGATCCTGCGAATCGAGGCGTCGCCATGGTGTTTCAAACCTATGCCCTTTACCCACATATGTCGGTCGAGGAGAACATGGGATTCGGCCTTCGGATGGCCAAGCGACCTAAGCAGGAAATCAAGGAGCGCGTGGCGCGTGCCGCCGAAATTCTGCAGCTAACCCCGTATCTGAAGCGGCGACCCAAAGAACTATCCGGCGGGCAACGGCAGCGCGTCGCCATTGGGCGCGCCATCGTCCGTGAACCGGATGTTTTCCTTTTCGACGAGCCGCTCTCAAACCTAGACGGGGAGCTCCGGGTACAGATGCGCGTTGAGCTTGCCAAATTGCACAGCGAGCTGCAAACCACCATGATTTACGTGACTCACGACCAGGTCGAAGCGATGACCCTGGCGGACAAAATCGTGGTCTTGAATGAAGGCAAAATCGAGCAGATCGGCTTACCGCTCGATCTTTATCAACGCCCTGCGAATTTGTTCGTTGCTGGGTTTATCGGAGCGCCTAGAATGAATTTTCTAAAAGTCCGTGTAGAACACGCGACCGAAGGCACAGTCGTAGTCGCGGGTCCGGATTTTCCATCCCAGCTTTTGAGCCTGGAGAAAACTAAACCGGGCGAGGTGGCTGAGGGCGCGGAGTTGACGCTCGGCTTGCGACCTGAACACATCCACGTGTGCGAACGCGGGAGCGGACTTAGCACTCTCCTGATTGAGGTTACCGAGAACCTGGGCGACCTGACTTTCCTGCACGGCACCACGCCCGCAGGAACCCGGATTACATTGAACGTGAAGGGATTCCAGAATTACCGGTACGCAGACGCGGTCGGCTTTTCTTTCGATGCCAAACACGGTCATCTCTTTGGCAGTACAGGATCCGCGGTTTGATTATTCTTCTCGCGGCTCCCAGGCGTTTCGCCAGATAGCCTTCGTCGGCAGGCAAATGTCGTCAGTAACCGACTGAGGGACGCTGGTTTGTTGGATCTTGCAGTTCGCCCTCACCAGCGCCGATGCCCTCCTGGTTCATACAGGAAGTCAAAACAAGCGCCCCAGCCAAAGCCAGCAGCAACAAGAGCGAGGATCGTTGCCATCTCATGAACGGCAACATATTTGATTAGTCGGACTGGATGTAAAGCTCTTTCGGATGGGGAGGGATTCGAACCCTCGGTACCTTGCGGTACACACGCTTTCCAGGCGTGCCCAATCGACCGCTCTGGCACCCATCCAGGACAAGCCGCAAATACTCCTGTGTTTGGGGGACGGTTTCAACTTCTTTTCTGCGAGGGGGGCGTGACTCTGGAAATCGATCGTGGAAATCGATCGTAGATCGCACAAGCCGAAATAGGCAGGCCGGAGTAGCAGGGCAAGAATTGGGCTCCTGCTTCTTTTCCCCACTGGCAACTGGCACTGACAACTCAAAAACTACCTCCGGCCACGCGCCTGAACCAGAGCATCGAGCTCCGCCTTAAGCTCGATTTGCCGCTCCTCGATAACTTCCAGCTTCAGTTGGTAGCGATGCAACTGGATCGTCGCGTGATGGATGTGACCCTTGATTTCGCTGTACTGTGTCTGAGTTTCCCGAAGTGCCCGCTGCAACTCTTCTTGGCGCTGATTAATTTCATCCGGCGTGCGCCCCTCGAATTGGAAGGTTTTCGGTGACGCGTTCCGAGCTGCCTGGATGGCCTTCGCGAGCTTGGACGTCGCCGCCTGCAAAAACTGCAGCGATGGTCCGTGATACTCAGGCACCGTCAGCCCATGGCCGCAATGTGCGCAATGGACTTCCATCCCTGCGCCATCCATATCGATCGCAAGTTCTCCCCCGCAATTTGGACAATCGAAAACGATGTCCCGCTCGGTCACTTGAACCCCTGCGGTTTCAATCTGGTCCGGGGACCCAACGCCTTCCTCTAAGTTTGGATTAAGATGCGCGTCGACCATAGCCATTCTTTGGCGAGAGCCACCCCGAGCATGATGGCCGGATCGGGAAAAATCAAGGGACGGATGCAGGATCCACGGAGCGACAAAGTGACAGCGTGGCTCACTTAGGTTGCGACAGGCTGTGCCAGAGTGACACCATTCCTGCGCAAGGGAGTTTTCTATGAGTAGGGTTAACCTCTTTGATTTTAAGGTGGTTATGTCGATTTATTTTCTTGTGGTTGGTTGGCATGCAATGTGCGCATTGTCGTTGCTCACACGTATGGCTAAGATTCTTGGAATTGACCTCGGTACCACTAACTCCTGTATGGCCGTTATGGAGGGTGGCGAACCGGTCGTAATCGAAAACTCTGAAGGTGCACGTACCACTCCTTCGATCGTTGCTTTTGCTAAGAGCGGAGAACGCTTGGTCGGGCAAGCCGCAAAACGGCAGGCGGTTACCAACTCACAGAACACCGTTTTCTCTATCAAGCGGTTCATGGGCCGAAAATTCGAAGAGGTCCAGGACGAAGCGAAGCGTGTCCCATACAAAATTGTCAGAGCTTCAAATGGAGATGCCCACGTCGAGGTGCAAGTAGGCGGAGAGCGGAAAAGTTTCTCGCCACAGGAAATCTCGGCGATGATTTTGGCGAAGCTCAAAGCGGACGCTGAAGCAAAGCTTGGTGAGAAGATCACGCAGGCGGTGATTACAGTCCCGGCCTATTTCAACGACTCTCAGCGAAATGCGACCAAAGATGCCGGACGGATCGCCGGGTTGGAAGTGCTGCGGATCATCAACGAACCGACGGCGGCCTCCCTGGCTTATGGTTTGGATAAAAAGAAGGACGAGAAAATCGCTGTCTACGACTTGGGCGGCGGCACATTTGACATTTCGGTGCTTGGAGATTGGAGAAGGCGTTTTCGAAGTCAAGGCGACGAACGGAGACACTCATCTCGGCGGTGACGACTGGGATAACAAGCTCATGGATTGGATTATCGCCGAATTTCGTTCAGAAACCGGCGTAGACGTCAGCAAACAATCCGACGCGCTGCAGAGAATCAAGGAGGAAGCGGAAAAGGCCAAGATTGCCCTCTCTTCTTCACAAGAGTACGAAATCAATCTTCCTTTCATTACCGCGGATGCTACGGGACCGAAGCATATCCAGAAGAAGCTGACACGCTCCAAACTTGAGCAGTTAACGGATGATCTGTTCCAAAGGACGATTGGACCGGTCAAGGCCTGTCTTGGGGATGCAAAACTTTCAGAAAGTGAAATTAACGAGCTGGTGCTGGTCGGCGGAATGACCCGGATGCCGAAGGTGATCGATACGGCTCGCAAATTGATCGGGAAAGAGCCGCACAAAGGTGTCAATCCTGATGAAGTGGTGGCGGTGGGCGCGGCAATTCAGGGGGGTGTCCTGCGCGGCGATGTGAAAGATGTGTTGCTGTTGGATGTCACGCCGTTGACGCTTGCGATCGAGACCGCGGGCAATATCGCAACGCCGATGATACCTCGCAATACGACGATTCCGACCCGGAAGCAGCAGATCTTTTCGACCTACAGCGATAACCAGCCGGGCGTGGAAATTAAGGTCCTGCAAGGCGAACGGCCGATGGCCAGAGACAACAAGACCCTTGGCACTTTCCATCTGGATGGAATTCCGCCCGCCCCGCGTGGCGTGCCGCAGGTCGAGGTTACCTTCGACATTGATGCCAACGGTATCCTGAATGTCTCCGCGAAGGATCTTGGGACCGGAAAAGAACAGAAAATCTCGATTACCGGTAGCAGCGGACTGACCAAGGAAGAGGTGGAAAACCTGCGGAGAGATGCCGAGGCACACGCCGAGGAAGACCGCAAAACCCGGGAAGCGGCAGAGATTCGCAACACCGCCGACAACTTGGCCTACCAAAGCGAGAAGCAATTGGCAGAACTGGGCGAGAAGTTGTCCGCGGATCAAAAGAAGGGCGTGGAAGACGCTATCAAAGATGTTCGCGAGAAGCTGAACGGAACGGACGCCGAGGCGATCAAGAAGGCAACTGAAGAGCTGCAAACCCGTTTCCAGGCTATTAGCGCCGAGCTGTACAAACAAGCGGCGGCTCAGAAGTCTGGCCCGCAGCCGGGCGATGCCCCCGGTTCCTCTTCCCAATCCGGTGGCCCAGGAGGCAGTTCGACGAAGTCCGATGACAATGTCGTGGACGCCGATTTCGAAGTCGTCGACGACGACAAGAAGAAGAGCTGAAAAACTTTCAAATTCCCCATCGAGCCTGGCGGTCAATCCTTCATCGCCGGCTCGTTGGTCCCTAAAACCTACATAAAATCAAGAAGGAGGATACATACAGTATGGCAATCAACGTGAAACCTCTCGCCGATCGGGTGATAGTTCAACCCCTCGAAGAGAAGGAAGTCAAAAAGGGTGGTATCATCATCCCTGACACAGCGAAAGAGAAACCCCAGGAAGGCACAGTCGTTGCCCTCGGTACCGGCAAACTCGACGATAATGGAAAGAGAGTCGACTTCAATGTGAAGGTCGGTGACAAGGTGCTGATCTCCAAGTACGGCGGCACTGAGATCAAGATCGACGGCGACAACTATCTGATCATGCGCGAAGACGACATTCTCGGCATCATTGGATAACCAGAACTTTTAAAAAGTACGTTAGTAGAGAATTATGGCAGCAAAACAATTGCAGTTTAATGAAGCAGCTCGGCACGCGCTCCTTCGAGGAGTTGAAAAACTCGCCAAAGCGGTTAAGGCAACTCTCGGACCATCCGGGCGCAATGTGATCCTGGACAAGAAGTTCGGGAGCCCACGATCACGAAAGACGGCGTCACAGTCGCCAAAGAGATCGAGCTCGAAGACCCATACGAGAACATGGGTGCGCAGCTTGTTCGTGAAGTTGCTTCGAAAACCTCGGATGTGGCCGGCGACGGTACCACCACGGCAACAGTTCTTGCCGAATCGATCTTCCGCGAAGGTTTGCGGAACGTGACCGCAGGCGCGAATCCGACGTCGTTACAGCGCGGAATTGGGAAGGCCGTTGAAGCGGTCGTCGCCGAATTGGCGAAGATCTCCAAGAAGGTATCCGACCGAACCGAAATCGCGCAGGTCGCCACAGTCTCAGCAAACTGGGACAGCACCATCGGGGAAATCATTGCCGACGCCATGGATAAGGTCGGTAAAGATGGCACGATCACGGTCGAAGAGGCCAAATCGATCGAGACCACCCTCGAAGTGGTGGAAGGCATGCAATTCGATAAAGGTTACCTCTCGCCGTACTTCGTAACGAACGCGGAGAGCATGGAAACCATTCTCGAGAATGCCTACATCCTCATCCACGAGAAGAAAATCTCCAGTCTCAAGGATCTTGCTCCCAGTGCTCGAGAAGGTTGCCAAGGCCAGTCGTCCGCTCCTGATCATTGCGGAAGATGTCGAAGGCGAAGCGCTCGCTACGCTGGTCGTCAACAAACTGCGTGGCACGCTGCAAGTGGCCGCTGTCAAGGCTCCAGGCTTCGGTGATCGCCGAAAAGCGATGCTCGAAGATATCGCAGTTCTGACCGGTGGCCGGTGTCTGACTGAAGACCTCGGTATTAAACTCGAAAACATCACGTTGGACGATCTGGGCCGCGCCAAGCGAGTCACGATTGACAAAGAAAATACTACCGTGGTCGAAGGCGAAGGCTCGACGAAAGACATCCAGGGTCGCGTCAGCCAGATCCGCCGTCAGATCGAGGAGACCACCTCGGACTACGATCGCGAGAAGCTGCAAGAGCGTCTTGCCAAGCTCGCGGGCGGTGTCGCCGTCATTAATGTGGGCGCTGCAACCGAGACCGAGATGAAAGAGAAGAAGGCTCGTGTCGAAGACGCGCTGCACGCGACGCGTGCCGCTGTCGAAGAAGGCATCGTCCCCGGCGGCGGTGTGGCCCTGATCCGTGCGCAGAAAGCTCTGGATGGCCTGAAACTGGAAGGTGACGAAAAAACCGGGCTCGAGATCGTACGTCGAGCGGTTGAATCTCCTCTCCGTCAGCTTGCCGATAACGCAGGCCAGGAAGGTGCACTGATCGTTCAGGAAGTGAAAGCACGTTCCGGAAATGAAGGATATAACGTCGCGACGGGCGAATACGTTGACCTCGTCAAGGCCGGCGTGGTCGATCCGACGAAAGTGACCCGATACGCGTTGCAGAATGCGGCATCGATCTCCGGTCTGTTGCTCACGACCGAGGCGCTCGTGTGCGAGCTTCCTGAGAAGGATAAGCCAGCACCGGCGGGCGGCCCAGGCGGTGGAATGGGTGGCATGGGCGGTATGGACTACTAATCTGATTCAAACAGATTCAAGAGAACCCGTCCGGCAACCGCCGGACGGGTTTTTCTTTTCTAGCGATTTGCACAATACGTATACCGGGTATATGTATTCCGGATGTTGCAAAACACGCGCGAAAGTATCCGGCGCCGGTCTAATCGGATCGCCGGCCAGGTCGCTGGAATCCAGCGGATGATCGAAGATGATCGCTATTGCGTGGAGATCTTAAATCAGATTTCCGCTGTCCGTTCAGCGCTCGATTCACTGGGAGTTGAACTTCTGACCAGCCATCTGCAGACCTGCGTGCTCGGCCAGGATGCAAAGCATCCAAAAGCCAAACCGATGCAGCCGACCGAATTGGTCAACGAACTGCATCACGTTCTTTCTCGTTTTCTCAAATAGGGAGATTGAATGAACGCTGAACCGAAATCAGCTCATCAAGAACATCGGATCATGCTCGAAATGCGGGAATGCTCCGGTGAAGAGCCGAGCGGTCGCGTCTGGAGGTCAGTACACCTGCCCGATGCATCCCGAGGTCATCTCAGATAAACCTGGGAGCTGCCCGATCTGCGGGATGGCGCTTGAAGCGGTGGCGCCGGGAGTGGCTCCGGATGATCACCACGAGCTGGATGACCTGACTCTCCGTTTCTGGATCGGAGCGCTGCTCACGCTTCCGGTCTTCTTGCTGGCAATGGGCGAGATGGTCCCCGGACTGAATCAGATCGTCGCTATCGTCGGAGAACACCTCTCTCTCTGGATACAGTTCGCCTTAAGCACGCCAGTCGTTCTCTGGGCCGGTTGGCCGTTCCTGGAAAAGGCCTGGAGATCCGTGATTACTCGCACTCCAAACATGTTCACCTTGATCTCGCTAGGAACCGGCGCCGCGTATCTTTTCAGTGTCGTCCATCTATTTTTTGCAAATGCCGGTCACGCCAATAGCTACTTTGAAGCTGCTGCCGTCATTACGGTTCTGGCTCTCGCTGGTCAGGTGCTTGAACTCCGGGCCCGTTCGAAAACCAGTTCCGCAATTCGATCTTTGCTGGCACTCGCGCCTCAGACTGCCCGGCGGGTGGTGGCCGAGATCGAAGAAGAGGTGCCTCTCGACGCGGTTCAGGTCGGCGATACTCTACGTGTCAGACCCGGCGACCGAGTACCGGTGGATGGCCTTTTGCTCGAGGGCCATTCCGAAGTGAATGAATCGATGATGACCGGAGAAGCCATGCCAGTGACCAAGAAGGCGGGAGACGCTGTCATTGGCGGAACGGTCAATGGATCAGGTAGCTTTTTGTTTCGGGCGGAACACGTCGGAGATGATACCTTGCTCTCCCAGATCGTCAAACTGGTCGCTAAAGCGCAACGGTCTCAGGCACCGGTGCAGCGGATCGCAGACCGGGTGGCAGAATGGTTTGTCCCGGCTGTTCTCCTGGTCTCTCTGATAACCTTCGCTGTTTGGCTGATCTTCGGTCCGGACCCTCGATGGCCATTTGCCTTCAATTCGGCAGTGGCCGTGTTAATTATTGCCTGTCCCTGTGCGCTCGGTTTGGCTACGCCCATGGCCGTGATGGTTGGTATTGGTAGAGGAGCGCAGCTGGGCATCCTCATTCGCGATGCCGCGGTCCTCGAGAAGCTGGAAACCATCCATACGGTCGCCTTTGATAAAACCGGGCACCTTGACGGAGGGCAACCCGAAGGTCACGGAAATCGTGGCATTTAAGCCGTATCAACAGGAAGAACTCCTTCGTTTTGCAGCTGCCGTCGAGGTCCTGAGTGAACATCCTGTCGGTCGGGCCATCGTTCGAGCCGCCGAGGTCTCGAATTTGCCCAAAGCCACCGTATTCGAGGCGACCGTGGGCGCCGGGGTTAAGGCCCAGGTGGAAGGCCATCTGGTCTATGTAGGCAAACCTTCACTCGATGATGACCCGCGGAGTATCGCGAGCCTCATCGCCGATCGCTGGCGGAAGGAGGGAAAAACGGCAGTCACCGTCCAGATCGACAACGAACCGGCCGGACTGATCGCCATAGCAGACGCATTGAAGCGAAACTCAGCGGCAGCTGTCAGGCGGCTTCGGGACTTAAACATTCGACCGGTGATGCTCACTGGCGACAATCTAATCACCGCACGGATCCTCGGGGAAGAGGCGGGAATCGACAAGATTATTGCGGGCCTTTCACCCGAGCAAAAGCGGGAGGAAATTGTTAAAATGCAGAAGAGCGGCGCCAAGGTGGCGATGGCCGGCGACGGCATCAATGACGCGCCCGCGCTGGCGACCGCCGATGTCGGCATAGCCATGGGCACCGGAACCGAGGTCGCGATCGAGAGTGCCGGAGTGACGCTCGTCAAGGGTGATCTTGATTTGCTGGTGTCGGCTATTCTTCTCAGTCGCGCGACTATGAAAAACATCCGGCAAAACCTCATCTTCGCTTTTCTCTACAATATTCTGGGCGTACCGATCGCAGCCGGTGTGCTCTATCCGGTGTTCGGCCTCCTGCTCAGCCCGATGATAGCCAGCTTGGCAATGTCTTTGAGCAGCGTCTCGGTGATCGCTAACTCTTTGCGCCTTCGCAATAGCGTGGGAAATCGCTAGTAAGGTACCTGAGAAGTACTCGCCTTGTTTCTTCCGCGTCAGTGTTCTTTGCCCGCGTTATCAGGGGTCAGAACTGCGCTAAGCTAAGTTAGGGACGGTTTAAACCACAACCCTGATCGAGTAACGAACGTCTTGTACTGGTCAGGCTTTTATCCTACGATCTTCCCGCTCGCGAGCCCGCGATTGCGACTGAGAATTCCCACCCCAATTTCTCTCATGCATAACCCTACTGAAAAAAAACCCTGGTACCGAATTCTCTACATCCAGGTTATCATCGCCGTTTTTATCGGGATCGTAGTTGGCTACCTGAACCCGGGTCTCGGTAAAAGCCTGAAACCTCTCGGTGATGGATTCATTAATTTGGTCAAGATGATCATTGCGCCGATCATCTTCTGCACAGTCGTGCACGGTATCGCCTCCATGAGCGACCTGAAGAAACTTGGGCGGGTCGGAATCAAGGCTCTTTTCTATTTTGAAGTCGTCTCCACGTTCGCGCTTTTTATCGGGCTCATCGTCGTCAACGTTTTGCAGCCGGGCGCCGGGTTCAACGTCGATCCGAAATCTCTTAATCCAGCGGAGCTTCAACAATCCCAATCGTTCGCGCAAAAGGCTCATTCACTTAATCCGACTGAATTTCTGCTGAATATTATCCCTTCCTCGTTTTTTAACGCCTTTGCGGGCGGCGATATTCTGCAGGTGCTTCTGGTGGCGATCCTGAGCGGATTCGCTATTTCGTTCATGGGCACCAGGGGAACTCCGATTCTGACCGCGATCGACATGGGGGCAAATGTCTTTTTTGGGATCATGCGGATCGTGGTGAAAGTTGCGCCGATCGGAGCTTTCGGCGCCATGGCCTTCACCGTAGGAAGTCAGGGGCTCGGTGCCCTGAAGAATCTGGGCTACCTGATGTTTTGTTTTTATCTGACGGCGGGACTGTTCGTCGTCATCGTCCTTGGGATCAATCGCCGCTTTCAACGGATTCTCGATTTTTCGCTATCTCAACTACATCAAAGAAGAGATTCTTCTGGTACTCGGCACCAGCTCGTCGGAAACCGCGCTGCCGGGAATGCTCCAGAAAATGCAACGGGTCGGGTGCTCATCGTCGACCGTAGGGCTGGTGATTCCGACAGGCTACAGCTTCAACCTCGACGGCACGAACATTTATATGACGATGGCAGCGATGTTCCTCGCCCAGGCGACCAACACGCATCTGGACCTTGGCCAACAACTTGTTCTCCTGTTTGTTGCGATGCTTTCATCGAAAGGAGCCACCGGCGTGACCGGAGCAGGTTTCATCACGCTCGCTGCGACACTTTCGGTGGTGCCGTCTGTACCGATCGAGTCCTTGGCTATCCTCGTAGGCATTGACCGCTTCATGAGTGAGTGCCGGGCCATCACGAACCTGATCGGAAACGGGGTCGCGACCATCGTCATCAGTCGGTGGGAGAAGGAATTGGACAAGGACGTTCTCAATCAGAATCTGCGAAAACCGAAGAGCGTGATTGATCTCACGGAGGAAGAGACCGAAAACCATACCCCAGCCCCTCACCCCGCGTAACCAATCGCCCTCGAACTCATCCGCGCCCTCGCCCCCAAGATCCCCTGACTGTCGCAAAGCGAGAACTTACTGATGAGCTGCAGCTATCAAGGACCCGCTCTTTACGCGCTCTCCTTAATCCATTCGCGGAACCGGAGAAGCTGGTCCCTCGTACCGACGATGAGCATCCAGTCCCCGGAATCCAAGACCTGAAAAGGACCCGGGAAGAGCATCTTACGGTCCTCGCGCGCCACGCCGACGATCTGGACGCCCGTTTGCCGCGGGATCTCAAGCTCGGCTAACGCATTGCCAACCAGGCGGCTCTTTTCCGGTACCTCTACAGACTCCAAACGGATTTCGTCCAGCAAATCGACTTTATCGGTCGTTGAGGGGCTGGAATCGAAAAAGGCCCGGACGCGTTGAATCTGGGTCGGAGTTCCCAGCACCAGAAGTTCGTCGCCCGGAAACAGCTCGGTGTCTGGGCCGGAACCAGGGACCGTATACCCTTGCCGTTCCACGCCGACCACCGCACAACCGTATCGACTGCGGAGCGAAAGATCGCCGAGACTCTTACCGAACCATGCCTCCGAGTCGGGTACCCGGATTTCACTCAGACTGAGGTCCCACTCCTGGTGGTCTTTTAACCAGTGATCATGACTTCGTTTCCGCCGTTCCTCTGGGGAAAGAATCGCTTCTGCTAGCTCGTCAGCAATACGGCGTTGCACTGTCTGGAGCCGGTGACCGAAAAAGAGAGCGTAGACGACTGCGGTTCCCAGGATTGCCCCAAGAAAGGCCGGGTAGGCTCCAATCAAAGGAGTGACCAGCCAGATCCAAACAAAAAGCAAAATAGCAGCGACTAGATCCAGCCAGACGATCAGGACGGGCTGTTGCGAACCGAACGCAATCTCAACCGATCCTTTGAAAAACTCCGCCAGCCTTCGCCAGACACTAAGGAGCGGTCCTGCCGCCGCAACACCGATTAAGGCCCAAAACAGGTGCGGCGGCCAATGCGCCCCATTGGCCGGGAACAGGTGGATCCATTGTGCGAACAAGAAAGGGGCCACAATCAAAATACCGGATACGAAGATGACGCTGATCCCCAAAGGTGGAAGGCTTCGCCTGGCAAGACCGAAAACCCGGCTTCGCCGTTGATGTGCCCCGACTGAGGCCAGGAATTGCTGATATTGTTCCAGCAGATTGTAGAAGAACTTCGGTTGCGCTCTCAGCCAAACGTCGCTGATACGGCCGGAATGCCGGATCAAGATAGGAGAGACCAAGGCGGTAAACAGGGCCATGCCGACGGCAATCGGATAATAATCGGACGAAAGCATGCCGGTCGAGACCCCAAGCTGGGCAATGATAAAAGCAAACTCGCCGATCGGCGTCACCATCAGTGCGGCGCGAAACGCATCTCGATCGCCGGTTCCGGTCACCAGCAACGATAGCGCTGACGGCGAAAGTGCGGACCAGAATCGTGACTATCCCCAGCGACAATATCAAGACCCAGTTTTTGACCAGCAATTCCGGATTCAAGAGCATCCCGATCGAGACAAAGAAGACCGCGATGAATACGTCGCGCATACCTTGCATCGCCCGTTCAACGGTTGGACGTTGCGGTGTTTCCGCGACAATGGCCCCGAGCAGGAAAGCTCCCAAGGCCAACGAATAACCTGTTTTCACGGCGATCACAGCGATCCCCAAAACCAACCCGGCGACTGTGATAGTCAGCAGATCGGTGCCTGCTCGGTTTAATCGTTGCAGGGATCTGTGGGAGCACCAACAAACCGACCACTGTCACCACGGTAACGAAGACCAGCAGAACGCCAAGAATCCTTCCCATGTTCGCTTCGGTCCCCTTGTGCATCTGACCGACCGAAGAAATAAATGTCAATGCAACCACGGCGACCAGATCCTCCAGCACGGTGATACTCATCGCGAGATTGCCGGCTCGCTGGTGAATCAATCCGGTCTCTGGCAGAATTTTGCCGATCATGGCCGAACTGGAGGCGACCAGCATACCCGCGACAAACAGGCTTTCGGATGAGCCGACACCGAGCAACGGGCAAATTAAACGGACGCTATTGAAAACCAGGATTGCGCCCAAAGCGACCGCCAGGACAATCCCAATTCCCATCCTCCGCAGTTTGCCGATACTCAGATCGAGTCCGATCGAGAACATGAGAAAGACCAGGCCCAATTGGGACAAAGCTTCGATTCGATCTTCATGCATCACGATCGAGAAGGGAGGAGTGTGCGGACCGATCAGAAGCCCGGCGAAGAGAAAACCGACGATGCTTGAAAGGCCGATCTTCTGGCATAGAAAGCCGCCTATGCCTGCGAACAACGTGACAACTGCCAAGTCTTGAACGAGATCCAGCTCACCCATGCGAGGCTAAATTAGACGCAGATCCCCAAGTTTCCCGCAGTAAGTTCTGCTGCTTCCTCCATCCTTCTCTTCAATCGTCCAATCGTCCTCGTGCTCGTTCTCGTTCTCGATCTTTGTTCTGCGGCTGGCGAAAGAAGCGGGAAGACGAAGCAGAAGCGGGAAGACGAGAACGATAACGAGGCGACGAGCACGATTTAAAGCGGTCCGGGATCCCCCACCAGCAAGGGTCCTCGCCGTTTGTAGAAATCGTACCGCGCCAGAATCGTTCTCACATAACGCGCCGTGGAGGGAAAATCGATGCTATCCTGGAATGTTTCAGCGGTCACTGGCTGCCCTTTTTTCTTTTGCGAGGCGGTGCGAACCCAGCGATCCACCCGGCTTTTGCCAGCGTTGTATTCTGCGAGCGCAAATGGGACGGCATTATCTTCAGCATTCCAACGTTGCACGGCTTTGCTCAGATACCATGTTCCGATCTCCAGGTTCATTTCCGGAATTATGATCTGTTCTGGACGCGGATCCCGCACCCCTTTGGCGATCGCCCAGTCTCGCGCCGCAACCTCTGAAACCTGCATCAGGCCGCGCTCGCCGTTGCGGCCGGTCATGTCTGCCTGAAACCTGCTTTCCCTCCACACAACCGCCTTGATCAGGCGCGGATCGAGATCGTATTCCCGTGCCACCTTCACGATGAGTGGATCAAATCGACGATAATCGGTCCAATCCTTCAATTCGCGCAGCACATAGACCGGATCGTGCGAGCGAATCACCAGGTAGGCCACTGCCACCGTGCACGAAAGGACCAGGAGAAGCGCGATCTTCAGCAAAAAAAGACCTGCTTTACCAATCCAGCCCTTCCGATTTTGACTTTGATCTAAAGCCATTAGACTACCATCACCAACATGCCAGATTACGCGCGAGTCATCACCGATGACCCCACGGATAAAGAACTAGATTACTCTATTCCTCAGTCCTGGGCGGGCAAAGTCCATATCGGGTCTCGGGTGAAAGTTCCGCTACGTTCACGTGAAATCTTAGCAACGGTTGTCGCCCTCGTCGACACCCCGTCTGTGCCAGAGCCAAAAATCATATTGGGTTTGGTTTCGGAAAGTCCCATTTTAAATAAATCGTTGTTAGCATTGGCACGTTGGATGGCGGAATACTATTGCTGTCCGGTTGAGTCGGCAATTCGATCTCTGTTACCCGAGGTCATACGAAAAGCAAAGGTCGGTTTCAAGCGAGAGCGGATCGTTTCGCTCGGCCGCGAGATTTCAGAGACAGAGCTCCAAAGCCTCGAGGTTAAGGCTCCTCGCCAAGCTCAAGTTTTGCGGTTTCTAATTGAGGCCGCAGGGCCGATCCGTTGGAGGGAACTTCAACAGCGGGTGTCGACCACCGATCGTACAATCCAACAGCTGGTCGGCCGCAATTTGCTGCAGGTAGAGCTCGAGACGGCAGACCGCGACCCCTACGGAAGCGAACGCTTTGTCTCCAGCACCGCTCTCGAGATGAATCCAGATCAAAAAAAGGCCCTGGAGATGGTGGTTCATTCGGTGGAAGCCAGAGACAACCGCCCGATCCTGCTCCATGGCGTGACCGGAAGCGGCAAAACAGAAATTTATCTGCAGGCGATCGATCATTGCCTGAACCAGGACCTTGGCGCTCTGGTGCTCGTTCCGGAGATTTCCTTGACACCGCAAACGGTTGAACGCTTCAAGATGCGATTCCAGGCGGACCTGATTGCTGTGCTTCACAGCCATCTTTCCGCCGGTGAGCGTCACGATGAATGGCACAAACTCAACAGCGGCAGGGCGCGCGTGGTAATCGGCGCTCGGAGTGCCGTTTTTGCGCCAGTACAGCGTCTAGGTTTGATAGTGGTCGACGAAGAACACGAGACTTCTTACAAGCAGGAGGAAACGCCTCGGTATCACGCTCGCGACCTGGCGGTCGTCAGGGCTCAGATCGATCGCTGTGCAATCCTGCTCGGGAGCGCGACCCCTTCCCTGGAAAGCTACCATAACGCCAAGACAGGAAAATACCGGCTCGCTTGCTTGACCTCCCGAGTCGACGATCGGCAACTCCCGTTGATCCGCGTGGTTGACATGCGGCAAGAGTACCTCAAACAAAAGCATGTTCCGTTGATTTCAGCCAGGCTGGCGAGCGCGATCGAGGCGCGCTTGGCCGCTCAGGAACAGACGATTCTATTCCTCAACAGACGCGGATTCGCCACTTCCCTGGTCTGCAATCAGTGCGGCTTCGTCTGCGAGTGTCCGAATTGCAGTGTCTCGCTCACCTTTCATCAAGGTGAAAATCGGCTTAAATGCCATTTGTGCGGCCATGCGATGCTGGCACCCAGAAAATGTCCGAAATGCTCCGACCCGTCCATTCGCTACGCAGGTTATGGAACCGAGAAAATCGAGGGCACCGTTCGCAAACTCTTTCCGTCGGCGGCAGTCGCAAGAATGGACGCCGATTCGATGTCTAAGAAAGACGCCTATCGCCAGACCTTGCAGGCCTTTCGAACCGGTAAAATCGACGTTTTAGTCGGAACCCAGATGATCGCCAAGGGCCTCGATTTTCCAAACGTGACGCTGGTCGGCATCATCAACGCGGACGTCGGCTTGCATATGCCGGACTTTAGAGCCGGAGAACGTACCTTTCAGTTGTTAACCCAGGTCGCCGGTCGGGCCGGTCGAGGCGACATGGCCGGCGAAGTGTTTGTCCAGAGTTCGACCCCTTTTAGCCCCTCGATCCAGTTCGCACGCCACCACAACTTCGAGGGATTCTGGGAGCAGGAAATTGAATTTCGGGAGCGATGCGAGTACCCCCCTTTTATTCATCTGCTAATGATTCATGTGCGCTCCGAACATCAACGGCTTGCGGAATTCACGGCGGAAACCATCCACCGGCGGATCGGCGAAAAACCGGACCCGACTGTGACCCTGCATCCTGTCGTGCCGGCGCCGATCGAACGATCCAAGGGTTTTTACCGATACCAAATTCTACTTCGGTCAAAAGCGATTCGCCGTCTGAGCGGAACGGTCCGTTCGGTCATCCAGAAACTCACCTTTCCAGACGAAGTCCATGTTTCGGTTGACGTGGATCCGTACCAGGTTCTTTAGATTAGACGCCACCGAAGTGCCGTTAATAAACTATCCAGGGCCGTAGAATTAAAATTCCGAATCCTTCACACCCTGTGTTGCTGATGGACGATCGCCCGAATCGATGTCGTCCGGTAACGAGTCAGCTTTTCGTTTTGCAAAAAGGTGAACTCCATTCGGCCCCCGCAAAAAAGGTGTCCGGGCTTGAACGCGTGCGAGAATCCAAAGCCGCACCCAGAAATCGTAACGCTGCCTGAGGGCCGATCAGATCGAGAGCACTGGAGCCGCGCTTCACGATGGTTAATGACCGTAAAAAGATAATTTGTGTGCTCAGTGACCACCCTAAGAACATCTCCGGGATGGAGCTGGCATAGAGGGAACTCTTCGGAATCCGATTCCCCATAGCGATAAGCGAATTGCTCCCAATCTGATATCGCTGCTCTCATTCGTCTGCGGTCGCGCGGACACTCATTCTGCCCATCGGCAACATGAGAAGAGAATCAGGTCAAGTCAAGCCGGGAGCCCGCAAGAATCGCGCAATCCACCGCCAATCCACGAGGCTTATTTAAGGTCGGGATAGTGGCTCAAGCTCGGCATAGACTAGGCAGGGTGCCCGACGATGGTTTCGATGGTTCATCTTGGGATTGTGCGAATTGGAGCTCGATGGTGATGCCACGACAACCAGGCCTGTTCACAATCCTTCGCCGTGATCCGGTGGACGCCGGATGCTATTTTGTTTTTCGGTCGAGACTTAGTCTTTGCGGACCACGTCATCAGGGCCGGAAGCTGCCTTGGCAGCAACCACACTGTTGGGATCTTTTCGGTGTCAAAACCGGACAAACCCAGAGTGGGGACAGGTCCGAAAAAACCGAGCATTGCCAGTCCCCTCATTCCCGCCGAGCACAGGGCGAATGGAAAAGAGTCGGCCAAACTGTTGACCGGTTAAAGTTGACCAGTTGACCAGTTGACCCATCCTTCTGGCCCTGTCGTGCTGCCCTTTGCGCCAAACCGATTGGAAGATTGGAAGGGACCTGTCCCTAACTAACTGTCGGTTTGACCCCTTCGCGCCAAACCGATCGAAAAGGACCTGTCCCTAACCAACTACCTAACACTAAAGAGAATTCCAAATAACTGACCCATCTTTTTGTAAAAAGGCCGACTGAATACGCTGCACTTTTGGTCTTTTTGGTCGGTCCTTTTACAGCATGCCATACATTCGACTCACTCTCCTTTGCGCCAGACCAATCCGACCAATCGGAAGGGACACACTTGTGGGGGACAGGTCATGGGAAAGCGTCAATCCGTCAATCCGTCAATCAGGGGTTGGGGACCTGTCCCTTTCCTGATCCCTCGTTTGGGGACAGGTCCGTTTCGTCGTTTCGTCGGGGACAGGTCAGAAGACTAGAAGACTTCAATACTTCGATAACTGGCGCAGCGCTCGTGCGCTTCATTTTCCTGGCAAGCGTAGCAGTCTCAGTGCGAGCGGTCCTGTTCCCTGTCTCCCGATCGCTGCACGGGGACAGGTCGAAAAATGAAGTCCTGATCTTCGAGCGGCGCCGAGGGTCAGACCATTAGTGCCCGGCGATATAGCAAAAGCACAAGGGATAACAAAACGAAAGGCGAAGGTCTTTTAGTGAGCAAAGCACTAAAAGCGTAGATGCCGTTTTGCGGTCGACGTTCCACGTAGCTCAGCCTCCCTCGGAACCTTCCGATTCCGGACCGTTACTTTGCTGGGAGTCAGAAGCCCGAAGGGCTATCTGTCAACAATCTGTAAATTAACCGAAGGCTCGGGCTCGTAGTTTGCGTAAGACCCACAAACCCGCCGGACCGGGAATGTTTAGGGCGATGGGGCCGCTCTTGCACTTCTGCCCGATTCTCTGCTTCAGCCGCTGCCAATGAAATTCCACAAAAGAGCGGCTCCCCAAGATGACTCCGTCGCTGAAGGAACGAATTTTGCACCGCAAATCGCTCCTCCAGCAAGGGTTCACATTTCTCTTGCTCGACAACCTCCTGCGCCTTGGCAGATTCAACGGCCGGCGGATTGTCCTCCCTGGCCTCCGCATCTTTCAAATTCAGGAGTTGGCGATACGCTCTTTCGATCTCCTCCCGACTCGCGGTTTGCGGCAGGCTCAGGAGCGTCCGGATCCCTTCCAGAGCAATCTCCGAACCCCGGACCATCGCTTCCGCATAACCGCAGTAACGATATTCCTTGGGATCCTCACACAAACCGGCTCGAACCGGGTTAAGCTCGATGTAAGCAGCGATCGCCCTCACGGCACGGCCTCCTTCCAAGAGGACGCTCTTAAAGCGATCGGCCCACAAGACACCGTAGCGTCGGTGACGCCGATTGTAGGACTGGGCATAGCCGCCTTTAAGCTCTTTATTAAAAATCGAGAGGTCATACATCCGCCGGCGATAGGTTTCCAGCAGGCGCTCGCTCTGCTCAATCCCGTCGGGCTGCTCAGCGCAGCGTGCTAATTGCTCCCGCAGCACCCGCGCGTGCTCCGACCCGTCGCCGGCTTCAATGCGCTCCAGCATTTCGCTCTCAGTCAATAACTTGCGTTCAGGCACTTTGCACACCAGGTGGAAATGATTGTTCATCAGAACGTAGTCCAGAACTTGAATCCCGCTAAAAGCTTCCCGGCGGCGCATCAGGGAAATAAATTCCTCGGCCTCCAAACAACGGGCATCCGAAGCCCCGAAGACAGACAGACCATGAACGAATCCGGAAATGCAGTGGTAAAATCCCTGCCCCTGAGCTTTGACGCGCGGAAATCGCATAACGGAAGCCAGACAATACAACATATAATTTTCCAGTAATCAAAACTCTTTTTGAGGCGGTATTATTTCAAACTCGGCCAATTGAAAACGCGACCTCGATCTTCGCTTAGGCTGAACCGGCCAGTTGCGGCTGACATTGATCGCCGGCAAGGTTTAGGCTCCCACTCAGCGCTGGAAAAACGAAATCTACTCGAACCTCAACGCCTTGACCGGATCCAACCTGGCCGCAAAATACGCGGGGACAAGAGCCGCGATGGAACAGATCAGAAAGCCACTGATGCAGATCACCAAGACATCTCGCGGTACAATCTCGGCAGGAATCTCGGAAAACTGGTAAACGGCTGCCGGGAACAATTCGATGTGGAGAGTGGCAGCCAGAAAATCGCGCACCTGGTTTCGATATTGGACCAGAGCGATTCCACTGGTGAGCCCGATTAAAGTCCCGAAGAAACCGACAACCATCCCCTGGGCGAGAAAGATCCACATGATTTGGCTCATTTGCGCCCCGAGCGCTTTCAATAAACCGATCTCGCGGGTCTTTTGCACAGTCGAGGTGATCAAGGTGCTCATGATTCCAAAGGCAGCGACGATCACCACGAAAATCAAAACAAAAAACATGGTCGTGCGCTCAATGCGGATGGCATCGAAAAGCTCCCGATTCTGATCTATCCAGGTGACCGCTTGGAAAGGTGGCTGAAGAAACTGGTTGAGACGATCCCGCACTTTATCCGCGGTAAACGGGTCATTGGTCCGAACCGAAATTCCATGCACGCCGCCGCCCAGGCTGTAGGCCTCTTGCATGATATGCAATGGCACAAGGATATAATCGGAATCGTAGGCGTACCGGCCGGAATTGAACATCCCGGTCACGGTAACTTCCATCGGGAGGATAAGCTCGCGCACCCGCTTCAGCTCTTGATGGTTGTCCGCCTTGCCCTCGGCCTGATCGAGAATTTTCTGCAGTTCTCCCAGGTCGTGCGGCGAGTAGATTTCGATCGTGTCCCCGATGTTTATTCCAAGGTTAGAGGCCAGTTCCGAGCCGACGATGCCGTTGTCTCCGCTTAAATCGAACTCTCCCGCCACCAGGAATTGCTTCAAATTGGCGACCGACTGTTCCAGCTCCGGATTGATCCCCCGCAGCCAGGGAACGGAACGATGATTCTTAAATTGCACAATCACTCGCCCTTGGGCAAACGGCGCGGCAGCAACGACTCCTTCGGTTTTTTTGGTGCGATCCAGGATCTCTCGCCAGTTATTCATGACTTCGTTGCCGCTGATCAAGATGTCGGCGTCAAAGCCGACAATCTTTCGCTGGAGCTCCCGTTCAAACCCGGTCATTACCGAGATCACAATGATCAAGACGCTGATCCCAAGCACCACGCCCAGGATCGAGATCAAAGTGATCAGCGAAAGAAAAGTGCGCTTCGGCTTCAGGTACCGCAGCGCGAGAAAATAGGTGAAAGGCAAGCGAATCTTTTTGGGCACAGGTCGGAGAACGCTGTCTACAATCTTATCGGTTAAAGAATCGGCCATAAAGCTTCAACCGCGCCAGAATGACGACGTCGCGAATTGCTGTGTCGAACGGTTTGCCCTTCTCTTCGACCAGGGGTTTTGCCAGGAAAAACGTCACGATTCCCAGCAGCGAAAGTAAAACGAAATAGGTGCTGTACCGGTTGACCTGAAAAAATCCGATTGAAAACTCCTTTTTGCCCAACGTATCGAGAAAGACACCCCAAAAAATGGGTGCCAAGCCCAGACTTAACGAGGCGAAAACGGTGAAAAGGGCAAAAAAGTGGTTCCGGCCCATCGTGGGCATGGTGTCCATCGCGATTCGCGTGTTGGCAATCGAAAATAGCCCGCCCGCGACACCAAGGATGAGATAGTTGAATCCAATGAGAAGGTAGTGGGCTGGGAAAATCCCGCTGGTAATCAGGACCCAGAACAGGATACCGACGAGGTACAGTGACATGGCGAGCCTTAGAAGGGGCTTGCTTCCCGTCCGCTCCAGGATGAGACCAAAGAAAGGAACAGTGGCGAACGCACCAGCCGCCGCAGCCAGGCTGACGGCGAGAACCTGCCCCGCGGTGTATCCCGCCCTCCCTTCCAGGAAGGCAATGACAAACGCAGCCAGTCCGCCGACCACCCAGTTGTAGACCACATTAAAGATCAACAACTTGGCAAAAGGAGGATATTTCAATATCTGCAACCATGGAACCGGCTGGCCGGAGGATTTTGCTTGTTCGCCAATCTCGACATCCGGAATTTTGCGCACGAAATGAAGGCTCAACATTCCGGCCAACCCGCTAATGACAAAGAGGAGGGAAAATTGCCAGGGTTGGCCACCAGACCAAAGGACAATCGTTGCGATGGCGACGGCGAGCATTCCTCCGCATTGCATGTGGAATTGGTCGGAGCGTAGAAATGCGCCTCGAGCATTTGCCGGAACGAGCGCCGTCAACCATGGGAGCCAGGCACCCGTGGAAATACCTCGGACTACGTTAAAAAGGAATAGACAGACCAGCATCAGTTGCGTCTGGATTGCCGTAGGTAGAAAGACGAGCAAGGGCAGGATCGCGAGCAGGAACAACAACACCGCACGCACCGACCAGCCGAATAAGACGAAACCTTTGTAGCCGACTTTCGGAATGAAATAGGCCGTCGGAAGCTGGAGGATAGTCATCAGTGGCGCCAGCGAAGCGACAATCCCAATCGTGGTCGCACTTCCACCCAAGGCCTTTGCGTACAGCACCATCGGAGCCCCAAGCGTGATCTGGAAATTGACCGCGTTAAATAGACTGAACCGAAAAGAGTTGGTGGCCTGCGGCGGAATATCCGGAATCTTTGAAGCTACTCCGGTCGTGATCATTCTTGCGATTTCGGTTTCAAATGCGGAAACAAGATGACCTCTCGAATCGAGTCCGCACCGGTGAGTGTCATCACCAGTCGGTCAATTCCGACTCCAATTCCGCCTGCCGGCGGCATACCATGTTCCAGGGCGAGCAGAAAATCTTCATCGAGGTTCTGCACCTCCTCACCAACCTGTTCCACAAGCCTGCGCCGCTGAACCAGCGGATCATTCAACTCCGAATACCCAGGCGATATCTCTTGACCGTTAATGATCAGTTCATAAACGTCCACCAGCGCTGGATTCTCCACGTTTTGTTTGGCCAACGGAACTAGTTCCACTGGCAGGTGCGTCACAAAAAGAGGGTCGACGGTCTGTTCCTCGACGAGTTTTTCAAACAACTGCTGGGTGATCTCAAACTCCTGCATTCCAGCATGCACTTCGACTCCCAATTCCTTACAACGCTTCAGCTTCTCATCCTGGTTGCGGTCATACCAGGTTTGATCGACCTGCAGAATCAGCTCTTGGTACCGAACCCGTTTCCAGGGACGCGATAGATTAATCGTTCGCTTGATTTTTCCCTCGCTATCCTTATGGGCAATCAGCAGAGATCCAACTACCCGCTCGGCCAAAGTGCAGATCATTTCCTCGACCAGGTCCGCCATCAACTCGAAATCGGCGTAAGCCCAGTAGGCCTCCAGCATCGTAAACTCCGGATTGTGCCGGCGGGAGATCCCCTCGTTCCTGAAGTTGCGATTCAATTCGAAGACTTTAGGAAAGCCGCCAACCAAGAGACGTTTCAGATATAATTCCGGCGCGATCCGCAGATAGAGATCCAGATCCAGCGCCTTATGATGAGTCTTGAAAGGTTGGGCTGCCGCCCCGCCGGCGATTGCCTGCATCATCGGGGTCTCCACCTCCAGGAATCCTCGCTCATTCAAGTATTGTCGGATTTCGCGAATAATCCGGCTCCTCGCGAGGAAGATGTCCCGTGAAGTTGGGTTTGCGATCAAATCCAGGTAACGCTGGCGGTTGCGAATCTCGATGTCACTGACCCCGTGCCATTTGTCGGGCAACGGACGCAACGTCTTCGCCAGAATTTGAAATTTATCGACCCGAATCGTCGGTTCGCCACTCTTGGTGACAAAGCAATCCCCTTCGACTCCCAGGAAATCGCCAATATCCAAATTCTGAAAAATCCCCGCTTGATCAACCGCGAGTTCCTTCAGGTTGATGTAGACCTGGATTCGACCACTGATATCGCTGAGGTCAAGAAATTGGCTCTTGCCCATGTTCCGATGCGCCGTGACCCGACCCGCCACGCGGACCCGCGCGCCCTGCTCGAAAGCCTGCCTGACCTCACCGACAGCGCCGGAGACATCGAAACGCTCTCCGAAGGGGTCCACTTTCTGCCCAAGCAATTGCTCCAGCTTTTGTCGGCGGACCGCCAGAAGATCGTTCTCTTCCATGATTCTAAAATCAGGAGTCAGGAGTTGCAGGAGTTCAGGAGTTGCAGAAGGAGTTTGGAACAGAGGTAAGGGATCCTGAAGGGGAAATCAGCAGTCCAATCCTGGAACTTCTGAACTCCTGCAACTCCTGACTCCTGAATGCTTACCCTTCAAACTTCCCGTGCCGCTCGTCTATGATGATGTCCCGATAGGTCTTCCCCGAGGGGATCATGGGCATGACGTGTTCAGTGAACGGGGTCATGACATCGAGAACATAGCATTCGTCCGAATCCAACATGCGCTGCAGCGCGCCTCGCAAATCTTTCTTTTCGATCACGCGCTCGCACTTGACGCCAAAACCGCGGCAGAGCTCCACATAGTCGGGATAAATTCGCTCCCTGTCCCGCGGATCACCCAAGAAGGTGTGACCCCGATTGCTATTGTAAAAGCGATCTTCCCACTGCACCACCATGCCAAGGTGCTGGTTATTGATAATGATGACCTTGGCAGCAATCCCTTCGACGTGAGCGCAAGCCAGTTCCTGGACGTTCATCAAAAACGAACCGTCACCGTCGATGTCAATAACCTGGCGATCGGGAAAAGCCACTTTCGCTCCCAGGGAAGCTGGGAAGCCGAATCCCATCGCACCAAGCCCGGCTGAGGTCAGAAACTGACGCGGATGGGTAAAGTCATAATATTGGCCTGCCCACATCTGGTGCTGTCCCACGCCGGTCGCAATGATCGCTTCCCCGTTTGTCAATTCATGCAGAAGCCGGATCACATGCTGCGGTAAAATTGCTTCGTCCGTGTCCTTGAAATCCAACGGATAACGTTCTTTCCATTGGTAAATTTTCTCGAGCCAGTCGGGAAAAAGATTGAACTGCTTGGAAACGCGCTGATACCCACCGGCGGCCAACAAGCGATTCAACTCGCCGAGGGCGTATTTGATATCGCTGAGAACCGGTAATTTGACGACCTTGTTCTTGTTCAGTTCTGAAAAGTCGATGTCGACGTGGACAATCGTGCCGTGCTCCGCAAATTTTTCGACCTTGCCGGTGACTCGGTCGTCAAAACGAACACCCAATGCCAGCAAAAGATCTGATTCATTGACAGCGCAGTTGGCGTAAACCGTTCCATGCATGCCAAGCCATTTAAGGGACAATGGGTGGCCTTCCGGAAAACCGCCGATTCCCATGAGGGTGGTCGCCACTGGGATCTGGCTTCGCTCGGCAAATTCGAGCAGTTCGTCTGATGCATTCCCAGAAATGATCCCGCCTCCGGCGTAAATCATCGGCCTTTTCGCCGACTTGATCAGCCCGATGATTTCATTCAATGCCACAGGGTCCGCCTTGGGCGGCAGCTGGTAACCCCGCAAAGCCAATTCGCTGGGGAAAATCGGCTGTGCCACTTGGTTCTGAATATTCTTCGGAATGTCGATGAGCACCGGGCCGGGCCGGCCCGTCTGAGCGATATAAAATGCTTCCTTCACCACGCGCGGAATTTCGTGGATATCCATGACCAGATAGCTGTGTTTCACCAGCGGCAGCGTCATCCCGAAGACGTCCGTTTCCTGGAAGGCGCCTTTTCCAATCATTTCCTGGGGGACTTGGCCAGTAATCGCGACGAGCGGAATCGAATCCATGAATGCATCCGCAATCCCCGTGACCAGATTAGTCGCTCCCGGACCGGAAGTAGCCATGCAAACACCCGCCTTGCCCGTAGCCCGTGCGTAGCCTTCGGCGGCGAAGCTTCCACCCTGCTCATGGCGGGGGAGAATAGTCCGGATTTTGGTCGACCGCGTCAGGGCCTGATGGATCGGCATGCTGGCGCCGCCCGGATAAGCGAAGATCACCTCTACGCCCTCTCGCTCCATGGCGGCGACGAGAATCTCGGCGCCATTCATCGTTTCGCCTCGTGTAGAGGCCGGACGTATTGTGGCGGGTTCGTTGGCAACAGAGGTTTTCATAAAAAGTCGGTTATTATAAGGGGTGCAGCCCCAGTGATCAATGCTTGCTTAACAGCAAAGAGCGAAAATCGGCCCACCGATTCGCTTCAAAAGTGGCCACCAGATTCGTTGAATGTACAATAGATCTTATGATGACGCGACGCGAAGTAATCAAAGCTGTTGCCCTGACGGCCGGTGCTTTAGCAGTGAATACCCCCTTTCTCCGAGGGGCAGCTGCTGATTCGAGTGCCAGTACCTCGGTATACCCCTTCAAACTACCCGAACTCGGTTATCCCTACGACGCGCTCGAACCGTACATCGACGCGCAGACCATGCAGATCCATCATGACAAACACAATGGCGCCTACGTGGAAAACCTGAACAAGGCACTCGCGCAAGCGCCGGAATCCGTTCAGAAAATGTCGTTGGAGGAGTTATTGCTGAACCTGGACAAAGTTCCTGAGAATATCCGTACCGCCGTCCGCAACAACGGAGGCGGCCAATACAATCACTCCTTTTTCTGGAAAATCCTGAAGAAGAATGAGGGAGGCAAACCGAGCGGCGAACTCGCCAAGGCGATCGACGGAACATTTGGAGATTACCCAGCATTTCAGGCGAAATTCGGTGAAGCGGCCACGAAAGTTTTCGGCAGCGGCTGGGCCTGGCTAGTTACCGACGGCAAAAAACTATCGATCAGCACGACGCCCAACCAGGACAGCACGATCTCGAAACCGAACGACAAGGAAATTCCGATCGTGGGCATCGACGTCTGGGAACACGCTTATTATTTAAAATACCAGAATCGTCGGCCGGAATACGTGAAAGCTTTCTGGAACGTAATCAACTGGGATTACGCCTCTGAACAGTATGCCGCCGCCTCGAAAGGGTGAGGGCGTTGCGTTCGGCGTTCGGGCGTTCGGCGTTCGCGTTCAGCGTTCGGCGTTCGGCGTTCAACGTCTCGGCATTCAGCGTTCAGCGTTCGGCGTCAGCCTCGGCGTTCGCGTCGACCTCCATGCGATCGCTTTCCCCGGACCGCAGCGGTTATCCGCTAGAAGCCGCCGGTCCCGGGGTTATGGCCGCGGTTTACCTCGGTTATGCGCCGCTAAAAGCTAAACGCTGACGCCAATGCGCCTTTTTGATCTGAATCCACAACAACTCGAAGCGGTCAGGGCAACGCGGGGGCCTGTTTTGATCTTAGCGGGTGCAGGCACTGGAAAAACCCGGGTGATCACAGCCCGGATCTCTTACCTTTTGAGCGAAGGAGTCCCTGCGAACAGGCTTCTCGCCGTCACCTTTACCAACAAGGCCGCCAACGAAATGCGCAATCGCGTTGGCGCGCTGCCGGAAAACGTCAAGGGTTCCAAGCTCACCATCTGCACCTTTCATTCGTTGTGCGTACGTATCCTTCGCCAGGATATCGAGAAACTCGGGTACAAGACTAACTTTTCTATCTACGACGAATCCGATCAATTAGGGCTCATCCGCAAAATAGTGACCCGGTTAGCCGCCGCGACGGAGAAATTGGATCCCCAGGTGGCGAAGAACTTTATTAGCAAAGCAAAAAATCAGCGCCGGAAAATCCTTCCTGCCGAACAGACTTTGGAATCAGCCGTCTTCCTGCGCTACCAGGAAGAGTTGAAGACTCTCAACGCAGTGGACTTTGATGATCTTCTCATCCTGGCTGTTCAATTGTTAGACGAATTTCCGGAGGTCAGGAACAAATGGGCAAATCGATTCGAGTTTATCATGGTGGACGAATTTCAGGACACCAATCGCCTGCAGCTTGACTTAGTGCGTCAACTCGCTGAAACGCACCAAAACCTCTGTGTGGTGGGTGATGATGATCAAAGCATTTACGGATGGCGCGGAGCCGAAATCGCTAACATCCTCGAGTTTGAACGCTATTTCCCCAAGCCAAAGATTGTTAAGCTCGAGCAGAACTACCGGAGCACCAATGCCATCCTCGGTGCCGCCAACAGCATTATCCATCATAACCCTCGCCGACGGCCAAAGGCTCTCTGGTGCGAGAACGGCGATGGTCAACCGGTTCGGCTCGTCCAGGTGCCGGACGATCGTGAAGAGGCTAATTATGTAGTCGGCGAAATCCAGAAGCAGCAGTTAGCTGAGGAGTCTCGCTGGGGAGAATTCGGAGTGATCTTTCGGATGAATGCCCAATCGCGGTTAATCGAAGAGAACTTGCGACGTCTGCACATCCCGTATCGGGTGGTCGGCGGACGCAGCTTTTTTGAGCGGCGCGAAGTCAAAGATTTGCTGGCCTATCTGTCTTGTCTCGTCAATCCACAGGATGACATCAGCCTCTTGCGAATCGTCAATACGCCCTCCCGAGGCATCGGAGCCTCGACCATTGAGTTAGCTATTCAGGAAAGTAACAGGACCAGGCAGAGCATCTATGAAACCATGGTCTCGGAGGCATTCCTGAACCTGCTCACTCAACGCACCCGGGAAGCCATTCGCAAGTTCACGGAACTGATAGACGAATATGAAACTAAGTTCGTTCAGCCGCTCACCAATTTCGCTCGAACGGTGGAAGAACTGCTCCTGCAGATCGACTATTTCCAGGATCTACGACGCGGCTGCAAGACTCCGGAAGAATCCCTTAACCGAGAAGAAAACGTGCGGGAGATGATTCGGGCTGTTTCGGAGTTCCAAGCAAGATCAACAGAAGGTTTACCTGGTTTTCTCGCCGAGACGGCTCTCGACCAAGATCGCGCAGAAAAGCCCGATAAGAGGCGCGGACGGAGTCACCCTGATCACCTACCACGCGGCAAAAGGGCTCGAATTCGCGCAAGTCTTCTTGATCGGCCTGGAAGAGGGTCTTCTACCTCACAACCGGTCAAAGCTCGAAGGTAGCCTCGACGAGGAACGCCGTCTCTTTTACGTCGGAATCACGCGCGCCAAACGCAACCTGACCATCACGCATTGCCTGAACCGCATCAAATACGGCAGCGTGGCCCCTTGCCATCCGAGTTCGTTTTTGAAAGACCTGGATACACGCTTCACGGAAGTGATTAACTTCCATGAAGTGACGAATAAACCAGCCGGCGAAGGAACCGCCCGGCTGCATTTCGCCAAGATGCGGGAGTTGCTTGGAGGAGGGTGAGAAGGTGTTTGGCTGGGGTTATTCGATCACTTCAAAATGACTCATCACTCTGAACAAGTGATACCTGTCTTCGATTTCCTCCCTGGTGAGCGTTTTCAGACGGTCCAGGCTGAATGATTCAACGCAATAGCTAGCCATCAAACTGCCGTAAACCACCGCCTTCTTCAGGTCGGCAAATTCAAACGACTCCTTTTCCAAGCCCGCCAGATAACCGGTAAAGCCGCCGGCAAAAGTGTCACCGGCACCGGTCGGGTCCTGGATATCCTCCAAGGGAAACGCTCCGCAACTGAAGAAATGGTCGTGACTTAGGAGCAAGCATCCGTGTTCACCCTTCTTAATCGCCACAAATTTGGGGCCGAGCTTGATCAGCGCACGACCGGCCTTGATCAAACTGGTCTCTGCCGTTAATTGCCGGGCCTCACTGTCGTTCAACACCAGAAGATCCACGCGTTTGATAAGATCAAGGAGCGGAGGCCTGGTCGTGGAGATCCAAAGATCCATGGTATCCGCAACTACGAAACGAGGATGTTCTACCTGATCGAGAACATGATTTTGCAAAACTGGACTGATGTTTCCCAAAAGAACGATCGGGGTCTTCTTGTAAGCCGCCGGTAGTTTCGGTTGGAAGGTCTCAAATACGTTGAGCTCCAGATCAAGCGTCTTGCGCTGATTCATGTCCCAATCGTATTCGCCCGACCAGCGAAACGTTCTTCCGTCGGCTACCTCCATGCCGTCAAGGTTGATGCCTCGCGACTTGAAGAGTTCGATATATTCTTTTGGAAAATCCTTACCGACAATCCCGACCAAGTTAACCGGTGAAAAGAAACTTGCGCTGATCGATGCGTAAGAAGCTGCTCCACCCAGAACTTCCAGCCGCTCCTCGAGCTGCGTTTTGACACTATCAATGGCAATGGATCCGACGACGAGAACTGACATAGGCTATTTTTAAACGAGGCACCTCCGTTTAACACATTCCTGCTTGATCGCACGCGAAATTATCAGGACTCAACGATGCGACGCTGTGAAGTCTGATCAGTCTTCTGCTTTGCGGGTGAACGGAACAAAACGAACCGGGCAGATCGCTCGCCGCCTCAATCCTCCCGCATTTTTCTCAACGAGAATCAGCTGTTGATCGACCGCATCCCCGACCGGAATAATCAAGCGGCCACCCTCACGCAACTGGTCGATCAAAGGTTGCGGAATATGATCCAACGCAGCAGCGACAATAATGGAATCAAACGGTGCAGAGTCCGGCCATCCCTGGTAACCATCACCGCTTCTGCATGTGAATATTTTGGTACCCAAGCCGTTTCAGATCGGAGGTCGCACGAAGAATCAATTCTTCGACGATCTCGATCGAGAAGACCTGGGTCACCAGCCTTGACAGGACCGCCGCCTGGTATCCCGAACCGGTGCCCACCTCGAGCACGTGGTCTGTCGGATCCAGCAGCAGATGCTCAGCAATAAATGCGACGATGTAGGGCTGCGAAATCGTCTGGCCAAATCCGATCGGCAGCGGCCGATCGTCATAGGCGTTGGGCAAGGCCGCGATCGGCACGAACTCATGCCTCGGCACTTCTCCCATGGCTTGTAATACGCGTTTGTCGCTGATTCCCCGATGTTCAATCTGCCGAACGACCATTCTGCGACGTTCCTTCTCGTAGTTCTGCTCTTGAACTACCGCGCCGTCCGTCCCGATCGCAAGCAAGGAGATCACCGAATCAGATTAGCCCAATTGCAGGTTCCTACTTCAAGAATTTGCGCGCTGCAGACAAAATTCGCTGAAGATCACTTCGAATCCCGCACCCTCTGGGGCTGCCGCCATCCGTCCGACCTCGAGTTCGTCTGCCGTTGAGAGGTAGGCGGTTCGGAACATGACCCACCCGAGGTCTGGAGAGCGATATTCGATGGTGACGGCACCCCCTTCCCTTTTCAACCTCAGCCGAAGAGATCCGGGATAACTATAAAGGGGCACGACCGACCAATCCGAGTAATCCCGGGTTACGACAGCGCTCAAATAATGAACCCCGTTGACGAATTCGATACCGGTTTTTAGCCAAGTCGTTTCATCCAGACGAACCATCAGCCCGGCCTGGTCGTACAGGCTCTCGTATCGGCCGCGAAATTCGGTTTCGACTTCGAAATTCCCGGCAATCGTTTCGTAATAAAAATGCCCATTGTCCCTGACAAAGCCGTAATGCGTTTTACGCCAGAAATCCGTATGGGCATCGGCAAAAACGGAAAGGTGATCGTTCTCTTTTTTCCAGTTTCGGGGTTCGTTCAACCAAGTCATGAAGAACTTCTACTGCTCTCCGCACGAAATGCGATCGTATCGTCCAGATACTTCCGAAATCCGAGGATGACCGCGCCCTGGATTCAAGAGGACAACGCCGACTTCACTTCGGCTGTCCTTTTCGCCACATCCGCAGCGAGCAGCAGATCCGAAACAATGCAGACTCGCTTGGCGCCGGCGCGCACAATTTCCCGCAGGTTTTCCAATTTCACCCCGCCAATACAATAGATCGGCAGCTTCACCTGTTCGTGCAACATTCGGAGCTCGGTGAGGCCGACCGCCTTTGCGGTGGGTTTGGTTCCCGTTGGAAATAACGGCCCGAAGCCTATGTAATCGGCGCCCTCTGCTGCTGCCATTTGGGCTTGTGCCAGCGTATGGGTCGATTTGCCCACAATACAGTTGCGACCCGCCCGGGCACGCGCGTCATCAACACCGAAATCTTCCTGACCCACATGGCAACCATCTGCATCCACCTCCCTCAGCAGATCCGGGTAATCGTTCAAGATGAGGGGTACTCCGCCGGCCTTGGTCAGAGGCAACATGGCCGCCGCACATTTCGAAATTGCCGCTTTCGGAGATTCTTTCGCGCGGAGCTGCAGTATATCGATTCCCCCTTGAATAAGCAGGGCGGTCACCAGCGCGACCTGATCAGGCGCCACATACCCCAGATCCACGATTCCGTATAAGAAACAGTTTTTCAGCGGGTTCACAACTTCAACTCGAGTCTTTTCGGCCCGGCCATTTTTTCCACAAAACTGGTATCGAAATCACCACGGATAAAATCCGGGTTTTGCATGATTTTCGTGTGAAACGGGATCGTCGTTTTAATTCCGGAAATCAGGTACTCACTGAGCGCGCGCGCCATCCGCCGGATCGCCGATTCGCGGGAAGAGCCGACGCAGATCAATTTGGCAATCATCGAATCGTAGTATGGCGGAACGGTGTATTTCGAATAGGCATGGGAATCCACCCGTACGCCGCGACCACCCGGCGCGTAATAAAGATCAATTGTTCCGGGACTCGGTTGAAAATTGTTGGCCGGATCTTCCGCGTTGATTCGGCACTCGATCGCGTGACTACGCGGTTGCGCGGTTGCTATGTGTTCAGAGAGATGCGCACCGCTGGCAATCAAAATCTGTTCCTTCACCAGATCACAAGCGTACACCTCCTCCGTGATTGGATGTTCGACCTGGATCCGGGTGTTCATCTCCATAAAATAAAAATCCCCCTGACGATCGACGAGATACTCCATGGTTCCTGCGTTCTCGTACCCAACCGCTTGCGCAAGCCTGACCGAACAATCACCCATCAATTGCCGAAGCTTCCGATTCATGAACGGGGAGGGGCATTCTTCGACAATTTTCTGGTTTCTTCTTTGGATGGAGCAATCGCGCTCGCCCAGGTGCACCAGTCGCCCATGGCTGTCACCGATAATCTGGAATTCGATGTGATGCGGTCGATCGATCAATTTTTCAATATAGACTCCGCCATTCCCGAAGGCTTTCTCCGCCTCGCCGCGCGCTGCATAAAATCCTTGAACCAGGCTCACATCATTATGAGCCCCGCGCATTCCCCGGCCACCACCCCCCGCGATCGCCTTGATCATCACCGGGTACCCTATTTGTTTGGCGACTTTTAAAGCTTCTTGCTCAGTCTCGACGACTCCATCGCTCCCAGGTGAAATCGGCACTCCCGCTTTGATCGCCTGTTCCCGGGCGGCGTTCTTGTCGCCCATCATCCGGATGGCTTCTGGCGGAGGTCCGATGAATTTGATATTACAACTGGCACACACCTCAGCGAAATGCGCATTCTCCGAGAGGAAACCGTATCCGGGATGAATGGCGTCGACATCGCTGATTTCTGCGGCACTGATGATCCGATCAATCTTCAGATAGCTTTCCGAGCTCGGAGGTCGCCCGATACAGACCGCCTCATCTGCCAACTGGACGTGAAGCGAATCGACGTCAGCCTCGGAATAAACGGCAACCGTTCGAATTTCCAATTCTTTGCAGGCTCGAATGATCCGCAGCGCGATCTCGCCGCGGTTGGCAATCAGAACTTTATTAAACACGATTACTTCACCCGGAAGAGCGGCTGACCAAACTGCACCGCGGCCCCATTCTCGACCAAGACTTCCGTGATCACCCCTCTCACTTCGGCTTTGATCTCGTTCATGACTTTCATTGCCTCGATAATGCAGACCACCGAATCCTCCACGATTTCCTGACCCTCTTTGATGTAGGGCGCAGAATCGGGCGAAGGAGCGCGATAAAAAGTCCCGACCATCGGGGAAACGATTTCTTTAGAGCCCGGATGCCCTTCAGCCGGGGCCACGGCCGGCGGAGACTGCGCCGGAGTCGTGTAGCCTCCGATCGGAGCGCCGGTGACCAATTGATGTCCGGGGAGAGCACAAACCAAAGGGGCCGGCGGACGATGCGCTTCAAGCTCGAGCTTAAATCCTTCCTTCTCGAGCTTAAAAACCGCCAGATCGTTCTTTTTCATCAAATCGATGATGGCTCTGATGTCTTTTAATTCCAAAGTGTTATCTCCTGTGGGGTACGTGCCTATGTTAGGCAACGGGAGGAATGTCACGCAAGCAGTTCTTCGTTCTCAACTCTCCGGTTTGCGAGAACTTAGCAAAAGGGGCAAAATCACCGCACAGAGATCAAAGAGGTCACGCAGGAAGAGTTGGGGTCGGTGGTCGAGAACTCTTCGGCGAAGGCGCGCAACGTTATGGACGATAAATGGACGATTTCCAAACGACAATCCCAGTTGCAACGCCATGTTGACGAGCTTCGCTCCTGCCGGAAATGCCCGAAAATGCAATCGACCCCGGTTTCCGGCGGCCCGGTTCCGAGCCGGGTGATGCTAGTCGGTCAAGCTCCCGGCGTGAAAGAGCCGGTCTTAGGGCGTCCGTTCGCCTGGACTGCAGGTAAAGCCATGTTCAAATGGTTCGAACAGGAAACCGGTGTCACCGAGATGGAATTTCGCCAAACCGTTTATATGGCAGCGGTTTGCCGTTGCTTCCCAGGCAAAAACTCTCAGGGGGGCGATCGTGTTCCCTCCAGGGAAGAGGTCGCGCTCTGCGGTGCCTGGCTTCGAGCCGAGATCGCGATCTTGAAACCAGGTCTCGTGATCCCGGTCGGCAAACTCGCGATTGGCCAGTTCCTGGATCAATTGCCAGTTTTGACAGACATTGATCGGTCACATGACGCACGTGCGCAAATTTGGCCACGACTTCGATGTCATTCCCTTGCCGCATCCATCCGGAGCGTCGCCCTGGCACCGGATCGAGCCCGGAAAAGCACTGACAATAAAAGCCCTGGCTTTAATCAGAAATCATCCGGCCTGGATCGCGCGGACGTAGGGGGCGTAGGGGAAACGTATCGGCGGGTCGGCGTATCGGCGGGTCGGCGTAAGAGGGAAACGTGTCGGCGTGCCGGCGTTTGGTTCGGCCGTTGGAACATTCGATCGCCCGCTTATTCACCCAAACGCCGTCGAACGCTGATGCTTCTCCTACGCCGATACGCCGGCGCGCCGACACGCCGATACGTTTCCCCCGGCCCCCTCCAGAGCGCCGCGTCTAAGGCCGCCAGAATGTGACCTAACCACCCGAGCAAGCCAAAAGATATCAACCAAAGAGCTCCCGAAAATACCAATTGCAACAGCGCTGACAAAATTCGCCCCTGCGCCAGCTGACCAAGTCCTGGAAGGACCAGACTAGCGAGCGCTGCAATGACATTCCCTCCCGATCCGGGTGCTGGAGCTGATTGCTGCATAGATTCTCCTCGTCTGCCTGGATTTTAACGTCCTTTCCAACGTGCCGCATCCACACAAGAAAAAATGTGTCCGAGCCATCCCAGCAAGATCAACCAGAGAATCCAAGTTCCTACGAAGTGCACGAGCGCCGCCAGGACCCGGCCCTGGATCAACTGGCCAAGACCAGGAATAAAAAAACTCACCAGCGCCGCGATAACATTGCCGGAAGAACCTTGGCTCATAACATTGAGGAATAGTGTATAATTCAGTTCGGTTGGATAATCACAAAGGATCGTTGGCGGCTACGCGCCATTCCGACCATTACGGGCCGGTCAGGGTCCAGCTGGCCGACAACGCTCTGAAATTCGTCGACGTTGGAAACCGGTTGCCGATTAATCTGTTCGATCACATCCCCGGGTCTGAGCTCTTGCGCGGCCGTCGAATTGGGATCAACCTGCGTGACAATGACCCCATTGACGTTCGGCGGAACCTTGGCCTCAGCTCGAAGCCGCTCGGTCAGGTTCTGCACTTCGATTCCAGCAAAGACCGCATTCTGCGAGCCTCCGGAAGGATCTGGCGAGCTCTGGTTCCGATTTAGGCGAGCGACAAGATCCGCCGGCTGTTCAATTACCTGTGCGGTGACAGTTTTGGACGCTCCATCACGCACCAGATCGATTGTTAAATTCGAGCCGATTTCCGTTTCGGCGATCCGGTTGACCAGGGCCACCGTGTCCTTGACCTCGTAGCCGTTCACTTTCCGAATGACATCGCCGCGGATAATGCCTGCTTTCTCGGCTGGAGAACCGGGAGTTACGTCAGTTACCAAAGCGCCTCGAGCGCTGTTAAGCTTGAATTGTTCCGCGATATCCATGGTCACTGGTTGAATACCAACTCCGAGATAACCACGGACCACTCTCCCTTTGCCGATGATACTGTTCATCGCGGACCGAACCACGTTCGAAGGAATCGCAAATCCAATCCCTTGATTGCCGCCGGACTCAGAATATATCGCCGTGTTGATGCCAATCACCTCTCCCCGGATATTCACTAATGGTCCACCCGAATTTCCAGGGTTGATGGCAGTATCCGTTTGGAAAAACTCCACTTGGCTATCGTTCATCGCCCGTCTGTCCTTGGCGCTAATGATTCCTTGACTCACGCTTTCATCCAGACCAAACGGGTTTCCGATCGCCATCACGATCTGTCCAACTCGAACTTTATCGGAGTCGCCGATCGGCAAAGGGGTCAGGTTCTCCAGATCAATCTTCAATACGGCCAAATCAATCTGTCCATCTGTCCCGACGATTTTCGCCTTTGCTTGCCGCCCATCACTGAGTTGCACGGTCACGTCATCCGTTCCGTTCAGCACATGATTGTTGGTTACGATGTGCCCCTCTTTGGAGACGATTACGCCTGAGCCGAGCGAGGTCACTTTCTGCTGAGCAGGGTTCTCGTCCGAGAACCGCCTTCCGAAAAACAATTCCAAAGGATCGATCGGCATCCGACGAGAGACGGTTTTCGTCGTCGTAATGCTTACCACGCTGGGTACCACAGCGTTCGCTACCTTGGTGTACTCCTCATCCAAACGTTGCAAGACATCGACTGAATTCAGATCGAGACTGGGTTTGTCTGCCGGTGTAAACTTCTCAACCTTGACTTGAGCCTGACCAGGTTGCCTTCCTTGCCAGACGTAGATAAGCGAAATCGCAAGAGCCAGGAGTAAAACGAAAACTAAAAACTTCAGGAAACTCTTCATTGTTGCCGCGATTAATTAGCTAAATTTGTTCCATTTTCGCCACTTTGGATAGCGAAACGCTTAAAACGTTGGTGTTGAGCCTGTTGCAACAAAGGATCGGAATCCAAAATCGTCCGCGCAAGATCTTTCGCCCGAAATAACAGCCCTTCGTCCTCGATCAAACTGGCGAGACGCAACGGCGGCAAACCGCTCTGCACCGTACCCAGCAGATCTCCGGGGCCTCTGATCCGCAGATCCTCTTCTGCAATTTCAAATCCGTTCTCGCTTCGCTCCAGGATGGCAAGCTTATCAAGCGCCTCAGGGTCTTCCCGGTCCGTTAGGAGGATACAGTAGCTCTGATGCCGACTGCGGCCAATCCGACCACGCAATTGATGAAGCTGAGCTAAGCCGAATCGTTCCGAGTTCTCGATCAACATCACGGTCGCATTTGGAATATCGATTCCCACCTCGATCACCGTAGTCGAAACGAGGATGTGGATCTGACCCTTTCGAAATTGCTCCATCACGCGCTCTTTTTCCTCCGGCGTTAGCCGGCCATGCAAAAGGCCGCATCGAAGCGGTGCGAGCAATTTCTCCCATTTGTGATATTCCGTCGTCGCGGCTTTCACGCTCAGGGTCTCTGATTCTTCGATCACGGGATAGATGATGTAAACCTGCCGGCCTGCCGCAACGCGCTCTCGAATAAAGGAAGCCGCTTCCGGGATTTTGGCGGATGGCCGGACGCGGGTAATAATGGTTCGCCGGTTGGCCGGTTTTTCATCGAGAACCGAAACTTCCAGGTCACCGTAGACTGTCATCGCAAGGGTCCGCGGGATGGGCGTCGCCGTCATCACCAGAAGATCGGGAATCGGCTTTCTTTCCAGCAACTTAGAGCGCTGCAAAACACCAAACTTGTGCTGTTCGTCGATCACCACGAGGCCAAGACGCTGAAACTGGCTGGCGTCATAAAGTAAGGCATGCGTTCCGATCACGATTTGAGATTCCCCCTGAAGCTCGATATGGGAAGCCTCGCGACGCGTCCCGGTCCGAAGAGCAATGCGAATATCGAAAAGAGAAAACCAGTCTCGGAAGTTGTCAAAATGTTGTTCCGCTAGAACCTGGGTGGGAGCCATCAACGCAGCCTGATAGCCCGCTTCGACCGCGTACAGCATCGCGGCTGCCGCCACAAGCGTCTTGCCGGCGCCCACATCTCCCTGCAAAAGTCGGCTCATTGGAACCTCTTTCGCCATATCTTCGCGAATTTCTCGAATCGCTCGCTCTTGAGCCGAAGTCGGCCGGTATGAGAGCGTTGCCAGAAACCTTTTCGTCCATTCTCCCGCGCCAACGTGGCGTTCACCTTTCAAGGCCGCTATCGAACGTTTCCGTTGTTCCGCCACGATCTGCATCGCCAAAAATTCCGCCAACGCCAATACCTTTCTGGCCGCCTCTCGATCAGGCCAACTCTCTGGGAAATGGATTTGGCTGAGCGCTTCCTGCTCTGATACCAATTCCGGACTAGCCCCTGGACTCTGTCGCAACACCCTAAGCTCCTGAATCACCCGAAACATGATGGATCGCACCGCTCTTTGCCGAACCCCTTCCGTCAGGGGATAGATCGGCGTGATCCGACCCATATGAATGTTTTCTTCACCTTCCTCCTCAACGAGCTCAAACTCCGGATGATCCAAGTAAATGCGATTTCGATATTGCTTGGGTCGACCATAGACTATCAATTCGCACCCGGTGGCTAACATGCGCTGCAGATAATGCTGATTGAACCATCGACAGACGACACGGCCGCTCAGCGCAGTATCCAACAAATCCTCCAGGGTGACCTCCACGATTTTCCGTCCCCCGAAATATTGAGCGGACATTTTGTGAATGATTCCGCGAAGACAGATCGACTCCTCGGAACTGCCTGTGGGGAAGGCGGCAAACCGGGTTCGGTCCTCATAACGCCTCGGATAATGCTGCAATAACTCCCGCAACGTCGCAATCCCCAGGCGCTGGACTAGTTTTCGCTGGGATTCTGCCCACCAGGCAAACTGTTCAAGAGGTTGATCGAGCGCGTCCGCAGTCATTGATCACCTTTGACACTGGCACTTTTCCTAAAATTCCGCTGTTCGCAATGCTTCGACATGCAGTTGTAGTTGGACTCGGTTTTGATAGTTGTTTGCTTCCAGGTAGAACGCGATATCCCAAGGCGGCTTCGGGAGCGGCAATTGCGCTCCATTAAATTGAATGGCAGTGAGGAGAGACGAACCGTGTCGCACGGTAAATAATCGATGTTTCTCCTTCAGCAATCTTGGCTCCCCAGCGGGCACGATCCTGCGGATGAAAAAGAGCGGTTGCGGATTTCCAATCCCAAACGGCTGCAGCCTGTCGTGGCAATTGAGAAAATTGAGGTTGATCTCGTGCCCGGTCAGTTCCGCATCGAGCTCCAGCCGGGGTTGCAACAATTCCGGGGTCAGCACCCGTTGCGCGGCGGCTCGGAACGCCGCGGAGAAGGACTCCAGTTGATCGAAGGCGATTCGGACCCCTGCAGCCATTTCGTGGCCGCCGAATTGCAAAAGGTATTCGCCACACTCCTCCAAGGCTTTCACCATCGAAAGTCCGGGAACGCTCCGGCCACTCCCCTTGCCTTCTCCCGAATCGTCAAACCCGATGACCACTGACGGACGATGGAATTGTTTGGTCAAACGCGAAGCGACGATGCCCACCACTCCAGGATGCCATCCACGTGAACCAACCACGATCGCCGCGTCTCGCTCGGGTACAAACGTCCGAGCCAACTGTTGCAGAACTTCATCCAGGGTCTTCTGTTCGACTGTCTGGCGATCGCGGTTCTGCCAATCCAGGCTGCGCGCTAAAACCAAGGCCTTTTCTGTATCATTCGCCAGTAACAGCTCGAGCGCGTCTTGCGCCACTCCAACTCGCCCCGCCGCATTGAGACGCGGCCCAAGGCGAAAGCCCACATGTGCGGGCCGGATCGGCGGGTTGACACCGGCCACCTCCATGAGAGCCCGTAATCCGAGCCATTCCGTTTGCTCCAGCTGCCGCAAACCGTGCAGCACAAAAGTCCGATTCTCATCCACCAAAGGAACCAGATCCGCGATCGTCGCGAGAGCAACCAGGTCAAGGCATTTCTTCAAATCAAAATCCGGGAGCCGTCGCGCTTTCAACAGGGCATGACAAAGCTTAAAAACAAGGCCTCCAGTGCAAAGATGGTGATTGTTGGAGCCCATTTTCGGGTTCACAAAAGCGCGACAAACCGGGAGGCGCCCCTTTGACTCGTGATGATCCACAACCACGACGTCAACTCCGGCAGCCTCTATTTCGCTGATCCGATCAGCGGCCGAAGTTCCGCAATCGAGCGCAATCAAAAGTTTCGGTGAATGCAGAGCCAGACACCGTTGAACCCCCTCTTCGGACAAGCCGTACCCTTCCTCGATCCGATGTGGCAGAAAGGTTCGGACATTGGCACCAAAAGCCTTCAACAATCGATCCAGCAAAGCGACAGAAGTCACCCCGTCGACATCGTAGTCCCCATACAAAACGATGGTTTCCAGGCGGTCAATCGAGTGAAATATTCGGTCGACTGCCTTCTGTATCCCACCGATCTCAAGTGGGTCGCGCAAATCGCGTAACCTGGGAAACAGAAATTGGCGCGCTTGTCGTTCTTCCACCAAACCCATCCTGGCAAGTATACGCGCCAAGCCAGGAGCCAGATCCAGCCCGCGGGAAACCGCCAAGGCGGCTTCGAGCTGGATCGGCTCAGGAAACGACCAGAGACGGTTCATACAATATCGCAAGAATGCCACGAAACCTGCGAATGCCAAGATCCTTGAGATTCTCATTTGACTGCCCGTAACCGCGCTGCTAATTTCGCGGTTCGATGCGCTTTCACGGACAGCTTTCTAGCTTTCCACTCTTCCTGCTCGGGAGTGGCGCCCCAAATCTTTCTCTCCTCTCTTAGTCTCCTTCAGTCTGGTCAGAATCGTTCGCGGTGACAGCGGTTTTTGACCGATCGCTTCCGCACCGCAACCCGAATTTCCTTACCAACTTCAGGCAAACATGTCAGACCGAATCTTAATTTTCGACACCACCCTGCGTGACGGTGAACAGTGCCCAGGGGCGTCGATGAATCTCCGCGAAAAAATGGAGGTCGCACGTCAACTGCAACGCTTAGGCGTTGACGTAATCGAAGCAGGATTTCCCGTCATCAGCGACGGCGACTTCGAGGCCGTCCAAAAAATTGCTGCCGAAATCCGCGGACCGATCATCGCTGGACTCGCCCGCTGTGTCCCAAAGGACATTGATGCAGCCGGCGCTGCCGTCAAAGCCGCCGGCGATCGCGCGCGGATTCACATTTTTTTGGCCACGTCCAAAATCCATCGTGATTTCAAGCTCAAAAAGGCCAGTGAAGAGATCATCCTGCTCACCACCCAGAGTGTGAAACGGGCCAAGACCATCGTCCGCGATGTCGAGTTTTCGCCGGAGGATGCGTCTCGAACTGAACCTGAATTCCTGGCGCGGGTGGTCGAGGCAGCCATTGAGGCCGGCGCGACCACCATCAATATTCCCGACACCGTCGGATACGCAGTTCCAGCTGAATTCGGGGACTTGATCCGCTATCTGAAGTCGAACGTGAAGAGGATCGATGACGCGGTGATCAGCGTGCATTGTCACAACGATCTTGGCCTGGCAGTCGCCAATTCGATCGCCGCGGTTCAAGCGGGCGCGCGCCAGGTGGAGGGAACCGTGAATGGCATCGGCGAACGCGCCGGGAACGCCGCTCTGGAAGAGATCGTGATGGCCATCAAGACCCGGTCCGGCTACTTCAAAGATTTTCACACGCAGGTCAATACGCGAGAGATCGTGAGATCTTCGCGTTTGGTGAGCCGAATGAGCAGTCTAGTCGTCGCGCGCAACAAGGCTATTGTGGGCGAAAATGCTTTTGCGCACGGTTCCGGCATCCATCAGGATGGCATCCTGAAGCATCGCGAGACCTACGAGGTCATGGATCCGCGGGAAGTTGGCTGGGGAGAAACCGAACTGCCACTGACCAAGCATAGTGGCCGGCACGCCATGGCAAAACGATTGCAGCATCTCGGCTACCAGCTGAGCGACGAGGAACTCGGTCAAATCTTCGTCCGATTCAAGGAAATCGGGGATAAAAAGAAATTTGTCTACGATGACGATCTGGGAGCGTTGATCGACGACTCCATCGGGGTGACCCAGGAAGCGTGGCAGCTGGATTATATCAGCTTCACTTCTGGCACCACCACGATCCCGACCGCCACCGTACGCCTGCGAAAAGGCGAAGAGACTTTACAGGATTCGTCCCCCGGAAACGGAGCCGTTGATGCGGTAATGAAAGCAATCGACCGGATCCTCCACCAGCGCGGGCACCTGGTGGAATATCACGTCAGCGCCGTCTCGAGCGGGAAAGACGCGTTAGGCGAAGTCAATTTGAAATGCGACTTCGGCGGCGGCCGACTCATTACCGGTAAAGGGGCTAGCACGGATGTGGTCGAGGCGAGCGCACGTGCTTACCTGAACGCTATGAATCGGATGCTGCATCCAGGCCAACCCACTTCCAAAAAAGAGGCGGAATTCCTCGAAGCGGCCGGCGTTTGATTTAACCGGAGTTGAGCTGGCGGGCATCGAAGGAACCTGATTTGTGCCGATTCCGGACGCACGAAAAGGGACCGCTGACCCGTCAGCCAGCCGCAGACGCAGCTGCCCGGCCAGGCCACCGTGGCTCCGCGCAGGCACGGTGGAACGGACCCGCCGGGCTCCTTCCGTATCACTGCTCGTAGTTTTCCACTGTCGCGGGAGGCCGCACATGCGCCTCATCTGGATTACGTCCGGCGTCCCGCAAAGCCTGACGCTGCCGCAACAGATCCCAGCACTGATCTAATTCGATATTAATTTTGGTTAAACGCGCACGGTCGGCATCAGTGAGCGCCTCGTGTCCATACAAGTGATGCTCCTCCGCCGCAAGCTTCTGAATAACGTTCAGGACGGATTGATCTTCTGCTTCGTCTTTCATAATAGTTTGCTTTGCCGCTTCCCAATGGGCCAAGATCTCCAGACATTTTGCCAATGCTCCGGTGGATTACAACGCCATTTTCGTTGATGGGCAGCTACAGCCATCACTATGGCGAACGCTTCACGATAACGTTCAATCAGAAATTCGGTCCCCCGTCTTCTTCAGCAATCCTGTGGTGAACATTGGGGCTTCCGTGCGAGAAAGAGGCGAAACGAATTAAACATCGAAGAGAGCCCACTGAGGTCACTCCGTACGCAGACCGCTCGGCTCAGAGAATTTTCTGATGAAGGCTTATCAAAACAACCAACAGCGCGAGAATCGCACCGAACAGGCCGTAGATGCAGGGCTGCAGATGATTAAGGATGATGTCGGAATTGCTTCGTTGCCGGATCTTGTTCGTGGTAACGGCGAAATCCTTCTGCGTCTGATCAAGAGCGATCACCAAGGCCTCGACGTGCCTCTGAGTTTCCTCGGCCTTTCCGATGGCCAGGTCAATGCGCCCGAACTCCACTCCGGCCAGCGCAATCGCCGCCTCGAAGCGTGAAATGACCTCGCGCTGATGGGCGCTCATCTTATCAACGATTGAAACAAAGATGGCCATCGGGTCGTTCGCATCGTTCACGCGATAACGATCCAACAGGAGCAATGCATGCTCGGACAACTCATTCCGGTCAAGTGGCCGAAATGGTTGAACACGGTCTTGTGAAGATCCAAACAGCTTGCCTCTTTCATTTTCGGGAAGGCTCATCATTGGTCACTCCTCTTTGCAGCCCTGATCACGACTCTGCCTCAGCGGTCGCATCCTGGTTTTCCGGCCCATATATTTTTTCCTCCAACCTTTTCAAGGCCAGCGTCGCCGCCGCATCTGCAGCTCGCACCACATTCTTTCCAGCTGTCGCCTCCCCCGTAAATCGTGAGGTCGGCCAGGATGGTAATCCGAACAAAGTGTCCATGTAATGAACGGGCATGATGTCGGCCAAATCCCTTTTGTTATAAAAGAAGACGATCGGGATGGGTTGCAATGTCAGACTCTGTCTTCCTTCCAGGCACATACCGCGGTCAGACAAAAGCTCCTCCAAATCATTCAGCATTTCGAGATTTCTCGATGCGGCTTCGTACTGGCTATCCGCTACAAAGACGACCGCGTCCGTCCCCGCCAGGACCAGATGTCGAGTCCTTCGATATTTCTGTTGGCCGGGCAGCGTCCAATAAAGAAACTTCACTTCGAGGTTATTGGCGGGAAGTTTTTGCGACTGGGTGTATTCGAAGAAGACCGATCGATCGTCTGTGGTCGGCAGCTCCTTGACGTCAGTTTCCAAACGCAAGGAGAGATACCGCAGAGAAGTCGTTTTGCCGGCATACCCAGGCCCGTAATAAACGACTTTCAGCTGCGCCTCGTAGGTCACCCAATTGACGTAAGCCATGCGTTTCGACTCCTCTTTTAACTCGATATTTATCGGCTTCGCCGCAATTACGCAATAGATAAAACGTTGCCTAACATTGAGGTTTTATTCGGTTAACCTTTTGCGCAATTTCTCATCGGTCCTGAGGCCGTCCGGAAACCGATAAACCCACGGTCTGTTGCTTTTCCCATCTGCCCCAAAGATCAAGTTGCTCACCCTTAAAGCCAACCGAACAACTTTTTCACCGGCGGCTTCTGCGTCCTGGCTATACTCTCCTTGGCATTGAAATCAGGATTTGGATCTGATTTTTTTGCCGCCTTCTTTGAGCTTTGGTGCTTCGCCGGCTTCGCTGCAGGCTGAGGTTCCTGATTCGTCACTGGCCCTTCTCCCAGACGCATCTCCGGATCCTGCCCAGCCTGTGCCAGTGTGGCCGCTGTTGGCAAGTAATTGGCAGGTGGCTGGCTGAAGGTTAATCCCTCAAGTTTCGGATCTGTTCTCTCGTTGACCGCGAGATCGAAATCGTTCACCTGGCCCCAGGCTCGTTCTGGCGCGCGGGATCTTCCTCTATCGCCACCTTGTTTTTTTCCGCAATCTCTCGGTCGCCGGTCGGCGCCGAACCCTCATTGCCTGGCCCGAAGATACTGACAAAAGTCGGGTTGCTGCTCTCTTCGAAAAAAAAGGCGTAGACCTTCTGATCCAATACGACGGTCAGATTCCCGGTGGCGCCAGGTTTTAGAGCACGAACGCTGAAATAGTTAGTTCCTTTGGTGTAAGAGATCTGAAAAGCGTCCCCGGAGCCAGGAGTCAGCGAAAAACCGAAGCCGTCGATAGCTTCGATTCTGTAGGGGAACTCCAGCGAGGTGACGCCGTTGGTTCCTACCTTGACCACCGCCGGCTCGTTGTGATTAAGAGTCTGGTGAATGATTTTTTCTTTTGAAACGTCCTCCCCCGCTCGGCCATGGATCTGGAGAAACGCTATTGCAGTCAAGCCCGCGAAATTGACCAGAAACAATCTCATATAAGACGTCTATAACGTTATGTATAACACGTCACGAACAAAGTTTTAACCGACCCGGGCGCTCACCCGTTGGCCCCGAATGACCGGGAATTCAACACCGCACAGGTATCTGGAGCTGCTCGTGGACGCCCCATCGATTCACTGCAGCGTTGGAGACCCCTTTTCCGACGATCGGATGCTGCACCGCCGACAGGAATTGACCGACGTGATCATACTCCGGTATCTTGGCGCGGTTGGGGTACCGGTTCATTTTAGCGGCCACCGCACGGGCGAGGTGGTTGGCATCCGGAGTGCCAGACAGGCCAGAACCAATCGCTCCCCAAGCAAGTATTTCCGCTTCGCTCTCCAAAATCAGCAGACAGTAGTGAATCAGTTTTGCCACCGTAACCGCGCTCAAGTGTCCAGCGGTCGCCAACAAATTTCTGTCGAGGTGATGATCGAACGATTCAGCGCTAAAAGAATCCAGTTTCAATTTGTCGACCAAATCCTGGATCGCATACGGAAACTCTTTTTCGTTATCCCTGACAAATTCGGCCAGCATGATTTTTGTTTCCGGTCTGGGAGGCGAGGCAAAATTGTACGGAAAACTCAAATGCAGACGGTTGATCTCCGTCAACTGTTCCTCCGTCACAGTCGTCAGTTTTGGCAACGTTCGGTTTCTATTTGGCACAGCCTTTTCCAAATTCTCGGGTAGTTCTCTATTCTTCTGGTTCCGGCGGAAGCCTGATCCATCACGGCGTTGATGTGGTTCCGGCGCGAACGTTAATAGTCGCCATTGTTACTCGTTGTCGAGTTTTTGCATTTTGATGTCGAAGGTGAGGGTGGTAATTCGCCGGTGCTTCGACCGCCCCAACTCTTCCAGCGAGATTCTTAGATCGGTTTTCTTATTTATCTCCGAAATGGCAGTGTCCAAGGCTCTCTGCCGTAAGTTGGCCCAGACTGGCAGAGGCGCTTCCTGGATCATGTTTCCTTCCGCGTCCCTGATCGATTCGAGGCCGAGCACTTTCCGAAGTCGATCCAGCGAGACGCGCTTACTCCCGACAGTGGCATATTTTTTTGCCCAATTGTATAGGCGAAGCGAGTACTGACTTCGCAGTCGAAGCTTGGCTGGTTTCTCGGTCAGATAGCGCGGCAAAAGATTCTTCAACTCTAGCCAGACATCTTCGAAACGGGGATTGAAGCTCAGATAGACTTCCGGATTCTCCGTTCCACGGACCTGCACCGAATCCACCCATCGAGTATAATTGATAATCGCTTGCGAGCCTTTGATTTCCTCAATCACCAGGCGATAATTAACAGCCAGCCGCAAAGCCGGCTTGAGCACTTTCTGTCCGCTACCGACCAAAATTGGTTCGCTCTGTCCGGGTCGATATTTTTCAAGCGCAGAATTTATCAGATTGCGTTCCGTCTCGGTGAGCATGAAATAGCTCTTCTGAACGCCGATCGGCAGAGATTCCTCGAGGCCTTTGTCGACTACGCTGTCTGGCAGTCGCCGCTGGATTGAACTTTTTGCTTTCGCCATGGTCAATTTCTTAGAATTTAAGCCGTTACTTCGTCGGAAATCACGCGAAAAGAGCTATTTACCTTTACATCCCCTGCAAAACGTTATCAATGAACCATTGTACATAAAGGAGGTTTGACAATGGCGACCACTGTCGAAACTGGACGCAGAATTACCAAGAGCTGGAACTTTGGCACCGGCCAACACCCACTAACACTCGACGAGTTCCTGGCCAGGAAGTCTCCTCACTTTAAGTTTTTTGCAGGTTCCGAACCCTGGATCGGCGACCATGAGCGCGTCACCTGGGAAAACTTTTTCCGGTTTTGTACCGAAGAAATGGACGACCTTTCAGAACTAACCTGCGGCATGGTTGTCGAGTATTGCCTTTCGGTGATCGAGAAATTGACCGCCAAGGTTAAACGACCTGTGACCAGGGCAAAAATCCAGGACGCGCTCGCCGACGGATACGAGGAGGCGTACGAGAACCCGGTCTTTCAATACCGCTGGGCGATGCGGCATCCTGTCGTATCGGAGGCAGTCAACCTTGCGTTACGGAATCTCAGGGAACGGGAGTAGATTCAGCACCGTCCTATTCTCCGTGGGTAACTCGTCTGCATCGGGCTACGCAAAAACGAAGGGCATCGCACGGAGGTCACGGAGGGGTCTAGGAGATAGAGGGACTTCAACTTCGAAATTACCCACAGAAAGCAGCGAACTTCTTCATCCATGCTCATTCGTCCGCCAGTCACCGCGTCTGAGTTTGAGGCCTATTACGCATTCCGATGGAAAATCCTGAGGGAACCATGGAATCAACCGCTTGGATCCGAGCGAGATGACTTCGAGGGTGAAGCCATTCACCTCGCGGCCTGGGACGACGCGGGCCACCTGCTCGGTATCGGCCGCCTGCATCGCGTGGCGGAAAATCGCGGGCAGGTCCGTTACATGGCGGTCGACCCGACCCGGCGAAGTCACGGCGTCGGGAAGGCCATCCTGCAGGAACTGGAGGCCCGCGCGATAGAATTGGGGATGCAGGAAATCAATCTGAATTCACGCCAGGACGCGGTACCATTCTATCAGAAAAATGGATACCAGGTCCTAAGACCTGCGCACACTCTCTTTGGCACGATCCCACACTTCGAAATGTCGAAGCGATTGCCAGATTAAGCCCCGAGAGACAGGCTATCAACCTACGCTATGCTACATCGTTCTCCGGAGTGTAGAGCGATTTCTCAAAAGAACCTGCCGGGTGGTCCACGAACCACGGCGACCAAGCTAGCGGACTCAGATCTAGGATTCATCAAGTTCCCCACCGACACAGGCTGGAAGCCTATGCTGCATTGGTCTCCCGGAGCGTCGAGGGATGCCTGCAAAACATCTTCACAGGCAGATTCACGGACCTACATTAACAGGATTAGCGTTGTTCAATCGGAACAAATTTTTTGCCCACCGGGTCGCCGGTGTACTCACTTAACGGACGATAGAGCCGATTGTCGGCGAGTTGCTCAAGAACATGAGCCGTCCACCCCGCCGTTCGGGATATCGCAAATATGCAGGTGAACAGATCGGTCGGGATACCGAGAGAATAATAGACCGTCGCGGAGTAAAAATCGACGTTGGCATGCAATCCCTTCTTCTCTTTCATAAGTGCTGCTATCCTCTCGGACATTTCGATCCATTTGGGCTCGCCGAGCTCGCTGCTGAGCTGAATGGCCATCGCTTTAAGGATCGGGGCTCTCGGATCGAGCACCTTGTAAACCCGGTGCCCGATACCCATGATTTTTTTCTTTTGTGCCAAAGCTTGGTCGATATAGGTGTCCACTTTGTCCGGGGAACCAATTTCCTGGAGCATATGGATCACACCTTCGTTGGCTCCCCCGTGCAACGGTCCTTTAAGCGTTCCGATCGCGGCGGTGATCGACGAATAAATATCGGTTAAGGTTGAAGTAGTCACCCGCGCGCTAAAGGTGGAAGCGTTCATACCATGTTCGGCGTGCAGAACGTAAGCGACGTCCAGCGTCGCGGTCTTCTTTTCGGATGGCTCTTGACCATCCAACAAATAAAGAAAATGGCCGGCTTCACTTAAATCCTGACGGACGGGCGGCAAATCGAGCCCATTTCGTGCCCGGTGGAAGTAGGCAATAATGACTCCCACCTTCGCGGTAATACTGATGGCACGGCGTCGCGTCGCTTCCAAGCTCTCGTCCAGGGTCAACATCAAATCGTGCAGGCCTAACATCGAAACCGCGGTGCGAAGAACGTCGATCGGTAAGGCCGTCTTGGGAGCGGTCTTCAAAAACTCAATGACCTGATCCGGTAATTGACGTTCTGCGGCCAAGAGTTTCTTGAACTCAGCCAACTCCGAACGATTCGGTAGTTTGTTGTGCCATAACAGGTAAATGACCTCTTCAAAAGAGGCTTTACCAGCAAGCTCGTTGATATCGTATCCGCAATAAATCAGCTGTCCTTCCTGCCCACGGACGTCACCAAGCCGAGTATCGGTAGCAACGATTCCTTCCAACCCTCTTGATATTACAGACATAAGCTTGAGTTAATGTTTTAGAATCTTGATCAGTGTGTCTCCCATGCTGGCAGGCGTTTCCGCCACCGCTATACCAGCCTCGCGCAGTGCTTCGATCTTTCCGGCCGCTGTTCCTTTACCGCCGGAAACGATCGCTCCAGCATGCCCCATGCGCCGCCCGGGCGGTGCTGTCGCTCCAGCGATAAAAGCGGCCACCGGCTTCTGGTAATGCTCTTTGATCCAAAGGGCAGCTTCTTCCTCCGCTGTCCCGCCTATCTCCCCGATCAGGATGATCGCGTCGGTTTCCGGATCTTCGCTGAATAATTGTACTGCATCCAGGTGGGACGTCCCGTTAATGGGATCACCACCGATTCCGATACAGGTTGACTGGCCGTATCCACGCTGGGTCAACTGCCAGACCGCCTCATAAGTTAAAGTGCCCGATCGGGAGATGACCCCGATTTTTCCCGGTTTATGAATGTAGCCCGGCATGATCCCAATCTTGCACTGCCCTGGAGTGATAATGCCGGGGCAGTTGGGCCCGATTAAGCGGGATTTCTTTTCCTTAAGGATCGTCTTCGCCCGCATCATATCCATGACAGGAATGCCTTCGGTGATGCAGACGATCAATTCCACACCGGCATCCGCAGCTTCCAGGATTGCGTCCGCAGCAAAGGCGGCCGGCACAAAAATCATCGTCGCGTTGCAGCCTGTTTGTTGGCGTGCTTCGTAGACGGTGTCGAAGACCGGAACTTTCCCCTCGAACATCAGGCCCCCTTTGCCCGGTGTGACCCCCGCGACGACATTCGTTCCGTATTCCATGCAACCATTGGCATGGAAGGCTCCGGAACTGCCAGTAATGCCCTGGACCAGGAGCCTCGTGTTTTTATCAACAAGAATAGACATGAGCTTTCAATTTTTCCGAGGGTGTCGCTTATGGAGGTAGATCGAATTCCCATCCGGATCGGTAATAATCGCCATTCGACAGGCGGGATTCTCGAACGGCTCGACAAGGAATTTGGTGTCGCCGGCGCGCAGATCGCCTACGGCGGAATCGAAATCATCGACCTCGAAAGCAACCGACGGCCCATCACTCGAAGGTTTCCATTCCTCCTTGAACATGTTGCTAATGGCAAAAGTCGATGAGCCCAGATCATATTCGATCCAATGCCCGTTCGGATTTTCAAATATCCGGCTCGGCTCGAGCTTCAATACGCCTTCGTAAAAGGCTCGGGCGCGCACGATGTCCGTCAACGGGATATCCGGTAAATGCCACTTCGGTGATTTTCATGCTCTCAGAGTTGGGTTTTGCCGGCTTTAGCTCCCGCCACGACTCTCTGCGCCGCCTCTGCAAGGTCGGACGCCGCTTGAATCGGCAGCTTCGATTCTTCCAGCAACTTTTTACCAAGTGCCACGTTGGTACCCTCCAATCGCACGACCAGCGGCACCGGTAAACTGACCGCCTTCACCGCGTTGATAATTCCCTGGGCGATCACATCACAACGCATGATTCCCCCGAAGATGTTTACCAGGATCGCTTTGACGTTTGGGTCCGAGACCAGGATTTTGAATGCCTCGGTCACCTGTTGTTCACTGGCGCCGCCCCCCACATCCAGGAAATTCGCGGGTTCGCCGCCCGCATACTTGATAATGTCCATGGTGGCCATGGCGAGGCCGGCACCATTGACCAGACAGGCGATGTTCCCATCCAGCCCGATGTAATTGAGATTGAACTTCGACGCCTCAACCTCCCGCGGGTCTTCTTCGTGCACGTCCCGCATCTCGAGAATCTCCTTGTGCCGATAAAGCGCGTTGTCGTCGAAATTAAACTTCGCGTCGAGCGCGAGGACCTCGCCCTTATCGGTCACCACCAGGGGATTGATTTCCACCATTGAACAATCGAGCGATTCGAAAAGTTTGTAGAGATTCAGAAACAACTTGGAAGCGGCTTTCAACTGGTCTCCCTTAAAATTGAGCTCCCGGCTGAGCTTCAGAGCCTGGTAAGGCTGCAATCCGAGCAAAGGGTGAACCGGTTCGCGAATGATTTTCTCCGGGTGTTCCTCAGCGATCTTCTCGATCTCGACGCCTCCCTCCGTGCTTGCCACGACCATGGGCGCTCCGGAGGCGCGATCCATCAGAATCGCAAAATAAATCTCTCGCTCGATGTTGACCGATGCGGCGACCAGAATCTTCCGGACAACCTTCCCGGCCGGACCAGTCTGATGCGTGACCAGAGTTTGCCCTAGCATTTTCTCCGCCAGATCGCGCGCTTCGGCGGGAGTTTTACACAGCTTCACCCCGCCTTTGAAGCCGTTTGCGAAAATACCCTTTCCGCGGCCGCCTGCATGGATCTGAGCCTTAACGACGAGTTCCGTGGCATTGAGCGAGCTCGCGACTTTCTCAGCTTCCTCCGGAGTCTCGGCAGGTGCGCCCTTCGGTGTGGCAACGTTGAACCGTTGAAAAAGCTGCTTGGCCTGATATTCGTGAATATTCATTTCAGAGGGATCTACCGTTGGGAGCCATGAAGAGGGGTGGCTCCTTTGAACATAGGGCGGCCCTGGAATGACCGTCAATCGGGAAGTGAGGGAAAGGAGAACGGATCGGCGAGGGAGGGGGAAACGTATCGGCGGGTCGGGGCGGAAACGGGTCGGCGGGTCGGCGTGGGGCGGGTCGGCGATCAGCAGCACCCGCTGACTGCACCTCTCATACCTTAAACGCAGAAGCCGAGAAGCCGTCGAGCCTTCCTGACTGTGCCCCTGAACGAACGCTGACGGTCGATCCGTCGATCCGCCAGGCATCGCCGACCCGCCCCTACGCCGAACCGCCGATACGTTCCTCGCCCTCACTCCGGCGCAATTCTCCCGCGCGATTGCTTGATCTCAGATCTGTGTTCTTTGGATTTTCGGATTTCGCGCCGGAGCGCCCGGGGCCGCTTGGAATTGCGGCGCCGTTCCTGTTCGCTCGCCGCCCTGCGCTGGGCGGCCTGCCGTTTCCGTGTTTCTTCGATCAATGTGATGAGCCGATTAACCGCCAGTTGGCGATTCCGATACTGAGAACGCGTCTCTTGGACTGTCACCGACATCCCCGATGGCCGATGAAGCAAGGTGACGGCGGTCGAGACTTTGTTGACATGCTGGCCACCCGGTCCGCTCGAGCGGGAAAAAACCTCCTCGAACTCGTCAACGCGCAGTCCGAGACGACGCATTCGGTGGGCTGAGTCTGGAGGTGTGTCGAGCACGCTCCGAGTTTAAATCCGTAAGCTCGAAGTTCAAGGACGCTCAAGCTGAAGGTCGACCGCAGCCCCCGAAGCTAAACACCGAACGCTGAACACCAAACGCTCAACGCTGAACTCCGAACGCTCCCACCAGCCGCTCGACGTATTTCGCGATCAGGTCGAATTCAAGGTTCACCCGATCTCCCGGCCGCAGTTGGCGCAAATTCGTCAGGCTCCATGTATGAGGGATAATCCAATTGACAAACCGATCCGAATCCAATTCCGCAACCGTGAGGCTGACTCCGTTCACTGCGATGGATCCTTTAAAAATGACGTATTGCGCAAAATCCCGCGGCAACTCGATCTCGATCCGGTGATCCTGCCCGTGGGCCTCCACGGCCAGCAGTTGCGCAGTGGTATCGACGTGACCTTGAACAATGTGCCCATCGAATCGGCTGGAAGCTGCCATAGATCGTTCAAGATTGACCAGGTCGCCGACTTTCAAGTCGATCAAGTTGCTTCGTTTGACCGTTTCAGCCAGCAGATCAAATCCCAGGATGGAAGGAGTTTGCGAAACTACGGTCAAACAAACGCCGTTATTGGCGAGGGAATCGCCGATCTTCATTTGCGACGCGAGCGGGGTCCGGAGTTCCAGAAGATAGGTTCCTGGAGTCGATTCAACCATCCGTGCGACCTCTCCGACCACTTCGACAATTCCCGTAAACATGTGCCGGAGTATATGCAGGACCAGAAACGATGGAAATACCAGCTTTCATGGCGGCCACGTCCTATCGGTTGAAAAAGGTCGCTCCGTATTGACTTTAGCTATCCCAAACTTTAATGGGAGGGATCAATTCATGCAGAAGGTGATCATTGTCGGCACCGGTTGCGCAGGCCTGACGGCTGCGATCTACACCGCGCGCGCAAACCTGGAACCGCTCGTGTTGGAGGGCCGGGAACCGGGCGGCCAGCTCACGAGCACCACTTTGGTAGAGAATTTCCCTGGTTTTCCCGACGGTATTGACGGGCCGCAACTGGTCATGAACATGCATCGGCAGGCCGAAAAATTCGGGGCTGAATTTAAGTATGCCGAGGTACGGGAATTCGAGCCCGTTGACGGCCAATACCATCTCAATGTGGATGGCGAGTTGATCGAAGCGCAGTCGGTGATCATCGCCAGCGGTGCCTCCGCCAAGTGGCTCGGACTTGAACATGAGTACAAGTTTAAGGGGCACGGGGTCACATCCTGCGCGACTTGTGACGGGGCGTTTTATCGGAACGTGCCGGTTTGCGTGATCGGCGGCGGCGACACCGCCACCGAGGAAGCAATCTTTCTCACTCGATTTGCTTCCGAAGTGTTTCTGATCCATCGGCGCGGCACCCTCCGCGCGACCAAAATAATGGCCGAACGCGCGTTGAATCATCCGAAAATCAAGCCCGTTTGGAATACCGAAGTTAGCCGGTATTTAGCCGATAAAAAAGGCGAAGTGGAGGGTGTCGAACTGAGAAACGTCGAAACCGGCAAGATTTCCACCCTGAATGTGAAATGCGTTTTCGTAGCGATCGGCCACACGCCGAACACCGAACCATTCAAGGGCAAAGTCGAGATGGACCCGAACGGCTACCTCCTTCGGAGGAAAGGCACGCAAACAAATCTACCCGGAGTTTTTGCCGCTGGAGACGTGGCCGACCCGATCTATCGCCAGGCCGTTACCGCGGCCGGTCAAGGATGTGCCGCAGCCATCGAAGCGGAGCGCTATCTCACGGATCTGGAATAGGCCGTCCTGCACAGATCTGCGACCCTACCGCAACGGGGCGCCGGTGTAACGAGCCAGGAAATGGTCACGCGGCGCGACATTCCGCGTGATTGATTTCTGCCAAAATTCGAGCGCCTGAACTGTCCCGGCGGAACCGAACACACTTTTCTTCCGTCCGGAGTCGCGTTCCAAGCAGTGACACAATCCACGAACCACTTGCTCTGCCGATCTCCCGCAGCACCGCCCGGCGCGTAGAATTGCCAGAATGAAAGCGGTTTGGTCGCAGCAGCCTTTGAGGTCAAAATAAACGGGCCGAACACCGCCGCGCCCACTGCGGCCTTACCTCCAACTTTCAGCAGTTTTCGGCGGCTAATGCCGTCTGCGGCCTCAGGTGCTTTTTTTGAACAATCGTCTTCTAGCTTGGTATCAGCCATACAGCATCTGCATCCTTCCCCAGATTCAAGGATATCTACTTATCTATGGTTATCTCTTCGCTGGACCCACCTTCGATGCGAACCCTGGTCTGAGCTTAATCGCGCTCTTTGGGAAAACGTACTCCCTTGCTCAAAATCATTTGATACCCGTGGTCTTGATCGATTCGACCAACTGGCGTTGGAAGACAAAGAAGAGAATGAGCGTCGGCATCGCTACCACGACCGAGGCTGCCATAATATAATTCCAGGCCGCAGAGTACTGTCCCTGGAAACTGGCAATCCCGAGCTGCACCAGCCAGAGGTCCTGATTGGTGGTAATCGTTAAGGGCCAAAGAAACGCATTCCAATTAACTAAAAAAAAGAAGACCGCTAAGGCCGATAAAATCGGCCGGCTGAGCGGAAGCATGATATTCCAATAAATTCCCCAGTAACTCGCTCCATCGATGATCGCCGCTTCTTGCAGATCAAGCGGTATGCCTAAATAAAACTGGCGCAACAGGAAGATTCCAAATGCGTTGAAGGTCACCGGTATAATCAGGCCGGCATAGCTGTTAACCATTCCCATCTTTTGCACCAGGATGAATAGCGGAACAATGATCACCTGTAACGACACCAGAAAGGTCGAAAATATAATCATAAAGATAGTTTCGCGTCCTGGAAATCGGAGCCGGGCGAAAGCGTATCCGGCCATGGAATGGAAAAGGAGCGCGATCACGGTGATCGTTCCAGCCACGAAGAAGGTGTTAAGGATATAGCGAACGAATGGCAATTGAGTGAAAACATACCCAAAGTTTTCCAATGTCGGGTGCTTTGGAATCAGGGTTGAGTTGAAGATTTCATCGGGTTCCTTGAGCGATGCCGAGACCATCCAGACCAAGGGAGAGGCGGTGATTATGGCAAGCGTCGCGGTTGAGAAAATCAACATCCATCGACTCACCCGAAAGCCCGAGCTGTTTTCTCGATTCATAAAATCTATCCCAGATGAAATCGACCACCCCGGGTCAGCGCAAACAGGACCACGGTGATCGCCAGCAAGATAACCACCAAGGACGAAGCCATCGCTGCGGCATATCCATAATTGTTAAATTTAAATGCCTGCTCATAGATATAGAACACGGCCAGCGACGTCGAATTGGCCGGTCCGCCGTTTGTCATGATATAAATGAGATCGAATGCCTGGGAACCGGAGACCGCCGCCACGGTTGAAACCAGGACCACGAAGAAACTAGTCGGCCGCAGCAAAGGCAAGGTAATTTTTGTGAACATAGCCCACGGTTTTGCACCATCGATTTTCGCCGCCTCATAGTATTCCCGAGGGATCTCCTGAAGGCCGGACAGAAAGATGATCATGTAATATCCCATCAGGAACCAGATCGTGACGACCAGAACCGCACCCAGTGCAAAATGCGGGTCACCTAACCAGGATCGTCCCTGAAGACCAACGAGTTCGAGCATCCGATTGATAAACCCGACCTTATCGATCAGCATCACTTTCCAGATCAATGCCACAACCACCAGGCTGACCACGTAGGGCATGAAGAAGAGGCTGCGCCAGAGGCCGATCAATGGAATTTTTTGCCGCACCAACAACGCGAGCCCTAAGCCGCTGACATAAAGCCCCGGGACCAGGCAAACGACGTAGACGATCGTCACTCCGATGCTTTTGAGGAACAACGGATCGTGAAACATTCGGTTGTAGTTGGCCAGCCCAATGAACTTGTAGCCGCCGAACCCATCGACACTGAAAAACCCAAGGCTTAGAGCCAGCACCATCGGTATGGCCACAAAAATGAGCAAACCGATAAAGTCCGGCAAAATAAACAGCCACGCGGCAAGCGCTTCCTTTCGCGACGTCGTCCAGTAAGGGCGCCCCTTCGGGTGCATCGCTATCCGCCCCGATCCTCGTTCATTCCCCGGTTCTCCGGATGAAGGTTCCAGGTGGCCGAGCGACAATCGAGGCGGATCATCCATACGATGAAAAGTTGAAACGGTGATTCGAAACGTGGGTCGCTTTTCTAGCCCGCAATGAGCACTTGCTTCGGACCGGCGGCCCTCGGCCGTGATATTTGCGGGCTAGGCGACTTTATTCCGTCAAAGCAAGGGCGCACCCGAGTAACCGGCCAGGAAACTGTCGATCTCCTGCGATCCTTGTTCCGCTGTCTGTTTCGGATCTGCACCGCCGAGTTGGCAGGCTTGGATCGAATCTGAGATGGTCTTGTAGACCTCCGGTGGGACACGCGGCTCGCCCCTCCCGGTGGGAAAGATCTCATCCTTAAATATTTTCATCGGACCCGAGCTATACCCGCCCGCTGCTGCGCCTTTTTCCAAGGCGGATTTGCGCGGTGCAACGTCGCTCTTGGCTTTCGTACACCAGTCGACCACGCGCTGGACGGAGTCTTCCTGCATCGAACCGAGGGCCCAAACACAGAACTTCGCGGCTTCCTCAGGATTTTGCCCCTTGGCGTTTGCGACAAAAGACCATCCACCCAAAACGCTTTTGGGAGTGCCACCGGTCGGCACCGGCAAGGGAAAAACGCCGTACTGAAAATCCTTGGCGTTCTCTCGTAAGGCACTCACTGCCCAGATACCAACGTTTTGCATGGCGCAAAATCCAGAAGCCAGATTTGCCACCACATCCCATACGCCCCCGCCCAGGTAGTTCCTCGAAGCGACATTCTGCTTAATGGAGTCTTGCCAGAACTTAAGCGCCTGCACGGTGCCCGGAGAGTTAAACGCACTCTTTTTTCCATCTGGCGTTGCGATGTCTCCCCCTCCTTGCCACATAAATGGATACCAGGTAAAAGTCTGATAATATCCGGGAGTCGTTTCGAACAAACAACCGAACCGATTCCCTTTGGTCAGTTTGCGAGCGATCTCCAGGTATTGATCCCATGTTTTCGGGATATCCGCCTCCGAAAGACCTGCGTCCTGGAAGGCTTTGACACTGTAATACATCGCCATCGGTTCGACTTCCATCGGCAGCCCATAGATCTTGCCATCGACCATCCTGGTCTCCATCACATTCGGAAAGAAATCCTTTCTCGCTGCTTCTTCCATGTAAGGCGTGAGCTCGGTCAGCACACCCCCGTTGGCGTACCGAAGAAAATCGCCAGGACTGATGATGAAGATGTCCGGACCTTTCCCGGACGCAAAGGCCGTTTGCAGCTTGGAGCCGTTCATGTAGTCATTATTCGGCACGTACTGCAGATCAATCTTAACGTCATGCGTGGCGTTCCAGGCGGCTACGCAGTCGACAAACCATTTGCTCTGCAGGTTGGAAATGCCGTTCGGGGCATAGAACTGCCAGAATGAAAGAGTCTTTGTCGCCGCTCGAGCGGAGTGAATAAAAAATGGGGAGAATACGGAGGAGACCGCGGCGACAGCAGCGACTTTGCCTCCCTTTCTAAGCAGTTCCCTCCGGGTAATTCCTGGTACCGCATCAGACAATGGATCTGAGCGACTGTTTTCAAATTTAATTTCGGCCATAGTGGGTCTTTATTTTCGAATGGTCCCCCCAGCGATATCTTCCGATTTCGCGTCCGGCCGTCGTTCAGTACCTCTAAACGGCGCATCGCCAGCCTCCCGTTCGACGGGGATCCAACGATTTGACGGTTGCTTTGCCGGCATCTGGGGGGCACGCAATCCAAGTTCTGGTTTGCAATCGATTACATGCTAATTTACTAGACCCCCACGGTCAAGCCTCGCACCCTTTCCGATTTTGCCCCGATGGTTGCTGAGGTTCTCTCCAAGTTGCTATGAACTTTAGTGATCTTGCCCGCCAATTGAATGTCAGTACCGCCACGGTTTCTCGGGCCTTAAGTCGTCCAGACAAGGTCGCGCCTGCCACCAGAAAGCGCGTTCTCGAGTTCGTCCGGCGTTCCGGCTACCACATCAACGGCATTGCTCGATCTCTCCGGACCCAATCCACAAGGACAATCGGCGTCATTGTCTCCGATATCCGAAATCCCTTTTCTTCGGCGATCGTTAAATCTGTTGAGGATATTGCCAGAACCAACGGGTACACCGTCCTGATCTGTAATGCCGACGAAGATGGAAGAAATGAAGAAGCGGCTTTAGAGCTCTTTCTTGAACGCCAAGTTTCCGGCGTCATCCATTGTTCTGCCGGGGCAAATCTGGATTTGCTGCGCGTCCTCCTCGAGAGGTCCATTCCCCTGGTCGATCTCGACCGGCAGTCCGGACTTCAGAACGTTGATACTGTCATTCTCGACAATCAGTTAGGAGCCGCACTTGCAACCCGCCATTTAGTCGAACTGGGACATCGCCGAGTGGCCATGATTTCCGGGCCAAGACATCTCTCGAACGCCCGCAAGAGGCTCGATGCCTTCCGCAAAACACTTCGCTCGAGACGGATTGTTGTTCCAAAAGAGTACGTTACCTTCGGCGATTTCCGTGAACAATCCGGACAGATCGCTGCCGAACGACTTTTATCCCTCCGGACTCCCCCCAGCGCCATCCTGGTTGCCAATAACGAAATGATGGCCGGCGCCCTCTTCGCGATCCGGCAAAGAGGCGTTAAAGTACCGCGTGACCTGTCGCTGGTCGGGTTCGATGACGCGCGTTGGGCCCGATATTCCGATCCGCCATTAACCGTGGTGTCACAGCCGACTGAACGAATGGGCCAAAAGGCCGCCGAACTACTTCTGGGACGTTTGCAGGGTGAAAGGCGTGCCAATACCGTGGTGTTCGAACCCGAACTGATCGTTCGGCGCTCGACTTGTCCGCCGAGGCGCGAGTTGAGGTTGGCGTTCTCGGCGTTCGGCGTGTCGGCGTTCGGCGTTCGGCGTTCGGAGGCGCAGTCAGGACATCGGTAACACTGTTCATTGTTTGGTGCTGTCCATCTCTTAAGGGAACGGGCAACATAAATCGTGCCCACGATCGGCCCCAATCGGCCAAACGGCGCGACACGCCAAACGCTATACGGCGAACGCTGAACGCCGAACGCTGAACGCTGAAAACAGTTGCACTCCCCGGTTCCCGGCACACAATCTGTCCCAATCTGCATCAGACCGAAACACCTCGACCCCCAAACGCTGACCGACAATTGAGATGCGACGGCCCAGCCATGAAGGTCTGCGATCTCACCCAGTTCTATTCCCCGTTCAGCGGAGGTGTGAAACGCTACGTCGAGGAAAAGCGAAAGTACGCGAACGCTTTGGGTCATCAGCACCTGCTCATTATCCCAGGGGAAAGGACGGAAAAGATTGAGACCCCGGGAGGCAAAACGTTCCTGATCGGGTCCCCGCTCGTTTCTCGAACATCCCGTTACCGGGCTCTTTTTAACCTCAATGCAGTCGAAGAAATCCTGGAACGGGAGAAACCGGATGTCATCGAATCGAGCGACCCTTACCAGATCGCCTGGAAAGCCATCGTCTCGGGTGAAGCGCTTCGCATCCCAGTGGTTGGTTTCTACCATTCGCATTTCCCTGAAGCGTACCTCCGCACCACGATGAAGTATTTGGGAGAGACAGCGACTAATGTCATGATGGAGATGGCCAAAAACTATGTGCGCAGCCTTTACAACCATTTCCGCAAAACGTTCGTTCCATCGGCTGGTCTGGCGCAAGTCCTGAGCGATTGGGGAGTCGAGAATGTCGTGCTATGTGAATTGGGGGTCGATATCGAAGTCTTCAACAAAGCTCACGACAAATTGATCACCCGAGCGGAATTTGATGTCCCGAAGAACCGCATCGTGCTCCTGTACGTCGGCAGGCTCGCCGCTGAAAAAAATGTGAAAACCCTTTTTCAGGCGTTTGATCTGCTCTGCCAGGAAGAGCCCGGGCGATTTCACCTTTTCATTGTCGGCGACGGCTACTATCGCGATGAAGTAATGGAACTTCGAAAATCAACAAAGGCCGTAACCTGGCTTAGCTACTGCTCTGACCAACAGCAGCTCGCCAGGATTTACCGCGCGGCCGATCTGTTTGTTCACCCAGGCGTTCAAGAAACATTTGGCCTCGTCGCTCTTGAGAGCCAGGCGTGCGGTACCCCGGTGGTCGGAATCCACGGAAGCTATATGGATCGAATCATTTTCGCCGATCAATCGCATTGGGCCCAGGAAAACTCTCCAGAATCATTGGCCGCGGCGATTCGAGCGATGAGCAAGACCGATTTGGAGTCGGCCGGAAACAAAGCCAGCCAAAGCGTGATCCGGCGCTACTCCTGGCGCAAAGTCTTTGATCGAATGTTCGAAACCTATCAAAAGATCCGCGCCTGACACCAGTCGCGAAATCCGAGTATCTGGTATGTGCGGCCGTTACCGTCGAACCACCCAAGAAGAAGAACTCGCGCGACTCTATCATATCCCGATTCCAAAACAGACGGATTTACCGATCAGCTACAACATCGCTCCGAGTCAGCAGGTTTTGACGATCCGATTCAATCCCGAAACCCGGCAACGCTCCCTCAATGCCCTCCAGTGGGGGCTGATTCCTTCTTGGGCAAATGACCCGAAAATTGGCTACAAAACGGTCAACGCGCGGGTCGAGACAATCGATACCGCGCCCTCGTTTCGCGAGGCATTTAAGAAACGGCGCTGCTTGATCCCAGCCGACGGATTTTACGAATGGCAGAAAGTCGTGGGCGGCAAGATTCCGTTTTCGATCGGGATGAAGGACGATGCGCCCTTCGTCTTTGCCGGGCTTTGGGAAGGCTGGAAAGACCCCGTGACTCAAGGCTGGTTGCGCACCTGCACCATCATCACCGGAGAGCCTAACGAGCTCGTCGCCCAGATCCACAGCCGGATGCCTGTGATTCTCGCTGAAGAACATCACGAGGCTTGGTTGACCAATCAAGCTGGCAAAGAGGTATTGGTGCCCTTCCCGGGCTCCGCCATGCGCGCATGGCCGATCAGTCCGCGTGTGAACAGTCCGAAGAACAACGATCCGGATTTACTCTTGCCGGTCGAGGGAATGAACCAGGTTGGCCCTCCGAAGATAAAAGAGATTGCTTCCGATCTCTTTCCCACTATCTAATTTGGGACGTCTGCGGTTTTTTTTTGGAAGCTGGAGTGACGGACATGCGTGGAATCTAAAGTGCTCGAAGCAAAGGACTTTCAGGTTCGGAACTATCGCCCATCCGATCGGGATTCGGTACGAGCGCTCTGCTGCGAAACCGGTTTTCTGGGCAGCGCCATTGACCCCGTCTTTGAAGACAGGGAGCTGTTCGCGGACTTTTTAACGGACTATTATCTGAGGCACGAACCGAGACTCCGCGTTTGTGGTCACCAAAAACGAGGTCGTCCACGGGTACCTCCTCGGAGCGCATCACCTTTCAAGCCATCGATTTCATAGCCTTTTACAGATTTTCAATTTCTTACCCAAGGTGGTTTGGCGGTATCTCGGCTACCGGCCCGAGTCTCGCCGGTACATCCATTGGCTGATTTCAAAAGCTTGGCGTGAAGTCCCGGTGGCTCCCAGGAACATTGGACATTTCCACGTCAACCTTCTTCCGACGGTGAAGTCTATCCAGGTCTTTCGCCTACTCCTTGAAACCTACCTGCGTCATCTCTACGACCAAGGCGTCAAACAGGTCCATGCGCAAATGGTGACCTTTGACGGCAGGCGGGGTCCTAAGCTGTTTGAGCGCTACGGGTTCAAAGTGATCAATCAATCTGAAATCACCAAGTATCGTCGATATACCGATCAAACCGTTTACCTCTGCACGATCGTGAAAACTCTTGAGGGAGAGAGCGAACGGTTCTTGTACCCGGTCAGGTAAACGAAAGCGACCGGGATCTGGCGTTCAGCGGGGCAGTCTTCGGATTATACCGACCCGCCTTACCTTGGCTTGCTGACGCGTCTATAGCCTCTATTTGGGTAAATATGACTCACTTTGGTTTTGTCTTTTTGGCTCTGAATATGAGACATATTGGCGCATAGCGCGGACTGTTTCACGCTTTAGTGTTTTCGTAAATCCTTAGACACGTGTGATTTACGTTATATCAATGAAGTTGGCATGGCATAAGCTTTTGATCTTGGGCGTAACCAACCACTGAAAGAACAAAATAGAATTATGAACATTGTACGCTATCAACGATATCCTCAAAGCGATCTGTCAGTCGCTCTCGGGCAGTTGACCAATATGCGCCAAGAATTGGATCGGGTGTTTGAGTCGCCCTTCGGCTCACTTTTCCGACCCCTTGGTTCGCTCAACCGGTGGAACCCTGCGGTCGATGTCTACCAGGACAAAGATCAGTTTACCGTATACGCTGAAATTCCCGGGCTGAAAAAGGAAGAGATCGAAATCTCCTTCCACGGGGACACCTTGACCATCGGGGGCGAACGCAAACGTGAAGGCAACACCGAGGATGGTTTCCGCTCCGAACGATTCTTCGGCAAATTTCAGCGAAGCCTGACTTTGCCGGTCCCGGTGAATAGGGAACAAGTGAACGCCACCTATAAGGACGGAATCCTGAAGGTCGTCCTTCCCAAAGCCGAAGAAGCGAAGCCAAAACAGATCACTGTCTCTTTGAACTGAACCACACAACGCCGAGGTCTTGAGGCCTCGGCTCGGAAGAAATCTAATTTTTGGAAAAGAACATGAACATTAATAACCAGCAGCAAAGCGAATCGGCACTTGCAACCCGGCCGGAGCAAAAGGAGGTCCAATACATTACTCCTGCGGCAGATGTAGAATCCGCCAAAGAGGGCTATACCATCCGCGCGGAGATGCCCGGCGTCGATAAATCCGGCCTTGAGGTCACCGTCGACAATGGAGAGTTGACGATTCTCGGGCACCGACGTGCCGAGGAATTTGCAGGCGAACCGGTCTATCGCGAGATACGCCGAAATGATTTCCGGCTCGTTTTCGAATTGGACCCAACAATTGATACGGCCCGGATCACCGCTCGCGTTGATCAAGGCGTGTTAACGCTGACTCTGCCGAAAGCAGAGAGTGTTAAACCGCGCAAGATCACCGTAGAGTAAAAGAAAATGTAAGGGGGCGGATGGGCGTATCGGCAGAGACGCGCGTGGGGGGACAACTTTTAGGAAGTCTCAAGTCGACACGTTTCAACCGCCCCAAATTGAACGTTACAATTCACGCAGAATAAGAGATCATTTCGCCCCCCATGAAAGCGATACGGTTTCATGCCTATGGCGGTCCTGAAGTCCTTTGTTTGGATGAAATACCTGTTCCAGAGATTCAACCGGATGAAGTTCTGGTTCAAGTCCATGCGGCAGGTGTGAATTTTCTCGACGCCTATCAGAGAACAGGCCTTTACAAAACTCCGTTGCCGTTTGGGCCCGGAATGGAAGGCGCCGGTGTCATCGAAAAAGCCGGATCAGCCACTACGCTGACGCCCGGGACTCGGGTGGCCTGGACCCAGCATTCGGGGGCCTATGCGCAGTTCGCTGCGGTGCCTGCCTGGAAAGTAGTGACTCTTCCGGATGGCGTGGACGACCAGTCGGGAGCCGCCGCTCTTCTTCAGGGCATGACGGCGGAATATTTGTGCGAGACGACTTATCCTGCCCGGGTCGGTGACTTGGCGTTGGTCCATGCCGGTGCCGGCGGCGTCGGTCTTTTACTCATTCAGTTGCTGAAACAAAAAGGCGCCAGAGTTTTTACGACCGTGTCTACTCCGGAAAAGGCCGCCCTCGCTCAGGAAGCAGGCGCAGACGAAACAATCCTCTACACGGAAACCGATTTCGTCGAAGCGGTGAAAAAGTTCACCAATGGGAAGGGTGTTCATGTCGCCTACGATTCCGTTGGTAAAACCACTTACGAAGGAAGCCTGAATGTGCTTCGTCCGTTAGGGATGCTGGTGCTGTTCGGACAGTCCAGCGGCCCGGTTCCGCCGATTGATCCACTGTTGCTTTCACAGAAAGGCTCGTTATTCCTCACTCGCCCAAGTCTGGCCCATTACGTCGCAGATGCCGCCAGCTTCAATCACCGGGCGACCAGGGTGCTGAACTGGGTCGCGCAAAAATCACTGAAACTGCGGATCGGAAAGGTCTACCCGCTCGAAGAAGTCGCGCAGGCGCAACGGGATCTGGAAGCGAGGAAAACAACCGGCAAACTCGTCGTGAACATAAGCTAAAACAAAGAATTTAGCTTCAACCGGACTGGCCTTACTGCTCTCCGACAAAGATCATGTGGCCGTTCATATCCCCACAGTGAAGCAAAGGCCAAGGTTATAACCGAGCGACACATCTGACTACGAGGAACGCAACTTCGTAACGCTTAGACAACGATTACGTCAACTGGGGCAAAAAACGGTCAACCCCTGAAAAAATAGCGTTTTCTCGAAACATGCAAAACACGTTGTCACCTTTGGTCGCATACAAAAGAGGCCGGTCCCTCGAATCATCGAACTGGTACATGGGCAGTCTGCTGACATTTCTCGTAGAGAGTAAGGATACCGGTGGAACCTTCACTCTGATTGAGGGGCTCTTAACGCCCGGCAACGAGCCGCCTCCACATGTGCACGGGCGCGAGGACGAGCTGTTTTACATTCTCGAGGGCGAGATGGACATGTATGTTGGAAACGAAGTTCTCAAGGCAGGTGCGGGAGAGTGCTTGTTTCTCCCTAGACTTCAGCCGCACACTTTCATTCTCAGGTCTCCTCGGCTCCGAACTCTTGTCCTGTTCATGCCCGGTGGACTCGAGGAGTGCTTTCGCGCGAGGAGTTCGCGCGCCGAGAAACTCGAGTTGCCATCTGTGGCTGCTACCTATTCAACTTCCGATCTCGAACCCATAATCCGGGCATTTGAAGAGTACGGCGCGCGATTCCTGTCTCCACATGAGGTAATGGAGCAGATGCCGTTGTACTTTGCAGCGATCAGTGAGGCAAACTCTTTGCCTCAATCGCGGAGTAATTAGAGGATTGGAGAAGACCGCTCAATGGGATCAAGCGCTTACTGTGCGTTTCATTGTTTGTGGCGACTGTCCGAATGCCCGGATAAACGAATGCCGCCGCTGCGCTCAGGTCCAATCCGCTTCTTCCCGGAGGATTCCTCGTCAGCGGCCTTGTCTACGACGTTGGCACCGGACGGACAGAGCTTGTTGTGCCCCCCGCTTTGTTGAGGCCTGAATGATCACGACACTCTTTCTCGGATTTGTGGCGCTGATGACAGCGATCGTCGTCCTACTGAGCGCTCGCTACCGCAGCGGTCGATTCGCCTTGGGGGTATTAGCTGCTCTGTGTGCGTGGTTCATCTATGTCGGTGTTCTGGGATATCTCGGCGTGATTGCAAATACGGCCAAGTTCCCTCCGGGGATTACCCTGATCTTTGTTCAGGTGGTGGTATTTTTCGTCATCTTTATCGTTCGAGTAGGATCCTCCGCCGGAGCACGCCTGGCACTGGCTTTTCCCCTTTGGGTTCTCATCGGCACGCAAGCTTTTCGCATCGGAGTCGAACTGTTCATCCATCAGCTTTGGATTGATGGCCTCGTCCCAAAGATGCTGACTTTCGCAGGGGCAAATGTGGAGATCTACATCGGGGCATCCGCGCTCGTGATCGCTTGGCTATCCATGCGCGGCTGGTGGGGTCAAAGGCTCGCGCTGCTCTGGAACATACTGGGGCTGCTTTCGCTGGCCAACGTTGTGATTCGCGCGGTGTTGACGGCTCCGGGTCCATTTAACCTGATCCACGCGGAAGTTCCCAACCGGATGATCGGCACGTTTCCAATCATGTTTATCCCGGGGTTTTTCGTTCCTTTGGCGGTGGTGCTGCACGTTCTGGCTATCCGGTCGATCGTCAGCCACGGGAGAACGGCTCAGGCACCTCCTTCGAGCACGAGCACGATTAGGGACGAAGGACTGAGGAAGGGTGAGGCTCCGCCCGAACCGGGGCTTTCGGCGTCGCCTCGGCATATGGCGGCACCCCCCATGATCAGTCGTTTGCCTCGAACACATATTCACCCCCATTGACATCATAAAACAGAAAATACGCAGGTAGGGCGAAGCTCCGCCTGAGCCGGGGCTTTCCGCGTCGCCTCGGCATATCGTTGCACCCCCCGATGATCAGCCGTTTGCCTCGAACATGAAGGGGCACGACCATTGCCGTCGTAAGAAAATGCGCGGCGCTTTTGCTTGGATGGATGTTGTGATCCGAAAATTTGTGAGGGATGACGTTTTTGGGCGGAGTCATGCGGGAAACCCCGGCTCAGGCGGAGCTTCGCCCTACCTGCGCCGGGGCTCTTTTTCGACGATCAGACAAGCGTGATCTTAACGTCGATGTTGCCGAAAGATATGCGACAGTCTTAATTTCCGTTCCTAATCAACAGATGACCAAACCGATCATTTACCAACTTGCCTATAGTCCCTACTGTATACCAATCACGCAGGCGTTAACCGCCGTTGGGCAAGAGTTTGAAATTCGTGAGGTTCCGAACTGGGACCGCGGCGAAATCCTAAAGCTGACGAATGGCTCGTATTATCAGGTGCCGGTGATTCAGTTCGAAGACCAAATCGTTTACGAGAGTGGAACTGATACGCTCGATGTTGCCCGATTTGTTGATGAAGAGTTTGGCCAAAACAAACTGTTTCCAAAGAGATTTCAAGGCCTGCAGCAGATCATCGTTCCTTACATCGAAAACGACGTAGAGGGCACAACGTTCAAGATCCTTGATTCCTATTATTTGATGACATTTGAGGATGTGCACTCTCGCGGAATGATGATCCGACACAAGGAACGCAAATTCGGACGGGGCTGCGTCGAAGAATGGATTCGTTCACGACCTCAACTACTGGAGAAGGCAGTCCAGCTTCTGCGCCCATTCGAGCTGATGCTTGCTCATGCCCCATTCCTGCTGGGAGACATACCGGTCTATGTTGATTTCGCGTTATTCGGTATTTTAGAGAACCTGGTGTACGGAGACTGGGTCAAGATTCCAAAGGAGTTAATTCGAATAAAGGAATGGCGAGAAACGCTGCGCAGATTTCGGTATACGACGCTAACAGAACGGAATATTTCTGCTAAAACTACCGGAGGCAGACGGAAAGTTAGTTCTGTTCAATAGGCTCTCCAGGTCGACTGCCTTTAGGTTTAGAAGCCGCATTCTCGTAGTCTTAAAAGTCATCTGACCAGGAGGCTGGCAGACGAATCTCGCACCTATCGTTGTGAGAAACAGAGTGAATAGGGTGCGCAATTGAGACGTGCTCCGGTGGACTCCACTGCCGCGTTGTTAGTTAGTTAGTGCGTCCCATCTGTCGCCCCTTCAGCTTCAGGGCGCATCGCTCTGAGCGGTTCCCAGGGTTTCAACCCTGGGACACTCAAAATAACAAGTTCGCCCTGAAGCGCTTGGGGCGAGAGGCTGACCTGATAAAGCTTGCACCTATTACTGCGCGAAAATCAAAATGCGCAATCGAGACGTGCTACAATTAGATTCTGCTTTCACGTTGTTAGTACGTTGTGTCTCCCGCCCCTTCAGGGCGCATCGCTCTGGGTGGCGGTTCCCAGGGTTGAAACCCTGGGCTGAGTCCTGTGGCCACCTTCGGGGCAAAGACTGCCCGATCTGACTTTCTGTAAATGTCCAAACTACAGTCCCAGGGTTGAAACCCTGGGCTGAGTCCTACAGCCCCTTTGGGGCAAATATTCCCCGGCGTGACCTTCTGCAAATGTCCAAACTGCAGAGGTCACTAAAGTGACCAGGCCAGGATGTGCCGTCCTCTTTCGAATGCCGTTGGGACCGCTCTCGGCGACTTTTTCTCCGACCATTCGAGGTTGGGTTACCAAGGTCGGCGATCGTATTGCCACTATGTTGGCTCTCCTCGCCGCCGCCTACTTCCGTACCGGCTTCGACGCTCCAGCCCGATGCTTTGAGGCGAAAGTTTTTTCTCATTTGTTTTCCGTACCTTCCTCGCTCATCATGACGGAATCATGGCAGCCAAAAACCCCGAGGTGAGTTCTCCCGATCCTGCGTACGCCGCGCGTAAGAAAAACCTGGATCTGGCCCTCCAACAGATCGCTAAAGATTATGGCGAAGGCGCCATCATGCGACTTGGGGACGATCATATCCTGCCCGTGGAAGTGATCCCGACCGGCAACATCCTGATTGATCGCGCTCTGGGTGTCGGCGGATTCCCTCGGGGCCGGGTAATCGAAATTTTTGGACCGGAATCCTCGGGCAAAACAACATTAACCTTGACCGTTATTGCCCAAGCACAAAAGCGTGGCGGTTTGGCCGGGTTCATCGATGTCGAGCATGCGCTCGACCCGCAATATGCGAGACGCCTTGGAGTCAATCTGGATGACCTGCTGGTTTCTCAACCGAGTTCCGGTGAAGAAGCACTCCGGATCTGTGAAACTTTGATTCGCTCCAATGCGCTGGATGTTGTGGTCATTGATTCTGTTGCGGCATTGGTCACCAAAGCAGAACTGGAGGGCGAAATTGGTGACGCCACCATGGGAGCGCAAGCCCGCCTGATGAGCGCCGCACTCCGGAAACTGACTGCTCTGATTTCCAAAGCACGAACCACCTGTATTTTCACGAATCAGATCCGGGAGAAAATTGGCGTGATGTTCGGTAATCCGGAAACTACGCCTGGCGGGAAAGCCTTGAAGTTTTACGCCAGCGTCCGAATCGACATACGTCGCATTAGCGCGATCAAACAGACCGATGGAACGGTAGTCGGCAACCGGACGAAAGTAAAGGTGGTTAAAAACAAGGTCGCTCCACCATTCACGGAAGCGGAATTTGATATCATGTACAATGAAGGGATCTCGAATGTGGGAGCCCTCCTCGATCTTGCCCTGGAGAAAAACATTCTTGAGAAACGCGGCTCGTGGATCTCCTATAAAGGACAGCAATTGGCCCAGGGTAGAGACGCAGCAAAGGAAGCCCTGCGAGCCGATCAATCGGTGTACGACGAGATCGAAGTTGCCGTGAAAGCAGCTCTTGATGAAGAGGCGGCAAAGCACAAATAAGAAGCAGCCCTGCGAGCGCCAACTTGCGTGGTTGTGTTGCGATCCGTTCGTGGGCACTTTGTCGCCGTGAATGATTCGATGCGTTTTGTAGTTGCTGGTCTCGGCTGGTGGGGGCGCTCGTGGATCGATGTTCTGAAGATCCATCCGAAAGTTCAGCTCGTAGCGACGGTCGACCCCTCAGCCGAAGCACGAGAGTGGAGCCGGGAGAATCTGGCCGTGGAACACTTTTCTGATTTAGACAGCGCTTTGGATGAAATCAACGCCGACGCCGTTCTTGTCACGACACCCCCAAGGCTGCACTCGCCCGTTTTGATCAATGCACTTGCGCGTGGAAAACATGTGCTCGTCGAAAAGCCGCTGGCAGTGTCGTCCGAAGACGCCGCTCAAATTGCCAAAGCCATTGCAAAGACCGATGCCAAGGTGATGGTCGGTCAGGGCTATCGATTTATGGATAGTGCCACCATACTTCGCCAAGCTTTCCAAAGCGGAACCATCGGTGAGCTTCGAGCAATTCGCATCCTCTTTCGCCAGTATATCCCCGACATCCTGGCACTAGATCATCCGTTGTATCAGCTGCAGCACTCAATCCTGATCGACATGGCTAATCACCATTTCGATCTGATCCGCTTTTTGACCCGGCAGGAATTTTCGAAAGTGATTGCCTTCGAGTACGAAACTCCTGACAACGCGTTTCGCTACCCGTCGAGCGCTCTTTGTCTCTTGACTTTGGACAGTGGTGTCTCGGTTTTATGGGACGGGGATTGGTGTCATCAACAGCCGAGGACATCCTGGGAAGGAGATTGGGAATTGGTTGGCTCGGAGGCCAGAATGTTCTGGCGAGGAGAGCCTGACAAAGAGAGAAAGAACTTGTATCACCCGGTAATATTCGTCGAGCGCTCTGGAGGCACCCGGGAGAAGATTCCGTTTCAAGAATCCATCGGAGACCGGCGGGTGCCCGTCCTGGATCATTTCATTGAATCGATTGCGCATGGTAGACAGCCCGAGCCCGGTGTAGAAGACAACTTGAAGATGCTCCGAGCTGTTTTCGGTTGCATCGAGTCTGCGACCGTTGGTGGTGAAATCGATCTAAACGCCTGACGTGAAAATGAGGGCAGGGCTATTTTTCAGGTGAGAGTAGTCTATCGAACACTGTTTCGCGTAGGAACAGCGTGACCCGCCTCGATGCTGGAAGTCACCATGCAAAAACAGGGTTGCGCCTTCCTTTCTTTGGTCTTAGATAACTTCTCTTCTGATCCAACGCGCGGTTAGCTCAGTGGTAGAGCACTACCTTGACACGGTAGGGGTCACAGGTTCGAACCCTGTATCGCGCACCAGCCGCGGCGGAATATCGTGGTTGACTGGAAACGACCGATTCTTCGGATCACGTCGCAGTCGAGAACGACGCGGGAAGCCCCGGTTCAGGCGGAGCTTCACCCTACCTTATCTTCTACTGACCAGAGGTTTTCTGGCTCATTTTAGGGCTCGAGGGCGCCGAAGGTGGAGGCGTGTTGTGCTCAGCGCAACTTGACAGAAAGGCAAATACTCCAAGGAGAACTGGAAGCACGAATTTAGAAATGTCCTGTTTGGCATCAATCACGGTATGAACGCTTCCGTCTGACTCGACAATTAAAAAGGATTGGACTTCACCGCAAATTCGTCAGCGAGGTACTGCTCCGCTTCGGTCAGATCGAACTGATCAATCAGGTAATATTTCCGGACGCTATCTTGTTGGAGTTCGCCGATTAAAAGCGGGTCTAAGACCCGGGGGCTTGGATCCGGGAGGAGTACGCTTTTCCAGCGGTGCTGCTGCTCTACGATGAGGTAAAGCTTGTCGAAGTGCTCTTTGGCCGCACGCGCCTTTTCCCGGGTTTCTTTTGGCAGAATACCGTTGAATTCTGCGGTCATGACCAGTTTCTTCCACGGACAAACCTGGTTAAGCACAAGGAGACCCAGCAAGTATATAAAAAATGCGCCAAGCACCCATCCTCCCACCAGGACAAAGGGTACCGCCTCCCTTACCATGGTGATCGAATGAGAGAGGAGCAAAATCAATACCGGGAATGTCCCCAGGACCAGGGAAAGTCTCGCTAGCACCCCTTCGGATTTCATTCTACGATCGTTGATCTTTTTGATGAATGCCTGGGTCAACTGAAAAGGGAGGTGAGCGGGAAGGCGATCAGGATCCGCTGCGGGGAGCGCATCTATCGTGACCTCGAAAGTTAATTGGTGGCTTCCTTCCAGATCGAAGACGGCGAAAACCGGTAGTTCGGCCCCGGTGGCTTCGTCTCGATAGGTCTGTTCAAGACCGCGGGGATCGAATTCTTGAAGGTGGAGAAGCGGTTTTCGGGCTGTCGCAAGGAGCGTTTTACCTTCCTCGCACTCTTCCTCTAAGGGAAAGAGATGATCGGTTCTTTTGCCAGTGAAGCTGCCGGGCCGGCAATAATTCTGCCGGAGCAGGTTGAGATTCTCGCTCATAGGGTCTCCTGCAAAAATTGCTTTTGTCGTTCTTTTTACATCCTTGCAAGGTTTCTAAAAAGGGAGATTTTTTCCGATCCTGGAGGCTCGCCGATATTTGGGGAAAACGCAAATCGATCAGTGGAAACTTTTTGGCCCGCAACCGTCGTGAGAGCGGCTCGCTGCTGGATATTTGCGATGCCCCAGTCGCCCGCGTCAGTGCGAGGCTCTGAGTAGAAGTAGGACCTTGGGAGTTCCAGCTGGTTGTCTGGTTCCATCAAGCCGATATTAAACGAATCATAGCACTCAAGGGAATGATCTTATGCGCCGAGCTTATGCCTTACTTTTTGCTTTTTTTCTCGTCACACTTTCGACACTCCACGCCGAGAGAATCGATCATCGAAATTTTGCGATCGACACCTGTTTCCCGTCCCAAAATGCAATTCAACTGGCTGAAGGACGAACAAGGGCCTACTGGGCGAAGCACGCCTCCCGCTTCGGTGCGGAGCCGAGGTTTTTGGCCGTCGAGACTTCGAAAGTTTTCCCAAGCGAGGTCCAAGATCTCTGGCCAAAATTGATCAACTCCGAGACGACAGCCAGTTTCTTCGCCCATGGACTTAAAAATAACAGCTATAGCAACTTACAGCTTCTTGGGGTCATGATCTTTGACACCCAAACGGGACGCTTCGTCAGCAATCAGGGCTACATCTCAGTTGACACTCCGCCTCGCGGCGGTGTCGCCCGATTCGGGCCCTATATCGCGCGGTATATCGGCTGGGGATGATCCCGGTTCTTTCGTTGACTCTGGGCCGTGATTTTCCTCTCGAAGCGATTTTGGCAGAGGTGTGCGATCAGTTCAGGGGCGGATCACATGAATTAGAGCTGCCGGCAAAGCGCGCCAACGAAGTGAGTCAACTTCCAGTGCTGGTTTCCGGTTCCTGCTCGATCGATTTCCGGGCATTGCGGGCTAGGACATGTTTCAAGAATGGACGTTTATAGTTTTCAAAGACAGCGGTGATAATCGCGGCGTCATCGCTATAACCTGATCGCGGGATAGAATCCGGGATAAGGTCATTTGCTTTTCGCACGTAAAACAAGGCAAAAGCGGACTCCGCAATCGCAGTAAACGGAATCGATCGGTTCAGACCGGCATGAAAATCTTCGATGATCTCGGCGAGAAACTCGACCTGATCCGGAAGATCAGGGAAATCCGTGACCTGATTGACAGCCAGTCGAATCTTTGGCAGCAAGCGAATCAGCTTGTCTAGATGCACCGGCGTGATTCGACGGGCGCCGTCAGTGATAAATTCCTGCAGTTCCTGGTTCATTTCGCAAGAAACGGAGCCTAACATCATCACCCGCACAAAAGGAAGCGCCGAGAAAAGCGCTCAAATCCCAGCCACCAACTCCAGAGCACGATTTTCGGCGAGAGGCAATTTCGCCTGGTCCAGGCCGACGCCACGGGCCATCTCAGGGCGGCCGCCCCCTTTGCCACCCAGAAGACCGGTGAGTTCCTGAACAATTTTTCCAGCCTGGAACACTTGAGTCAGGGAAGAATCCACCGTCACCAAGACATGGACCTGTCCCGCACTTTTACCGAATAAGATGGCGATTCCGGCAAATCCCTTCGCCTTAAGCAAGTTCGCCACGGCCTGCAGTTGATCCGCCGCGGCCTCTTCGATGATCTGCACGAGCGCCCGCTGACCAGGGGTCAATCTCGTCGACCACTCGCTCCGCTTCACGCTGCAGAACTTGCGTTCGCTCCTTCTCCTGCGCTTTTTTCAAATCCAGCAACTCTCGACTCAGCGCCTCGATTTTCATCGACTTTTGATCCAGCTGCGTTTGGAGATGCCGGAAGGCGACCAGGCCGGTAAGCGCTTCCACTCGGCGAACTCCGGCAGAAATGGCACCTTCACTGACAATTTTGAAAAGGCCGAGCTGTCCGGTCCGCCGCACATGGGTGCCACCGCACAATTCCATCGAGTAACCATCCAATCTTCCGGCCGCCCCTCCAATCTGCACCACGCGGACGGCAGCTCCATATTTCTCGCCGAAAAACTGCATGATATCGCCCCGGGATTTCACCTCGCCATACGGGACTTCGATCCAACTGACCGTATCATTAGCGATGATGCGACTATTCACTAACTCCTCTATATCTCGCAGTTGCGATGGTGAGACTGGCTGACTATTGAAGTCAAATCGCAAGCGGTCTGGACCGACCAAGGAGCCTTTCTGACTAACTTCCTTACTAACAACCTGATGCAGCGCCCAATGAAGGAGATGCGTCGCCGTATGATGAGCCTCAATCACCCGACGCCTCGGACTATCTACTTTCAACATAACTTCCGCGGGAATAATAAGATCGATCGGCTGAGCAAGTTTGAGGTAAAAGGTTCGACCTTGCTTGGTGACCCCTTGCACCGGCAGCACCTTACCATCTTGAAAAACAACCTCTCCGGTATCGCTTACCTGTCCTCCCATCTCGGCATAGAAAGGAGAACGGTCGACGATCATGAAGGTTTGCTTCTCCTGACGGACAATCTGGACCAGATGGGCGCTTGCTTCATCGTGCTCAAAGCCGACAAACTCCGTTGGAACAGTCTCTGCCACCGCGGAGACGACTTCTTTTTCCTGAGCAGCGCGCGACCGTTCTCGCTGCTCCTCCATCATTTTTTCGACCGCTTGGAGATCGAGGGTTAGTCCGCGTTCTCGAGCTAACACTTCCGTCAGGTCAATCGGAAATCCGTAGGTGTCAGAGAGTCTGAAAGCGGCTTCCGCAGGAAAGGTCTGGCCGGTTCGCTGATCGTATTCTTCCTCGAAGATGCGTAGTCCCCGATCGAGGGTGCGATTGAACAAGACTTCCTCGCTATCTAACACTTCCACTAACTTTTGCTGCTCCAATTTCAGTTCGGGAAAAGTGGACCCCAAGCTATCGACGATGGTCGGAACTAATTTGCTGAGAAATCCATCGGAACCGAAACCGAGATAACGACCGAAGAGCACCGCCCGGCGAAGGATGCGCCTGAGGACATAGTGGCGATCGGTGTTGCCCGGAACTATCCCATCCGCAATGGCCATTGAGAGCGTTCGAATATGATCGGCCACCACCCTGAAAGCGACGTCGACTTTTTCTTGTTCAGAAAGGTTTGCCCGGGAGCCAGGCAGGGTTTTTCCATATAATTTGCCGCTTAGCGCCGCAATCTTCTGGAAAATCGGCCGAAAGACATCGCTCTCGTAGTTGGAGATTGCGCGGGCAAAATCCCGAAAACCGTCTGTGCATTCGATGATGCCGGCAACCCGTTCAAAGCCCATTCCCGTGTCGACGTGCCGGGCGGGCAAAGGTGAAAATCCGCCATCCGGGTTCGCGTTCAGCTGGATAAAGACCAGGTTCCAGATTTCAATGCACAAGGCGTTCCCCTGATTGACCAGGCTCCCCTGGGTATCTCCTTTGGCAGTCAAATCGACGTGGACCTCGGAACAGGGACCGCAAGGCCCGGTATCGCCCATCATCCAGAAATTGTCTTTCCGATTACCGTTGACGACGTGAATCTTGGGGTCGAGACCGGCATTCTTAAAAGCGGTCGCCCAATAATCGTGGGCCTCCTGGTCAAAGACCGCCGGGTCACCTTCTCCGGGCCGGTAAACGGTGGCGTAGAGGCGTTCCGGCGGGAACTTCCAACGTTGCACCAGGAGTTCCCAGGCCCACTCGATGGCCTCTTTCTTGAAGTAATCTCCAAAGCTCCAGTTACCGAGCATTTCGAAGAAGGTGTGATGATAGGTGTCGAAACCCACATCATCGAGATCGTTGTGTTTGCCGCCGGCTCGAATGCATTTTTGCGTATCGGCGACGCGAGGCGGGATAAACGGTGGCTTCTCCTGGCCGAGAAAATAGGGCACAAACTGGTTCATCCCCGCATTGGTAAATAACAGATTCGGAGCGCTCGGCAGCAGGCTTCCAGAAGGCACAATGGTGTGCTGTTTTTCCCGGAAAAAATCCAGGAATGATCGCCTGATTTCGGATGCCTTCATGATAGTTCGACTTGGTGCGGAGCCGGCAAGATGCTCGAAAAACGGCGGCGGAGCAATTGAGACATTTGACAATATTGCCCTGACGAAAGGGGCTTGAGGACTCAGCCTAGGGTTTCGACCCCATAAGCGCTTCGTTCTGAAAGCAATGATAGCCTCTCGCCGCCCTGCGGGGCAAATGCCCTAGCTCAGGCTGACTTCTCGACCCGTTAAGCTGGACTGATAAATCGCGTCCAACATTTCCATCAGCAGTACCGCCTGGACCGAGCCATTGATCGCAGGTTCTTCGCCGCTGATGGCCCGCAGGAAATTTTGCATCTGGGAGACAAATTCATGAGCCACAGGCTGAAATGGCAACACACTGTCCACCAGTGTGCCATCCTTATCCTCGAAGAGGGAGAGAGGCGGAATTTTGACCGAGGGATGCAGTTGGAGCGTATCCACGACCCGGATTGAGCCTTTCGGCCCGTACAAGGTGGTGCTGAACAATTCGCGGGTGCCCCATTTGCCGAGAGGAATGTCGTCCGTCAGATTCGCCGCCCACGAAACATCAAAAAGGACAGAAGCCCCATTCTCGAAACGGATCATTCCACAGGCGCTGTCTTCGACATCAAAGACCGGCGTTTTCACCAACTGAGGAAATTTTTGATAGGTTTGGGCCGAGACGGTTCTCGGTTTGGGATTCCCCATCAGGTACCAGGCAGAGTCGATCGCGTGCACTCCAAGATCAATCAATGCTCCACCGCCAGCACGGGAACGATCCGTAAACCATCCGTCGATACCTCCAGGCGTGCCCCGCGATCGCACCCACATCGTTTTGGCAAAATAAATCTCTCCGAGCCGCCTTTCCGAGACGACCTTCCGGGCCTCCTGGACCGAGCCGGAAAAACGCATTTGCCGGCCAAAAAAATAGATCAATCCACGTTTCTCGGCTTCTCCGTGCAATTGTCGCATTTGTTCGGCGTTCAAGGTGGGCGGCTTTTCGCACAAGACATGTTTACCGGCCTGCAAGGCCTTCAGTGTCCCAGGGAAATGCAGGGCATTCGGCAAACTGACGACCACCGCGTCGAGCTCAGGATCGGCCAGCATCTTATCGTAGTCGCCAAAGACTTTTGCCGGCGAAAATTTAGCCGCAAATTTCGTCCGCCGTGCTTCATTGAGATCGCAGGCAGCGTATAAACGTCCGAGACCGGATCCCTGAATCCCTTCTGCGTGCCGTTCACCCGGCCAACCCAGGCCGACAATACCAACATCATATTTGTCCATGGCTTGCCAAAAGGAATAGCCAAAAGCGCCGGGAAGCAAGAAGAAGGAGTTCAGGAGTTGCAGGAGTACAGGAGTTACAGAATTCCGGAACATGAGATGTCATTCGATCATGTTACCTGACTCTAAAACGACATTGCTGATTACTTCTCAAACTCCTGAACTCCTGAACTCCGATTGAACTCCTGGACTCCTGCTCCTGAATTCCTGAACTCCTGAATCTCAGGGCTCAATTCTCGACCCGGCGCGATAGTCTCCGAGATCGACGGGCGCCGTGGCGTAGGGCGGTTGACCGACGATCCCAACTTCGTAAGTCTCGCCGACGACAGACTCAGGCCATTCCGTGACATACTCTTCGATGTCCTGCCGATTCAGCATCTGACCCTCTTGCAGGTTCTTTTCGGCGACCGCTTCCTCTTTTGCGGCTCGTAGATTGGCAAGGTTCTGTTTGATTTTCGCCAGTTTATTATTCTCTCGGGCCTGCTTGATCTCCTCGACAGCGGCAACGGCGAGGTAATAGGCCGGAAGCGTCAGGACTTCTCCAAGGATCTCGTTCAGATCCTTCCTGGTTTTTCCGGTCGTGAACCAACCGTCCTCCGTCGCTCCGAAAACCAGGTAAGTTGGCGCATCCGCAGTCAATCCGGAGATTTTGGCCGACATCGCTTCCAGCAACGGATTGCCGCTTTCCCGGATCTGGCCGAATTTCAATTGCAGATCTCCCAACACTTTTTCTAGACGTTTGCCCCCATAGGCCACACCGTTCCCTTTTTCCGGTAGTCCCGCCGCCAACTCGTTGAAATCAGGAGAAGACCTGATTCCCTGTCTCTTCCCGGCCTCGACCTCGACCATTCCGCGAACAAGCTCTTCGCTGCTTGAAAGGATCAAATAGTCACCATGCCGGGCCATCGTCGGCCGCAGGTAGGGTATCTCTTCGACCCCTTGCAGCACTCGCATGCGGAGGTCCGGTTCGTCGATTTTCTCGACCTTCGGATTCATGCCAAATAACGCCTCTAACCGATCGAACAACTTATCGTTTCTGACCTTCCATAACAAAGCGGCAGCTGGTTCGGGCATTTCGTAGGATTCGTTCCCCAACGGTATGGTGACCGTCGTGTTGCGGCTCAAAGTCACAACCAAGCCCACCTGGTCGCCCAGCGATTGGAGCAGATCCTCGAAGCTCAATCCGGAAAAGGCCTGCGCTTGCTGCGAGAAATGTTGCTGCCATTTAGCGACTTCCGGAATTTCCGAGCTGCCCAACGCAGTGGAAACGGCACTCCAGAACGTGGCAAGTTTAAAATCAAAAAATGCGAATCCCTCGCTGTTTTCCGGGATCATATTGATCAGCGGAAATTCGTGCGGCGCCGTGGCGAGTGAGTTCCACAAAAACCCGCTCCGATCCGGAAGATAGGTGTACGTCTTATCGAGGAAAAGACCCGGCTCGATTTCGCGCGAACTGAATCCGAAGGCCTTCACCGCCTGCAAACCGCTGTCGAGAATCAGTCGAATACCGAGATCGAACTTCTTTCGGAGGCCCTCTTTTTCCTCCGGGGAAAGACTTGGATCAGACACCGCCGTATCCCGGACTGACTCTAGTTTTTTGTTTAATTCTCCCAGCGCTTTCTCCGCACTCCAATAAAGATAAATAACTCCGCCCGGGTCGAGGTTGGCGGCGACGCGTTGATAGGCGGGATTGCTGGGCAATTCTTCTGCCCGGCAGATCTGTCGGATGCCCGTCTCGCCTGCGGCCAAGAGCAGAGAGCCCACGATCAAAGTCCGCGCGAATTTCCCTATCATAGAAACCTGGTGGTTCAGGCTAGGATTTCGAGACCGGTAGTGACGAGCATATTTTGATTGGATGTCCGACGCCCACGTCGGATAACAAGGAATGGCCACCGTTCCCGCCACCATCGAAGAACTAAAGCAGCAGACCGGGACAGAACTTTCTGCCGCCTCGGTGCATGCCCAGATCGATGAGGTCGCCACCAAACGGACTAAAGACCAAAAGCCTTTTCTCGAAATTCTGTTGCGCGATCGGACGGCCGTTTTGCCTTTGCGGGTCTGGAGCGATCATCCCTCCTTCGGATTTTGTTCTGAGCTTCGCACCGGAGATTTTGTGGAGGTGCAGGGAGATTTTGTGGTCAGCGCAACTTTCGGACTCGAGGCGAAAAATTGGAGCGTGCGTTTTTTGAGCGCTCCCGAGAAAGCCGACCTGCTGGCCGGGCCGCCGGAAGTTCGGGAAAGGCAAAGTCTTGATTACGCAGCGATTGAATCCTTTATTGCCTCGATACGAGATCCCCGGCTGCGCGAATTATCTCTGCTGTTTCTGAGCGAATTTGGAGAGCGGCTACGTCGCGCCGCAGGCGCGCGCAACTATCATCACGCCCGACGCGGCGGTTTAGTGGAGCATATCGCGCAGATGATGCGGGCCGGAGATGCCATGGCGGCGGTTTATGCTTCACTGAATCGGGATCTGCTGTTGGCCGGGATACTTTTTCACGACTCGGGCAAGCTTTGGGAAAACTGCTTCCCGAAGGAGAGCTTCATCATGCCTCACGATTTCCGGGCGGAGCTGGTCGGTCATATCTCTATGGGCGTTGAACTCGTGAACCGGCTCTGGCACCGCTTGAAAGAAAGCGCAGAGTTCTCTTCCTGGAATGTGCTTTCCCCGGACTCGGACCTGGTCCGCCTTCACTTGATTCATCTGGTGGCTTCTCATCACGGCCAAAAAGAGTTTGGCTCGCCGATCGAACCGAAAACGCCCGAGGCCATGACACTCCACCTGATCGATAACCTGGACGCGAAATTAGACATGATGTGGAATAACTACCGCCTCGGAAAACGGCTGGGGCGAGACGTCATCGAACGGGTGCGCCCGCTCCCGACCAACCTTGTCGCCGCGCTGACTTCGTTCTCCGGGGAACCGTAAAAGAAAGGAACGGCCAAATTGGTTAATTTGGCCGTCCTGAATCCTGCCGGACGCTCGTGTCGTCAGCCGAAGAAGATTCTCGTCGCTCCATTTTGCGGTGAGTCACTTTTTTTGAATCAGCTGGCGGTGTCCTTCATTAAACGCTCGATGTTCATTGAATCGAGTTCCGGCAGCACGAGTCTCTCGAACTCGCGGTGAGTTAAAAGTAATTCGGGACCATTAGGCAAGCGCCGGATGCAGTTTTCTTTCTTCCGGCACTTTGGAAAAATCGTCTTCGTGCGGGCGACCTTTCGTCCGATCCTTCGCGATGAGCATGTAGACGGCCGGCAGGACAAACAATGTTAAGCAGGTGCCGATGATCATTCCGGTCACCAAAACCCAGCCGATACTATTCCGGGCACCAGCTCCCGGGCCTTGGGCTAGGATCAGAGGCGTATGACCGGCGACCGTCGCCACAGAGGTCATCAAAATCGGTCGAAGCCGCGTCGCGGCGGCTTCGATGACGGCGTGGAATTTGTCCCGCCCTTCCTCCTGAAGCCGATTGGCAAATTCGACAATCAAGATCCCGTTTTTGCAGACCAGCCCGACCAAGGTCACTAAGCCCACGTAGCTGTAAGCGTTAATCGTCGTCTTCCCGAGAAAGGTAACTGCTAATGCTCCGGTTAAACCGAGCGGTACCGATCCCATCAGAATGATCAAAGGATCCCGGAAACTTTCGAATTGGGCCGCCAGGACCAGATAAATCAAGATTGCAGCCAGTGCCAGAGTTGCCAGAAAGGAGTCGCCCTCCTTGCGAAGCTGGCGCGATTCACCCGTGTAATCAATCGTATACCCTTTCGGCAGGATCTTGGCTGCTTCCTGTTCCAGCACCTTCAAAGCATCGTCCGTGGTTGCTCCGGCAAACTTATTGGGCAAGCCCTCAATCGTTGCGGAGCTCAATTGCTGAAAACGGTTCAGCGATCTCGGTTGAACGTTGGTTTGGATATGGGCAAAGGTCGACAGCTGGATCGGCTGCCCATTAGGTCCGGTCACATACAAGTTCTTCAGATCGTCGGTCGTCAGTCGATTGATACGTTTGACTTGGGGAATGACTTTATAGCTACGGCCCTGGATGCTGAAGTAATTGGTGTAACCGCCTCCCAGCAAGGTCGCAAGGTCACCACCCACCTGCCCCAGATTCAGCCCCATGGACGCCACTTTGTCCCGGTCGAAGACAATGTTGGCCTCGGGCAAATCATATTTGAGGTCGCTATCCGCGAAGACAAATTTACCGCTTTTGAACGCCGCTCCAACCAATTGCTGGGCGAACTCGTTGACCTCCAGGGGTTCGGCGGTTGAGGAGATCACCATTTCCACCGGAAAATTGGATCCGCCGGGCAGCGGCGATGGGGTAGTCGCGAAAATTTGGACTCCAGGTATCTGGGATAACTTGTGGTTCACATCCACCAGAACCTGTTCCATGGTTCGTGTTCGTTGATTCCATGGCTTGGCCACCATACCGGAAAACCCTTGGGTATTCTGGGTGATCTGGAAGGTTTGCGCAGTCTCAGGAAAGCTCTTGTAAATATCGTTCATCTGCTCGGTGAAGAGCATGTTTTGCTCAAGGGTCGCGTTCGGAGGCGTCTGGACGATTCCGAAGATTACCCCCTGATCCTCTCGCGGAGCCGGCTCTTTAGACGACATCAGGTAGAACGGCACCGCCAGACAGATGATCAGGAGGGCCATGATACAGATCACCGGCCAGTAACCGAGCGACCAGGTTAATGTATTCGCATAGCTGGTTCGCAGCCCGTCAAAGCGGCGGGTGATCCATCCCGCAAATCCACGCTCAGCCATCCCTTGCTTGAGGAGCTTGGAAGCCATCATCGGCGACAAGGTGAGCGCCACCACACCCGAGATGGCCACCGCTCCCGAGAGCGTGAAAGCGAATTCTCGAAAAAGCGATCCGCTTAAACCACCCTGCAGACCAATCGGAGCATAGACGGTCGCCAAGCTAATGGTCATTGCGATGATCGGTCCGAACAACTCGCGTGCACCTTTGATGGCTGCATCGAAAGGTTTCATCCCTTCTTGCAGATGGCGTTCCACATTTTCAACTACGACAATGGCATCATCCACCACCAGCCCAACCGCCAGAACAATGGCCAGCAAGGTGAGCAGATTGAGGGTAAAGCCAAAAAGTAACATTAAGAAAAAGGCGCCCACCAACGACAAGGGGATCGCCACGATCGGAATCAAGACCGACCGGAAAGATCCCATGAATAGGAAAATGACCACAATGACGATCAGGATGGTCTCGGTGAGTGTTCTGATCACGTCATCGATCGCGCTTTGAATGTACAACGTGGAGTCGTAGGGAATTGCCATCCGCATCCCAGTCGGTAATTCCCGCTCAATGTCAGGGAGCGCGACCCGGACCCGCTTAATGACATCCAAAGTGTTGGCAGTCGGCAGCACGAAGATGCCCATGAACGTCGCCACGCTTCCGGAAAAGCGGACGTCCGAGTTATAATCCTCCGCCCCCAGCTCGATATCCGCAACATCCCGGAGGCGCACAATGGCCCCATTTTGCTGCTTGATCACCAGCTGCTTGAATTCTTCAGCGGTCTGCAGATTGGTGTTGGTAACCAGGTTGGTGGCTACCATCGACCCCTTGGTCTGACCGACGCCCGCCAGGTAGTTATTGTTCTGCAGTGCATTTTGGATGTCCGTCGGCGAAACGTTCAGGGACGTCATCCGGTCCGGCTTCATCCAGATTCGCATGGCAAAAGTCCTGGCCCCGAGAATCTGCGCGCTTTGGACGCCATTAATGGCCGACAATTTCGGTTGAACCACTCGAGTCAGGTAGTCCGTGATCTGATTGCGGCCCAGATCATTGGAAAAGAAGCTGAGATACATCGAGGCGAACTGGTTATCCGTGGAGGTGATCTGCAGCGTCGGCAATTGGGATGCGGGCGGCAACTGGTTCCGGACCTGCTCCACCTTGGTCTGGATCTGGGCCAGAGCCGCATTCGGATCGTAATTCAATTTCAGGTGGACACTGATCGTGCTCGTCCCCTGCTGGCTCGTCGACTGCATGTAATCGATCCCATCCGCACTGGCGATCGATTGTTCCAAGGGTGTGGTCAGAAAACCTCGCACCAGATCGGCGTCGGCGCCGTAGTAGAGCGTGGTGACGGTGATGACCGACAGATCGCTCCGGGGATATTGCCGAACATTGATGCTGCGAATAGCCTGGTACCCGGCTATGAAAATAATCAGATTGACGACCGTCGCCACGACAGGCCGCTTAATAAATAGATCTGTGAAGCTCATCTCTTCCTCCGGCCGTCAACTATCTGCAGGGTTCGGCGCCAGGTCACTGCCAGGCTTAACCTGGTTATTGACCTTGACGTGTGCGCCGCTCTTCAGCCGGAACACGCCCGAGGTGACGACTTCGTCACCAGGCTTTAGCCCGGAGACCACCGCAATCATATCGCCGCGTGTTTGCCCGGTCTTGATAAACTGTTCCTTAACACCCTTGTATTCTTTCCCCTGCGGGTCTTTCAATTCGGAGACCACAAAAATGGAATCACCATAAGGTGCGTAATGGATGGCGGTGGCAGGAATCGCCACCACGTTTTGCCTTTCGCTCAGGACCACACTCACTTTAGCAAACATCCCCGGACGAAGCCGAAAATCAGAGTTTTTGAACGTCGCCTGGACCTGGACGTTTCGTGTTGCTTGATCAACCAGCGAATTAATTGCCGTGATCGTGCCGTTGAAAATCTGGTCTGGAAAAGCGTCGACGCGCAACTGGACCGGCTCGCCGATAATGAGTTTACTAAGATCCTGCTGCGGCAAAGAGAAGTTGACATAGATCGGATCGAACGCCTGGAGCGTCACCACCATATCCCCTTCCTTCAGGTATTGCCCGAGATTTACCTGGCGGATCCCTGCGACTCCGTCGAAAGGCGCCCGCAATGTCTTCCGAGCGATCAAGGCTTTGAATTGGTCGACCGAGGCCTGGTTCTGCCGGAAAACCGCGTCCGCGTTATCATAGTCGGACTGGGAGATCGCGTGCTTCTCCACCAGATCCTTGTCTCGTTTCAAACTTACCGCGGCAAAATCCCGTTGCGCTTCAGCCGAATGAAGCTGGGCTTCTTCCTGGGTGGTATCCAGATGCACTAACAGATCGCCCTCTCGCACTTTGCTCCCCGATTCGAACGCTATTTGTCGCACGATACCGGCCAGGTCTGTGCTGACCGTCACGCCGTTCACCGCGGTGACCGTCCCGACGCTCTCCAGGGTAGGCTGCCATTCCGTTCGCTGGGCGACGTCAGTCGTAACGGCGGTCGGCGGCGGCTCGAACGCTCCGGATTTGGCCATCGTGATGAAACCTTGAATCTGGGTGAATTTCACAAATCCAAAACCAGCCAGCAACGCCAGAAACAGGACGAAAAGGATCACGAAAAAGATCAGATATTTCCAGAAAGGCTTTTTCCTCATATGAGAATCACTCCACCTAAGCGCTTCGTTGCTCACGCGAAAACATCCAGTTCGAGTTCGCTGAGACGCGTGCGGATTTTTTCGAGTAGCATGACCAATTGCTGCCGCTCTTCCTCGTTGAGCGGCTCGACGATACTTGATAACCAGCGGCAATAGCCGGGCCGGATTTTATCCAGAAAGGCATGTCCTGCGCCGGTGAGATGAACCCGGATCAGGCGCCGGTCTGCCGGATCCGGACGACGCTCCACCAGGCCATCCTTCACTAATCCATCCAGCAAGCCCGAGATGGTGGCCCTGGTCACGCCGGTTTTTTCGGCCAGACCGGCAGGAGTCGCCTCTCCATCGGAATATTTAAGGAGCATCATCATCAGATTAAATCGACCGTGCCGCGTCCCATACGAATTCAGGACCTGCTCATCCAGCGCCAGGAGTTCATCTCCAGTCCGCAAGAGTTGCAAATAGGTATAACAGGCCGAGGCGTCGAGACCGGGGAAACACTTTGCCTCTTCCAAAAAGACTTCATATCTGGGCAGTCCTTTCAGAAGTGTGAGTGCGCCGGGCATAAGATTAACGTACCTAATTATTAGCTTCCTAACCATTGTCAAGCGGAAGTTGAAAGGGAGCGGCGGAACGTATCGGCGGATCGGCGTATCGGCGGATCGGCGTGTAGCCAGGGCGCCACCCGGGGACATCTCCGCGTGGCGTGGCTCTTCATCGTCCTCGGTGCTTTTGCTCGATCTTTGATGTGGTCAGCGAAAGGGACGGAAAGACGAGAACGAGCACGAGCACGAGCACGATTGGGGGAAGACCGGAGCCACCCCCCAGGCCCACCCGTTGCTTTCCTACCCTTTCGCCAGATGGATAGTCAGCAATGCGATGTCCGCGGGGGTGATCCCGCTGATCCGGCCCGCTTGCCCAAGGGTGGAAGGTCGGATCTTGGTGAATTTTTGCCGGGCTTCAAAACGCAGGCCTCTGACATTTTCATAATCGAGCCGGTCGGGAATATTCTTCGACTCTGAACGTTCCGCCCGGGCAATAGAATCCTCCTGTCTCTTGATATACCCTTCGTATTTGAGGTCGGTTTCAACCTGTTCCCAGACAGCGTCCGAGAAATCGTCGAGCAAAGCTTTGGGCAGGAGCCGATGATCAAAATCCGGGCGTCGTAACAACTGATCGACCCGCAACTGATCAACCCGGGTTTTCGTGGCGCGTTCTTTGGCTTGGCCGATCGCCTCAATTTTCTGAGCAGCAGCCTTCCACTGTGTTTCCGAAACCAAGCCCATATTCCCACCCTTTGGGGGTCAAGCGGATATCTGCATTGTCCTGGCGCAGCAAGAGGCGGTACTCGGCTCGGCTGGTAAACATCCGATAAGGCTCCGGGGTACCCCGCGTGACCAGGTCGTCGATCAAAACTCCGATATAGGCTTCGGAACGGCTGAGCGAGAAGGGGGGCTTACCCAATATCTTGAGGCCCGCATTAACCCCAGCCACAAGGCCTTGGGCTGCAGCTTCTTCGTACCCGGAAGTTCCGTTGATCTGGCCTGCAAAATAGAGTCCGTTGATCCGTTGGGTTTCGAGAGTGAGATGGAGTTGGGTGGGCGGGCAATAATCATACTCGACGGCGTAGCCCGGCCGGATGATTTCGGCCTGTTCGAGGCCGGGGATCGAATGGACGAACTCGTATTGGACCTCGAAGGGCAAACTGGTGGAGAGCCCGTTGACATAGTATTCCTGGGTGTGACGGCCTTCCGGCTCCAGGAACAGTTGATGATGCTCTTTTTCGGCGAACTTGACCACCTTGTCCTCAATGGAGGGGCAATAGCGAGGTCCCACGCCCTGAATGCGACCCGTGTACATCGGCGATTTGTCCAGGTTAGCGCGAATGATATCGTGGGTCTGCGGGGTGGTATGGGTAATCCAGCAAGGAATTTGTTCCACGTGGAACAAATCGGAGCTGCACTGATTCAAGGTAAAGAGATCGTTCCGGTGTCGGTCGAGTGCGTCGCTGCGAAATGAAAAACGTGGGGGCGGATCATCCCCATCTTGCCGCTCGCACCTGGACAAATCGATCGAACGGGCATTGATCCGACACGGGGTGCCGGTCTTGAAGCGTCCAATCTCAAAGCCAAGTTCCCTCAGGTTGACGCTTAAACTGGAGGTCCCCTCCCCCATCCTGCCGCCCGCCTGATTTTGAAGTCCCACATGCAACAAGCCCTGCATGAAAGTTCCCGTGGTGATGATCACCGCTTCGGCCTCCACCCGCAGTCCCAGGGTTGTCTGGATTCCCCTGACTCCCCCACCCTCCTCCAGGATCCGCAGGACGTTCCCCTGCAGCAGGTCCAGATTCGGCTCCGCTTCCACCAGGGCCTTCATCCGAAACTGATACGCTTTCTTGTCACATTGCGCGCGCGGAGCGCGGACACTTGGCCCTTTGTTCCGGTTCAGGGTCCGAAACTGGATTCCTGTGGCATCGGTATTCAGACCCATCACACCGCCCAAGGCGTCGATCTCTCGCACCATGTGACCCTTGGCCAACCCGCCCACCGCTGGATTACAGGACATCTGCCCAATGGTATCCAGATTTTGCGTTAACATCAGTGTACGACATCCCAGTCTCGCCGCAGCCATGGCGGCTTCGATGCCGGCGTGACCGCCTCCGATCACGATCACCTGGTAAGACTTGGGATAGACGAACATTCCCCATCGTTCATCATTCTGTGAGAAAATCAATATGCTCAGGAGTTCAGGAGTTGCCGGAGTTCGGGAGTTGCAGAATGGAAGACTGTTCTGACCTCTTGGCATCACCCTGAGCGAAGTCTCGATGAACTTTGGGCCAATTGTTCCACGTGGAACAATTCCGCCTCCAAAACGGTCTCTCTAACGCGCGCCCTCCGTCCGAGTGATCCCGCTGCGGTGGTCCGCCAGGGAGTTATTCTGCGCGCACCAAGCCCAGATCTCAAAACGCACCATACCCTGTACTAATCCATAATTTTGAACCCGACTCCGTGACTTCCGTGCAATGCTCTTAGCACACCAACTTATCGAACCCGGGCATTTATGGGCGACCGCATCGCAAGGCAGGATACCGCGGGAACCCGGTTCGGACGGAGCCTCACCCTACCCTCTCGTACCAAAGAACACCATAGCTGTAAACCTATGCTACATGGCTTCTGGCCGATGCAGTCATCTCGCAAACCCTGGCGTCTCGGAAAAATTTCGCGCAAGCCGGGTTTGTCTCCCTTTGCATGACCGCCCTTACATCTCACCGGTTTCGCGTGACAATTGGCCTTTGTTCCGCGACAGTTCCTCCGCTGCTCATTGCTATGGCCAAGTCTCTTGAAGTTTCGCCGATGAAGTCTCTCGCCGAAGAGCTCGAATTCGTTCGCAAGGCTTATCGAGAGTCTATCCAGGTTTACTCCAGACGGGTCGAAGCTCAACTGACCGCTCTCCGGGATATCGTGCTCAAGCAGACTAACAATCCGAACCCGCCACCGGCCCAGCTTCGTGATCTCCGGGATATGATCACCCTTTGCCGAACCTTGGATTTAAAACCGGAGAAAGGACGCCGCAAAGATCTCAAGAAGATCGATACCCTCCTGGATGAGCTTCAAGTCCTGGTCCAGAATTGGTAGCCTTTTTCAGGAGTCAGGAGTTGCCGGAGTTCAGGAGGTTGCAGAATAAAAGCACGAAGCTCGCCCGCTTGGCCTCGCCTTCTGGAACTTCTGAACTCCGGCAACTCCTGACTCCTCTTTTATAACGTTTTTATTATCTGTTCTTTAATTTTCTTTGCCGCGCCGCGATTGATTTTTCAATTCGCATTGATTTCGTTGAACCGTTACCGGACTATTTTACCGTCATGTTTGCTGCTTTGATCCTAATCCTGGCGGTTACTCTTTATCGGGTCTGTTACGCCTTCGCCGGCTCGCCCAGCGGGTGGGCGAACTTCTCCCCGCTGGCCGCCATTCTTCTTTGCAGCGCAGCTTATCTTCCGCGTCAATTTATTCTTCTGATCGGCTTGGGACCGTTACTGGCCGCCGACCTTATCCTCAATGTTCATTATGGCCAACCGCTGATCGATACCGGGATGTTTTCCCGGTATTTTTGTTTCGCGCTTGATTCTGCTCCTGGGAGGCCTGGTCCGTAAACAACATTCTCATAAATTGTTATTTTTATTCGCTTCCACGTTGATCGGATCGGCCCTCTTTTATCTGATGACCAATACCAGCACCTGGATCTCAACGGCCGCCTACGCGAAAACTTTACCGGGATGGTGGCAGGCTTTGACCACCGGTGAGCCGGGCTTCCCACCCACCCTGCTCTTTTTCCGCAACACCCTTCTCAGCGACTTGTTCTTCACCGCACTTTTCGTGATCACCCAAGCGAGCTTTCACCAATCCCGCTCTTCGATCGCCGAGGAGTCGCCTACCGCAGCCCGCAACCAAACCTAGCTCGGACATTATCACTATGGAAATACAAGTCGATCCCGCCGAAGCCGGCATCAACAGCCAGTTAACGAAAGAGGACAAAATTCGTTTCCTGCGCGAAATGTTCAGGATCAGGCGGTTCGAGCAGACCTCCCTCAAGTATTACAACTCGGGAAAAATGGGGGGCTTCCTTCATCTCTACTCGGGACAGGAAGCTGTCGCGCTCGGTACCATCTCCCTGCTAGGCGAAAACGACCACGTGATTACCGCCTACCGGGACCATGGGCATGCCTTGGCAGTGGGCATGGATATGAAGTCGTGCATGGCTGAACTTTTTGGGAAGGCCACGGGTTGCTCAAAAGGGAAGGGGGGCTCGATGCACTTCTTTGCCCCGGAAAAAAACTATTGGGGCGGCCACGGGATCGTAGGCGGCCAGACCCCGCTCGGCCTGGGACTCGCGTTCGGGATCAAGTATAAAGGGCTCCGCGGATGCTGCCTCACTTACCTTGGGGATGGAGCGATCAACCAGGGAACGTTTCACGAATCTCTGAACATAGCAGCCTTGTTTAAACTTCCGGTGATCTACATCATTGAAAACAATGGGTACTCGATGGGCACCAGCCAGCAGCGTTCCTCATCTTTCCAAGGGGCTCTAGCCAAGCGGGCTGAAGGCTATAATATGGCTTGGGATGTCTTCAAAGGGGAAGATTTGTACGAAGTTCGCGCCAAAACCCAGATCGCCATTGATCGCGCACACAATGAATCCGAGCCGACTCTCCTCGAAATCCAAACCTACCGTTACTACGGGCACTCTGTGGCCGACGCCAACGCCAAGAAGTACCGGACAGCCGAAGAAATCGAGCAATATAAGGTGAACCACGACCCACTCCGCCTCTGGAGCCGCCGTCTGGTGGAAGAGGGGATCCTCACCGAACCTGAGATTGAGGAAATCGATTTCCAAGTGAAGGAAGAAACCAACGAAGCGGTCAAATTTGCCGAAGAAAGCCCGATTTTGCCTGAGAGCGAAATCATGAGTGACGTCTACTGGGAGGTTGACCATCAGACTGATGCCGCCAAGCAGGGCCGCTACTTTTTCAACTCCTGATACCTGGACCGCAATCTTATGCCTTTAACTACTTACCGTGAGGCGCTCAAAAACGCCTTATCCGAAGAAATTGAGCGCGACGATAACGTGTTGATCCTTGGGGAAGAAGTTGCCCAATACAATGGCGCCTACAAAGTGACCGAAGGCCTTTGGAAGAAATTCGGCGATCGGCGAATTGTCGATACACCGATCAGCGAAGCTGGATTTATCGGCATGGCGATCGGCGCCTCGATGCTTGGTCTTCGTCCCGTTGTCGAACTGATGTTCTGGAGTTTTGCTTATGTCGCTTACGACCAGATTATCAACAACGCCGGGTGTGTCCGCTACATGTCGGGTGGGCTTATTCGGGTACCCATTGTGATTCGCGGTCCAGCCAACGGCGGAACCAATGTCGGTGCCACGCATTCTCATACCCCGGAAAATCTTCTGGCGGCCACCCCGGGACTCAAAGTGGTAACTCCTGCGACGGCCTACGATGCGAAGGGTCTGATGAAGACCGCCATTCGCGACAACGATCCGGTCATGTTCATGGAAAACACGATTTTGTACGGCGAAAAATGGGAGGTTCCGGAGGAGGAATATCTCATTCCGCTCGGCTTGGCGGATGTGAAAAGACCTGGGACCGACATCACGCTGATCGCTCATGGACGAGCAGTGCTGACTTGTCTGAAGGCCGCGGAACTGCTTGCCGCCCAACACGAGATCAATGCAGAAGTCGTTGATCTCCGCTCGATTCGGCCCTTGGATGAAGAAACGATTCTCGCTTCCGTCCGGAAAACCCATCGAGCGGTGGTCGTCGAGGAAAACAAACCGTTCTGCGGGGTGGGCGCGCAAATTGCCGCGATTTTGCAGGAAAAAATCTTTGACGAACTGGACGCTCCGGTTGGGCGGGTCACATCTTTGGACGCTCCTGCAATTTACAGCCCGCCGCTTGAAAAGAGACAATTACCGGATGCCGAGCGCATCATCGCGAAAGTCCTGGATATCTGCTAACATTTTGCTGCTTATGCCTATCACCATTGAAATGCCGAAACTCAGTGACACCATGACTGAAGGAACGCTGGTCAGGTGGATCAAGAAGGTGGGGGACAACGTCGCTGTCGGCGATGTCCTTGCCGAAGTAGAAACCGACAAAGCCACCATGGAGATGGAGGCATTTGACGATGGTGTCTTGACTGAGATTTACGTTCAAGACGGAAATAAGGCGGAAGTAGGCCAAAAGCTGGCGCTTCTGGCGGCCAAAGGTGAGAAGATCGATTCGGCTGAACCCAAGCCTTCTCCAGAGAACAAAGCTGAGCCGGAGCAACAAAAAGAAAAGACCGCTTCGACCGAACCTAAAGAAACGGCCGAGACCAAAGCGCCGTCCAAAACGGATGGAGCGCAAGAAACGCCATCTGCGCCTCCCGACACAACTTCGCCGAGCCGGATCAAGGCTTCACCCCTCGCGAAAAAGGTAGCAGCCGAACTGGGCGTTGACCTCGGTACTCTGCAGGGGAGCGGTCCGGGTGGGCGTATCGTTCGAGAGGATGTCGTTGCCAGCGGTCAATCCACCGCACCGAAAGCTGCATCAGCGCCGCCGCCGTCCGCACCGAAAGCGCCCGCCGTGGTCCCCGCGCTGGAGGACAAAAAGATACCTTTATCCGGGATGCGGAAAACGATTGCCTCACGGCTGTTCGAGAGCAAAACCACCATTCCTCATTTCTATCTTCAGGCCGAGATTGACGCCGGACCGCTCACCAGTCTGCGTCAAACGATTAACGCGGCGGCGGAATCTGCCGGCCTCGGCAAACTGACGGTGAACGATTTTATTCTCAAGGCCACCGCGGTGGCAGCCACTCGAATTCCTCTTGCCAACGCGGCATTCGGCGGCGACTCGATTATCCAATTTGCCAACGTACAACTCGCCTGCGCGGTGGCGGTGGAGGAAGGTCTTGTTACGCCGGTCATTCGTGAAGCGCAGTCAAAGACGATCGGCCAGATCAGCGCTGCCATTAAGGATCTTGCCGCCCGGGCCAGGTCCAAAAAACTGAAACCCGATGAATATCAGGGTGGGACGATTACTGTCTCAAATCTCGGTGCCTACGGAGTCGAACAGTTCTATGCGATCATCAATCCGCCGCAGGCCGTGATCGTTTCGGTGGGAACGATCGTTAAGAAGCCGGTGATTAATGCTGCCGGCGAAATAGTCCCTGGGCAACGAATCACTTTGGGTGTCAGCTGCGATCACCGGGTGGTGGACGGTGCTGTGGGAGCGCAGTTTCTCGGGGAGATAAAGAAGTTTTTGGAGAACCCGACGCTGTTACTGATCTGAAGAGTCTTAAGAACATTTGTCCTATGAAATACGATTTGGTAGTGATCGGCGGCGGTCCCGCCGGCTATGTGGGAGCGATTCGCGCTGCGCAACTTGGTAAAAAGGTCGCCTGTGTCGAAAAGGAGCGGGCAGGGGGTACCTGTCTTAATTGGGGATGTATCCCGACCAAATCTCTGCTGAGGAACGCTGAGCTTTTTCATCTGCTCCAGAAACGGGCGAACGATTTCGGCTTCCGTTTTGAAAATCTTTCCTACGATTGGAAGAAGATCGTTTCGCGCAGCCGCGGTATCGCAGACAAGCTGGCGGGAGGAGTGGAATTTCTCTTCAAGAAAAACAAAATCGATTATCTCCGCGGCGAGGCCTCGATCACCGGCCCAGGCAAAATCGTTTACAAAACAAAAGAGAACCGGGAGGAAACAGTTGAGTCGGAAAACATCTTAATTTCGACCGGTGCCGTCTCACGAGATCTGCCGGGTCTGCCTCCAAACGGCAAGACCATCTTGAACAGTCACGACGCAATGATCCTGGACCCGCAGCCGAAGCGGCTGATCGTAATCGGGGCAGGGGCTATCGGCGTCGAATTTGCCTATTTTTTTAATGCGTTCGGTACGGAGGTGACGATCGTTGAAATGTTGCCCAATGTTCTCCCGGTCGAAGACACGGAGATCAGTGTGGCGCTGGAAAAATCACTGGCAAAACAAGGCATTAAAATATTCACCTCCACCAAGCTGGTTAAAGCCGAAGTCCAAGATCAAAGCGTCAGCGTAACGATCGAAGGCAAGAAGCAGGAAAGACTGGAAGGCGACAGCATGTTGATCGCCGTCGGGGTTGCGCCCCTGGTGCCGAAGGGGATAGACCTGAATCTCGACAAAAAGGGCTTCATCGAGGTGAACGACCGTTACGCGACCAACATTCAAGGGGTTTACGCGGCGGGAGATGTCATAGGGCCACCCTGGCTCGCCCACGTGGCAAGCTGGGAGGCGATTCAGGCGGTCGAGGGCATGTTTACTTCTCATAAGCCAAAGCGCGTCCGCGTCTTTCCCAGGCTGCACCTACTGCCAGCCGCAGGTGGCCAGCGTCGGTCTGACTGAGAGGGCGGCACAGGAAGCGGGGTTGAAATTCAAAGTTGGCAAGTTTCCCTTCTCAGCCAACGGAAAAGCATTAGCGATCGGAGAGCCAGACGGTTTCGTCAAGCTCATCGTAGCTGAACCGCATGGCGAAATTCTCGGAGCACACATCATTGGTGCGGAAGCGACGGAATTGATCGCTGAGCTCGGTTTAGCCATCACTCTCGAAGCGACGTTCGAAGAGATCGAAGCAACCATTCATGCCCATCCGACTTTGAGCGAAGCGGTGCACGAAGCGACCGGAGCGGCATACGGTCAGGCCATCCATTTCTAAAGGGTTTTCGCTGTTTTTGTGGGTGTTGCCGTGCCTCGCAGTGCCAGAAGAAAATAAAGGCTCGAACGCAGGCCGCGAGGGTTTCATCAGATAGCGGTCTTTTCTCTAATGCGCTGATTCTTTGGGTTGGTCGGACTTGTTAACATCTCTGAGATGATTTCTTTTAATTAAGCCACAAAGATTCTTCTTATTAAGTGTGTGCATGACCGGTGTCGCTTCCAGTAAATCGTTCTAGTTCAGCCACTCACATGCGCTCTTACCTTGTGAATAACTTCCGAACACGGTTCTGGGAACGAAGAACAAAAAACCGAACGGCCAGGTTGTTCACCTTTATACACAGCTATTCACGCGCGTAGCGTATCCTCATTGACACGGCGTCAGGTAGGGTGAGGCTGCGCCTGAGCCGGGGTTTCCCGCGTGACCCCGCCCAAAAACGTCATCCCTCACAGATTTTCGGATCACAACATCCGTCCGAGCAAAAGCGCCGCGCATTTTCTTACGATGGCAATGGTCGTGCCCTTCATGTTCAGTTTAGGTAAACGACTGATCATTGGGGGTGCCACGATATGCCGAGGCGACGCGGAAAGCCCCGGCTCAGGCGGAGCTTCCACCTGCGCTACCTGCAGCCGATGAAATCAACCAAGGTCTGGCAACGATCCAAAATCAGGGTCGTACAGCCGTTTGTAGGTTCGGATAGCGAAACCGTCCGTCATGCCGGCGATGTAATCGCAAAGAACGCGCGCGCGAGCGCGGCGATCCACCTGCGACCGGATAATTCGATCGAAGCTTTCCGGCAAAAGGCGTGAGGTGTTGGTGCCCAGGTAACTCTCAGCAAAGGCTTCGAAAATACCTTCCAAAATGACTCTAGCTTTGCGCTCCAGCTGGTGCAGCTGAGGATGATCGAAGACGAGTTCCTGGGAGAGCCGTTTGTAGAAATCGGCTTCGGTCCGGACCGCGGGCTCGACAAGCAAACCGAAGCGATATCGGTTGGTGGTCGAAAAGGCCGGTGTGGAACGTTCGACCAACGAACAACATCGAATGAACGACCCGATTTTCTTGCTGAAACGGGCTTCCGCTTTTCCCTCGCGAATCGCCGACAGAATCGTTTCCGCATGTCGAGCCAGGGCTCCCTGAAGGTTTTGATTTTCCGCCCAAAGCTTAACTCTTTCGAAGCGGAGGAAACCTGCGTTCATGCTGTCCACCAGATCGTTCAGGCAATAGGCCGTGTCATCGGCCCAATCCATAATTTCACACTCCAGACTGCGGAAATTGTTTGGTTCGCCTATTTCCGAGAGATCGATTTCGCCCAGGACAAAGCTCCGCAGGTATTCCTGTTCATCATAAATAAATTGATTGGGGGCCGCCAAATCCTCTCGGAATAGTCTCTTGTATTTCAGGATCCCGTCGATAAAAGCTCGGGAAGGGTTCATCCCGCGGCGCGAATCCAGCCCTGGATAAATCGTTTCTGAGATGATCCGGAGGCTTTGGGCGTTTCCTTCAAATCCGCCGAACGGTTTCATCAGTTGATGCAGGGTGCGTTCTCCAGCATGGCCGAACGGGGAATGACCAAGATCGTGGGTGAGGCAAATACCCTCAACCAAATCCGGATCGATAAAAAAGCTTTCGTTGAGAAAGGGAGAGGTTTGCTTCAAAAACGAAGAGATGGAGCGACCAATCTGAGCCACTTCAAGCGAATGGGTTAGCCGTGTTCGATAGAAGTCGAACTCCCCGGAAAGAAAAACCTGGGTTTTGGCCTGCAACCGTCGAAAGGCTGAACTGTAAATGATGCGGTCACGGTCTGTCTGAAAAATCGTCCGGTACTCGTCCGGTTCCCGCCGATCGATGCATTCAACATCGAACGGACTGTAAAAATGATTTTCTGTTAGCCTCCTGACCACTCGCTACTCTAATCATACCGCTAGATAAAGAACCATCGGGGATTTTCCCTTTAAAGGCGCGCGTTTGAAATAGCGGGTCATAGTCTCTGCGCTTCCAAATCAAAAATCGTCGCATAGACCCGTTCATATCCCTCCACCATGGTATTAACCGAAAAGTATTGGCTGACACGGCTGCGGCAAGCGTAACGATCGATTTCAGAGATTCGCTCAAGGGAGCGGACTGCTTCACCGACGTTGCCAACCAGAAAACCGGTTTCCCCATCCTTGATCACCTCAGGGCAAGAGCCGAGGTCCATAGCGATGACGGGCACGCCGGCAGCATTTGCTTCGACCAGAACGAGTCCGAATCGCTCTGGGATAGTGTTCAGGTGGAGTAGAGCTCGAGCTCGGGCGAACAGTTGGTTTTTGCCCGCCACGTCGACGGGGCCGATGTAAGAGATATTTTGATCATCGAGATGGGGTTGGACCTGCTCTCGGAAATAGACCTGGTCTTGGATGATACCGGCGATAATCAAACGCCTGCCACTCAGACGAGCCACCTCGATGGCCAGATGAACTCCTTTATCCGGGTGGATCCGACCGAGGAAAATCAGGTCATCACCGCCGGTTTCCTGAAGCGGGTACAACGCGAGATCGATACCATTATAGACAGTGGCCAGGTAGTTCAGCCCTGCGGCTCGATCGGAGTTGCTGATCGAAACAAAGTATCCGTTCTGGTACTTCCGATAGATAGGGAGGATTTTGGCTGATGAGAACCCGTGGATGGTTGTCAGAACGGGTGTCTTGACCAGCCGGGAGTAAGTCAAAGCCATGAAGTCATAGTGGCTGTGGATCAGGTCGAATTCGCCCGCGTGCTCGAAGGCTTCGGAGATGTGAAGGTATTCGGCCACTTTAGGATCGACGGTGGAATCCTCTTCGTACCCCTTGTCCACCACGGCATGCAGGCGAGCGCGGGTCACAGAATCCCTGCTGGCGAACAACGTCACGTCCCAGCCACGGGCGACGAGGCCTTCGGTGATGTTGCTAGCTACCGTTTCCCAGGCGCCGTATTGCCGAGGCGGCGTGCGCCAGGCTATGGGCGAAAGGACAGCTAATCTTTTGTCGGCCTTAGACATGCTTTTTAATGCCAGGGTGAGAGGTAAAACTCCAGCACCCCCTGGCCAGCTTCATCGCTAGCGCTAGAATGATCAAAATGCCGTGAGTTGCAAAATACCGCTCGGAGCGACAGAACACAGGCTGGAAGCCATGCTCCATTGGTCTTCCGGACTGTCGAGCGCTCTTTTAGAAGCATCCTGGCAGCTATCGCCGTGAGCCCGCACTGGAGAGCGAGGGCGTAAAGTAGACACAAAGCTATGAACTGGGAGTGGAGTTCGGACTTGGCGTCGGGTCGGGACTTGCGCTTTCGCTCGGAGCGGGGGAGGCGGTCGGAGCCGGTGACGGAACCGGCGTTGGGGAGGTTGTTGGTAGAGTCTCCGCGGGTTGAGCACCGACTAGGCTGGGTGAGGGGGTCGTCGTCGGTTGCTCAGTCGAAAGGCCGCCCGGATTGGGTAAAAGCGTGGATGGAAGCTCCGGAAGTGGGGCAGACTGCCGGACTAGGCGAGGGCGAAGCCTTTGAGACAATCTCGTTGCGTCGTTTCAAAAGCTGTTCGAGGTGCCAGTCCGGCACGAGATAAACCCACTTCTCAAACCTCTTTTCCTTCTCAAGCCGCTCTTTCAGACTGGCATTCTTTTGATCAAATTCCTGGTCCTTCTTTTTTTTGTCATCTGCATTTTCGTTTGGGTCCGAAGGCCGTGCCGCGGGGAGATCGGCGCTGACGTTCAGCTGCAGGTAGCGTGTTTTGTCGGGGCCGTCCCTGCCAAGCAGGAAATCGTAGGTGAAACCATCAAAGGCTTTGATGCTGACTTTAAACGGATCCTTTAACCCAGTCTCATCAGGAGAAACAGACGGTGGACGAACATCGACGAAGGAAAGTGCAAAGCTGGAGAGACCTTGCGAGAAAGACTTATCCAGGCTTTCGCCGGGCTGCGAGGTCTTCGAGTTGCCATTCTCCTTTGGCATCTGCGCGAGTGACTTTCCAGCCAGGGTTGTTGGACCAGGCTGCTTGATTGACTTCCTTGAGTTCTCCCGGCGTAATAAACGTTTTGTCCAACCAAGACCCAACGCTGACCGGGTCCACGCTTAAAAAAGATTCCGAGACCAGGTAAACGCGATCCTTGACTGCGGGATTGTAGACAAATCTCCCGGTGGTTGCCGCGGCGGCGGCAGCGTTGCTCTGATCCGCGGATTTGCCGATGATCAGTGAGGCGATCTGGCTTTCTTTCTCACCTTTCAGGTCGATTTCAATTCCGGACTCAGGGCCTTGTCCCGGGGCGGTTACCTTGAGGCGGCCAAGCTGCGATGGTCCAACCTGCATTTCTTGTCCGGCTTTTAGTTCCCACAACGTCTTGATGAGATCCCGGATCTTGGCGAAATCGGCCGGATAATCATCACGTTCGGCGACTCGCCACTGGTCTTGCTTCTTCTCCAGCGTGACACTGGCGGGCCCAGATCGAATCTGGATTTGGGAGATATCGTTCACGGGCAAGTGTTGGAAAATCGTGCGGTCTGTTTTGGAATCACTCCATTTGGAGGATTGTGCGACTTGGAAATAAATGCCAGCCAGACCGGCTACCACCGCAACAGCCAGGAGCAACAGGAGATGGTTCTTCTTCATCGCGCGGCGCGTCTACTACGTTTAGCGAGGGCCAGCACCAAACCGACAATGGTGACGATCAAAGCCATCCCGGCAATATCGACCCATGTCACGGTGGTCTGCAGCGAGTCGATCTCCTGACGAAGATTCTTGCGGACCTGTTTCAATTCCTTATTAACCGTTGCTTCGTTCTCTTGAAATTTCTTGATCTCGGCTTGTTGCTCGGGAGACAAGAGCGTTTTCTGGTCAGACTGTTTGCTGGTTTGCAGTGACGCCAGTTTCTGCCGGGTCTGATTTAAATTGTCTTCCAGATCGTCGATCTTGCTCTGGTATTTTTGCTGAGCCGCCGCCTCCATTTTGTTGACCACCACGAAGGGGCGATTGCCGGAGGATCTGCTCCGGATCCCAATCAGATCGGAATCGCCGGCCAATTGTTCGATGGAGCTCTGGATGAAATTCAAGTTACCGTTGGATGGGACAAAAACCGTCTGGTTTAAAACCTGTTGCGCGCGTCCAGCGATCGCGTCGTAAGCGAAATCGGAATCGCCCACCAGGATGACGACACCTTCAGATTTGCCTTCCTTCAAATAAGCCTCTTTGGACGCCGGTGAAGCCGAAGCGCCCGCTTGAGGTGGCGGGCTGGGGGAAGGCGTTGCGGAGCCTTTGGTCTCTGGTTTACCATCCGGAAAAGCGGTTTTGAATTTTCCGCTCAATCGAATCGCGATAGGGTAAGCCGTTTGGTCGCTCTTTAACCCTTTGCGGATGGCATCGGGTCCCGCCTCCATCAAAGACACGTCGACCAGTCCCGCCTGGGTCGAAGATTTTACCAGGACATCCTCTTTCAGACCTTCCGTGGGCTTTCCCGTGAACGCTCCGGTAAATGGCATCAGCAGATCGCTGACCGCGGCACCGAGCGCATCCTCTTTATTGATTCCTTCGCTGGTAATGGAGAGGATCGTTGGATCGGATTGGACATCGCTATCGCGCTGGACCTGAGTGGCAAAAGTTAAATCGGCGATCATTTTGGTGACCGAAAAATCGATGCCCCAGGCAGGCAACAACTTGTCCAGGGTGGAACTAAATCCGGCCCCACCGCCGTAGGGCCCGGCTGTTTGGGCTTGCACAAAAGAGTAAGGATCCAGCAACGCCACCATTTTGCCCCCTCGAAGCAGGAACTGATCGATGGCGAATTGAGCGTCAGCGGTGATGCCCTGAGGGTGCACCACCACCAGCACCGAGACGTCGTCCTCGATCTTGTCGGTGGTCAACGGAATATCGCGTATCACGTAGCTCTCCTTAAGCTCGTTGAGGAAAATCCAAGGCGGGCTTGGTTGCTGACGCTGCTGCATCATCATCGGACTGGCCTCGCGTCCGGTGACGGGCAGCGCGCTCATCAAACCGATCACCGCTTTCTTGGGATTCGCGACGCTAGAAATCGCTCTGGACAAATCGTATTCCAGGAGGTTCGCCCGGTCCGGACTCAGATAGGAAATGGTCGTTTTAGCATCCAGACAACTGATGGCGATTCCGAGATAGACCTTGTCCGATAAATTAACGGCCTGACCTTCGATGCCATCGAGATTTGCCGAGTCTTCCGCGTCCGAATCCGGTTTGGGATCCAACTTAATGACTTTAACTTTCCCGTGGCTGTATTGTTGGTATTCGTCGAGAAGATCCTGCACTTCCTGCGCGTAGGTCCGGAGCGGTACCGGTACGTAGGCGTTGTCCTTGCTGAAATAGAGGCGAACCACCACGTCTGTATCGAGCTTGTTAAGGATCTTCTTCGTGCCGTCGGAAAGCGTATAAAGCTTGTTGTCCGTCAGGTCAGACCGGAATTTGAAGAAGCCGCCGAACAGGTTGATCACGACGATGATGACCAGAACGGCGATCACGCCGACTGCCGAATAGAGTAATTGATCAAACTTCCCCTTCATACGGCTATGCTCGACGCGCGCGAAGAATGACGCTGGTGGTGAAAAGAAAGAACACGATCATGGATAAAAAGAAGATCAGATCGCGGCTATCGATCACGCCGCGCTGGAATCCTTCGTAGTGCGTCATGACGCCGGTGCCTGCGAGGGTGTCCACTAACCAGGCGGGCGCCCAACTGACCACGATATCGGTGACTGGCGGCCAACTGCAAAGAATCAGGAACAGGCAGATCACCACAGAGAGAATGAAGCTAACGACCTGATTGCGCGTCAATGATGAGGTCATGCAGGTGATCGCCAGGAAGGCGCCCGCCATCAGGAAACTGCCGCCATAACCGGACAGGATCCGGCCCAGATCCGGATGCCCCAGGTATTCAACGGTGACCACCATTGGAAAGGTCAGAAGCAGGGCGATCAGGAGGAAGATCCAGCTGGCCAGGAATTTTCCCAGAATTGCCTGCCAAGTGGTCACCGGCATGGTGAAAAGAAGTTCCATCGTCCCCAATCTCAGTTCTTCGGACCAGAGCCGCATGCCGACTGCCGGTACCAGGAACAGGTAAAGCCAGGGATGCCACACGAAAAAGGTCAAAAGATCGGCCGATCCGCGTTCAAAGAACCGTCCCACCATGAACGTAAAAAAACCGGTGAGAAGCAGGAATATCACGATAAAGACATACGCGACCGGTGAGGAGAAATAGGCGCTCAGCTCTCTCCTGGCGATCGTCCAGATAGTTTTCATTCGACAGAAGCTCTCTCGGTGTCGGGCAGAGTGATTGACCGGAACACGTCATCGAGTCGGCCTTCATCCACATTCAGATGTTCAACCCGCCACTTTTGTCTCTGTGCCAAAGCCAATACTTCGGGTAACAAATCCCCGTTTGGCTGGAGCCGGAGCATCGTTCGGGAGTTCGATTCAGAGATTAACTCGGATTTCCCCAGAAAGTGCAGCTCGGCCAGCCCAGGCTGAATGGCTTTCCAGGTAATGCCTTTCAGACCGACGACAATCGTTCCCGCTAACGGAGCACGGGCTTTCAGTTCATCCGGTGTTCCGTTCGCGACGATCTTCCCGCGATCGATGATGATCGCCCTGGTGCAGGCGGCTTCGACTTCTTCGAGAATGTGGGTGGAAAAAATAATGGCCTTTTCCCGTCCCATTTCTCGGATCAGGGTGCGAACCTCGTGTTTCTGGTTTGGATCCAGGCCATCGGTCGGTTCGTCCATGATCAACACTTCCGGGTCGTGGATGATCGCTTGCGCCAGGCAGGTCCGGTGACGGTAGCCCTTGGAAAGAGTATCAACATTCTGGAACAGTACCGGCTGAAGAAAGCAGAGCTGAACCGCTCGTTCGATGGCCTTGTTCTTAGCGCTGCCGAATAGCCCGCGTAACTCTGCGCAGAAGCTCAGGAAGCCGAACACCGACATGTCGCTGTACATCGGTGCGTTTTCCGGCAGATAGCCGAGCTTGCTCCGGCTTTTCAGCGATTGTTCGACCACATCAAAGCCGCAGACCGAGATTTTACCGGAGGAAGGCAACAAAAACCCGGTGATCATTCGCATGCTGGTGGATTTCCCGGCACCATTTGGTCCGAGAAATCCCAAGACCTCGCCTTTCTCAACGGAGAACGAAATATTATCGACCGCGAGCTTCGGACCGAAGCTCTTCGTTAACTTCTCGACGGTGATCATCTTCGGGGTAGGGCACGTGAATCAGCGGGCTTGGGTTAGAGTATTAGGGAAGGCGTCTAAAAAAGTCGGATGCCGCAATTTGTCAAGAGAACCGGGGAAAATTTGATCGGTGGACGCATTGGCTTCTGTGCGAGAAACACGCCCGATGGGGAAAGCATCGCACAGAGGTCACAGAGGTCACAGAGGGGGAATGGAGGTCTTGATCGTGGGGGTTCTTTCCGTGAACACCGGGGCTCGCGGGCGAGAAACAAGCGCAATGGGGGAAAGCATCGCACAGAGGTCACAGAGGTCACAGAGGGGGAATGGAGGTCTTGATCGGTGGGGGTTCCTTACGTGAACACCAGGGCTCGCGGGCGAGAAACGCGCGCAATGGGGGAAAGCATCGCACAGAGGTCACAGAGGTCACAGAGGGGGAATGGAGGTCTTGATCGGTGGGGGTTTCTTACCGTGAACACCAGGGGCTTGCGGGCGAGAAACAAGCGCAATGGGGGAAAGCATCGCACAGAGGTCACAGAGGCCACAGAGGGGGAATGGAGGTCTTGATCGTGGGTGTTCTTTCCGTGAACGGCGTTGGCTTCCGTGCGAGAAAAAAGCCGAGACTCTTTTTTACCGGCGTTTTCCCGATGGAATTCTCTGGGGCCCTAATCTCAAAATCCTCCCTCCGTGACCTCTGTGGCCTCTGTGCGATGCTTTCCCCATGGCGCTTGTTGCTCCGCCCGGAAGCCACGGTGTTACCGATAGAATTCTCTGGGCCCTAATCCAAAATCCCCCCTCTGTGACCTCTGTGGCCTCTGTGCGATGCTTTCCCCCATTGCGCTTGTTTCTCGCCCAGAAGCCACGGTGTTACCGATAGAATTTCTGGGCCCCAATCCAAAATCCCCCCTCTGTGACCTCTGTGGCCTCTGTGCGATGCTTTCCCCATTGCGCTTGTTTCTCCGCCCGGAAGCTACGGGGTTACCGATAGAATTCTCTGGGCCTCAATCCCAAATCCCCCCTCTGTGACCTCTGTGGCCTCTGTGCGATGCTTTCCCCCATTGCGCTTGTTTCTCCGCCCGGAAGCCACGGTGTTACCGATAGAATTCTCTGGGGCCTCAATCCAAAATCCCCCCTTCGTGACCTCTGTGGCCTCTGTGCGATGCTTTCCCCCATTGCGCTTGTTTCTCGCCCAGAAGCCACGGTGTCCGTGTGACGGACGACGGATTGCGTTCCTTGCCGAGGCGACCTAACGTTTCGAACTCGACGGCTTTCGGCCCACTGAGATCAACCATGGAATCCGCATCTTCCATCGAACAACCGCTTTGGCGGCCGCCGCCGGAGCAGATCAGCCAGAGCAACCTGGCGCGATTTTGCGAATGGTTGAGAGAAAAACGATCCTTGAACCTCCAGGATCATCGCTCGCTCTACGATTGGTCGGTCCGAGATCTGGAGGGATTTTGGAGCGCGATCGCCGAATTCTTTGCCGTCCGATTTCACACACCCGCGGAGCGAGTTCTCCAGCGAGCCGAAGATCCGATCCAGACGAAATGGTTCCCGGGGGCAACCCTGAACTACGCCGAACATCTGCTTCGATTCGGCTCGACTGAAATTGGGCGGTTCGACCAACGGCCGGCGGTCATGTTCTGCACGGAACCGGGGATGACTGAAAATCGGCAAATTTTGACCCGGGCCGAACTGGTTATGGCGGTGGGGCAGTTGGCTTCTACGCTGAGCCGCCTCGGTGTGGTACGCGGCGACCGCGTGGCAGGTTATCTTCCAAACCGGTTCGAGACGCTCATTGCCTTTCTTGCCACCGCGAGCCTCGGAGCGATCTGGTCCAATTGCCCGCCGGAACTTTCGAGTCGCGGTGCCCTCGATCGCCTCGCTCAGATCGAACCGAAGGTGCTGGTCGCGGTTTCCGGTTACCGATACGGCGGCAAGAGCTACGATCGCGCGGCGGCGCTCACTGAAATTACGGCGAACTTGCCCACGCTCCGTCACCTGATCATCGTGGAACAGGCGGCGGACGAGCAGTTGCCGGACTGCGGCCTCGCCATTTCAGCGTGGCGCTGGTCCGATTTGCTTGCGCAGCAGGCATCGGATGCGCCGCTTTGTTTCGAGCCGGTGCCGTTCGATCATCCGCTCTGGATCCTCTATTCTTCAGGGACGACCGGCATGCCCAAACCGATTGTCCACGGACATGGGGGCATTCTCCTTGAGCACCTGAAAGCTTTGTCTTTCCACCTGGATCTTGGTCCAGCCGACAAATTCTTCTGGTTCACTACCGCCGGCTGGATGATGTGGAATTTTCTGGTGTCCGGCCTGGCACTCGGCGTTCAACCGGTACTCTATGACGGCAGCCCTAAGTATCCCGACCTGCGGACGCTCTGGAGGTTAATCGAACGCGAGGGGATCAATTACTTTGGTACCAGCGCTCCCTTCCTGATGGCATGTCAAAAAGAAAGGCTTGAGCCTCGAAAGGAGTTTCAGCTACGGGAGCTCCGGTCAATCGGATCGACGGGGGCGCCATTGTCGCACGATGGTTTCAAATGGGTTTACGATGAGGTCAGCCCAAGCGTCTGGCTCGGTTCGGTGAGCGGTGGGACCGATGTTTGTACAGCCTTCGTTCTTTCACACCCCTGGCTGCCGGTCTATCCGGGAAAACTGCAGTGCCGAGGCCTGGGCGCTCCGATCGAAGCCTGGGGGGAAGCCGGTGATGCGGTGTGGAACCAGGTGGGCGAACTGGTGTTGACTGCGCCGATGCCTTGTATGCCCGTCGCCTTTTGGAATGATCCGGACGGTTCGCGTCTCCGTCAGGCGTATTTCCAGCATTTTCCAGGCATTTGGCGGCATGGAGATTGGATTGAGATCGATCCCGATACCGGCCAATGCCTGATTTACGGTCGTTCCGATTCAACACTCAATCGCGGGGGTGTGCGGATGGGCACCAGCGAATTTTACCAGGTTGTGGAATCCCTCCCTGAAATCCTTGGATCGATGGTCATCGATACGACTGGATTGGGGCCCGCTGGCAAGGAAACACCAGGGAAACTGCTTTTGTTTATCGTGCTGCGGGAAACCGTCGGGTTCGATGATTTCCTGGCCAACCGGATTCGCGAGCGAATCAGAATCGAATTATCTCCGCGCTACGTCCCCGACGGCATATTCCAGGTCCCGGAAATTCCGCAAACGTTGAATGGGAAGAAATTGGAGGTTCCCGTTAAACGCATTTTTCTGGGAATTGAGCTTTCAAAATCGGTAAGTCGGGAGGCCATGAGCAATCCCGATTCGCTGAAACCGTTTTTGGAACTGGCTGAAAAGTACCTGACCTGAGGAAGTGTCAGTGCCAGTTCAGTGTCAGGGGGAAATGCTGCCGCATATTTTCGCTATCCAGCGGATGTGGGTCGCGAAAGGGCGCGGATTAGACCGTTGGCAACTCTGCCTATCTCAGTGGTGAGTTCCATGAGCTTATCGATTTCTTTGGAGTCGAGATAGCCGAGCCGCTGGGCAACAATCAATTGGGTCTCGATCCCAGCAGAGAACCGCGAGCGTATCCAACCGATTGGAGATATTCTCCTCTCGTAATTCGTCCGGTTCCTTCGGCGATATTGCTCGGCACCGAGACCGCAGCACGACGAATTTGGCTGGTCAGCCCGTAAATCTCATGGCTCGGAAAAGCGGCAGACGCACGATAAACCAATTCACAAAGATCGATTCCCTTTTGCCAAGCGACGAGATCCCGATAGGAATTGCTATTCATACCATTAAATTATAATGTTATATAGAAATAGTCCAGCCAATATCGATAGGTCATTCGATGACGTCCGCGGACGCTTCCCCTGTACACTTCCCCAGATCAGACCTCCAGCGTCTTGCGGAAGTTCGACAGCACCTTGAACCCGTTCTCTGTAACCACTCCGTCATCCTCGATTCGAACCCCGCCGACTCCTGGAAAGTAGAGTCCTGGTTCAACCGTCAAAACCTGTCCGCTCTTGAAGTTCGTCTTTGCGATCCTTGGCTGTTCGTGAATGGCCAGTCCAAATCCGTGGCCCAAGCCATGGAAAAAACCGACCCACCGGCCGTCTCGAATTTCTGCGGGATACCCTTGCTGCCGAAAAAATTCAGCCACTTCCGCTTGTAAGGATCCGCCCGACCCGCCTGCTCGTATTTTCTGCAAAGCCAGTTTTTGCGCTTCATAGACGGTCCACCAAAGCTGGCGCTGCGCCTCGTTGGCTTTGCCTCTGACAACGGTGCGGGTCAGGTCGCCGTAATAACCGGAGCGGGCATCTCTCGGAAAAACATCCAGAATGATGAGAGAATCGGCTTTGAGCGGGCCGCTTCCCCGATCGTGCGGATCACAAGCCTGTTCTCCGCCTGCCACGATCGTTCCCGTCGGTGTCCCGCCCGCTTGCAGAATCGCGGTATCGATCTCTGCCCGCAATTTCTCGGAGGTCAGCGCTTTGCCTGCCCAAATGAGCCGTTTTCGTGATTTGATTTCCGCGGCCTGAAGCACCTCCATCCCTCGAGCGAGACCGATTTCCGTGATGCGAATCGCGCGTCGGATCGATTGCAGTTCTCCTTCGGTTTTGTATTCTCGCTCGCTCCAGAATAGGCCGGCGACGGAAACGACACTGATCCCTGCCTTGGCGAGTCCATTGGCCAAGCCAACCGGAAAATTGTAAGGAACCGCTGCTTTCCGGACACGGCGCTGTCGCAAGAAAAAAGCGATTGTTTTTTCGATCGGCGGTTTGCTTTTGCGCCCTTTCTGCAATAGCTGCTCAACGCTCGACAACGCGATCACCTCATCGACTTTCGCCTCTTTCTTTCCTCGATCGATTTCCAGATCGCTGAGTAAAACGGTTGTTTTGCCGTTCTGCCGCAGGAACAAGACCGGATCAGGAACGGAGAATTTTGTCGCATAGAGTAAATCTGCGGATTCCTCACTCGAGGCAAAAATCAGTCGCGGCAGGCGATCAATGGGCATGGAGGGAATGGAAGCCTAAGAGCGCCCGAATACAAGACCGGAGGAGAAGCCACGCCGCTCCCCGCGGCAGCATTCCTGCTGACACTGGCACTGACACTGACACTTCCTAAAACACCGCGACAGCGCAGACGAGGACGACTAGACCGTAAACTAACCCGGCTAACGTGAGGGCCCGGAAGCGGGCGCGGTTCTTTGTGATCCAGTGGATCTGATCGCGGAGAAGGTAAGGCATTCCGACCCAGAAAAGGCCCAGGGTCAGCCAGACATATGCGAGGATCACCAGCAATAGACGCGCGGATTCGGGTCGGAGAAAAGCCGCGGACAACAGCGGCTCTGCGGACAGCAACGCCAATATGCCGAGCGCGCGCACGGCGAGAAATTCGTCCACGAAAATCAGAGTGAGAATGAAGGCGATCGGAACGGCGATCTGGAGCCAGGTCCTGTAGAGCGAGAACTCGCCGAGATCCATGTTTGAAACGAGCCAGAAGGCCCAGAGCGAATCCACCGCGAGAAAACCAATTCCGAGAGGTTTAGATCGTGGCAGTTTGGCGAGCCAGCCTTTGGTTTGCTCTGGGCGAACCAAAGCGATGACATGACCTGCCAACAGGAGGAAACCAACGATCAGGCCGACAGTTTGGAGGCTGAGGTCGTAAACGCGAGGAGGATATTCCATGAATTGAGGAAGTTGTTCATTAGCGCAAGTTTACGGGCGCGCAAGTTGGAAACGTTTAGGGTGAGAGCGCTTCGCCGTACAAGGTGTAGCCCGTGGAGCGAGCGATCCGGATGTTCAACAGGGCACCGACGTGCCGCGGCGCACCTTCAAATACCACGATTTTATTTCCACGCGTCCTGCCGACAAGACGTGCCGGATTCGTTTTGCTCGGTCCTTCGCATAAAACTTCGACCTCTCTTCCAACAAAAGGTTCGCTGCGGCGTTTCGCCCAGGAATTGATCAAATCGAGCAGGTCATGATTCCGCGCTTCTTTCACCGAATCGGGTACCTGGTACTCGAGCTGAGCTGCAGGCGTGTCTTTGCGTTTCGAGTATTTGAAGACGAATGCGTTATCGAATCCGATCTGATCGGCCAGTTCGCGTGTTTGGGCATAGTCGTCGTCCGTTTCACCAGGAAAACCGACGATTATGTCCGTGGTAATCGCGATATTGGGTGTCACCGAACGAATCCGGTCCACCAGCGAGATGAATTTCTCTGCCGTGTAGGTCCGGTGCATGGCCTTTAAGATCCGGTTGGAACCGGACTGCAATGGCAAATGAATGTGCTCCACGAGCTTTGGCAACCGTCCGAAGGATCCAATCAGGTCGTGCCGGAAACCGATCGGATGAGGGGAGGTGAACCGGAGACGCTCGAGACCGGCGACTTGCTGGAGCGCTTCCAGCAATTGGACGAATGGGCTTTTCCCCTCGAGGGTGGCGAATTCATGGCGTCCATAGAGATTCACGATTTGACCGAGCAACGTCACCTCCTTGACCCCTTGGTCGACGAGGGTTTCGACCTCGGAGACAATTTCGTGGGGAGGTCGGCTACGTTCGTGACCGCGCGTGTAAGGGACAATGCAGAACGTGCAATGCATATTGCACCCTTGCATAACAGATACGAACGCCGTCACCTGCCGTTCGCCGAGAACATGGTCCCTGATGGTGCTTTGGGAAGCGGCTTCCTCCTCGACGTCCACAATCGAAAACCGGACATCGTCCTGCCGCGCGGCCCATTTTTGCTCGATCGCTTGTTCTACGTAGTCCGCAACCCGGTGAAATTTCTGGGTTCCGACGACCAGATCAAGGTGAGGTACTTCATCCAGTAGCGTCGTTCCGCGACTTTGCGCCATGCAGCCCAGAAAACCGTAGACCACCGGGCGATCGTGAGAGAGCGCGCGTAGCATTCCCATCTTGCCAAGGGCCTTTTGTTCCGCCAGATCGCGGACGCTGCAGGTATTCAACAAGACCACGTCCGCCTCTTCCTCTTTGACCGTGATGGTGTGGCCGCGCTGCAGGAGCATCTGAGCCACCTGCTCAGAGTCGCGCTCGTTCATTTGGCAGCCGTAAGTCTTGATGTAAATCCGAGCCATTCTTCGTTCAGGAGTTCAGGAGTTCAGGAGTTCAGGAGTTCAGGAGTTCAGGCGCTCTATAAAAACGGTCCTGAAAGTCAACGATATCGGTTCAATTCCTCTGCAAACAATCTCGGATTCGTCCCGCATTCTGTACCTAACTCCTGAACTCCTGAACTCCTTCCCCCTACACCTTCTTCTGTGCGAGCAGATCGGACTCCTTCTTCCGTTTTCGTTCCATCAGCCAGGCAATCAGAATGCAGATCTCGTACAGCAAATACATTGGGCCGCCCATCATCGCCATCGAAACGGCATCGGGAGTGGGGGCCAAAAACGCAGCGGCGACAAAGATCAGCAGGAACGCATAGGCCCGGGTTCGGCAGAGCAGGGCGACGGATAAGACTCCAAGCCGAACCAGCACCAGGACGATGACCGGCAGTTCGAATGCCGCGCCAAACCCCACGCAAAGCTGGGTGACAAAGGAAAAATAATCGCGAACCGTCCAAGTGGGAGTCCAATCCAATGATTGAGCGTCCCGGAAAAAGAATCGAAGAGTGGCTGGCAGCACGAGGTAATAACCGAGAACAACCCCGCCGAGGAAAAGACCGAAGCCGATGGCAACCGCCGGAAGCATGGCCTTTTTTTCCGGCGGGGTCAGTGCCGGGAGAATGAATTGGCCGGCAAAGTAAATCAGGAAAGGAAATGAGAGGACGATACCGGCGTAAAAGGCCAACTGGAAGGAGATCGTCATCGAGTCCGCGACCCCTAAAGAAACCAGAGATCTTAGTAACTTCTCATCAATCGACCTGAGCGGAGCTTGCAGGATATGAACCAGTTGGGTGCGGAAGCAAAACGCCAAAAGCATGGCGATAGCCAGCGCGACCGCCATCTTGACGATGACCCACCGCAAATCCTCCAGATGATCCAGAAAAGGTTTGACCGCTTCTCCCTGCTCGCCTTCACGAAATTTGAAAATCTTCGAAACTTTCATGGGATGAAACCTTTTGCAGAGAGCCGGGCGAATAAGGCGAGGGTATTCGCGTCCTGAATTACGCTCTCGGCAATCATGGACCTCAATTCGGTTAAACTAAATTCCCGGCTTTCCAGGATTGATTCACTTTCTTCCGGCTGATGGCCCAATCCGGTGGGCCGGACAGGGCGGGCTAAGAACAGGTGCGGTGTCTCGTCGCTGTATCCTTGCGACGAATAATAATGCCCTAGATAGGTCAATTCCCCTTCAGGAAGCAGAGAGTATCCGGTCTCTTCGGTCATCTCGCGCAAAGCGGTCTCGCGGATCAACGCCATTTCAGGTTCGAGAGAACCGTCAACCTGGCCTGCCGGCAATTCCCAGAGAAATTTTCGAACGGGGATCCTGGCCTGATGAATGAGGACATAATTTCCCTCACTGGTTACGGGCGCGATCACCACCGCCTGTTTTCTTCGCACGACTGTCCAATCGCGAGCGCGACTTTCACCTGGAAGGATGACTTTTTCCTGGAAGACTTCGATATATGGGTTCTTGAAGAGGGAATTGATTTCCAGAATCTGCCAGCCGTCAGGGTTGTTCACGAAGGATTGCGTTCCACGCTTCTAAGGCCCCTGCAACATTTTTCCGCGAAGGTGCGCCGGTTGCCGTACGTCGGTCAATCGCGCGATCGAGATCCAGGACGGCGAAGAGATCCGGCTGGAAAATTTCGCTGAACCTTTGGAACTCTTCCAAGGTGAGATCCGCAAAGCCCCGCTTCTGCTCGATGGAATAGGCAACCAGTTTCCCAATTACTTCATGAGCGTGCCGGAATGGAAGGCCCCGGAGCACGAGGTAATCGGCGAGATCGGTCGCGAGCAAGCCGGGGTCGTTGGCTGCTTCGCGAGTGCGCTGTGAATCAACTTCGATCTCTGGGATCATTCCGGCGTTGACTTCCAGAACCAGTTTAAGCTGATCGATCGAATCGAAAACGGCTTCCTTGTCTTCCTGCAGATCGCGATTGTAGGTCATCGGAAGACCTTTGAGGGTGGTGAGAAGGGAGACCAGGTTCCCGACGAAGCGACCGGTTTTGCCTCGGGTCAGTTCGCTGACATCCGGGTTTTTTTTCTGCGGCATTAAACTGGAACCGGTGGTGTAACGGTCGCTGATCTTGATGAACTGGAATTCGGAGGTCGCGAAAAGGATCAGATCTTCACTCAGACGCGAGAGATGAATTCCGGTCAGGGCGAGCGAGAAGAGAAACTCCGCGACGAAATCACGGTCGCTGACGGCATCCATGCTGTTCCGGGTCACTTCAGGAAAACCGAGTAGTTCGGCGATGTAGCCGCGATCGATTGGGATGGTTGAACCAGCGATCGCCCCGGACCCGAGCGGCATGCGATTGATCCGTTTGCGAGCGTCAATCAAGCGTTCGCGATCTCGCGCCAACATTTCGACATAGGCCAGCAGATGATGGGCGAAAAGGACCGGTTGGGCGCGTTGGAGATGCGTGTAACCCGGCAGAATGGTCTCCCGGTATTTCTCCCCGAGTTGGACCAGAGCGCGCTGGAGGCTGGTAATCAGATGGCAGATTTCGTCAGCCTCGTACCGAAGATAAAGCCTCAGGTCGAGAGCGACTTGGTCGTTTCGGCTGCGAGCGGTGTGCAATTTCGCCCCGGCGGGTCCGATCCGCGAGGTCAGCGCCGATTCGATGTTCATATGAACGTCTTCCAAATCGGCGCCGAAGGAGAAGCGTCCCTCCTCGATTTCCTGTTCGATGGCCTTGAGACCTGACTCAATTTGCTGTCGTTCGTCCGGTGTGAGCAGCCCGGCCTTTTCCAGGGCCGAAGCGTGGGCAAGCGACCCCTGGATATCAAATTTGTACAGGCGCCAATCAAACGAGATCGATTCAGTGAATCGCTGAACCGCAGGCGCCGTTTCTTGTTGAAAGCGTCCTTTCCACATCTTGATTGATGACTACGTGAAAAACACGGTTTGGTCCACGAATGATCCTTGGAAGTAAGCGAAGCGTCCGCGCTTTGCCTCCTTTCTTGCGAGTGTTTCGCTTTGGTTCTTTCTGTCTGAGAGGGTCGGGAGGAAGATCGTCGCCCGTGGCCGCCGTCTGCCTGTGTTGCTTTCGAGGCCTGAATCGCCTTAATTCGCCGGAGGACTTTTTCGATGTGGCAAAATGTAACTGTAGCGGTGGTCGGCCATCTGTTGGCTCTTTTTTTGGCGATTTTTGCTTTGCGGTTCTTGCATCGGTATACGGCGAGGAGGTTTCATTTCTCCGGTGTCCATTGTCCAACGCAATTAGCTGCCGAGGGCCAATACGAAGCCCCACCTCGCGGTTTGGTCGTCCTGTTTTTGATGATTCAATTGGTCATCCCGCGGCTGATCTTTCTCACCACGATCATCGGATCTTATCTGATTCTGGTGTATGATTTCGGGCTCTGGTCGACGATTTCAACGTGGTTCAGCAAGCCTGGCTGGGAGTGGAAACTGCCGGCAGCCTTGGCGATTGGCGTTCTAATTAACCTGATTGTGACGCTGGAAAGGCTGCGCAGCCGCCGACTGCGAGAAGCCGCCCTGAAAGATCTCGAACATTCTCACGCGATCCTGATCCTAGTTGGCGCGCAAGCGCTGCAGGCTCTTTTGCCGTTGATGTTCGCCTTTATGGTCATTCCAATGCTTGGACTTCCCAATCCTGTTGTCGAAGTCTTTGAGCGCTTAACGCTGGTGCTAGTTATCATTTTGCTTGGAATTGACACGCTGAGAACGCTCCGGTTGGTCGAAGCTAAAATTACCCATCGCGCAAAGTTAAAATGGGATGGGGAGGAACGCCAGATTCGTGCTGCGGAAACCCAATATTCGGTCATGCATCGGATGCTAAACGTGCTGGTTGTCTTGGCGACTGTGGGGGCGGCCTTAATGGTTTTTGATCAAGTCCGTGCTTTTGGCGCCAGTCTCCTGACTTCCGCGGGAATCCTCGGTTTGGTGGCGGGAATCGCGGCGCAACGGACACTGCAAAATGTCTTCGCCGGTCTGCAGCTGGCGATTACCCAGCCGATTGCTCTCGGCGATGTGGTCGAAGTCGAGAATGTGGTTGGGACCATTGAGGAAATTACCTTTAGCTTCGTTTCCGTTAGGTTGCGGGATCTTCGTCGTTTAATCCTGCCGGTGACTTACTTCCTGGAAAGACCGTTTACCAACTGGACCCGAACCTCTGCCGAATCGTTGACCTCTTTCTCTTTGGTTCTATCTTTGGACGCCTCGCTGCCAGCGATCCGCAAGCAGCTGGATACGATTTTGCGCGCCAATCCGCTTTGGAATGGCGGCAAAACGGAAGTGATGATCAGTGAACTGGGTGAGACATCGATGATTGTCCGAATCACCCTGGGTGCCGCTAACCCTGAGATCGCTTTCCAGCTCAAGTCACAGGTCCAAGAGCATGTCTTGCATTATCTGAATCAATTCAAAAAAGGCTCTCTCATCGGTGCGGTCGCGGATCCAATCCCTGCCATGGAAATGGTAGAACCAACAAACCCGCCAAACTTGGAACCGGCTATGCCGGCGCAGGTTGGGCGAAGCTCCGGGTAGGGTCAGGCTCCGACCGAACCGGGGATTGCCGGGCGTTTCGTCACGTGACGTGACCCCATGAATCAGTCGCCCGAGGCGGTCGCGGCGCTCCGCGATGTATGACGGGGAATACGAGAGCCGAGAGCCGAGGTGACTGTGCTGGGATCACATCACGTGGCGAAACAGCCGAGAAGCGCCAGCTTGGTAGGGTGAGGCTCCGTCCGAACCGGGGACTGGCGCGCGTTTCGTCACGTGATGTGACCCCATGAACCAGTCGCCCGAGGCGGTCGCGGCGCTCCGCGATGAATGACGGGAGATACCAGAGCCGAAGAGCGAGATATCTGTGCCGGGATCAAGGCGCGTGGCGAAACAGCCGAGAAGCGCCAGCTTGGTAGGGTGAGGCTCCGTGCGAACCGGGGCTGCCCGGGCGTTTCGTCACCTAGAGAACGAAGTGCCACAGGATGAAGTGACCCAGTTGAATCAGTTGTGAGGCGGTCGCGGCGCTCATGTCCGGTTTGCGTGTGGACAAGGCAGCCTCCGATCGGCGCATGTCGGTTTTCGACAGCGCATGATGAAAATACGCATCGGTACAAGAGGAACGAGACGCCGAATCTACCAACGGGATCTTACCAAGGGCGAGCACAGGCGAGCGCCGCTCAAAGTGGAAGGGTTCTAAATTTTAAAATCTTTCTTTCTGTCTGTCCTCCTTCTTCTCCTAAAAATAATAAGTTCCCCCCAAACACGGGGTTTGGGGCAGAGCCCCATTTGAAAGGACTCTCCGCCACACTTTTAAACTCCTGAGGTCTCGGTCAGAACCAGGTTGAGTTCTTGGGCGGTCACTCGTCACGTTTCCAGCCGCCACAGATCGACGATCAGCTGCCGACCGATGGCCACCACCGCTTTTTTCTTCAGGGCCGGATTACTGCATCGCAAGACTTCCTGCCATTTTTGGACCGGTTTATACTGGGGCTGAAACAAGACGATCCGCCAGACCATCTCGACAATGATCCGCCGGATCGCCGGGACTCCCACTTTGGTAATGGAGCCACGCCGTTCTTTTTCCCCGGTACTCCATTCACTGGGCACCATCCCCGCCAAGCAGGCGATCTCGCGACGGTTGCTATAAAAGTGCCAGTCGAGCACCTCGCTTCGCAGTTGCATCTGAATCAGGGCGCCGAGGCTGGGTCGCGGCCGCTGAGCCCCGGCCAGACGGACTTGAGCGTGAAATACTATCGAGAATCTAGAGCACGTCGACCCAGATCTTGAGTCTCTCCAGCAACCACGCCGGCACAGCCGAGTCAAGCGGCTCCAGGCCTTCGGTCGCCAGCAATTGCTCCAGCTCCCAAAGCCTTGGCTCAAGAGCATCGCGTTGCCCTTGGCTCCCCGGGGTTTCGTTCGTCGACCAGATGAACGTGTTGCCGGCTGGCCAAACGCACCTGTTCCTGCTCGTCGCTCGGAACCCGGACCAGCTGTAACGCGCTTTGATCCCCGTTGAGGTAATTGAACAGCTGACTGGTCAAATTGCGGGCATCGATTCTGTTATTCTTGCGCCGCTTCCTTTGCTGCTCGCTGCTATCAGCCGCACAGACATAGCATTCCACCCCAAGAAGCTTTGAGCTTTCGAAACAGCCGAGAAGCCTTCGGACCGGCCTCAAACCAACCGACTCGCCGGCTGCCCGGGCGTTTCGCACGTGACGTGACCCCATGAATCAGTCGCCCGAGGCGGTCGCGGCGCTCCGCGATGGATGACGGGAAATACGAGAGCCGAGGAGCCGAGGTATCTGTCCGGGATCAAGGCGCGCGGCGAAACAGCCGAGAAGCCCCGGTTCGGGCGGAGCCTCACCCTACCGAGCCCGGGCTGCCCGGGCGTTTCGTCACGTGACGTGACCCCATGAATCAGTCGCCCGAGGCGGTCGCGGCGCTCCGCGATGTATGACGGGAAATACGAGAGCCGAGAGCCGAGATATCTGTGCCGGGATCACGTCACGTGGCGAAACAGCCGGGAAGCCCCGGTTCGGACGGAGCCTCACCCTACCGAGCCCGGCTGCCCGGGTGTTTCGTCACGTGACGTGACCCCATGAATCAGTCGCCCGAGGCGGTCGCGGCGCTCCGCGATGTATGACGGGAAATACGAGAGCCGAGAGCCGAGGTATCTGTGCCGGGATCACGTCACGGGGCGAAACAGCCGTGAAGCCCCGGTTCGGGCGGAGCCTCACCCTACCGAGCCCGGCTGCCCGGGCGTTTCGTCACGTGACGTGACCCCATGAATCAGTCGCCCGAGGCGGTCGCGGCGCTCCGCGATGAATGACGGGAAATACGAGAGCCGAGGAGCCGAGGTATCTGTGCCGGGATCACGTCACGGGGCGAAACAGCCGGGAAAGCCCCGGTTCGGGCGGAGCCTCACCCTACCGAGCCCAGCTCCCATTGGCATCGCGCCCATCAGGCAGAGCCTATCAAGATACCGACAATGAAAACGAGTACGCCTCCGACGATGACCTGAAAGGCCGCCGAAAGCAGCGGTGTGTCCATGTAACGGTGGCGAATCCACGCGATGACCGCGAGTTCGGCTGCGACGACGGCCACGGCGACACAAAATGCAAAAAAGAAGTCGGAGATCAAAAAGGGCAGCGTGTGACCGATGCCTCCCACCGTGGTCATCAGGCCGCAAACCGTCCCGCGCGCCCAAGGACGGCCGCGCCCGCTGAGCACGCCGTCGTCTGACATTGCCTCCGCAAAGCCCATGCTGATACCGGCTCCCACAGAGGCGGCCATGCCAACGAGGAAGGCATCCTTGCTTGTGTGCGTGGCAAAGGCGGCGGCGAAGACGGGCGCAAGCGTCGAGACGGAGCCGTCCATCAATCCAGCGAGGCCAGGCTGAACAATTTGGAGGACGAAACGGCGGCGTTCGGATTCGCTTTCCTTGTTTATCGCGCCGGAGGCTTTCTGTTGCTCATCCATTTTCTCCGCGAGGTCGTAATGCTTGGTCTCCTCAGCGGCGAGATCCCCGAGCAGCTGACGCACCGCAGCGTCGCTCGTTTGTGCGATGGCGGCCTGATAGAAATTGCGCGCCTCGTCCTCCATTGTTTCCACCTCACGACGGATCATTGAGACTGGCAGATTGGCGGCCAGCCAAAGTGGTTTGCGGGTGATGAACCCTTTAACATCCTGGCGTCGGATCAGCGGGATATGTTCACCGAACCGTTCCCGATAGAGGCTGATCAGTCGATGCCGATGGCCGTCCTCCTCGTCGCGCATCGCCTGAAGCGACTGCGCCGTTGCAGGATAATCCTTGTGGATTCGCTGCGCCAGGTCTGCGTAAATTCGCCCGTCTTCCTCCTCGGACTGAATCGCGAGAGCGAGGATCTCCCGGGCCGTAAGATCTTTGAGCCTTTTGGCCATGCTCTACTTTAACCGTCATCTCGAAAGTCGACCAGCGTGGGTTACGGACTAATGAGGGAATAACGTAGATCAGCGTGCCGTGGTAGCGATGCGATTGACCTCATCAGCATAGGGGCAGTGAGCCGAACCGCGTGGCGTGACCATCTGGGTCACCTCTCCCTCTACGGACGTTCTACCCTCCGAGCCCGAAACTGGCGTGCACAACGTTGGCACCCTGATCGACATTGGCTTCATCGACGATGACCGAGATCTTGATTTCGGAGGTAGTAATCATCTGGATGTTAATCCCGGCCTTTCCCAGCACCTCGAACATTTTGGCGGCGACACCTGAATGCGACCGCATCCCGATACCAACTACGCTCAGCTTGGCGATTCCACCCTGAGCGGAAAAACCTTTGGCGCCGATTTCCTCGACGATCGGGTCAAGGTGCTTTTCAATTTTCGGCAATTCATCCGCGAGGGTGGTAAACGAAATATCGGTGCTGCCTGCCGCGGAAACGTTCTGCACGATCATGTCAACGATCACGTTGATGGCTGCAATCTCATTGAAAATACGCGAGGCGATGCCCGGTTGGTCCGGCACGCCGCTGATGGTAACTTTCGCTTGCCTGCGGTCGACGCTCACTCCGCGGACAACTACCTTTTCCATGCCGGCTGTTTCTTCTTTCACAAGGGTCCCAGGCTGATCGTTAAAGCTGCTCCTGACTTCGAAAATGACACCATATTTCTTGGCAAACTCCACCGAACGAGATTGCATGACCTTCGATCCGAGACTGGCCATCTCGAGCATCTCATCGTAGGAAATCTCCGGAATTTTCTGCGCATGTTTGACGATGCGCGGATCGCAAGTGTAGACGCCGTCGACGTCGGTAAAAATCTGGCAAAGATCGGCTTCAACGGAAGCGGCCAGAGCGATGGCGGTGAGATCGGAACCGCCACGACCCAGAGTAGTGATGAGCCCTTCCAGAGTCTGACCCTGGAACCCGGCGACAATTACGATATCGCCTGAGTCAAGGAAGGTATGGATGTTCTTCGGCGTGATATTGGCAATTTTGGCCTTGGTATGAACCCCGTCGGTCACGATCCCGGCCTGAGGACCGGTTAACGATATCGCACGGCCACCCAGACCGTTAATCGCCATGGCGGTCAACGCGATCGTAGTCTGCTCACCGGTGGCGAGGAGAACATCCATCTCCCGTTCGGTCGGGTACGATGAGACCTGACGCGCCAGCTTGATCAGGCTATCTGTCACCCCGGACATCGCGGATAGGACAGCGACGACTTGGTGGCCCTCCTGCTGGGTCCGGAGAATACGGCGGGCCACCTCCAGGATGCGTTCGGGAGTTCCGACAGATGTTCCGCCGTACTTTTGGACAATTAAACTCAATTTGCTTTCTCCAGAAGCGACAGAATGGCGGCTTTGTCGGGAGCGGAAAAGACGGGTTTCACACGATCATTCAGGACCGCAGCGGTGTCTTTCAGGCCATGCCCGGTCAGCGTGCAGACGATCACGGCATCGTCTGGGATTTGCGGCGCCGGAAAGGAGGGGCGCGCCGTTTGTGGGCCGCATCTTAAAAGTGCGGCGACCGAAACAGCGCTGGCAGGTTCGACGAAGATGCCTTCTTTGGAGGCCAGCCAACTTTGAGCTGCGAATATCTCTTCGTCGGTAATGACCTCAATGGCGCCGCCTGACGCCTTAAATGCGGCATTTGCAAGGTTCCAGCTGGCTGGATTTCCAATTCGAATAGCGGAGGCAGCGGTTTCGGGATTTTCAAAGATCCGGTCGAAGTAAATTGGCGCAGCGCCGACGGCTTCAAAGCCAAGCATTCGAGGAAGTCGAGTGGCCCGATTGAGCCGGTGATATTCGACATATCCGCGCCAATAGGCGGTGGTGTTCCCGGCGTTTCCCACGGGTAGCAAATGAAGGTGGGGGGCATCGCCCAGGGCATCGATGATTTCGAACGCAGCAGTCTTTTGCCCTTCCAGACGATAGGGATTGATGGAATTGACGACCGAAATCCCGGGCTCGTTGGAGAGTTCGCGCACCAATTTCAGGCACTGATCAAAGTTGCCGTCGAGGGCAATAACGACCGCGCCGTAAACGAACGCCTGCGCGAGTTTACCCATGGCAATTTTTCCGGAAGGCAAGAGCACGGCGCACCGGATACCCGCTCGTGCGGCGTAGGCCGCAGCCGATGCTGAGGTGTTTCCGGTGGAAGCACAGACAACGAGGTTCGCACCCGATTCGGCGGCTTTGCTCACAGCCACGGTCATCCCGCGGTCTTTGAATGACCCGGTCGGATTTAACCCTTCGTGTTTGAGGTAAACCCGGGAGCCGCGGGCGACAAAGCGCTCAACCGAGGCGAATAAATCAATGGCGTCGACCCTTCGCTCAGCGAAACCAGCGGAGTCGCTTCCGTGACTGGAAGACGTTCACGGTATCGTTCGATTACGCCAATCGTAGCTCCGTTTGCTTCTCGGGATTCGTTCATGAGAGAACCCACAACAACATTGGCGGCGCCTTGACGCAATCAAGGTTTTGAATGCGTTGAACGGCTGTCCGCATTCGATCGAACGGTGCATCGTGGATAATTAGAACCAGGGGCACCGCATCTCCCTCGTGTCCCTCCGGCTGGATCACGGACGAAATCCCGATCTGGTGCGATCCCAGGATACTCGCAACCTGGGCGAGAACCCCTGGCGCATCGATCACCGACAATCGCAGATAATACCCGGAAAGGACCTCTTCGATCGGTCGACATTTTCCATACAACCCGTGCGCGGTGAATCCGAAAGCTTTTCCGCCTGAATCATACCAGATCGCAGCCTGCGCCAGATCGCTGATCACAGAACTCGTCGTTGGGTCCTGGCCCGCGCCACGTCCATAAAACAGGGTATCACCAACCAGGTCACCCCGAACCATCAAGGCGTTGAAGACACCATTGACTGAAGCGAGGACGTGCTGCTTCGGTACCAGGGTTGGATGAACATGCGCTTCGACAAGGCCGTCGCTGCTGGTTCGAATCGTGGCCACCAATTTAATCCGGTAACCCAAACGGTCGGCAAACCGAATATCCGACGCATTCACGTTCTCGATGCCCGCCACGTGGATCTGGTTTGTGCTGACCCAGAATCCGTAAGCCAACGAGGCCAGAATGATCGCTTTGTGCGCCGCGTCCCATCCATTCACGTCCAGCGCCGGGTCGGCTTCGGCGTATCCTTGTTCTTGAGCTTCGCGCAACGCCTCAGGGAAATCCATGCTCTGCTCAGTCATCCGGGACAAGATATAGTTGCTCGTTCCGTTCAGAATCGCGTGAATGGATTCGATATGATTTCCAATAAACCCTTCCCGGATTGATTTAATGATGGGGATGCCACCGGCGACCGCGGCTTCGAAAAAAATTGGGACACCTTTCTCGGCCGCTTTTTCAAAAATCTCGAATCCACGCTCGGCCAACAGCGCTTTGTTGCCTGTCACCACGACTTTCCCGGCATCCAGGGCCCGCATCATAAATTGATACGAAGCATCCATTCCTCCCATCAGTTCCACCAGGATATTGATTGCGGGATCTTCGACGAGTTCTTCCCAACGACTGGTGATGATCTCCGCTGGAGGTTGCACCGATCGTACGAGTTCAGGAGTTCTGACCGCAATCCGGCGCACCGCAAGCTCGAGGCCTACCCGTTCACTGATAATGGCTCGGTTCTGGATCAGGTGTTTGTAGACACCTGCTCCGACAGTGCCGAGGCCTGCTAATCCGATGCCGATCTGGTCCATTTTTTTGAGGAGGCGCACTATCGCGAATGTCGAATGAACAGTAAAGGGGGAAGAAAGTGTCAGTGCCAGTGTCAGTGTCGGTGGGGAGCCTGATGGGCCTTGTCGTTCCCGTGCGCGACGCCTTCTTCTTTTGAGTTCTTCCGCTCAAAGATCGAGAACGAGCACGATTGGAGCGGAAGGCTCCCGCTGACACTGACACTGGCACTATCCGGCCATCACCTTCAGGACCTGGTCGACTTCCGCCTCGGTATTGTAAAAGTGAGGACTGAAACGGACGTAATGGCGTCCCTGCCGGTCCTCTCGCGCGGAGCAGACGATGTTCGCGGCGGCCAACCGTTCGAATACGGCCTTCATATCGGTGCCAGGGCGCGAGACAGTGACGATTCCAGAAGCGTTCGGGCCATCTGTCGGGCCGAGAAAGACAAATCCTAGCTCCCGCAGACCGCCGGTGAGCTGGGCGGTGATCGTCCGGATACGCTGAGCGACGCTGGGAATTCCCATTTCCAGCAACAGGTCAATGGCTGCCTTCATACCAAAAATTCCCATTACGTTCATCGCGCCGGGCTCATAACGCTGGGCGGTGGGATGAAATTCGATTTCGCCCTGAGCGACAAATCCAGGCGCTTTCACATTCCAGGATCCAAGAAGAGTTGGTCGGCACAGATCGAAACACTCTTTACGGACGTAGACGATGCCGATAGCGAGCGGCCCCAGCATCCATTTGTGCGCGTCGGCGCTGAGAAAATCGACATATTCAACGGTCGTCGGAAAAGCGCCGAGGGTCTGGATTGCGTCGACGGAGAAGAGAATGTCTTTTTCCCGGAGCAACTTGCCGATCGCTTGCAAGTCGATACGATATCCGGAAAGGAAGTTACAGGAGGCAAGAGCGACTAACCTGGTCTTTGGGGTCAACGCCTCCGCGACTAGCTGCGGCGTCAGCGCCCCGGTCTCCGCCGGTTCCAGCAAACGAATGGTCACCCCGCGTGAACGCAGATTCAACCATGGATAGACGTTAGCCGGATAATCATCCAGGTAACAGATCACCTCGTCTCCGGGCCGCCACTCGATTCCATTTGCAAAGAGACTCAGCCCAAGGGAGGTCGGACCAATTAAGGCGATTTCTTCCGGGCTAGCTCCGATTAAGTTGGCCGCTGAGGCGCGCGCTTCCTGGATCGACTTCAATAGCTCAGCGAAATTTTCGAAATTGGTGGCACTCTCCTCGGTTAACCGAATGATCGCGTCCGCAACGAGACGCGGCAAAACGGTGACCGCTGCATGAGCCATGAAAATTTTGTTCCGACAAATCGGAAAAGCGTTTCTCCGTTTTTCTTCGTTCTCGACCAGCTCGTGAAGGAGATCCATGAAAATCAGCAGGACTTTACTTCTTTTTTTGTTCTCCCTCTTCGATCAGTTTCCAGAAGCCGGCATGCTCTTGAAGCTGTTCGTCTTCCGCCATCGGCAGTTTCGAACGGAAAAGGAAATCACGAATGGTGTTCTTGTGCAGCACCCGGTGTACCAGGACGCCCTCCAGGCTGCGCTCGAAGTAAATCCGGTAATCGTTGGTTCGATAACGATAGAGACGTTTTCCTTCTCGCTCGATAATGCCGAAAGCCTTGGAATCGAGGCTGTCCAGATCATCGGGCAAAAACTGGAATTCGGCGAGCAGCTCCAGCTGAAGTTCTTTTGGAATTCTGGCCATTTCGGCCGCACTGATTTCGTTGAAGACGATCTGATACATAGAGTCAGTTCCCGATTCCTTTAAGAGTAGCACATGAAAATCCCAGTTCCCACATTGTGGTTGCGGCTCTGGCAAGCTATGTAATTTTTGCTTTTCTCCCGTGACCGGTTTGTCTGCATGAAATCGAAACCTCCTCCTATGAACTTATTGGTGTGTCTGCTTTGCTTGTTCGCCGGCTCGGCTTTTGGTCAGTTGACCTGGGGCACGACGGAACAAACCTTCAATTCGAAGCCGCAAGACAAGGAAGTCGTCGCGAAGTACAAGTTTACTAATAACGGCGCCAAGCCAATCAAGATTGAGAATGTACGAACCTCGTGTGGTTGCACGACTGCCGGCCTGACCAAGACCGATTACGCGCCGGGTGAATCCGGTGAGATTGAAGCCAAATTCACATTTTCCGGCCGGACCGGAAGGCAGGAAAAATCGATCCTGGTGACTGACTCTGTCGCTCCGGAACAGCCGACGGTTCTTAAGTTGCACGTCTACATTCAGGAAACGGTCAATATTGCGCCGGATATTGTTGTTTGGCTGGTCGGTGAACGACCAGATCCTAAAACGATCCGGATCGCCATTGCGGAAGATGCACCGGCCAAGGTTGTTTCTGTCACCTCGGACAATCCTGCCTTAAAAGTCAAATTGACCGAAGTAAAGCCCGGCAAGGAGTACGAAGCGCAGATCACCCCTGACAGCGTCGCGCAGCCGGCCGCGGCGACGCTGGTAATCCAAACGAATTATCCGCCAGACGACCCGGAGAGGAAATACGCCTACGCCCGCATCAAATGAAAAGGATAGGCCGTCTCTCCATTTCCTGCGAGACGGTAGAGCCATCCGTCAGGCGTTGTTGATTCTCGTGTCTGCGCTCATTCCTGCGGGCTTAACGGCGGCGTTTCATCCGCAGCGTCCAGCATGGACTGAGGAGACATTGGCCCCGGGAGAAGAAAGGCTTCCGACCGTTTTGGCCTGGGGAGAGAGCGTGCTTTGGGTCGATGCGCGTTCAGCCGATGATTATCGGGCGGATCACGTGCCTGGAGCGATATTGCTGAACCTGGAAAGTTGGGACGAGTTGCTGCCAAATTTTCTTGATCAATGGAGTCCGGATAAAAAGGTCGTGGTCTATTGCAGTGCAGCAACCTGCGAGTTAAGCCACGAGGTTGCGGAGCGCCTCCGGAAGAGCGGCATTACTTCGGTTTTTGTGCTCAAGGGTGGATGGGAGGCGTGGAAGACCAGAAAATGACCGGAGGCCCGACTCGCCCAGGGTGGCCACGGGTGGCCAACATCATCCGAGCGGTGGTGCGGATCGCGCTGGGTGGCCTTTTCGTTTTCGCAGGGGCCACGAAGGCCTACGACCCGGGTGCATTCGCGATCGAGATCCAACGATACAACCTCATTCCATGGCTTCCGGGAGCGCTCGCGGCGGTTTACCTCCCCTGGTTGGAAATCCTTGTCGGCGCGCTTCTGGTCGTGAAAAGATTTGAGCGAGGGGCACTGCTGCTGATCACCTGTTTGTTATTGGTTTTCACATTTGCACTGGCGAGCGCAACCGTCCGAGGGCTCGGGATCGATTGCGGCTGTTTTGGGAAGGCCTTTGCAGCCACCGGCACGGTTTTTCCTTTGGTGCGAAATCTTCTATTGCTTGCCGGCGCGGGCTTCCTCTGGCGTGGCTATCGATGAATACCTGCTTTCGCTGCTGGGCAGAAATTAACCTTGAGGCGATGCGATCTAACCTAGGGACCATTCGCTCCTTCGTTCCAGCGGGAGTTCGGATCATCGCCATCGTGAAGGCGGATGCGTATGGGCATGGCCTGCTGGAAATCGCGCGCGAGCTCGACCGGGATGTCGACCTGTTTGGCGTCGCTAGTCTTGCCGAGGCCAGGGCCGTTCGTTCGACGGGTGCTCAAGCGCCGGTGTTGATTCTCGGTCCGGCATTACCCGAAGAACGCCAGGCAATTGTCGATGAGGCGTTTATCCCTACAGTCTCAAACCTCCAAGAGGCCACCGGATATGCAAAATGCGTGCCTTCCGGCGAGCGGATCCCGGTGCATTTTGTCATCGATACCGGAATGGGGCGAATTGGGTCATCGGAGGAGGAAGCGGAGCAGGTTTTGGGTGCGGTTGAGGCTATGCCACGGCTTCGGATAGCGGCATTCTCCTCGCATTTTCCGGTGGCGGATGAAGACGAGGCTTACACGGTACGCCAGCTGGAGCGGTTCCGAACGATCGCGTCGCGGTCGCACCTCGAAGAGCAACCGGCTGCAATATTGAACAGCGCCGGGGTGATGCGGTTGGGAAGCGATGCAAAGTCTGGCGACTTGGTGCGCGTCGGCTTGAGCGTTTACGGTATATCGCCGCTGAACGAGTTCCAGGCAAAGTTCCGGCCGGCGATGACGCTGAAAACGCGAGTGGTCCTCGTCCGGGTTTTAGGGCCCGGCCGGAGTATCAGCTACGGAAGAACGTTCGTGACGCCTAGCCGAATGAAAGTGGCAACCCTCTGTGCGGGATACGGCGACGGTTTCGACCGTCATTTGTCTGGTCAGGAAGCGGACGTCCTGATTAAGGGGCGCCGATGCAGGCTGTTAGGCAGGGTGACAATGGACCAGATCATGGTGGATGTGACCCACCTTGACAGTGTTGAGCCCGGTGACGAAGTCGTCCTCATTGGACGGCAAGGGGACCAGGAGATCCTGGCCAGCGAACTGGCAACCAAAGCCGGAACCATTGCCTGGGAAATATTTACTGGAATCACCAAACGCGTGGTGCGGGTCTACGAGGGGACGACGGATGGCGTGTCGGCAGTGTCAGGAGTTCAGCGAATTCGTGGAAGACGTCTGAGCCATATGCCGAATTCTGCCCCATCGCCGAACTCCTGAACTCCTCTTTCCAATTGGCCGAAGAGTGTTTTGTTGGGCTATGCCGTCTGAGCATGCACCGAACCGCCTGATTCACGAGAAATCTCCGTACCTTCTACAACATGCCCACAACCCGGTGGATTGGTATCCCTGGGGACAGGAGGCCTTCCAGAAGGCCCAAACGGAGAAAAAGCCGATTTTTCTCTCGATCGGTTATTCTACTTGTCACTGGTGTCACGTGATGGAGCACGAATCGTTTGAGAATCAAACGGTCGCAGACCTCATGAATCGACATTACGTCAGCATCAAAGTAGATCGGGAAGAGCGACCGGATGTGGATCGGGTCTATATGACCTTTGTCCAGAGCACCACCGGTTCGGGCGGCTGGCCGATGAGCGTGTTTCTCACCCCGGAACTTAAGCCGTTTCTGGGCGGCACCTACTATCCGCCGGATGATCGATATGGGAGACCTGGATTCGGAAGCTTGTTAGCCCGGATCGCGGATGTCTGGGAAAAAACTCCCGAAAAGATCATAGACCAAGGAGCCCATTTCACGGAAGCAATCGAAACGCATCTTCGGGAAGCGCAATCGTCGGAGTCTAGCCCCTTGACGCTGAAATGGCTGGAGAATGGCTACCGGCAGTTGGCGTCCGGCTTCGATCCCGAGGAGGGAGGTTTCAGTTCTGCGCCAAAATTTCCGCGCCCGTCCGTCTTTAATTTTCTGCTTCGCTACTGGCGGCGAACCCAAGAAACGAACGCCTTCGATATGGTAGAGTTCACCCTGCGGAAGATGGCGCGAGGCGGCATCTTCGATCACCTCGGCGGCGGGTTCCATCGATATTCCGTCGATGACCGGTGGCACGTGCCGCATTTTGAAAAAATGCTGTATGACCAGGCACAACTCGCGGTGGCTTATTCCGAGATCGTGCAAGCCACCGGCGATCAGGAGTTCGAACGAACGCTTCGGGCAACGCTGGACTATGTCCTGCGCGATCTGACCTCGCCGGAAGGCGGTTTTTACTCGGCCGAAGATGCCGACAGTTTCCCGAAGGAGGGAGCGACGGAGAAACGAGAGGGTGCATTCTACGTTTGGACGCAGGAGGAAATTGATCGTTTGCTGACTCCGGAGGAGTCGCTCGTTTTTCGTCGGATGTATGGAGTCGGACGAGCCGGGAATGTGGTGACAGCGAGCGATCCGCACGGTGAATTGGCGGGGCAAAACGTTTTATTCCTGCAGAACGATTGGGAGATGGTGGCGGAATTGACCGGTCGCGCCAGAGATGAAGTTTCCCGGCTGGCCTCGGCCGCGCGACAGAAATTAAAGGCCGTCCGGGATCAGCGTCCAAGACCGCACCTCGACGACAAGATTGTGACAGCGTGGAACGGGCTGATGATTTCCGGTTTCGCCAAAGGATTTCAAGCGCTGGGAGACCAGCGTTACCTGGTTGCGGCCCAGCGCGCCGGCGCCTTTGTGCAAAGAGAATTGTATCAACGCCGATTGTTGCGGAGTTATCGCGGGACGGCCGGTGCCACCAATGGTTTTGCCGAAGATTATGCGTTCCTGATCCAGGGGCTTCTGGACCTCTACGAAGCTGATTTTGATGTCCGCTGGCTTCAATGGGCAGGGGAACTGCAGGTGCAAATGAACGCACTTTTTGCCGATCCAAAAGGTGGATATTTCAGCACCGAGGAGGGCGCCATCGATATCCTGTTCCGGATGAAGGAGGATCATGATGGAGCGGAACCTTCTGCCAATTCCGTTGCCGCGATGAACCTTGCCAGGTTGGGCAGGATCTTTGACCGAAAAGAATTCCAGCACGCCGCTTCGCGCGTTCTCGGAGCGTTTCACACGGCGCTCGAACGGATGGCCGCCGCTCTACCGCAGATGCTGGCCTCGCTGGATGCGACATTGACTGAGCCGGTGCAGATCGTCTTGGCGGGTCAGAGAGACCTGCCTGAAACGGCTGAACTTCTTCGTGTCCTGTGGAAACGCTACTTGCCGAACAAAGTGGTGTTGTTGGCCGACGGCGGCGAAGGCCAAAACTGGCTGGCGCAGCACGTTGACGCACTGCGGCTGATGACCCCCGTGCAAGGGCGAACAGCCGCCTACGTCTGCCAAAATTTCACTTGCGAACTTCCCGTGACGGAACCGGATCAGCTGGCGGAGGCACTTGGAAGAAGGAATTCAGGAGTTGCAGGAGTTCAGAAGTTGCAGAATTAAGGACGGGAACCACCTTGAAACAGGAATTGCTCTTGTGCCAACGTCCGGACCAGCAGCATCGGAGGCGCACAAGACACCCGGCTTGACTTTATGCAAAACACGGGGATTTACTTTGGGATCGAGCTCTCAACGCAAAATTTGCAGGAATTCTGTGCGGTCTTAAACGAGTTCGCTCTGCCCAGAGCGATTGTCGATTTCGAGCGCGACGCCTTTGTGGCTTGGAATTCGAAATTTATTGAGCAAACCGGTTACTCCGAAGGCGAACTCAAATCGGCTAAGCCGGGGGAATTACTCACTTTTGCCGGGGCTTGGTTTCCGCTCTCAGGCGAAAAGGAAGGGCAGGCGGTCGAGTTTATCTCCTCCGCCGCCAAGCGCGCTTTTAACGCAGATCCAGCGCCGGCATACATCGTCAGGTCCCACGGCAAGTTCGGCTATGTGATGCTTCACGCTTTCGATTCTCTGTCAGCGCAGTTTGGCCAAGGGCAGGCCGCAGGACGAGATGAGGAACGAAACCGAATTGTTCAAGCGTATCACGAGGAAGTTTCTTCTTCGATGATCGCAGCGCTCTTTCTGATTGAAACGGCGAAGAGTGAACTACAAGAGGCCGACTTACCGCAAGCCGAAGCTGTTTCCAAAGCATCGGACATGCTGAAAGAAGCGACCGACAAAATAGCCCATGTGCTTACCGAGACGAGCGCCCTTTCAACATAATGCCGCGCATTTTATGATTTCGGCGGATCGGCTATTTTGGGAAGAGCAGGACGCTAATTGTTGAGCACCTTTTGAATAGTCTCGACTAATTTGTCTGGATGGAACGGCTTCGGCAAGAATGCCTGAAAGCCGGCGTTCAGAAAACGCGCCCCATCTAGACGAGTGACCAAAGCGGTCATCGCGATCACCGGTACGCTGCCTCCGGCGTCAGGTGCGAGAGCGCGAATATCCCGTAACAAATCGAAGCCGTCCCGGCCGGGCATTGAAATATCCGACAGCACTATATCCGGACGATGGGTTTTGATGGCTTCCAACCCTTCAATCGCGCTCTGCGCCAAAGCGATATTTGCGCCCAACTGAGCCAGGAATGCACCCACAAATCGCCGGACATCGCTATTGTCATCGACAACGACGATCGTGATATGACTGAGACGTTTGGAAGACACAGAGCAGACCCTATTCATCAGACTGGAACTTTTCTAGTTCGCACCGTTGTCACTCATCGGTTGCTTATAGCCGAGAAATGGTTCCGACAAGAACTTTCGTCTTTGACCGTGGTCAGTGAAAAGAGATGAAAGGACGAATAAGCACAACGGGCTCAAACGGAGACCGGCGGCTTCCGTGCGAAGAATTACACGCAACGGAGAAGAGCATCGCATGGGGATCACATAGGTCACGGAGAGGAGATTGGGGTTGGTGACGAAATTCCGGTCTAGTTCCGGCTAAGAAACTCGCATTTCCGGTCGAACATATCCCCCCAATAAGCCCGGCTTGGCAAAAACGAATTGGTAAAGCTCAAGGCTGCGGGCGCGAAATGCGGCGGCGCAACTCAACAAGTAGTATCGCCACATCCGATAAAAGCGTTCACCATAGCGACTCTCAAACTGATTCCAAGAACCCCTGAAGTTTTCGTCCCAGGCAAGGAGCGTGCTATCGTAATAGGCTCCAAAATTGTGAACGTCTTCGAGAACAAAAAGACCCTCAGCCGCTCGCGTGACCTGGGAAGCGGAGGGGATCAAAGAATTCGGGAAAATATATCGCTCGATCCACGGATCTGACTCCCGTCTGGATCGGGTGTCTCCGATGGTATGACAGAGAAAAATTCCGTCCTCTACGAGGCAACGAAAGGCGGCCTTCATGTAGGTGCGGTAGTTTTTGTAGCCGACGTGTTCCATCATCCCGACGCTCACGATTCGATCAAAAGACTCGTTCAAGATCGCGGTAGTCCTGCAAACGGATTTCGATCGGCAGACCGTCGCAATTGGCTGAGGCATACGCGTATTGCTCCCGTGAAATCGTGATGCCCACGACACGGCAACCGTGCTGCTCCGCCGCATATTTCGCTAACCCTCCCCAGCCGCATCCGATATCAAGGAGTCGCATACCGGGTTGCAGCCCAAGTTTCCGACAGATCAATTCCATCTTATGAAGCTGGGCCTCAGCGAGATCGGTCGTTTGTCGAAAATAGCCGCATGAGTACTGCATCGCCGGATCAAGCATCGCCTGGAAGAATTCATTTCCCAAGTCGTAGTGCTTCCGCCCAACACGACGTGCCCGACGCTTGTTCTGGAGATTGAAACCTATCGCCGTCGCAAACGAGACCGTCGCCCTTAGATTGAGTCGAACTCGCTCCGCGAGCCGTGCGCGAATCGCCCGGAAGAACAATTCATCGAGAGCCTCGCAGTCCCACCAACCATCCATATAGGATTCGCCAAGACCGAGCGTTGCCGCTGAAAGCACGCGCGCATAAAATCGTTCGTCGTGGACGCGGATGTCCCAAGGTCGCCGGCCGTCCAGATGAATGTCCGCCGCAGCGAAAATCTCTTCGAGCAGGGCACGATGCTTAGAGGCTCGCGGTTGAGTATGGATGGTTGACCCGTCGCAGGTCTGGGAAAAAGTGTCTGGTCTCGTGTTCATGAGGCAAACTCAGAAGCAGTTCGAAGTTACCTTTTCGCTGACAGATCTTAATCTTTTAACCCTACTAACTAGAAATTCTCTTGAGGAACGCGCGGCGACCGATCCGGAGATGGCATCAGATAAATCGATGCAAACTCAATCATGATCGCGGTTGCAACATTCACCACCAATGTATCTTACTGAGAAGATTCGTATCTGATTTGTGATTCGGTTCGAAATAATCGGCAAAGAGCTTTTGCATTAAGCGGGCAATCGCCTCTATTTTGTCAAGCGAAACAATGATTTCACGCTTTGCGGTTAGAGGTCCTCGGCGATGCGCGGAGGAAGCTGCTTGAGAGAGTTATAAACTCCATAGCTTAGTTTTTAATTAGGT
>CAWBYX010000034.1:0-27206 GCA_963793135.1 uncultured Verrucomicrobiae bacterium
GCTGTGTCAACGCGCAGACCGAAAGTAGCGGTAATACTAGCCAGCATTGAAATCTGGATTGGTATAGAGGTAGGCGTCCGCAAAGGGGATCGGAAAGGCTCCGATTCCGGCCGCGGCTGTGGTCGCACTGGCAACAATCAGATGTGCTCTCTCTCTTTTGAGCCGCAGGATAACCCGTTGCGCAGCGGCGAAGGCATTTTTCTGGCCTTCCGGGATCACTTGCATGGTCCATTCAACGAGGTCCGCTAAATTCATCGGAGTCAAAAGATGGCCATCATCCTGCAATTCCGGGATCGAGCGAACTCGAATAACATTGCTCGCTTTGGGCAGAAGTCTTTGCACCTCAGACCGGAAACCGTTATCCGCGCGTGACTTGGTGATCACCACGACGACCAGAAGGTGTCTTGCGATCAGGTTGAGTAGCTTGATTTCTGCGTCCTCTACCCGTCTGCCATCTTCCGAGATGCAAAGCCATGCGCAATGGATATGGTCATTCGGATCTTCGGACTGCGAAAGTCCGCAGATCAGGTCTTCGAGCTCTGTCAGAGATTCCAGAAACGGATCCAGTTCCAGGCCGCGGGTATCATAAATATAGAGCGGAACCCCCTTTTTCTTTATTTTTCTGGTGTTCTTGGTAGCCGGTCTCCCTTGACCCGTACTGGCGAAATTTCCTTGGAAGACAGCGTTAATTAAGGTGCTTTTGCCGACCCCTGTTTTGCCTGCCACGAGGAGGTTGACCCGCCCGCGTTTCCGAACTGCCTCCTTCAGCTGTTTCAACTGGTCATTAATGATGGAGGCAAAATCATCCATTGGAGTGATGTAAAAGAGCACCTGGATTTAAGCAAGAGCAATCACCGGTAACCCTACCAAAAACATCTGTTTTGAATCTCATGGCTGAGAGAAAGCTCAGGTTGCCATTCGACGCGCTGTCGCTTGCTGATGGCAAACCTTTCGACGCGATTAGGCAACTAGACGCGACGCAGGCCTCGTATGGAAGCGCGTCGAATGCTTTGAGGCGAAAAGCCATCCAACAGCGTTATCTCGCGCCATTCCCATCAGACACCAAGGCACCCGGCTATGTTCTGGGACCGAATCCGAGCCCAAAGAGCGAAAATAATCCGAAGACCGCTCCACCAAGAAGGGCCATGGAAGCCAATCCACCTACAACGCCGGCGGCAATTAACATTCCGTCATCTTCGGCCAAACCCAGGGCAATGATGAAGGTCGAAATGGCTTGCGGCATGTTGAAGCCCGGCATCGGAAAAGCGATCGAAAGAGCGAGAATAAAGAAAAGAGACCTAACAACCGTCTTGCTAAAGGAGTAGTTGCCCATTTCCATCGCGGCTTGGCCACTTTCTCGGCCTTCTCCAGGAAGGGAAGAATCGCACGGATGGCGGCCGCTAAGGCCTTCCGCGGCACTCTCTTCTTGAGAATGAACTTCGGCAGTTTGATCTGTTGGTGGCCCAGTGCCATTTGGGCTGAGATCACTGCGGTCGGAATCACCACGATCGCTGCTAAACCTGGAACAGGTATCGGCACAACCTCGGGAATCGCAAAAAACATGAGTGATGTTCCAAAAGAGGTTTCGCCGATCGAATTGACGATCTGTTCGACAGTAAACTCCGTGACAGCCGGATTTTTCGCCAAAAGGTCGCGCAGGATCTGTGAGGTGCGCGTTTTCCGGCGGGTCACTTTCTGGGCGGAAGTGCGAGTATCGCTTCGGGTCGACTTTGCCGACGGTGAGGTTACCTTCCGCTCGGCTGACTCCGTCAGCGGCTTCGGGCGGGCGACCTTCTTCCTGGTTTTGGCGCCGGGCTCGACAAGAATATCACGGGTAAGGGCGGGGGATGCGCTCATGGGGTTTTAGCTGTTATAGCTTCCCATCATTTAATCGATCAGGGAATCCTGTCAAGGGCGAGGAGCGAGGGGCGCATGAATACAATACTAAATAGTATACAAAGATTTCTTGCCTTTTGCGTGACCGTGCGGAATGGTCTTTTCATGCCCAAACAAGAGGTCGCTTTTCCTGGATTTTCCGGACTCCTTGCTTTCGGAATGGGGGTGGCGGTGGGAGCCAACTGGCCGAGGGCTAGCAACTTCGTAGGATTTATTCTGCAAAGGCTAAGGCTTCGAGTTGACGGACCTTGCCTTGTGGATGTGGGATCCGGAAAAGTCTCTAGCCCGGGAAGCTGAAATCACGCCGGTCAAGCGAGCGAACTCGAAAAGGGCTCAGGCGTTGGTGATGCAGAATGGCATTCCCGACTCAAAGAGGGTTGGCGCGAAGGTGAAGGTAAAAACGGTTGTATCTCCTGGGAACCACCATTCAGGCACAGGTGTTCGTCCGGCAAGGCGCAGGAAAACCATCGATGATCGCGAACCCTGGATGCGCTCTGAGGAACTGAACGGGTTGAATGCTCGGGGCAACGGAAATTCTCCATTAATCGAGTCTAGTAAAGCGGGAAGTCGGGGCAGACGCACAGTGGCTGGGAAGAAGTCGAAACGTGCGACGGTCAGATCCGAGGGGAAAACTTCATCGAGTGGGCGAGGACGAAAGACCAGCAAGTTTCCCCGTAGCATCTTGCCCGCTGAAGCCGCTTTGAACTAACAAAGCTTAGCTTCCGGATGGGGCCGCATTTGTTGTCTTGTTCGTCGATTTTGATGGGGGTGTCACGGCGGGCGGTCTCGGGGCAGGCAGGGCGAAGCCCGCGGCTTCCCGCATTGCCTCGCCCAACGGCATCCCCCATGTTTCTTCCGAACCGGGAAGGTCGGCCTGCTGCAGGTGTGCCAAATCATCCGACTGGGATTTGATGGGGTTACACCTTAGGGCAGGACGGTGCGGGAAGCCCCGGGGCAGGTAGGGGAAGCTCCGTCTGAGCCGGGGCTTCCCGGATCGCCTCGCCTAACGACATCGCCTCTCCATGATTTTTCCAAACCGGGAAGGTCGGCCTGCTGCAGGCGTGCATGTCATCCGACCGCAATTTGATGGGGTTACACCTTAGGGCAGGACGATGTGGGAAGCCCCGGGGCAGGTAGGGCGAAGCTCCGCCTGAGCCGGGGCTTCCCGCATTGCCTCGCCTAGCGGCATCACCCCCCATGATTCTTCCGAAACCGGGAAGGTCGGGCTGCTGCAGGCGTGCAAGTCATCCGATCGAGGTTTGAAGGGGTAACACCTTAGGGCAGGAAAATGCGGGAAGCCCCGGTTGGGCGGAGGCTCACCCTAACCTCATGCGCGATCTTTGACGTTGCGGGTCGAAAGTGAGTTGCGTAACGAGAGTTCGTGGCCAGAGTTTGTCTTAATTGGTCCTTGCACGTCTGGCAGGGAAGACGACAACGCGCACGATCGAAGTGTGTATGATGGGAAATAACCAATGAAATCTGACGGTGACACTCTGTTCCAGATCGGCGGGGATATGGCGGCCCGCATGGCGGTCAAGGAATGGGCGCTGACTCCTCTTGGCTTACCCTCCTCCTGGCCTCAAAGTCTGCGGGCAATTGTTCGCGTGATGCTTACTTCGCGATACGCCATGTGGATGGCATGGGGCCCGATCTGACGTTTTTCTGCAACGACGCCTACCTGCCTACATTGGGCGTGAAGGAGTCTTGGGCGCTGGGTCAGAGCGCGCGCAAGGTTTGGGAGGAGATTTGGCCGGATATCGGTCCCAGGATCGCGCATGTGCTGGCAACTGGAGAGGCCACCTGGGACGAAGCGTTGCTGCTCTTTTTGAAAACGGAGCGGCTACCCGGAGGAAACGTATCACACTTTCTCCTATAGCCCTCTTTGGGACGATGCCGGCCAGCTCTCAGGAATGCTCTGCGTGGTGACAGAAGAGACGAACCGCGTGATTGGCGAACGACGTCTGGCCGCCCTCCGCGACTTTGCCGCAGAGCTATCCAGATCGAATAGCGAAGCCGAAGTGTTCTCCGCCGCCGAGCGGTGCCTGACAAATACGCAGCACGACTTTCCATTCACCGCAGTTTATCTCTGTGCTCCGGATACTTCGAATTGCCGATTAATGGCCTGTTCCGGAACTATGGCCGGCTCATCGCTTGCACCGAAGACGATCGATTGCGGATCGGGCCACGAGGTGTGGCCGATCACTCAGTCATTAACCGAGGCGAATCGATTCTGGTGGAAGATTTAGAAACTCGTTTTGTAGACTCACCGAGTGGCCCATGGCCTAAAGCGCCGGAACGTGCCGTTATGCTGCCCCTGATCCAAGCCGGGCAAGAAAGGCCGACGGGTGTTTTTGTCGCGGGCCTGAATCCGTTCCTTCGGTTCGACGAAGCCTATCGCAGTTTTACCAGTTTATTCGTTGGTCAACTAGCCGCCGGTTTGAGTAACGCGCGCGCCTATGACGCCGAGCGAAAAAGGGCAGAGGCCCTAGCCGAGATCGATCGGGCAAAGACCACCTTCTTCAGCAATGTCAGTCACGAATTTCGTGCACCGCTGACCTTGATGCTAGGCCCCCTGCTGGATACGTTGGCGGGACAGAATGGACCATTGCCGTCGCGGGTCGCCAACGAGCTGATAGTCGTGCATCGTAACGGTTTGCGGTTGCTTAAACTGGTCAATACGTTACTGGACTTTTCAAGAATTGAGGCCGGCCGCGTTCAGGCTTCATTCGTACTCACCGATCTGGCGACATTTACCGCTGAACTGGCGAGCGTTTTTCGTTCAGCAATCGAGAAGGCCAACCTTACCCTGTCGATCGATGCGCCCCCGCTGGACGTTCCGACCTACGTCGACCGCGACATGTGGGAAAAGGTGGTACTTAACCTGGTTTCCAATGCTTTCAAATTCACCTTAGCCGGCGCGATCAGCGTGCGTCTAAGCAAAGAAGACCGACAAGTCCGGTTATCGGTGCAGGATACCGGCAGCGGCATTCCGAACGAAGAGCTTCCTCGATTATTCGAACGCTTTCATCGGGTCGAGGGCGCCAAGGGCCGGACGCACGAAGGCACCGGCATCGGCTTGGCGCTGGTGCAGGAACTGGTCAAGATTCACGGCGGGACGGTCCGGGTTGAAAGCGAAGTCGATCGAGGAAGTACCTTTACGGTAACGATTCCGGTGGGCAAGGATCACCTGCCGGCCGAACGGATTGGAGGAGTGAAGGAACTCGCCGCCACAGCGGTAGACTATAACGCGTTTGTCGAAGAGGCGATACGGTGGCTCCCGGAGGCGGATAAGGGAGATGCTGGGATCAGATCAGAAGTGGCGGAGCTGGACACAGGGAGCGCATTGCTGCGCGGACTTGGTGAGAAAACCAACTCTTCCGCCGATCGAGATCATCGTGACGCCGTGGAGAGTCGAGCTCAAAGGAAGCGGGTACTCATCGCCGACGATAACGCCGATATGCGTGACTATCTTCGTCGGCTCCTGGCGGACCGGTATCAGGTGGTGACCGTTTCTGATGGCCGCGAAGCATTGCTGTCGGCGCGCGAGTCGGTTCCGGCGTTGATCTTGTCAGACGTCATGATGCCGAATCTGGATGGGTTTGGTCTCTTGCAGGCGGTACGTGCGGACGCCGCTCTGGCGTCTGTGCCCGTGGTGCTACTCTCGGCGCGGGCTGGAGAGGAGGCAGTCTTGGAAGGCATTCGGGCCGGGGCAGACGAATACCTGATCAAGCCATTCAGCGCGCGTGAATTAATCGCGCGGGTGGACGCGCAAATTCAGCGTAAACAATTCGAGCGGCAACTGGCGGCTGCTGAGCAGCGGCTCCAGGCGGCGCTGGCCGCCGCGAAGATGGCGGTTTTGGAATGGGATCCGGTGGCCGGCACCATCACCACTTTCGGCACGGTCACTGATCTCTTAGGGATTTCTCCGAGCCACTCCCTGAGCAGCATGTCGTCTCTTTTCAGTCTGGTTTATCCTGACGACCTTGACCGATACCGGCGGATTGTGCAGGCAGCGGCGAAAGCTTTCAAACCGATTTTCGAATTATCCGACCCCAAGAGGGCTGCATGGCGTGGCTGGAGAAACGGAGTTATCCCATCAAGGATCCTCTTTCGGGACAGACACGGATGGTCAGTCTGATCATGGATGTCACCGAGCGGAAGACGGCGGAGATCGCTCTGAAACAAAGCGAAGACCGGGCGCGATTTATGGTCCGCCTCGACGACGCCCTTCGCACCATCATCGATCCGGACGAAGTGTCGCACACGGCGGCTCGATTGCTTGCTGAACACTTGGGGTGCAACCGAACAATGTACGCAGAAATGGATTCCGATCAGGACCACTGCACCATTGTCGGAGAGTACACCGCCGGTCTCCCGAGCATTGCCGGTACTTATCGGCTTTCCGACTACGGCGCCGCCTATGTTGCGGCAGTTCGCGGAAATCGCCCCTACATCGAGCACAACACTCAGCGTGATGATCTTTCGCTTGAGGAGCGGAATCGATTTGCAGCTCTGCAAATCGGAGCGTGGGTGGCGGCCCCGCTGTTCAAAGGTGGAAGATTAGTCGCGTTATTTTTTGTTCATTCGGCACACCCGCGCAACTGGCGGGCAGAGGAGGTTGAGTCTGTAGCGCTGGTGGCCAGCCGGTGTTGGGAATCGATTGAACGTGCTCGGCTGACCCGTGCTCTCTTGGCCAGCGAGGAACGTCTGGCATTTTCGGTTGAGGCTGCTGAACTGGGCACCTTCTTCTGTCCAGTGCCACTGGGATTAATCATCTGGAACGCGAAGTGCAAAGAACACTTTTGGCTGCCGGCCGATGCAGAGGTCGACTTCGACCGTTTCTACTCGATCATTCACAAAGAAGACCGGGAGCGAACCCGGTTGGCAGTCGGACGGGCGGTGTTTCACCATGAGCCTTACGACATTGAGTACCGCACGGTGGCACCCGACGGTCGGATTCGGTGGGTTCGAGCCAAGGGGCGTGCTTATTATGACGCGACGGGCGCCCCGACCCGTTTTGACGGGGTCACGCTTGATGTGACGGCGCTCAAATTGGTCGAGCAGCGACGCGAGAATATGCTGGCGACAGAACGGGCGGCACGCGAGGAAGCAGAACGGGTCATTCGGATGAAGGACGAGTTTCTCGCGACCCTTAGCCATGAACTCCGCACTCCTTTAAACGCAATTCTCGGGTGGTCACAAATCCTGATCCGCGGCCCGCTGGAATCGGAGGACGCCAGACAGGGCCTGCAGGCCATCGAGCGCAACACTCGAGCACAGGCGCAAATGATCGAGGACCTCCTGGATATGAGTCGAATCACGGCTGGGAAAGTCCGGCTCGACGTGCACCGCCTCCTACTGTCCGACGTCGTTGCCCAGGCCATCCAGTCGGTTCGACCATCGGCAGAGGTGAAAGGGCTGCGACTCATTACCGTGATTGATCCGAAAGCGGGCCCTATTGCCGGCGATGCCGGCCGGCTTCAGCAGGTCGTCTGGAATCTGTTAACCAACGCGATCAAATTCACTCCGCGCGGCGGTCGAGTGCAGGTTGTACTTGAGCGAGTTAACTCGCATCTCGAGTTGAACGTTACAGATACCGGTGAGGGTATCGAACCAGATTTTCTTCCCCATGTTTTCGAGCGCTTTCGCCAGGCTGATGCGTCTACCACCCGGCAGTACCGCGGATTGGGACTTGGCCTCAGTATCGTCAAACACCTGGTCGAACTCCACGGTGGTTCGGTACGCGTCGCAAGCCCTGGCAAAGGGAGGGGAAGCACGTTCATCCTGAAGTTGCCCTTGGCTCCGATCACGGACCCGCTCGGCGAAGACGCCCCTGGAGAGAGGCAACACCCCCGGGTAGTCCAGGGCGAGCCGGTGGCCTATGAGCCGCCCAACTTGGATGGAATTATCGTGCTGGTTGTTGATGACGATTTCGACGCCCGTGGCGTGATCGCCCGAATCCTCCGTGATGCTAGAGCCTCTGTGATCACCGCCGCCTCCGCGGCAGAAGCACTGGAAATATTAAGGGAAACAAAACCCGCCTTGTTGATTAGCGATATCGGGATGCCGGGGGAAGACGGGTACGACCTGATTCGCGAGGTGCGGGCCTTGCCAACGGAAAGTTGCGGCCGAGTGCCGGCGGTGGCTCTGACCGCTTTCGCTCGATCCGAAGACCGTCAACGCGCGTTGTTAGCGGGATATCAACTTCACGTCGCCAAGCCGGTTGAACCGTCCGAGTTACTGACGGTTTGCGCCAGCCTGGTCGGGCGCATCTCAAGCCCGGACGCTTCTTGATTCTTCTGCAAACAGGCCACTGATCGCAGGATTCGATGCTTTGGGTCTCTATTCCGGCTTTCGGGTTTGCACTAATGCATTCAAGTGTTCTGTTGCTCAGCTTTAAGTTTCGCCCCCTTAGGACTTTCATCGGGAGATTGCCCGGCCGAGCGAATGTTAACGAATCGATTGAGCGTATCGAACCAGAATGGGGCTCCCATTGAAGCGGCGAGCGCCGTCAGGAGCCATCCGACGATAGCGCTCCACCAGTGCCGCCTGAAGTAACTGCGTTCGGGACCCGCCCAACCCAAAGGCACGTCCAAGCTTGCCAAGTCAGTCGCCGCTGTTTCGAGTGACTGCGCCGTAGTCAGGGGATTTCGGGTTGCTGTGCTGGCAGGCGGGCCCGAACCTTCAGGCTTGGTCGTCTCCTGCGGAGAGGACTCATGGTTCTGACCTTGAACGGGAGTTCCCGTTGGGCGTGAATCGGAAGTGGATCCGGCGGCCGTCTGGGTGGCTGATTGCGCATTCAGGTATTCGATCGAGGCCTTTGAGAGGTCCAGTTGCATTTTCGGATCCGTCGAAAGGGCGCCGATCATGTGGATCGTGTCGACGTTCGCTGCGGCGGCTAAGGCCAAACCAAGCCCAAAAAGCCAATATTGAATCCACCGTTTGTACCAACCGCTCACCCGATCCATCGATTCATTAAACCAAGTCTCAAGAGCTTTCTCGAATTTTGCAGCCTCATGGTTCGCCTGATCGAACAAGGAGCTCAGTGCTCGCCGCAGTTCGGGGTTTTGGATACCGGCGATCTGTGCCGCCAGATCGCTACCCTTCGCGCCGCCCACCACGATCTGGCCTTCCCGGAGCAAATCGAGAACGGTAATGACAAAGGTGCGCGGAGCGATGTACGAGGGCTGGCCGTCGGCACCTTTGGAGAGGCACGAGATCAGCGGATGGTTACAGAATTCCTTGGCAGCATTCTGAAATTTTCGATCCTGCAAGAGTTCTCCGATGCCCGCTTTCAATTGGGCGGCGCGCATCGATAAAAACGCTTGTACGAGTTCGTTGCCCGCGGAGACGATCAGGCTAAAAAGGAGGAAGACAAAGCAAATGCCGATCGCTACTTGCAAGATGGCGAGCATAAGTTTTTCCAGCTAGCTAACAACTGTGCGAGAAGCATGGTTGGCTGAGATATTGTCATCGGTCAAGCTAGCGGATTGGATGGCAACGATAAATAACCCGTTAGAGTGATGCGTGGCGGCTGGTTTCTGGGGTTCCGACAGAGCCTTTTGGATGGCTATTTTCAACGGATGTCTGTACGTCCGGCACATAATCGAGCGGCGAAAGAATTTTAGATGTTAAACACAATCTGTCGATGGCATTGGCTCCGAGTGAGAACGGGACGTCCCGTGCGCAGCCACCGCCACTCGTAAGGAATAATTGTATGAATGAAAACTTTGAATCTACCGTTGAGTCTTCCAGGAAAACGGTGTCCGACTTCGGCACCCAAGCAAAAGAGAGGCTGTTGACCCAGGTTCGTGCCGAACCGGCAAAGACACTCTCGATTGTTCTTGCTGGGTCGGTTATCCTCAGTGTGTTGCTCGGCTATTGCCTATCCCGGATGGAGAAGACTTCCAAACGAGAGCGGCTAATGGAAGATTGGATGCGAGAAGCAACCGATTGGATCAACCAAAACGGTCGGAAAATTGCGGCTCCGATCAAGGAAGGGCTGGAGGCAACAATGTCTGCCGTTGAAGGAGCTGCCCAGTCAAGTGCACGTGCCGGGCGCCAGGTGCAACCGTTTTTTGAGAAGCAAAAGCGTTCGTTTTTGAACCTTTTTTGAAATATGGACTTGTCGCAACAAGATGTTTCGTCGGTGCCGGAGCAGGGGTTTAGAGCTGCTAAGCTCCATTATGGGGAAGAGTTGGAAGATCGCCTGAATGGGCTTAGAACAGACGCCGCAGCCCGGCCCTTTCTTTATTTAGCCATAGCCTTTGTCGCGGGGTTCGTTTCCAACACCTTTCCCGCGAGGATGCTCTTCCTGATCCTGATGAGAGTGTTATCCTGGCTGGTGGGACCGGTCATTCTGGTTTTGGGAGTGATCAAACTTAGCAAGTTGGTCGCTACTGGAGGAGGCCCTCAGGTAGCACCGGCTCACACCAGTACACAGCCGGTGAACGGGCAGAGCACAAACGTGCCCTGAATGAATATTCGAACCTGCACGATTTTTATCCTCGGCGTGCTGCTTCTGGCGGGGTGTAACAGCGGAAACCCTGTTACTAAGATTAATCGGGCCAACTACGATCAAATCCGCGAAAAGGCGTCCAAGGAGGAGGTCCAGGCGATTCTTGGACCTCCAACTTCGACCAGTACAGAAGACAAACTGATCTACAAACGCACGACTTGGCGCTACACCGAAGGGAATAAGTATATCAACATAACATTTAAGAATGACGAGCTGGATAGCAAGGACACCAATCTGGGGACGGGGTGAGTCCCTTTGCCTCGCGCGAAGGGCTTTAAGTCTCAGCCAGGACTGAAAAGCGTTATCTTTTACACGACGGATACTTTTGAAATCGCGGCCGCGGCCTGAAGAACACAGGCTGGAAGCCTATGCTACATTGGCTTTTCGGACTATCTTGCTTATCTAGCGGGAAGCTGAAGAAGAGAATGGGTTTGAAAATATTGAGATTTACTATATTATCAATATTTATGAGAAACTGTTTAACTCTTTTTTGTTTACTCTCTTCTCTGAGCCTTTCGGCGTTTGCCGACACGTTTAAACTGCCGGAAAGCAAGCCGATTGTCTCTTTCGTTCTTCCGGAATCGTGGAAACCAACGGAAACCGACACCGGGTTGGAAGCTGTATCGGTGGATGGCGAAATTTATCTCGCGTTGGAGTTCGTCGATGCGGATAGCGTGGACGACGTGATTGAGGCCAATTTGAGATACTTGGAGGAACAGGGTGTCAAAGTCGAAAAAGAGCCGAAGGACAAGGGAGACACGACCCTCAATGAGATGGCCATCAGTCACATGAGCTACAACGGAACCGACAAAGATGGAACTTGTGAGGTTTCGTTGAGCTTCCTTACTGTCGCCCCCGGGAAGGGTCTGATGATTACCTATTGGGGTTCGCAGAACGCCGCCGATAAACACAAGGAGTCTCTCGAAAAGATCCTGAGCAGCATTTCGAAGATCTGAGTCAAGATCATCTCTCTAGGGACATAATCGCATGAATATTGACCTGGAGCGGCACTCACGATCCGATACAGGCTGGTTTTAAGCCAACCGGGGCAGGCCGCCTTACTTCTTTACCTGGGCGGCGCGGTAGCTCAGGTAACCGTCACGCAGGGCGACATAGGGATCGACGGCTCCGGCCTTGACCTGGTCGTAGGCCTCGACAGCTTTGGGAAGCCCGTTGATATAGCGGGTAGCGCTCAGCCCGAAACTGGCAGCGTTGCCGATGATCGTCCAACGAACGACCCCAAGAGGATGCCAATCGAGGGGAGTGATGGCCCAGTCGACCCCAAAACCGACGATATCGCGGCAATCGGAGGGACCAAGCGCGGGGATGAGCAGATACGGCCCGGGCGGAAGACCCCAGACGGCAAGGGTTTGCCCGAAGTCTTCGGGAGGGATGTCAGTCAGACCTGAGACGTGGTCAGAAACGCGGAACAGTCCACCAATGCCAAAAGTGCTGTTGAAGACAAACTTACCAGTTTCTCGTGCGGAACGTTCGATTTTGCCCTGGAGCACCGAGTTAACGAAACGCACCGGAAATTGAAGATTGTCAAAGAAATTGGAGATGCCGGTGCGGGCGGGGAGGGGCACAATCAAGGCGTAACCATGTGCCACCGGGCGTAATGCGTAGGTGGTGAGTTTATCGTTTAACCCGAACATGGCCCGGTTAAAGCCCTGGAACGGATCGTTCACCTTCTGGACTTGGACATTGGCGAAATCGTCGCTGACAGCCGAAGAAGTCGCGTGAACAGGTCGGGTCGCTGGGGGTTTCCCGGTCACAGCACAACCCGAGAGGAACAGCAGGAGGGGAAGGGGACTCAATAATAATAAGGAGTTCACGAGCGGGATTCCACGGGCGCGGCCAGTTTTGTTTCGAGGGTCCGGATGACGGCGGGAGCGCCTCCTTTTTGAATTATTTCGTCAAATTGGGCACGGTAATTAGCCACGAAGCTAACGCCTTCAATCAGGACATCGTAGATGCGCCAACCGGACGGAAATTTGATCAGACGATAGACCACTGCGAATGGCTCACTGCTCGAGGCAGTGGTGACGCGGGTGGGAATTTCCCGACGGTCCGGCGCCAGTTCCGAGGGTGTGCCATAGGAAATTTTCGGTCGCTGCGTACCGACGACGCGGGCGGAATAAGTCCGAATCACCAGTTCGGTGAAGAGGTCTGAAACCCGCTTCTGGTCGGTGGGGGAAAATTGACGCCAACCTGGGCCCATGGCCTGGCGAGTGACGAGGTCAAAGGCGAAGCATTTTTCCAGTAGCGGTCGCACCCGGGCTGCCAAGTTTTCGTTTCCGTGGCTGGAGTAGGCGACCGCCAGAACATCGTCGACCGAACCGCGGAGCATCGCCAGGGGATCGTCGACAGATGCAGCGCCGGAGAGGCGCACGGTTCCAAGGATAGCGAGGGCCAGTGTTGATTTCAGGATGAATTGGAAGAGGTTGGATCGCATAATTATTTCGGCGCCGACGGAGAGGGAGCAGGTGGCGAAGAAACGTTGCCGAAGGCGAAGCGGCTGATGATCGACTCCAGATCCATGGCGGACTCGGTGTCGGTGATCAGGCTGCCGGGAGACAGATTATTGCTGTCGGCGCCCGGGGCAAGTGCAACGTATTTGTCCCCGATGAGGCCGCTGGTTTTGATCGAGGCAATCGTGTCGGATGGCAGGTGCACGGCTTGTTTCACGTGCAGGTGAACAATGGCGGCGTATTGGGAATCCAGGTCGATTTTCTCCACGCGTCCGACTGGTACACCCGCGATGAGAACCTGACTGCCGGGCTTAAGTCCGCCGATGTTCGTGAATCTGGCATTCACTTCGTAGGTAGAACGGCCGATGGCCACGCCTGCTCCCGCCTCCACCGCGAACCAGACAATAGCGGCGATGCCCAGGAGAACAAAAGCGCCGACCGAGAGATCGATGTTGGATTGCTTCATGCTAAAAGGAGCTAATTCTCGAGGCTGGTCCGAGGTGTGACAATATTGTCGCTAAAGCTTCGCACAATGCAATCGTCCGAGGCGGCGAACTCGGCTGGTGTTCCCTCGAAACGGATCTGGCCCTCTTCAAGCAAGGCGACACGATCGCTGGCGGCGAGTGCCTCGGGGACATCGTGCGTCACCACCAGGGCGGTGAAGTCAAATCTTTGTCTGTAGTGAACGATCATTTCGAAAACGGCATTACGAGCCGGCGGGTCGAGTCCGGCTGTCGGTTCATCGAAGAGCACCAACTCGGGTCGCGTGACTAACGCTCGAGCGAGGGCGAGGCGTTTTTGCATTCCACCGGACATCTGTGCTGGAAAATGATCGGCAGATTTTTCCAGTCCGAGGCTTTTTAAGGCGTCACGAGCGGCTTGCGCAATCGAGAACCGGCCTAACCTGGTGGTTTGTTCCAGGGGCAAGGCGACGTTTTCGAGCGCAGTCAACGAATCGAACAAGGCGTTGCCTTGAAACAAATAGCTGCAGCGGCGCCGAAGCCCGTCCTGGAGGCCATCTTCAAAGCGAACATGGCCGGCGTCGGGCGTCAGGAGACCAGCCAGACATTTCAGGAAAACTGATTTGCCGGTCCCGCTCCGTCCGAGCACGGAGACGATACTGCGACGAGGCACCACCAGGTCGACCGAGGCCAAAACGACATGATCCCCAAAATGCTTGCGCAAACCGCTCACTTCAAGAATCGGTGGTATCGATGCGCCGATCATACCAGAAAAGAAGTAATCAAATAATCTGTTGCCAGCGTCGCTATACTTGCCAGAACAACGCCTCTGGTGGTCGAAACGCTGACCGCGCGCGACCCGGAAACACCGGTCCGTCGATGCGTGGTAAATCCGCTATGACAGCAGATCGCCATCGTGATCGCACCAAAAGCCAGCGCCTTGAAGAGGCATTCGCGTACGTCTGGGAGGCGAACCGCTGAATGAACAGCCGACCAGTAGACACCACTATCCAAACCCAGCAAAACCGAGCCCGAGAGATATCCGCCGGCCATTCCGACCAAGGTGAAAACCACCGTGAGGATCGGGAAAACAATCAGCGCTGCCAACAGACGGGGCGTGATCAAGTAGCCGAGGGGGTCGATTCCCATGGTGGTGAGAGCGTCAATTTGTTCGCTGTTGCGGTGGATGCCGATTTCTGCAGCGATGGCAGAGCCGGCCTGGCCAACAATCATCAGGGCACCAAGCACAGGAGCGAGCTCTCGCGTCAGCGTCAGCGAGACAAATGTTCCCAACATGCCCGCCGAGCCGAAGCGTGCGAGAACGTAATAACCTTGAAGCCCGAGGACGAGCCCGGCGAACAATCCAACAATCGTCACCACTGGCACACAGCGGACACCTTGTTCGTGAATGGCGCGGATCAACCGGCGTCCTAAATGGCGTGTGACCGGCGCCGCGGCCACCGCGCGAGACGTGAATGCAGCAAAATCGCCAAAGCCAGCGACCGTCGTCAGGCTGTTTTGGCCGACCGATTGCAGCAGACGCATCATTTCGACGACTCCATAGTTGACGCGTCAGGCTTTTGCAAGGGGCGTGTCAGACTCAGTTGCCAGTGTCAGTTGTCAGTTGTCAGTGTCAGTTATCAGTGTCTTGGACCTGTGCGGCGTCATGTCTCACTTGCCCTTGGGAACCGGCTTGTTCTTTTTCTTCGGGGAATTCCGAGTTTTGGGATGTAGGCTGCCCCTCGACTTCGGCTCTCACCCAGCAATTGCTTTCCTGCAAGCTGTATTCCTTAGATCGTGAGCACTCTTGTGACGTTGAGGCTCGGCTTTTGCTTTTTGCGGTCGCGGTTCCAAAACACTTCCACACGACAGACCTAGGAGTTCAGGAGTTGCAGAATCGAGCGGTGGACAACCCGGGCTTCTGGGCGAGAACGCCGCGGATTGGGGAAAGCATCGATCGCACGGCACGGGGAGGGGGCGTGAATTTATTCAACAGCGCGATGAAAATGATGATTTTCCAACTGTTGCTTGTGACTTGCGTTGAAAAGGTGTAGTACAGCGGCGCCGTAGTGAACAGGTTGAGGTTTACTCTACTTCGCAAGTGGAGATCTACGGTAAGCTTTGCAGTCCTAACAATCTTATGTTCTCACGAATTCCCTTCGATAAAGTCAACTGGCTGATCAGCTCGTTTCTTATCGGAACACTGTTTCTCTCCCTGACAGCGGTACCTGCTTACCTGTATTTCTTCGGGCTCGACACCTTCCAAGTCGTGCTTTTCTGTTTGATGTTCGCCGCGTGCGGATTTTCAATTACGGTTGGTTATCACAGGCATTTCTCACATCTGACTTTTCAGGCCCATTGGGCTGTTCGGCTTTTCACATTGGTTTTTGGAGCTGGAGCGTTTGAAAACTCTGCGCTCCTATGGTCTTGCGAGCATCGCAGCCATCACAAGCACGTCGATCACGATGAGGATCCGTACTGCATTTCCAAGGGATTATTCCACGCTCATATTGGCTGGCTGCTCTTTAAGCTCGATCCGCCGCCGCCTTTCGACAATGTGGTCGACTTGCAAAAGGATCCGCTGGTTATGTGGCAGCATCGTTATATCCATTGGATCGCCGCCACTGTAGCATTTGTACTACCGGCCACGATCGGCTTTATCTGGGGTGGCTGGGTTTCCGCGCTTGGCGCTTTCCTGATTGCGGGTGTGGCGCGCGTGGTGATTCTTCAGCACTGCACATTCTGTATCAATTCGCTCTGCCATTATCTTGGTTCGCGTCCTTATTCTTCCAAATGCAGTGCCCGAGACTCATGGTTGATGGCGCTGGTGACGTTTGGAGAGGGCTATCATAACTATCATCACGAGTTTCAGCACGACTATCGCAATGGCGTCAAGCCGTGGCAGTTCGATCCCACAAAGTGGATCATCTGGACCCTGTCAAAAGTGGGCTTAACCGCAAAGCTGAGACGTGTCCCCACCGAAAAGATTGTCCTTTGCGAACTTAACGAAGCGCAGCGGCGGCTGGCGACCAAGCTCGCCGAACCTGGCCTGCCGGAGTTGGCTGTCGCTTATGTGACGAGCGCGCGTCAGCGTCTGGAGACGGTGGCGCAGAATTGGGCGATGCGCAGAGCGCAGCAACTGGAAGTGACTCGCGAGATGCTTGTCGACCTCCGAAGAGAAATTCGCGCAGCGACAAGCGTATTGCGCCTGACAGATATTCGAAATCGTCAAATGGCGTGAACGTCATTCCTGCCGGAATCGACTTTGGGCCGAACGCCTGCCGGGTCCTTAATCGTCCATTTGTCCCTACAGGGAGTGGTCGAGTTAAAGGCATTATCGAGCGGGTTCTCGCTCTGAGCGAAGTTGAGGTCGAATCCCAGTTGGATCGTCTCCGTGCCGACTTAGGCACTCGACATAACGATCTGGATGCCTCGTGGTTGCTTCAATATGGCAAGGTAGAGGCATTTTTGCCAAAGCGGGGTTCTCTTTCGGATAACCGCCGGCTGGTGCTGGGCGCCTATTTCACAGGAGAATATGCTGTCGAATCTGCCGCCCTATTTAATCCTTCGATCGTGGCGCACCCAGACCAAAAAAACCTGGGTGAGGGGGATCTTCGCTTCATCCTCAGCCTAAGGGCGGTGGGTGAAGGCCACATTTCCTCGATCGAGTTTCGTACCGGAGTGGTTCGCCGGAATCACGCGATCGAGATGGACAAGACTTCACGGCTTGTCGTGGCTCCAGAGATCAATCCGGAACCGACGTTTCCGAAAAGCATTTTCCTCCATAAGTTGAACGACAACGGGCTGGAAAACAATTGGTCGCGATCGGTAATGTATCGACTTGACGGCACGTTTACGCGATCCGACCTGAATGAGGCGATGCAACGCGCGTCGCGCGAAGCGCAGCCCCATTCGGAGGATGTCCGGCGGACCATTGAGTTCCTGCATTGGCTTGTTGAATCGAATTATGAGGTCGATTTCGATCCCGCAATTCCTTTAACAGAGCGCGTGATCTTCCCCGTTTCGCTCAATGAAACGAACGGGATCGAAGATGCACGCTTTGTCCGTTTTGTGGAGGAAGACGGAAGCATTACCTACTACGCCACCTATACTGCTTACGACGGTCGTCTCATTCTCCCTCAACTCATTGAAACAAATGATTTTCTTCGGTTCCGCATCCGAACCTTAGCCGGGTCGGCAATTCAGAACAAAGGCATGGCTCTTTTTCCAAGAAGGATTGATGGGCACTATGCGATGCTCTCGCGTTACGACGATGAGAACCTTTTCCTGATGTTCTCGGAGGACCGGTATTTCTGGCGCAATCCACAGCTCCTGATGCGGCCATGCTGGCCATGGGAGTTCGTGAAAATCGGGAATTGCGGTTCACCGATCGAAACGGAAGCCGGATGGCTAGTTCTCACGCACGGGGTCGGAGCAATGCGGAGATATTGCCTGGGAGCAACGCTTCTCGATCTGAAAGACCCGATGAAGGTGATCGGCCGGCTCCATAAACCTCTCTTGGAACCCGCGCCGGATCGAATAGATGGGTACGTGCCCAACGTGATTTACACTTGTGGAGCGCTGGTTCACGGAGGCCGGCTGATTCTGCCGTATGGAATCAATGATTCAGCAACCACCATCGCGACCATTGAGCTGGCTAGCCTTCTCGATGCCCTGACGGGGAAACGGGTCGGCGTGTCGGCGTAATGGCGGGTCGGCGTGACCGCGGGTCGGGGGAGAAACGGGTCGGCGTATCGGCGTATCGGCGGGCCGCGGGGGAAACGGGTCGGCGGGTCGGCGTAAGGGCGGATCGGCGTAACGGCGTTCACCGCCGGCCCCTGAATGGCGCTAACTAAGCAAGCGGGCTCCACCCTTGATGTCCTTTTCTTACAGGAGAGATTTTTGGTCTGCACAAGCACCGAAAGAGAAATCGAGGACGATGGGTCAGGAGGACCGGCTCCCAATACGCCGACCCGCCGTCACGCCGACCCGCCGACCCGTTTCTCCCGCGGCCCGTTTCTCCCCCCTATGGTGCTTGCCGTCGGCGGCGACCGCTCAGCAGATAGACCGCGGCACGCAACTCAAGCAGAGGATCGTCTGACGGCTCAATTCCGGTGACGCGAGGGATCGGATCGAAGATGATCTTCTTCTGCTCATGGGCAGCGTCTGGGACGGGACTTTCGAGGACGATCTTGCCGAGAGCAATCAGAGGGCGCTCTTCTGGCCAGTGAATGGTCGCGTCGTCCACGACATCATCAGCGCCTGCTACTTGGACCAGCAGTTGAAAACTTATCGGGCCATTCGCGACTCTCTCCGTGAGCTCGTCGAAAAGGAAGTTTGGATCCTTGCTTTTCGCTGTCGCGTCATCCAGATGGTCGTTTCCAGCATATGGGGTGATCCGGTAACGCCCGAAGCGGGACTCACCATCCTTGTTGATGAACCGCATGGCGGTTACCCCGAAGAAAGTCTCTCGTGCAAAGCTGGAAGGAGAAGGCTTGGGTGTCTGCACGTATGCGAGGGCTTTTGGATGGCTGCCTACGAATAGCTCGACCGGTGAAGGCGACCGCTTGGAAGGATCGCTGGCGGCGACCGCTTGCAGGAACTCCAAAAATTCCTGCCCCGTTCTGACAGGGAACCCATCGGTCGAATGGCTGACGATATCGGTATGCTCATGCTCGCCGAGATGGAACCGGATGGCGAGTCCGCGGGGATTGGCATTGGGATCATTGTCCGGAATCACCGGAATACCTGTGGAGTTCGAAAACCGCACCGTGACGGGCGTGGAGTCGCGAATGATGTGAGGCGCGCAGGTGAGGGAAGCGGCTTCAGGGGTTGGTGTAAATGTCCCCGCGAGCATCACGCCTTTCGCATGGGCGGGTCGAAACCCTGGGTGCAGGCCAAAAATAGTATCGAATTGCTTGAGGATGTCCTGGCTTAACGCGATCAGTTTTTCGTCAGAAGGTAGTGGCATTGGGTTCTCCTGCGCGAAGATATCTCAATTTATCTGAAGCGCTACTCGCTAGACGCGCTCATAAGGTTCATAAACAGGCTCCCAGATATTGGCGGCGAGTTCCTGCTCAAATTGATCTTTATCGACGGTTGCGGATCCCTCCTTGATCGCTTGGTTTCCTACTGCCTTGGCGATGGCGAGACTGACCGAACGAATGCTGGCGAGCGGGGGCAGAAGATTGGCGCTTTTGTTTTGTCGGGTGGGTGCCAACTCAGCGAGCGCGATGGCGGCAGCCTTGATCATGGCATCGGAGACCTGCCGCGCCTTGGAAGAAATGATGCCGAGGGCCAAGCCCGGGAAAATGTAGGAGTTATTGGTCTGATCGATGTGGATTTCTTTGCCGTTGAATTTGCACGGTCCAAACGGACTGCCAGTTCCGATCAACGCCCGCCCGTTGGTCCAATCCAACACCTGTTGTGGCGTCGCTTCAGAACGGGAAGTCGGGTTGGAAAGAGGAAAGATGACGGGGCGCTCAGTACTTTTTGCCATGGCGCGGATAATCTCTTCCGTGAAGGCGCCGGCCTGACCGGAAACGCCGATCAACACCGTCGGCTTGGCATTCTGAACCACATCAAGCAGCCCGATTTCCCGCGGGTTCGAAAGCTTCCAGCCCGCCAGGTCGGACTTCGGACGTGCGAAGGGCGCCTGTTCGGAGCGGAGACCTTGCCCGCCTTCGAACAGAAGGCCGTACCGATCCACCGCATAGAAACGTCTGTACGCTTCCTGCTCACTCAAGCCGGCATCCCGCATCACCGAATAAATTAAACTGGCGATACCAAGGCCCGCCCCGCCGAAACCGTAAAAGACCACCCGCTGTTCGGGCAACGGAATTCCGGTCACAGTAATGGCCGAGAGCAGCGTGCCGGTGGCGACCGCTGCCGTTCCCTGAATATCATCATTGAAGGTGCAAAGCTGATCTCGATAGCGTTCCAGGAATCGAGCGGCGTTGATGCCGGCGAAATCCTCCCACTGGAGGAGAACGTGAGGCCAGCGTCGTTTAGTCGCCGAGACGAACCTTTCCACAAAGTCGTCATAGTCCTGACCCCGAATACGGTGGCTACGCCAGCCGACATAAAGCGGGTCTTGCAGTCGCTCTTCGTTTTCGGTTCCGACATCGAGCAAAATAGGCAGACAACTTTCAGGCGCAATGCCGGCCAAGGCAGTGTAGAGCGCCATCTTGCCAACCGGAATTCCCATCCCTCCGGCACCCTGATCGCCCAGACCCAGGATGCGTTCGCCGTCGCTCACGACAATGCACTTGATCCCGGAGTAACGGGGATGGGAAAAGATCTGGTCGATCAAATCTCTGTTTGGATAACTCAGAAAAAGGCCTCGTGGTTTACGCCAGATCTCACTGAACTGCTGGCAGGCTTCGCCCACGGTCGGAGTATAGACGATTGGCAGACTCTCTTCGATGTAGTGCGTGATCAAAGAATAGAAGAGCGTTTCGTTGCTATCCTGGAGATCTCGCATGAAGCTGTATTTCTGAAGAGGGGTGGGTAGTTCGTCCAGGCCCTTCTTTCGTCGTTTCCGCTGATCTTCCAGCGTCCCAACATGAGGCGGCAATAGCCCGTGAAGGCCGAAAGCGTCGCGTTCGCTGTCGGTAAAGGCAGTGCCCTTGTTCAGTCGGGGATGGATAAGGAGATCGTATCCGGTCAAATTAATTTTCATAGGGAGGAGTCGTGCGCCCAAGAAAATCGGCTTCCTGTCTGTCCAGGACAGTCTCCGACTTTGTCTTTGGGGGGTGTACTGGATAGGCTCACTTCCTGCTTCATTCTCGGCAAGGAAAATTTAGTGTTCTGTCCGGGAAATAGCAGGTACTCCTATTCCGGGGAGCAGGAGACTAGCTTGACGAAAGAACGAACTGACCGCGGAGGAACGATGAAGAAATCACAACCGTTAACAATCTACATTTTGATTGCGATGATCTTGGGTATCGCCGTCGGGTACGTGTGCAATAAGGCGTTTCCGGACAAACAATCTGCGGCCACGATCTCGGGATATATTTCGCTGGTAACCGACCTATTTTTGAGATTGATCAAGATGATCATTGCCCCGCTGGTGTTTTCGACGTTGGTCGTCGGGATCGCGCATATGGGGGATTCGAAGACGGTCGGGCGAATCGGCGTGAAGACGATGGGCTGGTTCATTTCGGCTTCATTGATGTCGCTGACTCTTGGTCTGATCATGGTGACCATACTGCGTCCGGGTGACAATATTGGGTTGCCGATTCCGGATATTACGGCCTCGAGCAATCTGAAAACGGCCTCTTTTTCTATTAAAGATTTCGTCACCCACCTCGTACCGACTTCGATCTTCGCGGCGTTGGCAGGAAATGAGATGCTGCAGATCGTTGTCTTCTCCATCTTCTTCGGCCTTGGGGCAGCCGCGCTTGGGGAATTAGCAAAACCGATGATTTTACTCATCGACCAGGCCGCGCTGGTTATGCTGAAGGTTACAGGCTATGTCATGAAGATGGCGCCCCTGGCGGTGTTCGCTGCAATTGCCTCGACCATCACCACTGAAGGCATTGGTATTCTGCTGACCTACGCCAAATTTATGGGCGGGTTCTATCTCTCTTTGATCATCCTGTGGGGTTTATTGATCCTGGCGGGATATATTTTTCTGGGACCGCGTACCGGCCGGTTGGTCAGCTATATCCGCGAACCGTTTCTGCTGGCGTTTTCGACCGCGAGCTCTGAAGCGGCGTACCCAAAGTTGCTGAGTCAACTTGAACGATTTGGCGTGTCCAGCAGGATCACCAGTTTCGTCTTGCCGATGGGTTACTCGTTCAATCTTGACGGCTCGATGATGTATTGCACGTTCGCATCACTGTTCATCGCGCAGGCCTATGGCATTCATCTTTCTTTGGGAACACAGATCGCGATGCTGCTTTTGTTGATGGTCACTTCGAAAGGCATGGCGGGCGTTCCGCGCGCGTCCCTGGTGGTAATCTCTGCCACGCTGACCACATTCAATATTCCGGAAGCGGGGTTGCTTTTGATTATGGGTGTCGATCAATTCCTGGATATGGGACGGTCGGCGACCAATGCGATCGGGAATTCCATTGCCGCCGCCGTGGTGGCGAAGTGGGAGGGTGAACTCTCGGAGGAGGTGGAGCCCGAAACGGAAACAACTCCGGTCCCGGCTAATGCCTGAAGCGCTCGTTCTCTCCTGGAGAAGCGGTATGATTCGGGCATGGCGTTTATTTGGATTGTTCCTGTTGGCTGCTTTTGCCGGAGACGGAGTCGTCGGTTTGCTAAACGCTCAGGAGTTGAGCGGCACTCTGAAGAAGGTTCATGATACCGGCACCGTGGTGATAGGCTACCGGGAATCGTCCATTCCGTTTTCCTATCTGAATGCGCGACACGAGCCGATCGGATATTCCATCGATCTGGGGCGTGCTATCGTCGACGCGATCAGTAATGAACTCAATGGCCAAACGTTAAAAATCAAGTTTGTGCCGGTAACCTCCGATTCGCGGATTGGAGCCGTCAAGAGCGGAGAGGTGGATCTGGAGTGCGGCTCCACGACTAACAACACCGAGAGGCAAAAGGAGGTGGCGTTTTCACCTATCATGTTTGTTGCCGGCACCAAGCTTCTGGTGAAACGCGGTTCGCCTATTCAATCGTTTCGTGACTTGAACGGAAAGAGTGTTGTCGTCACTGCCGGAACAACTAATGAAGAGGCGATGCGCAAGCTTTCGGAGAAATTCGGAATTCCAATCAAACTCGTGGTGGCTAAGGATCATGCAGAATCCTATGAAACGCTCGCCAGCGGCCGGGTGGATGCTTTTGCCGGAGATGATGTGCTGCTTTACGGGTTCATTGCCGAACGGAAGTCCGGGAACGACTTTGTGGTAACGGGCGATTTTTTGTCCTACGATCCCTATGGAATCATGTATCGAAGAGATGACCCGGAGCTGGCCGAGCTCGTCGATCGGGTATTTCGGGATATGGCCGCATCGCGGGATCTGGAGTATGCCTACGATCGATGGTTTCTCAAGAAGTTGCCAAGCGGTGTCACGTTAAACCTGCCGATGAGCGCGCAACTCAATCAGATTTTCAGGGCGCTCGGAGCGCCGGAGTGAGGGGGGAGGGGAAACGGGTCGGCGGGTCGGCGGGTCGGCGTGGGAAGGATGGCGCAGTGGCGGATCTCCGGGGTAGGGTGAGGCTCCGTCCGAACCGGGGCTTCCAGCTTAGCCTCGCCCTACAAGGTCAACCCCACATTTCTCGCTCGAAATAGTTCACGTCGCCCTGCAAAGGCGCCGCATTTTTTCTCTCTTAGAATGTAATTGCCCGCACGTCGTGAGCGACTGAGCGACTGATTTGTGTGAGGGTGAAGTAGCAGGCATGGGCGAGACGGGAAGCCCGGTTCGGACGAGCCTCATCCTATCCGGAGTGGCACGCACTGTGCTAGCTATTGAAGCGTGACTTCATCTTGGCCGGCTTAAACGGGAGAAATTCCGTTATGAAATTCGTCAATTCGTTGTTTGGACGGGTGGTGATCGCTCTCATTCTGGGAGTCAGCATCGGCATTGTGGCGCCGGACTTTGCAAAGTGTTTGCAACCGCTGGGCGATGGGTTTGTCAAACTCATTCAGATGATCATCGCTCCGCTGGTCTTCAGTGTAGTCGTCACCGGAATCTGTGGATCTGGAGACCTTAAGAAGGTTGGGCGAGTCGGTTTGAAGACCATTATCTATTTCGAACTGATGACGACATTTGCGCTGGTGATTGGCGCGTTGATGGCCAATACGCTTCACCCTGGATCAGGAATGAACATCGACGTCCATTCTTTGGACTCTTCAGCGATGTCGGCTTACGCCGAAAGAGCCAAGTCGTTGCACAGCGCCACAGATTTTTTTTTAAATCTGATCCCGACGACCGTCTTTGACGCATTTTCGAAGGGTGACATCCTGCAGGTGTTAGTCTTTGCGATTTTGTTTGGTGCCGGCTTGTCGTTAGCGGGCGAAGCAGGGCGCCCGGTCTTCGTCGGGCTGGAAGCCATTGCCACGGTGCTCTTCAAAATCATTGGACTGATTATCAAACTGGCACCGATCGGCGTCCTGGGTGCAGTCGCGTTTACTACCGGCAAATACGGTGTGGCATCGCTGAGCCAACTGGCTCTTCTGGTTTTGGTCTTCTATGCAAGTTGCGCGGTTTTTATCGTCCTGGTGCTGGGCACTATCATGCGGTTTGTTGGCTTTAGTATCTTCAAATTCATCCGGTACTTGCGAGAAGAACTCATGATCGTGCTGGGTACGGCTTCTTCAGACGCGGTCCTGCCGGCAATCATGCGCAAGCTCGAGCGCATGGGAATCAAGGACAGTACCGTTGGACTAGTCATTCCGACAGGCTATTCCTTTAATCTGGACGGCTTTTCAATCTATCTGACCCTGGCGGTGGTCTTTATTGCGCAGGCCACCAATACGCCTTTGTCGTTGCACGATCTGGCTTTAATTCTTTTGGTTTCGCTGATTACCTCGAAAGGCGCACACGGTATCCCTGGGTCGGCGATCGTGATCCTTGCCGCAACTTTGAAGGCAATACCGGCGATCCCGGTCGTTGGTCTTGTCTTGATTCTGCCGATTGATTGGTTTGTCGGCATCGGCCGTGCGATGACGAACCTGATCGGCAATTGCGTAGCGACCGTTGTCATAGCGTTCTGGGAGCATGATATCGATTCCGTCCGAGCTCGAGCTGTGTTGGACGGAAAACCCGTCGAAGAGTTGAACGGCGTGCCCAGCGAACGACGTTCAGCGTTTAGCGTTTAGCGTTCGGGGTTCGGCGTTCAGCGACGCAATCATATCGAGGGTGAGTCCGTGCCGATGTCGCCCTTCAATCGTTCATCGTAATCCGGCTATGATGGTGGATGGCGATAAAAGTTGGGAGCCTAGGACGCCAGAACTCCGAACGCTGAACGCTGAACGCCGAACGCTGAACGCCGAACGCTCATTAGCCTATACTGCTTGACAACGGCAGGTTCATAGGGCAAAAGCGGGGTTACGTGCTTTCATCCGCCTCAGCGTCCATCATGATCATTTCGATCCTTATTAGGTCCCACTTGGGGCACGGGTAGACGCGCGCGCCGATTGACCGCAACTCTAAGTTCCGAAGCCCTGAGTGACCGCTCAGGGTTTTTTTTATTTTCTCAAACATCTCAAATGCAAACCGACCCCTCTTTCGAAGTTTCCCTTTCACAGATCGTGGAAGCTCGCTCGCGCCTAAATGGGGCGATCGTTCGCACGCCATGCACAGAATCTGCAGCCCTGAGCGAGTTGACTGGAGCGCGTATTTTTTGCAAACAAGAACATCTTCAGCGGACAGGAAGTTTCAAGGAGCGAGGAGCGCGCAACGCTCTTGCCCAATTGCCACCGGAGCACGCCCAGCGAGGAGCGATTGCGGCTTCTGCTGGCAATCACGCACTGGGACTGGCATGGCACGGACGGGCTCTCGGTGTGCCGGTGACAGTGGTGATGCCGCGCTTCGCGCCATTGGTGAAAGTGGCCCGCTGCCGCCAATTCGGTTCGACGGTGGTGCTGCACGGCGACACTTTTGACGAAGCTCGGAGTGAAGCCGGTAGACTCGCCGAGGAGCGCGAACTCACCTATGTTCATCCGTTTGACGATCCACAGGTGATTGCCGGTCAAGGCACGCTGGCCTTCGAGATTCTGGAGCAAGTACCGGAAGCCGAGGCGATTGTCGTGCCGGTGGGAGGCGGTGGCCTCCTGGCAGGGATGGCCACCGTACTGCAGGCGCTGAAACCGAGTCTGCAAATCATCGGTGTAGAGCCGGCAAATGCCGCTTGTTTCGCCGCGGGACTGGCAGCAACGCGCCGGTCCGTATTTCGACGAAGTTCACACTCGCTGACGGGTTGGCAGTCGCGGAGGCCGGCCGGCATACCCTGGCAATCGTCTCCCGTTTGGCGCATCGGATGGTGACGGTCGAAGAAGAAGCATTAGCGTTGGCGATGCTCCGGATGGCGGAGCTGGAGAAATGCGTGATCGAAGGCGCGGGTGCTGCCGGTTTGGCAGCGTTTTTAGGCGGCAGCCTCACCCAACTTGAGGGCCGTCGGGTAGTGCTGTTGCTGACGGGTGGAAATATCGATCCTCTGGCTCATAGCCGGGTGATCGAGCGCGGATTGGCAGCCGATGGTCGGATTTATCGGTTCGACGCGCTGATCCTGGACCGACCGGGCGGGCTGGCGCATCTTTCCGGAGTACTGGCATCCGCGGAAGCCAACGTGACGGAGATTGTGCACAACCGAACTTTTGCCGGCCCGGATTTATCGCGGGTGCACGTGCTTTGCACGGTGGAAACGCGGGATCGTGCGCATATCGCGGAGATCCAGGCAGGGCTGGCGGAAAATGGCGTGGAATTTAAGCGGGATAGGTCCAGTCCCAGGTCAGGACAGCGATTGACCAATGCATCGTCTCATCAGTGGGAGGAATACCGTTGGCTTCAAAAGGGTTTGAGTTCCTTTCTAGGAAATCGATAGCAATCTGTTACGGTGTCGCATTGAGCACCGAATGAGCAGACTTGAGTTTATCATCAAGTATTGGAGGAGACGATCGCTCACCTGGCATTTCATCGAAGCCCTTGGCCTGACAGCCGTGATCGGACTCATCGATTACTTCACCGGTAACGAAGTCACCGTCGACCCGTTCTACTCCATACCGATTTTATTGACGGTTTGGTTTGGCAACAAAAATTTAGCCATCGTGATCTCAGTTTGCTGCGCTTAGCTGGTGGTGGGCGAATGCGGCAGGCGGCCACTCGTATTCTTCCGAATGGCTAAGGATTTGGGACGTGATCGTTCGATTGATGTTTTTCTCCCTCGTGGTTTTTG
>CAWBYX010000035.1:0-106221 GCA_963793135.1 uncultured Verrucomicrobiae bacterium
GCGACATCGGGATGCCGGGAGAAGACGGCTATTCCCTCATCCGGCGGTTGCGGTTCTCGAGCAGAACACTAAAATGCCTTGCCCGCAGTCGCGCTGACCGCCTACGCGCGCTCGGAGGATCGCACCAAGGCAATCCGATCAGGTTTCCAGAATCATTTGGCTAAACCCGTGGAACCGGCGGGCCGCCGGCCGTTGTGAGCAGCCTGGCAAGCCCGCAAAGCGGCTATCCCACCCGGGACCGATTGGCGTCAGTGCCAGTGCCAGGTAGGCCGTCGGCGGCCTTGTCAATCAGTGTCAGTGTGTAGGGTCCTTGCTAATTATGACTCTAACTGACATTAGCAACTCCCGTCCAAATCGACACCGACACCTGCCCAGTGATTTCGAATTCATCCATCACATTTCCCGTTCATCCTCGCGGGGTCACGAAACGCTTCGGGGATTTTGTGGCGTTGAACGACTAAGTTTACAGGTTCATTCCGGGCAATGCGTGGGACTGCTCGGCCCGAATGGCGCAGGCAAGTCCACCTTCATCGGTTGTCTCTACGGCTCGGTCGACCGCTCCGGAGGAGATCTGCGGTCTTCGGATTTGACCCAGCTCGGAGCGCGGCGCATCAAAGAACGGATCGGCGTGGTCCCGCAGGAGAACGCGCTCGATGAGGAATTGACCGTACTGGAAAACATGAGACTCTATGCGCGCTTCCAAAGCGTGAAGGACCCTCTTCGGCGGATCAAAGAATTGCTGGAGCACATGTCGCTGGAGCACAAAAGCAATGCGCAGATTCGATCGCTCTCCGGCGGGATGAAAAGGAGGCTTACTTTGTGCGTGCTCTGCTTTCCGATCCGGAGTTGCTCATTCTCGACGAACCGACGACCGGTCTCGATCCGACGGTGCGCCATCTGCTTTGGGACAAAGTGCTCTCTTACCGGCAAGCAGGTAAAACAGTCCTGGTGACAACGCACTACATGCACGAAGCCGAACTGCTCTGCGACCGCGTAGTTATCCTTAATCACGGGGTTGAGGTGGCGGTGGGGTCTCCCAAGGAATTGATCGAAAAAGAGACCCCAGGGTTTGTCGGGATTTTCGAAGCTGATCAGGCGAACATGCTCACAGCGCACCTGGATTCCCATTGGCACTGTTCGTGCAAGCGAGGCAATATTGCGTCCGCGCACCGCAAATTCAGAATCTTTTCGCCTTGCAAACCGCTTCCGGAGTGACGGCGATTCAAATGCGCCCGGCAAATCTCGAAGATGTCTATCTGAAGCTGACCGGAGAAGAATTAGGTGAGAATGAGTGAATTCATCATCACATTTCGGCTGGCCTGGTGCGTCGTCGTCCGGAATTGGGTGGTCTATCGCAAAGATTTTCTGGCCAACATTTCGCCGACGCTGGCCGATCCGGCCTTCATGTTGACTGCGCTCGGTATGGGTCTTTCTCCATACATCGGAAGCATCCACGGTCTGAGTTACTCCCAATACCTCGCTCCGGGAATGGCGGCCACCACCGTCCTTTTCACCGCATTTTTCGAATGCAGCTACGGTTTTTACGTTCGAATGACGTTCGAGTCTGTCTTCAAGGCGATGCTGACCACGCCGATCGGTACGCCTGAAGTCGTTTGGGGCGAATTCATCTGGGTTGCAATCCGCGCGGCGCTGATGGCCGGTGGGGTCGGTTTGGTGTTAGCGGCATTAAGAATCTTACCTAACCCGTGGGCGGTGTTTCTTTTTCCGTTGATTGGCGGGATCCTCGCTATCCCCTGCGGGGCGATCGGACTACTAGCCTCGTCGTACGTTCGCAACATCAACCAATTTCAAACCGTTTATTCTTTTATCATCGCGCCGATGTACTTCCTGTCGGGCACCTTCTTTCCTATTTCGGATCGCTCGATCCTCGGAGTCATGGTCCAGATTTCGCCGTTCTTCCACGGCGTACGCTTACTTCAGATCGCGGCCTGGAATCAGTTCTCGCCGCAGACAATCGTCTATCATCTTGGTGTCATGCTGGCTTATGGACTCATCCTGGGGGCTTGGTCTTTCGTACGGATTCGTAAGAAGTTGGTCAATTAGCTCCCGTTGCGCAGCTTAATCCGTTTATAGCTCTGCATCGTTTCGGTGATCGCCTTTTCGACCGGCAAACGCTCCATGCTCGAAGCGCCATAGAAACCGTGCACACCTTTGGTCTGATGAAGAACATATTCGGCATCCTGCGGCTCTGAGATCGGACCGCCGTGACACAAGACGATAACGTCGTTCTTGGCCGACTTTGCCGCATCGGCGATTTCCTGCACTTTCGCCGGTGCTTCTTCCAATGTAACCGCCGTCGAGGCGCCGATTGAGCCTTTAGTCGTCAGACCGAGATGGGCCACGATGATGTCGGCTCCGGCCAGGGCCATCGCAGTGGCTTCAGCCGGATTAAAGCAGTAGGGAGTGGTCAACAAATCCATCGCGTGAGCCACCCGAATCATTTCGACTTCCAGCGCGTAACCCATCCCCGTCTCTTCGAGATTTTTGCGAAATAACCCATCGTAAAGGCCCACCGTGGGAAAGTTTTGCACACCGGCGAAGCCAACTTCTTTCACCTGCTTCAGGAAAAGGGGAATTTGGCGGAACGGATCTGTCCCACAAACACCCGCCAGGACCGGCGTCTCCTTCACCACGGTTAAGACCTCGGCAGCCATCTCCATGACGATCGCGTTCGCATCACCGTATGGCATCATGCCGGCCAGCGATCCGCGGCCCGCCATGCGATAACGCCCGCTATTGTAAATCACGATCAAATCAACACCACCCACCTCTTCAAACTTCGCCGTTATGCCGGTCCCTGCCCCACCACCAATAATGGGCTGATGGGTTGATATCAGCTTACGCAGCCGTTTCAGGATCTGTTGTCTCGTGTGTGCCATTGGCTGTTTTTGCCTGTTGAATGAGTTGAATGATCCATTCGACGGCCTTGGCTGCGAATTCCGGATCGTTGATATTTCGATCCACCTCGACAAAAGGGATCCCGGGTCTGAGGTTCTCTTTAATCGCATCGAACATGGCCTGATCGGCCGCGCGATCGCAAAATGGTTGGCCCTCTCCGTCCAACATGGAGACGCCACGCAGCGGGATGAGGAAGGCCACCGGCCCCTTTGCAGCGTTGGCTTTCCGGGCAAAGATCTCCCCCATTTGCCGATTCTCGTTGGCATCGGTGCGCATCAGGGTCACGGAGGGATTCCATTCGTAAAACAATCGATTGATCTCGCCGATATCTGGCCGGAACGGTAGAAGGCGCTCCAAAGTTAACCATGTCGACACACCCCGGGACAATCAGATGGGGTAAAGCGCGACGACCGGGCGCATCCAAACGGTCCGGGCCCGCGTTGAAAACGCCGCCGCAAATTTCGTCAGCCCATTCGGTGGTGGTGATATCCAGCACGGCTTCCACCAATCCATCGCCGACCAGTGTCTCCATCGCCCGTCCGCCGGCACCGGTTGCGTGAAAGATCAGCACTTCAAACCCCTTTGCATTCAGAATCTTTGCACAGGCGTTCACGCAATCGGTGGTATTGCCAAACATCGAGGCGGCAATGATGGGTCGATCTTCGCCCGAAACAGGAACATCGCTTTCGACCATTCCGCAAATCGCCCCGGCGGCGCGCGAATAGACCAGGCGCGAGATGCGATTGAGTCCCGCGACATCCACGATCGACGGCATCATGGTGATATCTTTTCCGCGCACGTAAAAGGAGACATCTCCGGAAGCAACGGTCGACACCAGGAGTTTCGGGACGCCGATCGGCAATGCTCGCATCGCGGAGGCGATGATCGCAGAACCACCGGAACCTCCCATCCCAATGATACCGTCCAGTCTCCCTTCCAGGAACAATCGCAGCACCAGCTTCGGCGCCGCTTCGTTGAAGCTCTTCATGGCAGCAGCTTTGTCTTTGTTGGACCGCAGATCGGCCAAATTGATTCCACCGGCTTTCGCAACATCTTCCGCTTCGTAGTCCACTGGGAACAAAGTACTGCTCCCTAGCACTCCGATATTGACCATCAAAGTTTGATGGCCGCGTTGATGAATCTCGCGACGCACGAAGGCGTGGTCTTCGCCTTTTGTATCAAAGGCTCCAATGATGCAGATGGTCTTTGGCATGGTCTGAGGAACAGCGCGAAAATCTCGAAATTGGGCACCGCGATGTCATTCGTATGAACGCAAGATCAGCCAACAATGCAGATCAAGTCACGAAAGTCGGTGACAAGCTCGCTACGGCAAATTTTGAAAGCTGCCGATAGCTCGTCGCGCTTGTTCCTCGACTCGCACCTTTAATTATCGGATTTTAATTCGGCCCGATATTTTTGGATTTCGTCTTTATACTCTTGTTTGCCTTTGTTGTAGGCATCGGTCGAGATCTCTTGGTTCTGATACATTTTTTCCAATCGCGCTCTTTTGCGTTCGGCTTCTGACCGCTTTTTCTCGAGGCTTTTCCGCGCAGCCTTCGTTAGAGGCTTATCCGTATCGCTGGATTGGGCACCAGTTTTCTGTTCATGGGGCGCGACAGATGGAGCAGGCGTCGGAGCCACGGTCGAAGTTAATACCAGTGGCGAAGACTTCGGACTGACTGTCGGAGACGGAGAAGGGGACCCTCCGGCGGTCGCCTTGTTGGGGTCGGACAATGGCAACAAGATCTCTTTTGCCTTGAGGGCCGGCGTTGCCGTTGCGGAAGGAGTTGCCGCCGCGATCGCCTTTGGCTTGGCCGTCACATGCTTAAACGTGAATAAGGCGGCTAATCCAATGACCACCAGTACAGCAAGCGCACCAACGGCGAGGAGACTAGTCACTAAAATCTTTGACGAATTCCGACGCCGTCGAACACCGCTCGACAGATTTTTCGCTCGGGTTCTCAAAGGCAAACGATAGAGTTTGTTCATGGAAGGTTTTCGCCAACTTATACAACATCTTGTGTAGTATAAAGAGGTTTCTCGCAAGATATGCGGATTGTTGAGAAGTCAGGAGTTGGCAGGAGTTCAGGAGCTACAGAATGAGGAAGTCCTCTCCTCAATCTCACTTTCGCCTCTGCAAGCAGCTCCTGGCTCCTGAGTTCTCTGCAATAGCATGATGCAGTCGAGCGCGAGTGCTCCTAGACTTCACGTGCGCTAGCCCGTGGGTTGCTCCTGGCTCCTGGCTCCTGGCTCCTAGCTCTCATCACGCCGGCGCCTGATCGATACTCAGCGGCGCCTCGGGCATCGAAGAAGGTCTGGTGACCTGATGGCGCTGAGCGTGCAACTCGCGATTCACACAAAGGAAGTGCCGGAAATCCGGCGGATTAGGTCCGACATGAAAGGAGCGTGCCTTATCAATGATCTCTCTCTCGTGTCTGGTCAAACGCTCCTGCATCAACAGGTACTCGGTCCAAGATGGGTACAACATTTCCATCCGGTAACTGTTCGGCCGGCCGAGGTCTTCGTGCAGTCGCCAGCTGAAGGCGCCATTTCGCAAGTGAATCAACCGGACTTCGCGTAGGACATTAATCATCCCTAATCCCCGAGTACGGTCGATTTCCACGTCAATCATAATAGCCACCGGCCCGTCATGGGGTGCCGGAATGTGAATCAGCTTGTGCGAAGATCCGGCGACCGGACCCGGTTCGAAATCAAGGGTGCTCGTGAAGTCGATCGATAAGCGGAATTGAAGCACCAAACTTGCCAGTTGCAGGAGGCACGCCACGATCAGCGTCGCTTGCACCCCCCAAATGGAAACCGAGGTACCCCAGACAATGCCACCCAGAGCCATGGCACCTTGTGCCGCCATGATAATCGTGGCGTTCATCCGGCCGCGCGCCCAGCTTGGCATGGCCCGCTGCCCGGCCACCCAAAGCTCGGAGGCTGCCATTGTCCAGGCCGCTCCGGCCAGACCGGCGGCAATCAGGAAGAGTGTGGTTTCTCGAACGGTCCCCATCAGAAAAAAGACAATAGCGACTAAGACGTTCGCCACCACAGTGACCGTATTGGAATGAAATCTTCCTCTTGCCCACGGCAGGATAAAGACGGCTCCCAGCACGGAGCCAACCCCCATACAGGTAAAGACCAGACCAAGGTTCGAAGGATCCAAGTGCAGTTCCCTCAAGCCGACCACCGGGACCAACGCTGGGATGATCGAGATGAAAAACGCGAACAAGAGATTGCGGGCAAGGACGATCTGAATGCCCGGGGTGTAGAGAACATACCGGATGGCGGTGACAAACGATTCCAGGAAACTCTCCAATGGAAGGTTCGATGGCGGCTTTGGGTGCTTCAAACGTTGGATCGCGAACAAGAGTAAGAAAAAGCAAACGGAATTCATCGCGAAAACGACGTTCGGATTGACTACCCGAAGAAGTAATCCGCCGAGAGCCGGCCCAATAATTCCAGAAATATTCAACTGCAATCCGCCGAGTGTTGAGGCAGAGGGCAGTTCCTCGTTGGAAACGATTTCGGGCTGAATCGAGGTCCAGGCGGGCGAGTAGAACGCAAAGCCGGTTCCGATCATAAAGACAGCCGTCAAAAGAATCCACGGATTGACCAGATTAAAGAATCCGAAAAGAGCCAGTCCGCCGGCCGCAAACGCCAGCCACACGGTCATGAAGAACATCATGCGTTTGCGGTCAACCATGTCGGCGAGCGCACCCGCAGGCAGGGTGAAGAAGAAGAATGGCAACGAAGCCACCGTGGACATCAGCGAAAGAAAAAGAGGTGATTCGCTCACCCTGTTCATTGTCCAGGTGGCGGCTGTATCTTGCGCCGCCACGCAGGTGCCAGAGATTAAACTGGCAAGCCACATGTTTCGAAAAACCGGGTTCCGGAGGGCGGTCCAAGTGGAATTTGCGCTCATTGGGGGCTCTTTGACATTGTTGATTAGCAGATAACGGCCACTCGATCCAGGAGACATTGCACATCGCACCGCCTGACGGCGACGAACCGATGCGTCCTTCACCCTCGTGCTTCAGGAAAGATGAGCCGTTCGAATGCTCAGAAATTCCAAGTAGAATCTCTAGGGATCAGACCAGCCGTTCAGCGTTCATATCTTCTTGCCGGACCCGTTCAGCGTTCAGGTCTTCTTGCCGAACCGGGTGTCCCTGCCCAGGCGATGGCGGGACAAAAGGAACAATCTGCTTTCCGCCCAAGAGCTCCTTATTCACCGAAATGAAGTGTTTAACATTGGGACCATCCGGTCTAATATCGAGACTCCACGCCTTCTCGAGACTGACATGCTCCTCCTTGGTTATCCGTTCGTGCTGCAGGAGATGCTCGGACCAGGATGCGACCAACATTTCCAACCTGAAAAAGTGGCACTCGGAGAGGTCCTCATCAAGGCGCCAGCTAAAGGCGCCGTTTCGCAGATGCATCAACCGGACCGCCCGCATCAGCTCCAGAAATCGGGCGCGATTCACGGGAGCGATTTGAAAATCGATTGTGATCGCCACGGGGCCGTCCTCAGGGTGCGGCACATGAAGCATGTTATGGTAGTAAGTCGCGGTCACGGCCGGATCGAAATTCAGCTTCCCGGTAAAGTCGATTGAGAGAGGGAATGCGAGCGCCAAGCTCGAGAGCAGCAAGGCCGCAGCCGCCAGAAGGGTGAAACTGACGCCGAGGGAAGCGGCCGATCCACCCCAAACGAGCCCCCCCAAGGCCATACCGCCTTGGGTCAGCATGATATGGGTCGCGTTCATGCGTCCGCGTGCCCACGGCGGCATCGCCCGTTGGCCAGCCACCCATAGTTCGGAAGCGGCCGTCGTCCAGGAAATGCCGGCCAGGCCTGCTACCGCCATAAAGAGCGGAGTCGAGCGCACGATGGCCATCAACAAAAAGACGACAGCCAGTAAGACACTGGCAAAAATCGTCAGGGTGTTCGGAGTAAATCGAGCCCGGGCCCTGGGAATCACCACAATGGCGCCAAAGACCGACCCGATCCCCATACTCGTGAACAACAGCCCGAGGTCCGCCGAGTTCATCAGCACTTCCTTGAGCCCGATAACCGGTAATAATGCCGGGATCACCGAGATGAAGAGGGAAAAAAGGACGTTTCGAGCAAGCACCACCTGGATCCCAGGAGCATAACGGACATAGCGGATTGCTCCGACGATTGACTCAAAAAAATTCTCCAGAGGCAAACGGGGCTGCTTTTCTTTCCGCTTTGTCCGAGCAATTGCGCCAATGACAAAAAGGAAACACATCGCATTGGCGGCGAAGATCCAATTCGCGCCGAAATGAGTTAGAATAACTGCGGCGATTGCGGGACCGACAATTCCACAGAGGTTGAACTGCAAACCTCCGAGAGTCACCGCCGAGGGCAATTCCTCGTTCGTCACCACTTCCGGGACGAGCGCACTCCAGGCGGGGGCACTAAATGCGAATCCGATTCCGATCAGAAAAACGGAAGCCAGGATCACGAACGGATTCAGAAAGCCGAGCGCTCCGAGCACAGCGAGCGATGCGGCGGAAAAGGCCAGCCACAGATTCATCGTGCACAACAATTTCTTTCGGTCGACCAGGTCGGCCAGAGAGCCGGCGGGCAGAGTGAAGAAGAAAAGAGGAAGTGCGGCCACGGTCGACATTACGGAAATTAGAAATTTCGATGACGTCAGCGTGTTCATCATCCAAGTTGCCGCAGTGTCGTGCGCCGACACGCAAACACCCGATATCACTGTGGCGATCCAAATTCTGCGGTAGACCGGGTTTCTGAGTGAAAGCCAAAGTGAAGTATTAGTCATAGACCCCGACAAAAATTGCTACCCCTGAATCCTGCGTCTTTCACGATAAGATATGTCATAATAAAGCCTGTTTTGTTTTTTTTCACCAAGTCTGAGAACAGCTTGCCCTGGCGCAGGCGCCGGAGTCTTCGAATTACCGTTCGATTGAAGAAGATGTCTTGACTTGATAGACCCATCTCATATGCCGTTGCAGGAACCATCCCAGTCTTCGGATTGTCCGACCGCAACCACCATGGTGACCAAACTATGTCCTAAGATCATACTGGAAGGCACCCGACTGACCGGTAAAACCGATATCGCACTCACCTTAAACGAGCACCCACGTATTGTCGGGACACGGAAATACCGTTATCATTCGCCCATCGTCTCAGCCGAGTGGAGCGGTTTTACCAAGGCCCCGTGGGGAGCCAGCCTGATCAATTTCGAGCCTCAAGACGAGCCGATCGTCCTTGAGACCTACCAGACCTGGGCAAGACTGTTTGAACTCTACAAATATTATTCCTGGATCATCGATCGATTTCATATCTCGACACAAGCTTCAAGGTTGGTTTACGCCAACAAACGATATGATTTCAACTGGCTGGAAAAGCGTCTTGTCAGACTCGGCTTTCGACTGGTGTTTTGCTATCGAAAGCCGGAGTCATTCGAAGAGGCGCGCGACCGCCGGTTGAAGATCTCAAGCAATCCCTCGCAATACGAAGATTTCAACATTTTCATTCGAGAACAGGAAGTCGTGCAGGAATTCGTGGACGCTTCGATTCTTCCTAAATTGGTGGTCGACGTCACAGATAACCGGGTGGACAGGATCGTGACGCAGATTGCGAATTGGCTGGAGGCCACAGGCGGCCTGACGGCACCGGATTAACTCCGAAATATGCGCAAACGTTGATTCCTCACGGATTATGAGCGAGTAGCAATGACCCGAGATCTTTTCTCAACATGAAAGCAATCGTCTACGACGCGCCAAGGCAATTCAAATATAAAGAAGTGCCCGAACCTGAGATTCAATCCGATGACGTTCTGGTTCGCATCGATGCCTGCGGGCTCTGCGGAACCGATCTACATATTCATGAAGGGGAATTCGCTCCAAATTTTCCGTTAATCCCCGGACACGAGTTCACTGGCGAAATTGTCGCTCTTGGAGGATCCGTGAAAGGGTTGAGTCAAAAGCAGCGGGTCGTCGGAAACAGCAACGAATCCTGCGGCAAATGCTTCTATTGCATGCGTGGCGACTTTTTGCTCTGCCTCAATCTGCGGGCCTACGGCGTGACGCAGGATGGAGGATTCGCACAATATCTTCGGATCAAAGCGGATCGAATATTTCCAATTGGCAATCTGACCTCCAGGGAAGCAGTCATGGTAGAGCCAAGCGCTTGCGCGGTCCATGGGATGGAAGTTCTGGCCATGAAACCCGGCAGCGACGTTCTCTTGTTTGGCGCTGGTCCCACCGGTCAGGTGCTGGCGCAATTGCTCAAACTGAATGGAGCAGGACGGCTGGTGGTTGCTGCACCACCTGGGCCGAAACTGGACCTGGCCGGCCGTCTTGCTGCCGATGAAATCGTTCCGATGGACCGAAAGAATCCAGACAAACACCGTAACCGGCTGCGCGAGCTGAATCCGACCGGGTTTGACTACATCGTCGAGGCCACCGGGTCCGCCTTCGTGTGTGAAGACGCTCTTCAGTTCGTCCGCCGCGGAGGAACACTCCTGGTCTACGGCGTTTACCCGGAATCGGAAACCGTCCGATTTAACCCGTTTGATCTGTTTCGCCGAGAAATAACAATCAAAGGCTCCTTCGCTCAAATCGACGCCTTTCCCCGTGCCTTAGCCTACCTTGAGAGCGGTAAGATCAAAGTGAACGAAATCGTCACTGACGAATTCGCACTGGAGGATTGGGCAAAAGTACTGGAACACGCCTGGGCGCGAAAAGGGATCAAGCTCGCAGTCATCCCCCCATCGTAGGTAGCGTTCAGCGTTTGGCGTTCGGCTTTTCATCCGGGAAGCGCGAAGGTAGGGTGAGGCTCCGTCCGAACCGGGGCTTCCCGCTCCAACTCGCCCGACAACGTCACCCCCCAAAGTTCCTCACTCGGACCATTTGATCATTTCACGCCGCCCGAACATGACGTCGAGTTTTCGCGTCGCGCATTTTCAGCCTTATGCCAATGCGGCGCATATCGTGGCCGACTCGAGCAACTGATCTAAGGGGGTGACGTCGCAGGCGGGTGCAACGCGGTAAGCCCCGGTTCGGGCGGAGCCTCACCCTACCTGCGCCCAACGAACGCTGAAGGCTGAACGCCGAACACTGAACGAAACACTTGCGGGGAGTATCGTCCGTGATACAAGTTGCGTTCCTCTGAATCGCTCGGGTGGTGAAATGGCAGACACGTACGTTTGAGGGGCGTATGCCGAAAGGCGTGGGGGTTCAAGTCCCCCCCCGAGCACGTAGCTGAAATCCATTTCAGTTCTAAGTTGCTTGTAATTAGGAACTTATGATAACACGTCTTTTTACGTCAAAACCGTAATACATTAGTCTTTTTTATCTTGTGGTCGTCACGACGACAAAAAGTCATAACTGAGTCATAGCCAGCGTGGACCTTTTTGTCCTTTTCGCGCATCGCCCTGGGTAGATTGGAAGGCTTGATAAGCGCTCGATCGGACCGATAGAGTGCAGGTGGCTGCGAAATGCACGGGAGGGATGACAAAGTCTGCAGCATTCTTTTTCGACCCACTTTCCGCCGATTAGCTGCGCTCTACGCGGACCCACAGTTGAAAAAGGCTCGATCGTCGCCGCGTCCCCTCAGTGCCCTTGCTCATCAGGAACAGACTCTGCGCTTGGTTGACCTGCAGGTCATCTCACCCGCTCCGCCTGTCGTCCTCAGGCCGGACAGGCTGAGAATCCCCCAATTGAGAGCGGCCCCTCGCCTGGCACCCGTTCTCCTTCCTACAGCCTTGCCCCCGAGTTGCGATAAACGCACTTTAGATCACATTGTCCTCACACGTAGGCTCAAAAATAACGCTTCAAGATGCTTAGGAAGCTAAGGCAGCACACAGGTGACTCTAGGTCACTTTGTCATGCTTCGAATCCATGCGAGATCGGATATACTGATGCTCAATGGCTTACGACCCGGCCCAAAGGCTTGTGATGAAAATAGGCTGGCGGCTGCGTTGCTCGTCGGTCACGTATCGGTTCAGATATCCTTCCTCCTTGCCGGCGGCCCATTTTGCTGGCGCAGTTCATAAGTTCCTCCAGCAATCTTCTCTGTTGCCTTATCGTGCCATTCGATTGAACTCTATCGATGCCCTTGGTGGAGGCTTCTAAGCACAATTGGATTAGCGTGCGTCGTCGTTGGAATTCTCCTCCAGGCTGCAAGTGTCTGGATATCATAGCCAGGGCAACAAAAACCCTGGCAGAATCTCGTCACAGAGGACTATTGCTGTTCAATTCAAAAACGGGATCAAAAAACTCTGCTGATGTGTCAACGGCATTCACAAAAATTGCCTTGCCTAACGCATATGAAACCAAATAGAGAAAAAATAGAAGCTGAAGACTTGGTAAAAGAAAGACTGCCTCTTACTAAATGGGAGCTAACTCCAAAAGAAAAAGAGGATTTTGATAGGGTTATGCGGCTCATCTTTGATGCCGCTAGCATTCTCCGCCACGATCTAGAATTAGGTGAAGATGCTATCGGTAAAACCCTTACAGAGTTAGCCGATTGGGCAACAAATTGACTAACACCTTGCTCTGCCGTCGGAATGTTGTGCCCGATGGGACTAATTTCCTGGTTTTCGGCGTGTATGCGGCGAGCAAGGCGGCATTGCGCTCATTCGCACGCACGTGGCTAAACGAACTGAAGGACAGGAATATCCGGGTGCACGTGCTGGCTCCGGGGCCGATTGCCACACCGATGCAGGAAGAAGTTCTCACCAAGGAGGCGAAGGAGATGTTCGAATCCCTGATCCCGCGGGGAAAGATGGTCGTTCTGAGGAAATCGCGACGGTCGCGCTGTTTCTTGCTTCAGACGATTCGAGCTTCGTGAATTGGGGTGGAGTTGTTCGTCGACGGCGTCGTGGTCGGCATAATGGCCGACCGATGACACCATTACGAGCCAAATACATCCGGGACCTGGCCATTCATGGCCGGTCAAAACACACTCGGGAAGCCTATACAAGGTACGTCTGTGATCTGGCGCGCTATTATCGCCGTTCGCCAGAGCCGATCTCCTACGAGCAAGTCACGGGCTGGCTGTACCATCTCATCAAGGAGCGCCAACTGTCAGCCTCCAGAGTCAACATCGCCGTCAGCGCCGTGCGCTTTCTCTACGGCGTTACACTTTGGCGAGAGACGCTCGACTTATGGCATCGGTCTCGGGCATGAAGCGCGCCACCCGGCGCGCGGAAGTCTACGCGCGCAACGAGGTCGAAGCGATCTTGACTGCGCCCAGACAGCCGCGCGACCGAGTCGGTGCGCACCATTATTACCGTGGCCGGGTCGCTTCGCGCGTCAAGCGCTGCCTTGATCTTTCCAGCCATCTCCTCGCCGGAAACGAGCGCAGCATTTGGGCGAAGGAAGGAGTTAAGAAAAAGCAGGATAACCTGGGCGATTTTAAGCCGGCGTCAGCTTATGGAAGCTTAGCTGCAAGCACATCCACCTTCTCGATGGCGGGTGCCGTCGCGAAGAGCTCAGATGCTTTGGCCATCAGCGCTGCAGCAACTTTGCCGGAGAGGTGAGCCTGCCGACCGGCATCACTCGGAAATGCGTCAACGATTCCGAACGTGGAATTATCCATCCGAATCGCGAACCACACCACCGTCTCAGGCTCTTCTTGGACGAGCGGCAGAGCCCCGCGCAGGAACGCCTCGACTTCTTTCTCTTTCCCGGGCTTGGCTTCGAGTTTTACCAACAGTGCAACGGTAGCGTTACTCATAGATTTCTTGTATTGGGGTTTAGGTTTGAGGGTCAGCGGCTTTCGGAGCCAATTGAAGATTATTTTGGCCGACCGGAAGACGTCGAGCAATTCGTCTTCGATTCTGCGATTTTTTCTTAATAGCCGGTCACTGTTCTGTTAGCGTATTTCGACCAAACGCTGCGGCTTTGGAGCCTTGAGAGCGGCCAAACACTATGGAAGCGTGCAAGCTCTCCCCCTTGACAAAGGAATCCGCGTCGTGGTCGCGTGAAGGCATAAAGAACCTTGCCATACGAAGCGTTGCCACAGCCTTACATTTGGCTCCGAACGCTCTTTACTTTACCGGTATTTTGCGAATCTTTCCGCCCTCAAGGCCGCGTTAGCGGAGGAAAGTCGTATCTTGTTGCTGAAGGTTCTCCAGAAAGCAGCAGGCGCGAAGCCTCCTGAAGAAGCGATTCGATCGATCGCACGGGCTTACATGAGGTTTGCCCGAGAGAAGCCGCGCGTTTTTGCTCTCACGCTCATGCCCTTCACTACTGAAGCAGAGGAGAAGGGAGTGCATCGTGAGTCGTGGCGCTTCATCCAGTCCAGCGGATTGAAATGCCCGACCGGCAAATTCAACTTCGACGCCGCAATGTCCCAGGGGTCGAGCAGGATGATTTTTTGTTTGAGTCCGGTCATGCCTCCCGTTCCTGCACCACGGCGTTGCGCGGTGATGAGCGCATTCTCGCCCTTCGGATCGACGATGAGTGCGCTTCCCCTGTGTAGCAATAAATTCGGAATAATCGAGTGCCGCTTCGCGTCGGCGCAACTGTCAGCAGATGGCGTTGACCCCCTTAATGCAGGGGCGACGTTCTTAGGTTTTCGGCGCAAGAACCCTACCTACCCCGCTGAGTTGCGGAATGATATTGCACCAGAGATAGGACGATTTCGGGTTCCCGTGCAGCAGGACGATGGGACTTCCACCGCCGACGTCCACATAACTGATCTCGGCGTCGAGCACTTTTGCACGACTTCGCCGATGGGGATCTGCGGCGCTAATGATCACATCGGACAGAGCGCCCAGTTCCTGGGTGGCCGTGCTCTTTTTTCTAAGGTCACGAAAGTCTCCTAAGTGCGCATGTAATGCTGCAATGCACTGCCTTCAGAGTTGCGACCAGCCCCCATCGACTGGAAGTTCGGCGCCGGTCGTGAAGGTCGCATCGAACGCGAGGAAGAGGACGGCCTTCGCGACTTCCTCCGACGTCCCCCAGCGCTTCATCGGATTGATGTCGCTCATCTTCCTAGTGACCTCGGCAGCCACGTCTTTCTCAGGGAACATCTTGTCCAAGATCGGCGTGTCGATGGGGCCGGGCGTCACCGCGTTCACGCGAATCTCGCGAGCCAGAAGCTCAACGGCGAGCATCCTAGCGAACGATCGGAGCGCAGCCTTGGCGGCTCCGTAGGGGGCAATCCCGGGCATTCCCTTGACGTTTGCGACGGAGGTCGTGAAGACGACAGCGCCACCCCGGTTCACCAACGGCGCGAGCTTCTGCACCGCGAAATACGGGCCCTTGGCGTTCAGGTTGAACATCTCGTCGTAGATGGCCTCGGTCATGTTCTCGAGAGACGCTCGGAAGCTGAACCCGGCGTTGACGAAGAGCAGGTCGAAGGTGTCGAACTCGGCCTTCACTCGAGAGGCGAGAGCGTCTATTTCCGTCAACGAACGCGCGTCGCTCGAAACCACGATGGCGTCCTTTCCAAGCTCTTTCTGCGCCGATTCCAGGCCGGCCTTCGAGCGACCCGTCACCAGAACGCGCGCGCCCCCATCAAAGAGCATCTTCGCCGTCGCGAGCCCCATGCCGCTCGTACCGCCGATAATCACCACCTTTTTATCTTGGTACCGTTCCATATGTATTTTCCTTGCGAGGTTAGAGTTGTTTTGCTGATTTTGAACTGTTTAGTACGATAATAGACGCGATGGTCGTGGTCAAGGCATTTTAGAACTATTTATTTCAAAATACCGTGGGACCCGTGAACGAACCGCGTAGCTCCGCAATCACATGCTGATTCTGGTCACCGCGACCAGCGTTCCTTCAGGACACCGCGTTCAAGGATACTGGTTACAAGTCGACGCCGGAGACATTAACGACGGCCTGCCACGCGGCTTCTTGGCTGGCGCGATCGTGGAGGTGTGGGTGGCGTTGCGCCTCAATAGGGCCTGTGAACTTCCCTTGAGCCGAGGCGAAGAATTGCCCTGAGACGTCGGTTCCGAACTCCGACGCCTGGAGGTACCGACGAGCCGCGGTCTCCGGCGTCTGATTCATGCCGGGAATGAGGTTCACGATTGGGATAAACAGATACTTCAACGCCGGGCCAGCGTTTCGCACCACCTTGGTGTCGGTCGCCGCACCGGGCGAGACAGCGTACACGGCCATGCCGGAGGGTAGCCGGCGCGCCAGCGCCGCGACCCACCAAGCGATAATGAGCTTCGCGTCGGCATACGCATTGTTGGGCACGTACCTCACGTTCGGCCCGTTGCGCAGCAGGGCTTCCACAGCGGCGGTTCGGTCATCCTGGTGGTATTTGCCCGCGAAGGCTGGCACGTCGGTGTAGCTGAACAGGGGTACGCCCCCTCGGGCAGGTTCTGCGCCGGAGATAACGATCCGCGCGTTGGGGCTCAGCAGGTTGGCGCGGAGCAACCCGACAGTCAGTTGATGATGACCGATCAGCGGGGCCTGAGCCGCCTCGACGCCCGCCGCAGTGAGCACCCGCTTCTTACCTGGGACCAACCCTGCATTGAGCAGTAGGAAATCGATCGGCAGACCTAGCCTGACCAGCTTGGCGAGGGCGGACTGGATGCTGGTCGGCGCGTCCAGATCCAGCTCCAGCGGCGTGAAGACCTGTCTTTTGGTCTCCGCCGCGAGCTGAGCGACCGTTTTCTGGACCCCGGCCAGGCTGCGGCCGGTGATGATGATGTGGCGGTATCCCTTGGTGGCGAGCATGCTGGCTGCCGCATAACCAAGCCCGGAGGTGGTGCCGGTGACGAGTGCGATCAAATGTTCCATAGGTGTCTCCGTGGTGAAGGGTGAAGGTTGAGTCGTGAGGCCAAGGCTGGCTTGCTAATTACGAACTGTCTGGTTATATATTGGAGCGATGGCCATTGTAAAGGAGTTTTGAACCAAATGATTCAAAATACGGCTAGGCCGCGGGGACGGCCGCGCAGCTTCGATGAGAGGGACGCGCTGGAAAAGGCGACCCAGGTGTTTCGGTTGAAGGGCTACGACGGAGTGACGATCGACGATCTCGTCGCCGGGATGGGTGTGGGACGTCCGAGCCTGTATTCCGTTTTCGGGGACAAGCGCACGATATTCATGCGTGCCCTCAGGGCGTATGCAGAGAGGAAGGGCGCTCTCGCAGCCAAAGCACTCCTCTCGCCGGGGAGTCTTCGCGACTCGCTCGCCAGCTTCCTGAGGCAGGCCGTAGAAAGTGCGACCGAGAAAGGTTCTGCCCCGGGCTGTCTTCTCGTGTGCGTCGCGCCGCTTGTGAACGATGCTGAGGTCCGGCAGTTCCTGCAGAGCGCGGGAGCTGCCGGCGTGACGCTAGTGGAACGCCGTTTCCGGGACGGGATCAGCGCGGGAGAAATCCCATCTGACTTTCCCGTAGCCACGCGCGCAATTCAAGTCACGGATTTAGCGCGTGGGCTTACCATGCGTGCGCAGATAGGCACGCCGCGCAAGACGCTCCTCAAAGAGGCTGAGGAAGCTGCCGAATTGGTGCTCCTGCCGCGGCGCATGGCGTCAAAATGAGATCTCAGCACCGCAGAGCCACCCAATTCATGGGGATCTGTCGTCTCGTCCCTTAGAGTGTGCAACCGCGTGATGCTCCATCCGTCGTCGTCGATCAAGTCAAGACGCAGACGGATATTTTGAAGTTCTCGAACTTGCAGCAAGTATTCTTGGAGATTGGGCTAACCGTCTCATCGACTGCCGCACCTTGGAAACATGAGCACAGACGCAAAATGATGCGCATTGCGCGAACGGTCATCGAAGCTGAGGGATTTTCATGGATTCTTCCTGGACTTCTTGAGCAAACCTCATTTCGTCAGTTTGTGGTGCTTGATCATCAGGCACTTACGAATAGAGAACCAGTGATCAAATCTCCGTACGAGTTTTCGAACTTACTACTTTCCAATCGACCGAGTTCGAGCTTTCGAACTATCCAGGCGCGCTCGAGCAATGTCAGCTTCAGCGATAATAACGCTTCCAAGTTGAGGAGCATTTCGGAAGGGAACACAGGCTGGAAGCTTTGCTAAATTACGCTGGCGTCGTCACTCCCGGTCGCGGCGATAGCCTCCGGGCTGCCATCGCGGAAGCGGAGAATCCCGTTATCCTAACCAGGCCTTCGCGGTGGGAAACTATGCGTTGGCATTCCAGTTTCATCCTGAAGTGACCGTGCGAGGACTTGAGCGCCGGTATGTTGGCCACGCCAACGAGCTCGCGGAGGCCGGCGTGAGTGTACCGAAATTGCGTGAAGAGACTCGCACTTTCGGCCCGGAACTGGAAATGACAGCCAGACGGTTCTGGCGGCACTGGCTCGACCGCGTATTCAACTCCACGCAAAAGGCGATCGGTCAGTAATCTGCATCAACCAAGCGGGTTGGATGAGACGACACGGAGACCTCGCTCTTCCATCTCTTGTTCGTACCGGACGCAGACGTCCAGCCAAGCACGCATGGAGCGCAGCTTCAACTGAGGATCGGCCGGGCATTCGTTCAACGCATTACGTACTCGGTACAACATGGCTTGAAGATGAACGTGCGTGTTGTCTGTCTCCGGGGCGGTTATATCCATGCCTTTCTGTTATCGGCCAGCATTCTCCACTCTTAAGAGGCAAAAACTGGTGATCTTCAAACCTTTTTCGCGATTAAGTAAGGCAGCAATACGATCTCGCCAAAAGATGGCAAGGGATCCGTTCGACAGAATATGGATTCCACTCGCGTTTTCCGTAGTGAAGCCCAGTATTCTTGCAAAGTAATACTCTTGTTGAGTAAATCCGATATCGCGGTGGGCACGTCAGTTAACAGGCGAAGCCAACCGATTCCCGGCTTTGCCCGGCAGACCGGGAGGGGCTTTCCGATCTGGTCAGCGTACAGCATATAGGAGAAATCGACTCCCGCAGCCGAACCAAGACTGTGAAAACCCCACGATCTTGCATTCACATCGAGGAGCTTGTACTCGCCGTCCCTGGGATCGAGCTTGAATTCGACTTCCACTAGACCGTAGTAATTGATCGCCTTCAAAAAGCGTTGCGAGAGCTCTTCAATGATTGGCAGTTCAATACTTTCCACGTAGGTCGCCGCTCGCCCAAACTCTCGAGGATGCTGACGGGCCCGCCGAGCAACCAGGCTGCCCTGCGCCTGCCCATGACAAAAGAAGGCGCAGTAGGAAACCTGGTGGCTTCCATCCCCGGGAATGATCTGTTGCAACAGAATTTCCTCCGGCGATATATAGCGCGCTGCCTTCCGGTAGATCTGCCGCAATTCATCCATCGTTTGCGCTCGCCAGGCCTTTGCTCCCGTGGCATAGAAAAAGTTCTCCTTCACTGCGGGCTTGATCGCCAATGGCAAGCGGGAACCGAGCGCCTCGAGCTCATCCTCGTTCTGCGGACTAAATGTTTGTGGACAGGGTATGTCCAATTTTCTGGCTAAGTCGTAAGTGTTCTTCTTGTTCCACGCCCACTTTACCGTCTCCCAGTCCGGGGTCGGCACTCTGAAAAACTCCGAGAGCTCCGCCCGATGACGCGAGAAGGCCACAACTGTTTCATCCCGCGTGGGAAACAGGACCCAGTTCCGGAGATTGAAACGGCGGCCCACCTCAAGCACGGTTTCGACCGTTTTTCGTTCGTCGCGCAAATCTTTGACTTGAAGGAAACGACTTTTGTAACGTGAAAAGTACGACACCGATAGCTGGTCATCCACCACGCAAACGGGAATGCCCCGCTGCCCCAGGCTCCGCACTATCCCCAGCCCAGGATGGTCCCCACCGATGACCAGGGCACCGGCCTGTCCTGCGGCCGTCCCGACCCGCCCTCGCAAACCGCCTTCAATGGTCGCTGTCTCCTTCACGATCGGATATTACTTACGCGTTCTGCTTTGTGTCTGGAGATATAGGCAGCCAGCTCTTTGGAGGCAAACTCCGTGCCGGCAACGAAGTATAACAACGGTCCGAAGCTTCGGGCGGCCGCGGCACCGATGAAATGCAGCCCTGGAATACTCGTGCTGAGCCCGCTCCCAAGATCCGGGTAGCCGTTCAACCGGCGCACTCGCGCGACGAGTTCGGGCGCCAGGAAATTGTATCGGGAAATATCAACATCGTAGCCAGTTCCCAACAGAACGTGATCCACCCGCCGTTCTGTCCCGTCATCGAGTTTCAATTGGACCTCGTCTTTCAAGGGCCTGGCGGACTGCACAAACCGGCCGGTGCTGATCGTGACCGGGGCAAGTCGCGCCGTAAGCCATTTTGACCCTGCTGAACGGACTGCGCGGACTCTGATTTTGTCTTTGAAAGTCAGCGGAATGAAAGAGACGATCTTTGGATAGGCCACCAGACGGCTTATCCCCGCAGGGCCAACGTCGAATTTGGAGTACAACGCCGAGGATAATGGTCCGAGGTCGTGTAACCATTTATGCATTCCAATCCATCGAAGGGCCGGGATCCTGGCGATCAGTTCCACCTCCGCGCCCGCCTCGTGCAATAGTGCCGCCGACTCTAACGCACTCTGTCCTGCTCCAATGACGGCCACCCGCTTCCCGGTAAACTCCGATATTTTCCGCCCCTCATAGCAGTGCGAAACCTGCAAAGCGGGTAACTGCCCGAAAACCGAAGGTTTCCTTTGAAACAATCCAATGCCCGCCGCCACCACCACCCGTCGGCTACGCACAATCGTTCCGTCCTCCAATGCGACCTTAAAACCAGAGCTCTCGCGACTGATCCGAGAAATGACACGGCGATCGATTTGAGAGCCTAACTGTTGCTGAAACCATTGACCGTAACGGACGAACGTTTCCAGCGAAACGGGCGCGGCGGGTTTCGTGCCGGACGCCGCTTCATAGGCTTCCAAGGTGAACGCCGAGCCTGGATCCGCTATATTGGAAGCCTCCCGCGGCGAACGCAGAAGCATACCCTTCGGCATTTGATTGGCCCAAAAATTCATCGGCTCCCCGAAAACCCGGACATCGATTTCCTTGGCCTTCAGGTAAACACCGGCTGAGAGCCCGTAGGGTCCCGCGCCAAGCACCACAACGTCGCAGTCGGTGGATGGGGGGCCTTTGACAATCTTGGCCGAACGAACTCCAATTGAATTGCTCATACTTGCTCCTTTTGCAGAGACCTATCTCGACCTTTCTGAATCGACATACTCTACTGGATGGACGACCGAGGCCGACCCGAGACCGTTCAATGACGCGCCCGCAAGGTTGAACCCGGACTGCTCACCCGCTCGAGGTCCGACCTCATACACGATGCTGTCATTTTCCAGCACAGCGAAGGCCAGATCGGCGCGCTCGCTCCCCTCCCCTTCGATCCGCCAACAGCCTTCTTCGCCGACGACCTCCATCTGGCTCCGCATCCGCCACCAAGCCGCCACTTCCATCGGCAACGCTATCCAGGTCTCTCCCTTTGAACGAAGCTCCGTCAGGTGGAGGAGCAGCTCGCAGTAGACCTTCCGCGCTTTCTCGCAAATGATGTAGTCGGGATGGATGATAAAGCTCATCAGTCCATGCTTCGCCCGGATTTTCGCGATTTGCTCTCTCCATAGACGGGTCGAATAGTCGCCCAGGATATGAAATAGGGAGTAGTCCTGAATCGTGGTTACCGGGAGTTCCACAACATTGCCAATAAAGAAAGGAAGAACCGTACAACAACCGCCTCTCTGTGGATCCAGGTGCGCTACATTCGGGATGGACATATCGTAAGAAAATCCCAGGGCACCAATCCAATCAACATTCCGATAGAGTACAGCTGATCGGAATCCCTTTGCCCCAAACTGCAATTTGTATTGTCTAATTCGCTCCGCACGATGCAGAAACTCCGCGTGATCGCTAAATAGACGCCCGTCGTGATTCAAATCGTGAACATTAATTTCGAAACCACGGTCTCGAATTTCGTCCAGCAAATGACCCGAAACGGTGTACCGCTTTTCAGGAACAATCTGAAACGAGCCCTTGATTGCGAAAGAATCGTTCAGATCCATTAATCTCCTGCAATAATTCAGGCCACTCGATGTCTCGACATCATGCGTCATGATGGCGCAACTGCGGGCTCCATCTGGCCAGAACCAGATAAACGGCACTCTGCTAATACCCTGCGACTTCATCGCGAGAATCAACAATTGTTCGTGGATCTTCTCGACGGTGGTATCCACGGGCCACTCCGGAAAGGGAACCTTGTTCCATCCGCGGAAGTACGTCTGTTGCAGACGCTTCCGCACCATCCCCGGTATGAACGGGCGCCCCAAATAATACATTGCTCGAACCAGCGGATTTGTCGCCGGGTCGCGCTTGCTTTCGATCGAGCGAGAATAGTATTTCTCGCACCGCAAATTGTCGACCACCTCTACCGGATCGAATGGAAGCTGAATCGTCTGAGCGTTTACTTTGATATCATCAGGGGCTATCTGTCGCGATTCGCCAACAGAGGAGGTTGGGGCAACAGACGAACATTGCCCAAAGCAAATTGTATCGGCGTTAAGGCGAAAAAAACCCGCGACTTGCGACAACCCAGGAGCCACCGAAAAGGAGGTGAACTCCCCTGGGCATCGAAAATATTCGAGGATCAGCTGCTTCCCGTCTCCTCGGTTCATTGAAAATGAAAGTTCGGACAATCGGTACAATAGCTGCCCGAACCTTCAAAACTCGGATTGCGACGGAGTCCCCCGCTCCTTTGAATTTGCATTGGTTCATATATGGGAGCGAAATTTTCTAAGAACCTATTATTTCTTCTACTCACTTCGGATGATCCGTCCTAGCTCCTCGATTGATCTGAAAGGCCATTGCGGGGGAGTGTGCTTTCTCTGCTCCTCGAACCCGACCGGATCTTCGGTAATTCTGATTTAGCCGCCCTTACCAGGAGACCACCGCTGCTACAACAGCGCCGGCATTAACACTAACAAATGCCGTCATGAGGAGCCGGATCGCTCCGACCATGACAACTTGCAGTGCCGAATTAGAAGCAGATAGGCGCCGGATCACGTCGTTGCGCCAATTCTTCGTTCGGTTAAGGTACAAGCACTTTTTATGGGCTCGCCTGAACGTTACCTGATGTGTCCGCCGGAATTCTTTCAGGTCGATTATGTCATCAATCCTTGGATGGAAGGCAACATCGATCGTGCCAATGGGGCTCTGGCCTCCGAACAGTGGGACCGGCTTCATCTCATCCTTAAGGACCAGGGAAAAATCGAACTAATCACACCTCTTGCGGGATCGCCTGACATGGTCTTTACGGCTAACGCGGGCCTGGTCCTGGGAGATCGTGCCGTTCTGAGCCGGTTTTTACACCGGGAACGTCAATCCGAAGAGCCACATTTTCGAACCTGGTTCCAGCAGCACGGATTCCGCGTGCATGAACTGCCAAAAGATTTGCCGTTCGAAGGGGCGGGCGATGCGCTTTTCGACCGAGAGCAACCCTTGCTCTGGGCAGGGTACGGTTTTCGCACAGAGCTCGATACACATGCGCTGATCGCGGAGTTGCTCGGTGTCGAGGTGGTCAGTCTGCGGCTCATCGATAAGCGATTCTATCATCTCGACACCTGTCTCTGCCCGCTCGAGAGAGGATTCTTGATGTACTATCCAGCGGCCTTCGACACTCGATCTAACGCCCAAATCGAACATCGGGTTCCGGCGGAGAAGCGCCTTATCCTGGACGAAACAGACGCGGTTCACTTTGCCGCCAATGCAGTCAATATCGGCGAGAATCTTGTTCTTCATCGTGCGAGTGACGTTCTCAAGTCCCAGCTGGCAGCCGCGGGTTTTCGGGTGTTCGAAGCGCCTCTGACCGAGTTTATCAAATCTGGCGGCGCGGCCCGTTGTCTGACACTGCGCCTCAACGAGCTCCCAAAACCGGGTGCCAGCGCGCACAGCGAGATCGCGAGCCGCGTCCTGAGTTTGGAAGGTCACCTGCTGGATTCCGGTCTGCTGGACCGGGCATTGGAATTGACGGTCCAGAACGGGGGCAGCTTTCAGATTTTGAACTTCCAGCTCGGCAAACAACGTCAGAGCACCTCGAGATCGGAAATCCGCGTTTCGGCACCGGCGATCGATGTCCTCGGAAACCTGGTCGGCCAACTCATCGAACTCGGCAGCATCCCGGCAGCACAGGAACACCCGAGCGATGCGTCCCGCGAAGCCGTTACGATGAATGGCGTTGCCCCCGATGACTTTTACGTGACCACCATTTACCCCACGGAAGTGCGTTTAGGGGAAAAATGGGTACGAATCACCGGCCAACGCATGGACGGATGCATTGTCATCGACGAGACCGACCCGGCCCATCCGACCGCAACAGTCCGGCTGATGCGCGATCTTCGACGCGGCGATCTGGTGGTGGTAGGAATTGACGGGATACGGAGCGTGCGGAAAAGCGAATCCCGCGAGGAACGGGGAATCGGCGGGGGGCCGGCAGCAGAATTCGCCTTCATGGGGGCCGGGGTCAGTAGCGAACGTAAAATCGAACTCGTGGTCCGCGAAATCGCCTGGGAACTGGAACGGATCCGGGAGCGTGGCGGAAAGGTGGCGGTGGTGGCTGGGCCGGTAGTCATTCATACCGGCGCTTCGGAACATCTAGCCACCTTGATACGAGCCGGCTACGTGCAGGTCGTTCTGGGTGGAAATGGCATGGCAGTGCACGACATCGAACAGTCCTTGCTGGGTACCTCGCTAGGGGTGGACATGAATCAAGGAACTCCGGTGCATGGCGGCCATCGTCACCATCTTCGTGCCATTAACACGATTCGACGCTGCGGGAGCATTGCTGCCGCGGTCGAACAGGGGGTCCTTACCAGCGGGATTTTTTACGAATGCGTCCGCGCGGGGGTCCCATTCTGCTTGGCCGCTTCTATCCGGGACGACGGCCCATTGCCCGGTGTTTTCACTGACATGATCGAAGCTCAACGCGAATATGCTCGCCTGATTGCCGGCGCAGAAATGATTTTGATGCTCAGTTCCATGCTTCATAGCATCGGGGTGGGAAACATGACTCCGGCCGGCGTCAAGTTGGTGTGCGTTGATATCAACCCCGCAGTGGTCACCAAGCTGGCGGACCGAGGTTCCATCGAAAGTGTCGGGGTGGTGACAGACGTCGGCCTGTTCCTCAGCCTTCTGGTCCAGCAAGTCGGCAAGGAACGTCCATTGGCAGGCGAGGAATCAAAGACCGCAATCGGGGATCCACGGCGCCGGTAGAGGGGTAGGGTGAGGCTCCGTCCGAACCGGGGCTTCCCGCGTCGCACTCGCACTCACCCGCGACGTCCCCCCCTGAAATCAGTCGTTTGAGTGTTCGAGTCGACCACGATACGCGCGGCCAATGGCATAAGACAGAAAATGGCCGACGCGAGAACAAGGATCTTGTTCGGGCACTTGAAATGATCAAATAATTCGCACGAGAATTCTGGGGGGATGATTGTCAGTGGCACGGCAACCCGCTAAGCCCTGGTTCGGGCGGAGCCTGACCCTACCCGGATCCTTCGAACAGATAAGCCTCGAGGGCTTCAAAACTCGGTACAATCAGGTCGGCGCCAACCAACTTCAGGGCCTGTGCGGTGAACGAGGTAGTTATTCCGACGACAAAACAACCGGCGGCTTTCCCCGATTTCACACCGTTTACGGCGTCCTCAACCACCATGCACTCGTCCGGCCGGAGGGACAAATTTGCGGCCGTCCGTTCATACGGTTGAGGGTCAGGTTTTCCTCTTTCGATATCTTCTCCGGTGATCACCGTATCGAAATAAGAGCTTAACGCGAAAGTTTCGCAGGCCAGCTGTTGCATTGAGCGGGCGGCGGAAGTGGTAAGGCCCAAACGGAAGCCGGCCGCTTTCGCCTTTTGAACAAATTCAAGGGCACCTTCGATCATCTCCACCCGATGAAAGTTAGATCTGAGAAGCTCCAGCCGTAGCCGGATGATCTCGTCGACGGTCAGAGCCAGGTCGGGAAAAAATTTCTGGATCGCATGAGCGACAGAGAGTTCAGGAAGGCCCTTAAACTGCATAACCTCATCTTGTCCGAAGCGACGGCCAAAACGATCGCTCAGCTCAAGTAAGGTGAACTCGTGCAGTGGCTCAGAATCAATGAGAACTCCGTCGAGATCGAAAAGTATCCCCTTCGCCCGAGGAATCCGAGATCGTTTTTCAACGGGCAGGTTGCCTCTGGTGGTGGTCATTTACACGAAAAATGGAGCTGACGCATTGTAGGGCTGGGGCAAGAATTGAGCACGCCTTTGCTGGTCTCCCGAGACGGAATAAGGCCCAAAGCAGTGTTTTCGTCCAGAACGCATTAATGCCAGAAGTAAGTCCCGCTACACCTTGCCCTTTGGGCCATAACCCGTTCTGAACTTCTCGATCACGCGGGCCATTTCTTCGTCCGATAGAACCACCGGGTTTCCCACCTGAAGGCTCAACGAATATTGTTTGGCAAGCATTTCCATTTCGTTTGCCAGCCATAGCGCCTTACGCAGGCTGGGCCCGCAAGCGATCAAACCGTGGTTGGCCAGCAGGCACGCCAACCGGCCCTCCAAAGCCTTGAGCACCACTTGGGAAAGTTCGTCCGTGCCGAATGTGGCGTAGGGCGCGCAACGAACGGTGGATCCGCCCGCAGCCGCAATCATGTAGTGCACGGCCGGAATATCCTTACCCGTAATGGCATGGGCGGTACAATACGCCGGATGGGCGTGGACGATCGCCTGAACGTCCTGGCGCGCCCTCAAGATGTCCCGGTGAAAACGCCATTCCGAGGATGGGCTATGCGGGCCGTGGGGCCTTCCGTCCATTTCAAGGTAGATGATGTCTTCAGGCGCCATCGTTTCATACGGGAGCCCGGATGGAGTGATTAAAAGACCCTCTTCCCAGCGCGCGCTAACATTACCCGAAGTGCCTTGATTGATACCCTTACGCTCCATCTCAAAGCACATGGCGATGATTTCCTTACGCAAGCCGTATTCCGCGTCGTTCATCTGACATTCTCTTTCTAACCAGTCTCCTTTCCCTGAACCTTATCCGACCTCGCAGATGATCCTGCATGCTAATCTCGTTCTGACCATTAAAATGTTTTGGTCAACTACCAATACTTCCTCCATGTTGATCGATGAGCGCGGTGATAACACCGGGCGGCTGCAGTGATCCTCCCATGGCATTCAAAGCAGATCGATTGGTTGTTGGGCTCGATTCATCGACACAAAGCACCAAAGCCATTCTGTGGGACCGCGCGGGCCGGCAGGTGGCGAAAGGTTCGGCTCCCATTTCTTTATCCAACCCGGTCAGGGATCAATTCGTGCAGGATCCGGAAGAATGGTGGCAGTCCTGCTGCGTCGCCCTGGAGTCTTGTCTGAAACAGGTTGACGCTTCGCGGATCGACGCGATGGCGATTGTTCACCAGCGCGAAACGGTGGCTTTTCTCGACCCACGCGCAAAATCCATCTACCCGGCAATCGTCTGGCTGGATGAACGGGCTCGGTCCAATGTGACCTCCTTTTCAAAAGCGATCGGCGTGGAAACCATTCATCGCATCACCGGCCGTTACCCTGATCTAACGCCGACGATTTACCGTTTTGATTGGATGCGCCAGCACGAACCGGAGACGTTCGCGCGCACCGCTTATTTTGCCGATGTGCAGTGCTACCTGGTGCAGCGACTGGCGGGCGGTCCTTTTCGGACCGGTCAGCTGAGTGCCGACGCGCTAGGCACTTACGACCTGGTCGAAAAATGCTGGTCCCCGCTCCTGCTGGAGGCGCTCGGATTGTCTCCCGACCGTTTTCCTGACCCGCTTCCTCCCGGCGAACTTCTCGGAGCCGTGACACGCCAGGCGGCGGCCGAGACCGGCCTGACGGAAGGCTTGCCGATATTTGCAGGGGGCGGTGACGGTCATTACGCCGGATTGGGAACCAACTGCATCCTGCCGAATCGAGCCTATGTGAACCTGGGGACCGCGGTTGTCTCGGGAGTCTGGTCGGCCACCTACCGGTACAGCCGGGCTTGGCGCACCCTGCTGGCCGCGCAAGGCGAGGGTTACATCTACGAAAGCGTGCTGCGTTCAGGGTCGTTTCTCGTCAATTGGTTCGTCGATCAGTTTGTACCGGAAGGCCGCAACGATCCGACAGTGTTCAGCCGCTTGGACACGGCGGCGCAGGAAATCCCGATCGGCTGCGACGGCCTGCTGATCCAGCCCTATTGGTCCGGCGTCATGGATCCCTACTGGGACGTCAGCGCACGCGGGATTACTTTGGGCCAGAGCGGCAGCCACAAGCTGGCCCACTTTTACCGCGCCATCCTCGAGGGCATCACCTTGGATCAGGTGATGCGCACCCGGGCGCTTGAAAAGGCGAGCGGGCAGTCCATCGACCACTACGTGGCCATCGGCGGTGGAGCCGGCAGCCCGTTGTGGAGGCAAATGCTGGCGGACGCTTCCAATAAACCTGTCCTGATCACCGATACGGTCGAAGCCTCCGCGCTGGGCGCCGGCATGACCGCCGCGTTTGGCGCCGGTTGGTTCTCGTCCATCGCGGAAGCCGCTTCTCAAATGGCGGGCCATGATACGCAGGTAATCGAGCCGCACGCAGGGGCGTCCGAGCGCTATGAGGACCTACTCAGCATTTACGAGAATGTTTATGACGCCTGCGCAGGCATCAACCGGCGGCTGGTTGAGTTCGCAAAAGAAAACAACCCATGAAACAAGTAGGTGATTTTTCGGGGGTTATCGGCGAGCTGGTCGCAGGGCGATGGCATGACCCGCACACCGGCGCGAAGCAGACCATTCCGGTGGAATCCATCGTCATCGCAGACTCTCTGGAGGGTGCGGAGGCAGATCTCGTTCACCGAGTCCACCCGGGCAAGTCGCTCTGCGTAGTCAGTGATCAGTGGACGCGAGCGGCCCTGGGTGGCCGCGTCTTTAGCGCTCTCCAACCCCTCGGCAACGTGAGAGAATTTGTCTGGGAAAGGCCGCGCATCACTCCCGACGGCCTGGATGAGCTCATGGCCGGCGCCGGAAATGCGCAGGCAGTCATCGCCGTCGGGTCGGGCACCATCACCGACAGCGCAAAGTACGCCACGTTCCTCGCTAAACGCGAGTACTCGGTCTTTCCAACCTCGCCGATGAGCGCCTACACAACGCCCACGGCTTCCGTCTCCTTAGGGGGATTTAAAAAATCCATCACCTGCCACTCGGCCAAAGGGGTGTTTTTCGATCTCAGTGTCGTCTCGAAATGCCCGCGCCGGCTCATCGCGGCGGCCTTCGCGGACGTCGTCTGCCGAACCACTTCGCAAGTCGATTGGTTAATGTCGCACCTGTTTTTTGGCACCGACTACAAAGACACCGCCTACACCCTCTTGGCTTACGACGAGGAACCAATGATGGCCAACGCCGCCAAGGTGGTTGCGGGCGATTTCGAGGCCCTGGCCATGCTGACCCGAATTGCCGCGATCATGGGCCTTGGCACCTCCTTTACGGGAACGACCCATTCGGGTTCCATGGCCGAGCACATGATCTCCCATTACATCGACATGTTCGCTGGCAAAGCACATCCCGGCACTTCTCACGGCGAGCAGGTCGGGGTCGCCACCCTCACGATGTCCAGGCTCCAGAACCTGATACTTGGCAAGGATTATCCGCCGACCCTGCGGCCCACGGAGATACCGACCGCCGAACTGCGCGTACGCTTTGGGACACAGGCGGACGAGATGATCGAGCAGAGCCGTCGAAAGGCACTCGATACGGCCAAGACGGATGCCTTGAATCAACGCCTCCAGCAGGAGTGGCCCAAAATCGCCGGGCAGTTGCGCGCGGTGATGTTGCCCTGGCAGAAATTGCACGATGCCATGCAGGTCGCGGGCTGTCCTCTGACCGGTGCCGCCCTCGGTTTGTCACCTGAATTTTATCGCGACGCGGTCCGCTATGCCCGATTCATTCGAGATCGCTTCAGTATGCTGGATGTGGCAGACGATAGCGGCCAGCTGGAAGCTTTCGCCGAAACTTGCCCATGACTGTCGCCCCTCTGAAAACGGAAAACGGACGCCGAGGACGAGTAGGAGTAGGACTGGGAAAGGACACTAGGACGCCGTGAGCGTCATCCCGGTAATGATGCGTTCGACGGCTTCGATGGTGGTCTTTTTCGGATCGATATCGTCGGCTACCTTTTTCCCGCGCCGCATAACGACAATCCGGTCAACGACTTGAAAGACGTGGTAAATATTATGGGCGATAAAAATGCACGAATGCCCGGAATCCCGCGCGTTTCGGACGAAACGGAGAACGCCCTGGGTCTCTTCCACCCCGAGATTGTTGGTGGGTTCGTCGAGGATAATCAGTTCGCTTTCGAAATGCATCGCGCGGGCGATAGCAACCGCTTGGCGCTCACCACCCGATAAAGCGCTGATCGGAGTGGTCGGCGGGATTTCTTTCGTGATTCCAACTCGCTTAAGCAGTTGGCGAGCCACCTCGTTCATCGCTTTCTGATCCAGCCGATCCAACAGACGCGGCCCTTTGAGCGGTTCGCGCCCAAGGAACAGATTTCGGGCAATCGAGAGTTGTACCACCAGCGCCGAGTCTTGGTAGATCGTCTCGATCCCTCGGGCAATGGCATCGGTAGTACTGCGCATCTTCACCTTGGCCCCATGCATATAAATCTCCCCGCTGTCAGGCCTGAGTGCGCCCGAAAGGATCTTGATCAGCGTTGATTTGCCAGCGCCGTTGTCACCCAACAAACCGACAATCTCGTTCTTGCGAACGGAGAGCGTGACGTCATTGAGCGCCTGCACCCGACCGAAATACTTGTTGATGCGCTCCATGCGCACGAGTTCGTCTGCCATCTCGATCAAGTCCCCGCGCGGTGTCTTCTTTCAAGCCCGGAATGGAGCGCCATCATCCCGAGGATGATGGCACCGATAAAGATATTGTAGGCCAGGCCGGGAACGCCAACCAGGACAATGCCGTTCCGCATCATCCGCAAAATCAATATCCCGATAATCGTCCCGATGATGGTGCCTCGCCCGCCATTGAGTGCGGTGCCTCCGATGACCACCATTGCGATCACCTCCAACTCATAACCGGTACCGCTGTTCGGGTTAGCCGCGGAGACCCGGATCGAGCTCGTGATACCGGCGTAGGCGGAGATGACCGCCGTCAGAATAAAGAGCAATATTTTCGTTTGCGTGACCCGCACACCGCGCGCCCGGGCCGCGTACTCGTTTCCGCCTGCAGCCTGAATCCAGTTGCCCGCCTTTGAGTGCGTCAACACGTAACCGAGGATCACCGCGAACAGGATGAACCAGAGAAGCGACGCGTAAATCCGGAGCGTCCCAACGGAAAATTGTCCGACGATGATGCTGGTCAGCGTGGAATTGGCAGCCCAGGTATGCTGAGGGAACCCGTCCGTAATGTAGAGGGCGGTGCCCCGCACGACAAACTGCATCCCGAGCGTGACCAGGAACGAAGGGATTCTCAAACGGGTCACCATCCATCCGTTGATGAAACCAACCAAAGCCGCGATCACCAAAGCAAACCAGAAGCCAACTTCCAGGGAGCCGGCATGAGTATTATAGAACGTCCACATCATGATCGGTGCGAAGCCGAAGATCGAACCCACCGAGAGATCAAATTCGCCCGCGGTCATCAGCAGCGTCATTCCTAAACTGATCATTCCGAGCTCGGGAGTGAACGCCAACAAATTGCTGATGTTGCTTGTCGAGAGGAAAGCCGGCGCTCGTACGGTGAAAACGAGAATTTCGGCGCCGAGCAAAACAAGCGGCCCGAACTCAGGCGCAGAGACAAGCCTCTGGAATAACGCGGTTAATCGCATCTGATAGGCCGAGAATAAGGAAATAGAGAAATCCGGCCGGTGCCGCTCCGTCCTCAATGCTCCTGGGAGTGACCCGAGGCATGAAATACCTGCGAGTCGTCCAAAAAGCAAGCAGGGCGGAACCGTTCCGGGCGCACCGCGGTCCGGAACGATGCGCTCATATTTATTTGCCTTGCATGATCTTCAGGTATTTCGCCGCTTTATCCTTTTCGTACAAAGTCCCTACACTGACGTCGAAGCCCGGAGGGATGTTGCTGGCCGCCATGGCTGCGATCGAGAGCGCAATATAACTGGTCGCCTGAGGATCTTGCCACATTGCGGCATTAACATAACCATCCAGAACTTCCTGAGCCGTGTCGGGCGAATTACCCCAGCCTACGACCGGTATTTCACCGGGCTTGATACCGACCTGGTCGAAAACACGCTTGATACTTCCAGTGACCAGGTCACCAAGTCCGATGATTGCCTTGATCTTCCCACGATTGGCCGTCAGGTAATCCGACATTCGGGTGATGATTTCGGCCTGATCGAGTTTGGCTTCGGTAATCTCGTGGGTGATACCAAGCGGGCCAAACACGCTGTCGATCCCCTGGGTCTCCAGCACTCCATAGGTCGCCCCAGGAACTTCCACCGGAGTCCAGACCGCATCGCCTTTTTTCACAAAGCCATGGTCGACTAGATACTGCGCCCAACGATGGCCGATCGCCACATTATCGCCGCCCACATAGGCGTCCCGTCCGCTCGTCTTGTCTTCGGTGTTCATGATCACCACCGGAATACCAGCCGCATGCGCTTCGGCGATGACTTTGGTCAGACTCCCGGGATCAGGCGTACTGGTGACGATCCCTCGCGCCTTGGCGGTGATCGCCGCGCGAATCGCTTCCTGTTGCGACGGAACATCACCACTGTGGAAGGAGGTGCGAACTTCGTGCCCGGTATCCTTGGCCCACTGCTCGGCGCCTTGCAGAAAGTAGGTCCAAACCGGGTCGGTTGGAGATCCGTGCGAAACCCAATAATAAACCGGCTTCGCATCCTGAGCCGAGAGCACGCCAGGAGCGTGTATCGCAAAAACGGCGCCGAAAGTCAGCGCCAAGAGGCATAATTTCTTGAACATGGGGGGGTCTTCTTTCCAACGGGGGTTCGGCCCAAATTCTTGCTTAACCAAGTTTTGGCCGTGGAGCCATATAACGGAACTAAGCGATTTAGTAAACAAATTTAGCAGGAGCCAGAAGTTCAGGAGTTCAGAAATGTGGAGCCTGGACTTTAGGAAAGTTGCATAATCCTAAATTCTCCTCTGTGGCCTTCGTGACCTCTACAGAGTGCTATTCCCAGCCTTGTTAGATATAGGATTATTTCCCCATTCGGCGTCTTGTGTCGCGCTTATCGAATCTGACAAGCGTCGCCCACCTCAAAACAGGACCCCCGACTACACCACTACACCCGACCCATCGGGACAGGTCAAACCCAACCCATCGTCAAACCCATCGGGGACAGGTCAAAGACCTATTGGGGACGAGTCAAATGATTCGGTCCGGCCGTAACTTGTTAAATCCGTCGGCGACGGTCGGATTTTGGGCTCCTCCAAGGGGGACGGGTCAATATCCGAGACCTATTGGGGACGGGTCAAAGACCTAGTGGGGACGGGTCAAATGATTCGGGCCGGCCGTTACTTGTTAAATCCGTTAGGGACGGGTCGGGTTTTGTGTGCCGTCTAATGGGGACGGGTCAATCCGATAGGGACAGGTCAGATGTTCGTGGAAACCTCCGTTGAAGACACGATGCGGACAGGTCGAGTATGGCTGGCGTGAACCCAGCCGTTTAGTTTCCGGAGGACGGGTCTATTCCCGAAGACGGGTCTAAAAGTGGACGAGCGTTGCCCATCTCAAAGCAGGCACAGATCAAATGGTCAAATGAGATTACCGTAGACCCGAGCCATCGGGGGAACGGGTCAAAAGATTCCAGATAACATGGTACGGACCCGGCAGCGCGCCATCAACCGTACTTGGGCTAAGGCGCTCACGTTCAATTTTTTAGCGACGCATCGGGCTCCGAGTGAGCGAGTCTCTCTCCCAGCTTCATAGTCACCGGACAGGTCTACGAACTAGTCAGGTTATGGATGCTCAATCAGGAGGCTCAGACCAATGTGCCGGGCAGAGGAGCACGGGCGCGCCGGCATCGGACGAACACGAATGCCGCTCTTGCAGAGCAGGAGATGACGCGCGGATGCCGTTCTACTGTCTGCCGTGGAGGTCGCTCGTCTCGGTCGGAACCACGCGCCGTTGCTTTGTTGCGTGAGATGTCCGATCGGCATCCTTAGATTAATCGAAGGTCCGGACGCGCAGTTTGCGAAAAACCCATAGCGCCCCTGGACCCAGGATCTCTAAGGGGATGGGGACGCTCTGGCGCTTGTAGCCGAGCTTTTCCTTCAGCCGCTGGCAATGAAATTCCACAAAGGCGCGGCTGCCCAGGATGACTCCGTCGCTCATGTAGCGAATCTTGCACCGTAAACGTTCCCCCAGCGAGAGTTCGCCCTTTTCTTGCTCGACGACCTTTTGCGCCTTCGCAAAGTCAAAGGCTGGAGGATTGTTCTTGCTGCCTGTCGCGCCTTTCAAATACAGGAGTTTGCGATACTCCCTTTGGACTTCCTCCGGATTCGCACTCTGGCGGCAGGTTCAGGATGGTCCTCATTCCCTCAAGGTTTGTCGCGGAGCCCTTGGCAATCGCTTCCGCATAATCGCAGTATCGGTAGTCCTTGGGATCCTCACACAGTCCAGCTCGCACCGGGTTCAGATCGATGTAGGCGGCGATCGCCGCCACGGCAGCGCCTCCTTCCAGCAGCACGCTCTTGAAGCGCTCCGACCACAGGGTCCCGTAACGCTTGTGGCGTCGGTTGTACTGCTGGGCGAAACAGCCTTTGAGCTGTTTCATAAAGAATGAGAGGTCATTCATCTGCTGGCGATAGGTCTCCAGCAGGCGCTCGCTCTGCTCGAGCCCGTCAGGTTGCTGAGCAAAGCGCGCCAATTGCTTCCGCAGCTATCTGCACTCGTTTGAGCCCGTAGCCCTCCTTAATGCGCTCCAGCATTTCGTTCTGGGTCAAGGGCTTGGGTTCAGCCACTTCGCACAGGATGTGAAAGTGATTGGCCATCAGCACGTACTTCACGATCCGGATCCCACCGAACGCCGCCCAGCGGCGCATCAGAGAGAGAAATTCCTCAGCCTCCGCACAACGGCCTCCGGAGGTTCCGAAGATGTAAAGGCCATGCACGAATCTGGAAATGCAGTGATAAAAACTCCGACCTTGAGCTTTGACACGCGGAAATCTCATAACGAAGGCGAGTATAACACAACATATAATAAAAATGTAGTTAAATTTTTATCACCTCATAGTTGACCTGTCCCTTTGCCATTCCTCTCATGACGTTTGACCCGTCACAGGGCTAGCGAACCTCATTTAAGCGTGAAGGGGGATTTTGAGGACTGGAGGGCGTGAACCAAAATGATGACAGTTCAGTGCCCCTATTTGACCTGTCCCTGGCCATTTGGCTGATGACGTTTGACCTGTCCCTTAGCTTCCCTTGACCAATTTGACCTGTCCCTTAGCCTCCTTCTGGCCATCTGGCTCATGACGATTTGACCTGTCCCTTAGCCCCGGGAGTTCCAGGAGTTCGTGAGTCGAGAGGAAGACAAAGCCCGGAATTACCGGATTCAGTGCAAAGCCACTGCTTTCGCGCTTATCGAAGCTTCTGTCCGCCGGCCGCGATAATCACTCCGATGATCACCAACCCGGTGACCACGAAACGAATGCCCGCGCTAACCCCAAACGTGTTGAGCATGGTGAGCAGGAGGACAAGGAACAGCGCACCGCCCCATAGCCCTGGTACGTTGGCCTTTCCACCGCTGACCGAGGTCCCGCCGATCACGACCACGGCAATCGACGCAAGCAGATATTCGTCACCGATTTCCAAGGATGATCCTCGAAAATAGCCGGCCAGGAGCGATCCACAGACCCCGCCCAAAGCGCCGCTCAATACATAGGTGGCCAAACGAACCCGTTCCACGGCAATTCCAGCGAGCCAGGCGGCCCGGGTGTTTTGGCCGATGGCGAGGACCGATCGACCGAAAATTGTCCGATGCAGGACTACCCCTACGCCGACCGTGAAGATCGCCGTGCCGATCGCCAGGATAGGTATCCCGGCGACTTGCGCTGAGGTGAACGCAGCGTACCCGGGAGGTGGCTTGATCTGCAGACCGCGCCCATAGCTAATCCCAGCGGATTGAATGATGAAGCTGGCGGAAAGAGTCGAAATGATCGGCGGAATACGCAGCAGCCAGATCAGCAGATAGTTGAAAACTCCGATGCCAATGCCGGATGCCAGAGCGCCGAGAAAGCCCACGGCAATCAAGGAGTCTGATCCGTTCATCATCTTCATCGCGACAGCGCTCGCCAAGCCGATATTGGCCGGCAACGACAGATCCACGTTACCCGGGCCGAGGGTGATCACGAACATTTGCGCGACACCGGCAATCACCGAAAAGACGGCCAGGGCAAGGGCGGCAGTTAGCATTCCGCCGGCGCCGTAGCCGCGCGTGAAGACGATGGCGGCCAGCCAGACCAGAAACGCGCCGAGGTAAGACCAGATCCACGGCTTTGCAGAAAGGTTAAGCCTCCCGACCGACTTCATAACGTTCTCCTGTCGGTCTGGTTAATCACCGCGCGCGCAGCGAGTACGATGATGAGAATTCCGCCCTGGGCGCCGACCTGCCAATCGGGTGAAATCCTCATGAAATTCAGGAGCGAACCGGCCAGTGTCAACGTCAGCGCGCCGATGACCGCCCCGATCGGCGAAACGCGACCGCCCACAAATTCCCCTCCGCCCAGAATCACTCCCGCAATCGACAGCAAGGTATAACCCTTACCGATGTTCGCATCGGCAGAGGTGGTTAACCCGATCAATGCCAGCCCGGAAAAGACTCCGAAAACACCCGCTAGAGCGAACATGACGATTTTGGTTTTGAGCAAAGACCACCCAGCCCTCCGGATCGCGCTCGGATTGCCGCCGGATCCGCGTAAGATCGCGCCATAGGAAGTGCGCATCAATCCGACGTGAACGAGCACCGCAATCACGATGGCAGCGACGATCGGAAACGGGATATAAGGCACGTGGAAATTCATTAAGTCATGTAGCCAACCGGGTGGCTTCCCGCCCGGCTTGGGAAGTATCAGGATTGCCAATCCCTGCCAGACGAACAGCATGCCGAGCGTTACCACAATGGAGGGAACGTTCCGGAGATAAATCACTGCGCCGATGAGTGCGTAGACCGCGACGCCGCTGAGAAGTACGGCAAGACCCAGGAGCGGAGCATCTCGTAGCCAGGTCGCCGCCACACACCCAACAAAGCTGACAAACGTGCCAATCGACAGATCGAGATCATTCACCGTGATGACAAACATCTGGGCGACGGTGGCGAGCGCCGTGGGAATTCCGAGGTTGAGCATCAAATTAAGACCCAGATAACTCATCGCCCGCGGATTGAGCCAGGCGATCCCAAGGATCACCAGCGCTAGAGATAAAGAAGGCAACGCGGCCCGCAGGAACCGGAGAAACGGCTGGGAGGAGGCTCTCTTCGCAATTTTCGTCGCGTTCGCGTCCTTGCCCGGGCTCACGTTCACCCGACCTCCTGAAAGGAAGATTGGATGACTCGCTCCTCACTGAGTTCGCCGCGGCGCAGATCAGCCACGATCCGTCCATTGCGAAAGACATAAACGTGATCGCAATTTTTGAGTTCCTCCATTTCGGTGGTGTACCAAAGAAAAGTGCGCCCGGCGTTGGCTTCTGAGCGGATCAGATCGTAAACCTCGAGCTTGGTGGTGACATCCACTCCGCGCATGGGATCGTCCATCAAAACAATTTTCGCTTCCGAACCGAGCGCACGTGCGAATAAGGCCTTCTGCTGATTTCCGCCCGAGAGGGACAGGATGTTGTTCTGCATGTCCTGCGTCCGGATATTGACTCGCTTCTGCCATCGCTCCGCAAATTGCTCCTCCAGCGCGGAAGAAATCAGGGGTCCGCTGCGAAGCGCCGCCAGGGAGCGAATACCGATATTTTTGGTGATAGACCAGAGCGGGAATATTCCGTCACTCTGACGGTCTCCGGCGATCAACGCGACGGGATCCGTGACCTCGAGCCCGGAAAGGCGGCGGGTCGCACCGCGAAATACGGACAGCAACAACTCCGTTTGTCCGTGACCGGAGAGACCGGCCAGCCCGACAATTTCGCCTTGATGCGCCAGCAGCTCAATGCTGTCGCCGTGAATCAGGGAGCGCGCACGAACACGCACGGGGGTCGTCCCTCGCGGTGCGGACCGTTCCTGCACCGATCGCATTTTACCGGCCGCCGCTCCACCCATTGCGGTCACCAGCTTGTCTCGATCAAAGGCAGAAGCTTTATCAGCCGCCGCCACTGCGCCATCCCGCATAACCACGATCCGATCGGAATACTCGAGTATTTCTCCCAGGAGATGTGAGATCAGGACACAGCTGGCTCCATCCGCTACAACCCGCCGTACATGGGTCAACAGCTGCGCCGCCGTATGGCTGTCAAGAGAGGAGGTGGGTTCGTCCAGGATTACCAGATGCAAGGGAGCTTTGGTAATCGTGAAGGCGCGGGCCACTTCGATCATCTGCCGTTTCCCGATCGGGAGATCGCCAACGACAGCATCGAGGGCGATGCCATGACCCGGAAAAATTTCATCGAGTTTGCCTTCGATCAGTCGGCCGGCTCGCTTTCGCCAACCCCATCCGGCAATGTCTGGATGCAGGACGCGGGCATTCTCAGCGACCGTCAGATTAGGGCAAAGCGACAATTCCTGGAAAACGCACCGGATCCCCAGTTTCTGTGCAAGAAGCGCCGAATACCCCTGCTGCGGGGCCTCCCTGACGGTGACCGTCCCCTTATCGGGAGAAAGCGTGCCGGCCAACACGTGCATGAGAGTCGACTTGCCAGCCCCATTGTGGCCGACAAGTCCGACGCATTCTCCGCCATCAACCGCGAAATCCACTCCTGCGAGGGCCCGGACGGCGGCGAAATGCTTTTCGACGCCGACCAGCCTGACGATGTTCACGGAGGATTCGGGCATCACTCGCGAAGACTCAATCCAGATTCCTCCCGAATCCTGAACTCCGGCAACCCCTGAACGACTGAACTCCTTATTCCGCTATTTCTTGATGTTGGCTTCGATCGCCTTTTTGGCGTCTTCCTGGGTATATTCATGACTGGCTACACCACCGACGGGAATGCTGGGAAGCGCCGCCTCAAAATCGTCCTGCGTAAAGGCCAGATATGGCACTACCAAGTCGTGCGGGATATCCTTGCGGCCGTCCAGAATCTGCTGGGCCACCCAGAACGCCAGCGTCGAGACTCCAGGGGCAATCGATGCCGACCAAGTCGTGTAACCGCTCTTGGCTTTCTGCTCTTTCCACCAGGCCAGTTCGTCCTGACGATTTCCCATGATGATAATCGGTTGCTTACGTCCGGCTCCCGCGAAGGCTTGCGCCGCGCCGTATCCGTCGCCCCCTTGATCCACCACCCCGACGATTTCCGGAAGCGAAGGCAGCACCGTCGCGACCGCCTTTTGCGCCGTCGTCTGGTCCCAGTCGCCCTCTACGCTATTGACGATTTTAAATTCCGGGTGCTTGCTCACTCCCTGCTGGATTCCAGCGTGAATGGCGTCATCGATCGAGGTTCCGGCCAGCCCACGAATCTCCAGTAGATTGCCACCTTTGGGTAACCAGCTAGCCAGATGCACGACCTCCTGCTCACCGTAATCCTTGAAATCGACGACCACGCGCCAGGCTGAGGGCTCCGTGACTGTTCCGTCAAAGGAAACGACCACGATGCCGGCATCCGTGGCTTGTTTGATGGCTCCATTCAACGCATCCGGTGAGGATGCATTAATAACGATCGCGTTGTAGCCCTGCAGGATCAGGTTCTGAATCTGTGCAGCCTGGGTCGGGACTTCTTTGTCGGCGGTGGTGAAGACGTCGGCGGCGGCCACCACTCCGTCGGCCACGGCCTTCTTGGTCACCAGATCATAACTCTTCAACATGGCTTGCCGCCATGAATTGCCCGCGTAATTATTCGAAAACGCGATGCGCATGTTTTTGGTGTCCGCGCGGGCCACCCCGATCAACGCCATGCTCGCCAGAATGGGGAGCAGAGCAGCACTGCAGGTCATTCTTTTCATGCTAATTTTCAACCGATGATTGAGCCATTGTTTTCATGGCGCAACCATTCTGAGCAGATGCGCGGCACAGGCTCACCCCTGCCGAAGGAGGCCAAACGCGCAGGCTCCGGGCTTTGGTAACCAGAATGGGCTTTAGACTGAGGGGGAAGCCAGCACCGATCAGCACGTATGCCTCGACGCTGCGCCAAGGCATTAGATTATCTTGAATGCCCGGTTAAGCAAATCCTTTCACCGGCGCGCGACAGGCTAGCCATCAGGGACAAATAGTTTCTCTTCAAGCTTCGCAGCAAATCCATAAAGGTGCGATATGGTACCGAGGAAACGGCTCCCGGTTCGATGAGAGTTTGCCACCGACGAGGCTGAGGTAGCTGAAAAGGTATGGGGTCTTCGCTGAAAATTGCTTCTGTTTTCGGGATAGCGGTTCGAATTCACGTTTCTTTCCTCATTTATCTCGCGTTCATCTGTTTCAGTTCGTACCAGGAGGCAGGTGTAGAGGGCGCGATCCAAGGTGGTCTGCTCGTCCTGACTCTGTTCGCCTTCGTCCTTTTGCATGAGTTCGGTCACGCTTTCGCGGCACGCACATTTGGTATTCGGACCCCTGACATTACCTTGTACGTGATTGGTGGAGTCGCACGGCTCACCCGCATTCCAGACAAGCCTTGGCAGGAACTTATTGTCGCCGTCGCCGGACCGTTGGTTAACGTGGTGATCTTCTTCGTCTTGCGCGGAGCCATTCACCTGAAACAGGCTCAGGACCCGGAAAGTCCAGAAATCGAACTACTGGCCAGAGTGGCAAACTACAATTGGTTGTTGCTGGTGTTTAACTTGATCCCCGCGTTCCCAATGGATGGAGGCCGAGTTCTCCGATCACTGTTGGCAATGTTAATGCCTTACCTTCGAGCCACGCAAATTGCCGCCAGGCTCGGGCAAGGCCTCGCCGTCCTCTTCGCAGTCTATGGATTTTTCCGCGATCCATTCCTAGTCTTCATCGCACTCTTTGTTTTTTACGGAGCGCAGCAGGAACTGGCTATGGCACGAGCGAATCGACCTTCGCCGCCATGATAAAGTCGTTGCGGTGCAGGCCCTTGATCTTGTGGGTCCAGAGCGTCACTGTCACCCGTCCCCACTCCGTTAAGATGGCCGGATGATGGCCTTCCTGCTCGGCCAATGCGCCCACGCGATTGGTGAAACTAAGCGCTTCGGCAAAATTCGGGAACTGGTAGACTCTCTCGAGCCTTTCGATTTCGTCCCTTTTCACAAGGGTCCATTCTGGAATTTGAGGTTTGAGTTCGAGGACCTCCGCTTCTGTCGCGCGCGGGGAATCACGACGGCAGGCCGTACACTTTTCGTTGGTAAGCGCGTCCATAGTTCTTACTAAAACGCCTCCGCCTCCGCTTCGCAAGAAGACAGCTGATAACTTCTTCCGCGGATTTTTATCGCTCCCTTAATTAAAGCCACTTGACTCGGCGAAAGCCAGAGTGATTCTTGACCGCTGGAGATCCGGTCCCGAGGTTGTTCAATGTCGCCGTCACGAAGTTTGTTAGTAGAGGCACCATGAGGATCTGGATATTCATTTTGATCGTTGGCATCACCGCCAGCGCGTTTGGCAGACTGGGAGACACCGAGAAACAATTGAAGACACGGTACGGAAGGCCAGTTTCAGTTCGACCCGGCGGAAAGTATAATCCGTATTTTGACAAGCTGATTGATTTCCAGAAGGAGGGTATCGCTATTTCCTGCGGACTTCATGCCGGCCGATGTGTGACCATTGAGTATTCGCGCGGGACCGGCTTCAATCCTCTGGAATTTGAAGGGTTCACTTTACTCAATCGCGTCGGTCCTCCGGTGTTGGTTCAACGGACTGCGACTTCGTTAAAGTATACGTTCAAGGAAGATTACCCGGATATTCTGGAAGGGTCGCAAAAGGGCATTCGAAGAATGCGACAGGATATGGAATCGCTTCAGCCAAAGACTTAGCCCGCGCAACCCTGCAGCTCCGAACCTTATGTTCTCCCATGATCCGAGCTATATGTTCTCCCATGATATTAAAGCATCTCGTTTTTGAAGTGATTCCGCAGGAAGACGGAACCTGGACCGCTGTCGGAATCGGGGATGACATCTTTACCCAGGGGAGTGATTTCGAAGACCTCAAAGTGAATGCGCTGGAGGCCGTCCGCGTCCATTTTTCCGACGAGGATTGCGAAAAATTTGAAGTGCGTTTAGCTCAGGTTGTGTCTCAATTTGTTTTTGCCGCTTGAGAACGCTTCCTGAGATATCCGGTAATGATCTGGTCACCTGCCTGTGCAGGCATTGGGATTATCATTTCATCAAACAAATCGGTCGACATGTTCGTGTGGAGACTCTAAATCCACGCTTTCAGCGAATTACTATCCCTCTGCAGGCCAGGATCAAAAGCGGACTCGCAGTCGTGATTCTCAAGAGTGTGGCCTCTCATAAACGGGTAGAGATCGATCATTTAATCGACACCCTGTAACCCTTTTTTGCGCGAAAGAGTTTCTGGGGGGACGCCAGATGAAGCTTTGAAGCTTCAGTGCGAGAGTTACGCCGGCAGGGCATCAGGTGCATTTTGATCGCGTCCTCCGAATGGATTTCTGGCTTCCTCGCTCTCTTCCGAAAAATCCCTCAAATACGAGAGATTAAACGGAACAAAATCCACTTCTTCTGCGACCGATCCACCGCTCTCGTCGCTTTGATAAGCGATGCTGTTCAGTATAGCCGTCAAAACGGAAATATGTGGGTCCATAAGATTTTTTTTCCTCAAGTGAATGCTTCATTCTTGAGAGTTCAGAAAGAACACCCCTCACGGAGTTCACTTTCTTGTTTCTCTCAGCATTCCGGATTGATCGCCCCTTCGCGGAGCGGCATTCCGAAATGCTCAGAAAATTTCATATAAACCCAAAACCAGTTTAGGCAATTTGACCGGTCAGTCAAGTTATATCAACAATTCGTAGAAATCCAGTCCTAAGTCTTTTTTTATAAATGACTTACATCATTCAAACGATTCAATATCTCGCTGATCCATTTAACCGCTTTACCGGCGGTAACGCCTTGTTCCTCCGTTTACCGGCCCCAATAGCGCTCAGCGAAGCGGCCCTAAATAGGCTAAGGCCTCGTTGAATGGCCCTTACTGAATTTGACCAACCCAACAGACCTTTTTGAACGCTTCTCTCGAAAAAGAAGCGATCATTTCAGCGAACAAAATGAGAGACGAACCGGTTCCATTTCTGATAAGGCAACTCCCATGAATCGGGCCCTCCCAGTTTTCGCTGCCATTTCTGTGTCCCTCGCGGCTTCCATTTTTCTCATCTGCTCCGGATGCGCATCTCACACGCAAGTCGTGAGACAGAGGTTGAATCTCCAGATCGCCTCTCAACCAGCGGGTGCTAAAATCGAGATCAACGGCCAATACGTTGGCGACGCACCTCTCACGGTGCAGATCGAAGCCTCAAATGACGGTCGTTTTTGGAAAGACACGATCATCAAGGCCTACCCTGCGGACAAGGGTTACACGCAGATTAGAGCATTCAACGGCAAATCGCGCTGGACGATCAGCGACATGGTTCCACCCAAGCTTTTTTTTGACACTCGAATTGATCCGAGCGCCCAATTCCAAACCCCTTTGTAAAACATGCTAATGGGCGAATCACTCATTTTTTGCGCTTGGCAGCCTCTGCCATGGCGCGATCGATCAGAAGGGTCGCAAGATGCTGGGTACCCTCGTCCAGTTCCGCATTTGCTTTTTTCAAGCGGTGCGCATCGTGGCTTTGGAGAGAAGCTTCAACTTCATGGACCAGCGCATCGATCTTACGCCTGTCGTCTACTTCGATCTGATCGCCGACCAGCGTCAAAGCGCTGCGGACCGCCGGCAACAGTTCGTTGCTCTTGAGGACCGCTTCAGTCCAGAGACGTTCAGTCATGTCTTCAAAAGCATGATCCAGAGACTCCGCGATCATTTTTTCCACGGCCTCGTCGGATACGTCCACGGCACTGCTCAGTTCGATGACTCTTTCCCGCCCTGTTCGCGTATCACGAGCCAGCACGTGAAGGATGCCGTCGGCATCGACTTCAAACTGTACGCCTACCCTGGCGAGACCTTTCGCAACCGGCTCAAATTCGAGATCAAATCGGCCCAGCTCCCAATTGTCCTTTGCCAACTCGCGTTCGCCCTGCAAGACCACGATTTGCATGGCAGCCTGGTTCGTCACCGCATTGGTAAACATTTCGCCGGCTTTGCATGGAATGGTGGAATTTCGTGGAATCAGCACATTCATCAGGCCGCCGAAGGTTTCAATACCAAGAGACAGAGGAGTCACGTCCAGGAGCACAACGTTTTGCACCTCTCCGGAGAGTATACCGGCTTGGATCGTGGCACCCACGGCGACTGCTTCGTCCGGATTTTGCGTGATGTTCGGGAGCCGTTGGAAAACCTCCGCCACAAACTGTCGGACAATCGGCATGCGGGTAACGCCACCGACAAGAACCACTTCATCGAGTTTCCGCGGGTCAAGCTTGGCGTCATCGAGTGAGCGCAGACAATGCGAGCGAGTCCGCCGGATAATCGGCCGCGCCACCGCTTCCAGCTCTTGCCGCGTCAAGCTGTAAGAAAAGCTTCGGTTCCCGGAGAGAAACGGGATTTCGACTTGTACGATGTCTTCCGTCGATAAACGCAGTTTGGCGGCGTGCGCAATTTCCCGAGTTCTGGCCAGGAACAGTTTATTGTCAAGTTCCTGTCGAAGTTCAGGATGCCGCCCGGTAATACGCTCTTTCAGAAGGCGGACGAGCTCGCGGTCGATGTCATCGCCACCGAGCCGGGTATTGCCGTTGGTGGATAAGACTCGGAAAACGCCGTCGTTGAGTTCGAGGATGGAAATGTCAAAAGTTCCGCCTCCCAGGTCGTAAACAGCGATTCGCGAGCGATCATTCAATCTGTCCAAGCCGTAGGCCAGCGCCGCGGCGGTCGGTTCATTGATAATTCTTTCGACCGTGAACCCAGCCAACTCTCCGGCTCGCTTGGTGGCTTGACGTTGCAGATCATTGAAGTAGGCCGGAACCGTAATGACGGCCCGATCGACCGGATTTCCGAGACTCAATTCGGCTTCGGCTTTGAGCTTCTTGAGGACCAAGCTGGAGATCTCCTCCGGCTGCACCAAACGTTGACCGATTTCCAACAGCGTGCGGCCACCTTGAGAGGTGACTGCAAAAGGAAAGTCTTCTTTCTCCGATTCTCCCGGTCTGCGTCCGATCAGGCGTTTGATGGAATAAAACGTGCGCTCCGGGAATAAAGCACGCATCCGGTCCGCCGGAGCGCCGACCACGGGATCGCCTGTTTCCGGTAGATAGACCACGGAAGGCGTCAGCCTCGATCCATCCCGATCGGCGATCAGGATCGGAAAACCGGCATCCATCACCCCGATCAACGAGTTCGTTGTTCCGAGATCAATCCCGACGATATCACTCATCTAGATAAGCTCCTTTAGTGCCAGTCCGGCTTGGACCGCCTCGCAGACGACCGATTTTGAACGCAACGAAACCAAACGGTGTGGGGGACGGTACACTAAGCCAGCTCTTCCAGGCGAATTTTTCTTTCCCGCACCTCGTTCAACCACTTTTGAACGAACGTCAGGCTAAGGGCAATCTGGGCAAGCGATTCCCGGCACTGAGCCGGGTTCTCCATCCACATGCTGTCAAGCTGGCCAAGTTCCGAAAGCAGGCCGCACTCTCGCTTCGAAAGCTCCATTTCCGATTGATTGAGGCTTTCTCGCATACCGTCCATTCTGTGGAACGCCAAGGCGCGAATCAGCGCTGAACTTTCTGTCGAGATAGATCCAAACTCCTGGTCAGCTTTTTGCAGTGCTTCCACAATGTTTCCGAACAGCTCGCCGAGGTCAGCCTCAATATGCCCTCCCCGCGCATCTCCGAACTCAAGCCTCAAAAGGTGTTGAATTCGCGTTGCCGGATTCGCGAGGGTTCGGAAGGCCAAGTTCAGAGACGCAAAGTCGTCACTTTCGGCCTGATGCTGGCGAAACGATTCGGTCTTGCGAAAATAGACGTTCTTCAGGAATTCGTCGCTGACTGCGGGCCGTCGCTCGATATCGAGCAGGGCGAAGTAATCGATCATGCAGAGAAGCTTTCGCCGCACGAGCAATGCGCGACGGCGTTTGGGTTTGTCACCTTGAACCCTCCTTTCTGGAGGTCGTCGCTGTAGTCGAGCAATGAACCGCTGACAAACAGAGCGCTCTTTGGATCAACGACCACCCGAACACTGTTCGACTCCACCAGGATATCGCGATTGGCCGGGCCATCGACAAGATCCATCTTGTACTGTAAGCCGGAACAACCGCCTCCGATGACTGCGACCCGCAGTGCGCCCTGCGGGCGACCCTGACGCTGCAGCAATTGTGAGAGCTTCGCGGCGGCGCTCCCGGTCACCTTCACCAAACGCTCGTTTCCAATCTTGTACTTTACTTCACTGGTTGCCGACACGCGCGAATATGGAATCTGCGCCGCCTAAAAGCAAACGCTCGGTCTGGGGAAGTGTCAAGTGTCAGTGTCAGTGTCAGTGTCAGTAAGCTCACGCTGTCATCAAGGCGCTAACGCTGCCTCACTGGCAACTTCCACGCAGCCACGCCGCAGTTGGTGCCAGTGACAGTCAGGCCGTTAGAGATCTCCCCTGACACTGACACTGGCACTGACACTTCCTCAGCACTGACACTTCCCATATGGCGTTCTGCGATTTCCTCCACTTGAGCCACCGAGGAGACTTGCTGAAGCTCTGCTCGCAGCGAACGGCCACCTGGCATGCCCTTCGAGTAGGCCATTAACCGACCACGCATCGCAGCCATCGCATGTCTCTCGGAATCGGCTTCGGTAGCCGCCATCCGACAGTGGCGAAGAATATGGCTCCAGCGTCCTTCGATTGAGGGATCTGGAATAAATTCACCGGTCCGCAGAAAATGTTTGGCCTGCCCGAATAGCCACGGCGATGTCATCGCAGCACGCCCAATCATCAAGCCGCGCACTTTGGTTGAACGAAGCCGGAAAGCGATCTCTTCGACGTCTGCAAGATCTCCGTTTCCGACCACCGGTATGGAGATTGTTTCGGCCACCTGGGCAATGACCTCCCAGTCTGCGGCTCCGGAGTACCCCTGTTCTTTCGTGCGCCCATGAACAGCAACAGCCGCTATCCCGGCTTGCTCCAGAATAGCTGCGGTGGTCGTGGCATTGATCGTCTCCGAACTCCATCCCAGAGCGGATTTTGGCAGTGACCGGTAACGGGGCGACCGCCTTCACGACAGCCAAGGCAACTCGCTCCAGCAGCGGGCAATCCCTTAGCAATGCGGACCCGCCCTGCTTGCAGACCACTTTGTTAACCGGACAACCAAAATTCAGATCGATAAAATCCGGTTGCACCCAATCCCTGACGGATTTCGCCGCCTCCGCCATCCGTTGCGGATCTGCACCGAACAATTGCACGCCTACCGGCCGCTCTTCCGCTCGAAAACTGAGCATTTCCCGCGTACGCTGGTTCCGGTGCAAAATTCCGTCCGCGGAGACGAACTCGGTGACCAGAACATCCGCCCCATGTTCCTTACAGAGCCGGCGAAAGACGGAGTCCGTCACCCCCGCCATCGGCGCAAGGTAAAGAGGACGCATATGTTCGAACCAGGGAAGCATGGGGAAGTTGCCAGTGTCAGGGGCAGTTGTCAGTGGGTCAGTTGTCAGTTGCCAGTCAGCCTTAGTGCCAACGATGGCACGAATTCTGACGAACGCTCCGAAAAAGACTCCTGCATCGGCGGTCTTCTCCGCCACTGAGAACTGGCAACCGACACTGGCCACTTCCTGGCACTGGCAACTTCCTACCGTGCCAGCAGCGAATAGATTTCCTCCTGGACGGAATCGAGTTGATCTAATCTCAGCCGCGGATCCGGAATAATAAAAGCCTCGCCGGTTTTGACGTGTTCGTAGATAAGAATCTTCTCTTCCGCGCTCTCACGAATATCCACTTGCTTCAATATTCTCTTTCGCTCGAGCAGAATGGCCAGGACATAACGTGCGTTCAGATGCTCCGGCAGGTCCTCGCTGACCAACTTGCGCAGGAGTTCCTCCACAGACTCCTTCGGCATCGGCTCTGGTGGGGTCGGAGGCCGGGCCTGAAATTTCGACTTCCAGAAAGAGAACGGCTCAACACTCTCCTTGATCTGCTGCCATGCTTTTTCGGAAATATCTTCACGCCTGAATCCGCCTCGGTCCCGAAACAAAAGGGTATAAATTGTCGCGCCATCATCGAAGGCTTCCTCCGTTTGAGCGCAATAGCGGCTTCGAGCCTTGATTTCCCACTCTGACAACATCGGGAAGGATACAGGAGACAGGAGACGGGAGACAGGAGAAAAAGGGCGGAGCCCTCGGTAAATCCTGTATCCTGTCTCCTGTATCCTGTATCCTATTTCATGGAAATGGTCATCCCGCCGGGCTCGACAATCGGCCTGTTGGGTGGTGGGCAGTTGGGGCGGATGTTCGCGATCGCGGCACGCCGAATGGGATACAGAGTCCATACCTTTGAGCCCTCACCCGACAGCCCGGCAGGGCAAATTTCGGACCGCGAATTTAACGGCTCCTACACCGACTGGGACTTGCTTGAAACATTTGTCCACTCAGTGGACGTGGTTACTTTCGAATTCGAAAATATCCCCGCAGAAGTCGTGGACAGAATTTCGCGCTCCAAGCCCGTGCATCCCCGATCCGAAGTCCTGCATATCTGCCAAAACCGCGAGCGTGAAAAAAATTTCCTTCACCGGCATCATTATCCGCACGCACCGTTCGCTGTCGTCTCCAACCAGGCGGAGTTCGACTCTGCACTCGCCTTAGTCGGTCCGACCGCCGTTCTGAAGAGCGCTGATTTTGGGTACGACGGCAAGGGTCAGCAAAAGATTGGCCCCGGCGATTCATTTCACTACCCCCATGCCACCGCCAGCCGTTCTGTTCTCGAGAAATGGATTCCTTTCGATCGCGAGCTCTCCGTGATCTGTGCGCGGAATGCCAAAGGCAAGGTCTGCGTTTTCCCGGCCTCCGAGAATGTGCATAGCCGCCATATTCTAGACTATTCCATCGTCCCGGCACGCATCGATCCCGCAATCCAACGCCTTGCTCAGACCATTGCAAAGAATATTGCTGGTGACCTTAACGTTGTTGGCCTGATTGCAGTGGAATTTTTTCTGACCCGCGATAACGAGTTACTAGTGAACGAGCTCGCTCCCCGGCCCCACAACTCAGGTCATTACACCTTTGACGCTTGCGTGACGAGCCAGTTTGAACAGCAATTGCGCGCCGTGTGCGGTTTGCCCTTTGGATCTCCGGATCTTCTCAGACCCGTGATCATGGTCAACCTGCTTGGGGATCTTTGGAAAGCTGGCCTCCAGCCGGACCTGCATCCGATTCTGAACAATCCTTACGCCAAACTTCACTTATACGGGAAACTGGAGGGCCGGCCCGGACGCAAAATGGGACACTTCTGCGTCCTTCGAGAGTCCATTGAGCAGGCACTGGCCGAAGCTTTGCAAATCAAGCAGAAACTGACCGATGCCAATAAAGAGACCTAGACGGCGAGTGGCCGCCCGCTCCCAAGGCGGACTGAGTCGGTGGGCGTTGGTGCCCGCAATTAGCTGGATTTTCCTTTTCGCAGGCTGCCAGCCAAAGGCTCCGGACCCCACCCCGTTTGGTCTAAAAACTACCGAACTGAAGATCTCGAATGTGCCACTGACAGTCGAAATTGCCGACACGCCTGAGGCATCTGAAAACGGGCTGATGTTTCGCGATTCGTTGCCGGCGAACCGAGGAATGCTTTTCATCTTTGAACAGCCGAGAAAGGCCTCGTTTTGGATGAAAAATACGAAGATCCCACTCTCGATTGCGTACATCGACTCGGCAGGGAAAATTCTCGAGATCAAATCGATGAACCCGTTGGATGAAACAGTTGTTCCGAGCAGCTCGGATCAGATCGCCTATGCGCTGGAGGCCAATCAGGGCTGGTTCGCGCAACACGGCATTTCGTCCGGCGCAAAAGTAGACGGAATTCCGCGAAGATAGGATGAAAACAAAGGAACAAACAATTGAACTCCTGGAAACCATTGCCAGACTCCTGGAGCTGAAGGGTGAAAATCCGTTCAAAATCCGGGCCTACACCAATGCCGCGCGGGCGCTTGAGACATTTTCCGGCAATTTTCAAACCACGGTTGCGGAAGAAAAGCTGGGAGAACTGAACGGTATCGGCGACGCGATTACAAAAAAAATATCCGAATACGTCGGCACCGGCAGGTTGGAGTATTTCGAAAAACTGCAATCGGAGTTTCCAGAGACAATCTTTGAACTGTTTGAAATCACCGGACTAGCGGGCAAGAAGGTCAAGGCTCTGTATGAACAGTTGGGCATCAAGACGATAGCCGAACTCGAAGCCGGGGCAAAAGATGGGCGCGTTGCCGCGCTCCCTGGCTTTGGGGCAAAGACCGCTGCGAATCTCCTTCAATCGATCGAGCAGCGGCGCAAACATTCCGGCCGAATTCTGCTATCAGACGCCAAGATCTGGTCCGACGAACTGCTGGACCATTTGCAGGGGCATCCAGACGTTTCGCAGATTAGCACAGGTGGAAGCTTTCGCAGGGGGCGAGAAACAATTGGCGACCTGGACTTTTTGGTCGCGACCAAGCATCCCCAACAGGTCATCGAGTATTTTCTCGCCCACGACGCCATCGATCGGATCCTCGCCCGGGGCGAGACGAAGGCCAGCGTGCTTTTAAATTATGGGATCCAGGCCGATTTGCGAGTTGTTGCAAATCCCGAGTTTCCGTTTGCGCTCTGTTATTTCACCGGAAGCAAGGAACACAATGTGGCCCTGCGCGGACGCGCCCTCCAAAATGGCTGGACCCTCAACGAATATCGGCTCGCCCCGGAACCTGGGTCCAAGAAAATTCCCCAGCCGATTCCCGAAATTCAGACGGAAATGGATCTTTATCGAGCCCTTGGTCTCGCCTACATCCCGCCGGAATTGCGTGAAAATCACGGGGAAATTGAGGCGGCCGAAAGAGGTGAGCTGCCCAGGTTGGTCGAATTGCAAAATCTTCGCGGCACCTTCCACAGTCACACCAGTGAGAGCGACGGTCAGAACACCCTGAAAGAAATGGCAGATGCGGCACAGGAGCTTGGCCTCGAGTATCTCGGAATAGCCGACCACAGCAAAAGCTCGTTTCAGGCTCATGGTCTGGACGAGAGCCGGTTGCTGAAGCAGGTCGAACAGATCCGCGAAATGAACAAGGGATTCGAAGACGGTTTCCAGCTTTTCTGTGGCGTCGAATGCGATATTCTGAAGGACGGCAGCCTGGATTTTGCGGATGAAGTCCTTGCCCAACTCGACTTCGTGGTGGCGAGTGTCCACGCCTCGTTCACGCTGTCGGAAAAAGAGATGACCCAACGTGTCATCCGCGCGATGGAAAACCGATACGTGACGATCCTCGGCCATCCGAGCGGACGCTTGTTACTCTCGCGGGAACCGTACCAACTCGATCTGGTTGAAATCATCAAAGCGGCTGCCCAAACAGGGACGGTCATCGAATTGAATGCTAATCCGAGGCGATTGGATATGGATTGGCGGTTCTGGAAACTCGCCCGGGAGCTCGGGGTGCGCTGCACGATCAATCCGGATGCCCATAGTGTTCGCAGCTTGCACGATCTCTGGTTCGGAATCCAAATCGCGCGTAAAGGTTGGTTGACCCGCCAGGATATCGTGAACTGCCTGCCGCTCAATGAGATGAAGAAATTTCTTCACCAGAAGCGCGATCGGCCGTGATAGGAGCGGGTCGGCGTGTCGCGTGAGTGTCGGCAGCCGAAAGAGGTAGATCCGTGTAAAGCGAGAAGGAAGGCCTGCCTTTTACCCGGCGGGCAATTGCACAGTCACCTCGGTGTACTTCTTGCCATCGCTCTCAGCATAGATTCGGCCCTTCATCCGTGCCAGATCACCCCTCGCCTTGAATAGACCCAGACCAAATTGCTCGCGCTGTTTTCGAGTGGTGAAAAATGGATCAAAGGCCCGCTTCATCACTTCAGTCTTGATGCCGTGCCCATCGTCCCGGAACTTCATGTCGACCATTTGAGGATTCGCCTCGGCAATCACGACCACAGTTTTCGCGTTCGCTTCGCTGGCGTTCCGAAGAAGGTGCTCGAAGATTTCCTTCGCTTTCCGGCGATCCACACGAATCTTGATCCCATCATTGTACTCTTTGACCACCGCCAATCCGGCAGGAGAGTCCACCGCCTGAAAAAGCTCAGATAGTCCGACCGACTCCAGTGCCAGCGGCGTCGCCCGCCCCATCGAGGCGGCTTCGTTAAGACATTGGGAAACCAGCAGCGCCGCGCGATACATTTGTTGAAGAGGCTGCGAAATGTCCGGCTTCAGGTCCGGATCGAGTAGCATTAACCCGAAATGCCCGGTGAGAACCGTGATCACATTGTTCAGTTTATGGATCAGGCCTACCAGCAAGGAAGCGTAGTAATCCGTCGTGTAGCTCTCCGTATTTACGTTAGTCGGCGGTACCTTCTCCTCCACAAATTAACTCCCAATCAGATTTTTTATGAATTTTCCGGTAACTAGTCCAAGAATGATAGTCTCCAGCAATACGACTTTCTGCGTTTAAATGAAAGTACGAAAGCCAGAAGACTGGCGGCAGTTTTACGAACCGGCCTCCCGCAGGCCGCTTCGTCTCAGATTCGGCATTCAAACGCCGAGAGCATCTCGGCCAGCGTCCTTCTGAAATACCACATTTCGAAGGAATTCAGCAGCTCGGCCGCCAATGCGGCTCTAGAAACCCGACCCCGGGCAAACTGCTCAACTGCAGCGGTCGGGTACCCGTCAATGACCGGTGCTGATCGCACATTGAGTCCGACACCCAGCACCTGAAAATCCCAGGTGTTGGACGTTTCGAGGAGGAACCCAGCCAGCTTACCGTCACCCAGGATCAGATCATTCGGCGGCTTTATCCGCACCGTTTGCACGACCCACTTCTCAATCGCTTCAGCGCAAGCGACCGCCGCCATTTTGACCAACAGCGGCCATTGAGCGACCGGAACTCGTGTCCGGAGGAGAATTGAAAACCAAAGACCAACGCCTGCCGTTGACACCCATTTCCGGCCTCGGGTTCCCCGGCCGCCGGTCTGGCTTTCGGCAAAGATCACAAGTCCTTCGCCCGCGCCGGCCACACCAGCCTGGCGGACTCGATCGTTCGTCGACGACGTTTCTCGAAAAACCAAGACATCCCGACCGATCGTCTGGGTTCGGAGTCCCGCCAGAATCATCTCGGGCAACAGTGATTCCGGCTCTTTAACGGCCTGGATTGTCTTTTCCGTTTGCGAGAAAACAAACCCAGATTGGCGGAGGCCTTCCGTGAAAACAGGCAGCTCATCGGAATCGATGCCAGTTCGCTCCAACAATTCTCCGAGCTCAACCAGTCTACCGGCTGGCAGCAGCAGCCGAATTAGCTCGATTTCTCTGGGGTCACGCATGCCCTAACTCCAAAGAAAAATCGATCGCCCTTGCAGAGTGCGTGAGTTGACCGACGGAGATAAAATCGACGCCAGTTTCAGCGATCTGACGAACGGTCGCCAGCGATACACCTCCGCTGGCTTCAAACTTGAGGCCTGGTCGTCTCAGCGAAACGCACGCCCGCAGTTGATCTGGAGACATGTTATCGAGCAGGAGCACATCGATCCCTTTCAGATGGACGAAATCGCGAACCTGGTCAAAGGAATCAGCTTCCACCTCAATCAAGATATCAGGGTGAATTCGGCGAATCGAAAGAATGGCCTTCTGGAGCTCAGGCTCGGCCAGCAAATGGTTATCCTTGACCATAACGCCGTCGTAGAGACCCATTCGATGGTTCTGGCCTCCGCCCGCCTTGACCGCGGCTTTCTCCATCGCGCGGAGGCCAGGGGTCGTCTTTCTGGTATCCAGAATGGTCACTCCCGTGCCGTGCACCGCCTCAACGAACTGAGCCGTCAAGGTCGCGATTCCCGAAAGACGCTGAATGAAATTGAGCGCCACCCGCTCGCCGGTTAAAATAGAACGAGTCGGCCCCGACATCTCGAGCACCGTTTCGCCTGCTTCCACCCGTGATCCATCCCGGATCAGGATGGTAAGTTCCACTCGCCCATCGAGCTTCTGGTAAACTCTCCGGACCGTCTCGACACCGGCGACCACAGAGGCCTCCTTCGCGAAGATTCGACCTTTGGATGCACGCGTCTCCGGGATGAAAAAGAGGGAAGTCAAATCCCCGCTGCCGAGGTCTTCGGCCAGAGCGATATCGACTGGATCCAGCAATGAATTGACCACCTTCAAATGCTACCCCGGTTCGGAAACGGCGCAAAGGAGAACGTGTCGGCGTTTCGGCGTAGGGGCGTGTCGGCGTTCAGCTCCGAGCGTCCCGTTATCGTTCTCGACTTCCTGGCGCCGGCGTTCGCTGACTTCTGAATTCTGACTCTGACTCCTGACTCTGGCTCCTGGCTCCTGGCTCCTGGCTCCTGCTCAGCCTTGGCTGACAGGTAGACACATGACAAAAGTGGCGCCGGCGCCGGGACTGCTCTGGACCGCAATTGAACCGCCGTGCGCTTGGACAGTGTGTTTGACTATCGATAAACCAAGACCGGTGCCGCCTGCGTCTCGCGATCTGTCTTTGTGGACACGATAAAAGCGCTCAAAAATGTGAGGCTGGTCGCTCAGGGGGATGCCGACACCGTCGTCGCCTACACTCACGGTGACGGCGGTGGCGTCGCCCTGCACGTGCACGTTGACCCTGGTTCCTGATTTGCCGCTATGCCTCAGGGCATTGTCCAACAGGTTGTAAAGAGCCTGCTCGATCCGGAACGGGTCCGCTTCGATTCGCGGCAGATGCTCGGGAATGACAGTGGTCACTGCCACCCGACTTTCGCGAATACGCGAATCGAGTTGCTCGAGCACCCGATGAATGCTTTCCGACACATCAACTGGTTCAAAATGAAGACTGACTTTCCGTGACTCCAATTGGGAAAGATCAAGTAGATCCTCGATCAGCAAGTTCAGCCGCTGGGCATGTTTATGCATCGTCCGCAGAAAACGGAGATTGGTTTCTTTATCGTCCCCTCCGTCGATGAGCGTTTCAAGGTACCCTGTGATGACCGATAAGGGGGTTCGCAGTTCATGAGAAACATTGGCCACAAATTCTTTGCGAACGGCCTCGAGCGACCGGATCTGGCTGACATCGTGGAAAATCACCAATGCCCGGGTCAATGACTCCGGATCACGTGGACGAAGACTAACGGAGGTGATTTGGAAGTGTTTAAGCTGGAATTGGTCTCCGTCCCTGATCTCGGCTTGCAGTTCGGCCGATTGCGGTAACCCGGTCTGGAGCGATTCCCGAATCACTTGATGCACGAGGTGATTTCGAAAGACCTCCATCACGGTGCGGCCCATCGGCGACTTGGGCAAAGAGAACATCTGTTGGAGACGTTCATTTACCAGGCGGACTTGCAGGTTGCTGTCCGCGATCAGAACTCCCTCCACCATGCTGACCAGGATCGCCCGGAGACTAAAATCTTCGTCCGCGATTTGTTGTGCGTTTTCTCTTTCTCGCCGCGCGATCTCTTTCAGGTCCCGGTGAATTTCCTGCAGGATTCGCGGACCCCGAACCTCATGAGAAAGAGTTCCAGCCAAACGCAGACGCCGGACTTCGCTACGGACGAGGAGCAACCGGCGCCGTTGCGTGATAGCGGCGATGAGGAGGCTGCCGCACAAGATCAGCCAGACAATGAGCCAACCCGTCGTCACACGCTATGATTGACGAGAAATTTGTACCCCTCGCCTCGCACAGTGACGATCCGATCTGCAGCCGACCCCAACTTTTCACGAAGTCGCCTGACATGCGTATCGACCGTGCGTGTATCGATGACATTTTTGTAACCCCAAACATCCTGCAAAAGAATCTCTCTGGAGAGAGTCCGGCCTCGGTGCTCCACCAGGGCGGCCAGCAATTTGAATTCTGTGGTGGTCAGATCGAGTCGCGTGCCATGGATGGTGATCTCGTAATTTCCCTTGTCCACGCAGAACTCATCTACCGTCAGAACAGACGGATCTCGGACGGTGCGCAACCGTCGAAGCAGGTTCTGCACCCGTAAAACCAGCTCGCGTGGGCTGAACGGTTTCGTGAGATAGTCGTCCACTCCAAGCTCAAGTCCCGCGATCCGATCCGAGAGCTCGGCCCTGGCCGTTAGGATCAAAATCGGAATATCTGCGGTTTGGTTTGCCTGGCGCAGAGCCTTGTAAACCTCGATCCCCGTCATCTGAGGGAGCATGATATCCAGGACAATGGCATCAGGCCGTGCTTCCGTGGCAGTGGCCAGCCCGGCCGGACCGGTCAAAGCACTCAGCACATCAAAACCCGCTCGGCGCAGATGGTATCGGACCAAATCAACAACGTCGGGTTCGTCATCGACGACTAGAATTGTATCCAACATTCGGACCTGCAGACTAGCGACTGGCTCGCGGTCCATCAAGGTTGGTCCTAAAAAATGATCCGGGCTGCGCACGCCAAGGAGTAGAAGTCGAGAGAATCGTGCGCAAACCCGAATCGCCTTAACCAGAGAATATAGACATTTCAAATTCTCCGCTGTTCAAATGTTTCTCTTTTTACCGCAATTTTTTAGGTCAGACAAACCAGCAAATAAGCCTTTTCCGTTTGCCAGATGATTGGAATTACGTAGTTGCGGCATTCCTGGGGAAATTGAAAACGAACCTTGCCCCCCCTCGAGACTATCGGGACCGAGATTAAGAAATCTCGACCGAACTCCTCGCGGGCGTTTCCGCTCAATGTATTGGCGATCTCTCCGACGAGATCGCAAATCAAGTCGGCATTGATCGGAGCTTCATTGAGGAATCGCAGAATATTTTCCAGCATCACCCCATTGGCGGTAAAGCAGACGGCACCGTGCGCTTTGCCGGAAACACCGATAATCCCGGTATATTCCAGAAACGGTTTCTCCTCATCCTTAATAAAAGGGGGCTCAATAACGACCCTGATATCCGCCCTGAGGGACTCAAAATACCGCCGGACGCCGGTGATAAATACCTGGATATCTTGGTCGTTCATGCGGCTCAGTCCTCGATGAGCAACTGAAACGCTTCCTTCAGTTCCGATGGGTTGATCGGTTTACAAAGAAAGCCGCTGGCTCCCCGCTTGATCGCGTCGATCGCCGTCGCTTTGTCGCGCAAAGCCGAAATAATCAAGACTCGCGCCACCGGATTGATCTCAATGATTTTGTCCAGACAAGTCAGGCCATCCATCCCCGGCATCGTAATATCCAGAGTGACCACATCGTGCAGTTTAGCCCCGTACAATCTCACCGCGTCTTCCCCTGTCGCCGCTTGATCCACCTCCGTAATCTCCCCAGATTCCAGATCTCGTTCAATCGCTCTTCGAACTACGCTTGAGTCATCAACGATAAGAAGTTTCATGCCACCGGAATTTCCAATCGGAACTCACAAAATTGACCTTGTTTAGAGGAAACATTCAGCAGACCGCCCAATTTTGCGGTCAAATCTCTCACGGCATCCAATCCTACGCCGCGACCTCCATCCATCGTCGGTCGATCCATGGTCGTGAAGCCGGTTTCAAACAAAAGATTGTTGAGCTGCTGTTGTGTCCATGCCTCGATACTATTCGCGCTGGCGTAACCCAGTTGCACTGCACGACGTCGCAGCAATTGATAGTTAATCCCGCGCCCGTCATCACGCACGGCCAAAATGATCTTTTTCTCGTTCTCGTTCAGCCGGTAGGCGTAAATCTGGACTTCGCCGACCGGGTGTTTCCTTTCCGCTAACCGTTCAGAAGGAGATTCAATTCCATGCAGGACCGCGTTTCTGACTAGCTGAGTCATGATCATCTGCACCGGCTCCCGCAGATTATTGGGCAAACGGGACAGTCCATCCTTGATCTGAAGATCCGCTCGAACTTGTTTTCCATTTCTTTGCGCAATCTCTTCCGCGAGCTCGACCAATGGCCCAAAATCGGTCTGGCCGCTTTCTCCGGATCCTTTTCCGAAGACTTTCTGCATGGAAAGCAGCCGGCTGATCAAAGCGTGAGTCATACCAATCTGGTCCAGGAGCGAGGCCAATCCGGTTGTGATCGGCAGGAATTGTTCTCCACTCAGCGCCGAACCACCACGCACCGTCGCAATCTTTTCCTCCAGCCGGTTGGCCAGATCTTCAAAATAGGAAAGCCTCAGCATCGCCGCGTTTCCTTTGATCAGGTGAATCGATCGTGAGATTTTTTGCAACAATCGCAAGTAGCGATCGGAACGTTCCGTACCAGACTCGCCTGCGTGACTCCCGAATTGCTCCGCCTCCAAAAGATTGAGCATCGCGGTGACCTCGGACTTGGCGTGATTGAGAAATTCCGCCAGGATCGGCGGATCCAGGTGCATGATCCCGAACAACATCTCAATCTGAGATTTAGCTTTGGTCTCATTCTCGGTAATTTGCCTGGTCAAAGCGATGCGAGAGGTCGAATCGAGAACCGTCACCATGATCTGGGTCGTCTTTCCCCCTTCCACCACCCGGTTAAATCGGAATTCCAAAAATTTGCTGTGCGGAGCCCCCTTGGGTCGAAGCTCCTTGTATTCGATGGCACCCAGCGGGTTGGTTTGCTGAATCAGCTTCTCCTTGATGCGAGGATTCAGGAGCAGCTCCAGGTAATGCTGGGCCGCTAGTAAAGTTTCATCGCCGACGATCGGCTGCAGCCCCGATTCCGGTGCCGGCCGCAAAAGCTCAAGAAATGAGATTCCGACAATTTTGCGTTGAACAATCTCTTCGGTCACCTTGGAGTAACCAGGTTGAATGATGAAATCGGGGCCCATTAAGAACAGGCCCTCATTGACCGTCTCGAGGATCTTATGAACGTGGCGATTCCGCTCTTCGACCTGATCGATCATGTAGTTAAACCGCTCCGCCAGAAATCCGATTTCATCTTTACTGGAAATGGGTGCCCGAGCTGAAAGATCCCCGGATCCGATCCTTTCCGCCGTATTGACCAACTGAACGATTGGCCTGGAGAGCAGATGCCCAAAGGCTAGGGCCGCCAGAATCGCAACGATCAAGATGATAAAGCCGCCAAACGCGATCAAACGGGTCAGGTGAACCGCCGGCGCAAACGCTTCATCAGTGCTCAACGTGATCACTAACCCCCAGTCGAGGCCCGCAGTCCCAAGCTGCTCGTAGACTCCAAGCGATTCCCTTCCGATATCGTCAAAGAAGGTGACTTCGCCTTCGTTCGATAAAACCTGGTCCGAATAGATGTTTTCTACAGCCTTGTTATGCAATGGACCTCCCAGCACCGTGGTCAAAGGTCCGGGTGAACCGTCCGGTTCGAAGGACAACGACTTCATCTTGGCCGGCATTTCCTGCACGAAACGGGACTCTGTCCGCATCTTCAGGTCCGGTCCAACGATGTAAGCCTCTCCGGTTTCGCCCAGTCCGACCGCCGACCAGCGACCCTGAAAGGTCACCAGGTCTGTGAACGTGCTGCTGGCGATCTTGTGCACCACCACTCCCAATCGGCCCCCAAGCCGATTGTTAATCGGGCTGCTCAAGAACAGCATCGGCGCTCCGTACGCACCCGGGTAACGCTCCAGATCAGTGATCACCACATCCTCACCCGAAGCGCGGTCCCCCCGGAAGGACTCGACCCGTACCAAGCGCCCATAAACACCTTCTTTAACTCTGAATGTGCGCGCCAGCCGGTGAAAACATTCGTCCCGAAATCCCAGCTCTTATCAAAGGTGTAAACAACATTGCCAAGATCATCGATGAGCATCAAATCGAAATAGCTATTGCGTCGCACCACCGTCTCGAACAAACCGTGATACCGGTCCATCGCCCGAGCGAACATCGTCTTGCAAAAGGCGTTTCGAAAATCCTGCGGCAGATTCTCGTTTTTCGAAATATCCAACACCGAATTCTTTTGGAACTTGAATCCCGGATTGGCCGGATTCTTCAAGATGTAAACGTATTGCAAAATCGAGCCAGCCGGACTGAGATCACTGAATTGATCAAAATCTCCGACTGGTTCACCGAGATTGCGCAAATCAAGCATCGGCCCCCGTTCGTACGCTTCACGGAGACTTTGGCGGATTTGGCCAAGGAATGCGGGATCCACTTTGAAGCCCGCCGCATCAAGGTCCTCAATTAAATGCTCGTACCCCGAAGACAATTCGGTGACTGCGTAGCGAACCGTCTGCAATTCAGCTTGCGCCGTGATGTCGCGCCGCTGGTCGGCAAATAACGTATTGATCGCCTGAGACAAAGAGGTTCTGAGGGATTGGAATCCGTCCAATCGCGCCTTTCGCAGCGCGATCGCTGATAAGAAAAACGCCGTGATCGCGAGTGCCGCCAGGATCAGAAAGCCGATCCCGGTCGTAAAAAGCAGCAGCTTCGACCGGATGGTAAGTCCACGCGAGGCCAATGATTCGTCGCTCTCTTTCACCGGAGCCTCAGTGTGGATTGGCCGCCGCGCGCTCATCTTGCGTAGTCAGCCGGATCCAGTTTCTGGATCGGAATCGCGCGGCCATGGTCAACCTTAGTCAGAAAGACTTGATGAGTTCCCTGTCGGCTGTCCGTAGAAAATTGAATCGCGAATGAGCGGAAGTCGATTTTGAGATGTTCCAGCGCATCCACCAACGAATCCTCAGTCGGATCGAGACCGGCCCGTCGCAACCCCTCGACCAGGACGACGGCGTTGACGTAGCCCTCCAGGCCCATATAGGTAAAATTCGTCAGTCCAACATCGCGCATGTCCGTCTGGTAATCGTGAACCAGAGGCAAGGTATCGTCGTATGGGGAAGGCACCACCTGAGAAATGATGACTCCGTTCCCGTACTCTCCAAGATATTTGATCAGCGGTTCCGTTCCGACGACCGAAACATTGCAGAAGATTGTGTTCTGCAACCCTGATTTTTTGGCCTCGATAATTAAATCTGCGCAAGGCTTGTAGGTCCCAAACAAGATCACCGCGTCAGGTTTGGATTTTGCAATATGATAAAGCGCATCGGACGCTTTGACTGAATTCCGAACGTAATCGCCTTCGCCCACCAACAGCAAACCCCGGCGCCGCAACGCTTCCATCACAGCAGCCCGGCCCGCATCACCAAAACTGTCATCCTGGCGAAAGAGGGCAAACCTTTTGCATCCTAAGTCTGTCACCAGGTGACTGACCAGGGTCTCCGCCTCTTCGCCGTAACTGGCGCGCGTATTGAAAATCAAGCGCTGCATCGGTTGTCGGAAGATCGCTGCGCCGGAAATCGGGCCGACCAGGACAATATTGGCCTCGTTTATCATCGGAAGGATCGCCCGGCAAGTGGGTGTTCCGAGAAAGTCCAGCAGCGTGAAGACCTTGTCCTGATCGACCAGGCGCTCCACGTTGCTCACGGTATCCACCGGTTCGTATCGATCGTCGTACTTGAATAAAACCAATCGCCGACCGCTCACTCCGCCACGCTTATTGATTCTGGTCAGGTAAGCCTCGCATCCTTGCCGAATTTCAACTCCCAGCAAACCGATCCGGCCTGATTCCGCATTTGACATTCCGATCTTGATTTCACGGCTTGAAACCGGATGATCATGGGACAAAAATTGCCCGGCCGCTCGCTGGCCTGAAAGTGGAAGGACGACCAAGACGCCGATCAGTAGCAAGGCGGCGCCGCCCAATGATTTACCTGGCCCGGCCACATTTCGCTTCCACCAGGCCGGCCAGAGACGGCGATTCCAAAATTTGCTCTCTATTAAAGATCAACCAGCGACGATAGTTGATCGCGACGCGAGTTGCAATGAATTCCGATTGGACGGAAGCCGGGTCGAAAACGTCGAGCCGCCAGCTCCGCACCACCCTCTGAAAATATGCTTGGCTGAACCTGAACTTGCGCTACTTTCCTTTTCCCCGTTTGCATGGTGGTCGTAGCTCAACGGTAGAGCCCCGGATTGTGGTTCCGGCTGTTGCGGGTTCAAATCCCGTCGGCCACCCCTCAAAGAAAGGTCCTTCCTCGGAAGACCCGAAAAGACGTCGAAATACTCGAATCGCATTTGGAGTTCCGCGTTCCGACACATCGGCGGATTGCGGAAGCCTCCTCCGGACGATCTTCGCAATCGTTCACTGAGGAAAATCATAATTGTTTGTCCGGTGACGACACGATGCTCCGGTCGCATCACAGCCGATCCGCTTTTGCGTTTCAAATAAGGGGTACGCATTACTCAGGGAAGCCAGTTATTGATAGTAAATATGGTTACCATAGCGCCTGAAAGGAGCCTCCCACTTCTGTCTTTAACGTTCGCAGTTTTTCGGTAAGCTTTGAACTTGGAAAAAAGTGATGCAAGTGAATCGCATAATTGATGCGGCCTTCGTGAGGTTCGCCCAAATGAAGTCGCTACCAGCAGCGGCGTTCGTGCTCACTAGAACCCTGTTGCTTGCGTTGTTGATTACATCAGCACCTGCTTTCGCAGATACATTGATAGTTGGATCCGTGTACTTTGATTCAGAAGAAACTATTAACGAAGTGATCAATTTATCATCACAGCATGATAATGAAGGCATTGCTAAATTAATTGAGAATGGACGTATAAGCGACCGAACACAAGAAGACCAGGATATTGTAGTATTAACAAATGGGTCGACACCCGACAGTCCAACTGAATTCCGATTTTTGAACGGGCCAACAACCTTTTGGACCTTGGCAAGAAATGTCACCAATTTACCAAAGCCACTATCAACGCCTGCACCATTATCAACGCCACCACCTCTATCAACACCAACACCTGATATCAACGTCAGCTAGCTAAGAAAACTTTGACACCCTCCTCTAAACAGCATAATAGGCAACGCCTTAACAATGCTCGTTTTGATGACGATAACGACAAGCGCATTTGGCATCAGGTCGATGGAAAATGGAAATTGTACTCTGCTACTAACCGCCATGTAACTGGCTGGTCCGCCGCTACGCTGCCCGTCCACGCTGCGAATCGTCGCGTCAGCCCTAGCAGGTCCGCTACCCTGCCGGCCTCAAGCCCTCGGCCCACCCCCACCCCGTTGATAATGAACGAGGGCACCAATTTGTATAACTCCGACCGGACCCAACCTTTCAAGGAAAGGAAACCTGCGGGTCAGCAGCCTGAGCAGAATTAGCAAGGTCGACGCCCTGGGCCAGCGAAGGTTGTTACTAAATTGCGCGCGCTCCCAGGCAGTTCGTGCCAGGCTGCGATCGCATCGTCCCTCCGGGACATTTCAAACAAGCAAACAAGCTTGAGCTAGGGAAGAGAAGAGAACTTGAAAATTGAGCGGGATTTTGCCGCGAAGCCAAGGCAAAATAAATCGCACACATCCTCCTTATCTTCGCGCCATGCAATCCGAGGGTTAAAACCCTGTGCTGAGTCCTCGAGCCCCTCTGGAGCAGGCACTTCGTGCCCGGCTATCGTGCTATCCCTCCGGGACAAAAACCATCCGCCCATCTAAGCGGCTCGCTTTATCCTAGCGCTTATGCCTTTCCGACCCACGCATCCAAAGAGACTTTCGGTACGAATTCTATTGCATGAGGGCGACGACAGTCTGCGCGGCAGCGATTTTTGTAGTTGTTTCGTCACTCTTGCTTTGTTCATGCGCTGGCTTCCGGCTGCCACCCGAAGAGTCGACCGACAACCGGCCCAGAATTCCAGGAGAGGGTGATATTGGCGAGTAGGTGAGAGGTCTTCCCTCGTCCTCGTCCTCTTCCATCGTGCTCGTTATCGCCTTTTCGGATTCGGGTGGATAACGTCACAAGGCACGGCGAGCCGGGAAGCCCCGGCTCAGGCGGAGCTTCGCTCTACCTCCGAATAGATTGGGAATACTTTTAAGCATCTTTCGCTCAAATTTCGTTTTACAGCGGAGGCTGAGTGAATATTGTATCAACCGTGTATTCCATAGAATCTAGAATTGCCTTCTGCGAGACGGTTTCCAAAAATGAAGACCGAAACTTACTCTCGAAGGCGAACAGGCGTGGTGCCCTACGCCGATTAGATTGAGGCAATATGCGAAACGGCAGAGGGTGACGATTTGAGCCTAGCCGTAAGAAATAACAAACCCCACAAGTCTTTTGACTTCTCATTTCTCAGAATATAACCCAGAAATTATAGTGAATGCCGGAATAGTAAACATGGAAAGCCCCCTATTGGGTGAAAACTCACGCAATGGAGGGACTGAACTTAATACCGCTGGTGAGGAATCGCCGGGTAAAGATCAAGTTCGCGAGCAACGCGTGCAGAAGGAGGCCGGATTATCAAAAATGAAACCTCCGCTCCACATCCTCCATTTAGAGGACAATCCAAATGACGCCAAACTCGTTCAATCCACCCTTGAAGCCGGGGGCATTGCCTGTACGACAACCCGCGTCCAAACACGCGACGATCTAATTTCAGTCCTAGAGCGGGGGGGTATCGACCTGATCCTGTCGGATTTCTCGCTGGCCGCATTTGATGGGTTATCGGCAGCGGCACTTGTGCGCACCAGATGGGCGGCTATCCCTCTGATTATCGTGTCCGGGACGCCAGGCGAAGAAGGAGCGATCGATTCTTTCAAAAGTGGCGCGACAGATTATGTGCTGAAGGAACATCTCTCACGTCTGGTCCCGGCGGTAGGCCGCGCCCTGCAGGAAGTGGAAGCCGCCGCCAAATGCCGGAGGTTGGAGACGCACCTTATCGAAGCCCAAAAGATAGAAGCAATTGGCCGGCTTTCGAGCGGCATGGCACACGACTTTAGCAATATCCTCGCGGTGATCGTGGGTTACAATGATCTGATCACGGCCGCGCTGGGACAGGAAAGTCCGCTGCGAAAATATACCGAGGAGATCCGGCAAGCGTCGAATCGAGCGGCCGGGTTAACACGGCAACTACTCGTCTTCAGTCGTAAGCAATTGGTGCAACCCAGCATCATCGACCCGAACGACGCCATCCAAGAGCTGAACAAACTAATCCGGAGGCTCATCGATGAGAAAATATCCATTACGATTGTTCCCGGAAGACAAACGGGACGGGTCAAGGTCGATTCCGGCTACCTCATCCAGGTGTTGTTGAACCTGGTCTTCAATGCCCGGGATGCCATGCCCGATGGCGGCCGGTTGGCCATCGAAACAAAAGAACTCACCCTCGACCAAGAATACGCAGACGCAAACCCGGGCACGACGTCCGGCCGCTATGCGATGCTCAGTGTCGCCGACACAGGAACCGGGATGACCGATGAAGTGAAAGCTCGCTTGTTCGAGGCTTTCTTTACCACCAAGCCGTCTGGTACCGGTTTAGGCTTGGCATCTTGCCGGACAATTGTCCAGGAAGCCGGCGGGCATATCGACGTTGAAAGCGAGGTCGGCAAAGGCACTACCGTCAAGATCTATTTGCCCCGAGTTGAGCAAACGTTTGACCTCGCCACCACCACCATTCGGACAAGTCCGTCCTTGCCGCGTACGGAGCCCATCCGCGTCGGGGACGAAGCTCCGGCGGCCACACAATCCTTCCAGCGTATCCTGGTGGTGGATGACGATATCTCCATTCGCCGACTCAGTACAGAAATGCTGATCCGCTCTGGCTACCAGGTGGACGCCGCCGCAGACGGCGCGGACGGCTGGAAGGCGCTGCAGGGCAACTCTTATGACCTGGTCATCACCGATAACTTCATGCCGAAGATGACAGGTGTTGAGATGGTCAAGAAGCTGCATGCGGCGGGCATGAAGTTGCCGGTTATCATGGCGACCGCCATGTTGCCACAGGAGGAGTTCGTCTCACATCCCTGGCTCCAGGCTGTCACCACGCTGCTGAAACCCTTTCGGGCTAACGATTTGTTGTCCGCAGTGAAAAAGATCCTGGCGGCGAACGTTCCTTCTGGAATCTCGCCGGATGTGCACAGCATGTGAATAACCTTGCAGGTCGGTCTGAATAGCTAGGATTTTAACTGTTCAAAACCTCTCGAGAAGCGGGAAAATTTTGAAATTTCTAGATTTTTTATCGTTCTTGAGATTTAGAAAAATTTCCAAACCGCGGTGCCGAGGCTTGTGAATAACTATTTTTGAACATTTTTACACCTTGCATAATGCAGGCGGATAAATGGAGACATCGACCCGTTCCGAATAGGCCATGTGAGCCGGACGTTCTGCCGGAGTTTCAAATCCGTTCATCGCAAATAATCCCGGATCTGCCTCGACCACGTTTACCTTGTACAATTGATAGGGCGAATGATGCACCTGGCCGGTAAATAATTTGTTCCCTCGCCGAGCGAACAGGCGATAGCGCTCGATCAGAAAAAAACCGAGAGAGCCAAGCTTCGCTTCTCCGAGTTTCTCGGTTGGGCGATAACGATAATGAAGCGAGCTCCCGGATCCTAAGCGACGCGACCGATAGTCGATTTCACCATCAGAAACCGTGGCCCTCATATCAGCAAACTCGTAAGGGAGTGCAAAAGTGGCTCTGGCCAGGCAGACAGCCAACATCTGGTTTGCGTCGAGTGAATAAAACCAGATACCAGGCCGGCCCCACACGTCACGAACATACGTTCGGAGATTCAACTCCAGAAAGTTCGAAATGCCGGGAACCGAAATAAAGCCGGCGGGCCGCACGCCCCGCATGAAAAAGGGTACGATCCCCAGCCAGGCATGGCCATCGAAGGTGTCCACCAGCAAACCCTCCGGTAAGGTCATCTGGACAAGATGAGGTGGAATGGGCCAATGAAGAAAAAGCAAGTGCATCCAACGCTGGAACATCACAGGCGAGGGGCGGCCGGGCGGCTGGCGTTCAATGACCTGGCGTCTGATCCATTCCTCCATTTGCTCTTCCGCTTTATCCCCTTAAGGATCGCGTGTTCGTGACAGGAATTTCGATCAACTGCGATTTTCCCGAAGCCATGGCCGCTTCGACCATCCCGCTGATCTCGGCTTTCGATGTCACCTTCTGCGCAGTGACTCCCATCGATCTGGCGAGAAATTGGAAGTTAACCTGCGGATCACGGATATCCATTGCCAGGAAACCATGTTTTTGAGCGTTGTATTGCGGTTGATTCAACATGAATTCCTTTAGAATCCCGTATTCGGCGTTGTTCAGGATGACAAAGACAACCGGCGTCTCCTCATGGACGGCGCTCCAGAGCGCTTGAGGCGAGTAGAGCGCTGAACCGTCTCCCACGACGCATAGGACAGGTGCTTTGTCATGCGCCAGCGAGACACCAACCGAGGCCGGCATGCCCCAGCCCAGAGCTCCGCCGCGATTGTGAAAATATTGCATCGCGGCGGTCGTTCGATGCATCGGCTGGGTAAAGGCGTTCGCGCAGGGCGCCTCATCGACGAGCAACGTTCCGTCCGCCAACGGTCGCATGATCTCCTGCACCGCAACGATCGGTCGAATATCTGGATCTGCGGCGGCATGCTCTGCTTGTTCTCTCAGCCCGCGCTGCTGGGCTTCCTTCGCTTCCCGGGCGATTGTGACATTCCTTTCGACGGCGTGCGGTGAAACCTTGCGCTCTAGTTCCTCCGCCAAAACTTCCAAGGTCGCTTTGACATTCCCGACGATGCCTAGCCGGGGCGCGTCATTGTGGCAGAGATCGTTGCCATCTTCGGAGATGTGATAGAACGTAATATTTTCCGGGATCGGATCCCTGTCCGTGTAAACGATCGCCAGCAGCGTCTTTCCGCCCAGGCCAAGCATGCAATCGTATCGACCTAGAATCTCGGAAATTCCTCGGGCGGTCGTTGGCAATGAACCACGCCAGAATATATCAATGGAAGCAAAGTTGTTAGTGGACGGCCAGGAGGATCCGTAGACCGGCGCGCCTAACAATCGCGCCACTCTGGCGATAGATTGGTCAACACCGAACTCGGCGATATCGTTTCCCGCCACAATCACGGTCCGACCGGGCGTGAACTGTAAGAGCTCAGCCGCCAGGTCTGGAACTCCGGCTCCGACGCTAGCCCGTTCAATCCGGCTGGCAGGAAGCATGGGCGGAGAACCTATTTCGTCGAGGATATTCATCGGAAGAGAAAGGAAGACAGGCCCATGCGGGGGAGACATCGAATTGTAGAATGCGCGGCGGAGAACTAACGGCAGATCATCGAGCGAATTCGGTTCAAAACACCATTTGGCAACCGGGGCGGCCATTCCCACCAGATCGGCGGCCAGCAACGGGTCGGCTAGAAAATGACGGAGATCCTGTTGCCCAGCGGTGATGACCATCGGCACTCTGGCGATCTTCGCATTCATAATCGCCCCCATACCGTGCCCTAGACCGCCGGCCGTATGCAGATTGACGAAAGCGGGCTTACCGGATGCTTGCGCGTACCCGTCCGCCATGGAAACCGCAGTCGCTTCCTGCAGTCCCCAGACATACCGGATGTCCGGCACGGTCACCAATGCGTCGATCAATGGCAACTCAGTGGTTCCAGGATTGCCAAAAATGTAGCGCGTCCCTTCGGAGCGCAGCACATCCAAAAGAAAATCCGCCCCTCGGACTCCCGCCTTCCTGGCCCCGGACCCGCCAATTCCCTCGACGTTTGCTTCCATCGGTTAGGTTAGTGTACCGTTCGCTAAATCCAAGGGATTGTATCTGTTTAACGTCATGTCTCAATCCTGCTCGTCCTTATAGTCGGTCGTCCTTGGTCTGGCAATTTGTGCGAATCCTTCTAACATATGGGATCCACTCCAGATGAGCGATGACCCGAAAAGCGACTTAAAGCCCGAAATTCGCCAATTGCCGCAAGCGATGAACCTTTTTCTAAAGCGTGCGATGCCGGCGTTCACCGTTGAGAGCTGCGCGGAAGCGTTTATCCTCGCGCTGGCAAAACTTTTTCCGGTTTCGCATCTGCTTGGTTACCTATGGGAACCTGCCCGTCAAATAAGCCATAGAACCCGGTTCACGCTCGAGAGCGGTCAAGTCGTTCGGGAACGAGAACCGTCTCCTCCCGCGGATATTTTTCAGCGCGAAGGCTCTGATGGCTCGGAGGATCACCTGAAATTGGTTTTGCATCCCTCATTGAAATCGCTTCAATCCGACCCGTCGGAACGTAGGACACTCGAAACTAAAGGGTGCAAAGCAGCGGTGGAGATCCATTTCGCTTATTACAACAGACCGATCTTAAGGGTGATTCTGGGGCTATCCAATGCCAAGTCGCTGCCCACCGTGGAGGCACAGGACTTTTTGCTAATATTTTGCCGATGTTGTCTGGTCTCGGTCAACGGTGCGTATTTGGCCGAACTCGATGAGCGAGAAGGGCGCCGCGAAAAACCTGAGCCGAGCGAGCGTTTTAACCTGACTTTACAGTGGTTTCACGCGCTCGTTCGGCACTTGAATATCGCGATCGTGGGAATCCAGAACGGCCAAACCGGCGAATCAGAGGACGCTCTCGAGCGGGCCACGATCGTGGCCGGTATCTGTCTGGCTGAAATGCTAGCGTTGATGGGCAAAATTCAACCTTAATCGGACCTCGAAAGAGGCCAGGCGATTCTCGAGGATTTTGGGGCTGGACATGGTCCTCCGGTTCGATTTTATCATCAAGGATGCGCCAAGTCCTAAAAGCCGATCTGGGACCTCTCGAAGTTAAGCCACAGGATAAATCCGTCTGGATCTGCATGTGCGGTCTATCGAGAAATCAACCGTTTTGTGATGGGTCTCACAAGAAGATCAAGGACGAAGAGGGTGGCAAAGTTTACGCCTACGACGATCAAGGTCACAGGCGTGAAGTGGTCTAAGCAGCGCCCTATCTTATAACCCTTCGTGACCTCCGTGCGATGCTTTCTTTTTCCAGAGATGGAACCGGCTACTGAAATTCTATTCAGACAGAGCATGCGGCCAGAAAGGCCAGAGAGAATAAACCGTCAGAAACGAGCGCCGTTCAAGGCTGTGCTGGGCACCATGAAAGCTTTTATTGTCTATCCGATCCGTTCCATGGGCCAGGGTCTCGGCCTTCATCAGATCGACAAAAGTCTTCAGGTTCGCTTTTGCAGTGGCGAGGTCCACCTCTGCAATGCGGTGTTCGTCGCGCATCCGCCCTACCCCATTCGAAATCCAGGCCTGCAGAAACAGCTGACAGGACGGATCTATCTTGAGAGGATCGGCAGATTCAAGAACGGTTACCCAAAGTTGTTCACTCAAAGTCGCGGTCGACATAATCAATTACCTTTCTTTCGCAATGACCAAGCGCCCACTCAAAACCGGCGTCTCATTAACCGCCGTAAAACGAAATATCACTTTTCGTTTGGAGCGTCGACAGGCATTTTCGGTGCTGTTTGAATCGACTTACGCGTCTCAAAAGAAGGTATGAAATCGGATCGTTTCACCAATAAAGTCGCCATCGTGACAGGGGCGAGCCGAGGAATTGGCCGCGCCGTCGCGACGACTCTTGCCCGAAACGGAGCAAAGCTGGTTCTTGCTGCGAGGGACGGCCAGAAATTAGGCGAGGTGCTTGCCGCTCTTCGGGAATTCGGCCACGAAGGCATGGCACACCCCTGCGATCTGCGGGAGATCGAAACGCCCCAACGTCTCGTTGATGCTGCAGTCGCGCAATTCGGGGGAATCGATATCGTGGTGAATAACGCAGGAGCCACCCGGCGTGGACCGTTTTTAGCGCTCAATGAAGAAGATTGGCAGGATAGTTTCGCGCTCAAGTTCTTCGGCACTGTTCGCCTGGTTCGAGCCGCCTGGCCACATCTCAAAGCTCAATCCGGCTCGGTCGTCAACATCGCCGGGGTCGGCGGGCGTACCCCTGGGGCAGAATTCGCGATTGGAGGTTCCGTCAACGCGGCACTATTGTCCTTTACCAAAGCCATCGCGGAACTCGGCGTCGCTGACGGAGTTCAGGTCAATGCCATAAACCCCGGCTTCGTGCGGACTGATCGATTGAGAAAACGCATCGAATCTTCGGCTGCAGACTTGGGTGTCACAATCACCGAAGCTGAGCAGGTGATGATCAGCGAATCAAAAGTTTCCCGCCTGGGAGAACCCGAGGATATCGCTCACCTTGTCACATTTGTCGTTTCACCGGAGGGCCGGTTCTTGCACGGATCGCTCATCGACATAGATGGCGGCCAAACGAAGACGATTTGAAACCTGTAGGCGAAGCGCCCCTTACCCACGCCGATACGCCCAAACTCCGATATTCCGATACGTTTACCTACCTTGCATAGACCCGGTCTTTCCACTCGGAGCGTTTACCACGCCAATAACGCAGCGCGGACGACCATGTCATCAGAAGAAATAAAGAACCGACAAAGGGAAGCATCGGTGCCCACAGAATCGCTCTCTGATAGTAGCGCAGGGTGGGCAGGTAAGTCGAAATCATAGCGCAAAATCCGGCGACGGCGAAACATCTGACGGCGAACGACGAAGAGAGCAGGCCTAACCACGGAAACCAAAAGGCGAGTGCCATCACGAACGTCGTCGCGAGCAGAAGCCAGATTGAATAGCGCAGCTGGGTGAACGCGGTCCGTTCAACCATTTGCCAAAAATTTGAAAGGTGCGGATATGGGCGATGGCTTCGCACCGAAAGGCTCAGACCGGTCCAGGTGCGGCCGCCGGATTTCTTGATACTGGCGGCAAGCGCACAGTCATCAATAATGGCGTCCCGGATGGAAACAAAAGCACCTGTTTTCCGGAGCGCGTCCGAGCGAACAAGAATACAACCGCCGGCTGCCACTCCGAGAGCGGAACTCGGATTATTACCAAGAGAAAAAGGATAAAGGAGCTTAAAAAAATAAATGAAGGCAGGCGCCAGTAGTTTTTCCCAAAAGGATTCCATTCGCAACCGCGCCATGATTGAGATCAGGTCGAGCTTTTCGCTGATCAACTTTTCCTTCAGCGCCCTTATCATTCGGGGATCGAGCTCAATATCCGCGTCCAGAAGCAGAATTAGTTCGGTTCGGGTGTTCCGCCAGCCTTGTTCGAGAGCCCAAAGTTTACCGGTCCAGCCGGAGGGAAGCGGCTTTCCTTTGAGAACCAGCAGCCCGGTGCCAAGGGTCGAGACGGCAAGAGAAGCGGTTTCGTCCGAGGACTGATCATCGACCAGAATTACTTGCAAACCGTTGCTCAGGTTGCCAAGAGCCAGCAGCGTGCGCTTTATAACCGCGGACTCGTTCCGTGCCGGAATAAGCACGGTCACATCGCAAAGGTTCCTCTCGGTCTGTTCGTTCTCCGGCTCGAGACGTTCCCTGGTGCTCCACGCCCGCCAAGGTACCAAAAGCAATCCCACCCACAGCAAGGAACCCGCCACGACCAGGATTTCCATTCATCCAACGCCGAACGGTCGCTATCCTTTGGGCGGTGCGTCCTCAGGCTCGCTATGTTCGGAATTGAGATCCCCGCAAAGGATAAAAACCCCGATGAGCGACAGCACAAAAAAAACGAGACAAAATCCCAACCAGATGCTCCTCCAGACAAGTGTTAGATCCAGCATCGTCGTGAACATCGCGGTCACGAAAAACAGCAATCCGAACAGCGCGGAGAATACCATTTTTTTCAGCACGATACTATCTTGCATAATTCAATGATTTTCGGGGTTAGAAATGGGCCCTTCCTGAACTGCACCTTTCTGAGACCATAACCGCTTTGGCATTCGCGTTAAATCAAAAAAGCGCGCGCTTTTCCGGCCTCAGCGATTTAAATGCTTTGGAAAAGGGGAGACCGCGGAATAAATAAGGAACGCCGGAGGGTGAATAGATTAGTCAGTCATTTATGAAACGCATTGGTATCCTGACAGCAGGGGGTGATACGCCGACGATGAATGCCACGATTCAAGGCGCAGTCGTTCGTGCAAACCAGTTAAAGGTCGATATTTTCGGTTTAATTAAGGGGTTTAACAGCCTCTTTAACCCGCGGGTGCCTCACGTTCATTTAAATCCGCTCTATCAAGAGATTCCGGAGTTAGACCCGACCAAGGGCGGCACCATGATTGGGTCGTCGCGGGATTTCGTTGACCCTAATAAAACGGACGAGCTCGATATGGTTGCCCATCGGCTGGAACGGCTCGGGATTGAAGGGCTGATTTGTGTGGGCGGCGACGGCACCCTGAACGGTTTGCAACCACTCGCGGAACGCCTGTCGACCGTTCTGGCTCCCAAGACGATTGATAACGACCTCGGTCTTAACTATCCGGAAGAGCCAAATGAATGGGTTCGCGTCCATGATCCGAATTCGAAAAATGGTTACCATTACGAGCATCGAGTCTCGAGTGAGGATTTCGATCTCGACTATATCGTGAACTATGTCACTCCTGGCTACGCGACAGCCGTGTACGTTACCGCCAGCGGCGTGGAACGGGTCCGGACAACCGCGGAGAGCCACCGGCGAATCGCCATCATCGAGGTCATGGGCAGGCATTCCGGTTATCTGGCGCTCGGATCGGCCTACGGGCGTCCAGACATCATTCTCGTTCCGGAACATCCTCTCAGCATCGAGCATCTGGTCGAACGGGTAAAACATATCTACGACTTGCAAAAGAACGTCGTCATTGTCTGCGGTGAAGGCATCGTCGACGAAGAAGGGAACGAACTCGGAGCGGAAACCAGGACCTCCGATCCGGCTGGCAACATCGCCTTGAGCGGCGCAGCCGAAGCACTGCGCCACAAGTTCATCCAGATTATTGGTGACCGGTATTTCCAACTTTACAGGCGCGGGGAATCGGCTCGCGAAGCAATCTTCACCAGGAAGGTCGGACACACTCAACGAGGCGGAAGGCCGATTGCCTTCGATCGCTTCTACGCCGCGCAACTCGGCGCGAAGGCGGTCGAACTCCTGCTCGAGGGTCGCAACAATTCTGTCTCAATCCTTCAGTACACGGACGCCAAAGGATTCCAGGTCAGTGGTTATGATGCCAACCGATTCCGCGACCGCTGGGGGTATATCCATGCGAGACGGATGCATGCCCAATTCTACGATCCCGATCCTGATGAAGCCATCCAAGCTGGGAATCAATTATCTATTGCCAATTTTTACGGGCGCCATCGGTGACGACGACATGGAGCACGTTCGGAGTACACTTTTTGCTCCGGGTAACCTGGCCCAGCCGTATCATTCGGTCAATACGGATATCAACAAGCGGATCCGCTACCTCCAAGAAGAAAAGATACCCGCACCCGCTTAATATTGGTCCCCGGCTATTCTCGAGCGTAACGATTGTAGATGATCAAGCCGCGAAGCGCATCAACGGCTCGCGCCAACTGGGAGTCTGGTGTCTCCTGCACCAGCTTTTGTTCTTCTGCGCTCAGCAGACCGCCTCGTTCCCGCAACAGTAAGGCTCGTTCTCGGTCGGTATCGATCGTCGATTCAATATCAGGAGCGATTCCCTTTTCCTGAATCACTTGTTTGCCCGGTGTATAATATTTGGCGGTCGTCAACCAAAGCGCAGAACCGTCCGGTAGCGGCATCGGCGTCTGGACAACCCCTTTCCCAAAAGTGGTCTCGCCCACGATAATTGCCCGTTTCAGATCCTTGAGCGCACCCGTTACAATTTCGGCGCCACTGGCGCTCAACCCATTCGCAAGCACCGCCATCGGAAAGGTCGCCCTCTGCTTGTTGGCATTGTCGGTGTAATATTCACGACGTTGGGCGGCGTCGCGACCTTCGGTGTAGGCAACCAGCGTTCTAGGCGGCAGAAAAAGCCCGCAGACATCCACCGCGCTGGTCAAAAGGCCGCCTGGGTTAAAGCGAAGATCCATGATGAGTGCCTGCATTCCAGCGCTTTCCAGAGAATCAAGCTTCTCAGATAGCTCGCGCGCAGTCGGTTCTGTGAACTCGGTGATTCGGAGATACCCGATTTTGATGCCGCCCGTCTCTTCCGGATTGAGTATTTTAGCGTCCACCACGCTCGCGATTTTGATCATCTCGCGTCGCATTTCATAATCCCTCGTTTCTCGGGATGACGGCCTGTAAATCGTCAGTGATAGCCTCTGGTTTGGCTGGCCGCGGAGCAGTTGGTTCAAATCCTCAAGGGGAAGGTTGAGGGTAGATTTTCCGGCCACCGCGACAATCTGGTCCCCTGGCAAAATGCCCGCACGAGCACTGGGACTGTTTTCCATCGTCGACAAAACGGTCACGGATTGGTCCTTGCGCGAAATCGTAAAACCGAACCCACCAAATTCGCCCCGCGTTTCATCTTCTCTGTCTTTGAGATCTTCCGGCTCAAGAAACTGGCTGTGCGGATCGAGGTGCGGCAGCATCGCGTGGAGTGCCGCGTAGGTCAGCTTTTTGTAGGATACGGCGCTTCGATCGACATAATCCTGTCTGATCACCTGGATAGCTCTGGTGAACCCGGCGATCGCCGCGTAATCAATCCCGTGATCGTCCGTTGCGGCGCTCGAACTCAGGATCCTGAATCCAACCAACAAATTTAAAAAAACACATACGACCAGAAAGCCGCAGAGAACCGTCCGCTTCATTAAAGTGCAACCGTAGCACAGGTCCGCTGTTGCGCGAGCGAGGGCAAGATCGTAATTACAGTTTCCAGAAATCGCCGTCTCCGAGCCAATTTGACCTTGACGAGGGGGTCAAAGGTGCGGATCTTCCGAGCTCTTCACCAAGAAGGACTCTTTATGTCTAGAGAATGCAGTATTACAGGCGCCAAACCGACCAAGGGCCACATCATCCACAGGCGCGGAATGGCCAAGAAGAAAGGGGGCGTTGGTCAGCACGTGACCGCCAATACCCCCAGATTGTTCACCCCCAACCTGAAGACCAAACGGATCTGGGTTCCGGAACTTAATCGCTTTGTGACTGTCAAGCTCACGGCCCGCGCCTTGAAAACAATTTCCAAGAACGGTGCTTTCGTGACGCTGAAGAAGGCCGGTCTGGTGTAAAACGATATTTGAGCATATTGATAAGAGCGATCCAGGCAGCCGCAGGATCGCTCTTTTTCTTTTCTTTATGACGCCGCAAAAAGTGATCCCAGTCAGCATTCTCACCGGGTTCCTCGGTGCAGGTAAAACGACCTTGCTGAATTATATTTTGCAAGAGCAGACCGACTACCGGTTCGGAGTGATCGTCAACGAGATTGGCGAGATCGGAATCGACGGGAAACTTGTCGAGACGCAAACCGAAGATGTGGTCGAGCTAAGCAACGGCTGTGTCTGCTGCACAGTCCGTAAGGACCTGGTCAAAGGTGTTCAGAAGCTTTTGAAGAAAAGCCAACTCGACTACATCCTGATCGAAACGACCGGAGTCGCCGATCCCGGACCAATCGCCCAGACGTTTTTGAATATTCCTCAACTTCAGCAGTATGCTCGTCTCGATTCGATCATCACCGTCGTCGATGCTGAACACGTCTCAGCCCAATTGAAAGAAACGGAGGTTGCCCGGGAACAGATCGCCTTGGCGGACTTTGTCCTGATTAACAAAGTCGATCTGGTCAGCGCGGACGCTCTCGCGATTCTGGAGCAACAGATCTTAGAGCTGAACCCGCACGCACGCATCTTTCATACCGACCATTCCCGCGTGAATCTCAAGCAACTCCTGGATCTGAGCGTCTTTGATCTGGATCGAAAGCTTTCCGTAGCTCCGGCTTTTCTGGATGAGCTCAAGCAAAGCAATCATTCGGATATCACTTCATTTTCTTTTAGCTTCGATCAACCATTTGCGATCGAACGACTGGAAGCGGAATTGCACGAACTCTCTGAGAAGGCCAAAGTCTACCGTTCAAAAGGCATTCTCTGGATTGAAGGGACACCGCGGCGCGCGGTTTTTCACGGGGTCAACAACCGCTTCACCGTCTATTGGGACCGTTTGTGGGAGAAGGAAGAATCGCGACTGAGCCAACTCGTGTTCATCGGCAAGGATCTCGATCGATCGACGATCGAAAAGTCGCTCCGGAGCTCCTTGGCGTAGAGCGGCAGCCTCTTTTTCTCGTCCGATTCTCCAATCGTCCTCGTTATCGTGCTCGTTCTCCGTACTCGAGCTTTGATCCTTTGATCAGATCCTGAGACGGAAACGAGGTACGAGGACGAGAACGAGCACGATTACGATTGAGAGATTGAGAGGGATCCGCTGGATACCGAAAATGCAAATCAGCGGAGAACTTTCAAAGTGAGGGAATGGATGGTGATGCCGTGGACGGCGTTAGGGTCCCAAGAGTATCCGACGGTTAAGCGTTCCAAAGCACGATGGGTCCTTACGCCGGGTTCTTCGATAACGACGTAAGCGTTAACCGAATCGTAAGCCATTTCGCCATCGTTTTCGTGTTCGAAGGTATTCCAGTAGACCGACCAATCTTGTCGGCCAAACTGACGAGAATCATTCACAATGTCATTGATGATATATTGGACGGACACATGACGATGACCGAAATAGTTAGTCTGCCCGTCTATGAAATAAGGCTCAAGCGTCCGCCAATCATAGTTCGCCATCGCGGTTATAATTGCTTGCATTTGATCAACCTGACGGCCCCCGGGAGAAGCGGCGACGTCTTCGCTCTTGATTGAGGGTTGGTCGTCCGGAATCGAATCAGCGGCTTCCCCGTTTGCAACGTTGGTTCTAAGCCAGTGCAGGATGACAGACTCTCTGGCGTATCCATTGTAGTGAGCTATTTCTTGACCATCTGTCTTCATAAGGAGAAGGGTCGGAAATACGGTGACGTTACAGCGGTTAAGAAGAGCGACAGCCGCTGGACTTCTACGTGACTCCGGCATGGGGTAATCCATCTTGAGGAGAATGAGATTTGCAGCGGCAAATTCTTTGAAGTCATCACGTGAGAGCACCTCGTCGTACATTTTCCTGCACCAAGGGCACCAGTCAGCATCGAAATCGACGAGGATGACTTTACCTCGCAGAGATGCCTGATTGATTGCTGCGTTCTCGTTCGTCAACCATTTGCCCTGAACCGGAGCCGCAGTCGGAAGTGGAATCGGCTCGGTAGGTGCAGCAGGGGTTGCATCCGCTTGATCTACAAACGGGGATAATTGCGCGTAGGACCCGGTGACGATTGCCAGACTCGCGAGGGCCATAACCGTCAGCTGGGCGTACCCGGAGAAAAGGCGAGTGCTCGTACCCGTCGATGAAGCACACGACGATCGACATTTCATCTTTGTCAAAAGCCTCCTGTAGTCTACCAAAACTGTCTTTCTCCTCGGGCTCGAAGACAGCGCGAAGCGCTGCCACTGCTGTTCTGGAGAAAGTCCCTTAAAAGTCGTAAATCGGTGGTTCTCTCGAAAGCTAAAGCGGATTTTTTAGTGGATTTCGAAAGAAAAAGAGGTGTTTTGCGCCACCCCGGGGCTAACTCTGGCTGGGCTATTCTTTCTGGGCACCGCTGATCAAAAATCCGGCAAATTCACGATCGAAGATCGCAATAAGTCACGCTGGCTGGCGATTAACCGTTGGATACCGGTTTCCCCGAGGGCGATCATCTGATCAAGCTCCGCTCTGGAAAAAGTCGCTTCCTCTCCCGCTCCCTGCACTTCGACAAAAGCACCCTTGCTGGTCATGACCACGTTCAGGTCGACCGCTGCGTTCTTGTCCTCCTCGTAATTCAAGTCGAGCAGGAGACGCTCATCGACGATGCCGACGCTTACGGCGGCAACGAGACAACGCAACGGCCACCGGACCAGCTGACCGCGCGCTTGCAATGCGGCGCAGGCCAGCGCAACGGCAACCGAAGCGCCGGTAATCGCCGCTGTCCGCGTCCCACCATCTGCCTGCAAAACATCGCAATCCACCCAGAGTGTCCGCTCCCCAAGGGCGTCAAGGTCTACCGCAGCCCGCAGCGCCCGCCCAATCAAACGCTGAATTTCAACGCTTCGGCCATCTAGTTTCCCTTTTGAAACGTCCCGAGGGCGACGCGTTAAGGTTGAATAGGGAAGCATCGAATACTCCGCCGTGATCCAGCCACCGGAGACATTCTGCTCCTTCATCCACCTCGGAACGGACGGCTCCACCGTTGCCGCACAAATGACTTGAGTGTCTCCAGTCGCGATCAAAACAGATCCATCGGCGTTTGGAGCGATCCCGGCAGTGAAACGCAGGGGCCGAAGTTCATCATTCGAGCGGCCATCGGGCCTCTCAGCGACCAAATTGGATTGAGTGGACATTCTCAGGAAAGGAGTCAGGAGTTCAGGAGTTCAGGAGTTGCAGAATGGATTGCCCATTCCGCCTAGTCAATGTTTGTCACTTCGACCGTTTGGACTAGATTCGACCCTTGAAACTTCGCCGCCGCAGCACTTTAACTCCTGAGCTCCTGGAACTCCTGAACTCCTGACTCCTTCCCAAGAATGTCCTTTTCTGTTCAAATTCCAGCATCCACGACAAACCTGGGTCCAGGGTTTGATTGCTTGGGCATTGCCCTCCAGCTATGGAATCGGATCAAGGTGGAGCCAGGTCAGAGCGACGTTCCGGTGCCGGGAATGGTTTCGCAGGCGGCAGACCTGTTTTTTGAGCATACTGGCCAGAAGAAATTCCCGTTTAGCTTTTCCATTGAGGGCGATGTCCCTCAGGCACGAGGGCTGGGCAGCAGCGTCACCCTGCGCTTGGGAATCCTGATGGCCTTGGACCAGATTACCAGGACCGGTCTTTCCAAGGATGAGGTTTGCGCTCTTTGTGGACAATTGGAGGGTCATCCGGACAATGCCGCGGCCGCTCTTTTCGGAGGGTTTACGATTGTCACGAAGACCACCAATCGAGTCGCACGGTTTAAGGTGGACCCGGCACTGAAGTTTGTTTTGTTCATCCCGAATTTTGAAGTGAAGACCCAAGACGCGAGAATGGTGGTGCCGGCCAGTTTTTCGCGACAAGACGTGGTCGAGAACCTTGGGAACAGTAGCCTGATCGCCGCCGCATTCGCTTCCGGGGAGTACGAACATTTGCGTGGCGCTTTTGCGGACCGGATGCATCAGCCGTTTCGCGAAAGATTTGTGCCATTTCTTTCCGGATTGCTCCAGGCCGCGGCCGGCGCGGGCGCTTTAGGAGGATTCCTGAGCGGCTCGGGGTCTACGGTAGCCTGCGTTACACTCGCGGGCGGCGAAGCGGTGGCTTCCGCGCTCGAAGCGGCTGCACCGGAACAACGTGCAAGAATCGTGATTGTCAGCGCTGACAACGAGGGAGCGCGCATCGTCTAGAAGAAACAAGCATGCCGCTGCGCTTAGATGAGCTCGAACAATACGCGATCGAAGTCATCCTCGACAAGAGGCACGGTTTCCGGGCCGCCCTCTTGCGGGTGGCGCTTCGGCTTCTCTCGTTCCTTTATCTCGGGATCGTCCAGTTCCGCCTTTATCTGTATCGCACAAGAATTTTCAAAGAACGGCAACTCGGGTGCCTCGTTATCAGCATTGGCAACCTGACGGTCGGCGGAACCGGAAAGACGCCGGTGGTCGAAAAATTTGCCAGGGCTCTCCAAAAAGGAGGTCGGCGAGTCGCGATTTTAAGCCGCGGGTACAAAAGCGTCGATCGGCGCCGTAAAAAGAGCTTGTGGGAGAGCCTTCTATCGCAAGGGCCCGAGAATCCGCCCAGAGTTGTTTCTGACGGAAAGAGTGTGTTGCTGGATTCAGCGACGGCCGGCGATGAACCGTTTATGCTCGCTTCGAATCTCAGGGGTGTGGCGGTGGTCGTCGACAAGGATCGGGTGAAAGCCGGGTTGCACGCGCTCAAAGAACTCGACGTAGACACTCTGTTGCTCGACGACGGCTTGCAATATCTTCACCTGAAGCACCGTCTGGATATTGTCCTGATCGATCGCCAGGCACCCTTCGGCAACGAACATCTGTTGCCCCGCGGCACTTTGCGCGAACCGCCCCGAAACCTGCGCCGAGCCAGCTATATTTTTATCACCAAATGCAGCGGCGAAACAAACGACGACCTGATTCAGAGAATCCGACGATACAATCGGACGGCGGAAATTATCGAGTGCCGTCACACGCCGCTCTATCTGAGACACGTTTACAAGGATGAACGCCTGCCGCTCGATTACCTCAAAGGGCTTTATATTGGCTCGTTTTGCGGGATTGCTGCGCCTGAAAGCTTCGAGGAGGGGCTTCGGAGCCTGGGAGCTAATATAGAATTGTCACGCCACTTTGCAGATCACCATCGCTACTCAGAAAATGAGTTGAGTCAGTTTCTGCAACGATGCATTCGTCGAGACGTCAGTGCGGTGATCACCACCGAGAAGGATGCCGTTCGCTTTCCGGTAATCGATCCCCTTGAGGTTCCCATCTACTATTTGAGGGTGGAAATCGAGATCCTCAGCGGCCAGGAAACTTGGGAGCACTGTGTCCAGCGAATTTGTACACCGCCCACCATGATCATGCCCGAAGAGTGTTTTCGATAGCGGAAGACGAAAAACGGAATCCAATTCCGAAATTTCTTCGTTTTAAACGAATAGACGGTCAGACTGTCTGACTCAGGAACTTCGCCATGGCATCTAGGCAAACCAAATTGAAAATCGGGATCGTCGGCGCCGGAGCCGTGGTCAAGGACCGCCATCTGCCGGCGCTCAAGAAAATTCCGGACGTTGAGGTTGTCGCCGTTTGCAACTCGTCCTACGAGAGCTCGGAAGAGTGTTGTCAGAAATACATTCCTGAAGCGACCCCCTATGGCAATTGGGCCGAACTGGTCGCGGATCCGGATATCGACATTGTCTGGATCGGTACCCCGCCCTATCTCCACTCAACGATCGCGATTTCCGCTCTGGAAGCCGGCAAACATGTCTTCACCCAGGCGCGGATGGCTTTGAATCTCTCGGAAGCCGAGGAAATGTTCGCGGCCTCTCAACGGAATCCGCATCTGGTCACCATGGTTTGCCCGCCTCCGCACGGAATGCGCGGGAACCTCTTTATGCAAAAGGTGCTGGCTGCCGATTATTTGGGTGAACCGCATCATTTGCGGCTCCAGAGTCTCTCCGGGACCTACATCGATCCGGAGGCTCCTCCCCATTGGAGACAGCGCGATGAACTCTCAGGATTAAACGTCCTGACGCTCGGGATTTATGCGGAGGTGGTGCAACGATGGTTTGGCCCGATCACACACGTTTTCGCCCGCCAAAAGACAATCAACCCCGTTCGTCAAGGGTACGAAATCCGCATTCCGGACATGGTGATTGTTCTTTGCAAGTTCGCCAACGGCATGGAAGGAGTGATGGAGTTCAGCGGAGTTGCTCCCTTCGAGAACTCGGAACGCCTTCAGGTTTTTGGCAGCCAGGGGATGCTCAGCTATGACTTCGGTTCGGATCGGATCACCGGAGGGCGGCTGAGAGAAAAAAAGGCCGCTGATATCGAGATACCGTCTGAATTGGAGCAACGCTGGCGTGTCGAGGAAGACTTTATCGCCGCCGCACGCTCTCCGGCCAGCATCCAGCCTCAGCCCAGTTTCGCCCAGGGACTGCAGTACATGCGAGTCGTCCAGGCTGTTGCAGACTCGGTCGCACAAGGCAGCGAAGTGGAGATCGCGCTGTAGGGGAACGGATCGGCGGGTCGGCGTTGGGGCCTGACGGCGTTTTGGCGTTGAGCCTCTCGGCTACTTGGCTTCTCGGCTTCTTGGCTCTTCGGCTCCTTCCATGTCCACTGCGGTCGGGACCATGATGGCGTCGCGCATCCCGTGCACCATTTTTTTGTCCGCCGGCACAATCGTGGCCAGTGCCCCGCCGAGACGCACTTCATTGTCCGACGAGACAAAATAATAGGGACAGAGACGGACCCGCCCTACCAGGGTCTCAATCGAATTGGTCGCCGCATTGTAAAACGGCTGTTGGACCAGGCGCCCTTTGAAGAACTTTTGCAGGATAAACGGTCCGCGGCTGAACGAAGTAATTGCTTGTTCGATGCAATCTGACCATTCCCTCTGAGGAAGATCCTGCCCGACGAAAACTCCGCGACTACCCCATGCCAATTCCGAAAATCCGCTCACTTTCATGACGAATTCGCGCTGCCTTTGACTGAATTTTTTCAATTCACGCCAGTCCTGAATCTCCAGTGCCGGGATCACCGCATGATGTGGCACTGGAGCCGGATCGACAATCCAAGTCTGAGGAATCATAGATTTCAGCCTTGTCCAATGGCTTGCCCGCAGTTCGCGACGCCAGAATTTCTGCAGGGGCTTCGACCAGAAGAGGCCAAACCAAAGCTTTTCTTCCAGATAAGGTTTAAGCGGCGGAGTGATCTGCAGACCGCCGGTTTCGGCCGCTTCCATCAACGAGTTTCTAGATGGAAGGTTAGGAAGATCAAACAATTCAAAGAACCGGTAAAGGGGCTCCGGAGACCGGAAATCCCATGTCTCAGCATCCGCCACTCTCCATCGGTCCCCGTACCGGGTGGTCAATTGGTCGCATAACCATTCCATTTCCGGCCGATACGTTTCGGACTCCTTCGAAACCGTGATCACACCTCTTGGCAGGATCGAGCGAAACCCGTTGATCATCCCGTCGGCGCCTCCCAGAACGTCGAAACCGAGTTCGCGATAGGTCTGGTTTAACCACCCGGTTAGCCCGATCCCGCCAGGCACAGAATCGAGCTCCGAGATCGCATACCCGGCCTCGGTCAGGATGATGTCGGGTCGAATGACTCGCGGAACTTCGTCACGGTATCTTCTGGAAATACTGACTAAGTCGGCCGGTTTTCCGGCATCCAGGTACGCCGAAATCCACTTTGGCTGTTTGCCTTTGACGCTGAGGTGATAGAGCCGGTTGGACGCCTTGACAAATTTGAACAGCCAATGCCCAAGCCGTTCGAGTTCGTCCGCAAATTGGGCACTGATCAAAAAAGGTTGAGGCGAGATCAGCCATTCTTTCTGTGCGAATAATCCCTTTTCGGGAAACCGTTCGCGCACGCGCTGGATACGCTCTAGGGCGACGGAGTCTTCCATTTGTTCCTACGCCAACTGCTTGAGCGCTCGCCGAACGAGTTCTTCGGTATCGATCTCTTCCGTTTTCGCCCGGGAGAGGATCTCGCGAACGGCCTTTTGTGCTTCAACCTGTTTAAAGCCCAGCGAGAGGAGCGCAAGAACTGCATCGTTCACTTTGGCTTGTTGATCGTTCCGACCGGAAGCAGCCATCTCCCAGGCAGCCGCAACGCCAACCTTGTCCTTCAACTCCAGAATAATTCTTTCCGCAGTTTTTTTACCCAGTCCGCTGACTTTCGACAACACGTTGGTGTCTCCGTTCACCACCGCAGCCTTGAACTGGCCGACGCTCATCCCGCTCAATACGGCCAATGCCAGCTTAGGTCCCACACCCGTGACGTGTTGAACAAGCAGGCGAAAAAGGTCCCGCTCCACCGCAGTGAGAAATCCAAACAGCAAGTGCGCATCCTCGCGCACCACAAAATGAGTCAATAGTCTCAAGCGTGCTCCGACAGCCGGCAAGTGTTCAAAACTTGAGAGAGGGATCTGGACGAGGTATCCAACCCCTTGAACCGAGATGACGACTTGCGTTGGCAATGCCTCAACAAGTTCGCCATCGAGAAAAGATATCATGATGCTGAATAGAAGTACGCGAGAGGCAGGAAACTGCAAATCCAACCGCCGAATCGTATGGCTCTTCCTGTTAATGGTCACAGCAGCGTTTCGAACCAACGCCGATCAATTCTTTTTGATCCTTGATCCTTATTTTTACAGATCGCCCGTCAGCATACCCATCCCAGGCACGAACCAAACCCTTCTAGCTTATTATCGGGCGGTGGACAGCGAGACTCTGCAGCCCGCCAAACCACAGGAACTTCCGGAAAAGGATCGATCCGCATTGAACCGAGAAACTCTTGTGCACGCGCGTCGGTTACTCGGAATAGCGAATCCCGAAGCCATCAGGGATTCCAACGGCGTGATCACTGCGCTCCGCCTTGGAAGTTCTGATCCCACCTTATCTTCTATTCTGCTCTTGCCCGACCTTGGCAACCGCTACGCGAATTTGCTTGGACCGAACTGCTTTTTTGCCGTTCCGAATCGCCGGACCATTCTCTTTTTCCCGCGACTGGCCACCAATATCCAATCTTTTGCCCCCTTAGTGCTTAGTTTGTACCACAACGATCCATGGCCGATCTCCACGGAGATCTTTGAGATTGCCGATGGCCACCTCCGCGCCTGCGGGCATTTCAACGAAGAATTCTAAAACAGGAGTCAGAAGCCAGGAGCCAGGATTCAGGAGTTCTCGCTGCTCCCCATCCCCACCTTCTTTTCGAATTCCCCACTTCCGCAACTCCAACACTCCAGCACTCCACTACTCCCGATCTCTTGAACTCCTGGCTCCTGGCTCCTGGCTCCTGGCTACTGATTCGCTGACCAGATCCCAGTTTTTTGCGAAATAGGAAATTCCCGACCAGAGAGTCAGACCAACGGTCAGGAGAACGAGCGCTAAACCGACCACCCTGAGCGACGTCACTATTGGGACGTTAAGCAGGTGACCGAACTCTTCGAAGATCGCCACCATGATAAGGCAATAGAGAATAGTGACGATTTGCCAGACCGTTTTGAGCTTTCCAAGCCGCTCCGCAGGAAGCACCTTCCCCCGAACCGCGGCCATTAAGCGAAGCCCGGTGATCAGAAACTCGCGGCTCAAAATGGCGATGACGGCCCACGCCGGGATGATTCCAAGAGAAACCAGACAGACGAAGGCGGACATCGTCATGATTTTATCGACAAGTGGATCCATCAGTCGTCCGAAATCGGTGATTAACTTGAATTTTCGAGCGATATAACCGTCGGCATAGTCTGTCGCGCTGGCCGCGATGAACAAAACCACGGCCAAGAGCTTGGCACCGGGAAATTGAAGACTGAGCGCCGCCACGAAAGGCAGCGTCAAAAGCAGCCGGAGAATCGTGAGCTGGTTCGGAAGATTCATGCGATCTGAACGTTCGCATAAACAGGATGTTTCCAGATCGGAACAGCTTGTTTCAACCGCTCAATGATCTGGCTGCTCCCCTCGAAGGCGGCACGACGGTGGCGTGCTGTCACCCGCACGAACAAAGAAGCTTCTCCCACCGGGACCAATCCAATCCGATGATGAATGATTACCGAAACAAGCCCGTACCGATCTTTGGCTTCATCGGCAATCAGGGCCAATTGACGCTCCGCCATCGCCTCAAAGGCTTCATATTCGATGGCATCGATCATGCGCTCATTCTCGATGGATCGGACCACCCCGAAAAAATCGACAACCGCACCTTCGGTCCGCGAAAAGTGGAGGACACGCGGATCCAGAGGTTGTTTTGTTATTCTGATCTCACAAAACTGCATTGCCAACCTCGCTGGATGTTTAGATACTTAGAAACAGGTACAGTCAACTCAACCTTTCGATCACCCCACTCATGAATCCTTCAGATATCGGACTAATCGGCCTCGCTGTCATGGGCGAAAATCTCGTCCTGAACATGGAGAGCAAAGGCTTCTCCGTTTCGGTTTACAACCGTACGACGGAGGTGACGGAAAAGTTTGCCGCACACCGCGGCGCTGGGAAAAACATTTTGGCGACACGGTCCATTGAAGAGTTCGTCGGAAGTCTGGCCAAGCCTCGCAAGATGATGATCATGGTCAAAGCGGGCGCAGCGGTCGATGCGGTCATCGATCAATTGTTGCCGCTTCTTGATAAAGGTGACGTGGTGATCGACGGCGGCAATTCTCTATACACCGATACCGAGCGCCGCGAGGCGGCCTTATCAGCCAAAGGCTTCAACTACCTGGGAATCGGAGTTTCGGGCGGTGAAGAGGGTGCCTTGAAGGGTCCTTCCCTGATGCCTGGTGGAACAAAGGAAGCCTGGGAAATCGTCTCGCCGATCTATCGAAAAATCGCAGCGCTCGTCGAGGGAGAGCCGTGTTGCCGGTACATGGGTCCCGGAGGAGCCGGCCATTACGTTAAGATGGTGCACAACGGAATCGAGTACGGTGATATGCAGCTGATTTGCGAGGCCTACGCCATCCTGCGCGACCTGCTCGGCCTGAATGCGGATGAGCTTCATGAGGTCTTCGATACCTGGAACAAGGGGGATCTTGACAGTTTTCTTATCGAGATCACCGCGAACATTTTCCGCAAAAAAGATCCTGAAACAGGCAAAGCCCTGGTCGATGTGATCCTTGATCGGGCGGCTCAGAAAGGGACTGGTAAATGGACTCTGCAATCCGCCATCGATCAAGGCGTTGTCATTTCGACCATTAACGCCGCGGTGGAGGCGCGCGTTCTCTCCTCGCTGAAAGAGCAGCGCGTTCGGGCCTCGAAACAGCTCCCCGCGCCGCCTCCATTTAAATACGAGGGAGACCGCCAAAAACTTATCGACGCAGTCCGCGACGCTTTATACGCCTCGAAGATAGTTTCCTATGCGCAGGGATTCACCTTGTTCGCCGCGGCCGGCAAACACTACAAGTGGCCCTTGAACTTCGGCGATATCGCCACCATTTGGCGAGGAGGCTGCATCATTCGCGCCAAGTTCCTGAATCGAATCAAAGAAGCATTCGATCGAAACGCCCAATTGGAAAACTTGATGCTCGACCCGTTCTTCAGCTCGATCCTGGAGCGAAGTCAGGCCAGTTGGCGCCTGGCGGTCGCGACCGCGGTTCAGGCCGGGGTCGCTGTTCCTGCTTTCGGGGCTTCACTAGCCTATTTCGACAGCTATCGCCAAGAACGTTTACCAGCCAACTTGCTTCAGGCGCAACGCGACTATTTCGGCGCTCACACGTACGAACGCATCGACAAGCCGGGAAGTTTCCATACCGAGTGGCTGCAATAGGCGGGGCGTTGACGTCTCGTTTCCAGACCTTGGTTTCCCAATGAGTCCGATCGGACCTTTCTCGCTCAGGCTCGTCAAAACAAGATGCTCTATCCCGGGACCGAATGAATTTGATCGATGGCAAAAGCGTTGCGCAACGGATTAACGAGGAAACTCGGGAGAGGATTGCGCGTTTGCAAAAACGCGGAATTACCCCGGGCCTTGCCGTGGTCCTCATTGGTAACGATCCGGCATCGATCGCCTATATTCGGAACAAAGACCGGACTTCCAAGGAACTCGGGTTTAATTCCCGCAAGATAGAGCTTCCAGCCGAAACGTTGCAGTCAGAGGTATTGAAAATTGTCGAGGATCTGAACGCGGATCCGGCGATTCATGGCATCCTGGTGCAGTCTCCTCCGCCGCCCCATATCAACGAAGAAGAAATCGTGTTTGCCATTGATCCGGCGAAAGACGTCGACGGCTTTCATCCCATGAATGTCGGGAAGTTAGCAATGGGTGATCCGACCGCCCTGGTTCCGTGCACCCCGCTCGGATGCCAGCGCCTTCTCCATGGAAAGCTCCATCGAAACCACCGGCGCCCACGTTGTCATCATCGGGCGCAGTATGCTGGTGGGTAAACCGCTTGGCCTCTTGCTGATGCGGAAAGGAAAAGGAGCCGATGCCACCGTGACAATTGCCCACTCGCGTAGCCGGAATCTGGCCGAGCTTTCCCGCACCGCCGACATTCTCGTGGCGGCCATCGGCAGGCCCGAATTTGTACGCGGCGAATACGTGAAGGAAGGCGCGGTCGTTATCGATGTCGGCATTAACCGCGTGGAGGATCAGGCATCGCCGAAAGGATACCGGATTACCGGGGATGTCGCTTTTGCGGAAGTCGCCTCAAAAGCAAGCGCCATCACACCGGTCCCCGGCGGGGTAGGTCCAATGACCGTCGCCATGTTGATGGTCAACACCGTCACGGCCTGTGAAAACCAAACGGGACTCGGTCGTCTAAGCATGCACTCATTTCACTACCAGCGCGGCAAACTGAATTGCGAATCTTACTCTCTCGACAAGGCTGCAGAGCGGTTCGGTACACCTCTCTACGTCTATAGTTCGCAGACCGTGGTGGATCACTATCAGCGCCTTGACCAGGCTTTGCACGAGCTGCATCACGAGATTTGTTACGCGGTCAAAGCCAATTCGAACCTCTCTGTCGTTCGTCTCCTCGCCGATCAAGGTGCCGGGTTTGATATTGTTTCCGGGGGCGAACTTTATCGGGTGATCAAGGCCGGAGGCAATCCGGCAAAATGTACCTTTGCGGGTGTTGGCAAAAGCCGTGAAGAGATCGAGTACGCTTTACGCTGCGAAGTACTCAGCTTTAATATCGAATCCGAACAGGAATTGGGCGCGATCAATGAGATTGCCAAATCGTTGAGCAAACGGGCTCCGGTTGCCATACGGGTCAATCCGGACGTCTCGGCGAATACCCACAAATACATCAGCACCGGTAAAACCGAGAACAAATTCGGAATCGCCATCGATCGTGTGGCGGAGGTTTACGCTCGTGCGCAAGAGATGAGCCACATCAAGATTCGCGGTGTGCAAATGCACATCGGATCTCAGATTACCGAGACCAAACCGTTTGTCCAGGCGATCGAAAAAATGGTGCCCCTAGTCCGTCATTTAAAGTCCCAGTACGGGATCGAATTCTTCAGCATCGGAGGGGGGATTGGCATCGTTTATCGGGGTTCACTGGAGAGCGGAGACAAGGTCTGGTGGAAAGAAGACGAGCCCAAGCCTGCACTGACGATTCAGGAGTATGCCGAAGCGACGGTCCCGCTCCTGAAAAGTCTTTCGGTGCGGGTCTTGCTTGAACCTGGCCGGTTCCTGGTAGGAAACGCCGGTGTCCTTTTAACTCGCGTTCTCTACGTAAAAAAAACACCGAGCAAAACTTTTGTTATCGTGGATGCCGGCATGAACGACTTGATCCGCCCGGCGTTGTACCAGGGATATCACGAAGTGGTTCCCGTCCGCGAATCCAAGGATCAGCCTCTGACCAAGGTGGATGTCGTAGGACCTGTCTGTGAAACCGGCGATTTCTTTGCTCTCGACCGGGAGCTTCCACAAGTAGAGTCCGGAGACATTCTGGCCCTGATGAGCGCCGGCGCTTACGGATTCACTATGGCGTCGAATTACAATTCAAGACCCTTCCCTGCCGAAGTGCTGGTTTCTGGATCCGAAGCAAAGATCATTCGGCGGAGACAGAGCTACGCCGACCTAATCGATCACGAACTTACAGAAGGCTAAAGCGCGGAAGCCTCCACGCCGACACGCCCCTACGCCGACACGTCCTAGTGCATCGTCTCATAAGTAGGAGGCATGCCGCCGTCGGCGATTTTGCCAATTTTCAAGGCGCGAGCGACGAGCATACTCAAATCCGTACGTGAGAAGCGAGCAACGCGGAAAATCGGCAAAAGCGCCATCGGCCCTCCTGGTTGGCTTGAAAAGGGTCTTGTCTGCGTCGTTGCTCGTTCGTTACGTATCGCATCGGATATGCGCCTCACTCGCGCCTTGCATCCAAACCCTTTTGAAGCCAACGGCATGCCTCCTACTTATGACACGTTGCACTAATGGGCCGGCGCCTGTTTTTCCGGGGGCCTGAAGTTCTTAATCACCAGGGCCAGAACGAGTCCAAGACAGGCAGGGACGACCAGGCCAACGAAACAGTCAAGGTAAGAAAGCAATGAAGCCTGCTGATTCAAGACCGCATAGAGTTGAGCCTGCGCCCGGCTTGCCGCTTCGATTCCCGAATAGCCGGCATGCTTGAAGGCGTTGGCCACCTGCTGCAGCCATTCGTGATAAGCCGAGTTGTCGGGAGTCAGGTGCTGCGCCAGAATGCTTTGATGAAACTGGACGCGCTGGGCCAGCATGGTGTTGGCAAAGGTGATTCCAAAACTGCCGCCCTCGTTTCGGAATAGGTTTGTCAGGCTGCTAGCTTTATTGTTCTTCTCCGGCGGAAGACAGGAATAAGTAACTTGGGTGATGGGAACAATCAGAAATCCCAACCCAAACCCTTGCAGCATCCGAGCCCGCGCGAAAACCCCGTAGTCGGCATTCAGCGCAAGATGCCCCACGTGCCAGACCGCCACTGCCAAAAAGAAGAAGCCGATGCAGATCAACCGTTTCGCTCCGACAATGGGAGTCAGACGGACGATGAAAGGCGCCATCGCCACGATCACCAGTGCACCAGGAGTCAGCGCCATGCCGGCCGTGGTGGCATCGTAGTGGTCAAGCGATTGCAGGAGTTGCGGCACCAGCACGGTGCTGCTGAAGAGGATAAATCCAAAAAGAAAAAAGAGGATCGAAGCCAAGGCGAAATTTCGGTTCCCGAACAATGTGAGATCGACCACCGGATCTTTGTGGTGCAGCTCCCACACGACAGCGACGACCAACGAGACCAAACTGACGATCGTGAAGGTGGTAATGAACGGACTGCCGAACCAGTCGTCTTCCTGCCCTTTGTCGAGGACGACTTCCAGACATCCAAACCCGACCGCCAATAAAACAATCCCGAGGTAGTCAATCCGACTCTGACCAGCGGCCTTGATCTTCCGGCGCTCCTCGGTAAAGGCGGGTGGATCGGTGACCAGCCGGCTGGTGAGAAAGAGCGATAGGATACCGACCGGGACATTGATGAAAAAAATCCAGCGCCAGGATGAGTTGTCGGTGATCCAGCCGCCGAGTGTCGGCCCGAGAGCCGGGGCCAGCACAATCGCCATACTGTAAAGCCCAAAAGCCGCCGCGCGTTTGGCAGGCGGAAAGGTGTCCACCAGCATCGCCTGTTCCGAAGGGGCTAACCCGCCGCCGGCGATGCCTTGCAAAATTCGGAAGAAGATCAAAAGCCCGAGATTCGGAGCCGTCCCGCATAGAAAAGAACTGGCGGTGAACAGGGCGACGCAACCCATGTAATAATTCTTGCGGCCAAACACGCGACTCAACCAGGCGCTCAGAGGAAGAACCACCGCGTTGGCCACCAGGTAGCTGGTCAGGACCCAAGTGGCTTCCTCCAGACTGGTTCCAAGTCCACCGGCAATATGCGGGAGCGAGACGTTGGCGATGCTGGTGTCCAGCAATTCCATGAAGGTGGCGATCGTCAAGGTCAATCCGATCCACCAGGGATTCACCGCGCGTCCGCTCGGGGTGATGGCATGGCTCATGCGATCCTTTCGAAAATTTTCTCTACAATTCGTCCGAGGTCAGTTGCCCTATGGCGTAACAGGCGTCACGGTCGAATCCACAGCCCCAAGGATCGCAGGCGGCAGAGGCGTGGCCCGACGCCCCTGGTCGGCCGAGCTATTATGCACGTCCACTTTCGGTTCAACGGATTCGCCGGCCCAGAGCCGTTCAAGGTCCGCCGCCGGCTCGTCGAAAACGATCTTGACGGGGATCCGCTGAACAACTTTCACAAAATTTCCGGTGGCGTTTTCCGGCGGCAATAGAGTAAATCGGCTGCCGGTGCCCACCTGCAAGCTTTCGACGTGCGCCCTGAAATCACGGCCCGGGACAGCGTCAGCTCTCACCGAAACGGGTTGCCCGACCCGCATCCTACTGAGCTGCGTCTCTTTGAAGTTGGCCACCACCCAGACCTCCGGCGGGACCAGCGAAAAGAGCGTTTGGCCCGGCTGAACATAGCTACCCGGCTCGACGCTCTTCTTCGTCACACGCCCATCAAAAGGGGCGAAAATCCTGGTGTACGACAATTGTAACTCGGCTTGTTGCACTTGGGTTTCCGCTTGTTTTTCTTCAGCGGACGCCGTCACGTATTGGGCGGAGACCAACCGCACCTGCGCTTCCTGGGAAGTGACCTTCTTCGAGGCTGACTCCACCGCAGCGGCAGTGCTTTTGGCCTGCGCAGCCGATCCATCGTACTCGCGACGGTCAATCACGTGCGTTTTGTACAATTGTTCGTTGCGGTTAAAATCGAACAGGGCGTTTTCGGCGGTCGCCTGGGTGTTCGCAAGGTCCGCTTTGGCCTGTCCCAGCCCGGCTTGTGCCACATTCTGCTGCGCCTGCGATTCCGTCAGCTTGCTGCGCATGGAGGCCAGATTCGCCACCGCACTAGCCAGAGCGACTTCGTAGTCTCGCGGATCCAATTCGACCAAAAGCTCGCCTCGCTTGACTTGATAGTTGTCATCAAAATGAACGGTTTTGACATGCGCCGAAACTTTTGGGCTGACCTGGATCACATGCGCTTCCACTGTCGCATCGTCGGTCGTTTCATAACCGGCTGCGCTGATGAACCAATAGGTTGCGATGGCCAGGACCAATAAGCCGGATGCAACAAACAGGATAGCGCGGCGCCCAAATCGTTTCGATCCCCGCTTCTGGCTTGAAGTCGCGGCTCGATCGCCCGTGCCGGGTCGATCCTGATCGGCGGTTTTTAGGTCAGCAGGCAAAGAGGGAGTTAACGTCGTACTCATAGGTCTCAAGGAGTTCAGAAGGTTAAGCCTTAGGAGCGCGGGCTGACCGGGTTAGTTCGGCAATGCCCGCCAGGGAAAATCGAGCAATGTGCTCAGCGATCTCGGCAATCTCGGCATTACCGATTTTGAAATCGGGGTTCAATCTTTCGATAATTGGCTGGCCTTGCAGAAAATAGTGGCATTGACCCATCACACTGATGGAAATCAGGCTCAGCTGCCGTCGGGTCAGCTTGTTTCCCGTGAGTTCCCGGAGGGTCGGTAAGAGGAACTCATTTCGGAATGGGCGGATATTCTTCTCTACCAGCTCATCGAGCGCGCCGGTCGGATTGGCCATCTCGCGGGCCATCAACCGGCGTTTCCAAGCGGCGCGCTCGGGATCGAGCAAGTATTCAAGAAAATGGCGAATCAGACTACGCAGGCGCTCCTCCGGTGAGTCCGGCGCCTCAGCGATGACATCACGCCAGGCGGCCCGAGCGGAACAAGCATCGACCACCACCCGCGTATAGAGTTCCGCCTTATCACGGAAATGATAGTTCACCGCGGCGACGTTGACCCCTGCGCGTTCGGTAATCGCCCGGACGGTGGCACCTTCAAATCCTTGCTCGGCAAAGACTTCGCCGGCCGCGCTGAGGATCTTGTCGCGAGTCTTTTCTTCGCTGGCTTCAGGATTGGCGCCTTTTTTTTCCCGCACGATCATGTTCATTATTTAAACGCTTGTTTGAAACAATCAAGTAAAACAATTGTTTTAGATAATTGTTTGAATTTCCTTCCCCAACTCGGCATGACCAGAGCGATCTTCAGCTTCTTTTGTGCGGGACAAACAACAGAGCCCGAATCTATAGTCGGTGCCGACATGCGGAAAATCAGTCGGATTCGAGAGTGGAGGTGGGTGCTGGCGGCATTGGTTTTAATGCCGGCTCTTCAGCCCTGCGCTCACGCACAACAGGCCCGTAAACTCTCCCCCAAAGTATTGGAGGTGCTGAACATGCCTCTCCTGGAGATCAAGGAGGACGAGGATCCAATCTTACGACTCAAAAAAGAACGGTTCAACGCCGCGTTGCAGGAGGCGAAGGCGCGGTTTGACATGTATAAGCTTGGTTTGACCAAGTCGCCCGATCTCATCGAAGTGGGCGAAAGGCTTTTCGGTGCGCAGGTCGATCTTTATGACAAGCCGGAAGATCGAGTACGGATCCTGCAACAGCAGTTGGACGTCTACAACGAAGCGGAAGGCAATCTCGAGAAGCAGGTCAAAGAAGGTCTCGCGCCAGAGGCTGATCTCGATCACCTGCGCTACAACAAAACATCGCTCGAGATTGAACTCTTATCGACCCGGAGAGATCTGGGACAGCCCGCCAGCACGCCCAAGTAGCTGGAACAGGAGGCAGAATTCAGAATTCAGGAGTTCCCGGGGCAGCGCGACGGCCGAGTCGTCGTGACCTCGCTGTTGCAGAGGAGTCGGAAAGTTTGCCCCCAATGGCTTCTGAATTCTGAATTCTGAATTCTGCCTCCTCCTGTTTCAGTTCGCTGCCTGGGCAAATATTGCTTCCACGGCTTTAAAAGGTTGTCCTGCGAGATGATGACGCTCGACGAGATATTCGGTTGAATTGAAGCTCAAATAAACCTTCCTCTCCTCGGATTCCCAGGCGAGAGCCTTCAATGGAAGATCGATCGCCAGCGAGGGATATTCATTCATGAGCGGCGAGCCCGTTTTCGGATCGCCGAAGATCAAAAGCTCCATCGGCCGCATGGAGATTCCGACCACTTGAGCTTCCGCAGCCTGGTCCAGACGGGCAAATATCTTAATCCCTTTCGATCTGAGCAGGTCTTCCAATCGGTCAACCGTTTCATGCACCGAGTGTCGACTCTCCAGATTCTTTAACCCATGCGTGGCCATTGTTGCGCTGATTACTTCACTTCTTGCAGTCTGGCAAAGACGGCGCGATAAAAAATTTCATGGGTTAATAAGCGTTTGTTGATTTGCGTCGAAGATGGTCGTCAGCTCAAAACAAAGCGTGCGCCGCTAAGTAAGTACGAATCTGTGCCGCACTACGCAGGTGCTAGGTCCTCCCTTCGTTTGGTCGCGGGTAATTGTCGCATCCAGAGCAAGGTCAAAATCATCGCCAGCGGACAAAGAGTCGCGCTGGCCAGACCCCACCGGAGACCCCAATGGTCAGCCACCACCCCAACCAGCCATGGCATGAAGATGCCGCCAAAATTTCTCAGCGCCCCCAGCAGAGCAAACATCGTCGCTCCCCCACGCGGGTAGCGATCCGCCGCAACGGCGAGGGTGGTTGGCCAGAGGCAGGATCCAGTGAAGCCCACAAGAATGCAGGCCGCAATCGCCAGTCCTGGAATGGGCGCGAAGGAAGCAATCGGAAAAAGCAGAGCGCTGGCCACACAACAAAATAGCATCAACGGAATGGCTCCAACCGTTTTGGGTAAGAACATCATTCCCAGCCGTCCCACGGTCATCGCCAAGGAAAAGCCGAGAAACGCCAGCCCGGCGATCCAGGGCGAATAACCTAACGACTTTTCCGCGTAGGCTGGCAGCCAGTAAGCCATACCGAGTTCCGTGGCGCCGCCGAGAAAGATCGCCACCATCGTCAACAGAAAGAATCGTTGTCGGACCAGCTGACGCGTAGGAATCCGCACCAGTCCGCCCTCGACCAGCGAGGGCATTGGCAGTAAGCACAAGACTATACCCACCAGCACCGGCATCGGCGATAATCCCAAGGCCAGGGTACGCCATCCCAGCCCAAACCGCAGCGCGAGCGATCCCGCGAGGATGGTCATAATCGCTCCGATGCAATAAAAGGAGTGAAGCACATTCAAAGCTCTGGTTTGCGATTGACCGCGCGTCAAAGACGACACGATGGGGCTCAAAACCATATCCAGGATCCCAGCTCCGACTCCACCGAGAAAGGCAGCACCGAGCAGCATTCGATAATCGCCCGTCCAGCGTAACGCCAGCAGACTGACCGCGATCAACGCGTTTCCACCCACCGCGAAAATCCCCGCTCCCCAGCGATCAGCCAATGGACCGGTGACCAGGATACCGCCGACCAGTCCGACGAAAGTGACGGCTCCGATGCGCCCCAGTTGTTCGGCCGAAAGAGGTGCTCCCCCGGCCCAGATCAACCGCAATAGTCGTCAGGAAAACGGGTAAGAGATTCAAGGCAATCGCCAGCACCATCATGGCTAGATTGCACGTCACCAAAGACCATCTGACGTGGCGGAGAACATTGGACACCCGCCGATCTTATCCGCTTTACTGTCAATGAAAAGTCACGACCTGCCGAATCGATTTGCCTTCCGCCAATCGATCGAAAGCCTCGTTCAGCTCCCCGAGCGAAATGATCTCGCTCAGGAGTTTATCGACCGGGAGCTTGCCCCGTTGATAAAGGGAAATGTAGCGTGGGATGTCCCGAGCAGGAACACAGGAGCCCACGTAACTTCCCTTCAGAATGCGCTCCTCGGCGGCCAGCAGAACGGCGGGAAAAGAGAGTTGATGGTCCGGATGCGGAAGACTGGCCGTGACCGTTGTTCCACCGCGTTTGGTTATATCGAAGGCCAATCGCAAAGCAGGCACCGAACTCGCCATCTCCAAGGCAAAATCGACGCCGCCGCTGGTCAAATCGCGAACCTCTTTGACGGCGTCCGGTCCCACCTTAACCGTTCTGGTCGCCCCCAGCCGTGATGCGACCTCGAGTTTTTGCGAATTCGTGTCGATGGCCATAATCTCCCCGGCACCCACCAGGTGGGCGGCCAGCAGAGCGCTTAATCCGACTCCTCCCAGACCGACCACTGCCACGGAGCTGCCGGCGGGAATTTTCGCCGTGTTAATCACTGCGCCTACGCCGGTCATTACCGCACAGCCAAACAACGCTGCTTCATGGGCAGGTAATGAGCTGTCCACTTTAATCGCCGAACGCCGAGACACTACCGCGTATTCGGCGTAACCGGAGACTCCAATATGATGATAAACCGGAGCGTCATGAAACCGGAGTCGCCGTGCTCCAGAGAGCAATGTTCCGGCTCCGTTGGCACGCGCACCCGGTTCGCAAAGGCCCGGGCGGCCTTCCATGCAGGGTAGACAGTTTCCGCAAGAAGGGACGAACGCCAGCACCACCTGATCGCCCGGCTTCAGGTCGGTCACCCCCGCACCGCATTCCACGACTTCGCCGGCCGCTTCGTGGCCCAGAACCATCGGCATCGGTCTTGGCCGATCGCCGTTGACCACCGATAGATCGGAATGGCACAAGCCAGTTGCCTTGATTTTGATCAACAATTCTCCGGGTCCGGGCGGGTCGAGATGGACCTCCTCGACGACCAATGGCTTGGAATTGGCATAAGGACGAGAACGTCCCATTTCGGTCAGAATCGCCGCTTTCATTTCCTTTTTTGGGGGTTGCGGAGGCATTATCCTCCGAGAAAATTCGGGTTACCGTAACTCAAGATCGGCAGAATTAAACCCGCAATCCATAACCCCAGAATCCTATGTCAGACCTTCGTTTGCACATGTTTCAGTGCGGCTCGCTTAAGTGCAAGCTCCACAACATCAAAATGAATCAAGGACTAAACGAGCCGTATGAAATTCCGGTCCCTTGGTTTCTGATTCAGCATCCAAAAGGAAATATCGTCATTGACGGTGGTAACGCGGTGGAATGCGTGGGCGACCCTTATGCCTATTGGGGTTCGATCACTGACGTTTACTATCCCCTGATGACCGAAGAGCAGGGCTGCGTCAATGCGTTGGGGCGGATGGGAATCGATCCGGCCGCCGTTTCTTACGTGCTGTTTTCTCACCTTCATCTCGATCACACCGGTGCAGCAGGGCGTTTCCCGGAGGCACTCCATATCGTTCAACGCGCGGAATACGAGTACGCTTTTACGCCCGACTGGTTCGCGGGCGCCGGCTATATTCGGAAAGACTTCGATCGACCCGGGCTGCGCTGGCATTTCCTGGAGGGAACTGCCACGGACCACTATGACCTGTTTGGTGATGGCACGGTGAAAATGATCTTCACCCCGGGCCACTCTCCCGGCCATCAATCTTTCCTGATCAACTTGCCGAAAAGTGGATCCATTCTGCTGACGATCGACGCGGCCTACACACTGGACCATTGGAACGAGAAGGCATTGCCCGGCTTTCTTGCTTCCACCGTCGACACCGTGCGCTCGGTCCGAAAACTTCATCAGGTGGCGCGACAAACGGGAGCAATGATTGTCACCGGCCACGATCCGGACGCTTGGCCAAAATTCAAAAAGACGCCGCAGTACTACGATTAGCAGGATTCAGGAGTCAGGAGTCAGGAGTCAGGAGTCAGGAGTCAGGAGCGCCCTACGGGCGAGCGGCGTACATTTTCACGCGCACACCGGCCCGTGGGGTTTCCAAAAGCGTTGGAGGGCGCAGGTAGGGCGAAGCTCCGCCTGAGCCGGGGCTTCTCGCGTTGCCTCGCATGTGACGTCACCCCCCTTGTGGAATTTGCCAACCAAACTGACAAAGGAGTTCATCTGGGGTCGCGTCGCAAGGCAGGATGACACGGAAAGCCCCGGTTCGGACGGAACCTCACCCTACCCGAGCTTCGCCCTCCTGCACCGAAGGCTCCTGGCTCCTGGCTCCTGAATTCCGAATTCTGACTCCTGACTCCTCTTGTTGAAATCTCTCAAAAGCTCAACGAGGCTCGGTTCATGGCATCGAAAAAAATCTCTATTCTTTTGGCTGACGTCGATGGCACTCTGGTGGACAGCCAAAAGCGGATAACACCTCGCGCCAAAGCCGCCATTCAGAAGCTAAGTGAGGCGGGAATCAAATTCGCCGTGACGAGCGGCCGCCCGCCAAGGGGCATGAAGATGATCGCCGACCAGGTTAAATTGTCGGCGCCGATCGCCGCCTTTAACGGTGGCATGTTAGTCGAACAGGGGAGCTTGAAAACGTTGACGCAACAGACGCTCGACTCCGAAACGGCGCAGTCCGTGATCGAGCGCGTCGGAGAATTCGGGCTGGACGTCTGGGTCTATGCCGGAGTGAATTGGTATCTTCGAGATCTCAATTCCCCGCACCGCGAGAAGGAAGAGCGTACCGTCCAGTTTCCGCCTACGGTTGTCAAAAATTTTGACGAGGCGCTCAAACAAGGTGTCGCCAAGGTTGTCGGCGTCAGCGACGATTATGCTGAGGTTGCCAAGGCCGAAAAAGGAATCGTGGAAGAATTTGAACACGGCGTTCATGCCAAGTGCACCACCACTTCGCGGGATTGTGAACCCAGCGTCTCGGCAGCACGATCGCAGCCCTACTACCTGGATGTGACACACCCCAAAGCGAACAAGGGATCGGTGGTCGAGATGCTCTCCGATCTGCTTAAGATTCCACCCTCAGAATTCGCCACGATTGGCGACATGCCCAACGATGTCCTGATGTTCGTCAAGAGCGGATACTCCATCGCGATGGGACAGGCGAGCGACGAGGTGAAGAAATCGGCGACCTACGTGACAGCAGGAATGGATGAGGAAGGGTTCGCCAAGGCCGTTGAAGATTTCGTTTTGCAATGAGCGGGAAACCACGCCAACTCAGGTAGGGCAAAGCCCGGGTAGGGTGAGGCTCCGTCCGAACCGGGGCTTCCCGGGCTGTCTCGCCTTTTGTGTCACCCCCCCAGAAATCAGCCGCGACCTCACGACCTAACACCTCGCCGTGTCGACAACAACCCATCTGTCCGCATCAGAAAGTCTTCTTGATCGGTAAACCTTTCCAATCCAAGATCTGGATTAACCCTCCGAACAATGACTACCCAACTCAACGCAGCCAATCTCAATCTGCTCGATCCGAAGATTCAGGTTCCGAAGTATGACCGGCAGAAAGTCGGTCAGTCCATTATGCATGTCGGCGTGGGTGGTTTCCATCGCGCGCATCAAGCACTTTATATGGACGATCTGTTCCACCAGGGTGGAGATCCGCACTGGGGTTACTGCGGCGTCGGCTTGCTGAAGCATGACGCCCGCATCCGCGATGTCCTGAGTTCGCAGGATTGTCTTTATACTCTGGTAGAGCGGAATTTGCAGGGCGACCAAGCTCGAATCATCGGCTCGATTGTCAATTTTCTGTTCGCACCCGATGATCCGCAAAAAGTGATCGAACAAATGGCTTCGGCGGAGACCCGCATTATTTCACTCACGATTACAGAAGGCGGGTATTACATTGATCAGGCCACCGGAGAATTCAACGAGAAGCATCCCGACATTCAATATGATCTCGCTCATCCACATGAACCGCGCTGTTCCTTTGGCTATCTCCTGGAGGCTCTCGATCGCCGGCGCACCCGCGGAATGCCGCCGGTCACCTTAATGTCGTGCGACAACATCCAAAGCAACGGTGAGGTTGCCAAAAAGATGCTGACGGCTTTTGCCGAGTTGAGAGATCCCGTTTTCAGGAACTGGCTGACCGAAAACTGCATCTTTCCAAACAGCATGGTGGATCGCATCACTCCGGCAACCACAGACGAACATCGCGCCCTGGTCAAAGAAAAATTCGGTATCGATGATGGATGGCCGGTCATGACGGAAACCTTCAAGCAATGGGTGATTGAAGACCACTTCGTCCAGGGTCGACCGGCATGGGAGTTGGTGGGCGCCCAGATGACAACCGATGTCTTACCCTACGAGAAAATGAAGCTTCGGCTCCTGAATGCCAGCCACCAGGCGCTTTGCTACATTGGAATGCTGCTTGGGAAACAGCTCGTTCACGAAACCATGGCTGATTCTGACATCCAGACGCTCGTCGCAAAAATGATGGATGACGAAGTGACGCCGCTTTTGTCTGCAGTTCCCGGCGTTGACTTAACAGAGTACAAGAAGACTTTAATCGAACGCTTTGCCAACCCAGCTATTCGCGATCAGCTTTCACGGATCGGTATCTACGGTTCGTCAGGGATCCCCAAGTTCGTCCTGCCGTCGGTCGAGGAGCAACTGCAACGCAAAGGCCCCATCAAGCTGCTCAGCTTTACTGTTGCTTCCTGGTTCCGTTATCTCGGCGGCTTGGACGAATCGGGCAAGGAAATGCCGATGCTTGATCCCATGGCTCCGGTCTTACGGGAACGCGCGAAAGCCGCCGGAAAGGATGCGCGAAAACTACTCGGGATGCGTGAAATCTTCAGCGCCGAATTGGCTAATTCCCCTTCCTTCGTCCAGCAGGTCAGCGAAATGTTGGAAAGTTTTTATGCAAATGGAGCCAGATCCACCCTGGCTAAAAGCATCGCGTAAATCCCGGGCGTTCAGTTCAACAAACTCAATTCGGCCTCTGCCTTTTCCAAAGCTTCCAGGGCTGCTTTTAAGTGCGGCGCCTCAACGTCGTAGAGACCCGGCCAGCGAAGCATATCGTGGATGATCGACTTCGTGGTATGGACTCTCTCCTGAGACCACCGCAAAACGGTCAGTGAAAGCGACCGTCGTGATGAATTGCTATCGATTCGGGTGTCTGTGGTCATGCTTACCTGAGGGGAGCATTTGTTGTGCCAATGATTCGGAAGCAGAAGACGGATCATTGTTAGTTGTTTATCATGAGTGACTTGCGATGTTCTAGCCGGATCTTAAACGTTTCCCCAAGGCCTTTCCCATGCCAGAGACGTACGAAGCATTGCTCTGACCCAGGCAAGTTTTTCCTCTCGACTGCAACGGAGAAGTTCCAGTGTCAGGGAACGTTGTCAGTTGTCCGGGCTCGAAGGACGCTTTTCCGTACTGACACTCACACTGGCCACCGACACTTCCCTAGTCCGCAAGGATCCGCATATCTCCGATTCCAGAAAAGCCACGTCCATCTTAGCCGAGAGTTTCTCAACGATCCTGTACAGTCCGTGGTGACACCATTGTTTTCGTTCCTCCTCTGACTCGGCCGGCAACGGAGCAGGAATAAGGAAGCATTTGGCACCGAATTCGAGACAGCGAGCCAGGCCTCAGACCGAATCAGGATCAAACTCGAAAGTCTTTGAATCTCGCAGCTGATGCGGTTTTTTGCCAGTTTAGCCCTTAAAAAACTTGCCGTTAAATCGGGAGATTGCTTGACACTTTCGAGCTGCGGATGAGAGCCTTCCTTCGAATTAACAACCTTCAGTTCTCAGTGCCGGATTAAGGCCTGACCCCCAAAACTTAGGAACAAACCCAAACAACCACTAATGAACCGTCTCGTCCCCGCGCTATTACTAGCTGTCTTGCTGTCGGTGATCACCGCTCTCGCACAGCCAAAAACTGTCACCATCGCTACGGTTAACAACCCGGCGATGATCGAACTCAAAAAACTCTCGACCAAATTCGAAGCCGAAAACCCGGACATCAAATTGAACTGGGTTGTCGTGGAAGAAAACATCCTGCGCCAACGTGTGACGACAGACGTCTCCACCGGAAGCGGACAGTTCGACCTGGTTTTCATCGGTCTCTATGAAACGCCAATCTTCGCCAAGCGCGGATGGTTGAAAGAGATGGGAAACATCCCTGCCGATTACGATATTGACGATGTGTTTAAATCGATCCGTGACGGTCTGTCTTACGACGGTAAGCTCTATGCGTTACCGTTCTATGGCGAGAGTTCGATGCTGATGTATCGGAAGGACTTGATGGACGAAAAGGGGCTGAAAATGCCCGACCAGCCGACGTATGACGACATCAAAAAATTTGCGGACGCTTTAACCGATAAGGCCAAAGGAATTTATGGCATCACGCTACGCGGCAAGCCGGGCTGGGGCGAAAACATGGCCTACGTCGGGACCTTACTCAATACCTTCGGCGCCACTTGGTTTGACATGAATTGGAAGCCGACGATTGATACCCCGGAATGGAAGAAAGCGATTACCTATTATGTGGACCTGTTGAAGGCCGACGGTCCTCCTGGAGCAAGTTCAAACGGATTTAACGAGAACCTGACCCTTTTCGCGAGCGGCAAAGCTGCGATGTGGATTGACGCCACTTCAGGCGGCGGCCCGCTGTACGACAAGGCTCAATCTCAAGTTGCTGATAAAGTGGCATTCGCCGCCGCCCCAATCCAGGCCACACCTAACGGCGCGCACTGGTTGTGGTCTTGGGCTTTTGCCATTCCCCAGAAAGCCAAAAATGCTGAGGCGGCCGAGAAGTTCGCGCTCTGGGCAACCTCAAAACCTTACATCAAACTAGTGGCAGACGATGCGGGATGGCCAACGGTGCCTCCAGGTACCAGGAAATCAACCTACGAAAATCCTGACTACCAGAAGGCAGCACCTTTTGCCGCAGTGACCTTGCAGGCCATGCAGACCGCAGATCCCACCAATCCTTGCATCAAGCCGGTGCCGTACACTGGAATTCAGTTTGTCGGCATCCCCGAATTCCAATCTTTTGGAACCACGGTGGGCCAAAATATCTCGGGAGCGCTAGCCGGTAAGTCGATCGATCAAGCATTGAAAGACAGCCAGGCTGCGGTGACCCGCGCCGTTAAACAGGCAGGCTACCCGAAAAAGTAAATTGTTTGCACCGGACCGGCTCCCGCTCAACGGCGCGAGCCGGCTCCGCCCATCTATCCAAGGCTTATGAGCGCAACAACCCAACAACCAGTCGCAGCACCGGTAGGGGCGCCGGCGAGCTTAGATAAACCGAACAAGATTCTGGGGCTGTTAGAGGTTCCGGCGGTAGGCGCGCTCTTCATCTGGATGATCGTTCCGCTGGCGTTAACGATCTACTTTTCGTTTATTCGATTCAGCCTTCTCAATCCGGATATCAGCGGCTTTGCCGGTCTTGAAAACTATCAATATCTCATCGAGGATGAAGCTTTTTGGCCGGCCATCATCAACACGGTCATTCTGGTGGGATCGGTGCTGATCATCACGATCGTCTTTGGAACTCTGCTGGCGGTCCTCTACAACCGGGAGTTCTTCGGTAAAAACGTCGCCACTTTGTTGGTGATCGCTCCTTTTTTTGTCATGCCGACGGTCAGCGCTTTGATCTGGAAAAATTTTATCTTCCACCCCGACTACGGACTCATTGCCTTCGTTCTCCAGAAGTTCGGACTTCGGCCGATCGCTTGGTTTACCGATTTGCCGCTGCTTTCCATTATCATTATCGTCGCCTGGGAGTGGCTCCCCTTTGCTTTTCTGATCTTGTTTACTTCGCTGAAGTCGCTGGATAGCGAACAGAAGGAGGCCGCGGCGATCGATGGGGCCAATCCGCTTCAAATGTTCTTCTATATCGTTGTCCCCCACCTCCAACGCGCAATTGGCGTCGTGGTGATGATCGAAACGATCTTTCTGCTGTCGATTTTCGCCGAGATTTACACGACAACCTCTGGGGGCCCCGGACATGCCAGCGAAAATCTGGCTTTTCTTGTCTACTCCTTAGGCATCCAAGGATTTAATGTCGGCACCGGATCCGCCGGCGGTATTCTGGCAGTCATTCTTGCGAACATCGTCGCCTACTTCCTGGTTAAGATGCTTGCTAAAAACCTCAAAGGCCGCTCATGAAAAAGTATGGCAATCTGATTTTAGGTATTGTCGGATGGGTGATCGCAATCATCATTTTCTTTCCGATCTTCTGGATGACGATCACGGCTTTTAAAACCGAGCGTGGCGCCTATTCGCCCGACCTGATCTTCATGCCGACCCTTGAATCCTTCAAGGATGTGTTCGCCCGCAGCAACTATCTCACCTTCGTGCTCAATTCCATTTACGTCTCGATTGGTTCAACTTTGGTCTGTTTTCTATTCGCCATTCCAGCCGCCTATAAAATGTCGTTTTTCCCGACACTCAAAACGCAGGGCAGACTGCTCTGGATGTTGTCGACCAAGATGATGCCCGCCGTCGGCGTGCTCGTTCCAATTTATCTTATTTTCAAGCAATGCGGCCTCTTAGACAATGTGTTCGGCTTGATCATCATTTACACGTTGATGAATCTCCCGATCGCCGTTTGGATGTCTTACACCTATTTTTGTGAAATTCCGGCGGCGATCCTGGAAGCGGGTCGAATCGATGGGGCCACCCTTTGGGAAGAAATTTGGCACCTTTTACGGCCAATGACCTTGCCAGGACTCTCTTCGACCGCGCTGATCCTTATTATCTTCGCCTGGAACGAGGCCTTCTGGAGTATCAACCTGACCGGTGCCAACGCGGCGCCATTGACCGCGTTTATCGCCTCCTATTCGAGTCCGGAAGGTCTTTTCTTCGCCAAGCTTTCTGCGGCCTCTTTGCTGGCGGTCGCTCCAATTATGGTGCTCGGCTGGCTCACCCAAAAGCAGCTTGTACAAGGTCTGACCTTCGGGGCCGTAAAATAAGAGGGCAGACAAAGCTCACCCCGAACGCAACACGGTGGAAGCATAAGCGACCCGCACGTTGAGGTTTGGACATTTACAAAAGGTCACGTCGGGAGATTCTCGCCCCATGGTTGAAACCTTCTGATCTTTGTACACATCCAGGAAGAACGCTGGCAACTTGGGAAACGCCGCTCGATGGGGCGTACGGAACACAGGCTGGAAGCCTATGCTCCATTGGCCTTCCGGACTGTCGAGCGATCTCCGAGCGATCGCCGGGAACCCGCGGATAGCCTTGTTCTGTTCGCACTTTGAGCAGTGTTTCCAGTGCGGACCGTAAGGGATCGGCAATTTTCACTACCCTGCTCGCCCGTGCGGCCCGTGGGGACAGATCAAGTATCAGCACTCCCGCTCGCAGTTCGGAGCGTTAGGGACTGGTCAACTGGTCAACTATTGCACCCCTGCTCGCAGCGCGGACCCATGGGGACAGATCAAACGGTTGACCGACCTTTCGGTCGTAGCGGGGGGACAAGGGTCTTGCTGGTGTTCCTACGCAAATCACATCGCTTACCGGCGGGTCGAGAGGTCGAAAAGGGTATAAAGCGGGACGCTTTACTTACTGCGCAATCGAGCTGGCGGCTGGGGAAGTGTGAGTGCCGGTATCTGGCGGAGGCGCGCAGGTCCACATTGCCGACGTAAGTAAAGCGTCCCGCTTTATACCTCTTCCAGGTTCGACCATCAGTATACTCCGATAGACACGGCCCTGGTTTTTTCCGGTGAACTCGCTCTCCAGACTTAGCCATAGACAAGGGTTGCTAACTGCCTCTCGGGAACGATCCGTTTCTTCCAATTAGACT
>CAWBYX010000036.1:0-183083 GCA_963793135.1 uncultured Verrucomicrobiae bacterium
TTCCCGACATCAAATCAATCTTTTGTGGAACCACGCCGATCTGCGTTCTCAAAGAGGACGACGTCAGGTAACGGATTTCGTACTGGCCAAAAAAGATGCGCCCTTCCGCAGGCGAATAGAATCGTTGCAACAGAGCCAAAATCGAGCTCTTCCCGCATCCAGATGCTCCCGAAGCAGCGTGATTTCCGAGGGCAGAAAGCGAGCATACACGTTCTTAAAAATAGGCAGCCGACCGGGGTACGCGAAACTGACGTTTTCCAGGCAAATCTCTGGCGCGCCTATGGCCGCTAAATCGATCGTTCCAGAGGTTTTTCACTGTCTAGCTCCAGGATTTCAAATAAGCGGTCCGCTGCAACCTGCACCTCCAATGCAGATACAATGATAGACAAAAGGTTGTTCGCAGGTCCGGTCAGATGACCCGTGAGAGCAAAACAGCTTATGAGTTGGCCAGGACTCATCTGCGTCTGGAGCACGGAGGAGGCCCCGATCCAAAGCAATGCGATGGTAAATCCTTGGACGAGGATGCTTCCCAGTGAATTAACTGCAATCCCGAAAAGTCCTGATGAATAGGTAGACTCAAGCAGTTTCACCAACAAGCCCTCCGTCTTCATTTCCGCGACCCATTGACGATCGAAACGGCGGAGCGTCGACGCCATCTCCAAAGACTCGACGATCTGTGCATCAAAGTCAGCAGACTGTTCCATTATCCGGCGGGAAAAGAAACGATTTTGCAGAACGGCAATTCTAAATAAAACTGAATAAAGCGCGAGGAAGGCCAGTGACAAGAGGGCCAGCTTCCACGAAAAAATAATCATTGCGAACACGGCCAGGACCAATGTGAGCGCGCTAATTATGAAATTTGTGCTTTGCTGGTTAAGAAACACGCGGATCTTGACCGCATCGTTGATGCGAGAAACCATCTCGCCGACTCTTCATTGCATCAAAAAATGTCTGCGGCAGGGTAAATAGATGACGATAGTACAAAGAATCAGAGTCAGGTCGATACTTTTGACCGGACCTTGTTAGAAGAAGATTCTGACCGATGTTAAGTACAACGGTGAATGCCACCACCACTAACATGGAAATGCTTAGCAGATTTAGCAACTGCGCGTTAGACTCGACAATGACAACAACGAACACTAATGGATATAAAATGAACCCGTCAAGGCGAGGAGAGTACCCAGGACAGCGCCGAAAAGGGCCTGGACCAAGGCTGATTGGTGCGGCTTTAACAATTGAAGGTACCAGGCGAAGCGGCTATGCCGCTGAGCGGACGGCTGAAAGGACATTCCCGGCGCCATCAGCACCAGGACTCCGGTCCACATCTGGTGGAACTGGTGAATTGAATGCTTCGAAAAACGCCCCGTCGCCGATCCATGACGGTAACGCGCTTCTTGTTCATTTTGAGCAAGACAACATAATGGAATTGCGCATGCCGTAACATCACGTGGGCGATAGCTGGAAACGCGATATCCGACAACTCGTCAGCGTCAGCCTTAACAGCCTTGGCGATGAAGCCAAGGCTTTCGATGCCTGAACAAGACCGAATATGGTTGTACCGCCTTGATCGGTACCCGTTAATTCCCGGACCTGAGCGACTGATAAGCGCATGTCATAATGGCTTGCTACAGCGGCAAGACAAGCGACTCCGCAATCGGAACAATCACGCTGTTTAATCGGTTTCATGATGGGCGAAAATACGAAAAGCAGTTGCCGACAGCGTCGCCCAGGCGACAATCATTCTCTGTTGACGCTCGCGGACTTTTACTGGGGAGGATTGGGTGCTGAGGGATCATTTTTTGTCGCAGGATCGAACAGGTTGTCCATGCTTTCGTAAACGAGTTCCCAAAGGCTGCGGCGCGCGATGAAGAAGCGAACGTTTCCTGTCATTCCCTTTTTCAGAGAACCGGTGAACCCCTCGTACGTCCGCAAGTAGTCTCGGTCGGGTTTTACTATCACTTTGAAGGCGCCGCTTTTCTCACTCTCCTGAACGTAATCGGCTGAAATCCTGATCACTCGGCCAGGCAACAATCCCCAAATGGTATATGGGTACGCGTCTACCTGTATATTTACTGACTGCCCTTTGAAGATTCGTCCGATGTCCTTCGGCGGTACCGAAACATCGATCACGAATTCGCTCGTCGGCGAAATATCACCGATCCGTTGACCACTTTGGACGTAACTCCCCTCGACGACTCCCTCCAAGCCAATGACCGCGCCATCCAATGGAGCTTTAACGGAGTACAAATCCCGTTCTTCCGCGAGCTGTCTAGCTACTGACTTATGTTGCTCGCTCTCCAGTTCTTTCTGCACCTTGTCGGCCTGCCATTGCGCGACCGCCTGGCGATAAACCACTTCGCGCTCCGCTCGCGCTGCATTAGCTTGGTAGGAAGATTCGTCCACTTCTCGGGCTGCCACTACCTTGTTGCCGAACAGCTGCTTAGTACGGTTCATTTCCCGATCAGAACGATCTATTTTGAGATTCACATTGTGGCACTGAGTGTCGAATTTCTGATACTCGGAAATATACCTCGCGGTTTGCAAAGCGGTCAGCGCAACCGGCTGTTTGTTGCTAACGCACCCAAGCAGGTAACCGAGGTCTGCCAACTCCTTCATTGTCTCTTTTGTTTGCATTTGATTGAAGTCAAACTTTCCTTGGAGACCCTGGGTGTTCAACGTCAGCAAAACGTCTCCCGCATGTACAAGATCATTATCATGCACTTTAATGGAGGAAATAAATCCGGCTATTCTCGCGACAATCGGACTGCGCTCGGTAGCGGGTCGCACGCGGCCGCGTTCTTGAACCGTGACATCCACGTGAATAATAGGAAGAGAAACTAATGCAGTGGCGCACATGACCAACGCGGTCCAGTAGACATAGTGCCGATTGCGTCCCTGTTTTGTCAAAAACGATTCAGCGCACGTGAGGGCGTAGGTGCCACCGTAAAGCCGATTGTATTCCCGTCTTGAATTCATATGTCCAGTCACGAGGCTGCCCATAGTGTCAGTGGCAATGCCTCTCCGGACGTAAGAGGAAGCATTGTCCTACACGTTAGCTAGTCTGCCAAGTCAATAACAATTTTTGCTTGCTGGCGAAGGGACAGCTTAACAATGACCATATTGGCGTGTCGCACTATTCCTTCGCCAGTCTCAAAAGCAGAACGTCTCTACGTCGGGACGTACAGTGGCTTAAGTTCTATTTACTTTCTGTTGACTCTGGAAGATTAGCTAAAGGCCTAGAAACTTGAGTGATTGCACTCCTGCTATGGCTTCTGCATTCTGCCCAGGGCTGCCAGAGAGTACACTTATATTGAGGGCAAGAGCGACGTTCCCCAAGGAAAACTGATTGACCTGGTTGTGGGCATGATGTGCCCCGCCTCGCACTAAGTTCATCTCTTCGGTGCTTAGTTCTGTCATAAAATCCAGTGCTTGTTTAGGGGTAGACCCTCCCCAGTGACGAGGGAAATGCTACACGTTCTATCTATAACGTGTCCCGGACGTCCCTCGTCGAGTCTGAGGACCCGCTTCGCTAGCTACCGTGGATAGAGCGAATTCAGTTCAATTCGATTGAGTGATAGTGACGTCTTGATTGCCCGCGTTAGCGTCTGCGTATTGCGTAACTCCCCCTGATCTGTTCCCCGAGCGGAGGGCCGCGTTGACCGCAATGGCGGTATTGTCTTTTGCTATCACCGTGGCGCGATTCCGATCGCGAAACCCGCCTTGCAGTGAGGTCATATCTTCGATGCTTAGTTCTTTCATATGATGTGTATTCTTTGTAGTTGTCAATTGGTGTATTGTCTTGTTTTAAGGGCCTATCTACTTCAAGACCTCTTAAATTCATGAGACGGACGCTCTATACCTCTCAAACGGTAGGAGAACAATAAGCGGTTCGGATTATACCGAACAGATAAGAAATAATGGGGGAATAAGGCGCCGCTGGGAATTGTTGGCGTGACTTTGATGGAAAGGTGATCGTTGTCTTCTTTGGTAAAGCTGGCATGACGATATATGCTGGTGAAGCGCGGAACGGGATTCTTGACCGAACGGGGGACGCGACAAACGCGGGGACAATTCCAGATTCTCCGCCGAGTCACGGATTTTGAGCACTCCATGCTACCACACCTGATCCAAATGTGATCTGAAAACAAAAAGTTAGCAAAGGTCGTGTGCAAATGCAACATGATATTGCAAAAAAAGTGAGAATAAGTGAATGTATAGGAATGGTGAAATTTCATAGGAGAAGGAAATTTCATAGGAGAGGTAAATGTCATAGGAGAAGGATTTTCACCGCGTGAGTTATAGAGTCGTCGTTCAGCAGTCGCAAAAGTCGGACAAAGCAACTAATGGTTGCGACAGCAAACAACAGGAAGCTGAGGTGCGCGATCCAGCGGTGCTGGACAGAAACAACGTCCGAAGTGAGCTTCCAAAGCCGGCTCTCGGATTCAGGGGCAGCCGGACCCACGGGCGTACGAGGGGTCGCTATTTTTCTTTCTCGAGAGAGCGCCTCGACGGGCGCGGAAATCGTGGATGCTTTCGTCGCCATAGTGAGAAAGTATAAGTGACGAGATCGCCAGGACACTCTGTCCGGACTTGCCTCTATGAAGTACTAATGGAATTCGCAGCCGAAGTTTCAGGAATTCTTTCACCGCGTATTAAACGAGCTTTTGCGAGAGGCAACGTGATAAAGCGCAGCAATAAGCGATTCTACCAAAAGAAAGAATCCCTACTTAGAGGTGGTGAATTGCGCTGCGAAGTGTTGAATGCCGGAGCGAGCGCTCTGAGCCGATGGTGACGCGAGATGGCGCAAACTTCCATGCCATCCTGATCAAGCTGTTCGAGATTGCGGACAATTACGGGGACACGATCTGGCATTCGGAAACGCTGTTCAGCAACGGCCACGGAGTATTCCGTCCTCCGCGTCGAATGCTGGTAGCCTATAGTAACCTGGGCGGGACTGGTTCAGCTACCGTCCGGCAGATTTCCGACGGGCGCTTTTTATTGGGAGAGCAACTTACCGGCACAGGCGACGTTTCCGTTCTGCCCGTTGGGCTGGCTCCGATGGAGGTTAAAGTTTGGGTGCCTGAACGACTGCTAACATTGTAACAACGTGCCCTGGGGATTTGCAGCGCACGCCGGTTCCCGCCGAGCTTAATCCAATCCTTCCAGCCGCAAAAAATGCCCTCGGCCCGATTTTTCTCTGGCGATAATAGTTCGCCCGTCGGGCGCAATAGCGCAGCGCAACATAGGGCTCTCACCCGTAATACCGCTGACTGTCGCAGATGGAGCGACATGTAATAAGCTTGCCTGAGCCGCTATATTTAATGTAACAGTGTAGTATATTTCATCACAGTATTTTAACTACATTCACTACATGGAATGACATCGGTGGCCGACCAGAATTTCAGATCACGTCACGTGCAAGAAAAAGCAGGGTATCATATCTTGGCCACGACAGAATACTGGACGCAAGTCTGAAAACAGTTCTTTCCCGCGCTCAGGAGGCTGTATGTAGGAATGCAACGTGATTGCGGTTACTTCCGGCGCGCGCTATTTTAAGCGCAGATCCACGTGGATAAGTCCTAGCCCGCGAGTGGTATAAAGCTTGGCGTCTCGGGCAGTAGGGCCCGGGGAAACTTGAGGAGCGCTGTGCGTCTCTTGCTGGTTAATCAGAAGCCCCGTCCGTGAGGTAGGGGACGTTCACGTCCTGAGCGCCATGTTAGACGTGCGGCTTGGCACGCACTCAGGAGCGCCCCTCCTTAAGAAAAAGGAGAAAGACCCATCTCGGGGAGGGAGCGAGGCCTACCTGAGCAAATTTTCTGAAAGCCTGGGGGCCAAACTCATTAGTAGATAGGGACAGGCTGTAGAATGATGATTTCTTGGTCAAAGTGCCGCCCCTTGAACAGATCTTGTGCCGAGGTCGGTTCCGACATCCCGGGCGTTACGGCCGTGCGCCGGTCTTTTCAAGTTTGCACCAGAACCCGCAGCAAGTTGTTAATAAAGGTTCGCCTATATCCGTGGAGGTGAAGCCAGTCAGCGAAGGCGTTGCCGCCTAGTCTGATGTCTCTTAAATAATAGTGACATCTTTGTCTTCTCCGAGGGCCACTTTCCAGGCTCGTTCGATCTTTGCCAGAATCTCCTCTCCTTTGGCTTTCCAGCGTAACGCTTGGGATTGAGGTTGTGCTGGGCGAGGTATTCCATAATAGCGTCAACCAGTTGGCGCACGCTGCTGAAACTGCCGGGCAAGATCGCCTGCTGGCTTAAGTCTCGGAAGAAGCGTTCGACTAGGTTCATCCAGGATGAGCCCGTAGGCGTAAAATGCAGTTCGAAGCGCGGATGACGCGCTAGCCAGCGTTTAACGATCGGATGCTTATGGGTGGAGTAATTATCCAGAATGATGTGGATGCGCTGGCTCAGAGGAATTTCGCGGTCGATTTGCTTGAGGAATTCCAGCCACTGGCGGTGTGAGCGATGACTTTGCCCTCCAAGTAATCCAGCGCGGCAAAGAGAGTGACGGTGCCGTTGCGATAGTAATCGTGGGTTTGAGTGCGGATATGTCCTTTGCCCAGAGGCAGACCCGGTTGACTGCGCTGCAGCGCCTGGATCTGGCACTTCTCGTCACAACAGAACACCACGGCTTGCTCTGGAGGATTGAGGTAAAGACCGATGACATCCCAAAATTTCGCCTCAAAATCCGGATCGCTGGAAAGCTTAAAGACACGCGTCAGGTGTGGCTTGATTTCGTTTTGACTCCAGACTCGCTGCACCGTCGCCTTGGAGACATCAAACTCCCGAGCCATCGCGCGGCAAGTCCATCGTACCCGGCCCTGCGGTGGCCGGGTGGCTTGGTCGACGATCTGGCGCAACAGTTCGGTGCTGATCTTGCCTTTGCGGCCCGGGCGGGGCTCGCCCTGCAGCGCCCCAATCCCCCCTCGGAGATAGCAATGTTTGGCTGGCCGATGGAGGAAGAAGCGAAATTAGAGTTCACCATAACAGTAAACTGGCGTCGAGAAGACGGCAGCATGGCGACGACGCAATTGGAGACGCTGGACCACAGCACTTGCCGCTCGGCCGAAGATGTGGGTTTGCAACTCGCGGACGCCAAGCCGATTCTCGCGCGGCTGCAAAAGATTGTCGTGAGGGAACAACTGGAGCGGTACTGCGAAACTGTGCGGCCATGTCCCCGCTGTCATCGTCGGCGCCACTTGAAGGATTATCGGAGCCGCCGTTTCGATACGGTGTTTGGAAGGCTCGGTGTGCGCGCTCCACGTTTTGATGGCTGCCCTCATTGTGGTGAACGACTCATTGCCTCTCCGGTATCCGAACTGTTACCCGATCGGGTAAATCCCAAACTCCGCCATCTGCAGACCCAATTCGCAGCGCGACTTCCTTACCGTCAGGCCGCTGCGCTCCTGGAGGAGCTGTTGCCGGAGACCGGCGCTAAATTATGCCACGACACGCAACCGAACGCTCGCTGTCGGTAAACGCATTGAAGAAGAGATCAGCGGGGAAATCGATCACCCCCGTGTTGTCCCCGAACCGGCTGAGCGAATGGTAGTGGGAATCGATGGCGCATTCGTTAAAGCAGAGCATACTCGGCCGGGCCAAAGGCATCAGTTTGAGGTCCTCACCGGGCGCATCGCGATTATCAACGGCCGACTGGATCGGTATACCGGGCATCAATCAGTACCGGAGGATATCGCCGCCTGACCCCCGGTTTTTACCGGTCTCGGCAATACCAAGACCGAACATGATCGCGCTCATCAGCTCGCTTTGCCAGTCGAAGGCATGGTGGCTGCGCGGGGTATGGGGTAAAGCCCGCATTCCAATCATCACCGCCGTGATACCGAACGGAATGTTGACCGCAAAAAGAAACGGCCAAGTCGCCGTGGCCAGGATGCCTGTGGCAAGCGTCGGCCCGACCGCAGCGGACACGGCCACCACAAGAGCATTGAAGCCAATGCCGCGCCCCAGTATCTGATGCTGGGGTAACCGGACCAGGGCCATGTTCGCGCTCATGGCACGCAGACCTGGGCGATGTCGGCAGCGCACATTGATCGCCGTCCATCGCCGCAAATAGTCTCAGCGCGATAGTGAGAACGGCCCAGTACCGTCGCGGCACCGGGAGGCCGTCTGCAGTGTCATGTGGCGGCTGGCATCTCTTTGTGGGTAGGGACCTACGGACGCGGAATTAGCGCCCTGACTCGCTTTGGTAGAGTTCGTACTCCGTTCCGAAATGGGATCGCAACCAATTCTCTTCGAGTGTCAACTTTCGAAGAAATGAGACAAGAATGAAGGCGAAGCCAAGAAAGGCCTGAACAGTGCCCAGCGAGATAGCAGTGCCCAGTAACGCCAGGGTAAGCCCACTATAAATCGGATGGCGAACCCAGGCATATGGCCCGGTCTGGATGACTCGGTGGTCCACTTTGAGAGTGATTCGTCCGCTCCAGTATTTTCCGAGATGGAGCCGCGCCCAGACAGCGAAACTCAGCCCGGACACGGTCAGGATGATGGCGATGCCGAGAACGATCGGGTTCAGCGACCAAAGGTGGAAACCGATCCGGGGCGGAGACGGGTGCGAAAAGACCAGCAGAATGATTCCGATCAGGAGCGGAATCCGGTAAGAGGCGCCTGTCAGCAACGATTCCGTCCGACGGTTGGCCGCTGTCTGACGAGCCGCCGCGATCCAATATGCTATCCATGCCAGCCATAGAAGGCCGATTACGGCTCGTTCGAGACCGATCAAAAGGCGCATGCCCATTATCCGTCCGGCATACCACATTCGTCAATGCAGCCGCTTCTCATCTCTCGGCTGCGGACCGCAGCGAGGCGTAACTCAATCACAGAGCAACTGGGAGACCGTAACTTCGATTCGGATCCTTGAATTCCCTAGCTGGGAAAAATGTACTCTTGTTCCGCCTTGCGTGTGCTTCGGGGAAGACGATCAACCTTTCACCTCACCGGGTTTGAGAGGCTGCTCGTCAGGATCAACAATTGCCTCGATGATCGCCGGTTTGGGGGAACGGAAAGCCGACATGATCGCCGGTCGAATTTCCTCCCGTTTAGCACATCGGAACCCGAAAGGCGAATCGTCTGCCATCACGCTGCGACCCAGCAACGCCTTGGCCACCGGAGCCCCGAGGATCTCTGCAATCTGTCCCAGTTCGGCCCGAGCAGCCAGGGCGCCCTGCCCCGCTAGGATCGCGACCCGCTGGCCCGAGTTCAAGATATCCGCTGCGGCCTGGAGTTGCTCGGCGGAAGGCGCTCCGCTGTTCGGTAGCCAAGACGTGGATGTGCGGGCGCCATGGTTTTCCATTGAGGCATGGTCGGCCGAGAACTTCATATTCTGCACGTCTTTCGGGATCGCCAAGTGCGCGACACCACGGTTGCCAAGAGCGGCGCGGCAGGCACGATTGCCGACGATCAGGGCGTGCCCCGGACTGGTTACCTGCACGTTGTACAGCGCCACGTCCTGCATCAACGCCGGCGTATTCAGGCTCTGAATGAAGCGGGTGCCGATCAGGTCATGAAAGGTCAGGCCAGTGAGCGCGACGACCGGCGCACCGTCGAGGGCCGCGTCGTAAAGGCCATTGAGCAAATGCACGGCGCCTGGCCCCGTAGTCCCAATACAAACTCCGAGCTTGCCGGTGAGTTTGGCGTAGCCGGAGGCCATAAAGGCAGCCGCCTCTTCGTGGCGCACGCCAATATACTGGATCTGACCCTGGCGCTTGCGCACGGCCTCAATCAGGCCGGCGATGCCGTCGCCCACGAGACCGAAAACGTGCGTTGCTCCCCAGGCGATAAGGGTTTCAACGATGATGTCGGAAGTAGTCTGGTCTCCCTGGGGGGGCCGCCGTGGGTTGGGGCGATACTGAAGCAGAATTCTCGCCCCTGCACTTTTACGCTACGGGTTCTCAAGAGTTGCCAGCAGAGTTCCCGAGATCCATTGATGTGCGCTCCTCTCCTCTTCAAGCCCGATCTTCTCGAGGAATTTCGAAGCAAGACGCACCGGGGCATCGCGATACGGTACCCCATCGGTGTCCCAAGCTTAGCTCAAGGTCGGTGTCGCACGTTCCGTGCTAACAGAGGCGCGCGACATGACTCGACTCAATTTGGCAGATAGACTTGGAGAATAAAGTCCTTACCGAAGCAAATGTCATCGTCGTATCCAATCCCGCCTTCAACGTTTGGGCACAGTCGACCGCCGTTTCTTGGAGGGCTCAGGCTGTGTGGCCTTCGCAGATCCTAGCTCTTCCGATTGGCGCAATTGTATCATGTCGGTATGCCGGAGTTGCTCCCCTTTGTGCCGACGCCGCTCCGTCTCCGCCATCGCCGTTCGCGTCCGCTGTTTGGTAGTGAGGGCACGGGTAAGCGTCTGCAAACGAGCGTCCAGCTCGGCAATTTCGTCAACGATGACGGCATCTTGGCGGTCAAATTCGGCTTTCAAGCGGTTCTGCTCCTCCCCTTCTGCTCGCTCCTTCTGCCATCGCATCGTACCCATGAGCACCGTTCCTTCTGCCGTGTACGGAGGTGTGATCGAGAGCCCCGAAGAAGTAAGGCTGAGCTCCCGTACCTGGTTGGAATGATTGGTTCCCCGCGCCTTGCGGATCGTCAGACCACGGTTGCGCTCCCCGCAGTCAAACATGTCCAAATGGATCCAGGTGTCGGCCACATTCGTCACTTGGGAAAGTGTTTCATCCAGTATGGGCAGACTGGTGCAAACGAAGGTGATGCCTGCGCCTTTTACCCAGCGAGCCAAACGCGCCGCGATCGCCTGAGTGCTCGCCGTGCTTCTCCCGTTTGAGAAGACGGTGAAGGGATCAATGATCAGGCAGGTGGCTCGCTGGCGTCTAACCAGGGTCTTGATTCGGTGAAGGTGCTGTTCGGCAGATCCGGATCCCATGTAAGCCGAATGGACCTGTAAAATCCCTTTCTTCACGTGTTCTACAAGGTGAATGTTGACGGAGGCAAGGTTGCGTACGATTTCCTGGCCGACCTCATCAAAGGCGACGTACAGCGTGCGCTCGCCTCGTCGAGCCGCAGCCTCGGCGAATGCTCCACTTATCGTCGTCTTGGCCGTTCCGGAAGCCCCCGTGATCATCGTGGAGGAGCCACGCCAAATCCCCCCATAAAGCATCTCATCCAACTGCTCGATGCCCGTAGAAACTTTCTCAGTGAGCGGTAAATCGAGGACTGGTTCATCGGCGGCAGCTACCTCTATCCCGCGGGGACCAATGATTAACGCCGTCGCGTTTTCCGAATAGCTCGACCCTCGATATTTGATTATCCGCACACGCCGTTGTGAGAAATCCTCTTCGACTTTTTGCGTCAATGCGACCACGCAACTAACGACAAAAGGCAGGTATTGCATCGCGTCGTCCTCGAAGGGCAAGGTCTTCTCTGACCATTCCATTTTTGCGGTGATGACTGCGGTCAGTTCGTTGGCTATCAGCCAATCATGTAACCGGTCGATTTCCCGCCGTCGTTCCTCCGGCCCGGGTAGCAGTCTCAAAAGGACGTCGAGGGAATCAAAAACGATTCGGCGTGCCTTCATCTCTTCTAGTTTGGCAGACAACATCTTCAGCGTTCCCGAAAGGTCAAAATCGCCAACCGACACCGTGTCGACGACCGGCCTGGCATCCATGAAGAAAAGCTTGTGGTTTTCCAGTTCGGCCAAGGACCATCCGAAGCTGGCAGCGTTGGCGATAAGCGTGCGGGAGGTTTCCTCGAAGCCGACGAAAATGCCGTTCTCGCCGAAACGATTGGCGCCGTTCGTCAACGTCTGCAGCCCAAACACGGTCTTGCCGGAACCCGGTCCTCCTAATATTAGAGTCGCGCTGCCACGAGGTAAACCCCCGTGAGTCATCTCGTCGAAGCCTTCAATGCCGGTCAGCGCTTTGGGAACGGCATTGGGCGGATTTTCGTCGGAGCTATTCATGGGTGGACCATCATCTCGCTAATTCTCTGGTTTTGCCGCTTCAGCTGACGGCATGGAGCAGCCGGGGAAGGTCCGTCAGGTTTCCCATGACAATTTGTTTGGCTCCGGCCTGATCCTCGCGAGGGTGGGGTAGACAATGATGCCATTCACCAACCCGCGATCGGGATCTTGCAAAAGAGCGACGATCTTGGCCCGGAAAATGCCCGAGGCGCATCGCGTTCAAGTCTTCCTCCGCTTGAATCGAGACCGGCGATTGGCTGAAAATTAAAGAATGAACGAAAACATCGATCATGCGCGTAAAAAGGATGCTGAACCCAACTTTAGAATGCATCATGCACCTAAAGAAAAGTCGCCACATGTACATTAGTCATATTTTTTAGAATTACAATATAATTCCATCTATGTAGCAAATCGCCTACAATCTTGACTCCCGATGTTCTCGCCCGGATTTTTCACGGCGCCTCGCCGGGACCAAGGGTAGGGTTGAGGCTCCGCCCGAATCGAGGCTTCCCGCCTCACCCTTGCCTGTTAACGCTGGTTGGGGCTACCTTGTGATGATTGGCGGCAGTTGATGTGTGGTTGGCAGTTCTGCTACGCTTGTGACCTGTGCGATGCTTTCCCCGATGCGCGTCTTTTCCGCCCAGAAACCAAGCTGTCCACCAAAGAGCCTTCCGCGTCCTACCTTAATGTCCTTCGACCATGTTCTCAATTGAAGCCAACGATGCCGAACGTCTGATCAAGATCACTTGGTCGGGCCATGTGAATCTGGACGAGATGCGCAGATGCGCTGACGAAATCGGCGACACTACCTCAAAGCTGCCGCCGGGGTTTCGCGTCCTGGTTGACATGACGGACCTCGAGTCAATGGATTATACCGGCGCTCCTTATATTGGCTCGATTATGGATATCTGTTTGACCAAGCAGGTCGAACACGTCATCAGAGTCATTCCCAATCCGCATAAAGACATCGGCATGAATATTATGTCCTATTTGCGCTATGGCTCCAAGGTACGGGTCACAGTTTGTGAAAACCGGGCTGATGCTATGCGCCTGCTTGCCAAATGAAAGGAACGGGTACTGACCAGCTGGCGATTGGGAGTTCGAGTGGCAATTTGTCGGGCTGCATTGTCCGCGACCACTGATCGCGCGGCTAGCATCGCCCGGACTGGCAAACAGACAAAATACGGGCTGGAAGTCTATACTAATTACATCTGTCGCCTGGTCACCGTGGGTTCACGACAATAGTTCCCATGGTGGATTGAGAGTTCACTCAACACTCGGAAAACCGTGTAGCATAGGCTGATAGCCTGTATTTATTACCATTTTGGGTGATGTGACACCAATCGTGCCTCTCCACTGGATCTTTCGTTCCATTTACCCAGGGTAAACGCTGGGCCTGCAGTTTGGACGTTTGCAGATCAGTTCGCGTTGATTTATGCCCCGAAGGTGGCTACAGGACTCAGCGCAGGGTTTCAACCCTGGGACACTCAAAATAAACGAATTTGCCCTGAAGGGGCGAGAGGCTGACAAGATAAATCTCGCACCTATCGCTGGGCGGAAATTAGAATGCGGCAATCGAGAAGTGCTACATTTAGATTCTGCTTCAAGTTGTTAGTACGTTGTGTCTGCCGCCCCTTCAGGGCGCATCGCTCCGCGTGGCGGTTCCCAGGGTTGAAACCCTGGGCTGAGTCCTGTGGCCAACTTCGGGGCAAAGACTGCCCGACCTGACTTTCTGTAAATGTCCAAACTGCAGCCATAGGCTTCCAGCCTGTGTTCTGGTCGCAGCATTACAGAAGGTCCAATAAAATGTGCCTTTCGGACGGTAAAAGCGTGCCTTACGATCCTCATCCATTAACCATAAAGGGGGCTATACTGTTTGATTTTGAGAATTTAAGGCGAGCTTTTCAAGGCTTCGCCGCCGACACCGCCCGACTGCCGCAACAACGAGGCATGCCTCTGGAAAAAGATGGCCAGTACTCCGAGTGCCAGCATCAGCCACACCGGCAGCCAAATCAATGTGCGGCCGAAGGTTTCTTCGGCGCTGCCGCGGTCGCGCAGGGCGCGCAGAAGAAAGGCAAAGAGGAGACTGACCAAGCCGTAACCGAGATTGAAGGCCACGCTCTTGAAAGAAAGTACCGTTGCCCGCCGGCTCGATTCGACCAAGGCGTTCAGATAGTAGGAGAGGAAAAAGCCGATCGCGACGATCAAGGCCCCCAGGGTGAAGGTGAAGACGATCCCCCACCAGGTCCAGCGCAGCGCCAGCCCCGCCAAGGCCGTCAGGGTCAGGACCGCGAGCCAAGCGAAGTTTCCTGCGGGCGAACCCCGCTGCACCATCCGTCGCGCAACCGGCGAGACGAGGAAGCCGAGTGCTCCGAGCCCGGCCCAGATCAAACCGTAACTGGCTGCCGGCAGATTGATCAGCCGAAAGTAAGAGCTGGAGAAGGTCAGGAACAGTCGGATGACAGAGTCGAGCAGCAGGCCGGCCAGGATCACGAAAAGCGCGAGCGGCGAGTGCGCAATCCACCTGCCAGCGGTCAGGATCGCCTGGATTGCGGTTTCCTTGCCCGGACGTGGTTGGGCATCCGGCGCCGAGGTGTTGGGCGTCGATCTGCGGTTGGGTTCCCGCATGCTGAGAGCGACCACGAGGGTAAGTGCCGCCGTGATGAGGTTGAGAATGATTGGAAAACGGAGGGTCATGCTCTGCGTGAATCCGCTGGGGAGTCTGAGCGCGCTGGCAAGCGAATTCATGAATCCGGGATCATAGATTGCGCCGCCGATGAGCATGGCGACCACCAGGCCCACCGACTGGCAGCGGGTGACTTGGTCGAGTACCTGAGGCCATTCCGCGGATCGCCCGCTCTCGGCGAGAGAATCAAACACCAGTGCCTCGTCCGCGCCACTCGCCAAACCCTCTGCGATGCCGCTGAGCAATCGGTTCGCCAAGCAGAGCAGAAAAAGCAGAGTTCCGCCGCCGACTGGAGCCACGCAAAGGACTGCCATTTCGATCACCATTGCTATGGCCGCGGCGACGATGAGCGGGCGACGGCCGACCCGGTCTGCAAGCGCGCCGGCTGGCAGGTCCGTGCAGACGATGGCAATTGCCCAGGCGAAGTTCAGCAGGGTATATTGCGTCGCCGTGAGGCCGAGGTCGAGGAACATCACCGCCAACACCGGGTAATAGAATCGCGAGTTGAAGAGCACGCGGAAAAGGACAAAGCGCCGCCAGTTGCGATCGGCGGTATCGCTGAAATCGGAAGTACGCATGCGAGTTGGGCTATCCTATCGGCTTTTGCCTGCCTCGTTAACAAATCCTTGAAGTTTTATCAGCGATGCAGGCTGTGGCAGCAGACTTCTTCGGCAATGCGGAGAACTTCCGCTGCTTTCTACGCCACTCTTATTGTCCTGGCTGTGTTGGTGCTGTTCGCCGGCGTCGCTGACAGCCAGGAACCAGCTCCAGCGACCCCGCGGCCGCACCTGGTGGTTGGCTTGACGCAGTCGCCGCCATTCTGTTTCCGGGCCGAGGACGGTTCCTGGAGCGGCATTAGCGTTGAATTGTGGCATTGGATTGCCGCTGACCTCGGTATCGACACCGAGTTCCGGGAAACCACGGTAACCGGACTGTTCGATGGCCTCGCTCCGGGAGGCCCGCTGGACCTGAGTATTGGCGCGCTGACGATCACCGCAGAGCGCGAGGACCGGTTGGACTTCAGCCAGTCATTCTTCCTTTCCGGACTTGGCGTGGCCGTGAAAACTGCACCCGGTACTGGAGGAATATGGGCATGGCTCGGGCGGTTGCTGGTCTGGAATTTCTGGCGGATCGTGGCGGCGCTCATCGCCTCGCTGGTGCTGGTGGCGTTGCTCATCTGGGCGCTGGAGCATAAGGGCAACCCGAAAGAATTTGGTGGCGATGGCAAGCTCCACCGGGGCATTGGGTCCGCTCTCTGGTGGAGCGCGGTGACGATGACAACCGTTGGCTACGGCGATTTGGCCCCCCGCAGTCCTGCCGGTCGGCTGGTAGCGATCGCGTGGATGTTTGTCAGCTTATTTCTGGTCTCTTGGTTCACCGCATCCATGGCTTCCATCCTGACTGCGGAGCGTCTGGACAGCGGCACTGGCGGGTTGGTGGTGCGCGGACCGGACGACCTCCGCCGTCTCCACGTGGCCGCGATCGCCGGCACCTCCAGCGAAGACTACCTGAGGCGCCACCAGATTGACTACGTTCGCGTTCCGCCAACAGACCTGATTGATGTGCTGTTCACCGGCCGCGCGCAAGCCGCTCTGGGCGATGCGCCGACCTTGCGCTACGTCGCACGGAGTGAAGCTTATGCTGGAAGAATCACTGTTCTACCGCAGACCTTCGAAATAGAATCCTACGGCATCGCCTTACGCGACGGCAGCCCGTGGCGCAAGCCGGTGGACCGCGCACTGCTGCACCGGCTCGCCTCCCCGGAATGGCGGGACCTAGTCTACCGTTACCTGGGCAGTGCAGAGTGACAAATTCAGGAGTTCAGGAGTTGCAGGAGTTCAGGAATGCAGAATCAATGGGCGGGTGTTGCCTTGTCGTTGTTTGTGAGTTCCTGCCGTTCCCCAACGGCCCGTCACCGGAAAGGCGAATCACAAAAGCGGAAATTTAGCGCAATAAGCAAGCGCTTCTGCTGTAGTCAGTTGGCAGTTAACTCCTGAACTCCTCGGTAACTCCTGAACTAGCGATGTACGACGACAGGCAAACACTCTTTCGTCTGGCAATGAGTTCGCAAGTGGGCGCCTCGCTCACTGGCAATGTTCAGTACCTCGCGAGTCAAACCGCAGTTGCATTGAAAACTGAACTGGCTCGCGCAGCACAGGACATGGGAGACTGGAAAATCGTTTGGGGCCCGGCTGTTTACTCTGCACCCGGGTCGAGAATACCGGACAACGCAATGTTCGCGGCCGAGAAGAGCCCGGGACCCGGTTCCCGACCCTGGATCGTTCTTTCGATCGCAGGGACCAATCCTGCGTCCCTATTTGATCAGCTTTTTGAGAATGCTTGTATCTTTCCGCTGCATTCCTGGCCTTGCCGCAACCCCGCTCTGCAACCGAAGGTCGCTCACGGCTCTTTCGCAGGATTTAACATTTTGAAGAAAATGACTTCCGGTCATTTTAATGCAGGTGGCGATCTAAGCTTCAGGGAGTTTATGATCCGGAACACGCAGGTTCCGGCGCGACTCACCATTACTGCTCACAGTCTTGGTTCTGCCTTAGCTCCTCTGTTGGCGCTTTGGCTTTCTGAAACACAGCGCGAATGGGATCCCAAAGGTCACATCACGATCGATTGCTTTCCGTTTGCGGCGCCAACTTCGGGTAACGGAGATTTTTCCAACTACTATACAAACTCAGACCTCGGCAGGCGGTCCAATCGGTGCGACCATCCGCTCGACGCCGTGCCGCATGCCTGGAAGGCGGAAGATTTGAAGCAGATTCCGGTCTTATATCGCCCGCACATTGAGGTCGGATTTCTGAAGCCAGTGGTTCACGGGATTTCATTCCTAGCCGCCAGAGCGGGTTTCGAGCATGTCCTTCCACACGCTGAGCCACTACTTGGTAGCAAATTCAATCCGGATCGTTTTGATCCCAAACGGCCTGTAATACAGAACTTCATCGATCAGTGGAATTACCAGCATGTCGGCGCCTACTTTGACCTGCTGAAGATCGGAGCCGAAGCGGGAGAGCTTCGCCGGAAACTGGAAGGGAAGGCGGCCAAATACACTTGAGTGGCGCACGCCGAGAGACGGAAGATCAGCTTTTTCCGGCTTGTTGCCCGACGGCTCGGCGCCCGTAGGTGAATTCGGCGACAATCGCGAGGAAGATGGCCGTCGCCCCAAAGCCGCAGACGCCCCACCAGCCCGCAACGTGCCAGCCCCAGGCACCCAGGTAAGAGCCGATGGCTCCCCCGATGAAATAGCAGAACATATAAACCATGTTGAGCCGGCTCCGGGCGTTCGGGTCAATGCTGTAAATGCGGGTCTGATTGGAAACGTGGCCGCTCTGCACCCCAAGGTCCATCAGGATGACGCCAACGATCAAGCCGGCGAGGTGCTGGCCAGCAAAACCCAGAAAGAGAAAGGCGATCAGGGATAGCCAGAGCGCAACCCGGATGGTGAAACGGGGGCCGTGTTTATCGGCCAGGTGACCAACCGTCGGCGCTCCCGCAGCCCCGACAGCGCCGACCAGGCCGAAAAAGCCAGTCACCGCGCTGGCGCTGCCGTAGTGGTAGGACGGTCCGGCCAGAAAGAAGACCAGCGTGGTCCAGAAAGCGGAGAAAGCGGCGAAGAAAAGCGCGCCCAGCAACGCCGATTCGCGGAGGACGGGGTGCTGGCGAACCAGCCGGAACGTTGAGCGCATCAGTTCCGGCCAGGAGAGAACCGCTTCGGGACGGCTGACAGGGAGTTTGGTCCGGACGAGCACGGCAAGGATCAGCATCGCTCCTGCTGCGATGCCATACACGGCACGCCATCCGAGCAGCGCGCCGACGGACCCGCTAAAGGTGCGTGCCAGTAAAACTCCAAAGAGAATTCCCGCCACCACGGTACCCACCACACGGCCACGTTGTTGCGGCGCGGCAAGATGAGCGGCGAAGGGTACAACGATGTGCACGTTGGCGGCGAAAAAGCCAACGGCAAAGGCGGCGCAGCCGAGCCAGACTGCATTCGGAGCGGTGGCGATCAGCAACAGCGATACGAATTCGCCGATTATCAGAAGAAGAATGAGCGAACGACGCTCGTATTTATCGCCCAGAGGCACGAACAAAAACATGCCAAGCGCCGTGCCGATCTGGCTTAGCATCGCGACGGTGCCGGCCCGAGTGACTGTCAAGCCAAAGGCGCCGGCAATGTCGGCCAGCAAGGGTTGGACAAAATAGATGTTGGCGACGATCACGCCGACAGTGATGGCCATCAGCCAGACTGTCGTTTGCGGCACTAGCGCCTGTTCTGCCCCCTCGACGAGCGGCTGCGTTCCAGCCTCCGGTTTATTCATTCCGTGATCCTGAGGTTTTGAGCGTCATACTGCACTGAGCGTAGCTTTGAAATGCGGTCACGCAAAATCAGGATCGCCAAACGGCCCATCTGCGTCGAGGCCACCCGCGTGCCACCTGCCCCGAATCTACAGTCGAGGCCATCGCTAAAAAGTTGGCCTGACCCCATTTTGTCCGTGTCCTCGGTGTCCTCTGTGCGATGATTTGCAAATTTGAAAGGTTGATGCATTGAGCGATGTGAGATGGGGAGATGTTGAACAATGAGACTTAAGGAGGTGCACCGCCTTTTGGACACCCGAAAACGCGTCCCATTCTGGATTCAGGTGGGAACGATATGTTTGATGGGATTGATTGTTTGTGGAATTGGCTTCTGGGGTTTGGTGATTCGAGCGGAAAAACAAAACATGGCTCGTGTCGACACACCGGCATCGGAAGTGCAACAAGCGCCGACAGCGCCGCCAGCGCCGCCAGCAGCGCAAGTGAAGCAGGAGGAGCAGAAACGACAGCAGGTCACCGGGCCTCAGACAAGGGCTGTACCCGCTCAATATGAGACTATTCAGGCAGCCATTGACGCGGCGAACGTTGGGGACACTGTCTTGGTTAAAGCGGGCGTGTACCAGGAGGCTTTGAGGTTCAAGGAAGGAATCGAGTTGCGGGGCGAAAATCGGGAAACCACGATCGTCCGCTTTTCCAGCCCGCCCACCAGTGTCGTTGGCCAAGCCCATTACATTATACCGCTTGAAATCCGAAATTGCGCGACCGGTACGATCTCCAACATTGGCTTCGATCAGGAAAGGAGTGATGAGCGCACGGAACAAAACGTCTGGATGGCCGATGCGATCGAATTGTTTGACTCTTCTATCACGATCGAGAACTGCCGAGTCCATAGCGAAGCTGGGGCGGGAATCCTGATCACAGGGACGAAGTCGGCACCCACGCTGGTAAGGAACGAGTGCCGCCAGAGTAAGGAATGCGGTATTTCTTTCGAGTACGGAGCGCGTGGCAAGGCCGAGAACAATGTCTGCGAGGGAAATCTGTACGCAGGGATTATGGCTCGCGGCACTGGCACGTCCCCGGAACTTGTGAATAACCAATGCCGCAATAACCAGGTCACCGGGATCTTGGTCAAACAGGGGGCGCAAGGCAAAGCGGAGGGGAATGTTTGCGAGCAGAACAAGCAAGATGGAATATCCGTCAACGACTCCGGGACGTCACCGCAGCTGGTGAACAACCAATGCCGCAGCAATGAGCATTTCGGCATTGATCTGTATGATGCGCAGGGAAGCGTCGGGGGAAATGTTTGTGAAAAAAATCATTGGAGTGGAATCGCCGCGAGCGGTTCTGCTGCTGCGCCTGAACTCGCGAACAACCAGTGCCGGAACAACGAAGTGGATGGTATTCTCTTCCAGAATGGTGCCCGAGGCAAAGCCGACGGCAATCTGTGTGAGAGCAACAAGGCCAGCGGAATATCCGTGATCGGCTTCGGGACATCACCCGAGTTGGCAAACAACCAGTGCCGCAGTAACGCAAAAGCTGGGATCTCTTTTGAATCAGGTGCCAATGGAAGAGCGGAGAGAAATATTTGCGAAGGGAACGCCTCCTCAGGCATCATCCTCAGCGCCTCGTCGCCCTATTTGAGTGCTAACAGACTAGGCAACAACGCTCAATACGGATTGGTCTACGGCAAATCTTCAAAGCCAACCTTTGGGACAAAGAACGCGTTTGCTGGCAATGGCAAGGGAAATACTTTAACCAACGCGACCTTAGCGAATTGATACGGTGGTAAGGTTCCCCCAACCGGGGTTTTCGGCATCAACCGCTTGCGCCATCATCTTGGCGGGGGAACGTCATATGCGCTGGGAGGCGCTAGGGTAATGCGAGGCGCTTCGATCGACGGATGGTTTTTGTCCCGGAGGGACAGCGCGAAGCCTGGCATGAAGTGCCGTAGCCCAGCCCGAATGGCCGCCCCAAATGGGCTGGAGGACTCAGCCCAGGGTTGAACCCTGTAGCCACCTTCGGGGATAAATCACCCCGAGTGCCGCTCTTCAAATGTCCAAACTGCAGAGCCAGTCGGAAGCGCCTAGAATCATGAAATAGCCCCGCCCCAACGGGACGACGTTGACCCGAGCCAAGTTGGAGGCCCAGTTCGGGCGCAGCCTCACCCTACCTGCGCGCGTTGGCCACTCGCAATGCATTCTTAGCATTTGCAATTCATTTCTCAGTGCAAGTAAGACAGCTACACTCCCCGCTATTAAAGTTGCGTCTTTGCGAAACGGGTATCTTGATTTAGTTTTTTTCGCATCCCTTCAAACGGTATCGCTCAGGACATGAAAATACTTTTAATCATAGCCTTGGCCTTCGGCTCTGCTGTGCTGGCTCTTGCCGAACAGACGGACCCAGCCGATCCGCAATTAATCAAAAAACTGAATGCGCTGGATAGGAGCTTTGACGAAGCCTTCAATCACAACGATGCCGCTGCACTAGCTGCCCTCTTTACGGAAGATGCAGTTCTGGTTAGGCCGCAAGGGCCACTTTACGGTCGTCGGGCTATCGAGCAATGGTATTCAGTAGTTTTTCAGAAATGGCGTTGCAGCGACCATATGGGCCAGCGTGACCAATATTCCCCTCACAGCATTGGAACCACAGGAAATGAGGTTTGGTGCACTGGCCAGTTTGCTCTGACTGTTGAAGAGCAGAAAGGCCCTTTCCTCATCAAAGAGACGGGATATTGGTCGTCCATCGTCGTCCGTGAAGGTGATAATTGGAAAGCACGGATGTTATCCTACAGCGCGACAAATTAACAGCACTCGCCCTCCACTCCTAACCGAACCGATCACTTGATAAGGCTCGGTTAGGAGAGCGATCTCTTCGATACGGAACCGCTCGAGAGCGCTTCAAACCGATGGTCTTCCTCTGAAGATCAGAGAAATAATAAACAGAACTAAGAATAGAACAAATAGCACATGGGCAATCCATGCAGAAGTGCCTGCTATCCCACGAGAAGCCGAATATCGCCGCGATAATCGCGATAACTAGAAAAACAATTGCATAATGTAACATGATTTTTTCCTCAATGATTTGGAACGTTTTGCAGTGTTCGCATTAAGCTTTGAGAGTGGTTGTACAGCGTCGGGAAATCGAGCGGAAGAGGGAAGTTTGCCCAATGCCAGAGTAGCTAAAGCAACTCTTTCGCATCGACCAACCTCGTCGTAAGGCACGGATGAATGATTGGAAGTTAGGAAACATTTGATCTCGACATCCGGTTGAGGTGGATCCACGAAGCAGGAACCGGCGGATCATGCGATTGAACAGGTCCGGTTTTTCCAGGGGCGGCAAATGACCGCATTCAGGAATCAACTCGAGCGTTGAATTCTTGATCAACCGGTGGGCGCGTTCAGCCCAAGTAACCGGCACAATTCTGTCTTCCATCCCATGCACCAAAAGCGTCGGAACTTTAATCTCGGAAAGTTGGCCCAGATAGTTGGTCCGCATTCCTTTCCACTGGTATTCGCTTCGTTGTAACTGGCGGAACGCAGTGCCGGCACCGGCTCGGCGGGCGAGGCGGAGATATTGATCGAGCACTTCCTCGCTGAACACCTCCTTCTGGCTGAGCAAGGCAGTACCCAGATTTCGTCGCGCCAATCTTCGACTGGCAGTCAGCGCGGTCCAACTCAGCTCATCTAACAGTGGCATCTGCACTCTGAAATAGGATAGGAGACCGCCCGGAATCTCGCTGCCTAAGCCGGCACTATCGACCAGTACCAGGCGCTCTACCCGTTCGGGAGCTAGCAGGGTGAATCCAACAGCAAATGCGCCACCCATAGAGACGCCGACCAGACTCGCGCGCTTAAGACCCAGCGCATCCAAAAGTCTGCCGACAAATTCGACACACTCTTCCACGCGCCACGTGACCGGCATCGGATCACTCTGGCCAAAGCCAGGCAGGTCAGGGGCAAATACGCGATGACGCTTGGCCAGAGCAGGGATAGTTTTTTGAAAGCTCAACCCAGCTGCGTCCAAACCGCCTCCGTGCAGGAGTAAGACCGGGCAACCTTCAGTTCCCGCTTGCAGATAGTGAATTCGCAACCTGTTAACCTCGAACCACTGGTGCCGGATGAGAGAATCCGCGAAGGGCGCTGCCTCACGGCCGCCAGCGAACCCTCGATTGAATCGTAAGCATTGCATTTCACCGCTCCGCTTCTCTCGCACATCAAATATATCTACCGAGACGCGTGCGGAGCCAACATCATTCGTGGATTTGCGACTCGAAAACGCGACCCCTACCTCTGAATCAGGGGAGTGCCTTAACGGACGGTTAATATAATGCGTTACGTTTACCCAAAAGAACCGCTATGGATATCTTGTCCATCACCAATCAACCCATCACTGGTTTGTGCGGATGCCGTTTGGGATGGTCCACCAAGTGACCCTTTATGAGTGCAAGCCCCGCGTCATCGGTAGTCCGTCCCACGCTTCTAGCGGCTGCTGATCGTCGACCATCCATTAATCTCAACGGCGCTTGGCGGACGATCGTTGATCCATATGCGACCGGACTTTACACCTTTCATGGCAAGCTCCGTACCGATGGCTACTTCATGAATGGAAAGCAGGCGCCTGGCGGCGAACCTGTGGAGTACGATTTTCAAAAATCATCGTTTCTCCAGGTGCCCGGTGATTGGAATTCCCAACGTGAATCGTTGTTCTACTACGAAGGTCCGATCTGGTACCAAAAGGACTTTTCGTACCAACTGAAGACAGGGACGAGGGTGTTTTTTCATATAGGTGCGGCCAACTACCGGTCTCACCTATGGGTGAATGAGCAGATGGTCTGCGAGCACGAGGGTGGGTTTACACCTTTTGACTGTGAAGTAACCGGTCTGCTCAAAGAAGGCGCTAATATTGTGGTCATGGTAGTTGATAATACGCGCTTGGCCGACGGTATCCCGACATTGCAGACCGACTGGTGGAACTACGGCGGTCTCACGCGCGACGTTTCGCTCGTCGAAGTGCCCGAACAATTTATCGACGAATTCGACTTGCATCTCAATCGCGGTAGCCGGACCGAGATCGAGGGTTGGGTGCACGTCGAAGGAGCTGCCCCTGGAGTTCGAACCACCGTGAGCATCCCGGAGCTGGATATCGTGGCAGAAGCGTTAGTGGGATCAGATGGGCGCGCAGCGTTTAAATTCGAGGCCAGTAAATTAGAACCATGGTCGCCGGAAAATCCACGGCTTTACCAAGTGCGCATTCATGCCGACCGGGACGACCTGGAAGAGGAGATGGGTTTCAGAACGGTCGAAGTGCGTGGTGCCCAGATTCTTTTAAATGGCTCACCTGTTTTTCTGCGCGGCGTCTGCATTCATGCCGAGGCTCCCTATCGCGCCGGACGTGCTTGCAATGATCAGGACATGAAGACCTTGCTCGGCTGGGTGCGGGAGTTGGGTGGAAACTACGTCCGTCTGGCGCACTATCCTCACGACGAACGCATGACCCGTTTGGCTGATAAAATGGGCATCCTGGTCTGGTCGGAGATACCGGTCTATTGGGCTGTTCAGTTCGACAATCCCGCAGTCTTGGCCAAAGCCGAAAAACAGTTAACCGAGATGATCCGGCGCGACCGTAATAAAGCCTCCGTCATTCTCTGGTCCGTAGCAAACGAAACGCCGGTCACCCCTGCCCGGGTCGATTTTCTAAAAGCGCTGGTGGCCAAAGCTCATCAGCTCGATCCCACGCGTTTGATCACCGCAGCTTTGTTGGTGCGAACCGAAGGGATGACCAAGATCATCGACGATCCGCTTGGGCAAGCGCTCGATGTCATTGGGTTTAATCAGTATCTTGGATGGTATGAGCAGAAACCGGAAGCCGCGGACAAGACGGTCTGGAAGACTGCTTACGATAAGCCGCTGATTGTCAGTGAATTCGGGGGAGAAGCAAAATACGGGCTCCACGGCGATCCGGACATGCGTTGGACTGAAGAATATCAAGCAGACCTTTACCGGCATCAACTGCTGATGCTCAAAGGCATTAGTCAGTTACAGGGTATGAGTCCCTGGATCCTGATGGATTTCCGTTCACCGCGCCGCCCCCTGCCTGGTATTCAGGATTATTTCAATCGAAAGGGACTCATCTCCGATCAGGGTGAAAAGAAGCAAGCATTTTATATCTTACAGAAGGCGTACCAGGAAGGGTTCCCAATCTTGAAATCAGCAGTAGACTCGGTGCTCAAGTCGTCTCAAGGATAGGCTCAGGGTTCAGGTGTCGCTTGGTTGTTGATCCAATAAAGGAGGCCAGGATGGCCGCCAAAAGGCAGAGCAGCCCGGACGAAAAGAAGGCGATCGAGTAGTCTCCGGTCTGAGTTCGCAAGACGCCGGCCAGCCAAGCTACCGCAGCCGCCCCGATCTGATGCGATGCGGCAATCCAACCAAACATCAGCGCAGCATTCTCTTCGCCGAAAACATTGCCCGCTAGCCGGACGGTGGGTGGCACCGTGGCCACCCAGTCGAGCCCGTAAAAGACCGCATAGATCGATAACCCGTAAAAATTGAAGTTGAACGCGATCGGCAGAAATATGAGTGAAAGTCCCCGAAGAGCATAATACCAGGCCAACAGCCTCCTGCTGTCAAACCGGTCAGTGAGCCAACCGGACACGGTGGTCCCAACCAAATCAAACACTCCTATCACCGCCAACAGGTTAGCCGCCCCGACTTCCGGAATGCCGCGATCGATGCAGGCAGGGATGAGATGTGTCCCGATCAAACCATTGGTCGAAGCGCCGCAAATGAAGAAAGTCCCCCCCAAGAGCCAAAAATCACGAGACAAAAGGCCGCGGCGGAGGGCCGACAAGGCGCGATGAACCGGATTCTCGCTTCGTCTCTCGACGCGGTGCAAATCAGTCTCTCCGTAGCGCGGCAGCCCTATGTCTGAGGGACGATTTCGCAATAACAGCGCAGCAATCGGAGCCATCACCAAGGCGATCAAGGCAACCGTCAAGGAAACGACACGCCACCCGAAATTGACGGAAAGGTTGGCCAGAAGCGGCAGAAAAATGAGCTGACCGGTCGCGCTGCTGGCGGTCAAAATACCGAGCACCAATCCTCGATTTTGCACAAACCATCGTTCGGCAACCGTTGCCCCAAGTACCATCGCGATCATGCCGGTTCCCGACCCGACCAAAAATCCCCAGAGTGCCATCATCTGCCAAGGAGCTCGCATCAGGGAGGTCAATGCGACACCGAGGCTTAGAATCACCAATGAAAAGCTGACCGTCCGCCGAAGTCCAAATCGCTCCATTACGGCGACCGCAAACGGGCCGATCATTCCGAAGAGAAAGATATTCACCGCGATGGAAGCGCTGATGGTGGCTGCTGACCAACCAAACTCTTTTTCCAGAGGGACGAGCAGGATGCTTGGCGTGGCCCTCACTCCCGCACCTAAAAGGAGGATCAAAAAGGTCATCCCAGCGACCACCCAGGCGTAGTGTATCTTTGAGGTATTTTTCATCATTCCTTACGAACAACTGAGAACTGCCGCTGACAATTTCACTGGGGCCCCGGTCAAGCTCACTTTGGGAATGTCACATTTTGGGCTTCGCCGATCGCTGCCCGATATTCGGCGGAGTGGCCTTGGATGAGATCAATTCGAACGAGAGGCATGAGAAGGCATCTTTCTGGGTTGGGGCCAGGTCATTTTTGATTTGCGGTCAGAGCTTTAGCGGCGGCAAACTCCGTGGAAAAACCAAGGCCAAGGTCCAGTGGGAAGGCATTTTGGAAGAACTCCTGGGCATAGGTGTATTTACACGTACTTCCAGATTTAATCACGAATCTGCCCGACCACAACCAAAAACATTATGCCAACTACACCTGATTTCAGCGTAGCAGGAAAACACGTTCTGATCACCGGCGGAACCGGCGGGATCGGCGGGGCCTTCGCCAACGCTTTTCTCAATCACGGCGCGCATGTCATCCTCGTGGACCTGGCAGCCCCAAAGGAAGGGACCGATTTGCGCTGTCGCTATGAACAACTAGATGTGCGCGACGATGACGCAGTTCAGGCCCTTGCGGCTCGAGTTGAAAAGCTCGACGTGGTGATTCATTGCGCGGGGCGTCTCGTTCGGTGGGAGGAGTACAAGCCGGAAGTATTCAAAGACATTTTAGACATTCATTTGGTCGGTAATCTGCGGCTCGCGAATGCGTTTCGACCTCACCTGAAAGCCACTGGCGGCTGCCTCATCAATATCGCCTCGATGTACTCCTATTTCGGCGCACCTCATATACCGGCGTACGGCGCCGCCAAAGCCGGGGTTGTTTCGCTGACCAAGTCGTTGGCCATCTCGTTTGCCAAAGACGGTATTCGCGTCAACGCGATCGCTCCGGGCTGGATTAAGACAGAAATCAGTCGTGCTGGGCGGGAGAACCCGGAGTTTAACCAGAAAGTCGTCGCACGCCTTCCCGGTGGCGAATGGGCGGAGCCCGAGGAATTGGCGGGAACCGCCATCTTCCTGGCCTCGGCAGCATCGAGGCTCGTGAACGGTGTTACAATCCCAGTGGACGGAGGCTACACCGCAAGTTGACGCGAAAGAGGGGCGTTGCGTGCCCGCGAGGAAGACGGGCACGAGGATGGTGCGCCCTTCTCGTTAAATCTGGCCCTGCATCGGCAATAGGTAATTGTGCAATTTGCGTTGGGCCAAGTGCAGGCGGGTTTTCACCGTTCCCAGGGAGAGTTGCCTTTTAGCGGCAATTTCACGCTGGCTCATCCCTTTAAAAAAGGCCAGGTTGATCACTTCTTTTTGTGCTTCAGGCAGCTCCTGAATCGCGCGTTTCAGAAGCTCTGACAGGTCGTGCACTTCAACTTGGTTCGATTTCGGAGCGATCTCATAGGTCAAAGGATTGTCGATATCGGACTTCAAGCTTTCGGTGGCACGCCGATAAGCGGCTCTTCGACGTAGTCGATCAAAGGCACGTCTGCGTGCCAGGGTCACCAAAAGGCCCCGCAAACCGTTTCCGTTTGGTTTATAGCGATCGCCTTGTTCCCACACCTGCAACAGAACGTCATGGAGAACGTCATCCACTTCTGACTCGTCATGAATCACACCTAAGATCACTGTTCGCAGGAGAGACTCATACCGTTTGTAGATGCATTGAAGTGCATCCTCTTCGCGATTGACGACTGCCTCCATCAACTGGTCATCCGTTGTTCGCGTCACTTCATCTGTCTGTTGTTGTTGAGTAATCACGAAGAACACTCTAAAGAATTTGCTCCACTTGGAAATCGGTGGTGACCACGATAGAGGCTTCGGCGAAACCCTGATGCGAGACCGTGGTTCGATCGGGAGTAGCCGAAATTTCGAGACAGATCCCCGGATCTCGGACTACCCTTTTTTCAGGGAATACCCTGAATTAAATTCGACGATGAATCCAATTTGCCAGACACGCCCGAAACCATTAGTAGGGTCGCCAACGGAGCGGTCAGGAGTTCGGAAGTTCGGTCCTTGGAGGCAAATGCCCAGATTACCACAATGAGTAAGCGCGTGGTCGAAGTGCAGATTCGTGCCATTGTGGCTGCCGAGGGTGGTTTCGCAGTTTTCCTTGGGAACCAGGAGAAGACTTTCGTTATCTTCGTCGATCAAACGGTTGGAGCGGCGATCGAGATGTCGTTGCGAGGAGTCCGAAAGGAACGCCCACTTACCCATGATCTGCTAGCGAACATCTTGCGAGAGCTCGGAACGAAGATTGAAAGGGCGGTCATTAGCGATCTCAAGAGCGGTACTTGTTATGCGAGGTTGGTCCTGACTGTGGAGAACGAACTAAAACAAAAAAAAATCATGGAGATCGACGCGCGTCCCAGCGACAGTATCGCGGTGGCAATCGCCCAGCAGGCTCCAATCTACGTGAGCCTGAACGTTTGGGAAGAACTCGAAGACATGACCGAGGCGCTTCGAAAGTTGGAAGCAGAAGGCTTGCCCAGGCAAAAGAATGGTGGAGAAGGCGTTTCCTGAAGGGGTGGGCAGCGGGTTAGCATTCCGACTATCAGTGATGTGAGAGACTAAATTTCAGAAAAATCGCCGGTGAAATATTAAAATTATGGATTATATTGTTTGTGGGATCTTCCGAGGCCTGAGAGTCATTTTAAATCTTCAAGGTGCCGAAGACAGATTCCACCACTCAATGCAGAGGGCTTAAACGGAGGCGTCCGGTGCATTGGAGGGGAGGAGAGAATCGTCCATGGAAGTGAGACGGGAAAATAATACAGAGTGGGTCAAACGTTCTCTGCTATATAGAGAGTATTCAGCCGAACTAGAAGAGATCCTTTTGCACAAATGGATCGAAAGCGAGAAAGCCGGCTATGACATTGGTTTTGAACGTGCTCTGGTTGATTGGCATCTGAAATACCGATCGATCTGGCGCGCGAAAAGAAGGAATGTTTCATCTGGCCAAAAGAGCCAAGACGGTGCGCCGCCCGGCGCGGGTAGGCGAAGCTTCGGGTAGGGTGAGGCTTACTCCGCTCTCGCCTTACAACATCAACCCTCACGAATTCTTGCTCGGACATTTCGCACCGCGCTAAGTGAAGCTTGGGCTAGTGACCCTTCAGTTGGGTAATGACGGGCGCTGTTCACATTCTGAATCCATTCCTTGTGGATAGGATGAATGCCGAACAGGCCGTGGATAGCAGCACTCCATTGACCGCCGCCGTTTTCAGTTTCCGGAGGGCGTGCTAGGGGCCGATAAAATACCGGACAGAAGAGATTAATTACTACACAATTCTGAGATGTTATGTAATAAATACCTCCTGTTTATGCGATTTCCGCGCGTCAAAGCTCAGGGGCAGGGATTTTACCACTGCATTTCCGGATTCGTTCATGGTCTGTCTGTCTTCGGGGCTTCGGATGCCCGTTGTTTGGAGGCCGAGGAATTTATTTCCCTGATGCGCCGCCGGGAAGCTTTTAGCGGGATTCAAGTTCTGGACTACGTTCTGATGAACAATCATTTCCACCTGGTGTGCAAAGTGCCTGAACGCAAGTTATTGACTCAGAGCGAAATGCTGGAGCGCATTGAAGCCGGCGACGGGTCGGAGCACGCGCGGGTGCTGCGGGGGCAATTAGCACGCTGCGCTGAGCAGCCCGACGGGATTGAGCAGAGCGAGCGCCTGCTGGAATCCTATCGCCGGCGGATGTATGACCTCTCGATTTTTAATAAAGAGCTTAAAGGCGGCTATGCCCAGTCCTACAATCGGCGTCACCGACGCTACGGTGTCTTGTGGGCCGATCGCTTTAAGAGCGTCCTCTTGGAAGGAGGCCGTGCCGTGAGGGCGATCGCTGCTTACATCGAGCTTAACCCGGTTCGAGCCGGTTTGTGTGAGGATCCCAAGGAATATCGTTACTGCGGTTATGCGGAAGCGATGGTCCGGGGTTCGGAGATTGCTCTGGAAGGGATCCGGACGCTCCTGAGCCTGCCGCAAACCGCGAGTCGAGAGGAGATCGAAAGAGCGTACCGCCAGCTCCTGAATTTGAAAGATGCGGAGGCCAGGGAGGACAATCCGCCGGCCGTTGAATTTGTCAAGGCGCAGGAGGTTGTCGAGCAAGAGAAATGTGAACCCTTGCTGGAGGAGCATTTGCGGTGCAAAATTCGTTCCTTCAGCGACGGAGTCATCTTGGGGAGCCGCTCTTTTGTGGAATTTCATTGGCAGCGGCTGAAGCAGAGAATCGGGCAGAAGTGCAAGAGCGGCCCCATCGCCCTAAACATTCCCGGTCCGGCGGGTTTGTGGGTCTTACGCAAACTACGAACCCGAGCCTTCGGTTAATTTACAGATTGTTGACAGATAGCCCTTCGGGCTTCTGACTCCCAGCAAAGTAACGGTCCGGAATCGGAAGGTTCCGAGGGAGGCTGAGCTATGTGGACGTCGACCGCAAAACGGCATCTACGCTTTTAGTGCTTTGCTCACTAAAAGACCTTCGTCTTATTACCCTTGTGCTTTTGCTATATCGCCGCGCACTAATGGTCTGACCCTCGGCCCGCTCGAAGATCAGGATTCATTTTTCGACCTGTCCCCACGCAGCGAGCGGGAGACAAGGGGAAAGAGGATCGCTCGTACTGAGACTACTACGCCTGTGCTCCAGGAAAATGAAGGCGCACGAGCCCTGCGGCCGGTTATCGAAGTATTGAAGTCCTCTGAACTGTCCCCAAACGACGGATCAGGAAAGGGACAGGTCAAATACTGGGCAAAGAAAGTGATGGATTATTGTGGGATTGCTCATCGAAAGGACAATCCCAGCGGAATTGACTAATCGACTCGCATTTCTAAAGCAGGATGTGACTTGGGGTTCCTAAGTCATCTAGTCACTTGACCTGTCCCCACTCAAAAACCCTGACCCGTCCACACCCAAAAAACAGTCATCCAGTCAATCCCGACCCCCGTTCCCACTACCGAAACCGGTCCCCTCTCAAAGGGACAGGTCTCTTTTCGATTGGGGTTGGCGCCAAAAGGGACAGGTCAAAGTGCAACGCAACAGTGCAGCAGGTTCGATTGGCCCCTTTCCAAAAGGATGCGTCAGGTTTGATCCCTTGGGCTTCTATCGTGGCTTTATCCCCGATTGTTATAGGCTCGTATCTGCAATGAATTCCGGCGACACGCGGATGGCAACCACGAAGAGGCTGTTGAAGAGGTGCTCAGATAGCAGATGCCGAATCGAATGCTGGCCGGCTTCTCAGTGCGACTGTGGCGCAAAATCCAACTTTAGCGAGATCATTTGGAATGGGCTAAACGAGAGTTTAATCCGGCGCTGGTCCTCGATCGCCAACGGTTGATCACTTCTCTCCAGAATATCGATGAGGGAGGCATTTCGCAGGCCGATGGCGGCTTCAATCGTCGTGTTGGCCCGGTTTCCATGAGGCTCGTACAGCCGCAAGATGATCGCATTCGAATCCTCGGCCTTTTTCAGAGCCGCCAACTCCACCGGATCTCCGTAAAGCCGGAACAGAGAGGGCTGGACCTTAGCGTCCGGCAGCGCCGCGAACCTGAGAGGAGCATGCAGACGCCGGGCAGCCTGAACCGTGCCGGTGCGCCACGTGCCGGGGTGCGGATAGATGGCGTAGACAAACTCATGATCGCCTTCGTCTGCATATGGATCCGGATAAATGGGCGAACGCAGGAGGCTGATCCCTAACACGTTACCGTTCACGTTGTAACCGTATTTCCCAATGTTGAGCAGGCTGACTCCATAATTCGGCTCACTGACGTCCGCCCAGCGGTGCATCGGCATTTCAAAGCGAGCCTGGTCCCAGGGAGTGTTTCGGTGGGTGGGTCGTGCGACCGCACCAAAGGCGGTCTCTGCCCAGGTTTCATGGGTCCGGATTTGCAGGGGAAAAAGCGCGCGGAGGAATTGCCGTCGTCCATGCCATTGGACCCGGGTCCGAATCTCCAAAATCCGTGAACCTCGGGTCAGGCAGTATTCCTGAATGATTTCGACCTTTTCGTGCCGGCGCCTGACCCGAATAGCGGCACGCAACGGACCGGTTTCGATGCACTCCGGTGGCGTATCGGAACAGAGTTCGAGGCCCTCGTCGGCATAAGAGGCATCAATGTCCCAGGCGTCGAACTGGCGTGGAATATCCGTAAACAACCAGAGCTGGTTGCCCCGGTCGGCCAGAATTTCGCGACCATATTCTTTGTCAAAGAGCGACGCGAGAGTGCCGTCGCCGTTGACCCGTAGCCGAAGGTTCTCGGTCTCCAGTTCCGTCGGATCGGCTCGAATGCCCGACTCGATCGCGGTGGACTCTTCGGGTAAAAACTGAAAAGGAAGTGCACCAAGTCCAGGAACCAGGACCTCATCTGCCCAGATCAAGAGACGCCCGTCATCAAGTCGTTGGATGGCAGCTTCTTTGCCGGCAACGCGGATTGCCCTCAAATGTTCGGGCACTTCAGCGGCGATTTCGGCCAGCAGGGGGCGGTCGTCCAACTGGAGGTTCCAGATAAGGCCTTCGAGATCCGTTAAACGATCCGGCTTTCGGTTTCCTTCGCCGGAATGGAGGGCGGTGTCGCGAAGGTGAGAGCATTCCAGCAGAGCTTCTGCCAATTGGCGGTGAGCGGTCTCATAGACCGTGTGAATGCTCGAGCCCGGCAGGATATCATGAAATTGGTTCAACAAGAGGATGTGCCAGAGCCGGCGAATCGCTGCTTCCGGGTAAGGATTCTGTTTTGCGAGCGTGGCAAGCGTGGCCGCGGTTTCAGTTTCGATCAGGGCGTGCTCGAGTTGGCGGTGCAGAAGCTTAACCTTCCCCTGGGTCGTGAATGTCGCGCGGTGATATTCCAGGTATTTCTCGCCAACCCAGACCGGCAACGAGCGGGTTGAAATCTTTTCATAGAACTCTGCGACGCGACCCATTTGAAGTTTCGGGAATCCTGGAAAATCACGAAACCGACGAAAACGTTCCAACATTTGAGCGGTAGGGCCGCCACCTCCATCGCCGTGCCCGAACGCGAGAAGCGTCGAATCATGATCTTGTTGGCCGCGGAATCGCCTCCAGGTTTCGCCCAGTTCGAAAGCGGTTATGTCAGCGTTGTAGCCGTTCTTAGGGTTGGTGAAGCTATGCGCGAGGACGCGACTGCCGTCGATCCCTTCCCACCAGTAAAGATCATAGGGGAACGGGTTCCGCTCGTTCCAAGTCAGTTTATGGGTAAAAAAATAGGGAATGCCGGCAGATTGCAGCAGTTGCGGCAGGTTGCCGTTGAATCCAAAAGAGTCCGGCAGCCATGCCACCTTGGCACCCTGTTCAAATTTGGCTTGGAAGTACCTTTGACCGAACAACAGTTGCCGGACCCAGGATTCTCCGGCCGGGAGATTACCGTCGGGCTCGACCCACATGCCTCCGACGATATCCCACCGGCCCTCCCGGACGAGAGTCCGCAGACTTTCGAAAAGGGCTGGATCGTCTTGCTCTATCCAGGAGTAAACTTGAGCGCTTGACTGGTTGAAACGCAGCTCCGGGTAACCCGCCATCAGTCCGACCACGGAGTGAAATGTCCGTCGCGCTTTTCGCTTCGTTTCCTCCAACGGCCACAGCCAGGCCAAATCGAGGTGCGCGTGGCCGGTCAACCAAATATTCCCTTCGGCCGGGAAACGGGCTTTGATGGAAGCCTGTGCCTTGGCAAATCCGGCCCTTGCTTCGCTTAGCTGAAAGCGCTGCTGGGGTGTCAAAGAACCAGCAGGCAAACGGAATCTCCATCGTTCCCAAAGCGACCCGAGGCGTTCTTCGTTGCCATAGAAATCGTCAGCCGACCGAGCGTTCGCGGCAGCCGCGATTCGGGACAGGTATTCTTCGGTGTCTCCTCGCGGAAGTAGAGTGCTTTTGAAAGCCTGGTGGATCGCATGAACCAAGCTTTCGGCGATCACTTCTCGACCCGAGTGCGCCAGATAGCCGGCGACATCCAGAGCGGCCGCAAGGTCTTCGTAAAGCGCACGAACGTCGTCATCGGGAATAAGCAGGCAGGCCAGCTCAAACCGAGGTTCGGCAACGGGCGAACCGAACAATCCGTGAGGTACAACTTGCGCCCGGAACTCAAGTTTCTCTCCGCCGTTAGCTCGAAGCAAAAGAGGGTACTCTTCATGCAGCGGATTCAACCCTCCGATTGCCTGGTCGTTCACGAACAGGAGCGCTTCGCCGCCGAGGCGAAAGCGGCCGTGCACAGGAAATCCGGCCCAATGTTGCGGGACCGAGACTGCAAACCGGATCTCGACTGGCGCTCTCAGTGCAGGCCAGGATTCGCCAGAACGTAAAATGGAACAGTCGGCGCCGGGGACGGCGCAAAACTCTCCTTGATCGACGAACTGCCGATCCCGATCACACCAGGCGTTTAGTTCGAGCAAACGGACTTTGAGCCGCCTGAGCGACTGTTCAAGTAAATTGCGAGCAGCCTTCACGTCTATAATCCTTAACCGATAAGTTAAGAAGGAAGGGGAAGATCTGGCTATGCTTTTTTGGCCGCTTCGGCCAACAGATTACTCCGCTGGGGCGGTTTCTTAACTGCCGGTCCGCTCTCCTTTGCCGGCTTCGGTTGTTTACGGCCGAGATTACTGATCAACACATAAAAGATTGGAGTGAGGAAAAGACCGAAGACGGTCACTCCAATCATGCCCGCGAAAGTCGCAATTCCCATTGCGTGGCGCATTTCAGCGCCTGCACCTCGAGACGCAACCAGAGGCCAGACTCCGGCGATGAAGGCTGTGGAGGTCATCAAAATCGGGCGAAGGCGCAACTGACAGGCGATCAGCGCGGCTTGGGCTGGCGGGAGGTGTTCTTCCTGGTTTTTGGTCTTGGCGAACTCCACGATCAGGATGGCGTTCTTACAGGCCAGGCCGATCAGCACGATAAAGGCGATCTGCGTAAAGACGTTGTTATCGCCGCCGTCGATGTGAACTCCGACCAATGCGAAAAGCAAGCAAAGCGGCACGATCAGCACCACGGCCAGCGGCAGTCGCAGGTTTTCGTATTGGGCGGCCAGGACGAGGAAGACCAGCAGAACACAGAGGGGGAAGATATAGATGGCGGTGTTCCCGGCGATGACTTTTTGATAGGCAAGCTCTGTCCACTCCACCGACATTCCTTTCGGTAAGGTCTCCGACACGATGCGTGTCATCGCCGCTTCCGCTTGGCCGCTACTGTAGCCTTTTCCGGGCGCCCCATTGATCGGCGCGGTCAAATAGCTGTTGTAGTGCTCGGCTCGGTCTGGACCGGAGCTATCGCTGACTTTAACCACTGAACCGAGCGGAACCAGTTGGCCGCGCTTGTTCCGGACCTTCAAGGTGAGAAGATCACTGGGCTTCTTCCGAAACTCTTCGTCGGCCTGAGCAATCACTTGGTAGGTTCGACCGAAGCGGTTGAAGTCGTTGACGTAGAGAGAACCAAGGTTGACCTGCAGCGCGTTGGCGACATCGGTTTTGCTCAAGCCGAGTGTCGCTGCTTTCTCGACGTCGATGTCGGCCTGGAGTTGCGGCACGTTCACGGTAAAGCTGGTGAAAAGGTTGGAAAGTTCCGGCGTGCCGGCCGCCCGCTTGAGCACCTCCTGGGTGACGCGATTGACCTCTTCGTAACCGAGGCCGGCACGGTCCTCAAGCTGGATACGAAAGCCGCCAATGGTTCCCAGACCTTGCACGGGCGGAGGCGGAAAAATTGCGATGAACGCGCTCTGGATGCTTCCAAAACTCTGCTGGAGTTGGCGGGCAACGGCATTGCCGCTCAGATCGGCGGTTTGACGTTCTTCAAATGGCTTGAGGGTAACGAAGACAATTCCGGAATTGGTGCTGTTGGTGAAACCGTTAATCGAAAGGCCGGGAAAGGCCACGGCGCTTTCGACCGCCGGATGACGCAGGGCGATGTCGCTCATCTGACGAATCACTTTGTCCGTCCGATCAAGCGAGGCGGCATCGGGAAGCTGCGCGAAGGCGACCAGGTACTGTTTGTCCTGCAGCGGGACGAACCCGCTTGGGGTGTTTTGAAAGAGATAGAAGGTGAATGCGAGGAGACCGGCATACACCACCAGCGCCACCACCGTGCGCCGAAGGAGGCTTTGCACGATTTTGGAATAGAAATTCGAAGACCAACGAAAAAGGCGGTTGAAAGGCCAAAAGAACCAGCCCAGCAGAAAGTTCAAAGTCCGGGTGAGCCAATCCTCCGGGGCGTGGGCTGGTCGCAAAAGAATTGCACAAAGTGCCGGGCTCAGGGTAAGCGAATTGAAGGCGCTGATGACAGTTGAGATGGCGATGGTTAACGCGAACTGCCGGTAAAATTGGCCAGTCAATCCGCTGATGAAGGCGGTCGGAACGAAAACCGCACAGAGCACGAGGGCGGTCGCGATGATTGGCCCGGTGACCTCTTTCATCGCCTGATTGGTGGCATCGCGCGGCGAGAGCCCAAGGTGAATGTTCCGCTCCACATTTTCGACGACCACAATGGCGTCATCGACTACGATCCCGATCGCCAGGACGAGTCCGAAGAGTGAAAGGGCGTTGATCGAAAAGCCTAGTGCCAGCATGACCGCAAATGTTCCGACCAGGGAAACGGGAACCGCAGCAAGCGGGATGATCGAGGCACGCCAGGTCTGGAGAAAAACGATGACCACGATGACCACCAGAATCAGGGCTTCGAAAAGGGTGTGCACCACGGCCTCGATCGAGTGGCGGACGAAGACCGTGGGATCATACACGACGCTGTAGTCGAGGCCTTCCGGAAAACTCTTTTTCAATTCGGCCATCGCTTTTCGAACGTTATCGGAGAGTTCAATCGCATTGGAGCCCGGGAGTTGGAAAATCGGAAGAGCCACGGCGGCCCGATTGTTGAGGAGACTTCGCAAAGAGTAATCGGAGGCGCCCAACTCGGTCCGGGCTACGTCCTCCAGCAGGACGTTTTCGCCGTTAGCCCCGGTCTTGATCACGATGTGCGAGAACTCCGCTTCGTCGATGAGCCGGCCATTGGCATTGATGGTCAAGGCCAGTTCGGAGCCGGATCTTTGCGGCTCCTGTCCGATCCCTCCGGCTGCGACCTGAGCATTTTGTTCTGTAATGGCCGTTATCACGTCGGCGGCGGTCAAGCCGCGGGCTTCCAACTTTTCCGGGTTTAGCCAGATGCGCATGGCGTAATCACCTGAGCCGAAGATCTGGACCTGGCCGACCCCTGGCAAACGCGCCAGCACATCCTTGACCTGAAGGGTGGCGTAGTTTCGGACATAGATGTCGTCGTACACCCCAGTCGGGCTGAAAAGATGGACTACCATCGTCAGATCGGGTGAACTCTTGAGGGTGGTGACGCCAAGTCGTTGTACCTCGGTGGGGAGTTTCGGCAGCGCCTGGGCAACCCGGTTTTGCACCTGCACTTGGGCCTTATCCAGATCAGTGCCGAGCTTGAAGGTGACCGTGAGGGTCATCACCCCGTCTGTGGTTGCCTGAGACGACATGTAAATGCCGTTCTCAACGCCGGTAATGACCTGCTCCAAGGGCGACGAAACCGTTTCGGCGATCGTTTTGGGGTTGGCTCCCGGATAGGTGGCACGGACGATCACGGTCGGTGGAACAACTTCCGGGTATTCCGTGACTGGCAGAAATTTCAGTGCGATCAGGCCTAGAAGCAGGATCAGCAGCGAAAGAACGCAGGCGAAAATCGGACGTCCGATGAAAAATCGAGAAATATTCACAAGCGGATAAGTTTGGGATTCGGAAAGCGGCGGTACCGGCGGGAAAGAATGGCTGGAGCGAGTATCATAAATTTTTGGGCCCGGAGCCGTTGGCGGCGCTTCTCTGGGCTGCCTCTGGGGCCACCTTCATTCCGGGACGAACGCGGGCGATACCGTCGATAACGACTTCGTCCTCTAAGGAAAGGCCGTCCGTCACGATGCGTTTATCATCAACGACTGCGCCAAGGTGGACTTTCCGGTATTGTGCGATCTCCTCTTTGTCCACGACCAGGACGTATTTCTGACCTTGGTCGGTCCCAATGGCTGATTCGGAAATCAGGAGGGCTGGATGTCGTGGACTAATCGGGATACGGACCCGCGCAAAGAGTCCGGGCGTCAAGCGGCCATCCGGGTTCGGGAAAACCGCGCGCACCATAAGACTCGCGGTATCCGCATTGACCCGATTGTCGAACGATTCGATCCATCCCGTCCGCGGGAAGCCTACCTCGTCGGTCAATTCCATTTGGATCGGCAGCTTGCCCTGTTGATCCAAAGGCAATTTCCCATCGGTCTGGAAGCGAGTAAGCTGCAAGTAAGCTGCCTCATCGAGAGTGGCATAAGCGTAGACCGGATCGACGCTGACAATGGTAGCCAGGACGGTATTGGTACCGGCAACCCCGCTGGCGTAGTTGCCCTCGGTGAGTAAAGCCCGACTGATCCGTCCGGTGATCGGCGCCCGGACTTCGCTCTGGACATAGTCCAACTCAGCAACGTCGCGTGCTGCTTTGGCCGACTCCAGGGCAGCGAGCGCTTCGTCCACCTCGGATCGACGCCCATCGGCTTCTTCTTGCGAGATGGTGTGATTCCGCAACAATTCATCGGCCCGGCGGCTGACACGTTGGGCGTTGCCGAGAGACGCGGTGGCCCGCGCCAATTCCGCGATTGCCCGGTCGTAGTCGGCTTTGTACCAGCGGCGATCGATGACGAACAGAACGTCGCCCTGGTGCACCAGTTGTCCGGCGGCGAAGCGAACCTCGCGTGATGTGGCCGGAAACCCGCGGTCGCAATTCGACCGAATGAATGGCATCGATACGCGCGGTCACGGTGAGGTCGTCGGTCACCTCGCGTGGTTCGCTGGTGGCAACGGTGACAGTGGGTGGGGAGGGGGTTGCGGCGGTCGCTGGAGGATGGTTGGAGTTACAAGCGGCCAAAGCAAAAACCAAAAAAGCGAAGCCAAGAGGAAATGAAAGAGACGGAACCGGGATTGAAGGAGGGTGAGCGGCTTGCATAGTTCGCATACTAGCGAACAAATCGACGCGCAGTCAATCCTTGTAGAAAAATAGTTCGTCAATAGACGAACATTGAAACTCGCTCTATCCGCGCTATCTTTGGACCATGCGAAAGCCGCTCCATCCGGCCAAAAATCAAATTACCCTATCGAGCGTTCTCTTTGCGTTGAGCGATCCAACCCGGCTCAAAATCGTCCGCGCGATTGCCGCTACCGATGGCCTGAACTGTTGCGACATCCCCCTGGCTCTGAGCAAATCCACGGCTTCCCGCCATTTCAAGGTGCTGCGCGAGGCAGGCGTGATCCGGATGGATCCTCAAGGAGTTGTCTGCGTCAATTCCCTGCGTCGCGAGGAACTGGACGACCTTTTTCCGGGGCTTCTCGATTCCGTGCTATCCGCCGCGGCTGGCCTCCGTGCCTTGTAAAGGTGCGGGATGACTGATGCTGGCCTGGACTTCTCCCCAGCAGAGAAAGGTGCTGGAGGCCTGACCCGAATGGCGCCAGGTCAGATCTTAATTCGGATAATTCTTCTCCCCGAAGGTGGCTTGAGGACTCAGCCCAGGGTTTCAACCCTGGGAGCCCAGTGTTTACCCTGGGAACCAACCACCAGCGACGCGTCTATAGAGGTGCAAGAAAAGAGAGACAGCAACACAAATTTATCGTGTATTGAAGGCACATGCCCCAATCCCTTGCGCTTGTCTTGGTACACGTTATCTTCTCCACCAAAGATCGACGTCCATTTTTTGCAATCGATCGAAGTTCGGTCGCAGGCACACGCTTATTCAACCGGAACCTTGCGAGCATTGGAGTGCGCACCGCTGTGGATCGGAGGAGTCGAAGATCATGTCCATATTCTTTGCGGTCTCTCCAGAAAGATTTCTCTTGCCGAACTGGTCAAGAATCTTAAAACCAGCTCGACGAAGATCCTAAAAGGCAAAGGTCACGATGGTTTCAGCTGGCAAAGCGGGCCCAGGGTTTCAACCCTGGGAAACCTGAAAATAAACGGTTCGCCCTGAAGGGGCGAGAGACTATCAGGTGAATCTCGCACCTATTGCAGCGTCAAAGTCAGAGTGCGCAATTGAGACGTGCTGCAATTGGATCCTACTTCAACGTTGCTAGCACGTTCGATCTGCCGCCCCTTCAGGGCGCGTCGCTGATGGTCGGTTCCCAGGGTTGAAACCCTGGGCTGAGTCCTCAAGCCCCTTCGGGGCAAATTCCCTGACCTGACCTCCGACAAACGGCCAAACTCCAGTCCAGGCACTTCGTGCCAGGCTTCGGTCGCATCGTCCTTCCGGGACATTTCAAACAAGCTTCAGCTAGGGAAGAGAACAGAACCTGAAAATTGAGCGGGATTTTTTGCCACAAAGTCAGGGCAAAATAATTCGCCTCGCATCCTCCTTATCTTCGTGCCATTCGAACCCTGGGCTGAATCCTGGGCTTTATCAATAGGCGGATACTTGCAAGACAGCGAAGAACACAGGCTGGAAGCCTATGCTACATTGATTTTCGGACTGTTGAGCCATGTCTCAAAGCCATCCTGCGAGCTACCACCGTGCATCCGGAGTGGCGCCCAACGGCGTAGCGTAGCATGGCAGAGGCTGTGTTTGGTTCTCACCGTCCAAACAGAGAGATCCCCACCTTCAAAGCCACTGAAGGCTTACCCTGGAGAGCAGCCGCGGTGACGATGGATAGAGCTTGGCGTTACGCTGGTCGAAGGTAAGTCATTATGGCAAGCGGATTGCTTTACTGGTGGGTCTTCTCACGGAAAACGACATACCCCCGTGGGTGCGGTGAGAAGGAGAACCTGATGAGAGCTACTTAATGCACGAGAGACATTGCAGACCGCAACAACTGGGGAAACCTACTTAGCCTATGTGGATCGTAGCTTTAGCGCTTCGACGGCCCTACACCTTCACTGTTTTTGCTATTCTGATCCTGATCGCAGGGATTGTCTCAATCACCCGCACTCCGAAGGATATCTTTCCTTCAATTAATATCCCGGTGGTATCGGTGCTCTGGAGCTACGCTGGAATGTCGCCGGAGGGGATGGAATCGCATATCGTTTCCCAGTTCGAGCGCGGATTGACGACGACGGTCGATAACATTGAGCACATCGAGTCCCAATCCATCTACGGAATTGGTATTGTGAAGGTCTTTCTGCAGCCGACGGCGAACGTGGGGGCTGGTATTGCGCAGATTACTTCGATCTCGCAGGCGGCGTTGCGGCAGATGCCAACCGGGATCACGCCTCCTTTGGTGATCAGCTACACGGCTTCCAACGTTCCGGTTCTTCGTCTTGGCTTAACGGGACAAGGTCTTTCTGAGCAGCAGTTGAACGACTTGGCCCTGCAATTTGTACGCACCCAATTGATCACCGTTCCAGGCGCGGCGGTGCCATATCCCTATGGAGGCAAGCAAAGGTACGTTTCTGTCGACCTGAATTACCAAAAGCTGCAAGCCGTGGGCATGACTCCGACCGATGTGGTCAACGCGATCAGCGGCCAGAACGTGATTCTTCCCTCGGGAACCATGAAGATCGGGCGGTTCGAGTATCAGGTCGGGCTGAACGCCAGTCCTCCGACGATTGAAGAGCTCAACGCCATACCGATCAGATCGATCTCCAATGGCACGACAATTTATGTGCGCGACGTAGCGAACGTCCGTAACGGTTTCGTTCCTCAGACCAATGTGGTTCGCTTTGACGGTGCCCGGGCCACCATGCTGGACATTCAGAAGATCGGCAGTGCTTCGACCCTCGATATCGTCGACGGAATTAAAAAGAAATTGCCGGAAGTTCAACAGACGCTGCCGGCGGGAGCGGAAAGCCTTCATCTGAGCTTGCTGACTGACCAATCGATCTTTGTCAGCGCCTCGATCCAAGGAGTGCTTCGAGAAGCCATCATTGCGGCGTGCCTGACCGCCTTGATGATTCTGTTGTTCCTCAGCAGCTGGCGGAGCACTTTGATTATCTGCGTGTCGATTCCGCTCTCTATCCTTTGCTCGATCGTGGTACTGAGTGCTCTTGGGCAGACGATCAATATCATGACCTTAGGCGGGATGGCCTTGGCGGTCGGTATTCTGGTCGACGACGCGACGGTCGAGATTGAGAATATCCACCGCAACATGGCGGAGGGAGGGACGATGGAGGAATGCATCCTGAATGGTGCGGCCCAAATTGCGGTCCCGGCCTTCGTCTCAACCCTTTGCATATGCATCGTTTTTGTTCCGATTTTTTTTCTCTCAGGCACCGCCAAATTTCTTTTCGTGCCGCTGGCCGAGGCGGTGATCTTTGCCATGTTGGCCTCCTACCTCCTCTCGCGAACGGTCGTCCCGACTTTTGCCAAGTACCTGCTCCCGCCGGAGATGGACCGTCACCGGTCCTCTGAGCCGCATAAACCGAAGAATATCTTCGGTAAGATTTCGCAGGCTTTTGAGAACGGCTTTGGCAGATTCCGGGAAGGGTACCGGGACCTTTTAAGCAGTTGTCTGCGTCATCCGAAAGTGACGGTCTTCTCGGTCCTAGGGTTTGCCGCTCTTTCTCTGCTTTTGTATCCATTCCTCGGGGAAGACTTCTTTCCGACGGTTGATGCCGGGCGTTTTGATATGCACATCCGGATGAAGCCGGGGACGCGAGTTGAAGAAACGGCGAGGTCTGCCGATGAAGTGGAACAGATGCTGCGCAAAGTCATCCCGGCCAGCCAATTGGAGGGAATCATTGATAACCTCGGTATTCCTTATAGCGGCATTAATCTTTCTTATAACACTACGGGTACCACCAGTGCCGCCGATGGAGACATTCTGGTCTCCCTCAAGGAGCAGCACAACCCGACGAACGATTTCGTCCGGGAAATCCGCAGACGAATGCCACAGGAATTTCCGGATATCGAGTTCTGGTTTCCTCCAGCGGATATTGTCGCACAGATACTGAACTTCGGACTGCCTGCACCGATAGATGTGCAGGTTCAGGGACTCAATAAGAGCGCCAACTTTGAGTTCGCCAGTCATCTGATGGATCAAATGCGAAGTATCCCTGGTCTGGTGGATTTGCGGATCCAGGAGCCCAACACGGTGCCCCAACTGGATGTGACCGTCGATCGGACCAAAGCTTCGATTTTAGGGATGCAGGAGCAAAATGTGGCCAACAGTGTACTGGGTGCGCTGGCCGGGTCGCAGCAGGTTAATCCTAACTTTTGGGTGGATCCGAAGAATGGTGTGACGTACTCGGTCACCGCGCAAGAGCCGCAATATCAAATGGACTCGTTGGATGCTCTCCGGAATCTGCCTATTCTCGGTGGCGCGGGACAAACCCCGCAGATTCTCGCGAATGTCGCCGATATCTCCCGGAACAATACCTCGGCCGTCGTTGATCACTACGATATTCGGCCGGTGATCAATATTTACGGGAATGTGGATGGAAAAGATTTGGGCTATGTATCCAAGGAGGTCCAACGACTGGTCGACGCCTCGAAAAAGAATCTTCCTCGGGGGAGTCTGCTGATCGTCCGCGGACAGACGAAAACGATGCAATCCTCTTTTTCCGGATTGTATTGGGGCCTGGCCTTTTCGATTATCCTGATTTACCTGCTGGTGGTGGTGAATTTCCAATCCTGGACGGAACCATTCATCATCATCACGGCTCTTCCATGCGCCATGGCCGGCATCATCTGGATGCTCTTCCTGACTGGAACGACGGTGAGCGTTCCGGCTTTGATGGGAACAATCATGTGCATGGGCGTCGCGACATCCAACAGCGTTCTGGTGATTACTTTTGCCAATGAAAAATTACACGAATTGAAAGATTCTTACCAGGCCGCGCTCCAAGCCGGCTACATCCGAGTGAGACCGGTGATTATGACCGCCTTGGCCATGATTATTGGGATGATCCCGATGGCGCTCGGTTTAGGAGAGGGTGGCGAGCAAAATGCCCCTCTAGGTCGAGCGGTCATCGGTGGATTGATACTCGCCACCGTGGGAACCTTGTTCTTTGTTCCGACCGTTTTTATGATGATCAGACGTCGCTCTGTTTCTCCTGAACAGTCTTCGACACCCGAAGCGGCCAAACCGTCGTGAGTGGTGGGTCCGGAAGTGAAAAGGATATGAGTGAATCGCTTTTGCAAGTAGATAAACCGAGGACACCGGTTCCTGAGGGGAAGGAGTCGCAGAATGCGGAGCCCGGCCCGAGGAAACGGAGGGGCGCACTGCTGCTCAAGCTTTTCACGATCATCGCGGTTATTGCTCTAGTCGCTTTAACCGTAGAGGGGATATTGTCGCGGGCGCGGACTACGGAAAATCTTCAGAAGCAAGCGGACGAAGCCACCGCCGCATCGGCTGTTAGCGTCGTCAAGCCGGGAGAGGCGCCGGCCACTATCGCGCTCGACCTGCCGGGTCAAACCCAAGCCTATATTCAGGCTTCGCTTTACGCGCAAACGGCTGGTTATTTGAAGAAGTGGAATTTTGAGATTGGTGCGCAGGTCAAGGAAGGAGATGTCCTCGCAGAGATCGACACCCCGGAAGTCGACCAGCAATTAAACCAAGCCCAGGCGACCCTCAAGCAAGCGCAAGCGGGGTTTGATCTCGCTCGTGTGACCTATCAGCGAGATCAGGATCTTTTACAGAGAAAGGTGATCGCTCGGCAGGATTTTGACAATGCGGAGAGTGATTTTCGGGCGAAAGAAGCAACGGTCAATACAGACCAGGCAATAGCTCTGCGCCTTGAAGCTCTGGAAGCTTTTAAGGTGTTGAAAGCGCCGTTCGACGGAATTGTCACAGCCAGGAACACCGATATTGGAGCCATGGTCAATGCAGGTTCTGGTACCCCCCTTTTCGTGGTGGCCCGGGTCAAGCCGCTGCGGGTTTTCATCAATGTACCTGAGAGCATGGCGCATCAGGTGTCCGTCGGTGACAGAGCAGAGTTGAAATTTGACGAATTTCCAGAGAGGAGCTTCGCCGGTAAAGTGGTTCGAACCGCTGGAGCCATCGATCCAACTTCGCGGACCTTGCTGACGGAAGTGGACGTCCCCAACGAGCACGGTCAGCTATTCCCTGGCGCTTATATGCAAGTCCATCTCACCACCGGCGGCAACCAACGATCACTCTTGATACCGGCAAATACCCTCCTCTTCAGAGGGGGAGGAATGATGGTGGGAGTGGTCGGAGCAGATCACAAGGTGACGCTGAAAAAGGTTAAAATCGGTAAAGACCTTGGGACTCATTTGGAGATTGTTCAGGGCTTATCCCCGGGCGACGAGGTGATCGTTAACCCATCCAGCACCCTGGCGGCCGGTCAGACGGTGAAAGTCCGGGGCCCGCAGAATGAGAAAGAGCTGGCTGCAGCGAGTCCGTAGGCCGGGCGAAAGCCCTGACTTCACCGATATCATTCTTTACATGCCCCTACCAAAATGGAAGGAAACAGGGGATGCACTTCCCATGTTGCGGGTTACTGGCACTCACCGCCGTTTTTTCATTTTTGCTCCTGCCGATTCCGGCGACTCGCGCAGATAACCTCTCAGTCGCGGATGGCCCTGGCCAGAGTAAGACTTCGACTAAGCACACGGTCAAGCAATCCAGTGGCAAGGAAGTCCAGGCCAAGATGGTTGAACCACCTCCGGCCAAAACGATTCAACCTTGGCAGATCACGATTGGAGTTCCGGGCTGGTTGGCCGGGGTCAGCGGGTACACCGGGTTTCGGGGCGTCAACCCCTATGTCGAAAGTAGCGTGATCGACATTTTAAAACACACGAACGTGATCAGTTCGTTGCTCGCCGAAGTTCGAAACGGGCGCTATAGCGTTCTCGGTGACTATCTTTACTTAAACGCTCAAGGCGGTACGGGTGAAAGGTCAGGTCTGGTCTCAAAGGTAGACGTCGGTATACAGCAATTTATTGGGGAATTCTTTGGCTCCTATCGATTGATCGAGGGACCCCACGGTTGGTTGGATCTGCTAGGGGGATTTAGATTCATTTACGTCGGTGAGCAGGTGGGTTTACAGGCCAACAACATGGCCATCGATACGGCGAGCACTAATTTAGTAGACCAATTCGCTCAGCAACTCGCGACGCCCAATTCCGATCTCAGAACTCTCATCCAACAAAACATCGTCGATAAGCTATCCTCCCTCAATGGTGCTCCTAATCCGTCGTTGCCGGTAGGTCCGGTGGCCGGCGGGCAGCCGGGCAAGATCAGGGATTTGATCCAACAGGTGATCGCGAATCAGGAGGCGGAGCTGGTGGCGGCCATCAAGGCAGGAGCTCAAGCTAAGGTGAACCAGATTAAAAGCCAACTCGTCAACCAGGTCTCCGCTAAATTGACCCAGCAGCTAGGCCGAAGCTTTTCGTTTTACGATAGCTGGACAGATCCCGTGATCGGTTTGAGAGGGCGATACAACCTGAACAAGGCCTTCTATCTGACGGCGGAAACCGACGTCGGCGGGTTCGGCATCGGGTCCGATATCGCGGTGCAGGCTTATGCCGCTTTAGGCTGCCAACTCACGCGGAGCATCTTTTCCGAGGTTGGTTACCGGTATCTTTATGAGGATTTCCGCGATGAAAGCGCCAACGATTTCCTTTATCAGTTGTCCCTGCAGGGTGCACAGATCACCGTGGGGATGAAGTTTTAGGAGGGGGCGTAGCTCATCGGAGGCCCAACGAACATCCCCAGCAGGTCCTCGCATTCTTGGCATCGTTAACCTTTTGGCGCGCCCCTCCTTGATTTGGCTCCAAACTCTAAAACCTAAGGACGACATGAATGCCGGTTATATTTCCGCCTTTTCTGCCTTGGCCGGTTCGCTAATTGGGGGACTGACAACTTTTGCGGCAGCATGGGTTACCCAGCGTCAGCAGGCAAATGTACAGTGGCTCTTGCAAGAGAAGACGAGGCGGCAAGAGCTCTACCAGCAATTCATTGAAGAGGCTTCCAAATTATATGTGGATGCGCTTATTCACGATCAAGCCGAAATTCCACCGCTGGTAAGCCTTTACGCTTTAATCAACAAAATGAGGGTGGTCTCCAACCCCGGTATCGCCGAACGGGCAGACAAAGTCGTTCGAATCATCGTCGACAGCTATGTCTTACCAAACAAGTCTTTTCAAGAAGTGCGCGCGATGATGGAGAGCGGGGCACTGGACCCTTTGTGCGACTTCAGCGAGGCTTGCCACGAAGAACTTTCTAGTCTCTCTTCCCAAGCCTTGCAATTCAAGTACCGTCGCTCCTGAAGCGATCTCTTCGCGTTCTTCGGAGAAGGACTAAAATTTTGTTGCCACGAGCTTTGGTGCGCGCTTGTGTGCGTCATGATTATTGTTACCGGTGGCAGCGGAAAGGCCGGTCGGGCCTGTATCTCCGAACTATTGGCTCATAACTATGAGGTGGCCAGCGTCGATCTGGTCCGGGCTCCGGATTCGCCGGTACCGTTCAGCCGGGTTGAGCTCACTGATTTCGGTCAGACGATGGCGGCGTTTTCCCAGGTTGATGATCGTATCCGCAACGTGACCGGTATTGTGCACCTTGCTGCGATCCCTGCTCCTGGATTGGCGCCGAATGCTGTAACTTTTGCCACCAACACCATCAGTACTTACAATGTGTTTGAAGCGGCGCGGCAACTTGGAATCAAGAACATTGTGTGGGCTTCCAGTGAGACCGTGCTCGGCCTGCCCTTCGATACGCCGCCGCCCTATGTCCCGATCGACGAAGAATATCCCGGGCGGCCGGAATCGGCCTATTCTCTTTCGAAATTAGTGGGCGAAGAAATGGCAAGACAGTTTTGCCGTTGGGATCCAGAGTTAAAGATTATCGGGCTGCGTTTTTCGAATATCATGGAGCCCCATGATTATGCGAGATTCCCTGGGTTTCAGGATGATGCCCAGAAACGCAAATGGAATTTCTGGGGTTACATTGATGCCCGTGACTCTGCCCAAGCAGTTCGTCTTGCCCTGGAAACAAAGATCAAAGGCGCGGAGGTATTCATTATTGCCAATGCCGATACCGTGATGGAGCGGGATAGTAAGGAGTTGTTAGCCGAGATTTTCCCTGATGTTCCTCACAAACGATCTTTCGGGCAGCAAGAAACTCTGCTTTCGATCGAGAAAGCGCGGAAGATCCTTGGATACGAGCCGAAATATAGTTGGCGTAGTGAAAAGCCCGTTTCCTGAGTTCGTCCTGGTTTTGCCCGCTTGAATTGGTAAGACGAGACGGCTTCTTCGGAAATAATCTTCGCCAAGCTCCCAGATTCTGAATCTCCTGACTTCCGAATTTCGATCCTGTTGAACAGGGTGAATTATATTCACTATTAGATTGAAGAGATTTCCCTTCGGATCAGCGATCATTGAGATTATAATCGCCTATGCGGGTTATCATTGGACTTCCAGGACCGCTTGCGCTCCGGGCGGGTCGCCGGACCGGGCGTTCCTAGCGGATGGCAGACCGTTGACCAGAACAGTCTTGAAGCATTGAGAGCGCGCATGAACCAGATGCAGCAGCTATACGAACAAGCCTTGGGAGAGCTATTAAGAGATAAAGAAATTAAAAAAGAGGAGGATTAAATGGCAATAACACATGACTTGATGGATACGACGTTAATCCGGCGGACGATGAGAGTTTATCCGTATGAGGAAGCCAAGACGGCGGCCACCCGGTTCATCGAAGGATCACCGGAGCAATTGGAAGTGCTAACAGGTTGGGATTTATCGTTCGAGGAGTATATCGAGGAACACAAGAACTCGAAGCTGCTGTTTTGCTGGTACGCAAAAGGTGTCGCTATTGTTTTCAGCCCCGGCGATCACCATGGTGTGTGGGCGATGGAGCGTGAAGGGATTAGAGGCAAAGGGATCCTCCCGGAGTACGCACTGGAGATGGTGGAACGGATCGCAAAAGAGAAGGCACTAGCTTAACAAAGCCAAGGCATCTTCGAGGCCAGGAAATTTCAGAGTCGTCGTTGTCGTCCTCGTCTTCGATAATTGGGGCGCAAAGTGTGTCCAAACTTCTCGAGGACGACGGAGCAAGGACGAGTACGAACGCTTTAATTTCGGATTCTAGATTAAAACCAGGCTAAAACAAGGGCTAGCTAGTATTACTTTGTTAAGTAATTTCTTGCTACGCGGCGTATTTTTTTGCAAGATGGAACGCCGTGGAGTGGGACGGTCGACTTTGGCAACGGAGCATTGAGCGATTCAAAGCGTTCATGGTGCCGGTGGTCGCGCCGTTGGGCCGAAGTGAGCGGCGGGTAGCTGCAGCAAATTATGTCTCTGGCTTACTGATGCCTGGGCAGCGTAAGTCCATTGAACCGATGGCAGCCAGGCTTGGTATTGATCCGCAGCGGCTGCAACAGTTCGTTACCGATAGTCCTTGGGACGAAGAGCAGGTTTGGCGGGTGGTTCGCCAAGAAGTCATTCCCCATTTTGAACCGATCGAGGCCTGGATCGTCGATGAGACCGGTTGGCTCAAACAGGGCAAGGATTCGGTAGGAGTTTCGCATCAGTACTGCGGAGCGGTCGGCAAGCAAGGCAATTGCCAAGTCAGCGTGGAACTAGTGGTTAGTAGTGGCTGTGTCGCAGCGCCGATCGGGGGGCGACTTTATTTACCGCAGAGCTGGGCTGAAAAACCTGAGCGTCGCGCTAAAGCCGGAGTGCCGCCAGAGATAATGTTTGCGACCAAGAGCCAGATCGCTCTGCAATTGATCGAGCAGGCGTTGGCCGATCAAGTCGCTCCTGCTCCGGTGCTGGGTGACGCCGCTTACGGCGATAGCTTTGCCTTCCGCCAACGTCTACGGGAACTTAATTTGGAGTTTTTTCTACAAGTAACCCCGGAGGAGCATCTTGGATGGACCCAGGAGGTACCAACTATGCTCAAAGGCAAGTACCGGAAACTTGTCGACGAAAAGCTTGCCGCTAGCGCGCGCCACCTTTTGGATATAGCCCGCTCATTGCCTGACGCTGTCTGGAAGGATTGCTCCTGGACAACAGGTGATGGCAAAAGACATCACACCCGCATCGCTTGGCAAGAGGTCTTTCTTGCTCGTGGCCTCAAGGAACCCGATGGCCGATTGGAGAAAGTCTGGCTTGTGCTCGATTGGCCAAGGGGAGTTCCAAAGCCTTACCATAGTTATTTAGCCCACTTTGATCGCCATCCGTCCAAAGCTCGTTGTTTAAAGCTCAGTCGTTCGCGTTGGCACGTTGAACAATATTTCCAGCGTTCCAAAGATGATCTGGGACTCGATCACTTTGAGGGAAGATCCTGGCGTGGCTTTCATCATCACCTTGCCTTGAGCGCGCTCGCATACTTGTTTATCCTGACCATCTACCTTGAGGCAAAAAAAAACTTCTGGTCTGACGTTGGAGAAGATCCTGGAATCGATCCGGCCTTGGCTGCTGCGATCGACCGGACATTGTCCCTACTGCCACGCCACATTCCCTGAAAAATTCGACGACTCTACTTAACAGAGTAATACTAGGTAGTGCCCCTTCGGCTTCTGGGCAAGGAAGCGATACCACTCTCGGATTGGGCGTCAATCGCTGAAGTCAAGCACCACACGCCCCTCGATCTGTCCCTCGTGCATCCGCTTGAACACGTCGTTGATGTCCTCGAGGCGTTCCGTTTGAACCGTCGCCTTTACCATCCCTTCGCCGGCGAAGGCCAAGGCCTCCTGCAGGTCGAGCCTGGTTCCGACGATCGATCCGCGAAGCGTAATGCCATCAAGCACCATGTCGATAATCGGCAGAGGGAAAGAGCCCGGGGGCAGGCCATTCAGGACGATCGTTCCGCCGCGACGGACCATGCCCAGGGCGATCCGGCAGCCGTCCGACGAATTGCCGGTCACCGTGGTTGTGGCCGATGACCATCCCGTAATCCTGGAAGGATTAATTAAGATTCTAAACTCGCAAAGAGATATAAGAGTGGTAGCCAGCGCCGCCGACGGCGAGGAAGTAAGCAAGCTCTACTATCAGTTTCTTCCTAACGTGCTTCTAATTGACCTTCGCCTACCAAAAGAAGAGTGGGTTGCAGGTGCTCAAGGAGCTGATGGCGCGTGGGAGGTCCAAACCGCGGGTGATCATGATGACAACTTTCGATTGTGAACAAGCTATTTTAGAAACGGTCCGGGCAGGCGCCAAGGCGTTTCCGGCCAAAGCGGCAAACCCTCAAGAAATCCGGGAGGCAGTTCGCAGGGTCGCTAAAGGGGAAACCTTCTTTCCGTCGGAGATTGGGTTAAAACTAGCTAAAGCGGTCTCCGCTCCTCGACTTTCGAAGCGAGAAATGGAGGTTCTGGAGAGTGTGGCGATAGGCAAAAGCAACAGGGGGATTGCACATGCTCTCGAAGTTAGTGAAGGGACGGTAAAGTACCATGTTAAGTCAATCCTCCGAAAACTAAATGTAATCGGCCGAGCTGAAGCGACGGCGGTTGCTAATCAGCGCGGGATAATCCAAGCGACAAGTGACATCTGCTAACGTACAAATATTGTGTCTGTGGCTAAAGTAGGAAGGAGTAATCACCCATGGTTATTTGCAACTCTAAACACAACGTCTATTACCCCACGCCGGACAAAGGTGGTGGTTTAATCTGCGGAAGCCGGAGGATCAGGTTTTATCGGCGGGTTCTCCTGGTGAGCGTCAAACAGCCGGCGTTGCCCAGATTCTTTACATTAGCGATCATACGGTAAAGGCCCACGTCAGGTCTATCATGGCCAAGTTAAATGCGGATAGCCGTACGGAGTGCCATTGCGATTGCCGCTAAGCACGGATTGATAAAGGCTGCGCCGGGTTAGCCGGCAATCGGTTCGTGATTTCTTTTCTCATCTTTCCGTGGTTGTAGGAACTCGGATTAAACCAGCTGATATCACTGGTTTTGGGTTTCGTTGCGCAAGCCGCGATTATCGGGGAGGCGAACCGGAAACGATCAGCCCCGGCTTGCGCCGGTTCGGCAGTGCCGGTGAATCAGGTCCTAAAGGTTCCGAGGCGGGACGCGTATGCGCTAAATTATAGGGCTGGTTGAAGCGCGCGGTCCTGTTCGGGTGGAGCTTCACCTACTGGAAGCGTCGCGCTGGTTAAAAAAAACTGGCGGAACACCGAGGTGCTCCGCCAGTCAGTTCGCTGCCGTTTATTTTTACTTAGAAGGCGAATCTGAGGCCAAAATTAGTCTGTACAAAGTTGTTGTTTGACAGATTGGGGAAGACATAAGCACCTTCGCCGAAAATCCCGATATGGGGAGTAAAGCGATATTCGAGTCCGATCCCAACGTGGCCGAGTATTTGGCTGCCACCAGGAAAGTCCTCCTGTAACCTACTGAGAGCCCGACCTCTCAAAGTGACCGGTTGTGTGGCCGGAGCACCTTCTGTTCTGCTCACGAAAACGGTTCTCTCAACAAACTCATGGTCGTCCCGTTCCCAGGGCTACCGATAAAGATGCCACCGAAACCCACGAACGCGTACGGTGCCAGATGAAAATTCGTCCAAAAGGTATCTAACGGCAATCGCAACATGAAGTCTCCCGTAACCACACCCGCCGGCACACTGCCTCCGCCTCCTGAAACAGTTGCAGTTTCCCCGTCGGGAAAAGTAAACACTCTGCTTCGTGAACCGCCACCTCTGACATCTAGTCCCGCCCCTTGGAACCTGAAACCTGCATATTTCCAGGAAGTCCAATAAGTGAAGTCCATGCCTCCTCCCCAACCGTGCAAGTCGTGACCGCCCCCTTGAACGCTTTCGGCATAGGTCCCGAAGGCTCCTATATCGAATTCGTTCGGCCTGAAGAACTCAGGTGGTGGTGGTGGTGGTGGTGCAATAACCTGTTTAGAAGATACGACCGGCTCTCCGGCAAATACGGCGATTGCTTGGGAGGCAATTGCCAATACCGTTAAGGTTATTATCTTTTTCATATTCATTTTGGTTTCACGGCATAATGTCGTGATGCACCATGCTGGTCGCAAAAATCGTAGTTGTAAAGTGTTTTTGCAAAATACCTTTGAACGCCACGGGAAATTCGTTGTCATACGTATTGGGCTTTTACATTATACGCGTCTCGGGGTCGAAAGGTTTCAGAATTCTTTTCATGAAAAGAGCACTGCTGATATACCGCCTCGATTTCGTGCAACGATAGGCGCGAGACTCAACCCGTAACCTCTCGCCCTTTCAGGGCGAACCCGTGTGATTGGATGGTCCCCAGGTTGAAACCCTGAGCTTTACACACAACTCGGGAGCGAACGGCGGATAAATTGGAAAACATCGCTCGGTCCGACAGAAAACACAGGCTGGAAGCCTATGCTACATTGGTCTTTCGGGCTATTGAGCGCTGTCTTAGAGCCATCCTGGAAGCAATCGCCGTGAACCCGCGCTGGCGACGCAACGCGCTTTCTACGAGCTGGTCGGCGAATGTTTTTCGCGGCCGATGAAAACTCCGGCCGGCGGTAGGTCCAGATCCCCAGCCAGAGTCTCGAGATCTGTTCGCACGGGAAGCCGAACGGGATGCGGATTGTAGTTAAAAAAGAAACGCAGGGAGCCAAGGCGACGGGTTCGCACCCCTTCGGGAAGATCGGCGGTAGGGAGTTCCTGCTCGGTAACCGCCATTTTAACAAGGTCCGCAAGCCAGCGGTCGTCCGGTAATCCAGCCAGATACAAAAACCGCCCGTGGCGGAACAGCGCGCCTTGGCCGTTCTCAAAGCGAGCGACCGGTTCCAGGTCGCTTGCCACCTGTTCGACCCACGTTTCGGCCTGGTAAATTTCTCCATTCCAGCGCACGGCTTGAGGTGCGAAGCGCGGTAAAGAGTCCACTCGCAGAACCCGTAGTGGGAGGAATTCTTGAATAGGGCCGGGTGGCAAATCTTCGGGAATGCCGAAGTGCACGGTTTTCGAACCCAGTCGGGGCCCAAACAAGACGACACCGGAGGAATCTCGTAATGCCTCAATAAATTCGGGGCGAACGATTGGGAGGGGCGGCACGACGATCAGGCGATACTGGGAGAGATTGCCTCCCTGGGGAACGATGTCCACGTTGAGCCCCCGCAGGCGCAGGGCACGGTAGAACCGGAAAACTTCAGAGGAATACGTAAACTCTTTGGACTGCGGCTGAATATCGATGACCCAGGCCGCCTGGTAATCGTAAACGAGGGCAACGTCACCAACCGGCGCAGTTTCTCCGGAAAGCAAGTGAAGTTCTTGACGCACCTGGTCGACCTCGGCACAAGCGGCATCCGGTTCACCGTTGGGCAGGTGAAGGCCGGCATGGTATTGTTCCTGCCCGAAAGGTGCTTGCCGCCAACGAAAATAACTCACCACTTCGGCACCGTGAGCTAAGGCCTCCAGGGTCCAGAGACGTACCATGCCGGGAAGGGGGGATGGGTTGTAGGGAGCCCAGTTGACCGGTCCCGGTTGCTGTTCCATCACCCACCAGCGACCCCGACCGCAGGCGCGATAGAGGTCGTGGTGAAAGGGAGCGAGGTCCGGATCACCCGAACGAAGGAAATGCTTTCGATGCTCTGCCGAAAAGAGAGAAAAGGAGGCGAGAAAGCCCAAAGGGTAGACGTCCCAACTGGCAAAATCCAAGTCGGCGGCTACTTCGAAGTGTTCAAAATCCGTGAACCCGCCCATGAAATTATGGGTAATGGGCCGTCCAGGAGAGAGCTTACGCAAGACCTCCAGTTGAACCTGCTGGAACTCCCGGATCATGTCCGAGGAGAACCGCCGAAAATCGAGGGAATGCGCAGGATTAGGTTCGGTGGGGGTACGATTCGGCAAATCGATTTCTTCAAATTTCCGGTACTCCATACTCCAGAAAACGTTGCCCCAGGCTCGGTTCAAGGCCTCCACATCGTGGTAATGTTGCCGCAGCCACTCTCGAAAGCGCGCCCGTGCGGCGAGAGAATACGAGAGTGCGGTGTTGTGACACCCGTACTCGTTGTCGATCTGCCAACCGTAAACGGCGGGGTGCGCACCCACCGCTTGGGCAAGTTGGGTCACGATTTGCCGGCATTTATCACGGTAACCTTGGTGTGAGAAACAATAGTGACGACGCGAACCGAACGCTCGGGGGAGCCCGTCCTGATCAAGCGCGATCATGTCAGGCATCGAATCCACCAACCACTTGGGTGGGGTTGCGGTGGGCGTGCCGACCACCACCGCGAGGCCTTCTTTTTTGGCGAGGTCGAGAAACCGCTGGAGCCAGGAAAATTCAAATCTTTCAGGCTCCGGTTCGAACCGGCTCCAGGCGAATTCGGCCACGCGGACGTAGCGGATCCCTAAGCTTCCCATTCGTTGTAGGTCGGTGGGCCAACGGGTTTCGTCCCAATGTTCCGGATAATAGCAAACACCTAATGAAGGTGTAGAAAGCTTTTGGTCTGGCATAGCGGCCGTTAAGTGAAGAAGTTAATAGCGGACGAAGCGTACTCCATAAGGTGGGATTTCCGTCTGACCGGCGAGTTTTTGCTCTGCCAAGAGATCGAAGGTTGCTTCTTTAAACGTTACCTCCTGCGGTTGAGAAGTGAAGTTCAAGAGGAAACAAAATCGTTGGACGTTATCGGCGCGTACGACGGTCTGAACCTCGGCGGGGATGTCTGCCCAGATCGAGAATGGGTCTTGAATCGAAAGGGCATCTAACAACGCGGCGACGTTTTGAGCCGTGAAGAAACTGCCAAAATGGACGACTCGGCCCTGGCCTTTGTGGTGGAGAGTCACGGCAGGTTGGCCCGCATAGTAGTCTGAGGTGTAGGACGCGAGCACGCTCACGTTATCCGCGGTGGCAGCGAGCACCTCGTTGAAAACGGGCGCTTCCAGCAAAGTGTCAGAATTGCCGAAGCGAATAGAGGAGGTCTCGCCCGGTGTCACCACCGAAAAATCGGCCACTCGGGCGCCGACCAAATTCTCGTAAAAGGCTTTGCCGGCGGCGTCGTAGCACCAGTGGTTGCGATCCCGGTAACCGCTCCAGCAGCCAAAAACCAGGGTGCCACCCTGTTCGACGTAAGCTTGTAAAGCCGGCAGGTCGGAGTCCATGAGGAGGTGCGCGTGTGGGAAAAAGACAATTTGGTAACCGGCCAAATGGTCGGCTAGGTCAACGGTCGAAAGAGGCCGCATATCCACGGACAAATGCCGCTCGGACAGAGCCTGGTAGACGCTCAGTTCGTTGGCTTCCCGATGCTTGCCAGTGGTCCGTTCGATGCGGGCGTGCGATTCGTTGTCGAAATCGTACAAAATAGCCGCGGTGGAAAGGCAACGAGTGTTCGTCAGTGTCTGTGACACTCGTTTAATTTCTTCGCCGAGCCGTTTGGCTTCCTCCAAACGCCAGGTGTTTCGCTCGTCATGGTACAAGAGGCCGTTCCAGTGGGCTTCCGAACCATACGGGAGCGAACGCCAACGGAAAAAGAGCAGGCCATCCGCCCCGTGGGCGATCGAGTTCCAACACCAGAGGCGCATCTGTCCAGGTTTGGGGGTGGGATGGAGGTAGTCCGGGTTGCCATTCAAGACGCCGCCGATTTGGCCACTGGGGCCTGACTGCTGTTCCAGGACCATAAACTTTGGCGAGACCCCACGCATCCGGGACAGAAGCTTGGACTCCGAGCGGTCGCGAAAAAGTTTCGGCAGGGTGAGGTCGCACACCTTGAACTCCGGGTAAGAATCGTAAGAGACGAAGTCAACGGCTTCCTTGACGAATTCCTGCAGGTCCACGCTGGTCATGGTTTGAAAAGCATTGTGGGTGACGAACTGATGTGGTGCGATCCGCTTGATAATCTGGTGCTGCGTCGCCCCAAACCGAATGGTCATCGCGGAAGTGAACCGGTAAAAGTCCAAAAGAAGGCTCGGGTTTTGGTAGGTGACGGTGGGCCGTGGCAACCAGACCTGGTCCCAGTCGGTATAGGTCTGCGACCAAAAGGCCGTGCCCCAAGCCTGGTTTAAGGAGTCGAGGGTACCGTAGCGTTCTTCGCACCAGGCGCGGAAAGCTTGGTGGTCACTGAGGGCGAAACTGACGTCCAGATGACAGTTCAGTTCGTTGTCAATCTGCCAGCCGATGACCGCCGGATGACTCTGGTAGTGTTCGGCCAGCGCCTTGGTGATGGCGTGAGACTTTTGCTGATAAATCGGTGAAGTGTAGTTGTAGTGGCGCCGGGAACCGTGCGTCAGGCGGGCTCCGTCAAATCTCACTCGCAACACTTCCGGGTAACGTTCGGTCAACCAGGCGGGCGGGGTGTAGGTGGGGGTGCCCATGATCGCTTTCAGTTCGTGCTTCAGGCAAAGCTCAAGCGCGCGATCGAACAAGTCGAACTGGTAGCGGTCTTCCTCAGGTTCCCAGACGCTCCAGGCTCCTTCTCCCATCCGGACCACGTTCATACCGGTCTGGGCAATGCGCGCCAGATCAGAATCCCACCGAGCTTCCGGCCATTGCTCTGGGTAGTAGACGACACCGTAAAGAAACGAACTGTAGGAATAGGATTTGGTCATATTGAGGAGCCAGAGGAGCCAGAATTCAGAATTCAGGATTCAGGAGCCAGGATTCAGGAGTTAAGAGTGTAGGAGTTAGGAGTTAAGAGTCTGGAGTGCTGCCGTCCCGTTCTTCAACTCCGGGTTTTTCTGTTTATTCTCAAGTCTTCGCGCGCTCCCCGTCGGGTGCTCCTGGCTTCTGGCTCCTGAATTCTGAATCTGTCAATCACCCTTTCGTCGCGCCCGCCGTCAGTCCGCCACGCCAGTATTTACCCAAAACAATGAAGGCGATCAGGAGTGGCAGAACACTGACCAGGGAGCCCAGAGCGATCAGATTGTAGACAGGTCTACCGCCGGCAGCGGAGCTCACGCTGTTCCAGATATTGAGCCCCAGCGTCAGCGGATAGAGGCTGTCCTGGCTCAAGACGATCAACGGCAGGAAAAAATTATTCCAGGCCCCCACAAAACAGAGCAAGGCCACTGTCACCAGACCGGTCTGCATCAGCGGCATGCCGATGCGCCAGAAAATCTGTGATTCGCTCGCACCCTCCAGGCGCGAAGCCTCAATCAGTTCATTAGGGAGAGATGAATCCCAAAACGTTTTCATCAGGTAAAGGCCGAAGGGGTTGACGAGACTCGGCAGGATCACGCCCCAGACGGTATTGACCAGCCCGACTTTGTTGAGCAACAGAAAGAGCGGCAGCACCAGCGCCGTCGAGGGCACCATGATGGTTCCCAGGATAAAGTTAAATAGAAACTGTTTGCCGGGAAAATCGTACTTGGAAAACGCGTAACCGCCCATGGCACAAATGACCGTGCTGCCCAGCGTGATGGAGCCGGCGTAAAGGAGCGAGTTGCCAAACCAGCGTAAAAAAATCCCGTTCTGGTAGGTAAAGAGGCCGACCAGGTTTTCAAAAAAGTGCGGAGGGCTGGCAAACCAGAGACCGAAGGTCGAGAAAATCTGGCCGTTGTCCTTGGTCATCGCCGCAATGATCCAAGTGGCGGGCAACAGGCAATAAAGCAGGAAGGCCGCAAGGACGACATTCCGCAAGACGCTCGAGACTGGAGAAGTACCTTCTTCCGCCCGTGAGCCAGAGGCCGGCGCAATTGCCTTCCCGGCCGACCCGGTGGACAAAACTGCCCCGCCGGCACCGGTTTGGGCGAGCGGTTGCTTAGGAGCCATAAGCGTTGACCATACGCGTGAAGGTGGGTTACCGGGAACTGATGCGGCGCAGGAAAGGGCCGCTAATGACGAAGATTAGAAGCGCGAGCAGGATGGCCAGAGGCTCCCGCGTACGAGTAGTTGGCGTCGCGTGCCGCGGTCAGATAGAGGTAAAGGTTGGGGGTGATGTTGTCGGCTACATATCCAAGCGGGCGCAGCACGAAAGCTTCGGTGAAGAGTTGAGAGGTGCCGATCACCGAGAAGATGAATAACAACTTCAGAGTAGGCACCAGCAACGGAATCTTGATGGAACGCACGATATCCCATTTCGTGGCCCCATCGACGCGGGCCGCTTCGTAGAGTTCTGGAGGGATACTCTGCAGGGCCGCGAACAGCGTGATCATGTTATAGCCTGTCCAGGTCCAGGTCACAATGTTGGCGATGGAAAAAAGGACCGCTTCTGGCGATAAGAATTGGATCGCGTTCCCGTGCAGTGCGGCCAAGACTTGGTTAAAGGGCGAGAGGTTAGGCGAATAAAGGTAGCCCCAGATGAGTGCGCCGATGGCCGTCGGAATTCCGTAAGGCATGAAGAAGGCGGTACGGCACACCTTCATGAAGACGCCACGCGATTCAGCCAGGAGCAGCGCCAGCACGATCGCTAATCCGAGCATGACAGGCACCTGAACGACCCCAAAAACAAACATGTTTTTGAGGCCGTTCAGGAAATCCCCGTCTTGGACAGCGCGAATATAGTTGGTTAGACCCCCAAACACCTCCTTGGCCGGCCCGATGCCGATCCGTTTGCGGATGAAGAGGCTGAGGTAAATGGCGTAAACGACCGGCGTCAGGTAAAAGGCGATAAATACCGTCAGGAAAGGAGCAAGGAAGAGCAAGGCGGCTTTGCGGTGATGTCGCATGAATGGAGGTCCTTGCTAAACCGGCTCTTGCTTTGGGCCTATTTGGCTTTGACTTCGTAGCCGTCACCTTTGGCGTTTTTGAGGGACTCCGCCTGCCAGGCGTCAAGAGCCTGTTTGGCGGTGGCCTTGCCGCTCAACAGGGCCTCAATCTGCTTGTTGAAATTGTCGTTTACGAATGCGAACCAGGGAGCCCAGGCAAAATCGACATTCACGGCTTTCGAGGCCTGAGAGTAAATCTCGGCAATGTTTTGACCCGCACAAAATTTGCTCGGGTTTTTGTCGGGCTGATTCAACTCTGGTGAAGTTACTCCGGCCAGTGAAGCGGGAAAAATTCCATAGTTGTTCCAGTTGCTCAGGACGGGGCCTTTGGCGGTGTTCAACCAAACGGAAAAGAGGGTTGCAGCCTTCAAGTGCTTCGATTGCTTCGGCACCACGTTGCAACTGCCACCCCAGTTGCCGCTGCGGAAAGGCTGGCCCTTTTCCCACTGGGGTAGCGGCGCAACGTTCCACTCACCAGAGGTCTTGTCGTTCAAGGAGGCGGCCAGGACGCCCGGACCCCACGCTGCTTCGATAGAGGAGGCAATTTGGCCCGAGCCGATCGCGTTGTAGAATTCGGCGCTAAAACCCGGGATGGTCGATACGAGTTTTTTCTTGATCAAACCATCCCAATAGGTGAGCACTTTTTCACACGCCGGATGGTTCAGCGTTTGCACCCAGGAATCTCCCTCGGTTTTAAACAGTTCAGCGCCGCTGGCCCAGGCCAGGCTGATAAACCAGGGAGCATGCGTCGGAAAAAAGTTGATTAATTTCACCTTGCCGCCGGTGGCCTGGTCCAATTTTTCGGCCTGCTGCGTGAACTCGTCCCAGGTGGTGGGCACCGTGAGCCCGTACTGATCGAAAATCTTTTTGTTGAAAAGCAGCGCCATTGGCCCGGTATCTTGCGGGATGCCGTAGACTGCTTTGCCGTCGGGAGACACCTGGCCCCAGGTCCACGGCACGAAGTAAGACTTTAGGTCGTTCGCGCCGAATTTGGCGAGATCAGCTAACCCGTCGGTGACGATGAAGGAGGGGAGGAAATCGTATTCGATTTGTGCGACATCGGGTCCGCCGGAACCGGCTTTGATCGCGGTCTGCAACTTCTGGTATTCGGCTGGGCCACCGCCGACATTATTGACGTGCACTTTGATGTCCGGGTAGGCCTGCTCGAAGAGCTTGGCGGCCTTGTCTAAACCGCTCACCCAGGACCAGACCTCCAGCGTGATTGGGCCGCTTTCGGCTGGGAACTTACTGAAATCGGGTTCCTTAAAGGCTTCCTGGGCGCGCACGGACATCAGCGGGCAGCCAAATAACGCCACAAGCAGCAGGGCAATACCGGAGAGGCAGAAACGGGAAACGATGAATTGTCTCATAATGGGGGGAGGAAATACCCAATGTCGGGTTCCTCAAGGCAATACCGAAAGGCTTTAGAATGCAAGTGCGTAGTGAAGGCTGAGCCGCTTAAAATGCTTTGGATCATCACGGATTCAGCAACCCAGAAGAAGCTCTTCAACCTGGTTGCTGCCGAGCCGGTGATTCTCCTCAGGCCTCACGGAAACAAACTGTATGACGGAACGATTGAGTGGCCGTAAGACACACTAAGCCATGACGAATTCTCCGTTAGCAACTGATTCAACAGCCGCGGCTCCGGGCGCACCGGGAGAGCAAGCCTTCTGGAGCCGCTCCTCTAAGGACGGTATCGGCACTGCCTACCATACCGGCTGCCGGCTCTGGTTTACCCTTTCGCGAGGCGTTATCAGCGAAATCTATTGTCCGACTGTCGATACGCCCAACACGCGGGAACTTCATTTCCTGGTCACCGATGGCGAAAGCTTCTGCCATGAAGAAAAGCGGGATCTCCGGCACGCTGTCGAAATGCCGGAGCGCGGCGCGCTACTTTATCGGGTGACCAACTCGGAGGCCAGCGGTCGTTATCGGCTCATCAAAGAAGTGCTCGCCGACCCGCATTCCTCCGTCCTGCTGATGCGGACGCGGCTGGAGATCGCCGATGAATCCCTTCGCGGCAAGCTGCGGCTCTTCGCCTTGCTTTCCCCGCATCTGGGCGGCCGCGGAGCAGAGAACACCGCCCATTGGCTGGACTTGGGCGAGCGCACCCTGCTTCATGCTGAGCGCGAGGATTTCCATCTCGTGTTCGGCAGTGACCGAGGCTTCTCGCGCCGGTCGGTCGGTTACCTGGGAGCTTCCGACGGCTGGCAGGACCTTCACAAGGGCAACTTCCAAATGGATTGGCAGTACCGGCAAGCCGGCCCAGGCAGTCTGGTGCTCACGGGTGAGGTGGACCTTGCGGGTACAGGCGATAGGGCGATTTCCACCCCGCTGATAGACGGCGGAAACGGCGTCGAATTCGTGCTCGGGGTGGCCTTTGGCGATAGCTCCGTTTCGGCGGCAGCCAAGCTCGTGCAATCCTTCGCTACGCCTTTTGAGAAACACCGCGCCGTCTATGTCGCGCAGTGGCAGCGTGCGGCGGCAGAATCAGAGGACGAACAGAACATTGCGGAACACACTGGCGACGGTGGCTCGCTCTACCGCCTAAGCCACCGCGTGCTCCTGGCCCATGAGGACAAGAACTTTCAAGGGGCGCTTATAGCATCGCTTTCGACGCCCTGGGGTGAGACCAAGACCGACGAAGACGCGGGTGGCTACCACTTGGTCTGGACACGGGATCTGGTCCAGAGCGTTAGCGCGTTGCTGGCCACCGGGGACATCGCTACGCCAATGCGTGCGCTGCTTTGGTTGACCTGCATCCAGAAACCGGATGGCTCCTTCCCGCAGAATTCGTGGATTGACGGCGTGCCATATTGGCAGGGCATCCAGCTCGACGAGATGGCTGCACCGCTGCTCCTTGGCTGGCGGCTCTGGAAAGCCGCACCAGAAGAGTTCGAGCGGGCTCGGTTTCGACCAGTGTTGCTGCGGGCCAGCGCTTATCTGATCACCGCCGGCCCGGTAACTGCGCAGGAACGCTGGGAGGAAAACGCAGGGTATTCGGCGTCGACGCTAGCCACAATCATCGCCGCCCTGTGTGCCGGAGCGGAGTTGTCACGGGCCCATGGTCACATCGAACGTGCGGATTTTATTCTGGCCTACGCCGATTGGCTTAACTCCCATGTGGAGGATTGGTGTGTGACTACGGCCGGCGAACGCCTGCCGGGCAAACCGCGCCACTTCGTGCGGATCACCCCAGCAGACGCGCTAACGCCTGACCCGCACCCGGACCCGAATGCACTGGAAGTGTCCCTGGCCGGCAATGGCGTGCGGCATCCGGCGCGCGAGATCGTCGGCGGTGATTTTCTGCATTTCGTGCGCTTGGGCGTGCGACCCGCGGACGATCCTATCGTTCTGGATTCCGTCGAGATTTATGACGCGTCACTGAAGCGTGACCTACCCGGTGGCCCGTGCTGGCGCCGGTATCCCTTCGACGCTTATGGTCAGAAGTCCGACGGCAGCGCCTACGATGGAACGGGCGAGGGGCGCTCCTGGCCGATCCTTACCGGTGAGCGGGGTCACTATGAACTTGCCGCTGGCCGGGATCCGCGGCCATTCATCCAGGCAATGGAACGATTCGCCGGCGATACGGGCCTGCTGCCCGAGCAGCTCTGGGACGCGGACGACATTCCTGAGAAGGCAATGTTCTTAGGACGGCCGAGCGGTTCGGCCATGCCGTTATGCTGGAGCCATGCTGAATATCTCTCCCTTGTACGTTCCAGCCGCGATGGCCGGGTTTTTGACCGGATCGAACCGGCTTTTGAGCGCTATGTGGTGGGAGCTAAACGCGACAGCGCTTACGAGATATGGACGTTCCGCCACCGAACGCGGCGTGTTCCGGCCGGCCGGACCCTGCGCCTGATCCTGCAAACGTCCGCCACGGTACATTGGACGACCGACCAGTGGGCGAACACCGGCAGGGGCGACACTGTCGCCGCGGCTCTCGGTAACCTGCACTTTTTCAGGGAGACACTGCCGCCACTGGTCTGGGTGACCTGCACTTTTTGATCTGCCCACGGCGGAATTACCCGCGGGCGCGGACACGGAGTGGACGTTCTTCTGGCCGGCAGCAAATCGATGGGAAGGCGGGGAAAATTTCCGAGCCGAGATCGTTTAACTCACCTGCTGATCGACGTAATCGGGCGGCAACCCCGAGGTTCTCACTCTCCGGTTGAGCACTTCCTTCTCCACCGAAAGAGAAACCCATTCTTCCTGAGGATTGGGATCGGTTCGCAGGCTTCGAAGTTTATCGATGACATCCCTTTCGTTCTTGGTCATCCGCTCGCGCTGAAGTAAGTGCTGCTTCCATGAGGGTGCGACGATTTCCATCCGAAATTTGTTGGATTGCTTCAGATCCTCATACAAATGCCAGCGGTAGGCACCGTTTCGCAGGAAGATAACGCGAGCCTCTCGCATCAATTCGATACATTCGTTTCGGCGGCTCGGATCGATATGGAACTCTGCAGTAATCGATACCGGGCCATCTGCGGGTGCAGGCGACCGGCTTGGGTCAAGGCTGTTTTGGGCGAAGACCGAAGGTGGTGCCGACTCAAAACTCAGGTTCTTGGTAAAATCAATGGAGATATGCAGAGCTGGAACCACCCGGACCAGAATCATCAGCAAAACGCCCACCACAGCGGCCCCCAAAAAAGTGGGCACAACACCAATTTCATGAGCTGCTAATCCCCAGATGATGCCGCCGAGTGCGGTCGCTGCCTGCGAAATCATGACCATGGTGGCGTTCATGCGCCCCCGCGCCCAGTCCGGCATCGCGCGCTGACTGGCCACCCAAAGTTCGGATGCCGACAAGGTCCATCCCATGCCGCCGAGCGCGGCCACAACTAGAAAGACGAACGGTCGATGGACGAAAGCCATCAGACAGAAGTCTAAGAGCAACAAGAGATTGGCTCCGGTAGTGATTCGTTGCGGCGAATAGTTGGCTCGTGCCCAGGGAATAACGAAAGCCCCGCTAACGACTGAGCCGACGGCCATACTGGTGAAGAGAAATCCCAGGTCGGAAGCTTTCAGGTGTAGCTCCTTCAGACCGATGACCGGCATCAACGAAGGGACGATAGCGATAAAGAAAGAGAACAAGGCATGGCGGGCCAGAAGAACCTTGATTCCTGAAGTGTAGCGAACGTAACGGATGGCCGTTATTAGGGACTCGAAAAAGTTTTCCAATGGAAGCTTTGATTGGGTGGTTGGCCGCTTCCACTGCAAAACCGCGAGAAACATGAAAACAAAGCCGAGCCCGTTGGCGCCAAAGATGAAGCTGGCTCCGGCCAAGGGAAGGAACAACCCCGAAAAGAGTGGCCCGATAATTCCGGAAATATCCATCTGTAATCCGGCCAGCGTATAGGCGGAGGCTAACTCTTCTTTTTGGACCATCTCCGCGATAATGGAGGAGTGGGCAGGGGAGCCAAAGGCGAATCCGGCACTGAAGAGAAACGCACTCACCAGTATAAGGTAAGGATTGAGCAGATGAGTCATCCAAAGAATGGCCAGAGCGAACGCGATGACGGCGTGCCAGAGCTGCACTGCTAACAAAATCTTTTTGCGGTCGACCATATCGGCGATGGCGCCTGCCGGTAAGGTAAAGAGCGTGTAAGGAAGTGCCGAAACTGTCGCCATCAAAGAGATAATGATGGTGGAGGCGCCTAGCGAGTTCAGCGCCCAAAAGATCGCGGTGTTGTGCGCCCCAATGCAACTTCCGGAAACGACCATGGCCAACCAGAGTTTTTTGAAGACCGGGTTGCGTAGAGCGAGCCAGGTCGAGGTCTTTTCAGCGGTTTTTTCCATGGGGAGATCGTTGAGTAAAGCGTCCAGGTTACTGCTGCGAGGGGGATTCGAGCAACTCTGATCGCAAAAAGCTGGCGGAAGTCGAGAAAAACAATCGAGTTGTCAGTGGCCTCTCAGTTAGAGTCCAGAGGTAGTGTCGGTTGTCGAGTGCACAGCGGGATTTTGAGTGAGAAAAGCGACGAAGAGCATCGCACAGAGGTCACAGAGGTCACAGAGGGGGATTTTAAGATTTGGGGCGAAAGGTCTGCGGGTGAACAGCGGGATTTTGTGCGAGAAACAGCCGAAACGAAGAGAGCATCGCACAGAGGTCACGGAGGTCACGGGGGGATAAGATTGGGGGCGAAAGGTCTGCGGGTGAACAGCGGGATTTTGTGCGAGAAATAGCCGAAACGAAGAGAGCATCGCACAGAGGACAAAGGCCACAGAGGGGGATTTAAGATTGGTGGTGAAAGGTCTCTGCGGTGAACTCTACGGGGGGATTCCGGTGCGAGAGTGAGTAAAGCGTCGCAGGGAGGCCTGACACTGGCACTGACACTGACACTGCTATCGGCGGCTCCAGGAGCCCGAACGGCCGTAAGCCCCATGGTAAGAGCCGGAGCCGTGATTCCACGAAGCCGTGCCGCCCCGGTACCCCGTGGCGCTTCCGGACCCACCGCCCCAATTAGCGGAACCCCCTCGGGCGCCGTAGGCGCTGCCGTGACCATTATTCCACGAAGCTGTGCCACCCCAGCGCCCGGTGGCGTTTCCGGAGCCATTGTGCCATGCGGCTGAGCCGCCGTAGCCATTATGGTAGTAACCGTAGTTGCCTCCCCATCCGCCCGTGCTGTAAGCGCCCCCATAGTAGCCGCCCCATGGGGCCGCGCCGTAGGCCAAGCCGCCATAGGTAGGCCCCACCACGGCAACTCCGCCGTACCCGCTGCTGTAGTCGCTACAGCCAATCTGTGAGAGTGACATCGCGACAACCGTGATCAGCGTCGCGAGGAGAGAGGTTGAGCGTGTCATGGGAGTTCTCCTCGATCGGTTGCGATCCGTCATTTTGAGGCCTTGATCTTCGCTTTGAAGTCGGCAAGAAACGCGATCTCTTTGGCACCGGCAGGTTTTTTGAATTCAAAATCGCCGTTCGACAGCCGCGGATTGAGGTTCCAGTGAGAGAACTCAACCAGAAAACGCGGAAAATTTAACACGTCCGTGTAAGTGATCACTAAACGTCTGGGCAGAGCGCGCGGTCCGCTCTCAATCCAGATTTCCCAATTCACACCGGGAGCCCTGAATGCCAGATGCTCACAGGGCGCCCCTTGGACGGTGTCGGAGCCTACCACCACAGCGCTGGCGAGGTCCTTAGTCAGTACCGCGTAAGGATCACTGAAGAGGATGTAGGCTGAGGCGAAATGAATTCCGGTCTCTTTCTCGATGACGGGCAGCATTGCATCGATGGTCCCGGGGGCATTCTCAACCGAAAACAAGTTATGGTTCGGAGCGAAAGCGGCGACCGTTTGGCCATTATAAAAGAAGTCATAGTTCGGTACCTCTCCGGTGACCCTGACCCGCAGCTTATTCGGACGTTGCAGCGCGAATTCGGAGGTGGCAAAGAGAGTAATGAATTGGCCGGTTTTGGCGGGAACTTCCACGGTACTGTTAGTTTGAAAAGTGAACGCCTTCGCGGCGCCCAGGGCCACACTCATTCGCTTCAGTTGATCGAGGGCATTTTGGTCGAGGCGAGAAGCGGGCGCTGCGGTCTTCGGGGACGGAGATTCTTCCGCTGCCACGAGGAGAGCAGGCGTCAAGAAAACGGTCAGGAATCCGGCCAGCGAGGCAGCGGTAATAGGACGGTGGATTTTCATGGTGGGTTAATTGGGGTATCACGAAACTTATTAGAACGAAAGCGTTCCTATTGGGTCAGCGCCGGTCACACGGGCGGTAGGCGAAGCGTCCCCGCTTTGCTTCTTCGACAGGCGAAGCGTCTTGTTGGCCCAACTTTTGGTGGTCCGAAGAAGCAAAGCGGGGACGCTTCGACCTACTTCAAGAGTTACCCGATCAGGTGATTATTCTGCTGATTCCCTGGTTTTCTGTTCAGAGCTATTGCGACAATAGCCTGAGACTCCACAGATGCACCGACCTCTTCCAGACGCTTGGATTGGTGGCGCAATAAATCGGCGCGATGCTGGCAAGGCTGGAATGGCCTTTAAATGGTGAACGATTAAGAAGGGCGGCCGCATAAAAGATCGAGGCTTCCGGTGACTCAAAGCGTTTGGGCCCGCTCCGCGCCATTAGACCCATCCAATTGTTCTTGTGCCGGGCCGCGCTACTCTTCCATGCGCCGGACTCGAACGCGGAAATTGCCGCTAAAATAAGCGGATCGATATTGTTTTCCCGGCCAGCCTCGACGAAAACTCTTCCGTATCCGTGTGGCACTTTGGCGTCGAGCTGGTCTGGATCAATGGCGCGAAAGGAATGTACGTTCTCTTCCGTAGCGTAAACCGAGATTTGCAATCCTAGAGCCAGCGCCAGCACGGTCCAAGTTTTCATGCCCCTGTTTTGTCGCTTTTACTTCCTTTGGCAAGCTCTTTTGCTTCTTTTATTGCAAATTGACCATGCGTTGCAGATTCGGCATGAAGGGTTTTAGGCCAAAAGCGGTAGGGTGAGGCTCCGTCCGAACCGGGATTCCCGGGAGACCTCGGCTGTGATTTCGGCCAACTGTAGCCGGGAAACGCTAGGCTCTTTGCCAGAGCACCGTGGGATGATCCGATTGAAGCAGCGCCTACCTGGAGCTTGGCCCTGCTCGCCTTGAAGATCGAAGAGAGACACGATGGGAGATTACCCGGGGGGACTAGCGAATCTCTACGGAGGTGCCTACGGGTGCATTCTCGAAAAACTTGATCGCCATGGGTTCCGGCAACCGAATGCAACCGTGGGAGGCGGGGTAGCCGGGAAGGTATCCTGCGTGCATGCCGATACTTCCGTGGATTCTGAGAAAGTATGGCATCGCCGCGCCTCGAAAAACTGTTCCCGGAGGCCGAGGATCCTTTTTGTTTTCCACATTCGGAACAATGACTTGGCCGGATTCGTCGACATAGTCACCATAAATGCTTGAAGCGTGGTCTTTATCCTTGTCTGTCACGCGATATTTACCTGGAGGCGTATCGTGACCCTCCCGGCCGGTCGAGACGATGGAAACGCCGACGACTTGCTGACCCCTGTAAAAAGAAGCTCGTTGGCCCTCGAGATCTATTTTGATGGAGGGCCGGCCCGCAATTCCGTCGCCAACCCAATAGGAGATATTATCGACGTTTCCACCGGCTTCCGAGGCCTCGTTCCCGCCGGGAAAGAACGGGTTTAGCTCTTGTTGATCAGCGGCGCAGCCGATCAAAACGAGCGCTAAAGCGAGCGGAGCGAGCCTTAAGATACGCGTCGATACACGGTCTTTCATTCATTTAGCGGATACTTTCAAATGCGACTTTAAATAACACATCGGTGTGAGATCCCTGAATCGACAGGGTTGATCGGCGCTAAAGTGTCTGGTTTACTTTTGCGGCTATTCTGCAAAATCATAATTGCCGTTTTGCCTCCGGGTCGTGGGAGGTATCAATGCGAGATTCTGGCGCACGCGTGATTCATTTGTGTCCCTGATCCGAAAAGGATCCGATCCCCATTCGATACTAAACAAGGGTGCGCGCGAAGCGAGCCGTGAGCATAAAATCAACGCATCTCATTCTCCAAAACCTTTAGGCGGACGAAACCCTTGAAACCCTCTGCGCTACCGGTTAGTGGCGGCTGCCAAGGACGACAGGTCCACTACCGTTTGGTGCGAAATGGAAACTGGGAATTTCACTTCCCAGGACATATCCGGCATTCACGGTTCGATGAGGAGGAACGATTCTTAAGTCGGCCCAACGGTTGATGGCAAAAATAGCCGTATAGGGTACATCGGAGTCATTCCTGATCTTGATGTCCCATCCGAGAAAAGCACATGCTCTAAACGCCGTGAGGGGTCCTGAGGTCCCGACGGTGGGCTCGGTCCGGCTGAAACCGATCGAAACGGTCAGTCCAAGGATGAGGAGAATCAGCATCGCTCGAAACAACAATACGGTCTTCATTCTTCTCGTGACGGTTTTACGTGCGGTGGGTAATCCTTCGTTATTCCAAGCGAGACCAGAAGCTGGCGGTCGATGATCGGTTTTACCCGTTCGCCCCGATCGATTTGCAATCTCCGTATTCCGATCGCGGTGTCTTCCCCGAGAAACCCATCGACGATTCCTGCGTAGTAGCCGCGACTTCGCAGCGCGATTTGGACCTCTCGGACAGTCGCAGAGCTGGTGGGATAGAATCCCTGCGACCTGACGAGCGGTACCGGCTGCTCGGAACACGCGGCGAGAGAAACAGCCACTCCGATCAGAACGATGAATCGGGATACTTCCGCCATATTGCTTCGTTTCACTTTTGCTTTCCGTTGCCAATTCGTTCCTACTTTGTACGCTTGCGGCACCTTGGTGTCCACCAATTCAATTGAGCGAAAGTAGGTCCTCTTGTTCAAGTTTTTCCATCGAAACAGGGCAAGAGGTGAATGTGCAAGTGGCTATTTCCCTCTATTCGTGATAATGCAGGCGCTTCAGATTCTGGATTGCAGATTGGCCCTGGAGGTCAAATTCGACGCTTAACGAGGGATGAAATAGATTTTGGCTGGGGATAACGCCTGCTTTGACGTAGTAAGTCGCACCAGCTTGGAAATTCAGGTTCTGGCTCGAAGTCGTATCCGTGGTTGCCGTGAGGGTATGCTGGCCCGGGCTTGTATGGTAAACAAAGTAGGTACCATCCTGTACCGTGCCGATGTCGATGCCGTTGTCCTTGATATCCACTCCCGTAGCCCCACCAAGCGAGTTATGGGTGCGATAGAAGTAGATGGTCGCCAGATTGGGAGTGGGGGCGGATGCATACGGGTTCGGCTGGCCCATCGGAACGGAGTTGCAAGCGGTTAGGAGGGCCAGCAGGAAAAAGGTGAGGGAACTATATTTGCGAAGGAGCATGACCATTGGCGAATTAGTTAAAAATTGGGCTTTGTTGTCGATCATTTTTGTGGTCGATCATCGATTCAGGGGTGCGGGTCAGAGTGCGGTGAAAGCTTTTCTTTAATTCGTGAAAGATTTTAAAACAATCCAGCCGATCGTTTATCTCCTGGGGCTGGCTGGGCTAGGGCTTTTGATTGTTCTCCTTGTTCGTGAAGGTGCGGGCCAAGTGGCCTCGGCGATTGCTCACGCAGGATGGGGTTTGTTGGTCTTAGTGCCTTATCACCTGCTGCAAACCCTGAGCGATTCGGCCGGTTGGCTGATCTTGATTCCGAAAAAAAACCGGATACCGATGACTCGCAATGTTTTCATACATTGGATAGGTGAGTCGATTAACAATCTTCTCCCTACGGCTCGGGTTGGTGGAGACATTGTCATCGCGCGCATCGCGGCGATGTGGGGCGTGCCTTTGAGCAGTGCTACCGCCGCAATCATTGTCGATGTGACGATCGGCATCGTGACCAAAGTGGGATACATCGTGTTGGCCTGCGTTCTGCTGGTCGGCGCGACTGGTCGAACCGACATGGTCCGGCCTTCGGTCGTTGTAGTGGTGGCCGGCGTGCTGGCGGTGACCGGTTTCTACGCGGTGCAGCGGGCGGGAGTATTCAAATGGGGTGCGATGTTGGCGTCTCGGCTGGCCAAGTCACCCGTCTGGGATTCGCTGGTGCAAGGTGGCGAATCCCTCGATAAAGCCATTCGGCTTGTCTACGCAAGGCCATATGCGATCGCAGGGTGCTCCTTCTTTTGGGTGACCTCGTGGTTGATCGCTTGTGGCGAAATCTGGATCGCGCTTCAAGCGCTGGGGTTGCGGCCAAGCTTCGCCACAGCCGTGATTCTGGAAAGCGCTGCGCTAGCGATTCGAGGTGCGGCGTTCCTTGTACCTGGAGCCGTGGGTGTTCAGGAAGGAGGGTTTATCCTCCTCGGGAATCTGCTCGGTATTTCCGGCGAGATCGCTCTGGCGGTGTCACTGCTTCGACGCGCCCGGGAACTGGCTTTAGGGATCCCGGGGTTAATTGCCTGGCAACTCCTGGAGGCCGGCCGTCTGTGGCGTGTCACCAAGCCAAGAACCCGAACGCTAAACACTGAACGCTAAACGCTGAGACATTTCGCCCTGTGCGCTTGACTGTAGAAAGGTTCCGCGGTATTACCGGCGCTCCGGCGCCAGCCGGAACCAGACGACGGAAATGCAACAGACACAAATTCCCGAGCCGCGAGGCTTTGATGCATGGGCAGCTGGATGGAGAAACTTGGGTGACGGTCTAAGTCGGCGCCTCTGGTTGCTCCAAAGCGAGGCGCTCTGTGCCGAGGCTAGACGCCGGACGGGGCTGGAGGATTTCGGCGACCCACCGATCGAACCAGCGCTCTCGATTTTGGTGAATAGCCTGGAACAGCAGGCAGATCTGCACCCCATGGGCCGGTTCCTAATGTGGGTTCATTTGCGTGAATTGCTCGAGACTCGGCTACGAGTCACCGAGGCTTGGAAGGGCCAGTTCAGAGACTTGGATGCCTCGCCCATTGCACGACCCATTTTTATCACCGGCATCGCGCGGAGCGGTTCCACTTTTTTGCACGAATTGATGGCGGAAGATCCGGAAAACCGTGCCCCACGCGTTTGGGAAGTAATGTTTCCTATTCCCGCTCAAAGCGGTTCGTCCCAGGAAGCGGACCGATGGGTGCGTAAGGCCGAGATTTCATTGTGGTGGTTTCGCCGTCTGGCACCGCGGGCAGATTCGGTCTATCCGATGCGGGCGCGGACGCCGCATGAATGCGTCGCGATCCATAGTTATACGCTGTTATCTGAGGAGTTCGCTTCGACTTGCCAGATCCCGACTTATGAGGCGTTTTTGCGCTCGGCAGACCTTGTTCCCACCTACAGATGGCAGAAGCGTTTTTTGCAATATCTGCAGCTCCGCCGGAAAACCGGGCAATGGGTTCTAAAATCACCGGACCACGTCCGCGGCTTGGAAGGCCTTTTCGCAGTGTTCCCCGGCGCGGTGATCGTGCAGACGCATCGCGACCCGCTGGATGCTTTGATCTCCGTGGTCCAGCTGGCCGAGGTGTTGGAGGGGTTATTCACCCGGGCGGGCGACCTGGCAGAGACCGGGCTCCACGAGGCTCGGATCCTTTCGGAAGGCATGGAGAGTATGATCTCCTTTCGAGCGGCTCATCCCGAACTGGAGGGGCGGTTCATCGATGTGAAGTACCGCGAACTGGTGTCCGATCCTTTGCGGGTGGTTCGGCGGATCTACCGGCAACTCGAAAAACCGTTGACGGAGGTGGCTGCCGAACGAATGAAACGCTTAGCTTCGATTCGGTCACGTTACAAAGGGAAAGGGCCGCGAACAAATCCAACGTTAGCGCAACTTGGTCTCGACGAATCCGTGGAGAGGCGTCGGTTCGAGGCGTATTGTTCATGGCTGGATACGCACTTTCAGGAGAGCGCTTTGAAGTGAGTCATCTCCAAAGGTTGCTTTTCGCGAGATCGAGCAGTTCATCACCTTTTCCGTTCAGGGCCGCTCTCAGCATATAAAGGCTGAATCCCTTGGCTTGTGCCAACTCGATTTTTGGAGGCATCGAGAGTTCATGGCGATTCACGACCGCGTCCACCAGGACCGGGCCGTCATGAGCCAGGGCTGCCTCAATCGCGGCAGGCGCGTCGGCGGGATCTTCCAAGCGAAAGCCCCTGATGCCGATGGCTTCTGCCATTTTCGCAAAGTCGGGGTTATCGAGAGTCGTGCCATGTTCGATCAGGCCTGCGGCTTTCATCTCCAGCTCGACGAAGCCAAGCGAGCCATTGTTGAAGAGGATGATTTTCACCGGCAGCTTGAGTTGGCGAATGGTAAGGAAATCGCCCATCAGCATACTGAAACCTCCATCGCCGGAAAGCGAGATCACTTGCCGCTCCGGGAACGTTAACTGCGCCCCAATAGCCTGAGGCATGGCGTTTGCCATTGATCCATGGTTGAACGAACCGAGGAGTCGCCGTTGGCCGTTCATCGTCAGATAACGCGCAGCCCACATAGTGGGTGAACCAACGTCGGCAGTGAAAACGGCGTCGACAGCAGCCATTTCGTTGACCACCCGGGTGAGATATTGGGGATGAATGGGTTTTCGTCCCGGGGTACCGGTTGCGAGATGATCGAGCCCGGCGCGATTGCTGGCATAGTGGCGCAGAGCTTTGTCGAGATGAGCGCGTTCCTCCTTTGGTTCCAGCATGGGTTGAAGTGCGGCCAGAGTGTCTCGCACATCGCCAACGAGCCCGAGATCGAGCCGGGTGCGCCGCCCGAGGTTTTCCGGCCGCAAGTCGATTTGCGCGATGGCCGCTTTTTCCGGATAAAATTGCTGATAAGGAAAATCGGTTCCCAGCATCAGGAGGGCATCGCAGTCCATGATGGCGTAGTAGCCGGAAGAAAAGCCAAGCAACCCCGTCATTCCAACATCATAAGGATTGTCATATTCGATATACTCCTTGCCGCGCAATGCGTGAACGATCGGCGACTTCAGGGCTTCGGCGGCCTGCATTAACTCCGAGTGGGCGCCCGCGCAGCCCGCGCCGCCGAGAATGGTGACTTTTTTGCTGCGGTTGAGCAGCGTCGCGAGATTCTGGAGATCCGTCTCGGACGGCCGGATCGCCGACACACGCGATACGTTACTAAAGAGCCAGGGCTCCTGGGTGGGAGCCTCCAGCATGGAAACATCCCCCGAAATCGTGATGACTGAGACGCCCCGCCGTCCGATGGCCGATTGAATGGCCAGCCCCAGCGCCCGGGGCATCTGCGCGGCGCTCGAGATGAGTTCGCAGTAGTGGCTACAATCCTGGAAGAGAATTTCTGGTCTTGTTTCCTGGAAGTATTGACTGCCAAGCTCGTGACTAGGTATCTGTGCCGCGATCGCTAACACCGGGACCCGGCTTCGATGACAATCGTAGAGCCCGTTGATCAGGTGCATATTACCCGGACCGCAACTTCCGGCACAGACGGCCAGCGAACCGGTGAGATGCGCCTCGGCCCCGGCGGCGAAAGCGGCGACTTCCTCGTGCCGGACCGGAATCCATTCAATGATCTTTTGCTTGCGGATCGCTTCAGTAAGCCCGTTCAGCGAGTCGCCGACGACCCCGTGAATGCGTTTAACGCCCGCAGCGACGAGCGTCTTAATGATTAGTTCGGCAAGGTTCATATAAACAGGAGTCAGGAGTTCAGGAGTTGCAGGAGTTCAGGAGTTCAGGAGTTCACCGGATAGCTGGTAGCTGGAGGGTCGAATGATTAGAAAACCAGGAAATTTCTGGACGGAAGCGATGAAGCTCCGTGTGGTCACTAGAGCCGAGCGTAGGACGGTCGCCCCCATTCTGCAACTCCTGAACTCCTGCAACTCCTGAATTCAGAATTTCAGGCTCATCTCTAAGCGATGAGTTGCGCCTGCCGCCGCTAGTACGCTCGAATAAAGCCCAAAGCCGTCGATCTGGACGAACCCGAACTCCGTCTCCGCATGGCTGCGCAGAAATGGCTGAAGTGCTTGCCTGGAAATTCCTTTGGCGCGCCCAACTGTCACATGGGGATGAAAGGGCCTGAGATCCGGTTCGAGACCGACGCGCAGGACCGCATCTTGAATGCGCTTATGAAGCGCAAAAAGATGAGGATGGCCTTTACCGACACCCACCCAGACCACCGATGGCCGGCTGCCCGAATCAAAGACACCGACGCCGCGGAGGGGCAAAAAGAACGGTGGAACCCGCACTTCGCCCAAAGCCTGACGCAGCCGGTCCTCCGCGGCCGCTTCCACTTCGCCGAGAAAACTCAGCGTCAAATGCAGCTGTTCCTCAGGAAGCCATCGCAAACCGGGAAGATGCGGGTCGAGATCAAACAGTGCCGCCTTGAAAGTCGACGAAAGTTCGAGGCCGACGAAAAGCCGTTTCGGAGGAGGCATTGGGACGATTCAGAAAGGGAGTTCAGGAGTGCGGAGTTGGAGTCTGCAGTGGGAGTTCGGAGTTAGGAGCTAGGAGTGCTGGAGGTTGGAGTCCAGGAGTATTGGAGTTTTGGAGTATTGGAGTTGCAGGATGGGGCGATTCGCAGCGAAAGAACAGCCTCGAAACTGCTGGATCCTGGCTCTCATCTGCTTCTATGATGAGCAGGCTCCGTGACCAGATGAAAGACTTCGAGCCGAGTTAATGAGACCGACGTGAGAAAAAGCTTGCGGAAGATTACCTAACTGCCGTTGCTTCTTGGCGTCGTATTCTTCGGAAAGCAGTCCCAGGCTACTGCAAACAGTGAGCAAACGCTGAAAAAGAGCATGCGCCTCCTCGTGGCGTTCCATCAAGCATAGACAATCAACCAGCCAAAATGAACAGGGCAGAAATGATCCCTCACCGGGCGGAAGACCATCCACGTCGGCCGAAGACTCCGGATGATATCTCAGGACAAATCCATCCACCATCAATTCCTTTTGAATGAGTTCGACCGTTGCTGTGGCGCGCTCATCATTCGGTGGCAGAAAGCCGACCAGCGGTATCATCAGAAGGCTGGCGTCTAAATTATTCGCTCCATAATATTGGGTAAACGATTTCCGGGACGGGTTGTAGCCATGGGCACAGACATCTTCATGAATTGCCTGGCGCAGGTTTTTCCAATGCTCGAGGTCGCCTTCCAGTCCGAACTGTTCGACGGCTTTTACGGCGCGATCGATCGCTACCCAAGCCATTACTTTGGAATGGGTAAAGTGCCTTCGGGGACCACGAATTTCCCATAGCCCGTTATCCGGCTTCTCCCAGTTTTTCTCGACGAATTTTACCAAGAGTCTCTCCAGGCGCCAGGAGTCTTGTCCAGTATCGATTCCAACCGTCCGGGCGAGATGCATCGCATCCAGAATTTCTCCATAGACGTCGAGTTGAAATTGTTCGGATGCGGCATTTCCGATTCGGACGGGCCTGGAATTCTCGTACCCGGAGAGATGCCCCATTTCAAATTCGGTCAACCGGCGCTCGCCTGCCAGCCCGTACATGATCTGCAACTGCGCAGGGTCTCCGGCGATGGCACGCAATAACCACTCCCTCCACTCTGAAGCTTCCTTGGTAAAGCCGGATTGCATCAGCGAATAAAGAGTGAAGGTGGCGTCTCGAAGCCAACAGAACCGATAGTCCCAATTGCGCACTCCGCCGAGTTCTTCCGGCAAAGAGGTTGTCGCTGCAGCGACGATGCCCCCGGTCGGAGCGTATGTCAGGGCCTTCAAGGTGATAAGGGACCGGACGACCAGATCTCGCCACTCTCCCTGGTAAGAGCAGCCTGAGACCCAATCGGCCCAGTACTTTTCGGTCTCGGCCGCCTTGCCCTCCGCTTCGTTCAGTTCCGGCGGTTTTTCGTGAGACGGATACCAGGAGAGAACAAAGGATTTCCGCTCCCCGGCGGTGATCGCAAAATCAGCCACGGTCGAGAGGCCTTTACCTTTTGTTTTGACGTCGCTCCGCAACGCTAGAGCATTCGGTCCGGCGATCATAGTCCATTGAGAGCCTTCGCGTCGAACCCATGGAACGGTGATTCCGTAATCGAAACGGACCACCAGATTCATCTCCATCGCCGCTTGTCCGCGTACACCTTCAACGACGCGGACCAGATACGGGCAGGATCCACGCGGCGGCATGCAGTCGATGAGACGGACGGTGCCATGATCGATCTCGAATTCCGTCTCGAGGATCAGGGTGTCTTTTCGATAGGCTTGGCTCACCTTCTGACACGGCTGAGCAGGCGCGATCCGCCAGCAACCGTTTTGTTCATCACCCAGCAGAGCGGCAAAGCAGGCGGCAGAGTCAAAGCGTGGCAGACATAACCAGTCAATGGAACCGTTTCTTCCAACCAGAGCTGCTGTGTGGGTATCTCCTACCAGACCGTAGTCCTCAAGTTTCAGGCTCATCGAAGGCTTAGCAATTTAGAGGCAGTAGACAAGCGGCGCAGGCAGGGATCGTTGCCCGTTCGTACGAGTGCTCAGTCCAGATTCAGGGTTTGGTGGCCGGATGGGAAGTGGGGACTTCATCGGCAGCATTTGGCTGATGCTTACCTTCTCCGTTCCGGTGGGTCAATTTCTCCACCACGTAGAACAGAACCGGAATCAGAAAAATCGCGATAAACGTCGCCGCCAGCATTCCGCCGATGACTGTCGTTCCGAGGATTCGCCGCGAAACGGCGCCCGACCCCGTGGCGGTCCAGAGCGGCACGCACCCGAGGATGAAGGCAAAAGCGGTCATCAGGATTGGCCGAAGCCGCAAACGGGCGGCAGTCAGTGCCGAATCGATAATAGGCTGGCCTCTCTCGAACTCAGCTCTGGCAAACTCGACAATCAAGATCGCGTTCTTGGCGGCCAGGCCGATGAGCATGACTAAACCGATCTGAAAATAGACGTCGTCTTCGAACCTGCGAAGATAAAGCGCCAGGAAGGCGCCGAAGATGGCGATCGGCGTACTCAGCAGGACGCTGAATGGCAAGGTCCAGCTTTCGTACAGGGCCGCTAGAATCAGGAAGACGAATAGCAGCGAAACCCCGAAGATCACGGCGGGCGGCACTCCTTTCTGAGCTTGTTGTTCCTGGAACGACATGTCCTTATAGTCCAACCCCATCTCGCTCGGCATGGTTTTGGCGAACACGTCTTGGAGCATTGCCATAATCTGGTAATTGCTGACACCCTCTTTCCCGCTGATATTCAACTGGGCGCATCGATGAAGGTTGAACCGCATCGTAAACTCCGGCCCGGTGTGTTTCTCCATCCGGACCATCGAAGAGAGCGGAACCGGGTTCCCGATATTGTTGCGCACGTAGAACGCGCCGACGTCCTGGGGATTCACTCGAAATGGTCCATCCGCTTGAAGATAGGTCTGCCAGGTGCGCCCGAAGAGGTTGAAATAATTGACAAAAGAACCGCCCATAAAGACCTGGGCCGTCTTGTACACATCGGAAATTTCAACTCCTTGCTTCAGGACTTTGTCTTGATCCACAAAAAGGAAGTATTGAGGAACGCTTGGCAACCAGGTGGTGAGGATCCGAGCGACTTCCGGACGCTCTCGGACCGCTTCGATGAATTTCTGCGTATGCTGCGCGAGATATTCTACCGGCATCCCCGCGAGATCCTCCAGAACGGCGACCACTCCGCCGGAGGTTCCGATCCCTGGGATGGCCGGAGGAGGGAAACCGAACGCGATCCCGTCTGGAATCTTGGCGAGCGCTTCATTCGCCCGCAGCATGATGGCGTTGACTTGTTCCTGCGCGGACTTGCGCTTGTCCCAGGACTTCAGGCTGACAAAGAAAAAGCCGTTGTAGCTGGTGTTCACCTGGCTCAGCAGGCTGAAGCCGGCAATCGTCGTTACGTATTCAACTCCAGGGGTGTTCCGGAGGATGTCCGAGACCTTTTGACAAGCGGCCGAGGTTCTTTGCAGCGACGCCGCTTCTGGCAACTGCAAATTTGCGTAAAAATAACCTTGATCCTCGGACGGGACAAACGACTGCGGAAGCTTCTTGCCAAGCCAGCCAGTCACCAACAGGACCGGAATCAGGAATAACATCCAGAAGATTCCACGCCGCATCAAATGCCGGCAGACGCCGACATAACCGTTGGTCGCGGACCCGAAGACTTTGTTAAATCCGTTAAAGAAAAACGCCAGAGGCCCACGACCAGATTCTTTTTTGGGGCGGAGCAGAAGTGCGGCCAGCGCCGGGCTCAAGGTAAGAGCGTTGAAGGCCGAAAAGATCACTGAAACGGCAATGGTGACCGCGAACTGTTGATAGAGCCGGCCCGTAATGCCGGGAATAAAAGCGGTCGGGAGAAAGACCGCCGCGAGAATAACGGCAATCGCGGCCACGGGTGAAGAGACCTCTTCCATCGCCTTAAGCGCCGCGTCCTTCGGCGAGAGGCCATGTTCGATATGGTTTTCGACGGCTTCGACCACCACAATAGCATCATCGACCACCAGACCAATAGCCAAGACCAGTCCAAGCAGGGAGAGCGTGTTGACCGAGAACCCCAGCACAGGAAAAAGTGCGAACGTACTGACCAGTGCGACCGGCACGGCACATAACGGAATGAGAGTGGCCCGCCAACCTTGCAGGAAAACGAAAACGACGATGATCACTAAAATCATCGCCTCCGCCAAAGTCTTGTAAATTTCTTCCATCCCGGCGGTCACCGCCAGGGTGGTGTCCAAGGCGATGGAATATTCCAGCCCTGAAGGGAACCGCTGCTTGAGTTGCTCCATCAATTGACGCGCACCTTTCGCGGCATCCACCGCGTTAGAGCCGGGCAATTGGTAGAGGGCCAGAGCCGCAGCCGGCCGACCATTGAAAGTGCAGGTCTGCGTGTAGGTCTGAGTCCCTAACTCTACGCGTCCAATATCTCTGACGCGAACAAATGAACCGTTCGAAGAGGCCCGGATCACGATATTGGCGAACTGCTCCTCCGTTACAAGGCGCCCCTGGGCCAGCACCGTGTAGGTAAACGGTTGTCCGGGCGGAATGGGCTCGCCTCCGAGCTGGCCTGCCGGATTCACCGTATTTTGCGCACGAATAGCCTGTTCAATTTCCACTGTGGTGATGTTGAGGCCGGCCATCTTGTTGGGATCAACCCAGATCCGGAGCGCATATTGGCCGGCTCCGAAGACGGTCACGCTGGCGATGCCAGGGACCCGGAGCATCGGATCGTTCAAATTGATGATGCCGTAATTGGCCAGGAACTTGGAATCGAACTCGCCCGTCGGCGAAAAGAGAGTAATGACCATCAGCGGCGCTGAAGTCGACTTGGCCACCGTCACGCCGTAGTCGCGGACACTGGAAGGTAGCTGCGAAGAGGCTTGCGACTCTCGCATCTGGGTCAGGACCAGGTCAATATTCGGATCGGTGGTCACATTGAAGTCCACCGTTAAGGCCATCGTACCGCCGGCACTCGCATTCAGCGAGTACATGTAGTTCATGTGATCGACACCGCTCATTTGCTGCTCGATGGGCGTGGCGACCGCTTGCTCCACCGTCAAGGCATCCGCGCCCACGTAGGTCGCGTTCACCGAGACTTGCGGGTCCACCAGATTGGGATATTGCGCGACCGGTAGACTGAGGAACGCGACAATGCCGACGATCACCATGACGATGGAGATCACCATGGCGACGATGGGTCGATTGATAAAGAATCTGGACATTGAGGATCTCGCTCCTGCTTAAGACTGGCCGGCGGGGGGGTGCTTCTCCAAATCGTTCTTGGCTCCCTCGGTCCTCGGTGCCTCTGTGAAGGGCTTTGCCGAAACCGGTGTCCCTTGCCGAACTCTTTGGAAACCCTCGACAATCACCTTTTCACCCGGCTTGAGGCCTTCTGTTACCACGATCATTCCCTGATAGGTCTCGCCCACTTTGATCGCCCGGATCTCCGCTTTGCCATCCGGGTTGACGATGGCTACCATGTTACTGCCCTGAAGTTGGGATACGGCCTGCTGCGGAATCAACAATGCATTCGGAATCTTCTCAATCTCGGCACGGGCGATCCCGTATTGTCCAGGCCGCAAGGTCAGCTCAGGATTCGGGAAGCTCACTGCCACCTGAATCGTTCCCGTCTTCGGATCGACTTGACGGTCGAGAAAAGCGAACCGGCCTTTGTGCTTGTAAACGCTGCCGTCGGCCAAGGTGAGCTCCACGTTCTGTTCCCGCTTGTCCTCGGGCACTGCCATCATCTCTTTGAAACGTTCGGCAAACTCCCAGTAGCCTTGTTCGCTAATCGGCAAATAAAACCAAATTGGATCGATCTGGGAGACCGTCGTCAACACCTGGTTGGTCCCGGTCCCGACCAGATCCCCGATCTGCGCCTGTTGCTGCCCGGCAACCCCGTCCAAGGGCGAAACAATCTTGGTATAATCAAGGTTTAACTGGGCCTGCTCGAAGGCCGCCTGGGCCGCAGCCACGGCGGCTAACTTGGTCTGGTAAAGCTGAGTTTTGTTTGTGTATTCCTGCTCGGAAATGACCTTGGTATCGAATAGCTCCTTGGCCCTCTGAGCGTCCAACTGAACACCCAGCAAGGTGGCCTTGGCCTCCTCCAGCTGCCCCTTTGCTTGATCTAGAGAGGCAGTAAACGGTCTGGGATCGATCAGAAACATCACCTCGCCCTTTTTCACGAAGCCGCCCTGCTGGTAAGGAACGCTGGTCAGATATCCCTCTGTGCGCGCCCTGACTTCCGCGTTCTGCACTCCGTTGACCGTGCCAACCCATTGCCGGAAAACTGGAACCTCTTTTTGCACGACTTCGGTCACCAGGACCTCCGGAGGACCGGCCGAATGCGCTTCAACGGGCTTTTTTTCGCAGGCAGTGAACGCAGTCAAGACCGAGAATACCGCCCAATAGAATGAAGAGACTTTTTTCATGAGTTCCAGGCTGTGGCTGACGCAATGCTCTTTCTGAGGAATGCATTCAATCTTAGTTTTATTCGTCCTGGAAGAATTTTTTCAAACAGAAGCGGGGAATCGCAGAGAGGCAACAAAGGTCACCGAGGAGAAATTCGGTACGAGCCTCGGGCTCGCTTTTGCCCTGTCACGGGGCAGAAGCTGACACTCTGGGGATTAATTTGCGAAACTTTTTGCGTACTTTCTGGCGCACGTACTTTTATGCTGCTTCATGATCCGCTCGAGACCGATCAATGATTCCTCACCCCAGGGCGGCTAAGATGAAGGAAGCACGAATGCCGGGAAGTAAACTAATTGCACGCGGAACGAGAAAGCATTGGATTCTGGGAGCGCTCCTCATTTCGTTATTGATTATCATTGTAGTTGCCAGGTACGGAAATCAGTTGCCGGGGCTATTACAAAAGGATCGTGGCGGTGTCCGGGCGCACATTACCGGACCTGCGACAGCGCAGCCTTTTGACGAGCGGTTGTCTCTCCGGATGCCTGTTCCCTTTGGTCCGGTTGCGGATTATCCACTGCAAAAGCTCCCGGTCGCGACGCGCGAGAGAGTGCAAAAAATGACGCAACGGACGGCCTATTTTAACGGTGTTTATATAGTTGTTATGAAAATGATAAGCAACCCCGTAACCAAGGAGAGTATCGAAGATATTTTATTTCATACATTTTCTAAGAGTGTTAGCCCGCCTTCGTTGAACATGCCGAAAATTGACTCGACAGAGGTCGACGGAATTTACAGAACCGGAGCTCTTCGTTTTCCTGCTGTCTTTGGTAACAGCCCAGGCCAAATGACCGTGGTGGTAATTCAACCTGGAACCGAAAACGCATTTTGGTGCATCAATGCTTGGGGGCGGGAAAAAGCCGCCGATTTGGCGGAGAAGACTGCCAGGGAGTTCACATTCAAGTGAAAGGAGCCTTTGTTTTTCCAGTTAAATAGGTTGCGGCGAATCCGAGTTCACAGGTAAATGCAGCTTATGGATCCACGAAAGCCGATTGCGATTTCAACGCTTGAGCAGGGGAGATGTGTGGTGTTATGCGATGACGGAACTGTTTGGACGCTCGGGGTTTCCAATGCGGGAGCGAAATGGCAGGAATTGGATGGGGTACCGCAACCAGAGGAATTGCCCGAGCGACGGGGTTTGTAGAGAGTTTCGGTCGAGGAGGCGCAAGCGCCTGGGTAACAGACGAAAACAGTGTTAGGAGCTCCGGAATTTGATGTTCAGCCCTTTTCCGCCTTCTAGAAAATCGTATGAGCGCCAAGCGGTCTGTAACGCAGGCGAGGTATTTGGAGCTGATCGAGTGGCGGTGTAAACTTTTTCTTGTGTTCTGGGCGATAACGGGAGACAGTGCAGGCGTTCGTTTGTTTTTGTTCATAGCGCGGAAGATCGTCGGTTGAAATTTTCAGAGGTGATTTTAAACCCGGTTCTCGGGAACGGCTTTGTGGCTAGCATTCGTACTTATCACCAAATCATGAAACTCTACGTTGGAAATCTCTCATTCAGTACCACCGACCCCGATCTTAAGGATCTCTTCGCACAATACGGAACTGTCACGGATGTTCATCTCGTTACCGACCGCATGACGGGCAAATCCCGCGGATTTGCTTTCGTCACGATGAGCAGCGCTTCTGAAGGCAAAGCTGCGATCACCGCTCTCGAAGGTAAAAACCTCGACGGCCGCAACCTGACTGTGAACGAAGCCCGCCCAAAGGACGAAGGGGCGAAGCGTTCTTTCTCAAAGTCACGCTGGTAGTATTGTAGAATCCTAAGCCGGTGGGCATCGTTTTAAGTTAATGACCTGCCAGGCTTCTATTCTATCCAGGAATGGCAAATGCACTCGCCGTCTCCCGTACCCGGCAGACGGCGATGTGATTTATGAATGAGCGAACCTTTACACCCGTCCCGATAAGCCTTGAGCACCATGCCTACTGAGAGTTCAATAGTCGTTGAAGGAAAAATTACCGCTGTGCTCCCTGGAACCATGTTTCGTGTGGAGCTTTCTAACAAGCACCTTGTCCTCGCTCATATCTCCGGAAAGATGAGGAAGCGGTTTATCCGTTTGACCGTGGGAGACCGAGTTAAGATGGAGATGTCCCCATACGATGTCTCCAAGGCACGTATCGTTTACAGGCTCGGATAGACAAGGGGGAAACGTGTCGGCGGGCCGGCGTTGGGGCGTGTCGGCGATGGCCCGGGCTTGCCTAAACGTCATCCCAAAAAAGCGGGCACTGTCGACCCGCCCTGCCAAGAACCTCGCATGACGCCGCCGCAGGCGGAACCTCGCCCTGCGCCGGGCGCCCACGCCGATCCGCCCCAACGCCGAAACGCCGACACGTTTCCCCCTCGCCCGCCGGTCTTTGACCTTGACAGACCGCTGAACATGAGGAGCCTTAGTGGCGCTATTTTTTATCCCCAACGCTTATGTTTTCCCCTGAGAGTGGATTTTTAAGGAGTACCCGCCTGGCTTTCTGTGCCGCGACGATAGCAGCCCTGACGATGAACGGTTCTCTAGCCAAGGAACCGGATAGTCAACCGGCAGCTCGCGCGGAGACCACGAGACTCGACAGCACGACCGGGTTTCGAGGCCAAAAATTTGGAACACCGTTCTCGGAATTCCAAGGTCTAAATCTTGAGAGAGACGAGGGAGATTTGAAGCTGTACAGCAAAAAGGACGAGAACCTTCAGCTCGGTCCGGTCAAACTCGAAACGATCGTTTATCACTTTTTCCAGGATAAGTTTTTTGCGGTGTCGCTTCACACCAAGGATCGTGATAACACTTTACGTTTGCTGCGCGTGGCGCAGGTGGCTTTCGGACAGGGTAACGAACGACCGAACGCCAAAGAGGAACTCGACAAGTCGTGGTTGGGCAAAGCCGCTGAGGCCTTTTTCACCGTCCATCCGCAAACCGAAGAAGGGAGCTTGCTTATCAGAGATAACAAACTTGGTTCCGACGTCGAAGCCTACTGGGAGAAGCTGACAAATGAGGCTGCCAATGATCTCTAACCCATCTATAACATTGCAAATAAGGGCGCTTTATGAACTCAGGACCCGATAATCCAAAGCGCTCCAATGAACGCTCGCTCGCTAAATCGCTGGGCGCTCTCTTCGCTTTGACGGGCGGTTTGATGCTAAGCTCGGCTGCAGCCGCGAACGCCACCGAAGCCAAGTCCGGTTCTGCCATGACGGACGGAACGGACCGGCTCGAGATACGTGTGCAAAAGATCCAGGAAAAACTCGGTCTGGCTCCGGGCACGGAACTCAATCAGGGCAATCAATCTCCGACGACTGCCCAGCCGATGTGGTGGGGTAACTGGCACAACTGGCACCCCGGCTATGGTTGGCATAATTGGCACCCAGGCTGGGGCAATGGCGGTTGGGGTAACGGCGGCTGGCATAATTGGCACAACTGGCACAACTGGGGTAACTGGTAGACCTTTTTCTGGCTTTGCGTCGCCGGCCCGAGGCGCCGGCGTTCACTGCGATCAATCGAGGTGGCAGTCAACACTGGATGAATCAGAGTGACCCCGTTTTGGATCCAACGTTGCCGAGCGATCCGCTTCATCCGTGGATCAGTCTACTGGTCCTGCAGGCGTCACCGTTCTGTAACATCAACTGCGACTATTGCTACCTGCCGAATCGCACTTCCAAAAAACGGATGGCTTTGGAGATTGTGGCCGCGACCATTGAGAAAGTCTTCGCGGCCGATTTGGTCCTGGGCCCGCTGACCGTCATCTGGCATGCCGGCGAGCCATTGGCGGTGCCGATCTCCTATTATCAGAGCGCGTTTGACGAGATTCTGCGAAAAGCGCCGGCAGGAGCCGTTGTCCGGCACTGCATGCAGTCGAACGGGACTTTGCTCAACGAAGGGTGGTGCCGATTCATCGCCGATCATAACATTTCGATCGGGTTGAGCATCGATGGCCCGGCCGATATCCATGATGCACATCGCAAAACTCGATCGGGGAGAGGTTCGCATCACTTGGCCATGGAGGGCGTGTGCCAACTTCAGACCCATGGAATTCCGTTCCATGTCATTAGCGTTATCACCCGGCAGTCTCTCGGGCGCGCCAAGGACATCTATCAATTCTTTTACGACCTTGGCATCTCTCAACTTGGCTTCAACATTGAGGAAATCGAAGGCGAAAACGCGAAGTCGTCGCTGACTTCAACCGAGGGGATGCCCGAAAGCGTCAAGGCCTTTATGGAGACGATCTTTCAACTCCAGAAGGCGGACGGAGCTCGGATGCGGATTCGGGAATTTGATGCTGCTTTGAACAAAATTCGGAGCCCAAAATCCTTACGCAGCTTCGATTTTCCTCACTTCAACGAGCAGGTCCGCCCCTTTGGCATTTTAAACGTGGATTGCGACGGAAACTATTCGACTTATTCTCCTGAGCTCTTGGGAATGAATGTCTCTCCGTATGGATCTTTCAGCTTTGGCAATATTCTCACGGATGACTTTGTTGAGGCTGCGGAAAGTCCGAAATTCCGCTCAGTTTTCACAGATATTCAGTCCGGTATCAGTCTTTGCAAGGAGTCCTGCGGCTACTACGGCTACTGCGGCGGCGGTGCACCGGCAAACAAGTATTACGAGAATGGTAGTTTCACGACGGCTGAAACCATTTTCTGCAAGTACAGCGTCAAGCTCCCCTTGGACATCGTTTTGAACGATCTCGAGGCGCAATTGGATCCCCGCCAACAACCGATCCTCACGGCTGGGTAAAAGCGAACCGTCTCGGTCTGGGCGGCTTTGCAGAGGCAAAGCGGGACGCTTCAAGAAATCCAACATGAACGAGAACGAAGATGATGAGCAGTTTTACAGAGACACGGAAGCGATTGCTTTTCCGAAGCTGGATGATCGGCAGATTGCCATGCTGGCACCGTTGGGTGAACGTCGCGCCCTTCGCCGCGGTGAGATTCTTTTTAAGGCGGGGCAGCGTGACCTTGGCATGACCGTGATTCTAAGCGGGGGCTTGGAGGCATTTGAAGCGCGAGATAGCGGCGAGCTGATTCTGGCAACCCCAGGGCCTCGTGACTTTGTCGGTGAAATAGCGATGCTCACCGGCAATGCGACCCTGGTCAGCGTCCGCGGTAAGGCTGAGCTGTCGGAAGTTCTCGTTGTCGGAGCCACGGAACTAAGAAAAGCTCTTTCCGAGTTGCCAGGTTTGGGAGAAATTATTGTCAGCGCTCTGATCATGCGTCGGAAGCGGCTGCAGCGGGACCGCGAATTTTCCGGGTTTCGCATCGTGGCCTTGGCCGGGTCACGGGATGGACGTCAGCTTGACGATTTTCTGGACAAGAATCATGTGCCTCACCGATTGATCGATTTCGAGACTGACGAGGGACGTGCTCTTTGCCGCCGCCTGAACGTCAATCCGCGGGATTTACCGGTATTGATTCAAAGCAACGGGTTTCCTTTGCGTCGTCCATCTCTCCGAGAAATTGCGCAGGTGGCCGGTCTTATGCGTTCTCTCGTCCGCGAGGGAGAAACAGAAGTCCTCTGTGACCTGGTCATTGTCGGCGCAGGGCCGGCGGGATTGGCGGCTGCCGTCTACGCGGCATCCGAAGGCTTGAAGACCGTGGTGCTCGAAAGCTACGCGCCCGGTGGTCAAGCGGGGGCGTCCTCGCTGATCGAAAACTTCTTTGGTTTTCCGACCGGTATCAGCGGCGGTGAACTGACCAATCGTGCGCAATTACAGGCCTACCGTTTTGGGGCTAAGTTTTCCACGCCTTCTCAGGCCTTGTCCCTCGAGTTTCGGGAGGGCGAGCATGGAGCGGAACTGCAGGTCGAAGGGTGCCAGGCCACGTTGCTTGCAAAATGTGTCCTGATCGCAACGGGTGCCGAATATAACCGCATCGAAGCGGAAGGCCGGGAAAGCTTCGAGGGCCTGGGTGTCTACTACGCGGCCACGGCCATGGAAAGCAAGTTCTGCCGGGACGCCACCGTGATCGTGGCCGGAGGCGGCAACTCCGCGGGCCAGGCCGCCATGTTCCTGTCAGAAACGGCCCGTAAGGTTTTGTTGGTGATTCGAGGCGATAACCTCAACAAGAGCATGTCCAGCTACCTTGCGCGTCGGGTCGAGACCAAGGACAACATCGAGATTCTTTGCAACACTGAGATCCGGAAGATGACGGGAGGAAAGTATTTAGAAGAGGTGGAGTTGGAGAACGTCCAGACGGCCGAACACCACGTGGTCCAAACATCCGCTGTTTTTTCCATGATCGGAGCCAAGCCATGCACAAGTTGGCTCCCGGCGGAAATTGAGCGGGACGAGAAGGGGTTTATCAAGACCGGGTCGACTGTTGTGAACGCACCTGGCTGGAAAGAGATGAATCGTGCACCTACTCTGCTGGAAACCAGCCGTCCGGGCGTATTTGCCGCAGGCGATGTTCGATCTGGCTCCGTCAAGCGGTGCGGTGCAGCAGTTGGCGAAGGCGGCATGGCCGTGGAAGGAATTCATCAGGCACTCGGTACCTACCGTTGATCGCCGGACCCAGATTCCCCGGCGGTCATTCAGCGCCGACGAACGGAAGGGCGAGAACAACGATAACGCGCACGATTGGGAGAACGCTGAACGCAGAATGCTGAACGAAATGAACTGGCTGGAAACCAATCGGGCAAACTGGGATGAGCGGGTGAAGATTCACCTGGCTGCGGAATGTTACGACACGAGCGACTTGCGCGGCGGTCGTGGCAGGTTACATCCCATCGAGGAGGCAGAGCTGGGGCCTGTGGATGGACTCAGAATTCTCCATCTGCAGTGTCACTTTGGCAGGGATAGCCTCATTCTAGCTCAGCGTGGTGCGGCGGTGATTGGACTCGATTTCTCAAGTCCGGCGATCGCTGCCGCGCGAGCCCTTGCCGCTGATCTGGGATTAACTGAGCGTGCCAAGTTTATCGAAGCTGACCTCTATGAGGCGCCAAATGCGCTTCCCGAGCCTGAATCATTCGACCTGGTATTCGTCAGCTGGGGTGCCGTCAATTGGCTTCCTGACATCCGCCGCTGGGCTGACATCGTCATCTATTTTCTCCGGCCGGGTGGAGCATTTTATTTAGCGGAGGGGCATCCTTGTGCAGCCGTGTTCGATGATGCAACGCGTTTGGCGAACGGAATGCCCGGCTATTTTGCCCCGTATTTTAGCGGCGAACCACTTATTCTCAATGATCCGCGTGACTATGCGGATGATACCGCACGGCTGAAAAATTCGACGACCTGCGAGTGGATTCATCCATTGGGGAAGGTTGTCACGAGCTTACTGGATGCGGGGCTGGCCCTCAATTGGCTCCACGAACATGATTCCGTGCCATGGCGGATGTTCGACCAATTAGTCAGGGACGCTACGGGTATGTATCGCTGGCCGGACCGGGCCTGGTTGCCTCTTGCTTATTCACTGAGGGCAGAGCGCTCTAAGAATTAACGGTGGCATGCGGCTCGGTAGGTCTGGTGGGAAGGGATAAACCCCAGGGTTAAGCGTTGTCATCCAGACGGGCAGGGGAGCTTCGTCCACTTGATAGTTTCAGGGCTGTTTCCCACTGAGCCTCCAGCCGGGTGATCCGACGATCGTGTTCGCGCAACTCCTGAGAGATTTCTTTGAGCGTTTCTCCCGCCCGTTTGACATCGTCCGTTAACTTTAGAACCTCCCGGATGGCAGCGACTGCTTCCGTCAGGGCGCTCATTTTCCCGGGCTCCGGGAGAGTTGCGGGTGATCAGTCGGCGCTCCGCTTAGGCGACTGGCCCTTAACTCTGCCAAGGTGGACTGTGCTTCGCTCAGGCCCTCTTTGAGGGAAGATTTTGCCTTACGCAAAGCTTCGCGTAACTCAGCCGTCAATCTTCCCAGCACGACCTCATCCGGATGGGGTTTGTGCTCGCAGCGAACCCTCACTAGCTCGGCCACGCTGACGCCTTCGCGTTGCGCTTCCGCGCGCAAGAACGATTTAAATTCCTTGGTCGTTAAGAGAGTCACCCGCTCAGTTTTCATAGTAACATGTGCATGATCATGCTCATATATTGCACGCGTTTTGTCAACCAACTCGACTCCACAAAGCAAAGAGAGTCTTTTTTGAGATTTCGGGCCTTCAACAGCAGTCCAACGAACCGGCGGCGGCCTGGCCTGGCGCTTCCTTTCGACCCTCCATTTTAAGTTACCTGCTTTGGATTTGGCGTGACTGCCCGGTGGTGCCAAATCCGGCTCCAGGCGAAATCATCGCGAGCGAGGCACGCCAGAAAAGCTAGTCGTGCCGCTTCGGGGGTATGATACAATTCCCACGACTGCGTGGCGTGCGAGTACGCTTCCTCCACCTGACCTGAGCGCAGACATTTCCCGCCGACGCTCAGTTCCACCAGAGCTGCACGACAGACCGCAAAAAGAGGGGAAAGATCAGCACTACAGCGAAGACACGGAGTGGATTGGTTGGCTTTGCCACACGATGGGCAGGTAATATCCATAAAGCGTTGGCCAGCCTCCAAATCAACGGGAAAAACGTGCGTCGGGAATAGTCAGAGACAGGGGCAGCGAGCTAATCTTCCAGGTAAAAAATGATATCGCTAAGCTGGTCGTTCAATGCACTCAACTTTTCCCGATGGTGCAGCTTTACCGCCTCAGCGCTCTGCTTAAGCAGGTCGCGGATTTCGCTAGCGTCATCCTCCGTGACCCCTTTCTCCAGCAAAGTTTCGGCGCGCTTCCGCAGGTCTTTGGCGGTACGCAACAGGGTTTGATCGTCAACCGGGCTGGCGCCAGATTCCCCTTGATGATCCAAATCATCGGGTGGTTCTTCGACGAATGACCGGATGTTCCTTTTGGCTTCTTCGAGCTCGTGAGCCGATCTGGCTCCTCGGGTGTCAAGGGTCACGGTCTTTTGGAGGCCTGTTTCCTTTTCGGTAGCGGTCACCTTCAACATTCCGTTCAGATCGAGGTTAAGATTGACCAGGATTGGGTTGCCCGGACCCACTTTGCGGAGCCCTTCGACGGTGAATTGGCCGATTAGCACGTTGTTCTCCGGCACGGGGTCTTCGCCCTCATAAACGGTGACTTCAACTCCCGTCTGGTTGTGGTAACTGGTCGAAAAAATCTCCGATTTACTGACCGGCAGCGGGGTGTTGCGGTGGATAATCGGCATGTAGACCATGTGCTCACCTTCGAGGGACATGGTGAGCGCTTCGACTCCGAACGAATGGGCGGTGATGTCCACCAGGATCGACTTGGTCTTTTCTCCAGCCATACCGCTCGCGGCAATGCTCGCGCCGAGCGCGACAATGAGATCGGGATTAATCTCCCAGCGTGGGGTGATTCTGAGTTTCTCCTCGATCAACTGATGCACGATCGGGGTGCGAGTAGCTCCTCCGACCAGCATAACCTTCGAAATGTCACTCGGCAGCATGCGTGCGTCCTGCAGGCTGTGGTGGATGCAGTCCAGTGTCTTCTGCAAGTAGGGCGCAATCATCTCTTCGTATTCGTCCCGTCTGAATTTCAGTTTCCAGATGGAGATCATCATGGATGAATTCTTCACGGATTCTCACAAAGGGTTCGTCGCTCAGCTGGCATTTGGCGCGTTCAAGGATCAACTTCAGGCGGCGTAAGGTTCTCGGATTCTCATTGAGAAAAACGTGATGGCGTCGGTAAAACTCATCGACCACATGCTGGACGAGGAGCTGGTCAAAGTCGTCACCGCCCAGCTGCGTGTCACCGTGACTGGCTTTGACTTCAACAACGCCGGATTCAACCACGACAACCGAGACATCAAAGGTGCCGCCACCCAGGTCGTAGGCCAGGATCCGTTCGTCACCCGAATGTCCCGCGTCGTAGGCGAGCACGGCCGCCGTCGGCTCGTTAATAATGCGGACGACTTCGAGGTCGGCAAGCGCACCAGCGTCCTGGGTGGCTTTTCTTTGATTTTCGTCAAAGAATGCTGGCACGGTGATCACGGCTTTTTGCACTGGTTGACCCAAGAATTTCTCTGCTTCGTCTTTGAGTCGCCGCAGGATGAAGGAAGAGATTTCCACCGGGCTGAAACTCTTTTCTCCAAGGGTCACTCGTGTCTCTTGACCCATTTTCCGCTTGATTGAAAGCACGGTCGACTCCGGCGACGCAATGAGGATGTTCCGGGCAGGTTGGCCGACTAGCAGTTTGCCGCTCGGGTCGATACCCACGCACGAAGGCATCGTTGGCTGGTTATCAATGGAAACAATTTCCGGCACGCCGTCTCTGACGAACGCAATCGCGGAGTTAGTGGTGCCGAGGTCTATGCCTGCGATAAGCTCTTTCATGACTCAGATTTGGTGATCTTGACTTCGGCTGGACGCAGGATTTCGTTGCGCCAGCGATAACCCGGTGCCACCTCTTCGACGACCACATTCAGCGGTTGTCCTTTGGGCGCAATCGTCGCAACCGCAAGCATGGTGACCGGATCAAAGACGGCACCTACGGTGTTCAAACGTTGGATGCCGGCTTGCTGGAGAAGTTTTTCGAGATGGCTGACCAAGATGGAAAAGCCCTGTTGCGAATTTGCCCAAGCTTTTCGCCAAGTCGCGTCGGAGCCGAAAAAGGCAAAACGGCCAGGCCGCGGTGGTCGCTCGAAAGCTGCTCCCAGGCGGTGCATCCGGTCAACGAGTTCGACCAGCCCCAGGAAATAAGAACGCGGCAACACGGTATGGTCGCCACGCGCAATCTCGATGCGGGTCATCTGCTCGCCGATTCGTCTGATCTCGTCTTGAAAATGATCGAGACTTTCGCCAAACCGGCTAAAAATTTCGGCCGATTTGCGATTACCCTTCCGACTCTCATTTCGGATCGCCGCGAGTTCTTCATAAAGCGAATAAAGATCCGGCGCCTCCGCCAGTTCCTGGGTCTCGGGCATCTGTTCCACGCTCTCCAGCCAGAGTTCGAATTGCTGCCGAAGTTGTTGCTTCCAGGCAGCGCGTTCCGCGGTGTTGGCGTCGGAAGCTGCCTCAGGTTGATCTAGGTCGCCGTACATGACCGGAGAAACGCTTTCATCGCTTCGAAGTCCAAAGGTTTTTCCACTGGCGCCGCGGCACAAAATTTTGCGAACACTTCGCAATGGGGTGGTCCCGGAAGGTGCGCGATCGAATAGAAGGTATTTGAGCCGGCTCTTTTCGTCCCGGATTTGCTCATAAGCATGCGAGATGGCCTGAAACCGTTCCGGTTCGCTCTCGGGAGGGTATTTTCGGATGGCATCCAGGTAAGCGCGGCGAATCTCAGGATCGCCGGCGCCAGGGGAAACGCGAAGTACCAGGAAGGGGTTCATTCGCTGAAAAGGTCGGGTTGGTCGCTCTTCCGTTGAGCTTTTCGCGCTTGCTCAGATGGTGCTTGGCGTGAAGATTTCTTCCTTTTCTCACCCATGACAAGATCAAATAGCGGCAGGGGAATGAACTTACCACTGTCTTGGCGAAACGCCTCGAATTCGGCGTCTGACATCTCTGCAGCCATGCTTCGCATTTCCTCGATTTGATCTCTGGGAAACCCAAAATCCTCGTCCTCCTCGAAAAGTGACTCGTCCAAATTTTCTGCGAGCTGCATCAGGGTCTTGGCCATTCCCGCGGTTTCCTTATCTCCCTGCCGGGTCGCGTCGCGGTAAATGCTTTCAATCTTTGCGAGATCGAGATCGAGAGGCGATTGAAAGTTTTCCAACTCCGAATACATGCGGAATCGCGGATCGCTCGGATCACGCCGCAATCCCTCCGCAACGATGGTATCACGCAGCGAACGAAATTCGGAATGGGATCCGAATCGGGGAACGTAAAAGATTGCTTCCTCGCGCGAAAAGGCTGTCGAGCCAAGCGGCGCGAGACAATTGCGAACGAAAGTGCTCTCTGCGCTCCAGTCAAGGTCCTCTTTTAACGAACGAAGGTGTTCCAACATCAGGAAGACTTCTTTCCGCACGCGTGCGCTGGCGACCTGAGGTTGGTTCTTGAGTAGTTCGGGCCAAAATGTTTTTCCTTGACCGTGCTTGTATAGGCGGCTGATGCCGTGGAGAAAAAACTGCAGCGCAACCAGTGAGTGCGTGCTCTCCCGAGCGGCGTTGACCAATCGCGACCCCATTTTCCGGTCGCCGAATGTCAATTCAAGCACTCCCTGAAGAGCCTGAAGATAATCGAGACCGCGAGTAAAATCGGTCCTGTCAGTGACCGAGTGGCGCCGAGCTCGGTCAAAGGTATTCCGACCCTTGTTGATGTCGTTTTTCAGGTATTGCTGTCGGGCCAGGCGGACATAAGCGGAGGCGAGAATATCCAACACCTCAGGATCGAGCGCGTCGAGTAAATGGGCGCGCTCCAGGTACTGGATTGCCTTGACGAAAGCATTGCGATCCAATGATTGCCGCCCGGCCCGGAGCAACACCGCTTTGTCCTTGGGAAACGATTCCGTCATCTGGTCGAGCAGCCGGTCGCGATCGTTATCCCGCTTCTCCCATTGGTAAACGTCGAGCAGCTTGAGATAGGCGCCCAGGTTCGACGGATCGCATTCGATGCTCTCCTTCAACAAACGGACCGCATTCTCTGGATCGCGCGAGTGCACGCTCTCCTCCTCACCGAAGGTAAACGGGTTAGCCTCTTCACGCTTTCCAAAGTGGGCACCTACCAGCTCGAGGCTGAGCGATTCGACCTTCGAACGCAGCGGGTCGTTCTCAGGGTAATAGCGCAAAAACATTCGCCAGAAATCTTCGATTTCTTCACTGTAGGGATTGTCGAATTCCGCGCATCCGAGCAATCGATAAGTCAGTTGCGCTTCCCGGTCGCTTTTGAACTGGCCGGAGCTAGCGAGTCGGTCGAACCAGCCAATGTATTTATCATGTGCGGCATCTGGCATCGCAAAGGGGGCTTTAAAATAAAAATCGGACAGTGCGCCCAGCAAATCCGGTTGCTCCGATGGGAAGCCAGGCGCTTGACGGATCTCCTTGTAAGAATCTGTATGTCGGGCGGCGCGCCAGGACTGGTCTGCACGGACCAAAGCAGGTGCGATGTTGCTGGACTTGAGAAGGCGGCATGCGCTTTCCAGCACTCGTCCGATCCCAGGTTCTTTGAATTTTTGGAAGTAACCTGGGCCAAGGAACACCTGAAACGCGCGAGCGGCTTCCACCGTTACGCCGCGAGGCGGCAATTGGGCAAAGAGGGTCTCCGCCTTTTTGAGATCGCCGGTGTAAAAAGCGATCATGCCTTTCACGAAAATCTTCCATGCGGCAAACAACGAACCGCGTGGGATCGGTCGGAGCAGTTCCTGAGCTTGTTCCCACCGTTCTTCCGACACGCAACGCAGCGCGCTGACAATCGCTGCCAGCTCGGAGGCTTCCGGAAGATTCAAGCTGCCGATTTCCTGGCCGCTTGGGAACGCCAGCACCAAGGCGTCCGCGACAGCCGCTTTGTAGCGTTCATCTTGGACTGCCGTCGCGTCCTTCCGTAACCGGACTGCCGCGTCCCACGCTGACTGCCAGTCATTTTTCTTCAATGCGAAGCCGATTTGGATTGCCACCAGGCTGGAGGAGGGTGCGATCGTTTTCAGATAGGTAAGCACCGCTTCCGCCTCGGAAATCATTCCTTTCTGCATCATCTCCTCAGCGAGGCGGCTGTTGGCCTCGATAAGTCCGGGCAAATATTTCTGCGGATCCTGTTTGCAGAGGATCTTGTAGGTGTCGCGGGCTTGGCGGAAACGAGCCGCTGCCATGTGATCGAGGGCCTGTTTCTCAAGCTGTCCGGGAGATAACTCCGAGGGCCGCTTCGAATTTTTCTGCTTTTTGCCCATGGACGAAAAAAAGAGTGATCCAGAGTTTACATGCCTACAAGCATCGGAAAAGCGAAAGCTTGAAAGATTGTCTTGGGATGAGAGAATTCCCGAGGCGATGACGCTCATGGGGAAGCTGTTTGAACGTGCGAAAGTCGAATCGTTGAAGTGAAATCCTTGAATCGACTGCGCGTCAGCGAGAATCGGCGATTTCTCGTTCGAGCGGACGGTGCTCCCTTTTATTGGTTCGGCGACACCGCGTGGGAAATTTTTCACCGCGCCAACCGTGAAGAGGCGGAACAGTATCTGAAGAAGCGAGCGGAGCAGGGATTCACCGTCATTCAAGCCGTGGTGCTGGCGGAATTTCAAGGAATCCGCGAGCCGAATGCGTATGGTGCTTTACCGCTGATAGATGAAGACCCGACTCGGCCCGATGAGGCTTATTTTTCTCACGTGGATTGGATTGTCCTGCTGGCCAATCAGCTCGGATTGACGATCGGCATGTTGCCGACCTGGGGCGACAAAGTGGGAACTACCCATGGTGACGGTCCACGAATCTTCAATCGCCGGAATGCCCGGATTTATGGAGAATATCTGGGTAAGCGATATAAGGATGCCGACCTCGTTTGGATCATCGGAGGCGATCGCGCTGTCAACAGCCGGGAAAAGCGCAAAATCTGGTGTTCGCTAGGGAGAAGGTCTGCGCGCCGGAGATGAGGGACAGCATCTCATGACCTTTCATCCTCGCGGCGGTGATGATCAAATTTCGACTTCTTCCACCGTTTTTCCGAACGATGATCCGCTGTTGGACTTTAACATGCGGCAGAACGGGCATTTCAATGGAACGCCAACTTGGGCGCGGATTGCCAGCGATTACGCACTGGTCCCTGTGAAACCGGTCATCGATGGTGAACCAATCTACGAGGATCATCCGATCGGGTTCGAAGCCGCGAAATACGGCTATTCGACGGCTTCCGATTGCCGCCGGTTTTTGTATTGGGATCTGTTTAGCGGGGCATTTGGTCATACCTATGGGCACCACAGCGTTTGGCAGATGCATACTCCCGCCCGAGGCGAAGGAATTAACAAGCCGATCAACTATTGGTTTCAAGCGATCGAAAGCCCTGGAGCCTGGCAAATTCGGCATGCTCGAACTTTGCTGGAAAGCCGCCCCTTCCTGACCCGAATTCCGGATGGTTCGTTGATTGCTCCTTTCAACGTCCCGAGCGCCGTTCCCGGCGCGGGAACCAAGTTCATCAACGCGACAAGAAGTAGCGACGGCAATTACGGGATGATCTACAGCGCGACTTCACGGCCCTACACGGTCAACACGGGACTGCTTTCCGGCAAATCGTTCCATTTTTGGTGGTTCAATCCGCGCGACGGAAGCCATATCGATCTCGGAATTTTTCCGCGACCGAATTTGCTGGAGGTGATGCCGCCTTTCCAGGGAGAAGATCTGGACTGGGTTCTGGTGATCGACGACGCAGCCCAAAATTTTCGGCCTCCCGGTTCTGGTCGACTGGATTCGCCGACTGACAAAGGTCAAATCCACCTCCGAGAATAAAGCCTTCTCTTCTCAGTTTTCTCGGGCAATCCTGCGGTTCAGCGCTCGACATTGGTTTTCGGGCCAAACAGATTATGACGCTCATATGAGCGAAATTGCTTCCTCCGCCGGCCCGCAGCCTATTGTCGAGAAACGCAATCTGCTCCCGTTGGGTCTCATTATCGTCTTCGGCATTTTCGCCTCGACGATGCCGCAGCCTCAGGCGCTGGGTAAGCTGCCGCTTCAGTTCCTCCTGAAGAATGACGTGCACGTTACCCGCGAGCAAATGGCGGCGTTCTTTTTCTGGTGCGGTTTGGCGTGGTATTTGAAGCCACTGGCCGGCATCCTGACCGACGCCTTTCCATTTTTTGGGACACGCCGAAGATACTATCTGCTTTTCAGCTCAGTACTGACCGCCGTGAGCTGGATCGGGATGAATTTTCTTCCGCATGACTACGGGTCACTGCTTTTCGGCGCCATGACGGTGAATCTGTTCATGGTCATGTCATCGACGGTCATCGGAGCCTTTCTCGTCGAGGCCGGCCAAAGTATGGGCGCAACCGGCCGCCTGACGGCACTGCGAATGCTGGTATCGAATTTCTGCGGGTTGATTCAGGGCCCTCTCGGCGGGTTGTTGTCAACGGCTGGATTCATGTGGGCCACTGGAGCGAACGCAGCTTTCGCTCTCACGATCTTCCCCATTGCTTACATTTTCTTGAAGGAGCCGCGTGCCGCTGAAAGCCGAAGCAGCGTGGTTTTTCGCAACGCCAGCCAGCAGTTGAAAACCATCCTCGCGTCGAAGAACCTTTGGATGGCGCTTCTGTTCATTGCGCTGTTTTATTTTTCGCCTGGGTTTAGCACGCCGCTTTTCTATCGACAGACGGACGAGTTGCATTTTTCCAAGCAGGCGATCGGAAATCTGGGGGTCTTCGGCAGCGCATTCGCCATTCTGGCGGCCATCCTCTACAGCCAGCTGATTAAGCGTCTCAATATTCGCCTCATGATATTGATCGGAGTCGTGACGGCGGCCGCCGGAACGCTGCTTTTTCTCTTCTATTCCAGCTGGAATCGGGCGGTGCTGATCGAATCTCAGAATGGGCTTTTTTTTGGGTTTGCGGAAGTCGCTCTGATCGATCTGGCGGCGCGAGCCACGCCCAAAGGGTGCGAAGGTCTTGGCTACTCGCTGATCCTCTCGATTCGGAATGTCGCTCTTTTTGGTGCCGATGTTGTTGGCTCTTACCTGGTCGATCACAAATGGCCGTTCTCCAACCTCGTTTTTCTGAACGCCGGAACGACCGCCATTGTGTTGGTCCTGGTGCCGTTCCTTCCCGCGGTCTTAATGCAGAGCAAGGACGCCCCATTGACCAGGGCTGGCTCGAGCAAGGATCCTTAAGGGAGCATTGCCGACTCGGCGACGGATTGGGGCAAGGTTCCGTCCGAGCCGGGGCTTCCCGTTCCCCCCTGCCGTGTATTGGACATTCAGCCAGATCTCGGCACGGCAAGGTCTCCAACTCCCGTCAGTGGACCGAGAACGACGACGACCACCAGGACGATCAGGAAACGCCCCCGTCTTGCCCCGTAATCGTGATCGTCCTCATCGTCGATTTCCTCCCGTCAGAAGACGGATAACGACGACGACCAAGATGACGATCAAGAAATTCTCCTGTCTTGGCTCCCTTACTCGCGATCGTCCATCCGTTCGACTAGTTCTGGAGTCGTCAACGACCGCCTCCTCACCGTTTTGCCTCCTGGCAGGCCGTCAATCTTCGACCCTTGGTCCTAGCTTCCATTAGCAATCGGAAAATCCTAATAACGGTATTCAGTATAAAAATCTATAAAATCTATTGCTTTTTATTTTTTGAATATATAAAAGCTTATTCCATATGTGCTGCTGCAAGCGAAGGGTGGACAAAGCCAGTTCTCACTGGCGATCCCTGAACGGCGTCTCAGTGACCAACTCGGCGGAGTTTTCAGGAGATTTCGAGCTTTCCTTGCCAAGGGCGACACAGTCCAAATTAGCCCCTTTCACCCAATCGAATTCCCTATGATTGCCAAACTAGTTCTCAAGCGGGTTTTCCTTATCTCGTTTTTATTATGCCTTTGGCTGGTTCCCCGAGGACTGCAAGCGCAGACATCGCTCTATTGGGATAATACCTTTAGCTTCCGATCCGAGCGGTCCATGGGATACCACGAGTCCATTCTGGTCTCCAATTCCGGGCGGTGTGGCGCCCGGATCGCAGACAAACTGGGTACAGGGAGATAGTGCCGTTTTCTCCGCCATCGGTCTCCCGGGTTCCGAGCAAAGCTTTAACGTCGCCCTGACTCAAAATTTGACCGTGGCAAATCTCACCTACACGGGTGGGAACGGCGGAAGTCAACTTTTTATTGCAGCCGGTGGTAATACAATAAACATGGCAAATACGCAAATGGTCGTGGCGGTCGATCCCGGTACGAAACTATTTCTCGAACCCGTTATAGCAGACCCTATCGTAGACCTTGCAGGTACCCTGATTCTCCAAAGCGGAAATTTGGTCCTGTTGGGAGCAAACACCTACAGCGGAGGGACCGTCATAACAGGCACGGTGACCGTCAGGGAACGATGCAGGGCTGGGTGCAGCCGCGGGCGGGATCACGCTGTCTAACGGCGAATTGCTGACAGCCACCACCGGGTTTAGCTCTGCGCGAGCTATCAACCTTGGATGGCATGGGTGAAAGCATCAACACTCTAGCAGCTGTAACCGGCACCACGGCGACCTACACGGGTGTCATTTCAGGCGATGGCAACCTGACGGTCGGCGACGGCACGCACACAGGCACCATCGTATTAACGGGGAACAACATCTACACAGGCGGCTTCACGATCATTAATCCGTTGGCCACCCTGCAGATTGGCAACGGGGGAACCAGCGGCAGCATCCTGGAATGCCCGGAACCCCCAGCCTCCCTGGAAGCGTGATCGACAACGGCAACCTGACCTTTAAGCGCAGCGACGATATAATTTTCTCCGGCAATGTTTCAGGCACGGGTACCCTGAGCCAGATCGGCCCCGGAACGCTCACCCTGACCGGTACCAACACCTACACTGGCGGGACATTCATATCGGGTGGCGGCACGGTCAGCGTTGCATACTGACAGCAAACCTGGGTGGTACCGGAGTCGGTATTGGCGATCACGCTGCGGAACGGCGAACTGCTGACAACTGCCAACTTCACGAGTGCGCGGTCCGTCAGCATTGAGATCCTGTGCCGTTAGGCGTCGGCACCGTCACTCCGTTCGATGGGTTGGTGGCTCCGAACATCCTGGCAGCAGCGGCCAACACCACCGCAACTTACACGGGCTTTGGTCTTCGGCACAGGTGGATATCGACGATCGGGGACGGCACCAATGATGGCACGGTGGTGCTGTCCAGCGGTGCAAACACCTACTTTGGCGGTACGACGGTCGTCGGTGGCGCAACGTTGAGTGTCAACACCGATGCGGAGCTGGGGGATCCCAGCGGTGGGATCACGCTGACGGAGGCGAGTTGCTCACCACCCCGGATGGCTTTTCCAGCGCACGGGCGGTCACGCTTAACACAAGCGAAGGCACCAACACCTTGGCGGCCGCGAGTGCACACCACGGCGACTTACACGGGTGTCGTTTCAGGCAATGGCGGCCTGACAGATCGGCGATGGAGTGAACACGGGCACGGTGGTGCTGTCCAGCGGCGCCAACACCTACTTTGGCGGTACGACGGTCTCGGCGGCGCCACGTTGAGTGTCGACACCGATGCGGAGCTGGGGGATCACCAGCGGCGGGATCATCCTAACGGGAGGTGAGCTGCTGACCACTGCCAACTTCACGAGTGCGCGGTCCGTCAGCCTGAATCCTGTGTCGTTAGGCGTCACGCCTTCACTCGCAATGTTGATGGCTCCGAACATCCTGGCAGCAGCGGCCAACACCACCGCAACTTACACGGGCGTGGTCTTCGGCACGGGTGGATTGACGATAGGCGACGGCAGTCAATCATGGCACGGTGGTGCTGTCCAGCGGGGCCAACACCTACTTTGGCGGTACGACGGTCGTCGGCGGCCACGTTGAGTGTCGACACCGATGCAGAGCTGGGGGATACCAGCGGGGGGATCATCCTTAAATCGGGAGGTGAGCTGCTGACCACCCACGAGTGCGCTTTTCCAGCGTACGGGCCGTCACGCTCGTAACTCCAGGGCCGATCTTGGTGGCTCCAACATCCTGGCGGCAGCGGCCAACACAACCGCAACCTACACGGGCGTGGTCTTCGGCACGGGTGGATTGACGATCGGGGACGGCACCAATGATGGCACGGTGGTGCTGTCCAGCGGCGCCAACACCTACTTTGGCGGTACGACGGTCGTCGGCGGGGCAACGTTGAGTGTCAACACCGATGCGGAGCTGGGGGATCCCAGCGGGGGGATCACACTGACGGGGGGCGAGTTGCTCACCACCCAGAATGGCTTTTCCAGCGCACGGGCGGTCACGCTTAACACAAGCGAAGGCACCAACACCCTGGCGGCCGCGAATGCGACAACGGCGACTTACACGGGTGTCGTTTCGGGCAATGGCGGCCTGGCAATCGGCGACGACGCGCATGGGGGCATCATAGTATTCACCGGGAACAACACTTACCTCGGCGGCACGGCGATTAATTTCGGGACTCTGCAGCTGGGCAACTCGGCACCCCAGGTTCAATCGTCGGCGCCGTGGTCAACGACAGCACCTTCAACATCATCAATGCGAACACCGCCGGTATCACGACGATCACCAACAACATTGGCGCAATCACGAATTTCTTTAACGCGAACACGGCGAGCACCGCCCAGATCACCAACCTTGGTGAAGGCGAGGAAAATTTCGGGGAAACGGATTTCCACAACATGAGCACGGCCGGCAACGCCACCATCACCAACAATGGCGGGGACACGGAATTCCTTAACGCGAGCAATGCCGGCAATGCCCACATCAATAATTTTGCCGAAGGCGAGGGAATTATCGGGGAAACGGATTTCTCTAACACGAGCAATGCCGCCAACGCCACCATCGCCAACAACAATGGCGGGCTAACGCAATTCTTTAACACGAGCAATGCCGCCAACGCCCACATCACTAACTTTGGCGAAGGTGAGGGAAATGGCGGCGAGACGGATTTCAATAACATGAGCAATGCCGCCAACGCCATCATCACCAACAACACGGGCGGGGAAACGCAATTCTTTGACACGAGCAATGCCGCCAACGCCCACATCACTAACTCTGGCAAAGGTGAGGGAAATGGCGGCGAAACGGATTTCTATAACACGAGCAATGCCGCCAACGCCATCATCACCAACAACGCGGGTGGGGAAACGCAATTCTTTGACACGAGCAATGCCGCCAGCGCCAGCATCACTAACTCTGGCGAAGGTGAGGGAGAGGGCGGGCTAACGGAGTTCCGTAGCACCAGCACGGCCGCCAACGCCACCATCAACAATTTTGGCGGGAACACCGCTTTCAATGACACCAGCACGGCCGACCACGCCACCATTACCAACACTGCCGGGCAAACTGATTTCAATAACACCAGCACGGCCGCCAACGCCACCATCAACAACAACAGCGGGGCTACGTTTTTCGGAGGCGCCAGCACGGCCGCGAATTCCTCCATCACCACCAACGAGGAGGGACTAACTGAATTTCAGGGCACCAGCACGGCTGCCAACGCCACCATTACCAGCAGCGGGGAGACGTTTTTCGTACAAAATAGCACAGCGGGCAACGCCACCATTATCACTAACACATAACGGATTGACGCTATTCGGAGGCACGAGCACGGGCGGCGAGGCCCGCTTCATCACCAATGCGGGGGGAATCGTGGATATTTCTCAGCTCTCTTCAGGTGGGATGACGGCCGGGTCAATCGAGGGTGCAGGCACCTACTTTTTGGGCTCGAACGCGCTCACCGTCGGCCTGAACAACCTCGACACCGAAGTCAGCGGCACCATTGTCGACGGGGGGTCTGCTGGCGGCGCAGGCGGCGCATTGATTAAAGTCGGCTCGGGCACGCTGATCCTGAGTGGGGCGAATACCTATACGGGCGGCACGACGATTACGGCCGGTATCTTGCAGATTGGCAACGGGGGCGGGACCGGCAGCATCGTGGGCGACGTCATCAACAACGCCGCGCTGGTGGTCAACCGCAGCGGCACGCTGGTGCTCGCCGGGGCGATCAGCGGTACAGGCAATTTAAGCCAAGTCGGCTCGGGCACACTGATCTTGACGGGCACGAGCACCTACACCGGCGCGACGACGGTTTCGGCCGGCACTCTGCAGGTAGACGGCGTGTTGGGGAACACGGCAGTCACCGTCCAAAACGCGGCGACGCTGGCGGGCAAAGGGACCATCGGGGGGAGCGTGACGATCCTGAACGGCGGCCACCTTGCGCCGGGTCCGGGCCCGCAGACCCTGAGTGTAGGCACTCTCTCGCTCAACCCCGCATCGATCCTCGATTACCAACTTGGTACACCGGGTGCCGTCGGCTCGGGGGTGAATACCCTGGTCAATGTCGCGGGCAACCTGACACTCGACGGGGTGCTTAACGTAACCGAAACCGAGGGCGGGCAATTTGGGTCGGGGTCCTACCGGCTCCTCAATTATAAGGGAGCATTGACTGACCTGACACTAAACTTGGGGACACTGCCGACGGGCTTCTCGACCTCGAATACCACGGTGAACACCGCTGTTCCCGGGCAGGTCAACCTGGTGGTGAACGCCCCAAACGCGCCAACCCAATTCTGGGATGGGCCGAACACCGTCAATGACGGCACGATCCATGGCGGCACCGGCACGTGGGTCAACTTTACTACCACCAATTTTACCAACGCCGCTGGCAAGGTCAATCAGGCATGGCAGAACGGGGTCGCCATCTTTACTGCCGCTCCCGGAACGGTGACGGTGGGGGCCGATATCCTTTTCCAAGGGATGGAATTCTCGAGCGACGGCTACACGCTGGTGGGATCAGGAGCCTTTGCGCTGCACCCGACGGGGACAGCGATGATCACCACCGATACTGACGTGACGGCGACCATCGCGGCGCCCATCGTCGGCACGGGAGGCTTGAACAAGGCCGGCCCGGGCCTGCTGACCCTTTCGGGTGAGAACACTTACAGCGGCGGCACCACGATTTCAGATGGTGTCTTGAGCGTGGCGAGCGACACGAACCTGGGCGCCGCCAACGTCGGACTTGACGCTGAACGGCGGCGAATTGGAGACCAGCGCCGACTTCGCCACCCCGCGTGCCATCGCTCTCATGGCCAGTCTCGACGGTGCTAACATCCTGGCCGCGGCGGACAACACCACGGCGACTTACACGGGGCTGATCTCCGGCGCAGGCGGCTTGTCGGTGGGCGATGGCGTTAACACGGGCACGGTGGTGCTGACCAACGTCAACAATTCCTATAGCGGCGGCACCAGCATCTTCCCGGGAACGCTGGTGGCAGCCGGCAACGACGCTCTTGGCACCGGCCCGGTGCAGCTTTTCAACGGTACGCTCATGATTCCTGGCGGGCGTGACACTGCCCAACGAAGTGACCTTCGTCGCAGGAGGGGTCTTCAACAATGCCGGAACCCTCAACAACAATGTCCTGGGCAGTTCGACTGGAACGGCAGACGGTCATTAACTCCGGGATGATCAACGGCAATGTGACGCTTGGCGGCGCTACGGATATCGTGCAGTTGTTCACCGGGAGCAAAATCACCGGCAATCTGGGTTTAAATGGCACGAATTCGACGCTGATTCTCGATGGCGCCGGTCAGCAATTGTTGAGTCTGGCGGTCGTCGGAACCGTGACCAACAATGGCTTGCTGGTAAAGCAAGGCAGCGGCACCTGGACGATCGATCGCGCGCTGGATGCCCCGCTCGGGACGGACATTCTGGCTGGGACATTAGCCGTCGATGCCGTCTTAACCACTCCGCTGGTGAACATCACCCCTGGCGCCACGCTGCAATTAAACGCCGGTGGGAGCGTCGGGAATCTGGTGGACAATGGCTCGTTGATCTTTGCCGGTACGGGCACCGTCAACTTTAGCACGGTGATCAGCGGACCGGGCAACGTGATTCAGAACGGCCCCGGAACAACGATTCTGAGCGGCAGGAACACCTACAGCGGCGGCACCATCATCGACCTGGGTACGCTGCTGGTGAATAACGCGCAGGCGCTTGGCACCGGTAATGTCACCGTCAACGGAGGCGTCCTGGGAGCTGACCCCCAGCCCATCAATGTCCTGGGCAATTACACCCAGAATGCCGGCGGCACCTTGCAGCTTAACATTGCGGGTCGCGCAGCCGGCCAATTCGACGTTCTCAACGTCAATGGGAACGCCTTCCTGAACGGGACCTTGCGACTGGTAAACCTGGGCTATCAACCTCAACTTGGCGATAGTTTGAGATTGATCAATACCGGTGGAGTGGTGACTGGCCGGTTTGCCCAATTCCAAAATCCGTTCGCCCTCACGGATGGCTTCAATACCGTAGACCTGGTCTACGCCCGCCAATCCGTGACCCTCGAGTTTCTCGAACTCAATACTCCGGTCCGGCAGTAGTAACGACTACGGACTTTAGCTCCTTTGCGTTAACTCCTAATCAGCGGGCGGCGGCAAACCTGCTCGACGCGGTGCAACTGGATCCCAGAGCCGCGAATTTGATTTCCTTCCTGAATAAGGAGCCTTTCGCCAATCTGCCAGGTGACTTCAACAAAATTTCACCCGACGGTCTGTCAGCATTTTATGAAATCAGCTTTTCGAACGCCAACATTCAACGATTGAATCTGGAAAGCCGGATGGACGATCTCCACAACGGATCCAACGGATTCAGTTCCAACATGAAAGTCAACGGCGCCACCGTGAATCTGGAGGACAGAGTCGATGCGGACGGCAAATCCTCCAAAGCAGTGGTGGAACCGATCCTGCAACCCGGACCTGGAAATCGTTGGGGCGTCTGGATGACTGGGTTCGGTGATTTTGTCAGCGTGGACGGCGATGCGAACGCCGCTGGGTACAACTTCACCACCGGCGGCGTCAGTCTGGGCATCGATTACCGGTTGACCGATGAATTGGTGGTTGGCGTGATGGCCGAGTATTCCCATACCTGGACCTCGCTCAAGCCTAGCGGTAATAACGATGTCAACAGCGGACGAGGAGGACGTGTACGCGACCTGGGCTCATCACGGATTTTATCTCAATGGAGCCGTCTACGGCGGCTACAACAGTTACAATTCAAGCCGCTCCGCCCTGCAAGGACTCGCTTCCGGTAACACCGAGGGAGCCGAATTGAGCACCTTTATCAGCGGCGGATACGATTTCCATTTCGGTCTTTTGACCGTCGGGCCGGTGGCCGCGCTGCAATACACCTACGCCAATATCGACGGTTTTAGTGAGAACGGCTCGCTGGCGCCGATGCAGATCCAAACGGATTCTGCCAATTCGCTCCGGAGCGACGTCGGTTTCAGGCTCTTTTACCAATGGCAGGTCGGGAAAATCATCATCGAGCCATCCCTCAAAGCGGCCTGGGAACATGAGTACTTGTATTCAGCTCTTCCGGTCACTGCCGGATTCGCCGGATATTCCCGGGCCAACGGCGACCTTTACCGGCCCGGCCGAAGGTCATGATAGCGCGGTCGTGAGCGCCGGAGTTTCTGTTCTCTGGACGCCGACTCTGACCACTTACCTCAACTATGATGGGCAGCTTGGGCGCGGGAACTACAGTTCCAATGCCGTGACCGGCGGCGTTCGGATCAGCTTCTGAGGCAGTGTCAGTGTCAGTGTCAGGGGGCGAAGCTCCGCCTGAGCCGGGGCTTCCCGCGTAGCCTCGGCCATGACGTCATCCTCTACGGATTAGTCGACCAGTCGACCGAGCAATTAACGGGGGTCACGCCACAGGGCAGGATGACCAGACGCAGGATAATCACGAGGGTACGCCCAGGTTCACGATGACGACTCGAGCAGCTCACGCCTGAGCCGGCTTCCCGCGTAGCCCGACCATGACGTCATTCCTATGGATTAGTCGACCAGTCGACCGAGCAATTAACGGGGGTCGCGCCACAGGGCAGGATGCCCGGTTCGGACGGAGCCTCACCCTACCATCCCGCGCTGCCTCGCCCATGACGTCATCCCTGTGGGGTTCTCTCTTATGCGGCAGTGCGTTTTTTGGTCTTTTTGACGCTTCCCAGGCTTTCCTGTAGAGCCGAGACCAAGTCGATGACGTTGCTCTTGGCAGCCTTGGGAGGAGGAGCTCGACGCTTCTCGCCTTTTGCCTTCGCTTCGATCAACTTCTGGACCTCTTCCGTGTAAGTGTCCTTATAGGCTGCGGGATCGAACTTGCCGGCCATTCCTTCAATCAGTTTGGTGGCCAGAGACACTTCGCTTGCCGAAAGTTTTTCTTGCGATGGAAGCGAGAGCTCATCCATGGACCGTATTTCGGCGGCAAACCGAAGCGCGTTGAGAACCAGCCCGTTGCCCTGAGGCTTTAAGACACAGAGACTTTCTCTGTTGCGCAACACAAATTGGGCAATCCCCACCTTTCCCGATTTTGCCAAAGCTTCACGCAGCAAAGCATAGGCCTTGGCTGCACCCTTGTCCGGTTCGAGGTAGTAAGGCTTTTCAAAATATAGACTGGAAATCTCAGACTCATTGACAAACTCCTGGATCTCAATGCCAGTGGATTTTGCAGGGGCAACCTCAGCGAGTTCTTCGTCCGAAAGAATCACATATTGACCCTTATCAACTTCGTAACCCCTGACGATTTCCTCGGCGGAAACTTCTTTCCCGGTCGACTCTGCCACCCGCTGAAAGCGAATCCTGGAGAGATCCTTCTTGTAAAGCATATGGGTGGTTATGCCCAGGGTTTCAGTGGCTGAGTATAGCCGAATCGGAATGTTGACCAGACCAAAGGCAATCGAACCTTTCCAGATCGATTTCATGCAAACGCAAACTTTAAACCCTAAGCTAGCATCCGTCTACGATAGTTTTCGGAATTATGGCGCGTCCGCGAAGTTAATTCTTTTTAGGGGTTTTCGTACAATATCTTGTGTTTTCTTTTTAGAAGCCATACTATATGCAGACATGGCGCAGAGTGCGTTGGTAACCAAGTGGAAATTCGTCGTTGAATTTGAAGACGACGAGACAAAAGAGTTATCGGGAACGATCGGCCAAGCCAACACTCGGGAAGAATGCGAGGGCCTGATCGAGCATGATGTCCAGTACCACCGTTCTCATGAAAGAACCGTGATCCAGACAGAAGCAGTCGAGATATGCGCCCAGTGTGAAGGTGATGGAAAAGTTCCATCCGGAAATGGTAGACAGGTGATCTGCGAGGCCTGCGGAGGACACCTTGGCCCGATCTCAAAATCGACATCTTCCTGGGCCCCTGTCGCTAAAATCCAGGCGCGACTATTGGGACACTTCCCCGGGCTTGGCTTGAGCGCGGTCCAACTTCGGCCTGTTGAACCAGAACTTTTTCACTAGCCGAGCGCCTTCCAACGCAACGAGAAGGAAGAGCAACCAGCGGGCGACATACCAGTGCCCCTTTCCGGCGATCGATTGATGATAGATCAGGACAATTGCGGCAAGGTATGCCAGTCGATGTAGCAGTTTCCATCTTTTTCCGCCCAGTGTTTTGACCGCCCAGTTGTTACTGGTCAGCGCTAGGAGAACCAAGATGCTGAGTCCAGCTAAACCGTACCAGATAAATGGCTTGCTAAAACTCTGGAGCAGATCATCCCAATCGCCTTGGTAAAGCACATGACAGGAAAAATGGATGAGCCCATAAATGCAGGCAGACACGCCGATGAAGCGCCGGTGCCGGTTTAGCGCATTGACGACTGCCGAACGAGGAAAAAGAACCCGTAGCGGAGTCAGGCTCAGGACGGCGCCTAAGGTCCAGATCGCAATCTCGCCCGAGACGTGCAGCAACCATTCGATCGGATTTGCGCCGAGTTGGCCAGTGAGTGCCGGAATAATCAGCAGGCAGACGCCCGTTCCGACAAGAACGGCGAGGGCCACTGTTTTGCGGGCCAGAATCCTGGCCGCTAGCCCGCGAGAATTAGTTGAAGGAGGCACGGTTTTCAGAATTCAGAATTCAGGAGTCAGGATTCAGGAGGCGGGAGCCAGGAGTACTGGAGAGTATGATCTGGCCTGTCCTGTATGATCCTAAAGAAATTCTTTCGGAGATCCAGCCCGGCGTAAAGCCCGGCGACCTCTTTCTCGTAGCCATTGAACTTCTGGGTTGGTTGCCGTCCGCCAAAGAACCCGGCACCAATGACGCGTTCGGTTTTCTGGCTCCAGCGGGGATGATCGACTTCTGGGTTAACGTTCGCGTAAAACCCATACTCATATGGCGCCATCTGGTTCCATAAGGTCTTGGGCTGATCCGCCACGAAGTCGATTCGCACCAACGACTTAGCTCCCTTGAACCCGTACTTCCAGGGAACAACCAAGCGGATAGGCGCCCCGTTCTGGTTCAGCAACGGTTTGCCGTAAATACCCGTCGCCAGAAAAGCCAACTCATTGGTCGCCTCGGGAAGCGTGAGACCTTCGGTGTATGGCCAGGTAAAGTCCTGGGTGCGTTGCCCTGGACAGTCTTTCGGGTCCATAAAGGAGGTGAATTGCAGGTACTTCGCTTCGGCCTTGGGCTCTGCCATGGCCACCAGTTTGGCCAGAGCGAACCCGTCCCAAGGGATGACCATGGACCACGCTTCCACACAGCGATGCCGATAATTGCGTTGCTCAATTCCACCGACAGCTTTGATGAGGTCGTTGACATCGAAATGTCCGGGCTTTGCGCACAAGCCTCCTACATCGATCAACCAAGGCTCGGTCTTCCAGCCCCGATTGGCGTTGACCTTGGGGTCACCTTTATCAAGGCCCCATTCGTAAAAATTATTGTAGCCGGTGATATCGTCGTACGGGGTGAGTTTCACTCCGGGCAGCTTGTCTGCTGCGTTCAATGAATCAGGAAATCCGAAGGTCGCAGCGCGGGCGGACATCGGTAGCAGCGCACTGGCGGCCAATCCCAAGCCGCAGGTTCTTAGAAAATGGCGCCTTCCGAGATACTGGGATTGAGGAGTCACCACCGAGTCAGGTAACTGCCATGATCGCTTCTTTTGCAAATGCATAAGAATAGAGAGGCGGAATCATTCCTTCTATTCCCCTTGATGATTTCCGAAGACGAACCGAAAAGTGCGTGCGATCGATTATTCCTGGCTTTCCAGTGCAATCCTGATCTCCCTCCGTGGCCTCCGTGCGATACCCCTTCTTCGCGTGTTCTCGCACGGAAGCCAAAGTGTTCATTTATTTTCCCCCGAGGGACCGAAGAACGATCTCCTGGGCCTGACTGACGATTGCGCCGAGGTGTTCGGCGCTTTTGAGGCTTTCCGCGTAAAGTTTGTAGATATTTTCTGTCCCTGACGGACGGGCCGCGAACCAGCCGCTCACGGAGACGACTTTTAAGCCGCCGATCGAAGCATTGTTGCCTGGTGCGCGTGTCAGTTTCGCCGTAATCGCTTCACCGGCGAGTTCGGTGGCAGTAACGGATTCCGGCGCGAGCTTTTTAAGTGAACTCTTTTGCTCGGGCGTGGCTGGAGCGTCGATCCGGGTGTAATAGGGCGTACCGAACTGGGCAGTGAGCTCCTTGTAGTGGAGGCCCGGATCTTTCCCGGTGCGGGCGGTGATTTCTGCGGCCAGAAGCCCTAGGATAAGACCGTCCTTATCTGTGCTCCAAACCGAGCCGTCCCTTTTTAAGAAGCTCGCTCCGGCGCTTTCCTCACCGCCAAAGCAGCAGGACCCATCGAAGAGTCCCGGCGTAAACCATTTGAATCCGACCGGTACCTCCCACAGTTTGCGCTGCAGGCTCGCCACCACGCGATCAATCAGGCAACTGCTGACCAAAGTTTTGCCTACCACCGCGGAAACCGGCCATTGCGGACGGTTGGTCAGGAGATAGCGAATCGCGACTGCGAGATAGTGATTCGGATTCAACAGACCTGCGGAGGGAGTGACAATTCCGTGCCGGTCCGCGTCTGGATCGTTGCCGAAGGCGACGTCGAAACGGTCCTTGAGCTGGACAAGTCCAGCCATGGCCCAGGGGCTCGAGCAATCCATCCGGATTTTCCCATCGTGGTCTACCGTCATGAATGCGAAAGTCGGATCGACGTTCGGGTTGACGATCGTGATGTCAATGCCGTAACGCTCCACCACCGGCTGCCAATAACCTACCGCTGCGCCTCCCAGCGGATCGACACCGATTTTCACTCCCGCGGATCGGATGGCTTCCAGATCGATAACGTTGCCCAGGTCTTCCACGTAAGCCGTAACAAAATCTTCGGCGTGCGTGGTCGAGGCTTTGAGGGCGGCACCGAAGTCGATGCGCTTAACACCTTTATTACCGCCGCGCAGCAGTTCGTTCGCGCGATTTTGAATCCAGTCGGTCACGTCGGTGTCGGCCGGCCCTCCGTTCGGCGGATTATATTTAAATCCGCCGTCGGTGGGTGGGTTGTGCGAAGGGGTGACCACGATGCCGTCTCCCAACGCATCCGATCGTCCGCGGTTATAGCCGAGGATAGAATGCGAAATAACCGGGGTTGGCGTGAAACCGTCGTCGCGCTGGATAAATGTTTCTACCCCGTTGGCGGCCAAAACCTCCAGTGCGACCCGCTCCGCAGGTCGGGAAAGTGCATGAGTGTCCTTGCCCATGAACAACGGGCCCGTAATTCCCTGCCCGTGCCGGTATTCGCAGATGGCTTGAGTAATGGCCAGGATATGCGCCTCGGTAAAGGTGGCGTTCGAGCTCGTACCGCGATGTCCGCTGGTGCCGAAACTGACGAGCTGATTAGGGTCGGCAGGATCGGGTCTTTTTTCGTAGAACGCGGCTTCCAGCCGGCTGACGTCGATCAGAAGATCTTTCGGTGCGGGTTTCCCCGCGTAGGGATGCGTGCTCATCTTCTTAAATCTTGGTTCCCGAGGGGATTACGGCTCCTTTCGGAACCACGACCACTCCGTCGCGAATGAAATAATTGTCGCCATCCAGATGTTCAGGTTTGCCGGCCGGCGAGATCACCACGTCGTCTCCGATACGGGCATTCTTGTCAATGATCGCTCCCTCGATGACGCAACGTGCTCCGATTCCCAACGGCGGGCGGCCCGCCACGGGCTGAGGATCTTCATCCTGATAATAATCAGCGCCCATCAGGATCGTGTTGCGGATCGTGGAGCCGTTTTCCACGACGCTGCGAACTCCGATCACTGCCCGGTCGATATTCGCGTGGCTAATGATGCAACCTTCGCCGATGATCGCCTTATTCACCTGCGCTCCATTGATCTTGCTGGCGGGGAGAAATCGGGCATGGGTGTAGATGGGATTGAGGTGATCAAAAAAGTTGTAGGGTGGAACGGTTTCGGCCAGGGCCAGGTTTGCCTCGAAGAACGCTCGCACGGTTCCAATGTCCTCCCAGTAGCCTTGAAAAATATAGGCGAAGACTTTGTATTTATTGAGGGAGGCCGGAATGATGTGTTTACCGAAATCGTCGTGAGTATTGTCGAGCGCGTCGATGAGGATCTGGCGATTGAAGACATAGATACCCATCGAGCCCTGGTAGAGCTCTGAGTCGGTCGGTCGTCCCAGATCCTTCAGCAATTCAGGCGGAATGCGCAGTTCCTCCAGAAGCTTGGGATCCTTGGGTTTTTCTTCGAAGCGGTAGATTCGGCGATTTGCGTCGCTGTGCATGATGCCAAACCCGGAGGCCGCCGCGCGGTCGACCGGCGTAGTGCCCAGCGTAACGTCTGCACCGTTTTCCAGGTGCGCCTGCAGTAAGTCGCCGTAATCCATGCGGTAGAGTTGATCGCCACTCAAAATGAGATAGTACTCGTAGGGGCGCTCGAGAAAGTAGCGGAGGTTCTGTCGCACCGCGTCGGCCGTCCCCTGGTACCAGCGGGCGCCTTCGGGAGTTTGCTGGGCGGCCAAAATTTCCACAAAACTCTTGGTGAAGTTGTCGAATTTGTAGCTGGCGGTGATATGGCGATGCAACGACTCGCTGTTAAATTGAGTGAGCACATAGACCTGGCGAAAACCACTATTAAGACAATTGCTGATAGGGATGTCTACCAGCCGGTATTTGCCACCCAGTGGGACTGCGGGTTTGGCACGTTCTTTGGTTAAGGGGAACAGCCGGCTGCCGGCGCCTCCGCCCATGATAATGGCGAGCGTTTTATCCGTTGTGGTCTTTAGGTTCATAGCTTGGTTGTGGTTGGTGTGGTGGTAGTCGAGTCCCTTCTATTTCCTGGCCAATCGCGTTCTATTCGCCCTGCGCCTGCGCGGTTCAATCGACTATATCCGACTGCCCGGGAAGTCCTGCGCCAAGCATCCATCCCCTTCGAGCAATCAAAATCAATTCCGGACTGCTAGTCAGGCAGAAAATGCGAAAAGTTAGGGCAACAAGGAAAAAATCGCCCCTTCAGGGTTGATTCGGGTGCAGGGTAAACGCTGGTATGTGTTTTAGCGCCAGTCATGCTATGCCCCAAAGGGGCTGTAGGACTCAGCCCAGGGTTTCAACCCTGGGAACCAGCCCCAAGCGACGCGCCCTGAAGGGGCGGCAGATCGAAATACTAACCATAAGAAGGGGTCATTGTAATATGGTTAACTTGCTCGCTCCTCTCGCCCCTTGTGAGGGCGAACCGTTTGATTGTTTGGTTCCCAGGGTTGAAACCCTGGGCTGAGTCCTCAAGCCCCTTCGGGGCGAGCCCTTTGGACCGTAAGACCGGCGCGAAACACAAACCACGAAGCACGTGGGATTTAGTATGTGGTGCACTAGCAGACACAGCAAACTCTCTTTCGAGGTTTTGTGGTATTAAGTGACTATCCGGCCTGACCGCGGGTGCGCAATTTGTCGAGCATGACAGCCAGGATGATGACCGCGCCCTTGATAACCAACTGCCAGTAAAAGGAGACGTTCATCAACGTAAGGCCGTTATTCAACACAGCGATGATCAAGGCTCCGATCAATGTTCCAAAGACCGTTCCAATTCCACCAACGAAACTGGTCCCACCCAGAATGACCGCCGCGATCGCATCCAACTCGTAACCGATGCCTAATTGACCTTGGGCACTGTAGAGGCGACTGGCGCTCATGACGCCCCCCAGTCCCGAAAGAAGTCCGCTGACCCCGTAGGAGAAAATCAGAATGAACGGTACGGGAATCCCGGTCAATCGCGCCGCCTGCGCATTCCCGCCGACAGCATAAATGTGCACGCCTAAAATCGTTCGGTGAAGAATGAATGCGCTCACCGCAATGGTGAAAAGAGCGATCACCACCAGCCAGGGAACCGGCCCGAGATAGCCATTGCCGATCCAGGCAAAACCGATCTTGCTGTTGATGACGGTGGTCCCGCCCGCCGCGAGATAGGCCAGCCCACGAATCGCCGTGTAGGTTCCCAGGGTTACGATGAAGGGAGGAAGCCCGATGTAGGCGACGGTAGCGCCGGTCAGCACTCCCACCAGCAACCCGGCACAGAGCGCCGCCGGAACCGCTAACTCACTCAGGCCAGGGATCAGCGAGACAACGACCGCGATTACGGCGGTAAATCCTAAAACCGATCCGACCGCCAGATCGATCCCTCCCGTCAGAATGACAAACGTCATACCCGCCGCCAGCACGATATTGATGGACGCTTGGCGGACGACGTTGACTATATTGTTCTGAGTGAGAAAATTCGGGGTCAGAACGGCGAAGAGAATGCAAATCACGATCAGGACCGGAAGCATTCCGGCCAACTCGATCATCGTTCGGGTAAACTCTTTCCGTTTAGCCGCAGCCAGGGCGGTCGTATCGATGGTAGCTTCAGTGGCCATTGGTTGATGCACTCCGTATGACATCGGTGGCAAACTTCATAATGTTCGTTTGCGTGATTTCGACTCCGGTCTCGCCTCCGACCTCCCCGGTAATTTCTCCCTCCCGCATGACTAGCACGCGATCGCAAACACCCACGATTTCCGGCAGTTCACTGGAGATGAAAAGAACCGCCATCCCTTTCTCGAGCAATTGCTGAATCAAGGCGTAAATCTCGGCTTTGGCACCGACGTCGACCCCTCGCGTTGGCTCGTCCAGAATCAAGACTCTCGGATTGATCTCCAACCAGCGAGCTAACAGGAGCTTTTGCTGGTTTCCCCCGGAGAGGCCTCCGGCCCGTTGTTTCAGCGACGCGGTCCGGACCCGCATAGCCTTCACTTCGACATTCGCCCGATCAGTCAATTTTTTGAAATTGAGAACCCCAGCTTTCGCGCAGCGTCCCAGGATGTTCATCGTAATGTTTTCTCCCGATGACATTTGGAGGAAAACACCTTGCAGCTTTCGATCCTCAGGCACATAACCGATCCCGGCGCGGATCGCATCTTTGGGCTGGTTGATCTGGAGCTTCTTTCCATCCAGATAAACCTCGCCCGATTTGCGTTTATCCGCTCCGAAGATCAACCGTGCGAGTTCGGTTCTTCCCGCCCCGACCAACCCTGCCAACCCGAGCACTTCCCCCTGACGGAGCTGGAAATTGGCGCCCTTCACCCGGTTGCCATCGGACATGTTTTTGACTTCCAGGACCACCCGTCCGGCCGTATGTTTGCTGTGCTCGTAGAAATCCTCCAGTCGGCGTCCAACCATCATCTCAATGACTTTGTCCGCCGAAAATTCCGCCCGCTTCAGCTCCCCGACATACTCGCCATCGCGCAGGACGGAAAGCCTGTCGGCCAGTTCGTACACTTCGGCCATGCGATGGCTGATGTAGATAATGGCGAGTCCTTCCGAACGAAGTTGCCGCACCACCTCGAACAACCGATCGGTCTCACGATCCGAGAGAGCCGCCGTCGGTTCATCCATCACCAGGACTCGGCTTTTGTAGAAGAGGGCCCGGGCAATCTCCACCTGCTGTTGTTCGGCCACCGCAAGATGGGATGCGCGTTGCGTGGCCTTAAACCTGGCGCCCAGCCGATCCAGCACTTCCTGGGTCTTTCGATCCATTTCGGCCGTATCTTTCATGAACCCGAGACGCTTCAGTTCTGAGCCTAGAAAGACGTTGCCGCTCACCGTCAGGTTCGGTGCAACAGTCAATTCCTGGTAGATAATCCCGATCCCTGCCAGGCGCGCTTCGTGCGGCGTCCGGAGATGGACGGGCTTCCCGTCCAGGAGGATTTCCCCGGAGTCTGCCTGGTACGCACCGGCCAGGATCTTCATGAGCGTGCTCTTGCCGGCGCCGTTCTCGCCCATGAAGGCGTGCACTTCGCCTGGCCAAATGCTTAAATTGACGCTCTTGAGAACCCGTACACCAGGGAAGCTCTTGCAGATCTGGCGTACTTCCAGGATCGGCCGATCGCTTCTACTTGGTCCAGCCTTTGTACTGGTCGACATTTTCTTTGGTGATCAGGTCTACTGGGATGAGGGTGAGTTCCTCGGCCGGCTTCTTCCCATTCATAAATCGTAACCAATCTCAACCGCTTTACCCGCCATGGTATACGGGTCCTGGGCCGCACTGGCGGCGATCAGGCTATCTTTATCTTTCAGCGAAGGCACCACGTCAGGTGCTCCATCGACGCCGACGATAAAGAAATCCTTCCGTTGCGCCTGCTTGGCTGCCAGATCGCAGCCGATAGCGGTCGGATCGTTAATGGCAAAGACCGCGTCGATTTTTGGAAAGGCGGTTAGCAGATCCGTCATCACTCGAAGCCCACCGTCCCGGCTGCCACCAGCATTCTGATCCTGCGAAAGAATCTTGATGTCCGGCGATTTCTTAATCTCTTCCAGAAAACCTGCCACTCGATCGGTTACCGCGGTTACCGGCGGTCCATTGACAATCACGATTTGACCTTTGCCTTTCAGCCGGTCCGCCACATATTTGCCGTCCAATTGCCCCGCCTGCTTATTGTTGGAAGTGACCGTCGCGTCCACCCCCCCTTCTGCACCCACATCGACTGCCACCACCGTGGCGCCGGCCGACTTTGCGCGCATCACAGCCGGAGCAATGCCTTTGCTATCCGCAGCGTTTAAAAGGATCAGATTAGCCCCAGAGGCGACAAAGTTGTCCATCTGGTTCGTTTGATTATTTACGTCGTAGTTACTGGATTCGGACTGGAATTTGACGCTTGGATTAATCTTCTTCGCCGCAGCTTGAGCTCCATGCGCAATCTGGACGAAAAAGGGGTTTCCAAGGTCCCCAACAGTGACGGCCACCGTGTTAAGTTTTTTTTGAGCGAAGAGAGGGGTCGTCATGCTGATTGCCAGAAGCAATCCGCAGGCGGTTCGAGTCCCAGACCGGGAAATTTTGGAGATTTTCATGTTCAGGGGGTCGTCAGCAATAATTGACAACAAGAGAAGTTAGATCAGATCAAGCGTATCACGTCAACCGTTTGGACCGGGACAACCGCTTATTGTTTCGATGGCTGGGGGTTTACAGGAGTTACAGGAGTTCAGGAGTTGCAGGAGTTCAGGAGGAAGATTGGGAAGGGAACGGGCTGGGTCGCCCACGCCCACACGCCCACAGGCCGATACGCCGACACGTTTCTCCCGCCGTCCTTCCGAATGAGACTGACAACCTCCTCCGTTCGTTGTAGAAATTGACGTCATGTCGGACGTCGTCCCCAAAATCGGCCAGGCCATCGAAGGTTACAAGGCCCGGGAACAGGACATTATTGGGCTGGGCCACAGAGCTTACAAGGACCTTTTCTCGGCGGCAAACGCCGCAACGTTGACGTCTGTGGTCCAGAGTCTGATCCAGCGGTCGTATTCGGAATTGGTTGGTGCAAACTCCGCAAGGACTTCCCTGCTGGCCGCTATCTCGCAGCAACACGCCGAGATTATGGCTGGGTGCCGTGTACTGACGGAGGACGATGGTATTCTGCGCGCGTTGATCGATGCCGCTAATGCTGCGACGACCGAAGCGTTCCGCTTGATCTACGCCGAAAGGCAAGAGATTGCAGCTCCATCTGACACCGCGGAAGCGCGCCCCAAAGACCGCCTCCAGTCTCGAACAAGCTCCGGTTAAGAAAACAAGGCGACCGGTTAAGAAGCCGGCCGTTAAAAAGCCACGAACGAGCGAGTAAGCTGAATTTGTGGCTTCGAAATTCACGGTCGTTGCGCCACAACTTTTTACAAAGACGTTTTTAATTCCCGGAGACGCGATCGATGAGCTGGGACATGTCAGTAACCTGAAATATATCACGTGGATGCAGGAGATCGCGATTCAACATTCAGCCGCCCAGGGTTGGCCGGTGGAGCGCTATCTGCAGAACGGGGCGGTCTGGGTCGTTCGCTCTCATTTTGTCACCTACGTTCGGCCGGCTTTCGCAGGGGAGACGATCACGATCCAGACCTGGGTGGCCGAAATTAAACCACGCAGCTCCCTCCGCAGGTATCTGGTCTCCCGAACGAACGACCAAAGCGTCTTGGTTGAGGCTGAGACCAACTGGGTCTACATCGATCGCCAAAGCGGGCGGCCACTGCGAATTCCAGATGATTTGCGAGCCGCGTTCGACACGGACCCGGCCAGCGATGACCCGAAACGATCCGGGCCTGAGGTGGGTGAACATTCCTGAACTGCGGTGGGATGCCTAGTCCCCCTGTCTCTGAAATCGCAGTCAGTTGGCTGTTTCTCCGCGTTGCTCGCTTGACCCGTATGACACAGATATGGGTGGTTCGCTCGCGTCTCGAAAAACGGCCAACTCTCCTCCGGCAAAGTACCTGCTACTTAGGGGACGAGACACTATCAAAGGACTGAAGGCGGCGAGATCCAGGATCTGGTCATGGAAGCTGTGAAGGGTGCTGCGGTGGCCGACGCTGACCATGGTGAGCCGCCATGGGGCAGCGCGTAAGAGACCGTACAGTTTGGCTTCGGAATCCTCGTCGAGAGCCGAGGTCGCTTCGTCCAGGAATAAGAGCCCCGGCTTTAAAAGCAGAATGCGGGCAAAGGCCAGCCGTTGCTGTTCGCCCAGGGAAAGACGCTGAGACCAGTTCCGGACCACCTCCAGTTCGTCGGCGAGCCACCCGAGGCCGACCTCCTCGAGCGCCGCCGCTAGTCTCGGGATGGAGAAGGTCGTTTTCTCGCTGTGCGGGTAATGCAGTGCACTGGCTAGAGTGCCTAAGGGTAGGTAGGAGCGCTGGGGCACAAAAAGAATGGGCCCCTTGCCAAGGCTGATTTCGCCCCGGCCGTAGGGCCAGATCCCGGCAATGGCGCGCAGCAAGGTGCTTTTGCCGGCGCCGCTAGCTCCGGCAATCAGCACCGCTGCTCCACGGACTGGAGCAAAGTTCACTCCGCGCAAAAGCGGCGTACCATCGGGCATATCAATGTCTAGCTCTTTGAGAGTCAGGCCAAAATTCCCACGGCGAAACACGATCTGCCGGGGTGCTCGCATCCCCTGGTGAACTGCCTGCAAACTCGCTTCGAACCCGCCTAAGCGTTCAGTCACTGCCTGCCAGGCGGCGATGTCAGCGTAGGAATTAATAATAAAGGAAAGGGCGTTCTGGACAAAAGAAAAGGCATTGACCGCCTGCATCAGGCCGCCCAGCCCGATCTGCTTGAGAAAATAACGGGGCGAGATGACCACCACCGGAAAGATCACCGCCACCTGTGCGTAGCTTAAGGTAAACCAGGTCAGGCGCTTTTGGCGTTTCATAATCTGGCGGAAGTTTTCAAAGACACTGCCAAAGCGCTCCTGGCAAAGCTTAAGCTCGACCGGTTCGCCGCCGTAGAGGGCAACACTCTCAGCGTTTTCTCTTAAGCGCACCAGACCGAACCGGAAGTCGGCTTCAAACCGCTGACGAGCATAGTTCAACGGGACCAGAGGTTGACCGATTTTGACTGTTAACCAGGTCCCGATGCCCGCATAGAGCAAGGCCGCCCAGACCAGATAAGCAGGGATATGCAGGGTGACCCAGGTGCCAATCGGCAGATCGGCCGGTCCGGACAATCCCCACAAGATAACCAGAAACGAAATCAAGGAAACCACCGAGCTGATCAGGCCCACCGAGAGGCTCAGGACAAAAGTAGTGAATTGGTTGAGATCATCGGCGATACGCTGGTCGGGGTTGTCGGTCCCGCCGCCCAACTCCAATTGATAATAAGCCTGCTCCGCCAGCCAGGCTCCCAGATATCGGGTCGTCAACCAGCGGCGCCAGCGGATCTGGAGCATCTGACTGAGGTAAAGGCTATAAACCGACATCGAAATGGCGAAAAACACTAAAATGCAGAAAAAGCCAAGCTGCCGGAATAACTCCCCACGATCGAAGGCCTGCAGCGCGTTGTAGAAGGAGCGGTTCCACTCGTTGATCCGCACGCTGATGTAGACGTTACCCAGATTAAGCCCTATGACCCCGAGGAGCAGGGCCCACGCAGACCACTTTTCCTCCGAGGTCCAATAGCTTTTAGCGAGGCGCCACGCAGCGCGTGCGATATTTCGCCTCAGTCGCATTGTGGGCGTGGTTCACGCGCTTCCAGATGGGCTGAACGCGGATCAAATTCTCGGAGGGTGCACATCATTTACAGCGGAGAGATCGAACTCCGTCACGCTCTTCCTCATATTGTATCAAATCATTTAGCTAATACAAGATATTGTGTATTTTAAGCGTCCAGCCTTGTTTCTGATGAGTGGGCGCAATTTTCTCGCAGTCATCGTTGGTGGATCTAGTGTCATCCCGGAATTAGCAGTTACTGTGCCGGAGAGCCGTTGGCTGTTTTTCAAGGCGTCCGAGGATTGCCGGTAGAAGCGCCCATATCTGTGTCATACGGTTCAAGCGAGCAACGCAAAAAAACAGCCAACCGGCCCCGACATACGGCCCATTTTATTCGCACAAAGTACCTGCTATTTCGGAGACGGGACACTAAAAAGTAACTTGCATATGAAGCGAAGATTAAAAGCTGGCATGGTGGGCGGCGGCCGCGACGCATTCATCGGTGGAGTTCACAGAATGGCGATGCGGCTTGACGGAAAAATAGAACTGGTGGCAGGCGCGTTCTCATCGAACGCCGAGAAATCGAGACTTTCCGGCGAAGATCTACTGTTGGACCCAAATCGGGTTTATCCGGATTACAAGACGATGGTGGAACGGGAACTCCAATTGCCGGAGGGTGAACGGATCGATTTTGTTTCTATCGTGACACCCAATCGCACACACGTGCCGGTGGCCAAGGCATTTCTGGAAAGCGGCTTCAATGTGGTGTGTGATAAACCGCTCGCTTTTAATCTTGAGGAAGCCATTGAGTTGGAGCAGCTCGTTCGGAGAACGGGGAAGGTATTTGCCTTGACGCACAACTACACCGGCTACCCGATGGTCAAGGAAGCGCGTGAACTGGTTCGAAGGGGCGAACTTGGCAAACTGATGAAAGTGGTTGTGGAGTATCCGCAAGGTTGGCTGATCAATCCGATCGACGAGGAAGGTCAAAAACAGGCCGCCTGGCGGACGAACCCGGAACAAGCAGGCGCGTCAAGCTGTGTCGGCGATATCGGAACCCACGCCGAAAATTTGACCCGGTATATCACCGGTCTCGAGATCGACGAAATATGTGCTGACTTCACAACTTTCGTCAAAGGCCGCCTCCTTGAAGATGACGCGAATTTGCTCGTTCGCTTCAAAGGCGGAGCGAGAGGTGTTCTCTATGCTTCGCAAATTTCTGTCGGCGAAGAAAACAGTTTAACTATCCGGGTTTACGGTACCAAAGCTTCTCTGGAGTGGCACCAGGAAGACCCAAACGATTTGATCGTGAAGTATCCTGACGCGCCGCGCCGCGTTTATCGACGCGGTAACGCTTACCTCAGCGATGCCGCGAAACGGTTCACCCGGATTCCGGCCGGTCATCCGGAGGCTTTTCTTGAAGCTTTCGCCAACATCTACGTCGAAGCTGCGCGAGCGATTGACGCGGAGATCAGTGGTCAGCCAATTCCTGTCGACTGTGATTTTCCCACCGTTAAGGATGGCCTGGAAGGCATGCTTTTTATCGCGACCGCAGTCCAGAGCGCAAAAGGTGGAGCGGTCTGGACCAAGATGGCGAACGGATGAAAATCGCCGGGGGTTTCAACCCAGCGACCCGCCTCGCCACCGAGACAGTCCTTCCATTTCAGATCGAACTCGAAGAAACGCCCCACTTGGCACCGAAGACAAACTCTTTGAGCGGTTTGCGAGGGCGCCGGGTTCTATCTCGTGCCTGCAGCGCCTCGGGCAACGCGGCAGGGTCGCCGGCGTAGCCGATAGCAATCGCCGTGAGAGGCTCGTACCCTTCGGGCACCGAATATAGATCTCGAGCTTTATCGGGCAAAATGCCGATCATTTGATGGACAGAGAGACCTCGTGAGGTCGCCTCCAGCACAAGGTTGCCTGCCGCGAGGCCAAGATCATGATGAGCCGCACGATTTGGTTCGTTATTGTGTGAAAACTTGAGTCTTGCGATCCCCAGGACCAAGACCGAAGCCGCTTTGGCCCAGGCCTGGTTTCCTTCAACAAGGCATGATAACAAGCGCGCGAATTCATCGGCGTCTTCTTTTTTCGCAACGATATAAATCCAGGGTTGCTCGTTGTAAGACGAGGGAGCCCAACGGGCTGCTTCAAAGAGCGATCGCAGATCCTCGTCGCTCACCGAACGGTTGGCAAAGCTGTACGGGCTCCATCGGTTCGCAAACAAATCGTCGATTGGATGATCGGTCACTGCTTTCATGGTTGCTGGTGCGTAGGGGAGGAGTCGGAGAGATGGAGAGGTGGAGAGGTGGAGTGGTGGAGAGGTGGAGTGGTGGAGTGGTGGAGTGGTGGAGTGGTGGAGTGGTGGAGTGGTGGAGTTCGGCGTTTCAGCTAACTGGCACTGACACTGACACTTCTCCCAGGCCGCCGTCCGCCGGATTGAGTAAAGGCGGACGACGCCGGTTCTTGTCGGTTAGCCGTTGGTCTCTTTCAGCGAAGCGATATCGATGACAAAGCGATATTTGACCTGTCCTTTGATGGTCCGCTCGTACGCTTCGTTGATCTGTTGGATCGGGATAACTTCCACGTCGGAGGTGATGTTGTGTTCCGTGCAGAAATCCAGCATTTCCTGTGTCTCCGCGATCCCGCCGATCATCGAGCCGGCAATACTCCGTCGTCGGGGAACCAGGCTAAAAGCGGGAATTGAGATCGGTTCAGATGGCAAGCCGACGAATATGTACGTGCCGTCCGTCTTCAGGGTGCCGAGGTATTTTTCGAAATCGTGCGTCGCGGAAACCGTATCCAGGATGAAATCGAAATACCTGTCGTATTGCTTGAAGACATCCGGATTAGAGGTCAGGGCGAATCGTTGCGCCCCTAAACGTTTGGCATCTGCTTCTTTGGACGGAGAAGTGCTTAGCATCGTCACTTCCGCGCCGAGAGCCGCAGCAATTTTGACACCCATATGTCCCAGTCCTCCCAAACCGAGGACGCCAACTTTGTGCCCTTTGCTCACATTCCAGTGGCGAAGCGGGGAGTAGGTGGTAATCCCAGCGCACAAGAGCGGCGCGACACCTTCCAGAGCCAGTTTGGGCGAAACTTTGAGGACATAATTTTCGTCCACCACGGTTTGCGTGGAATAGCCGCCGTAGGTCGGCGTTTTGTGATCTTGCTCGTATCCGTTGTAAGTGGGGCTCATCCCTTTTTCACAATACTGCTCCTGACCGGCGTTGCATTGTGCACAATTTCGACACGAATCAACAAAACATCCGACACCGACCAGGTCGCCGACTGCGAATTTTTTGACTTGGTCGCCTGTCTTGATCACCCGCCCAACGATTTCGTGCCCTGGCACCATGGGATAGATCGAGCCTCCCCATTCATTGCGGGCTTGATGAATGTCGGAATGGCAGACGCCGCAATAGGAGATGTCGATCTGTACATCATGGGCTTGTACGTCCCGGCGCTGGAAGCTGAAGGGCGCCAGCGCGTCGGTGGCGCTTTGCGCGGCATAGGCATTAGTGTTATTCATAATTGTTTATCGTAACTTGATATAAAAATGTATCCCTAATCGTTTCTTGGTGAGCACGCTCTCATTGAGGATCCGCGTTTTCTCTATGTCGAATCTGAGCGTAGTGCCTCATTGAAATTATAGGAGCGATTCCATTTATCAAGTAAAGTCGACCTTGTGCCGCCATCCTCAGGGTGGGCTGCACAGGAGCTGAGGACTGTTGCGACAATCATCATTGAGAAGACGCCGCTGAGACAAACGTACGAATTCGTTCGATAACTGATAAAATTCTTTTTCGCTGATGAACATTCGGTCAGCAATCAACTTCATCCAACGCGTGGCGATCGCGGCTCTTTGTTGTTTTCATAGTTTTGGCGCCGCCGGCTACGTTGCCACTGCGATGACGCGCGCGCGTGATCTCGGAGTGCCGTTTGAAGGCACGCCTGGCCGCCTCAACGCTATTACGGATGTCCCCGGGGTCGAGGTTGGCCAAACCACGCTGGTGGAAGGCGAGGGGAAACTGGTTGTCGGCCAAGGACCGGTTCGCACCGGTGTCACCGCCATTTGGCCGCTCGGTAAGGAGAACGGCAATACGCCGGTACCGGCTGCGGTGGATTCTTTTAACGGAAACGGAGAAATGACGGGCGCTGCCTGGGTGCAGGAATCGGGCTTTCTGGAAGGGCCGGTGCTGCTGACCAATACGCACAGCATTGGCGTCACCCATGACGCGGTGATTGAATGGGGCACCAGGAAGTTCCCGGACACGGAATACTTCAGTCTGCCTGTGGTCGCCGAAACCTGGGATGGTGAGCTCAATGACATCAACGGTTTTCACGTGAAAAAGGAGGACGTATTCAGCGCCCTTGATCGAGCCACCAGCGGACCTGTCGAGGAGGGCAACACGGGCGGCGGGACCGGGATGCGCGCTTTCGGATTCAAAGCAGGGACCGGTACGGCCTCACGCGTGATTTCAATCGGGGAGGATCGTTTTTATTTGGGAGTGCTGGTTCAGGCGAATTTTGCGAGGCGCGACAATCTCATCGTGGCAGGCGTACCGGTTGGAAAAGAGATCACCGAACTTCAGCCGGTGATTCATCGGGAGTTTGAAAAAGAGGGTTCGATTCTGGTTGTGATCGCGACGGACGCGCCATTGCTCCCACAGCAACTGAAACGGGTCGCCAAACGCGCAGCGCTCGGCGTCGCGCGCACGGGCGGCGTCAGCACGAATTCGTCTGGCGACTTGTTTATTGCTTTCTCGACCGCAGTTCCGCTAACGACTGGAATTCGCCAGCAGTGGTCAACACTCAGAAACGATGAGTTGGATCCGTTGCTTGCCGCGACTCCTCAGGCGACGGAGGAGGCGATCGTCAACGCGCTGGTTGCAGCAAAAACGATGAAGGGGATCAACAACAATACCTTCTACGCGTTGCCGCACGATCGATTGCGTGAAATCCTTCGTAAATACAACCGACTTCTCGGCGAATAGCGTTCGGCGTTCGGCGCACCAGGGGAAACGTGTCGGCGAGTGGCGTTCAGCGTTCAGCGGGCGTTCTGGTGCAATATACAAACGCTAAGTGCTCGCTCTCCTCGTTCCTCTGAACCGATCAACGAGCGCCTCAGCGAGGAATCGCCCGGCGCACGCTGAACGCTGAACCACCCCAATGCCGACCCGCCACCCGTTCCCCGCTCAGTCCCCCGTCACACCGTAGTATTCGAGCAACTTGACGACGCCCAGGATCAGCAACACCGGTTTCGATAGTACAAATGTCATCTTGACGAGAAAACCCAGCAACTTCCCGACGGGCAGAAAGCACAAAAGTAACCCTGCTCCGAAAGCCAGGATGATCGCCTTTGTGGGCTCGCTGCGAATCTGCTCTGCAAGCGTATTCCAAATTGGACACTCGTTGTTAGCCATGGACAAGGGTACGCCTGAACCATGCCCGCGCGCTACTCCCTCGTTGCGTTAAAATCTTCGGCGAATCAGGGCACCTGTTCCGGATGATATTTTCGCCAATAGCGAGCCAATCCAGCGACGCTCATCGAAGCGGGATCCGCCTGTTCGTAAGTCGCCAAGTCTTCATTCGGAGTTCCGTCGTTCAGAAGTTCCTGCACGGTAAAGCGCTCGAACTCCGGAATGATCTCTGTTTCGGGTTTGCCCTCCAACAATCGTTGCTTCATCCAATCCGCCCAGGAGAACAACCGCTTCTCCAGGGAGTCGAGACTTCCCACGGGATCATCGACTTTCCCGAAATGCGTAATGTGGAGCGAGTCCGGTCTGAGGGCGCGGATCTTGTCGAGTGATTCTTTCCAGGATTCCAGGTGAATGTCTGGCGGAGGGAACGGCGGGATCGTTGGTCCTCCCCGAATGCGAACCCCTGCGACATCGCCGGCAAACACTGTCCGCTCGGACTCCAGCCAATAGGAATTGTGATGCTGTGCATGGCCTGCGGTGTAAAGGACCCGGAATTGTTTAGAACCGAATCGCAGCTCGGCGCGGTCTTCGACGGCAATCACTTGGTCTTCTGCAATTGGTCCGGCCGCTCCCCATAAAGAGTTCATTTTGTTTCCATAGATCCTGGCCGCGCTCCCGACCAACTTGGAGGGATCGACGAGGTGGGGTGCGCCTCTTGGGTTGACATAAATTTTTGTCCCAAATTCTTTGGCCCATCGCCAGGCGCCGCCGGAGTGGTCCAGGTGAACGTGAGAAGCCAGGAGATGGTGGACATGGGCTGGATCAAATCCGAGTTTTCGGATGCCCGCGACCACCGCGTCAAAGACGGACTCCGGGCCGCTGTCCACCAGAAGCAAATCCCTAGGCCCGCATTCGACCAGCGCGACGCAAATGACGTCAGGTGTTCCAAGGTGGAGTGTGTCGATCAGGTGAACCATCCTGAGAATTGATTAAACGGAGAACTCTTTGGATGCCAGCGATTAGTCTCGGAGCCTTTATCCGTTCATTAAAAACGGTCGATGCCATCTCAAATTAGCTGACTTCGCCGGCTGGTCCGCTTATTTAATTGATTCGTCGGGAAGAAATCCAGTATGCGTAGCCCAGTTATTTGCAGCAAATGAACCACTTATTGCGACGGTTGAAGGGAGGCAGGTTGGCTGTTCTTGGTTTTCTGTGCATGGCAACCAACTCCGTGTGGGCGCAAGATCACCATCCAAAGATGACCTCGCCGCAGCAATTGATCGCGAAACAGGCGGCTCCCGTGGTTAATAAAAGTGTGCTGGCGCAAACGACTCCAGAGAATGCCGCAGTGCTCGTTTCGCTGTCGAGGCAGAGGGCTTACCTGTACGCGGGAAATCAAGTTGCCATTGACACCCCTGTGTCGTCGGGAAAAAAAGCCGGATTCACACCTACCGGCAATTTTACGATCATGCAGAAAGATCCTAACCACCGGTCTAACATCTACGGTAACTTTTTGGATTCGAGAGGCCGGGTGGTTCGAGGCGGGGTTAGTGCACGGATTGATTCGGCACCGAGCGGCAGCCATTTTGAAGGGGCACCGATGTTTTATTTTATGCGGCTAACGTCGGAAGGGGTTGGAATGCACATCGGGATTTTACCAGGATATCCGGCCTCCCATGGATGCATTCGTCTGCCGGCCGAAATCGCTCCTCAGATTTACGCGCACGTCAAAGTCGGTACCCCGGTGCAAGTGGTGAACTAGGAATCGCTTTAAAGACATGTCAGCGGTGACTGTACAGCGTTACGGTTTCTCTGACTCCAGCTTGACAAGCGACTCCGCAAGCATAATAGAAGGCTCTACTCCCCATGGCTCCCCCCAGCAAGTTCAGCTTCAGCTTCTCCAAATTCCCTGAAGGCGGATTGATTCTGGCAATTGTCGTCCTTGGCCTGTTATTGGCCGTTTTTGGCGGCTCCGTTCAGCTTCCAAAATTTCAAAACAACGCGGGCAAACAAGAACGGGTTTTTGAGACCGGTCCGGACGGACAGAAGACACCGGCTTTCGTCACGGTCAACAAGTTCTTCAATCCGCGAACTCTGATTCAGATTGCGAAGGACACCAGTTTCTTCGCGATTATGGCCGTGGGAATGACCTTTGTCATCATCACCGGCGGCATTGATCTTTCCGTCGGCGCAACCTACGCGCTTGCTTCGGTCTGTGGAGCGCTGGTTCTCGCGCAGTTCGGGGGATCCGGCGGAACTGGGAGCCGTGCTAATTGGAATCCTGGTCACGATCGGAGTTGGCATTCTGGGCGGCCTCCTGAACGGATCGATGATTGTGGCCTTCAACGTCCACCCGTTCATTATCACGCTTGGCACGATGGCTATTTACCGGGGCATCGCGTTCGTCCAGACCAACGGCCAGTCGATTGGCGGTTTTCCGGAAGCGTTTCGATCGTTTGTTCGCCAGGAAGTCAATGGTCTAAGCCTTGTCCCGCTGATCGTGATGATTATCGTCATGATTATTGGCGGCATCTTCCTGGCTAAGATGGCCATCGGTCGAAAAGTCTATGCGGTCGGCGGCAATGAAACCGCGAGTCGCTACAGCGGTATCCGCGTCGGCTTCGTGAAGATTCTCGTGTACACCATTTCGGGTCTGACGGCTGGAATCGCCGCTGTGTTATCCTTAGGCTACTATGGCGCAGGTTCCTCCGGAGACGGTCAAGGTTACGAATTAAATGTGATCGCTGCCGCGGTGGTGGGCGGTGCTAGCCTCGTTGGAGGCAAAGGCACTGCCCTCGGCGCCTTGCTCGGTGCCGTCATCCTGCAAATGATCTCGAACGGTTTGGTCATTCTTAACATCCCGCAAAATTACAGCCAGATCGTGATTGGTCTGGTCGTGATTGCCGCGGTGTTGTTTGACCAATTTAATGCCTGGATGGCCAATCAACGTTTGTTGGCCAAGACAGGTCGTATTAAGAAGGAGATGCTCGCCTCCAGCGAGACTCCAGTTGCTACAACTCCCCAACCAAAATGATCAGGAAAATAAGTCTAACCATCACAAGCCTTCTCGGCTTGGCGGTTGCTACCGGTTTAGCTGCCGATAAAACCTATACATTTGGCGTCATTGCCAAATCCAATAACAACCCCGTATTCCAGGCCGCTAAAACCGGTGCTGAGGACGAAGCCGCAAAGCTGAGCAAGGAACACGGTGTAACCATCAAGATCGACTGGCGTACGCCGAACGAGGAGGACCCTCAGAAGCAGGCCGATGCCGTAGAACAATTGGTCAATGCAGGCGCCAACGGGATCGCCATCAGTTGTTCGGATGCGAACAAATTGACCGATGCGATCGACAAAGCCGTGGACAACGGGGTACCGGTAGTCACCTTTGATTCGGACGCCCCAAAGAGCAAGCGTCTGGCCATTTTCGGTACGGACGATATTGATTGCGGCAAGAAAACAATGTCCGAGCTGGCAAAAGTCATGGGTGGCAAAGGAACGGTGGCAATCCTGGCCGGGAACCAGAACGCTCCGAACCTGCAAAAGCGTGTTGAAGGTGTAAAAGAGGAAGCCAAGAATTATCCCGACATCAAAATCCTTGATGCGTATTACCATAAAGAGACTCCTCAGGATGCCGCTGCCAAGGTAGAGCAGGTGATGCAGGCTCATCCGGAAATCACGGGTTGGGCGATGATCGGCGGTTGGCCGCTGTTCACCGACAACGCGCTTAAATTCGCTCCCGGCACCGTGAAGGTTGTTGCCGTCGACGCGTTGCCGGCCGAGCTTGGATACCTGAAGAGCGGTCACGTCCAGGTTTTGCTGGCGCAGCAGGTTTATGAATGGGGCACCAAGTCTGTCGATATGCTGTACGACATGGTAGCCGATAACAAGAAACCAGCTTCGACTTTCGTCAAGGGAGAGCTGATCCCAGTCACGAAGGATAACGTGGACGAGTTCGCCCAGAACTGGGCGAAGTGGCTGCCGAAGAAATAGTGCCAGTGTCAGTGTCAGTTTGGAGCTCCCGGGTAACCGGGAGCTCTTTTTTTGGTCGTGCGGGGGGGTGAGGCTCCCGGCTCTGGTAGGGTGAGGCTCCGCCCGAACCGGGGCTTCCGGCTTGGCCTTGCCCTACAACGTCACCCCCAAATTCTCACGGATTCTTTCAGGCGACCTCAAAACCATCCAGCATTCTTTGTCTACGATGAGCTCGGCCGCGCGCATCGTGAGCGTGCGAGCGACTGATTATGGGGGTGACGTCGCAGGACAGGGCCGGACGGGAAGCCCCGGTTCGGGCGGAGCCTCACCCTACCCGGGCCATCACCCGGATTCTGTAACTCCTGAACTCCTGCACTCCTACCCTTCCCAATATCTTCCTCCTCAGCATCTCCAAGGCGTGCTGAGTGCAGATGCGCTTAAAGGAGGGTCGGTCGGTAGGAAAGAACTCACTCTCGACCAAGGTCATGGATCCGCGATGGGCTAACCCGAGAAAGACGGTTCCAACAGGCTTAAGAGCGGTGCCTCCGTCCGGACCGGCGATGCCGGTGGTGGAGAGAGCGTAGGTAGCTCCGCTCCGCTCCAAGGCTCCTTCCGCCATCGCTTGGGCGACTTCTTTGCTCACCGCCCCTACGGTCGAAAGCAGCTCCGCCGAAACACCTAAGGTCCGCATCTTGGCATCGTTCGAGTAGGTGACGTTTCCTTCCAGAAAAACGAGCGACGACCCAGGTACGTCCGTGATCCTGTTTGCTAAAAGCCCTCCGGTGCAGGACTCCGCCGTCGCCAGGGTCGCGCTTTTCGAAGTCAGAAGTCCGACGACCACCTCTTCCAGTTCTTTATCGTCGGTCGTGACGATGTAGGGCCCCAGTTCCAACTGAATAAGCTTATCGGCCGCATCGACGGCGGATTTCGGTCCGATCACTCTGAGGTCCACTTCACCCATGCGGGCGCAGTAGCCGAGTTCCAGTCCCGGAATGGCGAGAAGCTGTTCCCCTACGATTTTCTCGACTTGTGATTCACCCAGCCCTGTCGTCCGATAGATCGTTGCCTGGAGATCGTGACTCCCGGCCAGTGATCGCAGGATCGGCAAAGCATAAGTATTGAACATTGGCCGAAGCTCGCGAGGCGGCCCGGGAAGCAGGAAGAGGTGTGGAATGCCGTCTCGTGCAGGGATGTAAATACCCGGCGCTGTGCCGTAGTCGTTCGGAAGCACCGTCGCACCATCGGGCACATAGGCCTGGCGTCCGGTCCGATCGGTCATCTTCAGGCCGCGCCTTTTGAACCGTTCGCTGATCTTTTGGAAAATGGATTCGTCGTAGCGCAAAGGTCGGCCGGTCAGTTCCGAGACGATCTCCCTGGTAACGTCGTCCGTAGTCGGACCTAGACCGCCCGGTTACGAGAATAATATCGCATCGGGTGGCGGATTCCTGGATCGCCAGGCGAATGGAATCGCCGTCTGGTATAGTCGATTGTTGCTCCACTCGCAGTCCAAGCGGGAAAAGTTGTTGGGCGAGAAAAGAGAGATGGGTGTTGATCACGCTGCCGAAAAGGAGTTCCGTGCCCGTGTTCAGGACTTCCACGCGTGCGGCAGAGCTCATGATGGTTCCAGAAGGTGAATCCAATGCGTAATCATTTTGTGCAAAGGCCCATTTTGTTCGTTTTGGAAGATGTAAAGAAGGTTGGCCAGGATCCGGATCAAGATCAATTTGGGGTGAGCCGTCTGGAGATGATCCTGATGCAAAACTCGATTTTGATGCGATAAAATCTGTGCGCAATCGCTGGTCGTCAAGATCCGTCCTTCGTGGAATGGATCAAGCAGGACGACGCCATGTCGGACCACGAAATGGCCGGGTAGATTGATGCCTTCGACCACGAAAGAGGCTCCTCGCCCAACGATCATGTACAAAAGGGAAAGCGAAATAGGAATGCCGAGCCTGGAGTCCATCACGCACGGAAGAAGGGAATTGCGTGCGTTGTAGTAGTCATTTTCGTTGCCGCGGAATCCGAGATCCTTCCGAAAAACTGTGCCATGGCCATGGCTCTCGAAGTATCCGAGCCGCAAGGCGTCAGGCGGTCGTGCAGTTCCCGGCTCCACGAGTCGATGGTCTTCTGGTAGGACTCGATATCGACACCTGGTTGAAAGATCTGGGCTAAATACCAGCACCCCCGTTCCAGGTCGGCCTGACTGGAAATCCGGCCGCAGATTTCTTCGAATGCCTCTTTTGCGTGCCGTATCTCGATTTCTGTGAGCATCTCCCGGACATGAAGTGTGACTTGTTGGTCAGCGGTCAACAACAGATCCCGCAGATCCGGGATCGCCCCTGCGCCTCCTCGAACCAGTTGCTGTTTCGTCAGGTTAACCGTATCCGGATCAGTGTCTTGGAGGAGTCGGATAATAGCCTCACGCTGCTTGAACATCGGGAAAGAAGTTAGCTCACTAAATTCAAACGTGGAGCATCGCTCCACAGGCTCTCCAGTGCATAAAACTCGCGTTTCTTATGAAGAAAAATATGCACCAAAACTTCCGAATAATCCATCACCAGCCATTGGCTGGCCATTGATCCTTCCGATGACAGCGGAGATATGGCGGAATGCTCCCTGATCCCTTCCCGGATACCGCTGTTGATTGCCTTCAAATGCGGTTCCGAAGTTCCGGAGCAGATGACAAAGAAATCGGTGAAAGACGAGATTCCGCGCAGGTCGAGAACCACGATATCCTCGGCTTTCTTATCTTCGGCAAGTCTAACGCAAAGGCGTGCTAACTCATCAGCTCCGATACACCTCTCCCCGGTAAAGTTTTCTCTCCTCGATATACTGCAGGACTTTCTCCGGAACCAGATACGAGATTGGCAAATCATTGGCAACCCTGTTTCTGATTTCAGTTGCCGACACATCGAATCGACGTCGGACCACCGGATATTTCACCTCCAAGGGCAGGTCTGAGCGGCTGAGTATTGCGAACTGCACCAGATGATTCAATTCCTCGAACTCGTTCCACTGGGCCAAAGCCGCAACATGATCTTCGCCGACCAGGAAAAAAAGAATATCGTCCGGATGTTGGGCATGATAGGTACGGGCCGTGTCGATGGTGTACGAGGGAGCTTTTCGCTCAAGTTCAACCGGATCGACAAAAAAGGCAGGCTCATCTTGGACGGCGAGTGCCACCATGGCAAGGCGATCTGCCGCCGGAGCGCCGGAATGATTCGGCTTGAATGGAGACTCGGCGGCCGGAATGAAGATCACGCGATCGAGCGAGAGGTCTTCCAAAGCTTGTCGGGCCAGTATCAGGTGCCCGTGATGAATCGGGTCGAAAGAACCGCCGTATAACCCGAGCCTCAGCATTCGGGTAGTCTGCCACAGTTACACTGCCAAACGACGATCATGGTTAACCAGTGTCATCTCCCCTAAATAGCACCATGTCCACCAGAAAAGGATGGTTAACCAGGGCCGGACTAGTAAAATGCGGGGCAGCGTATGAAACGAAGCAGCTTAGGTCAACTCTTGCTTGTTGGTGTTCCCGGACTCGAGCTGGATTCAGAAACAGCCCATCTCATCCGCGACATCCAGCCCGGAGGATTTATCCTCTTTGGTCGTAACATCCGCTCTGCGTCGCAGCTTCGTAAGCTGACGGATGATCTTAGGGACCTCTCGGAAATCGAGCCGATTATCACCATCGATCAGGAAGGCGGCAGGGTCTCGCGGCTCAAACTGATCGGCAACGAGCCGCCCAACGCTCAACAGCTCAGAACAAAAGGTGATCCCTCGCTCATTGCCGAACACGGCCGACTGACAGGTGAATTGCTCCTTATTTTCGGATTTAACCTGGACCTCTGTCCGGTTCTGGACATTTCTTTTGATGATGACGCCGACAACTCCCTTCGTGGCCGATGTTACGGGACGTCGGTGAAAGAGGTGATCGAGTTCGCCGGGGCATTTAATGAGGGCTTGTTGAAAACCGGGATTCTATCGTGCGGAAAGCATTTTCCGGGTTACGCAGCTGCGACTCTGGACCCGCACCATGAACTGCCGCGCATTGATCGGACCCGCGAAGAGCTGGAGAAAACAGAACTCGCGATCTTTCGAGAGTTCGCTCCCAGAGTCAGCAGTATGATGGTCTGTCACGCCTGGTACCCGGCATTCGATCGTGAAAAGACGCCGGCCTCTTTCTCGCGTTCGATTGTGACCGATTTACTCGTTTCTGAGCTCGGTTTCGATGGGCTGATCATGACAGACGACCTCGATATGGGCGCAATCATCAACGAGACGGGGCTCACGGCAATGATGGAAAGTGCGATGCTGGCCGGCAATCATCTGGCGATGATTTGTCATCGCGTCCACCTGATCAAGGAGGCACTTGCCGCGCTCGAAGGGGTCGAGCGGACCGCTCTCGATCGGGCGTTATCCGGGGTGGAGCGGTTCAAGCGCAAGCTGGCCACGCCAACACCCTTCTCGGCGGAACGATTTCAAACCTTGGACAACCAAGTCTGGGAGTTACGCGTCGCCACCCTCGGAGCAGACGCCGCGGCGCTGCGCAGTCCAGACGACGGAAAGCGTTCACCGGTGGAACTGTATTGAGAAACAGCTAAGTTCGGGTATTCCCCAAATGCTAAAAGAGATCGAGCAATTGTTACTTCTTCAGGAACGAGACCAAAAAATCAAAATGTTCAAAGCGGAACTTGAGACGGTTCCGTTAGAGCGACAGAGAATCGATCATTTGGTCGCGGCCAAAACCAGCGCTTTTGAGCAGGTCCGACAACGGAGCCGCGACGTCGAGGTCAAGCGAAAAATGCTTGAGTTGGACGCTCAATCCCGCCGGGATTCCATTGCCAAATACAAGGCCCAACAATATCAGACGCGCAAAAACGACGAATTCCAAGCCATCAGTCAGGAGATCCACCGATTTGAGAAGGAAATCGAGCAAATCGAGGATCACGAGATTGAGTTGATGGAACAGACGGAGCAACTCCAGAAGGAAGCCGTGCAGGCCGAGCTGGATTTGAAAGCTGCAAAACGGCAATCGGAACTGCAACACGCGGATTTGAAAACAAAAGAGTCAACCTTGGGAGAACGGTTGACCCTGGCTGAAGCCGACCGCGAAAAGCTGTCTCAGGGGCTAGATTCGGACCTCCTGTTTCGCTACACGCGCCTCTTCGCCACCAAGGGAGGAAACGCTGTGGTGCCGGTCGAGCACGAGTTTTGTATGGGCTGCCATATGAAAAATACCTCGGCGATGGTGCACCGGGTAAGATTAGGTCGAGATATTGTGCACTGTGAGCAATGCGGACGAATTCTCTACTACGCAAATTGACGAATGGCCTCGCAGAACGGCCGAAAAGGGTGCGGATGTTGCGGCTGCGTTCTGGCGCTCTTCGTTTTACTTCTGGCGTTGGTGCTTGTTGGGGTCGGCTTTTCCTATTTTTACGCGGCAAACAGTCTAACCCGCACTACCACAACGGGCCGGGTTCTTCTGCCTGCGACGGCGTTCAACCGGCAGACCTACACGACCGCCAGGCAGAAGTTCGAGCAATTTTTTGCGGATCCAGCTGAGCGGAGCCTGACGTTGTCCAATGCGGAGGTCAACGCGCTCCTGGCCGAGTCTCCCGAACTCCGCCTCTTTCATCGTGGCATAGTCGTCGCTTTCGATCACATCTCCGCGCAGGTCTACTCCAGCGTGCCTCTGGATGTTCCATTTTTACCTCGGCGGTATTTGAACTGGTCTTTCGAGACGCGTCCATCGATGCATGGAGAGGGATTGGAGCTGGACGTTTCGCGGTTCGAACGAGATGGAAAACCTATGGGAGCAGCAGAGGTCCGCCAGCTCCGAGCCGTGATCCTGCCGCTGATCGAACAGTTCCTGTCGAGCATGAACAAGATGCGGGGTGATCGAGCGGTGCGCGACCTTCGGATTGAAAACGGCAACCTTGTCCTCGGGCGATAGGGGAAACGGGTCGGCGGGGGCAGAAACGGGTCGGCGTATCGGCGTATCGGCGTATCGGCGTAAGAAGAACATCTCTGGTCGATCGCTGTTCTTCTTTACGCCGACCCGCCGACACGCTTCCCCCACGCCGATACCCACGCCGACCCGCCGACCCGTTCCCCCTCCCCCCTCACGCTATTCCTTCGAGGCGGTCGATCGACCGGCTATTGTGCGTCTGCCGATACTTGATGAGAGATTCCTCTCCTTTTTGTTCTGCCCAATCCTCGAGCTGCGAGCGGCGCCCGCGAAACTCGTACAAAGGCACCCCGTACCCACAAGAGTCGGAGATTCGGGTTAAATGAACCTTGACGAATGAACGGATACCGATCGTGGGAGGGAAAATCTCTCGAAAATGTCTCGAACTCTGTCTGTCCGGGCTCGATGATTTCTCCACGTCCGTGGAGGCGCACGATTTTTGGGGCACCGGCGAACGAACAAAACATCAGCACGATACGTTCATTTTCTTTCACGTGCGCCATGGTTTCCACTCCGCTACCGGTCAGGTCCAGATAAACAACCGTTCGCTCATCCAACACTCGGAACGATTCGCCATCTTTGGGCGAACAGTTCATGTGGCCATCTCGGGAGAGCGGCGCGGTTGCCACGAAGAAAACTTTTTGCGCTGAAAGCCATGCCCGCAATTTTTCGTCGATCGATTCGTAGATTTTGCCCATAAGTTTGAATCCGGGGTTCGTTGCGGACAACAACATCGCATTTACACTCCTGGATTTACCATTTAGGTCTCTCTGTTCAATGCCTCCACGCAAAAAATCAGTCAAGGCTTCCGAAACCTCGAGCATTTTCGCCGTCATGGGATCAGACGAGGGGGAAACGAAACGACGGGCCAAAGAACTGGCGAGTGAACTTACGCCGGAGCAAGGAGGAGACTTCGGCGTTGATACGATCGATGGAACGGCAGAAAACGGAGAACAAGCTGTTCTGCGGATTCGGCAGACGAAAGAGGCCATTCAGACGCTCCCTTTCTTTGGCCGCGAGAAGCTCGTATGGCTGAAGAATGTGAACTTCATGGCGGATACTGTTACCGGCCGATCAGCGGCCGTGCAAGAGGCTCTGGAAGACCTGAAAGAGGTACTCGACGCAGGGTTGCCGGATGGAGTTCGCTTTTTGTTGAGCGCCTCGGAAGTGGACAAGCGTCGCAGCTTCTACAAGTCCTTGGGCAAACTTGCAAAGGTGGAACAATTTGACCGAATCGATCCCACCCGACCCGGGTGGGAGGAGGAAGTTCAGGCTGTCGCGCACCGGTTGGCCGCAGAATTGGACCTGAGGTTTGAACCGGAAGCGCTGGAAGTTTTCGTCTGGCTTGCCGGTGGCGATGGCCGTCAACTGCGAAATGAGCTCGAAAAGATTGATCTTTATCTTGGCGACAAGCGGACGGTCACGGTGGAAGTCGTCCGTTCATTGGTAGCGAAATCGACCAGTGGCGTAATTTGGGAGCTCGGGACCTGCATCTCGAAGCGGCAACTGGGGGAAAGCCTCGCCCTGTTGGACCAGCTGATTTTCCAAGGTGAGACACCCATCGGGATTCTCTATGCCGCCATTATCCCGACGGTGCGAAACCTCCTGGTGACAAAAGATCTGCTTCTGCGGCACCGTATCAGATCTCCACAAGCGCCATTTTATTTCAATTCCATTCTTGGCAAACTGCCGGAAGAGGCAACTCGGCATCTTCCCCGACGGAAGGATGGAGGAATTAACACTTACGCTCTTGGATTGGCCGCATGTGAGGCCCATCGCTTTCAATTGGCCGATTTAATCGACGGCTTCCAGGCGTGTCTGAAAGCTAATATCCAACTAGTGACTACCCAACTTGAGCCAAAGCTAATTCTCAGCCAATTACTGGTGAAAGTAATTGCTTAGCCTGCATCGCTCACAAATCCTTAGAGATTTGTGAGCGATGCAGGCTCCTGTTGCTCAACGTCTTCCTCGCTTCGAAGAGCGCGCCCGTTCTACCCCTGCCATATTTCACCGGTCGCTGTTTCGGCTCGATCTTAGCGATGCCCGAGCCGTTCTTCAGCTCCACGATCTGGTCGCGCAACAATGCTGCTCGCTCATACTCCAGGTTGGCAGCAGCAATCTGCATTTCTTCTTCCAATTCCCGGAGCACTTCCGTGATATTGAAATCGCCGCCCCCTTCTCGAATGACCGATTCCTCAAGTTGCCGGCCCCGAAGCAGAGTGTGCAAACTTTCCTGCACAGCCCGGCTAATACTGGTTGGGGTGATCCCGTTTGCCTCGTTATACTCGATTTGCTTTCCCCGCCGGAATTCGGTTATGGCAATCAATTTCTGAATACTGTCCGTGTAAGTATCCGCGAAAAGAACGACCTCTCCATTCACATGGCGAGCTGCGCGACCGGCGGTCTGGATGAGCGACGTCTGACTTCTGAGAAACCCTTCCTTGTCGGCATCGAGAATACAAACCATGCTAACCTCTGGCAGATCGAGACCTTCGCGCAAAAGGTTGATTCCGACCAGAATATCAAACTCGCCGGATCGCAGCGAACGGAGAATCTCAACCCGCTCGATCGCGTCTATTTCACTATGCAAATAGCGCACTTTTAATCCGACATCGCGGAGATAATCCGTAAGATCTTCGGCGGTCCGTTTGGTGAGTGTAGTAATCAAGACGCGTTGGCCGATTTCCGTTCGTTGGCGGCAAAGCTCGATCGTCTCGTCAATTTGATTTTTCAGCGGCCGAACTGTGATTTTGGGATCCAATAGCCCAGTCGGTCGGATGATCTGTTGCGCGATCAATCGGGTACCCGGCGTTTGGACGTCAAAAGTCGCGACGGAACGGCCGGTAAGCATTGGGACTAAAACAGGTTCGGTCTCCTGTTGACCGATCCGGGAGCGAGTGTGGGGAATGTAGGAGATGTTGCCCACCACACTGTTCTGGATCTCGAATGCCGCGGGGGTTGCGCTGATGTAAAGGATCTGGTGAACCATCTCCATAAATTCCGGAAAATTAAGGGGACGGTTATCCAGAGCGCTTGGGAGACGGAAACCGTAATCGACCAGTACAGTTTTTCTCGAACGATCTCCTTCATACATTCCTCCGATTTGCGGGATCGTGGCGTGCGATTCGTCGACCACGAGCAAGAAGTCTTTCGGAAAAAAATCAAGTAAGGTGTAGGGACGTGAGCCGGGTGGTCGTCCGCTCAAATGTCTGGAGTAATTTTCGATGCCGCTGCAGAAGCCCATTTCCTGCATCATTTCCAGGTCGAACTCCGTCCGCATCTTGATCCGTTGTGCTTCGAGAAACTGGGCATGCGCCTCAAACCATTTCACTCGGTCGTCCAGTTCTTCGCGAATCGCTCTGAGCGCGCGTTGCATCTTATCGTACGGCGTCACGAACTGCTTTGCCGGATAGAAGACAAACCGGTTGAGCTTTTCAAGGGTCTGGCCGGTCAGGGGATCAAAGCGTGCGATCAAATCAATTTCGTCTCCAAAGAACTCAATGCGAATCGCTTCCTCATCGAAGGTGGCTGGATGAACTTCAACCACATCGCCGCGGGCCCGGAATCGTCCTCGCGTCAACGCGATGTCGTTGCGCTCGTAAAGCATATCGACCAGTTTGGCGAGCAGAAGTTCGCGAGAGATTTGCTGCCCCTTTGCAACCTCGCACACCATGTTTGCGTAATCTTCCGGTGAACCCAAACCGTAGATGCACGAAACACTGGCCACCACGATGACGTCTTCCCGCGAGAGCAGGGAACTGGTGGCCGAGAGTCGAAGCCGTTCGATCTCTTCGTTAATGGAAGAATCCTTTTCGATGTAAGTGTCGGTCCGCGGGATGTAAGCCTCCGGCTGGTAGTAGTCGAAATAGCTGACGAAGTATTCGACCGCATTGTTCGGGAAGAACTGTTTGAACTCGCTGTAGAGCTGCGCCGCGAGGGTTTTGTTATGCGAAATCACCAGGGTGGGCTTGTTCAGTGTCGCAATGACATTCGCGGCAGTGAACGTTTTACCGGAGCCGGTCACCCCGAGTAACGTTTGATGCCGATGCCCTGCCTGGAGCGAACGAGTCAGGTGGTCGATCGCCTGCTGCTGGTCACCGCGTGGATAGAATTGCGAAGAGAGGGTGAACATTTATTCAGAAGTCAGGAGTCAGGATTCAGGAGTTCAGGATGATTCAGGAGACAGGAGACAGGAGACAGGAGACAGGAGACAGCGAGACAGGAGACAGTTTCACGCTGAAAGGTAGCTCCGAAAGTCAAGCTTGGCCCTGATAGTTTCCATCATCAAACGAGGTTACCGAATTAGAATGCGTGAACTCCAAGACACCGGTAAACAGGCGTTAGCCGGCCCCCATTCTGAATCCTGGCTCCTGAATCCTGACTCCTGACCGCGCGTTATTCTTCCGAAACGACCGGATTGCTCAGGACTCCAATTTTCTCGATTTCGATCTCAACGAAATCTCCGGGGCCCAGGTATCGGGGCGGATCCATGGCCATCCCGACTCCTTCGGGTGTTCCGGTCAGGATCAAGGTGCCCGGATAGAGAGTTGTGCTTCCGCTGAGAAATTCCACCAGCGTGGGCACGTCAAAGATCATGTCCGAAGTGTTAGAACTCTGGCGACTCTTGCTGTTCACCCGGGTCCCGATCCGAAGTGCATTTGGATTGGGTATTTCATCTTTCGTCACGATCGCCGGACCAACTGGCGCAAAGGTATCGAAACCTTTCCCTCGGCACCATTGACTGCCGCCAAAGCTCTTCTGCCAATCTCGGGCGCTCACATCGTTGGCCGCGGTATAACCAAAGACGACGTCCAAAGCGTCACTTTTTGAGACATTCTTGCACTTTCTTCCGATGACCACTGCTAACTCGCACTCGTAATCGACTTGGTCGCTGCGAAGCCTGGTCGGCAGGACGATCGGGTCGCCCGGGTTTTGCAAAGTACCGGGACTCTTTAGAAATAAGACCGGATACTCAGGAATTTTTGCTCCGGTTTCCGCTGCGTGCTTTCGATAATTGAGGCCGATACAGAGGATCACCGGGGGGACCACCGGCGCCAGAAGCTTGACCATTTTCGATTCACGGTCCGTGACCTCGAAGTCTCGAAAAATGTCTCCGTAAATATCGAAACAACGCCCGCCCGGCTGTTCAGCCGCAAAACGGATGTCTCCCTCTTGCGCAAGGTATCGGATAATCCGCATGAGGAGATTAGTAGGCGAGGTTGGTGATAGAAGCAAATCCGCTCACGAAGAGTGACTTGCGACGCCCTCCAAGGATTCCGGCGCCTCTTCCAGAAGCACCGGCGCATCGTTCGGAAGTTGGAGTGCGGGTTCCGATGGCGATTCCGGGGCGGTCGGTTCAACGGGCGACTCTGCGCTCTGCACCTACCTCCTCCGGAGCAACCTCCGATTCGTGGCCATCATTCGCGGAGGAAGAGAGTTCCGGCTCGGATCCGCCAGGCATTTCTTCCGTTTCCAATTGCCCAATGGCGGACTCCTCGTCCGCAGAGCTGTCGACCTCTTCACCATCGGAATTGCCGTGAGCCGATGGGCGCGTGCCGCCTTTCGTCGTTTCCAGTGACCTCGGCGGCAGGGGCAAGTCGAGTGTCCCGTCGGCAAACTCAATCACGTGGCCGGCTTTGGCCAACCAGATAAGGTCTGTCGCCAGCGTGGTTTTTGCATGCTGGTACTCCTCGCTGGAATCGTCCGTTGATTTTTCGCCGATCAGTTTTGCCAAAGCTTTTTCCGCCAACTGTTTCCTGGAAATCTTCGGGTACGATCTGATCGTCGAAAGGATGACTGACAAGCCGTTTGAAATGGACCCTTGATTTGCGTCGAACAACTGCGGTCGAACCGTCGAAATATAGAGGATTCGTTTTTTGTGCTTAAAAACGTGTAATCCCGCCTGATTCAAGCCATGTCTAAGCGCCCCTGCGATCTGTGCCGGGAATCGATTCTCCCGGTCTCTGGCTTTTCGGATGGACGCAATAATCCCGCGGTCCGGAAGGTGCCGGGCGGTTTCTCCGGATAATTCAGCCGCTAAACAGCGTCGTACCAGGTTGGGGAGGTAATGGGTCCGAAAATGCTGTTCAACCGCGGCCAGATTGTCAAAGGCAGCCGGATTTTCCTGATCCTTGGTTTGGAAAGTGACAGATTTTCGCGCTTCCTCTTTCCATTGTTCAACCAGTTGCGGATCGCTGCTGATCTCGATCGTGCGCCGGTAATCATCAAAACTCATTCGCCGGCTGAATCTTTGATCGTAGAGCGCGCGCAGGGTCGGTTGAAAGGCGTGATAGTTGGTGGGTCCGAGGAGTTTGCCAGACAAAGTGCAACGGGCGACGGAACTATAATTCCCTTTGATCGGCTCCTTTTCCACGATCTGGGTGTCGTAAAACTCGTCCTTTTTGTCATTGAAAGCGTTACGCTCAAGCGCTGTTGCTTCCATGGCGACTGGACCGTCATCGCCGAATTGATAAATCATCGTGTGATTATCCAGCGAACGAACGCGGATGCGATGCCGCTCGGGACGTTCCAGAAACATCCGGGCCAAACCGAATAACGGATAGGCAATGTGGCCTTGTTTGATCTGCTGAATAATTTTGGAGAAGGCGCGTTCTTCAGGTAGAAAATCGATCTGCACCGCAGCTGGCTCGACCTCCGGCCGAGGGGCTTGTTCGTCCCGGCGTTGAAAACGCGGCTTGTCACTCCTGAACGCCTTAGGGGCGCCGCTTTCAGTGCCGCGTTGGGCTGGAGGCTGAGGCGCCTTGTTGTTTGCCGCAGGCGCGCGATCGGGCTGTGGCCGCCGAGGCCTGTCAGTTGGAGGGCTTGAACGCCTGGGGCGATCGTCACGGCGGTCTCTTCGCCCGCGGTTATGACGGTCCTGCGGGTCGTCGCCAGCATAGTCCGCATATCGGTTGCCAGGCTCCGATTCCTTCAACCAATCGGGCGTTAAACGAAGATCAAGCGAGGGGATCGGGTCCGTCATGGTCAGGTTAGAGGTGGCAATATTTAAACCCAAAAATAAAACTTTAAACCCAAAAAATGATCGCGGCGCTGTCGCCGACAGAAATCATCGAAACGGGCGTCTAGGTTGTCGTTTACTTCCCATAGGTCAATACAAAAGTGGTTGCAATCCTGATTAAACCGGTGAAATGGGGCCGCAGTCGTGTCGAACCATACTCAAAGAAGCAAGTTTGTCGGGCTATTTCCGGCTCAATCTCCCACACTACCGGCTCAAGCCGAAGAATTTTCGGCGGTGCCTGGGTCAAACCTCGGTCGCGAGAGATAGAGGGTTCAGATCACAAGAAAGTAGTTGCTATTTAATGCAATTAATTTAGTTGCCATCACCAGACTTCGTAATTAACCGTAGGCACGTCTTAACTACAACCGAGAAGAAACGCGATTTATGTCAGAGAAATCCATCGAAGAAAAGGTGAAAGAGATCATCGTCGAACAGCTCGGCGTGAATCCGGAGCAAGTGACACCTAACGCTTCCTTCATTGAGGATCTCGGCGCCGACTCGCTGGACACGGTAGAGCTCGTGATGGCCTTCGAGGAAGAGTTTTCGGTCGAAGTTCCTGACGAAGATGCCGAGAAGCTCCAGACCGTCGGCGACGTTATCCGATACATCGAAGAGCGGGCGAAATAAACGCGCCGAGGCGGGTGATGTTTGCGGACTACCTGCCCTGCGGGGAGAGTCAAGGCGATAACGCGGGAATGGCGATGAGCTTTGCCATTCTCGCGGTTTGTTTGTGTCCTTCGGGAAAGCGGTTAGTGTGAATGATTGATTTTATGTATTCGGAGGACGATCTGCAGTATGCCTTGGAGAACACGAAGGTGCTTGTTTCACCGGAACGTCGAATTGAGACCTTCGGGGCGACAAGCTTCCATTTTTATCTCGTCACCGAACTGATGGATAGCGCGAATGAAATCCGTATTCGCGACGGAAGGATCCAGGCGGATCGTCCTCAGATATTAACGGCCGAAAATATCGCGAAATTGACCCTCGAAGGTTTTGGAGAGAAGGCGCGAAGATTTGCCGAAATGTTGCAAACACGTAACGCCGCGTTGCTGAAGTATGGTTTTCAGATTCGGAAGGACGATCTCTCTGAGAGCCTGGTCCATGATTCGATCGAAGCCGTTTTGGACCGCGTCACCAGCCAGGTGCCGGAGTCGCTGCGGAGCACCAGCGCTGTCATCCATGGAGTCGATGAGGGTTGGGAGGTTTGTCTGCTGAAATTCACGGTGGAAATGATTCAACAGTCGGCCGGTGGGAATATTCAGGATTTTCGTCGGAAGGGCCTTCTTTAGCCGTTAGTGTTCTGTCCCCGAAACCGGGGGATATCTGTTCAGCGATCGGGGACAGACCACCGGATCCGGAGGCTACAGGCGCTTCCGGCGGAAATCCTGAATGAATAATCTGGTGAAGCTGCTTGTCGTGGCCTTGCTGGCTATCGGCATTTTCGGCGGAGGAGGCTTACTCGCATATCGATTATTTTTCAAAAGGCCGGATCGCGGACATGGGAAAGCGAATGAAGCGGTGGTCACGCCCACACCTGATCCCGGAATCGAAATGTTCGATGAAGCGCAGCGTCTGATTGCCACCGGCGATCAGAGCGAAGGGCAAAAAACGCTTCTGGCTCTGATCCAGAGCTTTCCTGATTCGACCAAGAGCAATGACGCGCGCAAACTATTGGGCGATCTGAATGTCAGCGCTTTCTTTTCAAAGACACCGGGGCCCGATAAAACTGAGTACATTGTGGTCCGCGGCGACTCGATCGCTCGAATCTCCACCAAAACCAAAAACCCGGCCGAACTTATCTTTAAGGCTAACGGCCTGGACAGCCTGACGATTCAGCCCGGCAGGAAACTTATCATTCCGAAAGGTCAGTTCAGCCTGTTGATTAACATTAAAAAAGGCGATGTGCTCTTGCTGAACAATGGGAGTTTTTTCCGTTGGTACAAACCCTTGGAAATTAAGCTGCCCGCCAAAGTACCTCTCGGCCAGTTCAAGACTCGCGAGAAGATCGCCTGGGCCGACGGCAGCCGGGTGGCTTTCGGGGAAAAAAAATACCTAGGAAGCAGCCGATGGATTGTCGTAAACGATATTGGTGTCACGCTGTATTCCGAAACCAATCCCCAAACACCCAACGCGCAGAAGCCTGCCAATGGGATTATGCTCGGTCCTGCTGACATGGAGGAACTCTTTGCCTTGGTAGGGAAGGATACGCCGGTGATTGTCAAATGAAGGTTAAACCCCTGGAATTCGAGAAACCAATCGTTGAACTCGAAAAGCAGCTGGATGAACTGAAGAAGCATTCAAAGCTGAGTGCGATCGATCTCGAGCGCGAAACGCGCGCGATGGAAAAGAAGATTGAAGAGACAAAGCGGGAGATTTACGAAACGCTCACGGCCTGGCAGAAAGTGCAAATTGCGCGGCATGGCGCGCGCCCCTTTGCGCTCGATTATTTGAAGTTGGCCTTTTCGGAATTCATCGAATTGCACGGTGACCGGCTGTTTGGGGATGACGAGGCGATGCCTTGCGGATTCGCGACGATTGGCAGCTACCGTTGCGTCGTCCTGGCGCACCAGAAAGGAAGGGATACCAAGGAAAACATTCGGCGGAATTTTGGGAGCGCCCATCCTGAGGGCTATCGGAAAGCGCTTCGCGTCATGCGACTTGCTGAAAAGTTCCATCTTCCAGTGATCACCTTGATTGACACTCCTGGAGCTTACCCAGGTGTGGGAGCTGAAGAAAGACACATCTCGGAATCGATTGCCGTCAATCTGAGCGAAATGATGTTGTTGCGAACTCCAATTGTCGCCTCGGTGATCGGCGAAGGCGGATCCGGTGGAGCTTTAGGGATCGGAGTCGCTGATCGCGTTTTGATGCTTGAGAACGCCTACTATTCGGTGATCAGTCCGGAAGGTTGTGCGGCCATCCTCTGGAAACATCGCAGCCATGCCCCGGAGGCGGCCGAAGCCCTGAAACTGACAGCCGCCCACCTGAAAGAACTGGAGCTGATCGACGAAGTCATCCCTGAACCGCTGGGCGGCGCACACCAGGACCACGAAATGGCCGCCCAGAATCTCCGGTCGGCGCTCTTGGCGCATCTCGATCAATTGACCAAGAAACCGGTCGACGCTCTACTCTCTGAGCGTTACGAGAAGTTTCGCAGGATGGGAAAGGTCTTTGAGGAATAGCGGCAGAAACGTATCGGCGTGTCGGCGAAGGGCATGTCGGCGTAGGGCGAGCGAAGGGCTCAGGTAGGGTGAGGCCGTCCGAACCGGGGCTTCCAGGGTTGCACCGCTGTCGGCGTGTGCCGTTGGCGATCGGCGATGTGTTCGGAGCCTCACGTGCTGAGTCCTTCGCTCTCGTTCCCAATCGTACTCGACCCGTGATCCATCTTTAATCGTCACCCGAGGTGAGCAACGCTGAACGCCGAACGCCGAACGTTGAACACTGAACGCCGAACGCCGAACGCTGAACGCTGACACGCCCTACGCCGACCCGCCGACCCGCTTCCCCTTACCCCCGCGTTCGCTCAATATACGCCCGTGCGGCCTTGCGGATCTCTCCCGCCACATCGCCCTCGGGTTTCACGTGCTTGGGCTTGAACCACGGGAAGTAACCTACCAGATCGTGAAAGACGAGGATCTGCCCGTCGCATTCCGTGCCTGATCCGATACCAATCGTTGGAATGGAAACAGACGCCGTGATTTTCGCGGCAACCGATGGTTCAATCAATTCGAGGACTAAGGCAAAACCTCCATTTTCTTCGATGACCTTGGCTTCATTGAGTAAGTACTCGCGTTCTTCCGGTGTTCGGCCTTTTCTCCGGTAACCACCCTCTTCTGCCACGTGTTGCGGCAGCATTCCGATATGTCCGAGAAACGGGATGCCTGCATCGGTAATCGCGCGGATCTGAGCGGAACAAGCCTGTCCACCCTCCAGTTTGACGCCGTGAGCACCAGCATCGATCAAGAGTCTGGAACTCTGGACTGCCAGATCAGGGTGGTCATAACTGTGGATCGGAAGATCAGCCACCACCAGTGCAGATGAGACTCCACGGACCACCGCGCGCGTGTGATGGATGACGTCTTGAATCTGCACATTCGTTGTGTCGGGAAAACCGAGGACCGTCATCCCTAGCGAATCGCCCACCAGGATTAGATCGATCCCTGCTTCGTCCAGGAGTTTTGCCGTGGGAAAGTCGTAGGCCGTCAGTGCACAGATTCGTCGTCGAGCTTGTTTCCAGCTTCGAATCGTCTCGGGAGTAATCTTATTCACGATCGATCAAGGGAGCGTGGAGTCGCATGACCTGGCCTGGATCATCGAGTTCGTCCAGAAGCCTCTGGACGGAATACATCTGACCAGGGAGGACAAGTTCGGGTGAGATTTCTGCCAAAGGCGTCAAGACAAACCGGCGCTGACGAAGCCTCGGATGTGGAATGATGATCTCGGGGTTATTTAGAACAAGGTTGCCTGCGAAAAGGATATCCAGATCAATGATCCTGGGAGAGTTTCTCGGTCTCTTCGACGGCCGGCCCATTCTCTTTTCAATTTCAAGTAATCGATCCAGTAACGCGACGGGTGGTCCCGTAAAATTGATCACCATGACGGCATTGAGATATGGCATCGTACCCGGCTCGCAGTCGATCGGGGCCGTCTCATAGATCGATGAAACCCGGAACGGAGGACCTGGCTCATGGAGCGAACGGGTCCGTGCGAATCCTTCACGAAGGTTCGTCAGACGATCCTCGATATTTGAGCCCAGGGCGATTCCACAGCGCATTCAACGTTCAGAGTTCGAGCGTTCAGCTTCGCGTTCGACGTTCAGCTTCAGCGTTCGACGTTCGAACGCCCGGCAGTGTCCGGTCTTCCTTCTTCAATGTCCAGCAGGTTCGGCTCCGCGTTTCTACCGAACGTCGAATACCGCTGAACGCTGAACGCTCCCGAATCGAACGACTGGCAAAGCGCCGACGCTGCCGAACGCTCGCAACGCTCCCCTTACCGCAACGCCAGCACGTCCCGCATCTCGTACCAACCTGCGGGTTTGCCGATCAGCCAGTCGGCGGCTCTCAACGCGCCTTTGGCAAAGGTGTCCCGACTCGACGCTCGATGGGTCAATTCGAGCCGCTCTCCTACGCCTGCGAAATAGACAGTGTGCTCTCCTACGATGTCTCCTCCCCGGATCGCGTGAACCCCAATCTCTGTTCGACTTCTCTCGCCGACCAATCCTTCTCTCCCGTGACGCGCCGCTTCTTTATACTCCAGCGATCGCGTCTGAGCGACGATTTCGCCCAGGCGCTTCGCGGTTCCGCTCGGCGCGTCCTTTTTGTGACGGTGATGCAGTTCCACAATCTCTGCGTCAAATTCCGAGCCGAGGATCTCGCTCGTCTTTTCGGTCAGCCAGAAAAGCAAGTTGACTCCCACACTGAAATTTGGGCTCAGCAAGATCGGAATCCGCGCCGCCTCAGCCCGTAAATCGCCGAGCTGATCAGCCGAATGCCCCGTCGTTCCGATCACCAAAGGTATTCCATCCTTAGCGCAGCGGGCGGCAAGCGCGACCGAGCCCTGCGGTTGGCTCACATCGATTGCCACATCCCAGGTCGCAACCTGTTCCAAGAGGTCTTTTCGTCCGGAGGTCGAAATTTCATAGCCTCCGGCGGCGGTGCCGATGCGAACAATGGCTTGTCCCAATCGCCCGTTTCCCCCGTGGACGTGCAATCGGGTCATACCAGCTTCAGAGCCGCCATGGTGTCATGAAGCTTGCTTTGGTTTGCTTTATCGATTTCGCATAGGGGCAGACGAAATTCGTTCTCGATCATCCCCATTAAATACAACGCGGTTTTCACCGGTATGGGATTCGATTCAATAAAGAGATCTTTGAAAAGCCGGAAATAGCGGAGGTGCAATTTTTGCGCCGCGGCGGCTTGACCTGCGAGGAAAGCGTTGACCATTTCCGTGATCTGCTTCGGAATCAGATTGGAGACCACGCTAACCACCCCAACGGCTCCAACGGCCATAAAAGGTAAGGTCAAACCATCGTCGCCGGAAAGAATGGTGAATTCCGGAGGAAGTACGATTTTGAGCGCCGAGACCCGCTCCGCCGAGCCGCCTGCTTCTTTGATGCAAACAATGTTTTCACAATCTCTGGCCAGGCGGGCACAGGTTTCCACTCCAATTTCGCCTGCCGTCCGGCCTGGGACGTTGTACAACATCAATTTGAGCGAGGTCGATTCCGCGATTTTTTTGTAGTGCCGGTAGACCCCTTCCTGAGTGGGCTTGTTATAATATGGGCTAGCCAGCAGAGCCCCATCGACGCCGAGCTGTTCAGCTCTTTGGGTCAGCTCCACTGCTTCCTGGGTCGAATTTGAACCGGTGCCGGCGACGATCTTGCACCGGCCTCCTGCTTCTTGAACCGCGATCTCGATCACTCGCAGATGTTCGTCAGAATCGAGAGTGGCAGCTTCGCCGGTTGTTCCCGTCGGAACGATTCCATTGACGCCGTTCTCGACCTGGAATCTGATCAGATTTCGAAATGCAGATTCATCGACCTGACCGTTCTTGAAGGGGGTGACAATGGCTGTGTAAGTACCTGTAAACATGGTTTGGAGGGGTTATGAAATCTCGATGGAACCTTCAAAAACAAAGTCTGCGGGACCTTTCAGAGTCACCTCCTCGAAGCCGGTTCCAGACCGCCGGAAGCCAACTTCGAGCCAATCTCCGCCCCGCACCAGCAGTTGCACCGGAGATGTCACCTCGCTCAACGCGGCGTAGATCAGTCCGGCGGCTGTCACACCGGTGCCGCAGGCCAGCGTTTCTCCTTCCACGCCGCGTTCGTAGGTTCGGATGGCAATTCTTCCGGGTTCAATTTCCTTGATGAAATTGGCGTTTGTCCCGTTTGGTTGAAAGGCGGCGTGATACCGGATTTGGGCGCCCCATTTTTGGACCGGCGTCGATTCGATATCGTCCACAAAGGTCACGACATGTGGTACCCCGGTATTGATTGAATGGGTCGAAAGCTTCACGCCGTCGATCTCAAGAGTCCGGCGCAGGACGAGGTCATGCGGCCTGCTCATCTCAAGCTTGACCAGTTCGCCCTCTATCTGAGCTTTAATGATCCCGGCCTGAGTTTCGAACCGCACCTCAGAGAAAGCTCCGGTGATCTGGTGGACAAAACGGGTGAAACAACGCGCCCCGTTCCCACACATTTCTGCTTCGCCACCGTCACTGTTGTAATATCGCATTCGAAAATCAGCGTCTCCTGCGGCGGCCTCGACCAGAAGGACGCCATCCGCGCCGACGCCCCGATGGCGGTCACAGAGGAAAGCGATCTCTCGCGGCGAAAGCTTGTGAACGCCTGATCGATTGTCGATAAGCACGAAATCGTTCCCGGCGCCGTTCATTTTCGCAAACCGAAGCATAACCGCTCGCTAACATACGCCCCAGTGCTGCGCAAGGGCGATTCAGCGTTGTATGCGAAGCGTCCCGCTTTGCTTCCTCGTTCCCGGAAGAATTGAACGAAGACGGCAAAGCGGGACGCTTCGCATACAACGCTGAACGCTACCTCGCCTCCGCAATGACGTTCAACTCCGGACGCCAATCCAATTGCATCATTCGGCGCCACGGCGGCAGGCTCCGAGCCTTTCGTCCCTGGAGGAAATCGAGGCACGCATCGCTCAACGTTTCCGAGAACGCCTTCGCAGTGAGGGTTTCGCGTGACAAATCGAATGGCAAAGAGTTCAGCTGAGCGACGTGTTGGTAACGTCGCACGAAGTCGCTGGAGGCGCTCTGGTAGGTGCGCAGGACGCTTTCCAAAGTTTTGGCATCGAGCAGAGATCCTTCTCGTTCCAGATGGGTAAGGAGTGAACCGGCAATATCCAGAAGCCATGCCGAGAAGCCCCTTTCCGCGTTGCCCAGGGTCGAGGTTCTGATGTTTGTGGTCGTACAGCATTGCAAGGTCAACTTGGCAGATTGCCGTTGGATCGATGCTTCGGTGCAGCTCACAGAGTGATCCGATCTCGAGCGCCCATCCACCTTCGATGGGCAATTCCATCGCAGTATCAAAGCTCATCGAGTATTCGCCGGAGAGAGGATAACGAAAACTGTCGATGAAATCGAGCAGAGGCATGTGTCCGAGCACCCGAACCAGGGATCGAACCAACGGAATAACGAAGAGCCTGGTGACCCGACCAAATAACTCTTCGCGGACCCGGCTGTAGTAACCTTTGCAAAAGCTGTAGCCCAGCCGGGCAACCGGAAGCGCGAGGGCTAGTGGAAGATCCAGATCGTAATTCGCGATGTCGCAATCGTGTACCAGGATCGTTCCTGAAGATTGGTTGCCGGCCAGCCATCCGAACGCCAGCCAGATGTTCAAACCTTTGCCAGGAGCGTTCGGTAAATTCTGCTTCGCTAGTTGTTCGGACAGAACGGGAGAATCATTCCGAAGGACCACGTGGGGTTTGTTCAATCTTGACCAGAACTGTTTCACCTGCGCGATGGAGTGATCTGGAATCCCATTCATCGAGATGACGATGCGAGACAAGAATTTCGCGTCGTCCAGGCATTTGACGATGCCGCCCAGCGCCGCCGTTCCAATTTCGGCATAGTGACACGGCAGGACCAGGACGACCGATTCAAGAGGTGGCAAGAATTCCTGGCGATCGATGAGCGGCCCATCCACCAGGCGGTGCAATGTGCTGATCAGCCCGTGCTGGAAGAAATCGCTCATCGCTTTCAGTGTCAGTTCTCAGTTGTCAGTGTCAGTTGGAGGCAGTCGGCCCTTTTGCTCGTTCTCGTACCTCCGACCTGCAAGTGACTCTTGGCCCCCTGACACTGGCACTGGCAACTGCACTGCTAGAGAATCCATTTGCGCCTTTGCGAAAATACCTTAACCCTATAGGGATTATCCATTTTAGCTGTTATGGCTTCCAAAAGCGTTGAAGAAATTAAGTCTGAAAGTCATGCCTTGCGCGGTACCATCGAGGAAACTCTCCTCGGTGACCAGTCTCACTTTTCCGATGAAGAGTATCAGCTCCTGAAGTTCCACGGTACTTACCAGCAGGACGATCGTGACCAGCGGGTGCCGCGCAAAAAGCAGCACCTCGACAAAGCCTGGATGTTCATGGTTCGCTCCAAATTGCCTGGCGGAGCGTTGACTGCGGAACAATATCTTGCGCACGACCGGATTGCGGGGGATCTCGGCAACGGAACGCTCCGGATTACCACTCGCCAAGGTTTTCAGCTGCATGGTGTGCTCAAGGGCGATCTGCAGGACTGCATCCGCAGGATCAATGAATCCGGGATCACCACTTGGGGTGCCTGTGGGGATGTGGTCCGGAATACCACCGCTTCGCCCACCCCATTTAAAGACGAGGCTCATCTCGACGCCCAGCGGCTCGCGCACGAAATCAGCAACGCCTTTCTCGCCAAAACGACCGCTTATGCGGAGATTTGGCTCAACGGCGAGCGCCTCAACGACGAAACGGAAGAGTCCGAGCCGATTTACGGGAAGCTTTACCTTCCGAGGAAATTTAAAATCGGTATCTGCATTCCGCCGCGCAATGACGTCGACATTTATAGCAACGATCTCGGATTTATTTCCCACGTGGTCAATGGGGCGGTCCAGGGTTACACCGTAGTTGCAGGTGGCGGGTTCGGGATGTCGCACGGCAAAATCGAAACTTTTCCGGCGCTCGCCAAGCCGTTATTTTACATCGCCCGAGAGCACGCCGTGCAGGCAGCGGTCGCCGTGGTGACTGCTCAAAGAGATTTCGGTAACCGAGACGATCGCAAACGCGCCCGTCTAAAATACCTGATCGACGAGCGCGGAATCGACTGGTTCCGCGAAGAGGTCGTCAAGCGGTTGGATGCGCCGTATGAACCGGCCAAAAAAGTTCACTGGAACACGGTCAGCGACGTCTTTGGCTGGCAGGAACAAGGGGATGGGAAATTGTTCTGTTCTTTGTGGATTGAAGAGGGTCGGATCAAAGACACGCCAGAGCGCCAATGGCGGACCGCTTTTCGGACTCTATCCGAGCAATTTGGACTCCCTATCCGGCTGACCACCAATTGTAACATCATTTTTCACGATATTGATCCTGCCGCCAAAGAGAAGGTCACCGCACTCCTGACGGCTCACGGAATTCCGAAACCGGAAGACTTGACCGAGACCAGGCGGCTGGCGCAAGCCTGCGTAGCGCTCCCCACCTGCGGGCTCGCTTTAGCGGAAAGCGAGAGGGTCTTCCACCTCGTTCTGGATAAAATCGACGAGATTTTGCGAGACTTCGATCTGGGTGAGGAACCAATATTGATCCGCATGACCGGCTGTCCGAACGGTTGCGCCCGGCCTTATAACGCTGATATCGCCTTTGTTGGCCGCGCGCCGGGCAAGTACGCCCTTTTTGTCGGAGGTTCAGTGACCGGTGAACGATTGGCCGGTCTTCAAGAGAAGACGGTGGCCCTGGAAGAAATACCCACCCGAGTGCGCGGGCTGGTGGAGGAATTCGTGCAGAATCGCCAAGGTAACGAGAATTTTTCCACTTATTGGGGTCGGACCCACGTCAACGGCCCGGCACCGATGCCGGAACAGTTTCATTTCGAGCTCGCCCAGCGCGGGAACAAAAGCCTCGTCGGTGCAGAGGTTTAATTGACCGGGCGTTCGATTCCCGTTACAGGGGTGCATGGGTAAGCAACACAACAAGGTAGAAAAGCGTCGTCGCCGTTCGAATTATCTCAAGCGCAAACGAGATTCTGCAAAACCGGTTAAGGAATAGAACCAGGGCCCGCGAAACACGAGGCCGCCCAAAATAGGGGAGAGATTCCAGGTCTCTCTCATGCGGACCTCATTTTCTGATTAGCGTCAATCCGCGTGATTCGCGGGCCTTTACTCTCTGGTTTGTTTTCGCCTACTCTGAGCGAAATATGCCTCAACCAGTGATGCTGATTATTCGGGACGGATGGGGGATTAATCCTCATGGGCGGCAATTAGCAGAAGCCGATGGTAATGCGACGCTGCTCGCGCACACTCCCTATCACGATTATCTTTACCAGACCTATCCCGGGAGCAATCTGAGCGCGAGCGGGATGGATGTGGGATTGCCCGAAGGCCAGATGGGAAATTCGGAGGTCGGACACCTCAATCTCGGAGCCGGCCGGATAGTTTATCAGGATTTTACCCGAATTAATAAGGCGATCCTCGACGGAGAGTTGCCGACTATTCCCGGGATCCGCACGGCCTTCGAGTCAGCCAGACATTCCCGTCTCCACTTCATCGGACTGCTCTCCGATGGGGGCGTCCATAGTCATCAGGACCATTTGATTGCCCTGGTCAAAGTGGCGGCAGTCTACGGCGTAACCGACATTCTGATTCATGCCATCACAGACGGACGCGATACTTCGCCGACCGGCGGAGCTGAATATTTGTCCACCGTCCAAAATGCCGTAGCCGGGTCAGGCGCCGTCATTTCCACGGTGATCGGCCGCTATTTCGCGATGGACCGGGATAAACGTTGGGAGCGCACCAAGCTCTCTTGGGACGCCATCGTGCTCGGGGAGGGCGAAGTTGTTCAGAGCTCGCCGGCGGATGCCGTCAAGCATCGATACGAGCAAGGGGAAACTGATGAATTCCTCAAACCGTTGATTTTTTCGCATCCGAACCAGCAAAGAATTCGGGATGGCGATGTGGTTTTCTTTTTCAACTTCCGGGCCGATCGAGGAAGACAACTCGCGCGGGCTTTTCTCTTCCCTGACTTTGATGGATTCGATCGCCAGGTGCAGCCGAAAGTCCACTTCGTGACCATGACGGTCTACGACCAGACCTACAATTGCCCGGTCGCCTTTCAGCCGCAGACGCTGGATAACATTCTCGGAAAGGTGGTCAGCGAGGCTGGCAAGAAGCAAATGCGAATTGCGGAAACGGAAAAGTATCCACACGTGACCTATTTCTTCAACGGCGGCGTGGAGTTGGCCTATCCCGGCGAGGATCGGGTAATCGTCCCGTCGCCGAAAGTTGCCACTTACGACCTCAAGCCCGAGATGAGCGCGTTGGAAGTCACGGCCGAAGTGGTCAAGCGAATGAAGAATTACGATCTGATCATCCTGAATTTTGCCAACCCGGACATGGTCGGCCACACGGGTGTCGTCGAAGCCGGGATCAAAGCGGTGGAGATCATCGATCAATGTGTGCATCAAGTCCTGGACGCGCTTCTCGCCGCGGGAGGAAAAGCCCTGGTGACCGCCGATCACGGGAATTGCGAAACGATGCGTAACCTGGACGGCTCTCCCAACACCGCGCACACCACGAATCTCGTGCATTTGATCTACGTCGCGGCGAACGCGTCCGAATACCGCCTGATCGATGGCATTCTCGCTGACATCGCCCCGACGCTGCTGGAACTGCTCGGTCTACCGGTGCCCAAAGAAATGACCGGCCACAGCCTGCTCCAACGGAAAGAGTAGCGGGCGGTATGCGAAGCGTCCCCGCTTTGCTCTTCCGGACAGGGGCACTTCTGCGGGCTTCGCCAGAACCGTCCAGCACCTCCAAGATCGCCGGGCGCCTCGGGGCAGAACATGAAAACGCAAAACAATCATTTGCGGTGCGTCGAATTTGCTTTAACTAGGGTAGAGATTTGCTCTTTTACCGCGTGGTGTAACGGTAACACAGCGCCCTTTGGAGGCGTTATTCATGGTTCGAATCCATGCGCGGTAGCCACTCCTTGTTCTCCTGGGTAATAGCTCTGGCAAAGGATCTTCGGCATGCAGTCTTAATCCACTTTAGGGGTGCCGAGATCTGGACAAAAATGCCCAAATCGGCCATTTCGGACTGTTTTTTGGGTTGCAATTGGCTACAAGAGAATTCGTGAAACCCAGTTTCTATCCGTTAAGAAATTGCTGGCGCGTCCGGGTTCCAGCTTCGGAATCGGAAACCGGAAAACGATTCGCCAAATATTTCGAGACCAAGGAGGTGGCCGAACACTTCATAGCGGAGCACAGAAAGACAGGGTCGATCCAGTTAGCGGAATTGTCGGTCGAAGAAAAGCATGTATTGGGCTTGATCCGACAATCAAGGCGGCCGTATCGATGCGGATCCAATGTCGAAGCTTCAGTCGGCTGATGAGTGGGGAGTCAATGCCGAGAATTTAAGCATTGTATTTTACAGCCGATTATTGCGTGTGGTAGCCGGAAAAGAGCCGGCGTCAAAGGGCCAAGAACCTACGACAAAATACCAGTTTTTGTTGCCTTATTTCGTGCTAGGCGGCATGGCGGGGATGAGAACCTGTGAGCTTGTCCGATCGAACCCTGGCGATCCAGTTTTGAACTGGAAGATATTTTATGGGCCAAAAACCTAATCGTTGTCCGGCACTAAGTGGCCAAGCAAACGAGATCCCGAGACCACAAGCGATACATTCCGCTCGAACCAGATGCCGCTGCGATTTTGAGACCGTTGGCTGGCGAAGGTCCAGTAATCGCCTGCTGTGATAACCATCTTTACATCAAGAGGCGGGAGCTCGCCGCGAGATGAATATCAAACTTCCGGAAAACTGTCTGAGGAATTCGTACGCGACTTATGCACTCACGTTCCGATCAATCGGCGAAGTCGCAAAGGCAATGCGGGACGCCGAGTCAACTGTGAAACGGTTTTACGTGCAGACCCTGGAGCCTGGCGCAGGGCACGGGTGGTTCCAGACGAAACTCTGATTCTTTGGCTTAGGCGTCCGCCGAATTGGCCGGAACTTCAAACCTTTGATTTGTCAAAAAACTGAAGTTTTGTGTCAAGCCTTCCCCGCTGAAATCGCCTTTCCCTCGTAGGGCGGTATGCTGCCGGATGGGGCAGCGCACAGAAACGGTAAGGCAAGCTCTAGAATCCTAGAATGGGCGGCAATGAGCCGCCTACCGTGATCTCTTGTTATCAGCTTGAGTAGCTTTTTAGAGCACTTTTACTGTCCTAACCTTGCCATCGGCTTGGCGACGCCAATCGAGTTTGCCTCGATCTGGTTTGCCCATCTTTAAGCCACGCCTCGTTGGGTTAAGTGTACGGCCAGCCAAACGGTAGGCTCGCCTTTCGCAGTCCAAGTTACACGATGGCGACGATGAGAGGGGATCAGGACAAAGTCACCTGGCCTGATCTCGCGTTCGGCTTCTCCGTCGATCCACAGACCCGCCGAGCCAGAAACAAGCAGGACCCACTCGTCGTGTTCCTGATTATAGGGTTTGTCCATCGGCGTGCACTGGCCAGTCGAGACGATTCGCTCGATTCGCACGCCTTTTCGCCAGAGCAACTCCGTAACGACCTCCTTGTCTGACTGACGGGGGAGGTCATCGAAAAGATTGATCACAGCCGCACCCTAGCTCGAGATTAGCAGTCGAGCACAACAAACGTCTTCGAACCCAGTCGCCCCAACAGGATTCGGACCGCGATACTGCCGTGAAAGGGCGGTATTTGGTATATATAAGTTATTTATAATAAACGATTTACGAATGTAAGTATTCTCTGTTGCGCGAAAGTTACGCAAAAATGCTCGCGTTACCGCCTTGGAAGAACGGTAAACTCAGATTGGACGGTCCGAGGATGACTGTGTCCAACTGAAGCGTGTAGGTGTGAGACGACGACTCGAAGGTCCTTTGTTGTGCCCGGTCGGAAACCAGGGTCTGGCGCGTTTGGCTTAACGCGCATCACTGATTGCCTCGCTATTGAGCTCCACGTTTTGATTTATTTGGACCTACAATCGGAGATACCTCTGACCGCTGCCCATGCCGCGAAAAAAACGCCACTTTGTTCGAGATGCGAAAATCCTAAAAGACAAAGCTTTGTATTCACTGTCCTGCGGACTCGTTGCTTTCAATTCTCACGAGGACTCGGGCCGGGTAACGGCGGTTCTCCTTCATTTCCAACATGCCGGGGAAATGCTGGTCAAAGCAGCTTTAGTCCAGAAGGGATGCGTCGTCTTTGACAAGAAAAGTCACAAGCCGGAAGGCATGAAGCGGTGCTTAAATCGCGCGAAGGAACACTTGCAGTCTTCGGAGGGAGAGAATCGAAAATCAGCCATTTCGATTGCCGGCATTGGAGTTGGGCAGAGGAGCAGTGCCGACATCGAGCGAATCGTTCTCCAGGATCGCGACACAGGCGGCCAAATTGTTGGAGAGTGAGCGACCCGGAGGCCCCGCGCGGGAGTGGGGGGCGGAACTGTGAGGGCGATGAACCGGGGGACGCACCTGCCGAACCCGGAGCAGCTGGCCGGCGATCTTCTGTTCACGCGTCTGACCCCATCAACGGCCCTAGCGGCGACGACCTGGAGTGCCGTACTTAACAGTCTCGAGGCGGTAGCGCGGGCGTTGGGCGAAGTCTCCTCTGCTGCGGACATCGCGCAGTTGAGGAGCCTCTGCGACGTGATGGACACTGAGGCGTTCCTCCCGGTGCGAGTGGAAGAACTCATGAACCTTGAGGTGCCGCGACGCCTGGTTGGGCTTGCGGATCTTGTTCGTGATCTCAGCGAACAAGCCGTGGCGATGGGGATTGCCGATCGCAAAGGTCTCATGGGTGGTACTCTGCAGGGCGATACCTCAAGATCGGCCCAGTTGGGGCATAGCTGGGCATTGACCACGAGAATTAGTCGCGCAACGGCATCAGCCCCCTCTGGGTCGAGTTTCATAACACCGAATGGGGCCGCAGCCCGCTGGTGCTGGAAGCCCTGAAGTCATGGATCCCGCCGTGACTGTTCGAGCAGGACGGTCGCGCTATTATCCCGCTTACGGTTCTGCCAAATGTTACGCGGGAGATTGTCTTGGAGGATCTCCTAAAGCAGCTTGTGAAGCTGCACGAGGGGCTTCAATCCGCTGCGCCCGCGGCGGGACTCGTTGAGAGCCTGGACGGAATGCAGCACCAGTAAAATCATCGAGATCATTGTAATGAGCTTTCACATCTGGGTTGGATAAGGGGATTATCAGTGGATTCCGAACTGGCCTAAGTACACCCAGAGGCTGACAGCGACGCCAGCAGCTAAAAGGGCGATAGGTAGTGTAATCCAGGATAATCCATTCTTTTCCCTTCGATTGGGAATCCGCTTTTCCCATCGGATGCCTGCTTCTTTCTTAAGGAAGGGCGCCGGCGTCCCATTCCAACCATCCAGGTTAGCTCCACTATGACCCCCGCTTGATGCGGTGTTTGTCTGCTTCAGATGTCTAAGATAAATTTCTTGGCGAATCTGGTCTTCTTTCCAACGTGCTGATCCACTCATAGTTCCTCCGCGTGTCTTGTTGAGCCGCTGTCGCTGATTGGCAGCGTCTTGGGCTGTAGGAGAAGCGTCACCCGAGTTAATGCAGCGAAAATGATTTTCTTCTTCTTGCAGCGATAAGGATTCCTTATCAGATTGAAGGCAGCCGTGGAGCTACGACACTTGCGTTATTTTGTCGCGGTGGCTGAGGCACTCAGCTTCCGCAAAGCCGCCAGCCGTCTGTCAGTTTCTGAACCTGCAGTCAGCCAGCAGGTGGCGGATCTTGAAGATGAGCTTGGCCAAAAGTTACTCTATCGGGATTCAAGGCGAGTGGAACTAACCGAGGTCGGACGTGTATTTTTGCGCGGAGCACGGCGCACGCTGGCCAGTGCCACAGAAGCGGTGGCGCAGGCTGGAGAAGCCGCGGCCGGCGAGCGGGGCCGTCTTACTATCGGCAGTATCGACCCGCTGGTGCATGCCTTTCTACCGGATGCCCTGGCAAGGTTTCGTGAGCGCTTTCCGTTGGTGGAGGTGACCGTTGTGAACATGGATGATCGCACGCAGGTCGAGGCTCTAGCGAACGGGACGATCATGTTAGGAATCGGGTGGGCAGGCCCTAGCCTGGCGGAGAGTCAATCGCTAACCGCAAAGCCCTTGCTTCGCTGTTCGTTTGCCGTCGCCTGCGCGGAACATCGTTGGCCGGCTGAACGCGGCAAGCCGAAATTGTCGGATTTCAGTGAAGACAACTTTCTAGCGATTTCGACGGAGGCAGGCAGCAATTTTATGCATCTGCTTCGCACTGTTTGCCAACGTGATGGCGGGTTTGAACCCAATTTCTTGACGGTGGGAAACAGCTTGGAAAGCATACTAAGCATGGTGGCAGCCGGTCGCGGTGTGTTGTTAGCTCCGCAAATCGTGTTTCGCCAACCCACCGCCGGCGTGAGCTTTCACATTTTAAGCGGCGCAAAGGAGAAGTTTAGAATGTTTCTGATGAGCAGAAAAATACCCGAACCTGCGGCCAGCGTGGACAACTTTATCAAGATTCTCGCCCAGTCCTTGCCACGCGCCTGCAGAGGCGAAATTCAGGATGACTTGGTCCCGCGGGATGCTCCCGGGAAGCGCTTCAATGCCCCATGATAGTACCCGAGGTCGGCTGTGGGCCTTTTTCGAATAAGAACACCCGTGGCACCAGTACGGCAGACGCCAGCGCCAACAAACGGAATAGGTCGACATAAAGATGGCTGCGACGGCGAAGCCGCTGAAGATGATCGCCCAGAGCAAATTACCGGGCGCGATAAAGAGATTGATCATCCCCAACCAGTACATTGAGAGGGCGAGCAGTGCCGCGCCCTGGGCCATAAACGCCCGGCCGTCGAGTTTGGACAGGGAGACGTCCGGCAAGTAAAGTGCCGGCAATTGCGCCCAACCCTCTGGGGCTGATCACCAAGCCCGCTTGCAGGGCGGTATAACCCATCAGGTTTTGCAGGAACTGCGGTAAGATCGCCGTACTGCCGTTCAAGATCCCGCCCGCTATGAAGATACGGCGAGGCGAGCGATGGCCGTCCGACGGCCAGCGTTTCGGCTCGAAGATAACGACCCGCAGGTTCAGACGTTCGCCTGTTTTTCAAATAAGGGGGATCTTCAAGGAACAAAACACACATGACTACCGATAGGACGCCGATCGGAACGTTGATGTAGAAGACCCAGCGCCAGCTCAAGTTGTCGATCATCCAGCCGCCGAGGGTGGGCCCCAGGATCGGAGCCACTACCACGCCCATGATGTAAATTGACATGGCCGAACCTCGCTTTTCTGGTGGAAAAGTCTCGAGCAGGACCGCTTGCGAAACCGGTTGCAAGGCGCCCCCGCCTGCCCCTGCACGATGCGCGCCAGAATGAGCATGCCCAGGCTGTTGGCCAGACCGCACAATGCGGACGCCAACGTGAAAATGCAGATGCAGGCGATGAGAAAATTGCGGCGGCTAAAGTATTGTCCGAACCAGCCGGTGGCCGGCTGGATGATTGCATTCGAAACCAGGTAGCTGGTTAATACCCAGGTGGCGTCGTCGACGCTCGCCGACAGGTTACCGGCGATGTGGTTCAGCGCCACATTGGCTACCGAAGTGTCCAACACCTCCATGATGGTCGCCGCCATAACGGCACCGGTGATCAGCCACGGATTAGCCTTGGGACGCCATTCGTTAGTGTCTGCCATCATAAGAGACCTTTAGTTACGGGTTGCGCTTTGACTCGCTTGGGCCGGCTTCGAAACCAGAACACGACCAGCATCAAGGCGGCAGTCGCGCCGGCCATCGCCAGTAAAGCGAAGGGTGAATAATGAAAAGCCTGGACCTTGACCGTGGGCACAACCGATTCGCCCGGCCCCAATGGCGCCCCACTTGCGGCAGGCGGTCAAACACGATCTTGACCGGCACGCGCTGGACCACTTTGACGTAGTTGCCCGTCGCGTTCTCCGGCGGCAACAGGCTGAAACGTGCGCCGTGCCGGACTGAATGCTATCGACATGCCCAGGAAAGGTCTGCCCATGCAGCGCGTCAATCTCGATCTCGGCCGGCTGACCCGGGCGCATGAAGCCGATCTGGTCTTCTTTGTAGTTAGCGGTCACCCAAACGTTGGCCGGCACGAGTGCGAACAGCGTCTGCCCTGTCTGGACGTAGTCGCCAGGTTCAACGGCTTTCTCGGTTACGCGCCCATCTTCTGGCGCGCCAATTTCTGTGTAGGACTCGTTGAGCATGGCTGCCTGCAGATTGGCGGCGGCTTCTTCGATGTTAGCCCCGGCGCTTTTCAGCAGGGCCAAGTACGTGTTCACGGTGGCGCGCGCCTCGGCGACTTGCGCCCGGTCGCTGGCCACCTTTTTGAGGTTGGCCTGAAGTTGCGCTTGGTCGCTATCGTTGGTGGCTCGTGCGGCGTCCTGGTCTTGCGCGGACACCACCCGGGTTCGGAACAGCTCCATTGTGCGCTGAAAATCTTTGGCGGCCTTTTCCGCCTGGGCACGAGAAGCGTCTGCTGCAGCTTGATCGGATTCCACAGTGGCTTGCAGGGAGTTGACGTGCGCGATCGCCTGGTCAATGGACGCCTTCACGGCGCCCTCTTGGGCGCGTGCGTTGTCCAAGGCCGCAGCCTTCTGGTTGCTGTTCGCTGTGAAATTCCGGTCGTCCAAGGACGACGACCAGATCCCCCTTCTTCACCGACTTGGTTATCGTTAACGAGCACACGGTCGACTCGCCCGGCCACCTTAGGCGCCACATTGATGATGTGGCCGTCGATGAAGGCGTCATCCGTGCTTTGGTAGCTTTGGGACTGGGCGTAATAGTAGGCGACGCCAACCGAGGCCAACGGAATGAGGATCAGCAACGACAACGTTAGCCGCACCCTACGGCGTCCTTGCTTGGACCGCGGCTCAACCGCTTTCTCCCGCACGGGCAAACGGCCAGAGTGACTGGGACGGCCAACAGGTTCTTCGACCATTGTCTGCGGACTAGTTCCATTGCGCGAATCGTTCATATGCTCTAAGCCTTTCTCTTGAGGCGAAGATGCCGCTGGTATTCGCCGCCAGAATGAATTTGTTCTTCTTGTAGCGATAAGCGCTGCTTATCAGATCGGAGCCGGTCGTGGAGTGTGCCTTTTCGCGGGAGCACATATGCGCGGACAGCGGACAAGTTGGTTTCGGTTACCGAGCTCTGGGATGATTTGGCGTCTAAGCTGATACTCAGCCTGCCAGAGCATAGCCATTCCGCTCTGTCCCACTAACGACCACCGACCAACCATTACGGCACAATGCGGCAGCGAACCTAGAGATTCCTCCACGCGCATATAACTCCGAGAGCCGAAGTTTTGACAGACCATGGCCATTCGGCCCGGAATCTACTCAACAATAGCGCACTCTCCCAATGCCTATGCGACCAATGCCTACTTCGCCGCGGCGCTTTTAGCTAGCTTCGGGATGAATCTCCTAGAAAAGGCAGCGCGAACCTTCGTTAGCTACCGAGCTTACTGGAATCCGAACAACGCCAGGACAGCACGCTAGACAATGCTGTACCCGTAGGCGCTGGCGTACCCGTAGGCACTGGCGATGGGGCATCAATATATTTGCCATTCTTTAGGAGCAGGCGGTTGACGTAAGGCGTAGTCGTAGCGGTCCCATTCGCGGCCAGTGCTGCGGTCAACAGGCAAATTAGAGCCGCTCGCTTTTCATGGTTGCTCTCGGACCGCAAGCGGTTCCAGACTACGTCCGGCAGAATTAGGTTTCTTGGCAGGTTGCCGGTCTCTGGAATTAAGACAATCCCTCTAGCCTTCCCAAGCAACGCTTCCCGTCTGATCACCGGCCAGTTCGGAAATTCGCTGCTTCAGCCACTCAATCTCAGCCAACGCCTCTGCACGCTGTTCTTTGAGAGAATTTAAGTAGGCGTCTTTCTCAGCCAGTTGCCTGACCAGATGCGAGGCAATGATCATTTGGTTGAGCAACGCTTTCTGGTGTGGGTCCTCAATCGGTACATCTCTCATTTCGTCATGATCCTTCGTCTTACGGATAGTTACTTCGGGCCGCAATTCGCCGGTTCTTCACAACGCCTATCGGACATCGCCATACCGACTTAGCTTACGGAAATTATTTATACACATATTCAATATGATTTCTATTGTACTTTCAAGCAAAAAAGTGAGTTTTTATCTGGGATGACCGAGCTAGGTCGTATGAGCACCCCAAGAAGTGAGACCTGCGCACGAATCAGCATTTCACTTTGAAAGGAGAGAACGCTGAAACGCGCTGATCTGGACGGGTTCGTCCAATGCTTTCATGTCGAGAACCGCCACGAACGCAAAAAAAAGCGACCGGTTCAAAGGTTTCCCCTACGACGACTTGCTCAAGCGGGACAAAGTAAATCTCGATATTTTCTGGCTACGGGACGAATCGCTCGAAGACAGCGCCAACCTTCCTGACCCTGACGTGCTGGCGCTGGAGATCGCTGAAGAGCTGGAAGCGGCTTTGGAGCAATTTGCGGCGATTGCCCGCCCACTTTCTTCAGGAGATTCAGTCTGGCGCACTGATCGAGGAACTTAACAAACTTAAAAGGGGTACCTCCGTTCAACCAAAGAATTAGTCGTAATGCATAATGCTTGGTCACGGCTGAGCCACCTCGATTTAGCCCGACGATTATCCCGGCGACCAGTCCATAAAATATTCCGGCGACCGCTCCGTTGATCACCACCCCTAAAATCATTCCGACGGTGAAGCAAGTAACGAGGAATGGACCCAAAGAGTTTATCAGCGACAGCATGATCCCTTGATTTGGAGAGGCTTTGCCCACCTTAAGCCTACCAGTAAATCCGCCGACCAAACCACTGACCATTCTGAAGACTAGCCCAAAAAACACCCCTGAGTTGACTCCGTTTCCCCTCCCATTTATTAACCCCAAAAGCAACTCGAAAACCAGCCCAAGAAGCAACCCGAAAATTGAACCAAGGATCGTCCTCTTCAAAAACTGGTTCCACTTCCAACTTACGGTCTCCACTAGAGCAATATGATTCAGTGAGCCGACACGAAACCGCCGATCACCCCGAAGAACGCCCCGTATATTGGCCCCCCGATAAATCCCCAAATCAGTCCATCACTCAGCCCTACGCTCAGCCCGAGGAGCTTTCGGAGCTGCTCCAAAGGGATGCGCTTTTTTTTCCGACTGAGACATACTTTTTGACCCGACCATGCGGGCATTCTTCTGTAAATCGGAGCAAACAATCGTCGCGCCCGCCGCTGAGAGAGCTAGTGCGATTGCCCGTCCGTTACCGGAACTTGATCCGGTTACAATTGCAATTTGGTTCTGAAGTTGGTGAGACATAGCCTGAGCAATTTTCAGTGGATTATTGCTTGTTTGTCGTTCCGATTTGGTTCTTCACGAGTAAATTTGGTGACACAACTGTAGAATCCACGATCAATCGAAAACCTGAACCGAGCGACGCCTAAACCATGGCGCGGGGCCAGAAGGAGATCGGACGAATTAATTTTCGGACGAATCTGAATCAAGCTATACCAGAAAACCGAACACAGGGCAAGCCTAGCATTTAGGCGACCTCACCACCGTTAAGGCGCAATGGGTGGACGGAATGTCTGGCCAAAAAAAGTAACCACGTCGGAACTCGGCGCACCTATAGTCGCTTCTCCACCCTCGGAACAAACAACCATTCCCATCCGGCAGCAGGACGACGAAATACATCTGGCTCGATCAGCAATGGACGATCGCCCAAAGCGATCCGTCTCCGGCGGCTCTTGCGGGAAACACCATCGCTTACGCGGACGCTAAAATTTCTTACTACACCGCCTTGCGGGAAGCGATGCCCGAGCTCGCCAACATCGCGACGGGTCGCGAACATCGACCTCCAGACGTGGGCAAGTTCCGAGGCGCCTTTGATCCCGCCGGGTCGCTTCGGGAGATCGCAGCGGAGAAAGCGACAGAGGGCTTATTACGACGGTACGGCGCGATTTCAAAACCGTACTTCTTAAGAATGCCGAGGGCCGTTTGCTTCAAGTCACCCAGAGCCAAACGAAGCGGCCGGATTTCGGAAATCCCCGCGGGATAAGGCTCTTCATCAAGTAATTCCACGGCGGTTGTTTTAAGTGACGCTTCCGGAAGCGCTTTTGCGAGATGAGGCATCAGACAACTTAAACCACTACCAGCATGATGCGCGATGTCATGAGCCACACCGGAAAGGGATCGTTCTTTTGTCACGCTTCCCATTTAAGATCTGCGCGAAAATAAACTACGGAAAAAACGTACGACCCACGGATCTTTATGAGGCGCATCTGTGCGAGCTTCCTTTCTCTCCTTCTCCAGCGCATCCAATGACGAGAAAACGGTTTTTGGTCCTCCACGCGCTGACAAATTACGCCCTGGTCACTTTGGGCGAGTTCACCCTCGTATCGATTAGCCGCGCGCTCATTCTGTTTGCCGGGTGCGCCCGCCCCTCAAAGTATCCGTCTTACTAAACCCATCTGGTGGACGCCGCCGGATTTTGCTCAACTGGGGTGGATGAGCGAAGGCAAAGAAGCTAAGCGACGGCGACGACGTAGCACCCAGGAGTTCCAACGGGGATGACAGCAAACCAAGAAATCCCAGGACGGACTGAAATTTGACACAGCGTAACACGTGCAGTGACATATCCATGAAAGGAATCACTGATAATGAGTAAACTCACAGGTAAAGTCGCAGTCGTCACAGGCGCATCCAAAGGCATCGGAGCCGCCATCGCTAAGTCGCTGGCTGCAGAAGGTGCATCCGTAGTGGTGAACTACGCTTCCAGCAAGGCTGGTGCAGACACAGTCGTCGCCGCTATCACTGCAGCTGGTGGCAAGGCCGTCGCCGTGGCTGGCGACGTCTCCAAGGCCGCCGAGGCGCAGGGCATCATCGAAGCCGCCATCAAAAACTACGGCCGACTCGACATCCTCATAAACAATTCCGGCGTCGTACGAGTTCGCCCCCATCGAGGCCATCACCGAGGAGCACTTTCACCGGCACTTCAACATCAACGTGCTGGGCCTCCTCCTTGCGACGCAAGCCGCTGTCAAGTACCTCGGAGAGGGAGGCAGCATCATAAACATGGGCTCCGTTGTTAGCAGCATCACACCTCCGAACAGTGCGGTTTACTCCGGCACTAAGGCTGCCGTCGAGGCCGTCACTGGCGTGCTGGCCCGCGAGCTCGGCCCGAAGAAGATCCGGGTCAACACTATTAGTCCCGGCATAGTCGAGACTGAAGGCACCCACAGCGGCGGCTTCATCGGATCTGAGTTCGAAAAGGCCGTCCTCGCGCAGACCCCGCTCGGCCGCATCGGCCAACCAAGTGATATCGCCTCCATCGCGGTCTTTCTGGCCTCGGAAGACTCCGCCTGGCTTACCGGCGAGCGACTTCTTGCTAGCGGCGGTTTTCGCTAATCCGCAAACAGCTGTCCCCAAGCTTTCCCCCCGAGCACGGAGAACAAAACCGGCGTGCGCCATTAGTGTCATGGCGCACGCTTGTACATTCCGAGGCTTACAGAAATCGGTCTGGCCGATCAACACTCGCGATAGTTTTAGTCACACTCATGATGGCGGCTCCAGCAATTTCAACGCAGCGCGACGCATATACGACAAATCCAGAGGAGTAAATTCTGGTTCTGCTACGGCGGGATGTATTTTGTTTTGGACGACGCTCCAAGGGTCTGCTCCGACGGAGCCGTGAGTCATTCTCACCATGATCAAAGCCCACTTAGCATAAACTTCAACCTCTGCGGAGCTTGCGACCGGTGCGTCTGGCATTTTGACTCCTTACTTACAGTGGGAATTTACGCTGGAGACCCTCTGTTTCAATAGGTCTTCGTATCGGGGGGCGTCAGATTCCGAGGATCAGGCGAAGAAATCGGCAGCAATCTCTGCCACTTTCTCTTTTGTTACGGCATCTAGAGAATCCTATTCACCAGCTTCAAAAACGTACTCCAGTGTGCCGCCGTCCTTGGCCGCGCCGCTGTACCGGAACAGCTCTGTCGGCCGACTCCAGGACAGCGTGCGCGTAGTCCGAACCCTGAAGCGTCAATGGTTTGCTCTCAGAAAGCTTCCGATACTGATTGATTGCGTTTACAAGTTCGTGCAGAGCATTCTGCCGATCCGCGATCGCCTTTCCCACACTTTCTTTGATTAGTCTGCCTTCCAGATCGATCGCCTTCCTGGCCGGTGGCGGAATTTCCATCCCTGCGGAGTGTGGATGCGGTCCCAGTTTTCAGCACCTTGTATTCCCCGGCGATCGCCCCGGTTGAATAGGCGGCACACCCTACATGAAACGCCACAATTATTGTGGATAGAAGCCCGCACCACACAAGCCCAGGAGTTCCATCGATCTTCACTGCCTTTACGTAGCTCCATTTCTGCGATGGTTGGCTCTGCCCGGGTTTCGGAAACATGTAGTCGACCCATCCCGATCCCTTGGACTGAACAACCTTCACAAACTCTACCTGGAATAACTTACCGTTGGAATCCTTCAGGTTACTTGAATTACTCCCCTCTCGTTCAGGGAAACCAGCATTGAACAGGACCACTCCTTTTAAGTCGTCGACGAATAAATAGGTGTCACCGATCCGCCACTCGCTACCGGCCTTCCTAAACTCAGGAAAGATTGACTTCCCCTTACTGTCGATCAACGTCGAGCCTTCTCGACGAGCGCCCCGATTTGTTTTGCTTGTTCGGACTCCGGAGGCCCGGCGGTGTCTTTTTGTTGGGCGAAGCTCGGCACCGTATAGCCGGTTGCAAGCCATATGAAGGCAAATAGTAAGCGAGTTTTCATCGTTTGGGGGTGGGTACGCCTATTTTGAACAATCTACGGAGGGGAAATCGAGACGAATATTGGAAAAGAATACGGGAACGGGCACGAAAACAAGATGTGCCGGACCGTACCTTTTCGAACTATTCGTGCTTGGGGACAACTTGGTGCGATCATTTCGAATTGACGGTCGTTATCACCCTTTTCCTCGCACGAACCCGGCGACTACGAAGTCGATCACCTGATTCCTCTCGAACTCGGCGGTTCCAATTTAATTTTCGCACGATAAAGCCTACAGCCGCTTCTCGACTCTCGGCACAACCACTGTCCCGTCCCGGCAGCAGAACGACGAAATACATCTGAGGCGCCGGTCTTTTGATCGTGTCTGAAAAGCAGAGAAGCCAGAACGGAGCGGGTGTTGTCCGAAATTCCTGAGTTTCCAGGGCTCCGACCTGAACGTCGTAGAATGTCGTCAGGAATTCCGCGGCGATCTCTGCCGCTTTCTCTTTGGTTATGGCATTGGGAGAATTCTGATCACCGGCCTCAAAACGTACTCCAACGTGCCGCCGTCCTTGGCAGCGCCTCGATAGCGAAACAGCTCAGGCCGACATCGCCGGAGCAGCCAGCAAGAGGGTGATCAGGATTGTAGTGAGGGAGACCATCGGGGGTAATGTGCGGCAAGTTCTCCATACCCGAAGCCGCTTCCATCAGTGGTTGGTTTCGGCGGTGTAGGCGGCTCTTTTATTCACCCCTCTTTTTAACTTCGAAAATGCCGTCCAGCTCCGAGATCTTTCAATTTGCGCCAAACTTTGATGCCAGAGTTCCACCAACCGCCTTTTTACATCGATAGTTCTAGACGCCAAAGACGATCTTCTTGCATTTCGGACCCTTGGTCCTATCGCTCGTGCAGAGTCTTCCCGGAGTGCCGAAATTCCCGAACCGAGATTCGTCTGCGCGTCCTTACGATTTACGGGAGCCAGCGCGATAACGGGATTGGTTGCTCCGGGCTCCGTCTGTGAGGCAGGAATTTCATCGATAGAATTTTCCGTGAACGCGTGATCAACGCTGCTCCCCTGTCCGGCAGTCATCTTGCCGTTGGAGCCGGAACTCTCCGCCAGCACGTTCCCCGCTCTATCGAGATTGGCCCTCGGCAAAAGGTTGCGTTCTGCTTGCCTCGCCTTCGGTTGGCACTCTTGGATCACGAGCACCAGAGCCGCGAAAACCACGGTGCCCAAAACTCCCGTTGTAAGCCAAACGGTATCGCGATTGAATTTGCTGATCGTGTCGCTTGTCACTTGAGCCCTTTTGATGTGCTTCTATCTTCGATCTTATCGAATGGATTTTAGAGTGACAAAGCATTTGAAAGTATTGCGAAATTTATTAACGCGGTCCGAGCAGGAGGCCGCTCCGTCGAAGATTAAGACGTGGCGGGTATTCTACGGAAGGACTACAGAGCCATGTCGTGACGCGCAGAAGACGCGAGGCAAAACGATCACCAGCGCATCGCTAACGGTCGCGACTTCCATTTGAATCTGACCTGCTGGACGAACTCAAAGCGCATCATCGCCTTAGGAGTGATGACTGTTGTTCGGCCCCTGTTCATTGACTAATGGCAGCACGACAATGAAGTTGCTTCCCTTCTCGAATTCGCCCTCCACGCTGATATTACCACCGAGCAATTCCACGATTTCAAATGTTCGGTCTACAGGAAGGGTTTGCCAGTGACCGGTTTCGATGCCCTTTTTTGCTAAGCATTTGGCCAAGCTCGCCTCAGTACTATTTTCGGTCCCACCGCTATTGAAAACCCAGGGCCCGAACAAAAGCGATCAGTCCGGATTCGGACAAAACTGAGCAGATCCTTTTTAACCTGACGGGCTCGGCAAACGATTTCGTCCACTGGTTTGATTTTGTGAGAGGAACCGCGAGTTGACGCGGTTGGTTCGCGCCGCGACAAGCAACTCGGTAGCCCAGCCAGGAGAAACTCCGGAAAAATTCCCGGAGTTTTGATTCCGCCGGAGCCGATCATCAAAAAAAAAAGATGATCCGGGCCGCGTACACGAGCCTTTGGGATTTCACACGCGCAGGATCAGATGCGGATAGACGTGTCAGGGTCGAGATCCAAGGTGCGTGGCTGCATAATCTTCCGTGGGATCGTGCGGCCCAGTCGAAGGAGCTTTGAGCGAAAAATGGCACGGCCTCTTTAACCAGTCTTCCTTCGAGGCTCACGGGACCATCCAGCGTTAGATATGCTGATCGCGCCTCTTAGACGTGAGCCTTTGTTTTTAGTCTTTCTTTCCAAGCGAGGTGCTCCATAGCTGTCTCGAATGTCTGATAAGTTCCAATTAGGTGCCCATTCTGCCAAGCAAAGAAGTTCAGACCGCTATGGGAGACTTCCCCAAATGGGCCACGGTATGAGTATTGGGTGATTGCTACGCGGTTGCTCATAAAATTTGCCTCGATCGAATGTCCAACGGTCCGGCGCATTAACTATGCCGCGCCACTCCCAGGGAAAACCCCTAGAGGTATCCGACGCGCCTGAGGAAACATGCGGCTAAAGCCAATCTTCCTCCTTTTGTCTGGCTTTGAGTGGATGCGAGCCAGTAATGAAGGGTGTAATGATTCACGCCAATACGGGCAGCTAGCGTTCGCTCGTCCTGATGCGACTCTCGCAGGTATCGCTTCAGGGCTTTGATCAGCCCATCAAGCGTCATTTCGTTGTTCCGTTGTCACTCCTACAGCATTCGCATAGATTCGCTAAAGATCTCCCATACTCTTTTTAGCATCTTTGCGTCTCATCCGAGTATGACAGCCGACCCCATACCGAAAGGCAACGCCAGTCGGTTGAGAATAGTATAGGAGAAACTGATTCAATGGAGCGACTTTCTCTTAAATGAGAATCGCATTAAACGGTGCGGCTAGACGCTATCCAGCGAGGGATCGAGAGATGAGTTGGACGCAGGCGTACGAGAGACGAATGCGGAGATTCAATTTGGAGATCATTGCAGTGGCCTTTATCGCCTTGGTGATAGTATTCAGATTTATATCAATCGACTGGTCGATTTTCCAAAAATAGCTCCAAGGCGACAGACGCCCTAGCAAAATCTCAAGCATGGGAAGACCAACAAAGAATGAAAAGGCACACCAAGCTCGAATTGCTGGCCTGGGTTGAGCAGCACCAGCCGGTGACTCGCGAGAGACTGCTTGGAGCGTTTGAGGACATGGATTACGAGCAGTTGCAGCGTTGGCTTAGTGAACTTCAACGCACGCGCAAATTATTCGAGGTAAACCCGGAAACATACTACACCACAGTCGAACCGTCCGGGCATCGGCAGGGATAAGTGACCAAGGAACCGAAACGACTGCTCAGAAGATCGTGCTGGCTTCTGGCTGACCATGGACTTCCTCCCGGAACGGTAACCGATGACACTATGTGATGGCGAGCCTAGAGGACACGTTCAGCTCTGAATCATTACCTCCGCCCGATCCAGGGCTTTCCACAACGCTTGAAGAGCGTGGGGATCTCCCGGAATGTGCGCCAGCGCTAAAACCCTGAAGTCGCGCTCGGACGCGGCAGCATTCTGGCACCTGCAAGATCCGCTACGTTTGCTGCTCCGAACCCGATATGGTTTTTACAGTCTGGGATGTCTGGGGAACCGGGCTGGCCATTACAGAGGAAAACGAGTTGGCCGGATGATAAGCCGACATGCCCGGAGGGCCTGCAGCCGCTTCTCTATTCTTGGTTCCACCACGTTCCCGTTGGGTAGCACGACGAGGTCCAGCTCGCGCATCGTACCTTGACCTTGTCAGAAAATGACGCAAGCCAGAACGGAAACCGGCGTCGACCCAAAATTCCTCGATCGCCAGTACCTCGATAACTGAAAAAGTTCGAAGGACAGAAGGACGCGCCCGGAACCGTCAGCAGGAGGTGGTCGGGATTGTCGCGAGGCAGGTATGATGGACGCGGGAGTTGAGCTACGCCTGTCACGGGCGGGCGTCCATGTGTTGGCGCAATGTTCCAACTGATCGGCAGATCCCGTTGCGGTGGAATCGCGATATGATAGCGGGACCAAGTTCTTCTTCTGAATCGTTCGTCTGTATCGTCCGGACATTCGGATCAATTGTGAATCAGATCTTCGGCCCGATCTAGTAGTTACTTGCAAAAATAAGCGATATTATCGCGCAGAGGCTGTTGTTTGATTTCAGTTTGGCGCCATTCGAAGGGAGCTGCTTGCTCGTTGTAAGCATTGATGAAGTGATCGATCGCTTCACGGAGCTGTTTGACATCGACAAAGCTGGCTCCCTGGAGCGCTTGGCGACTCAAAATGCTAAACCAGCATTCGATCTGATTAAGCCAGGAAGTGTGGGTGGGCGTAAAGTGCAGATGCACGTTGGGATGGCTCTTGAGCCAGCGGTCGTTCTTGGGCTTGTGGGTATTGAGATTGTCGAGGATGACATGAATTTCCTTTTCCTTTCCGTAGGCGTCGATGACGCCATTCATGAAATCCAGGAACTCCCGGCGTCGCCGACGTTTGTAGTGGCCGGCCTTAACTAATCCAGTGGCGGTTTCGAGAGCCGCGAAAAGCGTCGTCGTGCCATGCCTTTTGTATTCGTGAGCAAAGCCCGAGACGGCTCGACCGTTGGGTAAACGGATGTAGCCTTGAGCCCGCTCCAGAGCTTGAATGCTAGGCTTTTCATCGACGCTTAAGACGATCGCATTTTCCGGCGGCTTTAGATAGAGACCCACAATTTCGCTCGCCTTACGGGAAAACTCCGGATCGGTACTTACACACCAACTCTGGCGCCGATCCAAATGCAAGTCGTGCTTGCGCATAACCCGCCAGACAGCATCGTCACTGACATCACCCAAAGCCTCGGCCACCAGTCGGCCATTCCAGCGCGCGAAGCCTGGCGGCGGCGCTTTGGCTAACTGATCAAGAATTCGACGTTCCACGCTCTCATCGTTGATGACTCTGCGCCCACTACGTGGTTCATCCTCCAAGCCCCGGTACCCTCAGCTGAGCGAAACGGTTGCGCCACTTGCTCACTCTGGTCGGTCGCGTCCCGAGTTCCTTGGCAATTTGATGCGTCGGCTTACCCTCGGCGCTCCGCAAAATTATCTTGGCGCGCTCCACCTTACGTTGCTCTGTCTTTCCGGATTTAATCCATCTATTCAGCTCGTCTGTCTCATCCGGACTAAGTTCAATCTTGGCCGCCGCTCGACTCATCCAAGAATTTGATCATATATCGCTTATTTTTGCAATCATCTACTAGGGCTTTCCACAATGCCTGAAGAGCGTGGGAGTAGTCGCTTTTGCATTCCTCCTTGATGGTCGCGTCCCGGAATCGACGAACCGATGAGCATAGACTTTTTATCGCCTCGTTCCGAATCCGGAAGGATCTGGTCAAAGCACGTTCCAAGGCTTCGCCTTCCGCATCGAATGTCTTCTGAGCCGGTGGCGGAATTGCAATGTTCCCCTGCTCTGAAAGAACCAAGCGAAGTCTTTGGAGAACATTCCAAGCGCGCACCCGGCTTTGCTTTGACGCTTCGAGTTCGTCGAGCAGGTCTTGAATCGCCTTTGGAGTGCTCGACATGCGGTAAGTGTTCATAAGAACACATAGTTCGCCAAGAGGGATGAATCTTCAGGTCCAGGTTTGCGTCGCAAATCCGTTGGGAGGGGGGAGAGGGTATTCAGCGCCCGCGAACCTGCTAAGAATTTCCCCATAGCTCGTCGTCATTTAAACCAATGCAATGAATTCTCTCGCGTGAGAAAAGTTATTCACAGCCGAGCACGAGACGTTCCTAAATTTAGCTGACATCGAATTTTTTTTGATTTGTCTCGACCCTGAATTGACCTGTCTCATAACTCCAGCAATTGCCAAAAAGGCATGAGCGAACTTATTCACATGATATGCACAGGCTGTGCACTTACCGCGAGATTGGGCTAGGTCCGGAATCGTTTCGAAAGCTTATCCTCAGTTTGGAGACAAACTGGGCGGGAAGAGAATGCGGAATCTCCCGCCCGATGGGGTCAAACTCCTTTGCGGTCATTACGTTTACAGCTGTCGGCAGGATTGATTGCATACCTGTCGTTTGAATGCACTCTTTTCGCCGGGACAAGCCCAGCCATTTCAAGGGTATCAAAAGCTGCCAGTTTTCGTCCCTCCCATGACTTTTCCTCAGCTTCTTTGTCAATTTGATTCTTTGTAGAGAATACAATTGATTGAACGATGCCTCTTTACCAGGAAGAGTTCCGATTGAAGTCGCTGCGCATCTTCTTGCTTGGTATTAAAGCGTATCCAGCGGCTCTGGTGGTCCTGCTCACCGATGCCCACCTGTCCGCCATCGCGAATCCGTAGTTACTCAGGGGGAGGACCCGAATGAGAACACATTTACTGGGGTGGCTCATTCGAAGCCACCAGGAAACTACTTATGGCAGTTGAGACTTACTTGCATTGGCATCAAAAGCTGTCTTCTCTGGCCCCAATGTTAATAGAGCGTTGTCTTTGGTTGCGCCTTCCCAAGTTTCAAAGCCCGTTCTGCGTAACTTCGGCGGGAGGGCACCTGATGCGCGAAACCCAATTATCGAAAAATGTCCGTCAGTTTGAAATCTTGCCAGAAGCTGTTGCCGAGATTCTTAAGAGTGCCACCGATTTCTGAGGAAAAGTCCTTCACAAATTTGGCCGCCTCCAGCAGACCCTTCGAAGAGATCGAGTACCAGGTGCGGTCCGGCGTTCCGGTAGTCACGCCCTCGGTCAGCGATGAGTTTTAAAGAGATAGTCGGAGCCCACGTCCTCCGGACGCGCTCGCTTTTTGCCTGCGATATTCTGCGTAGGTTGCTTCGGCGCGTTTCTCTAGCGAAATCGACTTTTGCTCCTTTGCGATTCTGACGGCTTCGCAGAACGAAGCCTCAATTTGCGTCTCGTCGGCACCAATAGTCGCGAGAAATACACCGCGGAGCCGATGCAATTCGGCACACCACCAGCGCTCTTCAGATATTTCGGCCATAACTTCCGCCTCCCTTATAGCCTCAAGAGCTTCGGAGGAACGATCCGCAAGGTGCAAAGCTTCCGCCTTTAGGCTAGACAATATGGCATGCATAGCATCGAGCCGATTGCCCGACAGTCTCTTATTCCGTCCTCGATCCACGCGATGCCTTCAGCCGTGTCACCGCCAAGCGCTGCGCGCCCAACCGCGAGAACAACTTCTCCACGGCTAGCCAAATCGCAAAATTCTGACGCGTTGACAGTTCAAACAAATCCGACGCCAAGCGTTCCACTTCGGCAGGATTACGCTCAAAATGGCCGAGTAGCCCGGCATGCCACAGTGCCATGGCTAATGCATGCATATCATTCAGCTCTTTCGCTAAGCGAGATCGCTTCCGCTATGGTCGCTTGGCAAGAGGCGATCTCTCCGAGATGCCACTCGGAGTAGGGCCTAGATAGCACAGACAACTGACCGCGGGCGCAATCGACCTCTTCGACCGGGGACTGTGCGCCTCCCGAGCGCCAGAGTCTGAATGCCCCGCCTGGCGTATTGTCGCGCGGTCTCGAAATCGCCCAAAAAGTAGAGCGTGCATGCCAAAGCGCGACAGGCTCCCATCATTAACGCAGCGTCGTTCTGCTCCTGCGCCAGCGAGTAAACTCGTTTAGCAATCTGCATCGTAGCAGACATCTTGTCAGTGATGAGGGAATAGCGCCACTGACCTATCAGTGCCAAAAACAGGAGCAGGGGACGATTAAGCGAATGACACAAGGACTCCGCGCGCTCGTAACAAATTCGCGCCTCTGGTGCTGCGAATCCTCGCGTGGCCGTTAGATATAGCCCGCCTGCATAAGGATGAAGAGCTGATCTTCCGCCGTGAGATCTTGTCCCTCGACGGCCGTTTTCACAGGCGACCCCCAGCGTCCGTGTTCGAAGAAATGAGCTAAAACTGAGAGCAAAGCTCCTCTGGCTCTGAGGACGTTGGCAGCGAAAGAGATATTTCCCCGCTGAATCCGCGGAATGTAAACTTCATGTAGCGCCTCTCGAAGCAGACCGGCATTGCAGCCACAGATTACCGCTAAGAAGAGTGGCTCCATGTCCTTAAAGGTTTCTGGCAACTGCGGCGCAAGCGTTCGATAATAGTGAAAGAGCCGCCTATTGCATTCCTTCCAAGCATCCGTTCGTTGACTCCGAAGCTGTTCGCCAAAGTATTCACGAACGAGAGGATGCGTATCCAGATGTCCAGGATTATGCGGATCTTCCCCAGCGAGGAGTCTTGCTCTTCTTAATTTGGCAAGAATCGTTCGCCACTCGGTCGGGCTCAAATCAGTTAATGACTCTGTAAGGCCAGGAATAGCAGGAGGTTTCAGCAAAGCTCCAAGCGCCTTTTCGTCTGCGGGGCGATCAAATAGGCCTAACATGCGGAGAACCGCCAGCTCAGGACCTTCGCCAAACCAGGTTTGGTAAGATTCCATTACCTTTCGGGCATGGGCTCCCTGTCGTACGTCGTGAGCAAGACGTTCTGACACTTCTTTGCGGCAACGAATATCTCCATTATAAGCGTCGGTCAGATAGCTGCCCAGCAGCGTTAGAGCAAGACAATGGCCACTGAACTCGTCGCTGGCACTTCGCAACTCCGCCTCATCTCCCTTGACGCCCAGCGCTCGGAGCAGCTTCGCACCGGCATCGCTGGATAGTTGTTCCAGGTCACGGCGCAGGGCGGAGGTGCGCTCATGATCTGCAATATCAGCGACCGGCATCCGCGTGGTAATCACGCAAAGCCCCTTATTGAAGGCAGCGAGCTCGCGCAGTAGCGCCTGGAGGGAAGGCTCACGTAGCCGTCCTTCTTGTGGACCAGGCGGATTTTGGAGTGGCTCCAAGCCATCCAGAACCAATAAGGTTCGACGATGTGCGACGAGCTTCGCCAATCTTTCGCCCTTCTCCCATGCCGTTCCGAGCCGTGGATCTGGATCGCCAAACCAAGTGAGAGCCGCATCAAGAAATTCATCTGCGGACGAAGTGCTCCCCACTCGTGCCTTGTCTGTAAAAGGACCAGCCAAAAACTAGCTCCGCAGAACGATAATGTTCAGCAGCCATCCGTCGGAGCCAATGGTTGACGAGCGTGGACTTCCCGACACCGGCCCAGGCAACGATTGTAACGACGTTGACATCCTGGTTTGCCCATGCGTCGATCCAGAAAAGCGATATCCTCCTCTCGACCAAAAACATCGCTTCCGGTAATGGGCAATCTGGCGACGGAAATTTTCTCCGGTGCAAGTCTTGCTGGCGGTTTGCGAGTTCCGACACGCGAAGCGGCAGGGGGCATCTTCTGTAGGCTCTGACGAGTGATTCTACGCCGCGCGTCGATAGCGCCTGTTATCGTCGGCATCGCCTTCAGAAGTTCGTTCGGGGTCTGGAAGCGCCGCGCCGGGTCTTTCTCAAGGAGTTTCTCAAGGAGAACAACGACCGGCTGGGGAAAATCTTCGAGTTTTTCAAGCGGTAAAGGCGCGTGCTGATGCTGGTACATCACCTCGGCCGGGGAGCCTCTGAATACCACATGGCCGGTCAGCATCTTCCAAAGCGTCGCGCCGAGCGAGTACAGATCCGAGCGGATGTCCACCCCGACTCCGGCGAACTGCTCCGGACTTGCGAACTCCGGTGTACCGGCAAAAGTTCCTGGAATTGAAATCGCAGCATCAGCAGGCGCGTCGAGTGCGGGCTTGGCGAGTCCCAGGTCAATGATCTTGGCTGTTAAAGTGCCGCCCTCCTCGACATTCACCATGATGTTGCTTGGTTTAATGTCCCGGTGCACGAGCTTCTGCTTGTGCACCGCGGCCAAACCGGCGGCGACCTGCGTCGCGATTTCGAGCGCCAACTTTACCTCAATCCGCCCGGAGCGTTTGATCAGTTTCTCCAGCGTTTCCCCCTCCACAAACTCCATCGCGTAGAAGTAACTGCTCCCAGTTCTGCCCAGGTGCAATACCGAGGCAACGTTTGAATGCCGCAGCCTCGCCGCCGAGCGTGCCTCGCGCAAAAAACGAAGTCGTGCCGACTCATCACCGAGATAACGCTCGCTGATCACTTTTAATGCCACCGGACACTGCAAATCAATGTCATACGCCTTGTAAGTGATTCCCATCGCACCGCGACCCAGTTCGAGCGGTTTCCCGTCTTCGCCCTTCAGCAGTTCATAGTGCTCAAAGCGTTGCGTCGCCTGTTCTGTTGTGAGCTTGAGGATATCCTCAGACGAAGACTCGCCGGACTCAACGCCGCCCGTAAGAGCCTTGCGAAGCGTGCAGACCGGACAGAATTCCATCGCTCCAGAAAACTCGTTACCGCAACTCGGGCAGGTGCGTCTGTCCTCCGTTTTCATGGTCTAGACTGATCTTCAGCCGCAAACCGAGATCGAAACGAAGATCATGGTCACCAACCGCGCCATCCCTGGCGAACAATAATCCAGTTCCACAAACAATTGCATGTTGCATGATAATACCCAAGGAAGTCGAGTTTCGGAACAAAATTCCCGGCGACGGTGTCCTTCGGCGTCACCGCGAGCTGCCAGTGCGCTGACTTCTCGGCATTCCGCTTACGGAAATATGACGCAGCGAATTTCGGAGGTGCCTCACTATCGAGAGAACTGCTCCCGCGGGCGCTATTGCACAAACGATCCTTTAAGCACCGAATTCGGCAGCACGGTGGAAAGCGGCTCCGCAAGTTGCTGAAATGTATTGCTTAATGAAAACGAATGGCGACGGGTTTTTGCAATGATGAAGCTAGGCTATGCGAGGGTTTCAACGAACGAGCAGGATACGGCCGCGCAGGTCTCGGCGCTGAAATCTGCGGGCTGCGAGAAGATTTTTCGAGAGAAGGCATCCGGCGGGAGATGGGACCGACCCGAACTCCATCGCCTGCTGGATCAACTACGAAAGGGCGATGTACTCATAGTCGCGCGTCTTGACCGACTTTCACGTTCGCTCCGGGACGTGTTGGCGATTATGGAAAAGATTCAGGAAGCTCAAGCCGGATTCAGGAGCTTGACCGAAGCGATTGATACGACTACTGCTCCTGGACGAATGATGATGCAGATGGTCGGGGCATTTGCCGAGTTTGAAAGAGCAATTCTCCGCGAGCGGACAAAGGCTGGATTGGATGCTGCCCGTAAACGGGGCTGCATCGGAGGGCGTCGTCCCAAACTCAGACCCGTTCAACAGGATGAGATAGTTTCGATGGTATCAAAGGGGACAAAAACTGCCGCTGATGCGGCGAGGCTTTTCAACGTCCATCCGGCGACAGTGTCGCGGATATTGGCGAGAGCTGGTGCTGGGACTATACCGGAATAGCGGCCTGATGCAGTTATATCACACACCGCCAATAGTCAAAGGCACTGGCACACTCGGGCGAGCTGACACCAAGAGGAATGCGAGAGCCTGACTGAGGATGAAGTACAGTATCAGCGCTCGCGTGCAAGAACCATTTTCGATATAGAACTCGGACTGGTATGCGCGGAGTGCGACGGAGAAGGCCAAATTCCAGGCGGAAACGATGTCCGAGTCATTTGCCATGCCTGCGGTGGTCATTAAGGATAAGTTACGCCCCTTCCTTATTCTCTGTGAAAGTACGAACCTTACTTGCCGGAATGATTGTCGTGCTGCTCTTCGCGTTGGGTTCCGTAGGGGCAGAAAACGTGAAGCACGAAAGATTGGCAGCGTTACTTTCAGATCCTGGATCTGATTTATCAAGTCTCAAAGGGGATTACAATTTGGAAGTCGCTGCCAGATTGGACGCGCGATTATATGCTCAAACTTATAAAAGAAGAGCCCACGGAAACAATTGCTTAGGAATAGGACTGGAGCACGCTGTTAAGCATCACCTAAAAGGTAGAGCAATAGATGTGTATGCACTTGCCTTTGGCGCCGCTTGTTCTGCTCTCTTTCTTAAAAATAACAAGGGCACAAAATGCCCATGATTACTTCGGATAATAGTACCTGATTGGGCATTTATAAAACTAGGAGGCGGTACTGCCAGCTCGTAACCAAAAAGAGCCGTTGTACCATTTAATTGGCGTCCGGTGGCCGCGATAGACAAGTCGGTTACTGCTTGGCCCGATGATCGCGGGCCTTCTGGTTGAAACCGGAAAAAGCGGGGCCGTCTGCTTGCCGCGACTTCCTTTCCATACCGCGAAAGCCGTCGTCGGCTGTCTGGTCGCCAATGGCCCTAGACCGGAAATCAAATAACTCTTTCAGATCAATATTCAGGCCAATGTCCTCATTAGCGTCGAACCCTTGTTGGTCCCTATCGAGCCGGGAGAAAGGATTCGCGCTGCCGCTCTTGCCAGATTTTGAGCTGGCCGGTCTTGCCAAATCTTGAAACGCTCCCTTCTTTGGCGCATTTCTTGGAACCAACTTTTCCGCTAGAAAGACTACAGCCCCGCCAGCAAGAGCTGTAAACACCCCACCGAATAAAAGCAGGGCGGCTAGGCTCCAAATCACTAAGAATTTCGTCCATGCACACATTCTTTTTTCAGAATAGCCATTGTTATCATAAATTTCTCTCGGTGTGAAAAGCTTAAAGTTGGATGTGTAAGCTCGCCAGTGAACGAGCGGGGCTAAAGCCTGGGGTTGGGAACGTTTTTAGAAGCAATCCTCCCCAGAACCACCAGCGAAAGGGTCTTGCGAACGAGCCAGCGCCGGTTTGAAAAAAAAGATGCTTCGAGGTTGGGCGTTTTTCACTCTGGAAGCTCGGGCTTCCCGGCCCGTCATCAATCTAGTTGGCGTCGTCTGTGATGCATGGAGACAAGATGACCGATTTTGACAAGGCGATGGGACGGCTGGCCAGCGCCATGGGGTCAGCCTTTGGTCAAAACAGGCGACCCGAACGACGACGATCGGCCTGAAATGGCCGCGTCATAATCCGTCAGCGGACAGAGTTACCAACTTGACGGACGACGGAGTCTCTCATAGGGCCAGACCCACTAAGGGCGCGGCTCGACCTCTGGAAGAAGGTGTTTGACAAGGGTCACTGAGCGCCGGTTAGCTTGCCTCGGTGTCGGCTTTGACGGGAAGCGAAACTCGCGGATACCCTTGTGAGCTGCGCGCTGACGACTAGCCGGTCTTTAAAGATGAACCGAACTATCGAAGAATTAGCCGCAAATTTTGCCGAATTAGAGGACGTGGAAGCCTTGGTGCTAGCGGGTTCCGCAGCCACCGGCCTAGCCGATGAGTGGTCCGACTATGACCTCTATGCATATACATGCGGGGTGGTGCCGATAGAGTTCCGTGCCAAGTTACTAAAGCCTCGGGCAGCTCGTCTAGAGCTTCATAACACCTTTTGGGAATGGTCCGATGAGTGGGTGGAACCCGATGGAACCATTTTCGATCTGATGTATCGCTCATGCGATGTGATAGAGGCGGACGTTGAAGCGAAACTTGAGCGGGGAGAGCCGCACTTGGCTACTCCACCAGTCTTTGCTACTCGATTTTGCAAGCAAAGCCAGTTTTTGATCGTCGTGGATGGTTCAAAGCCCTCCAGAGCCGCCTGAAATCAACCCCCTATCCTGACGTACTCATGGAAGGCGTCATAAAGATGAACCTACCGGTGCTTGGTGGTATGATCCATTCTTACGAGCAGCAGATTCGCTCGGCTTTCCGTCGACGGGACCGAGTCAGTCTCAACCACCGGACGGCGGCATGGCTGGCCAGCTACTTCGACATTCTTTTCGCCGCCAATAGCGTTTCAACCCGGGCGAAAAACGATTGTTAACACACGCCCAAGCCCTGCCTACCATGCCGGACAGGATGGTCGCCGATATGGACGCCGCCTGCACGGGAACTTGCAGATTGGAAGGCTGCGTGGCCGATCACCTTGAGACCATGCGGGCACGGTTGGAGCACTACTTACAAGGCCAAGGGCTGCTCTAACTTCGGGTTCTTTGTAGAGCCCAATTGCGGGAAATGGACCGCCAACGGCCACAAAGTTAGCGGCGTCAATTCCGGGTGATCTGACTGCTACCCTCCACCCGTCGCCTTAGTCCCGATGATCCAAGTTCAAACAACCGAAGCCCGGCAAATCAGAAGCCCGACCGGCGGGCGACATTCCGAGCACCTGCCGGTCGTTGGCTTCTGGGTCAACTCATCGGTATGGCCAGCCGGAATGAACATTTTGCTTACGGATAGCGACCGCAAATTCCCAACACGGCCGTCAGATAATCTAGATCGCTTTCTCCCGATCCAGCAGCGCCATTAAGGCCCGGCGCGAGAGGCACCGGCTAGAACATGTTCGCGAACGTCTGGCCGAGTCGTGGTCGTACCTCATCGCAAACCAAAC
>CAWBYX010000037.1:0-36369 GCA_963793135.1 uncultured Verrucomicrobiae bacterium
CAGCGCTGAATGCGACACCGCCGATCGCTGCGGCCAACGCTGCCACGATCTGCGCTTTCCCTTCCCCCTCCCAAATGGCGAACCATCAGGCCCGGTAAGCACCAGAACAAGGCCCATCGCCACGGCTGCAAAGAAACGGAGCCCAATTAGCGAGGGTCCAAACAGAATGAATGCGATTCGTGCAAGGAAGGGCGTAAGCGGCGGATACGCGACATAGCCCCACGCCAGTGAGCGTGCGTCATCGAGGGTGGCCAGTTCGTCGTGATGGAAACCGTATTGGCCATTGGTCACGGCATGCAGAAGGACTCCGGCTGTGGCCCATAGAGCCAAGACGCCAAGGTCACTGGACGCGAGCTTTCTCCAGCTATCGCCTACGCGCATGTCTCCTCTCTTTTTTAATGGCGATCCCGGATCTCTTTAAAAGGCCGCTGAGTCGGAAGAATCTGCGCTCTTTCATATTCGTCGTGCCAGATCCACCACTCGTACGGCGGAGTTTGGGGATAGCCCTCCAGCGAGTCCTCCCACTCCTCCTGGCGCCCGAGCGCAGTGATGTGAGATAGTTCCAGGTGCTTCCCATCTGCTCGTCGCCACGGTTATTGATAAAGTAAGTGCGGAACACCCTGTCGCCGTCGCGGATGAACGCATTCGTGCCGTGCCACTCGTCCTCCCGAAATCCTTGTCGAAGTCTGCCGTCAGCGTATACCAGGGAATGAGCTCCCAGCCCATCCGTGCCTTAGGCTCTTAATGTCTTTCTGCGGGGCTCGCGACGCGAACGCGAGAGTTGTGTCGCGGGCGTTCAGATGGGCGGGGTGAGCTACCTGGTCGGCCACCATGGAGCAGCCAATGCAGGCATGCTCGGGCCAGCCTTTCACGCCGAGCTCGAAGAACGCACGGTAGACAATCAACTGATGGCGGCCGTCGAACAGGGCGAGCAGGCCCGCCTTGCCATTAGGCCCTTCGAACTCGTATTCCTTCTCCATCGCCAGCCACGGCATCCGCCGACGCTCGGCGGCCAGCGCGGCACGGGCGCGAGTCAACTCCTTCTCCTTCACGAGGAGCTCTTGTCGAGCAGCCTCCCAATCCTGCGGTGACACCACTTTTGGTATTACCATGTCCGATCTCAGATTTTGTGCGCTCATCTTTGCCTTTGCGATGTTACTGGCGGATGTCAAACGGTGGGAGTGACAAGTGTGGCGCGATTACAGTCGGCTCGTTGATCACTGCCGCGGCTCGGTCGGGTTGTCGCGCCACTTGTGGAAAGGCTCCGCCGAGAGGATAAACCCTGGACCGCCTGATGGCGGCTCCTTCCGCAATTCCATCATTCAGGAATACCGCTTATGCCGCCGAACATTCCTTCGTCTCTATAGAGAGCCGCATCGATGCGCGCTCCGAGAGCCGCCAGGCCAATGACGGAGGTCACACTCACTGCGATGAGGGCAAAGATTAGCGAGGCACATTGAACACATAATAAAGCTGTAATTCAAAGGTACGACGAAAAGGCAGATGCGTTCAGGACACCTTCCTTCAATTTACAGCTTTTCATGTTGATCATTCTGATCGACCTGCGTTTTGGACCAGGGCGAGTAGCGAGTGCTTTGCTCAATCTGAGTCGGCCTTATGGATTAACGAAACCTCCTGCTGGGGCCTCATGCGGGATTGACCAACCGAAATAGCCTTCGACCTCGACGATTTTGCCATCTCGGACAGTCATTATCTCTGTATTGCGGAACCGCTTGCCGGTGGTGTTTTCTCCTTCTAGGTGACGAATACCTGCTCTCCTTCGCTCACGAGATTCACGAACCCAAACCCTGTAATCGTCTCGCTGTTTTTCCAGCACCTATCGAAGTATGTCGCACGGCTGAGGCGATTATCCAACGGAATGGTGAAATGAAAATCTTCGCTGAGGACTGCCTCTATCGCCGCGCGATCCTTGTCGACATAAGCTTGAATAACTTTTCCGGGCGATTGATTTCGGGTCTTTCACGGCATTTCTCCTCGTTACTAGCGGTCGGTCTCCAGCGAATTTTTGCTGGCGGCGTCATTCGATAGACCAGGCTACAGGTCGGCTCTGAGGGTTGGCGTTCTATTAAAAGAGCAAGCGCTTATGAAAATAATTCGCAAAGTGACAAATTTAGCTGATTCTCCTTACCTTGAAAATCGTGAATGCAAATTCACGCATGGAGCTCACACCGCAAATACCAAGATTTTGCATGGCACAATACCCTGAAGCCAAATTCGCTACGACATCCCAAGCTCCGCCAACCAAGGAATTGCGCGGTAGGAAGATTTCTTCGATCCCGCCCGACGGAAGGTTTTGCGCGGAAGCGACGGCCTAAACCGGGGAGCCAATCTTGCGCGTCGATGAGTTCGCGCGGGCGGTTTCGGTGAGAAAAGTTTCCCCGAACCGCCCCGATCCCCAAGAGCGTTCATAAGCCGCGCTTTGTTTGCAGCCGCTGAGCTTAGTGATAGCCGCAGCCTTTGGCATCAGCCCGCACGACATCGTGCGCGTTATCCAAGAGCCCGAAAGGAACGCGCCCGGCTCGGAAATAAAACACGCAACTAGGTTCAGGAAGATGCCGGTGGCTCGAATCAAGGAAACGTCTCCCGGATTCGCAACCTCCAGCTCCAGTTGCTTTGGATCAGCATTCAAGGATTAAGATCCACTCGCCAGCTTCCTGGACGATTCTCTTTAGCAACTCATCACCTCCCCGAGAAAACCTGGAAGGATCATATGGAATTCCTTGTGGAATCTTGCTCACATTCGGCATGAATTGGTAACATCCGGAACTCGCACCGCAAGAGATCGCCATCACGAGTGTGCCGACTGATCCCCCGGGCGAAAGCATGGCCTCGGAGCCGATCAAAGGCACTGTCGGCGGCGTCAACCCCCAAGATTATAAGGTGGTCATCTATGCCCGCAGTGGCGACAAGTGGTGGGCTCAACCGACCGCGGCATTGCCTCAAACGCACATTGGAAATGATGGTAAGTGGGAGTCGGAGACGCACGGCGGCACGGAGTTCGCAGCTTTGCTGGTGAAAGCGTCATACCAACCGGAGGCCACCCGCGGGATGATCTCAGGTGTTGGCGGGGATGTCATTGCTGTGGCAAAGAAGAAACCGTAGTTCACTCTGCAACTACTGGGTCCGCCCAGAGGCAAGTTGGCCACTCAGGAAGGATTTGATCTCGCGCGGCTTCGGACCGGCGGTCATCCAATCCTATGCTCTTTGTGACGTTTACGAGGGCAACAGCGACAGAAAGGTGTGAAGTGTGAAGTGATTGAGTCTGAAACGACTGGAGACTGGCTCTGAGAGGCGCTTTACGAGCAACTTGGACAAATATTCTAGTAGGACACACATTGAGGGCAAAGGCGGGACGCCCTGCCTATTTTCTTATTTTATATTACAACTATTGTATGATGTTATGGATATCCCGTTCGGGGGGGCTGGGTTCTGTGACAGTGAATAACTTGTGAATTGTTTTCACCCCCCGAATTTTGCTTCCATACCCCCGAATTTCAGGGATTCGATTATCCTCCTTTGCCAGGTGAGCCGTTTTTCGATAGGTATTCACCGGAGCTTTGGCAAATAGGGATGAACCAATGAAAGAAGACTATATCGCACGCGGTTTTCAGAAAATTCACGAGGATCTTGCTTTTCTGATGAATTGTTTCCGGGAGGTGCTGGAGGAACTTGGCGAAGATCATCTGGCAAAAAATCTGCCTTGGATCAACCAGGTCAGAACCGATCTGGCACCCAATCCGCGACTCTGTCAGGCCTATTCAATCGCGTTCCAGCTCTTGAATATGGTCGAGGAAAATGTCGCGGCTCAGGTCCGCCGATCCCGGGAATCTGAAATCGGGCTGGCCGGCGAACCAGGCCTCTGGGCAGATCACCTGCATCGGCTACACGAATCCGGCATTTCGGAGTCCCTGGTGGCGGGACAACTCAATAAGATCCGGGTGGAGCCCGTGTTGACGGCGCATCCGACCGAGGCCAAACGGCTGGCGGTCCTGGAACAGCATCGGGCCCTGTACGGCTTGATGGTTCGACGCGAAAACCAGATGTGGACTCCCCAGGAGCGTGACGCCATCCGGGACGAAATCAAAGTGACCCTGGAAAGACTCTGGCGGACGGGCGAAGTGCACCGGACCAAACCTGGCGTCTCCGAAGAGCGGCGGAACGTGATCTATTATCTGCAGGAAGTCTTCCCCAGTGTCTTGAACGATTGCGACCTGCGACTCCGGCAAGCCTGGACCGATGCCGGATATCATGCCGAGACTTTGGTGTCACCCAGAACCCTGCCCAGAATCCGGTTCGGGACCTGGGTGGGCGGTGACCGGGACGGTCATCCACTGGTCACTGCCGACGTCACGCGAGAGACATTTTGGGAAATGCGGCGGGCCACCCTCCAGGTCCTGCTGGACGCCGTCGCCGCCGTGTCGATCCAACTCACGATGACACGAACTGAACAAAAGGCTTCGGATGAACTTAAAGAAGGTATCGCTAAAATGGCGGCTGAATTGTCCGCCGATTCGCTGCTCCAGACACGGCCGGAAGAGCCTTGGAGACAGTTTTCGCTTTTAATACATAAAAAGATAGCAAATACCCTTGATAACAAGGGTTATACGGCACCGTCTCAGCTACGGGCGGACCTCTGGTTACTGGCCCGTTCGCTGGACGAAATCGGCGCCTCGAGAATCACCCGGTCGGAAATATTACCTGTCATCCGTTTAGTGGATGTTTTCGGGTTTCACGGGGCGGTCCTGGATATTCGGCAGAACAGCGCGTTTCACGATCGGGCGTTGGTGCAGCTTCTGGAGCGGGCCGGGTTGTCCGAAGCTGGATCGTTTGCGGATTGGGATCAGGAGCAGAGACTGCCGTTTCTGGAATCGGAGCTTCTTTCCCGCCGGCCTTTTCTGGCTCCCGGAACTTCAATCGGTCCGGAAGCGGATGCGGTGCTGGATTGCTTTCGAGTAGTCAAAGATTATCGGGATCAGTTCGGGATCCGTGGAATCGGCTCGCTGATCATCAGCATGACGCGCGGAGTGGCAGACTTGCTGGTGATGTATTTGTTCGCCCGTGAGGTCGGGCTTTGGGTGGAGACTCCGGATGGCCCCGCCTGCCAACTTCATGTGGTGCCTTTATTCGAAACCATTGAAGATTTGGAAATCGCTCCTGAAGTTACCCACAAATATCTCTCTAATACTTTCACTCGCAGGAGTTTGGCATTGCAGAGAGAGGCACGTGACGGGTCGCGTTTGGTTCAGCAGGTGATGCTTGGGTACAGCGACAGCAATAAAGACTCGGGGATGGTGACGAGTCAATGGTCCCTCCATTGTGCGCAGGAGGCAATCACCAGCGTGGGAGACGCTTTGGGGGTTCAGGTGCGTTATTTTCATGGTCGCGGCGGTACCATCAGCCGGGGCGCGGGACCGACTCATCGTTTTCTGGAATCGCTTCCTCCGCTGACGATTCGTGGCGATGTGCGATTGACCGAACAGGGTGAAACGATTGCGCAGAAGTTCGCGAATCGGACCACGGCCACCTATAATCTCGAACTCCTGTTGGCTGGCGTTACCGGGATCACTTTACGGCAACAAAATATCCGGGAACCGGTCGATGATGCGGCTTCGCTGGTGGGGAAACTATCCGAACTCAGCCGTACGACTTATCGTGCCCTGTTGAAAATGGAAGGGTTTATCGACTTTTTCCGCTCTGCAACACCGATCGATGCGTTGGAGCTGAGTAGTATTGGGTCCAGACCCAGCCGCCGTACGGGCCAGAAATCACTGGCGGATCTCCGCGCTATCCCCTGGGTCTTCAGTTGGACGCAATCCCGGTACTATCTGCCCGGCTGGTACGGAATCGGCAGCGCGCTCAAAGGGCTGCAAGAGACCGATCGAGCAGGATTCACTCAGATCATTGATTTGCGGAAGTCTTCTCCTTTCCTGCGATTCGTCCTGACGAACGCGGAAACTAACCTGTCCAGCGCCGAGCGGACAATCATGGAGCAATATGCGGCCTTATGTCCGTCTGAAGAACGAGTTACGTCCGTTTTTAATCGAATAATGGAAGAATTTGATCTGGCTCAATTGATGTTGAACGAGGTATTGGGCGGAGATTCGGCAGCTCGGCGGCCGCGGTTCACGATGACTCATCAAATTCGGGCAGATGCGTTGTTGGCGTTGCACAGGCAGCAGGTGACGCTTCTGCGGGATTGGCGATCGGCTCTGTCAGCTGATGACCACACATCCAGCGACCGGTTTTTGGTGGATCTCCTGCTCTGCATTAACGCGATTGCCAGCGGCTTGAGAACAACCGGGTAAGGGGTTGGCGTTCACCGTTCGGCGTTTAGCGTTTGGCGTTTGGCGTTCGGCGTTTAGCGTGAAAAGCATCGCACAGAAGATTTGAGAGGGAGGAGGATGGGAGGGTCACGGAGGACTTGACCTTCCGAAAAATGCAACTGGCAAGTGGCACTGACAACTGCCTCGCGAACGCCGGACGGTTCTCTCCGAGGAAAAGGTTTTCTCGATAATCTCGTCGGCGACGAAGAGAGTTTGACGAACGAGCTCGAGTCGGCGCGAGAGCCGATGGTACTCGATCCGTTCGAGCCAGACGGTGGAGGGGTCGGCTTCTTCGAGCACAAGACACATTTTAGGGGTGGCCGGGAAGCGGCGCCTGGTGGACCGGACGGCGCGGTATTTTGCGGCGGTCGCCGCGACGCTGCGAATAAGCTGAGTGGCGACCATCCTGGTTCGAAATTCCGAAACAAAATCGTCGACCTGATCGAGCAGAACGCTCAGCGAACCGTGCGATGAAATCAATTTTCATATAACAATATAAGATAACGTTATTGTAGATTGTTAGACTGTCAACCTGGAAATCGTTTAGCGTTTTGAGAGTTTCCCCTTGCGGCGGACCGGAAGAAATCTGGCGTCCCTTCATGGGAGTTCCCTGGCGAAAAACGCGTCGCTTTTATACCTTTCGTCCGCGGCAACTGGCAACTGATACTGGCAACTGAAAGAGCGCTTCACCTACTACGTTGACGGCGGGCTTAGATCGTAGTTAAGTGTCTGAACGCAGGGGAGCCTCTGGCTGAGAACTCCGGATTAATTCGGAGGACCCTTTGAACCTGAAACGGATAATACCGTCGAAGGGAGCAATCTCCAGAGTGGTCCTGCAGATCGATTGCCATGACCACCACCGAATATTACCCAAACAGCCGTCGAATTTACGTTCCAGGTAAGATCCACCCCAACTTGGAGGTGAGTTTGCGGGAAATATCGCAGTCCCCCACCCGATTGCCGGACGGCAGGACCGAAGAAAATCCCAGTGTCGCAGTTTACGACACCAGCGGACCGTGGGGTGACCCGGCGTTCCAGGGGGATGTCAGAGAAGGATTGCCACCGCTGCGGCGGGACTGGATCCTCGGCCGTGCGGATGTGGAAGAGTATGAAGGTCGCCCGACGCTTCCGGTCGATGACGGGTACCTGAGCGAGGTGCATGTGGAGAGCGCCATGCGGAATGGGCGGCGCGGACAGCTGGAACTTTTTCCCGGTCTGAAGCGGGAAACGGTCCGCGCTTCCGGCGGTCATCCGGTCTCGCAACTCTGGTACGCGCGGCAAGGGATCATCACCCCGGAAATGGAATATATCGCGATCCGGGAAAACCTGGGGAACGAGGAACAGCGAGCCGGGGTTAACGGACATTCGCGGAACGGAATTCCGGCATCGATCACGGCAGAGTTTGTTCGAGAAGAGGTGGCGCGCGGTCGGGCGATCATTCCGGCAAATGTCAATCATCCGGAACTGGAGCCGATGATCATTGGCCGAAACTTCCTGGTAAAGATCAACGCCAACATCGGGAATTCGGCGGTGGCATCGAGCATTGAGGAAGAGGTCGAAAAGATGCGATGGGCCACGAAGTGGGGCGCAGATACCGTGATGGATTTGTCGACCGGGAAGAACATCCATGCGACGCGGGAATGGATCATTCGCAACAGTCCGGTACCAATCGGAACGGTACCGATCTACCAGGCACTCGAAAAGGTCGGAGGACGCGCGGAAGAGCTGACCTGGGAGCTTTACCGAGATACTTTAATTGAACAGGCAGAACAAGGTGTCGATTATTTTACGGTGCATGCCGGAGTTCTCTTACGGTTTATTCCGCTTACGGCAAAGAGAAAGACTGGGATCGTGTCCAGAGGGCGGATCGATCCTGGCCAAGTGGTGTCTGGCCCATCATCAGGAAAATTTCTTGTACACGCACTGGGACGAAATCTGCGAGATTATGGCCGCTTACGATGTCAGTTTTTCGATCGGAGACGGGCTGCGGCCCGGTTCGATTGCGGACGCGAACGACGAGGCACAATTTGGCGAGTTACATGCGCAGGGCGACCTGACGAAGAGGGCCTGGGAACTCGGTGTTCAGGTCATGAACGAGGGGCCTGGCCATGTCCCGATGCATTTGATCCGGGAGAATATGGAAAAACAGCTGGAGTGGTGTCACGAGGCGCCATTCTATACGCTTGGACCATTAACCACCGACATTGCTCCGGGTTACGATCACCTCACGAGTGCGATCGGAGCCGCAATGATCGGATGGTACGGCACAGCCATGCTTTGTTATGTAACGCCCAAAGAGCATCTTGGGTTACCGAACCGGGAAGATGTGAAAGAAGGGGTGATCGCGTACAAGATCGCTGCGCACGCCGCTGACCTTGCCAAAGGGTTTCCGGGCGCACAAATCCGCGATGACGCGGTGAGCAAGGCGCGCTTCGAATTTCGTTGGGAGGATCAATTTAATCTGAGCCTCGATCCGGAAACCGCTCGCTCGTTCCACGACGAAACTTTGCCACAGGAAGGTGCGAAAACCGCCCATTTTTGTTCGATGTGCGGCCCGCATTTCTGCTCGATGAAGATCACCGAAGATGTGCGGAAATATGCCGAGGAACAGGGATTGAATGGGTTGGAATTGGTCGAGACCGGGATGCGGGAAAAAGCCGAAGAATTTATCAAAACCGGGGGCGAGATCTACCGGTGAGCCTTGGGGCCGGCAACACTCAAAAAGTGTCAGTGTCAGTGCCAGTGTCAGTTAGTTACTCATCGAGCACAGGTTTTTCCAGTTAGTGCCCCGAAGCGGTACTGGCCGGTTCCTTGGCGTCGCGAAAAACGTCCGGCAATTCCGCAAAGCCGTACTTTCCGTCCGGTCTGAAATGTTCGCGCGCCTCGGTCCCGGCGAATGAATGGCCTTTTGCCGTCGGCGACCAGGGCAGCGGCGTGCACCAGAATAGTGGTGTTGGTTCGGGCGGTAAAGGCGTGGAAACCGGTCTTTGCTCCTACAGGCCGTGATAAGCCTGACCTTGCACCGCCCCGACCGAGCATTCGAGCGGCACCAATTCCCCCGACACGTTTTCGTCTTACTCAACTCTTGACCCGGATCCAACTCTACGTATTGGGAGGAGAAGCAGCCTCTTGACTCGGCGCGGCGCTGCAAGGTCACCAAAACATGGTCAAAAGAACCGCCCGACATGATGTTTTAACATTGAGCTATGTTTTTAACATTGATCAGCTTGCCGCAACACGATGTACTCAGCAGGGTGCCATGATATGTAAATTGCTATACGAGACAGCGTTTGTTTAACAAGCAGACCGCGCCGTGTTCCCGTTCTTTTCTTGTTTAACACTTGACGCTTAATCTCAAAATTTTCAGGTTAACAAAACGCGTCTTGGCTTTGGATTGCGGATCTACGATATAGCGTGGAGCAGTGCAATGCGGTGGGAGAGACTGCAGATGACGAGATACTAACAAACAGTCGGGATCCTTCTGACCCTGCGCGTGGTCCAAGGCGCGCTGGCAAGAACCGGCACGAAAATCGGCCGTGCAGAAAAAAGCTTGTTTTGCCAGATCAAAACCAGTACGAAGCGTTGACCAACAGATCGCTATTACGTTTTAGTTTAAAAAAACACCGTTGAGCAACAGAAGCTTGGCTTGGGCGGGATTTCGTATAATGCTCGGCGCAGTGCCGTGGCTTTGGGACAAATCCTAGAAACCGGGATAATCTTATGAGGCGCGATGTTTGGAGGAGGCGTTGGGGACTTTTAGTGCTTGCCATGACGGCCGCGGCGCGTCTTTCGGCGCAAGCCCAGGAAAGCATCTTGGGCAACGTCGCGCCGACCAGCGGCCTGATCCTGATCAAACGCTGGAGCGCACGCAGAAAAAGACAACGCAATACCAAATCTGGGAGGCACAACTTTCTTAACCCTCCTGTTGGCCAACAGTTTAAAGGAGCCGCCGCAACCGGTCAGCACCACGAGCAGGACAAAGCTTGCTGAGCCATCCCGAGCCGCGTCGCCCAAGCCCATGACGATGCTTGCAATCTCCTGTTACGATCAGGATGCCACGCCAAGCTCAACCCAATCGTTTTCGATCCTGTGCCGTACGGAGGGCAACCTGAGCAATGCCACCCACCGGGCGCATCGTCATGAAGGGTGTGGTCACCCAGGACGTAGTGTCCAATGGTAAAATACTAATCGGGGCCGGGAGCAAGGTCTCTGGGATCGGCCATGTCGATCCTGACAGCGGGCGGATCGAGGCCAAAGGAGATTGGTCGATTGTGACGGAGAACCAGGAAATACAGGTCCACGGAGAAGCCCAGGACATGGCAGGCGGCTTCCACGGAATTCCGGGACAAGAAACTTCTTTTGAGAACCGACTTTCACAAAGGCAAGCAGTTGTCCGCGACGGCCGTTATTGTTTTCTGCCGGACAAAACGCCATTCGTTCTCCTCATAACCGGCGCGGTTAAAATCAGAGTATTGCAACCTCTAGAACCTTCGGAATAATCTTGCAACTCAGAACGTAACAGTTAACATCGTTGTATAAGAGAAATAAGCCATGAAAACCAGGAAGAATTTCACCGGCCTTAAAGGGTTCAAAGAGCGCGGAGAAGGCCTCATTCAAGTGCTCGTCGCCGTAGCCATTATAGCCGCCATAGCAGCGGGTATCAGTTCGGTTACCGTTGGAGCTAGAGATAAAAGCGTTGCCACTCAACTGTGTAACGCCGTGCGGGAAATCCAGGACGCAAAGGCGCGTTTTCTGATGGATAATCCGACGGTTAGTGAGACCACGGCAGCGACCTTTGCAGATCTCCAACCCTATCTCACGGCAATGGGCGTGCCCGTCACGGCGGAAAACCAACTCTTGGCCGGGACCGGGCGCACCATCACGAACTACGGGACGTACGCGACCGGCGTAACAATCGACAAACATGTAGATTTGACTCACATCTCGGCGGACATGCAACCGATCGTCCAGATGATTACCTTTGCCGACGGCGGAGCGAACACACAGGGGTAAATCCAGTGTTAAATTCTCTTTGAGCGGACAGGGCGACGTATTTGTCCCCGCGTTGGGCCGGGCGTAGCTTGTGTTCTCGTGTAAGAGGAAGAGAAAAAAAGATAGTTTTAGCTTGTCTTCTGTTTCGGGATAGGCCTAAAACATACCGTAACTGTTTTATAAAACGTTTTCGTCTGTTCTATGCGACAATTTACCGCCGTGCTCCAGGATCGCAAGCATGGTCCCTATCGGACTCAGCGGCTCTCGGCTTCCTCCCCCATGGAGCTGATGCTGCACCTTTTGGAACGCAAGCAGGCGGTGGTCGATGTTCGCGACGACCGGCAGTTGCCGCCCCTGGCCAGGAAACATATAAAACCACTCGATAAAGTACTCTTTTTCGAACAGTTGGAATCCTCCTCCTCCCTTGGCTTGGATTCAGCTCGGGCAATGGAAATCGCCCATGTGACAACGGAAGCGAAAAGTGCCGGCTTCCTCTCCTGGTTTAGGGCAGATAACCCTCTCAAGGAAATTGCCGCAGACTTGTTTCGCCGGCTGCAACAAGGCCAATCGCTCGGCGACTCAGCCAGCCACTACCCCAACCTGTTCGATGCTGTCGCGATGGGATTGGTCGATGCCGGTGAGCACTCCGGTTCTCTCGCCGAGGCCTTTGCCTCTATTCGGCAACTGGCGACCCGCGACGAAAGGGTTCGGGACAAATTAATTTCCATTTCGATTTACCCTGTGATTGTCCTGGGAATCGCGGCAGTCGTCGTTTACCAGTTAGCCACCGGTCCCCTTCCGCAACTGGGCAAGGTGCTCGAATATTTTAAAGGCGAACTGCCCTGGCAATCCAAGCTGACCATCGAAGTGGGCAAATTCATCGGAGCCTACCCCGTTTTCTATTTGCTGGCGATCGCCGCTCTCATTTACCTGCTCGTGCGCTTACCGGCTTTTGTCCGGGCCACGCCGGCGCTCCATCAATGGGTGTTAAAGATCCCTTTTGTCGGGCACCTCATTTTGGTTTCTATCCGGGCCAACTTCGTACAGACATTCGCAACGCTCAAAAAATCCAAAGTCGATAGTTTAAAATGCCTGGTCCTCTTACAAGGCGTTAGTTGGTGTTATCCTTATCGAGCCGCCATCACACGCGGATATCGCCGGGTGGCAAACGGTGAGGGGCTGGCCGTGGCTCTTGCGAATGAGGCAGACATTCTCGGGCTGCGCACGATTGAGTATCTTCGCGTGCTCGAAGAGACTGGAGCGGACGTTGAAATGCTCGAGCGCCTGGCCCTCGTCATGAATCGCGATCTCGACAATGCGATCGGGCGCGCGGAGACGATTGCGAAACCGCTGATTGTTCTACTTTTGGCCGGCCTGATCGGGATCATTGCCTCTGCGGTCTATGGCCCGTTGATCGAACTGTATAACCGTCTCTAGAGGGATCAATGTACAACGACATCACCACCTTTCTGCGGGAAATGCCTGTTAAGCATTACCTGGCCGGAGGGTTCTGGTCGACCAGTGAACCGACGCTCGCCTTTTTTATCGGGCGCGACCAGATCCAGGCCTTGGCGGCTGGCGGGCGGGGTGGAATCGGGTACGAATCCTCGCTTGAAAAGGATAGCGACGCGCCGCCCTTTGCCGGCGGCCAATCCGATTTGGCTGCGACCGCAAAGCCTTCGCGAACGCTCTCCAGGAAATTGACCTCGCGCTACCGGCTGCGGCGTAACGTGAAACACCTCTTCGTCGTCGATGCCGATAAGAAAGATCAATTTTTCAGCGTCGACACACTCGAGCGATTACGCCAGAAAAGCGTCCCCTCCGCGCTTGAAGAAATGCACGAAAATCCGCAACAGGTTTTCGGCAACTGGCCAGAATCGGTTCCGTTTCGCTGGGCGATTGTCGATAAAGAGCTAACCCTCGGGCACGAGCCCATCCCTCGCATTGACGAGCCAATTTTGATGTTCGGGCTCGCCGACGAAGTCTGCGCCAGTTTTGAGTCCTGGTCGCAAACTCAAGGCGCCTCGGTGATCGCCATCCTGCCGCTTCCGGTCGCAGTCCTGGCCTGGGCCAACCACACCCTGGCGACAAAAGATCGGGATTCTCTGGTTGTTGTCGCGACTGAACAAGGTGCGGTCGGCGCGGCCTTCCGGCGCCAAAGCCTAATTTACATTTGCCAGGAAGAAACTGTTTCAGACGCCTTCTCGTTTCTTGATCGCGAAACGGACGATCTTGAACTGGATAACCCCGTTCGCTACCTATGGGCGCTCAACATTCCAGAGGAACGCCGAAGCATCCCTGAAGAACTCGTGATCATCGACGAAGAGAACATCCAGGGAATCAGCGGAGCCTCCCTCTCCCTGCAGGAAGGTCACGGGAAAAAGGTGAAACACGATCGGCCCCTGGTCCATTTACTCAACTGGTTGGTGACCCAATAAATGAGACCCTATTTAATTTCACGCGAAGTTCTGGCCAGGCAAGTGTTCCGCTATCATCCGGCCTATCGGTTCGCTGCGTTCCTGGTTTGCGCGTTTCTGGTCGCGCAGATTCCCTTCATTGTCTGGATTGTTAATGAGAGACATCTGACAGGACAAGGGCAAGAAAGGGCCTCTCAACTGGCGAGCGACGCCCAGAGAATTGCCAGCGACCGCAAAGCCCTTGCCCCGACCGAGAAAAAGCTTAAACGGATACAGGATCTGGCGCCGCTACTGCGGGCCCGCCTGCCAATCGGAGCGGTGCTGGGAAAAATCGAGCAGCTCACCCCGCCTGATCTCACCGTTGCCAGGATAACCATCAATGCCGAGGGCTACCAACCTCTGCAGATCGAGAGCGGATTATTCCACGTCCCACAGCAGATCCGCATCGAGATCGAAGGTGAGCAACCCTTGCGTGCCGGCGACCCGGAGGCATACGATCACTTAGCGCAGGGGCTTCTCAGATGTTTGCCTCCGGAAAGCAAGATTGCCGAGAGCAACCTGGAAGGTGGGCTCGATGCGGAACCCTATAGAACCTTCCGCCTTACCCTCATTGCCCCGACCAACGCTAATTATTTCGGCTTAGGCGTGACCAAGTTAGCTACCCAGAACACTCTATAATGGGCACCCTAAATACCACTCCGAAACCGCGATCCGCCATTGTCTTAAGTGCTTGCGTCTTGGTCCTATTTATCGGGGAAGCGTTTTGGCTATATAACTGGCACCGCGCGAACGAGAGCCTCTCGGTTGCCAACGTTCGTCGGGCCGGCCAGAATGCGATCGATGGACGCAAGGTCCTCGAGCTGCGTTCGGCCTCAGTCCGTATCGACGGCCTGTATCTCCGGCTACAGGATCCCTTGACCCCCACGCCCCAGATTGCACAACAACCCTCTGCCTTGGTCAGCGGTGCACACCCGGCTGCCACGGAACCGATGATCATCCAGGATTTTGTGAAAGCGGGCCTGAAAGCCGTCCCGAGCGGCCCTGTGCATTCCGAGTCAAGCGTTGGATATCAACTCGGTTCTGATCAGCTGGAGTTTCACCGTTTGGTGCCCTTAATCGCCCAAGAGGAGAATTCCAACGTGTTCCTTTTTATCGATCATCTTGAGTTTACCAGACCCAAAGCCACGGGGCCGTTTTCGATGAAGCCGACAGCGCTTCAAACACGCTTAACAGCCAGAATGTTTGCCACTTCCGCACGATGATCATCCGGCTTGCCTTCCTACTGCTGGCCAGTGCCGTGAGTCTGATGGCCCAGGTGGAGCTGCCGGATATCGATATCTACACCTACGTGCGTTCACATCGCGATCCGTTTATCTCGGTTCAGGCACCCACAACGCTCCTCAACGAACGGGTGCAGATTGCGGGCGTCGCAAGCGGAGAATTGATGCGCCACTTTCTGGAGAAGCTCACCGCGTCCATTAAGGATCAGTTGGATGTGGGCGGGTTAAGCACCGACGATAGCCAACCCGATGCCATGGCTCTCATTAATGGAGTGGCCTTTCATCAAGGAGACACGGTTCCGATCGCCGTCGACGGAAAAACGCTCCACGAATTAGATCAACTGGCGCAAAGCTTCGGCCTGACCCTCTCCCACACTCAGGACAACGCGATCGCGATCGTCGTCGGAACGATTAGCAACGCGGGCGTCGATTTCGAGCTTCCGGGTTTCCGGGCCACCATTTGCCAACTACCGATCGACCGGGACGAACCCAGTAACGCGGTCAAATTAGAGAGAAAAAAAGGAAAAAAACCGTGATTCATCAAAGTCCCTTTATCCGGGCCTTGGTTAGCGTACCTCTCCTGACGCTTGTGGCGTGGGGTCAACAAGCGCCCCTGCCGGACCCCTCCCCTGACCAGTTTGCACAAGCCTTGCCGGAAGCCTCGCCGGAAACTTCACCTGAGGCCCAGGCGATGCCATCGCCGACACCCACGCCGAACGCGCCATTGGACAGCCTCGAAAACGCCCTGCGCCAAAACAATCAAACCTCTGAGGTCGCGCCCGACCCGAATAAACCCCGGACGCATCGCTACACCAATCAGCCGGTCGGGACGGTGTTGCGCGTCCTGGCGGAGGAAGCGATGATTAATTACGTCGAGCCGGCGCTTAATCCCGAGGAACGCATTTCGATCATCCTACCCTCGATGACGCCGATCCAGGCCTTTTACGCCATCGCGGACGCGCGCGGCTTCCGCGTAGTCAAGAGACGCAGCTCCAATATCATAACATTGCAACGTTCTGATATAACTACGCCCAGCTACTACGTGATCAGGGCCTATAAACTCCGCTACGTGACCGCGCCAGACATGGCACAGGCGGTCGCCGGATTTCTTGGAATTCCGCTCAAGGCAGTTTCCAGCGTCAACCCGGCCTATCCTCCGGTCGCCAACGGACAGGGCGGCGCTCCGAGCTTATGCCGGAGCGCCGCAAATCACAGGCGGCGCCAGCGGAGGAATTCAGACGCTTTACCCAGCGGGAACCGGAAACTCTGAACCAAGATTTACTTCCGGACTCCCATTTGATTCACCGCTCTCGGCCGTCAAGGATAGGCGTTTGTGGATTGAACGTGCAACCAACTCGATCATGGTCAATACGACGCCAGACGAACAGGAAGCCCTGGCGGCTCAGATCAGCCTGTGGGATCGGCCGGAAGACCAACTCCAGATCAATACCTACGTCGTCGAGGTCGACAACTCAGACGACCTCTTTGGCGGGGTCGATTGGAGTAACACGCTGGGCCAGAACGGCGCGACCTTTACTTTGACCGGCAATGTCGGAGCCCCACCCAACACAATTTTTTCGAGTGCTTTTGGAGGCGCTTTTTTCAAAAGCGGCTTGATTTTGCAATTTCCCACTGTCCAGGCAACCATCCGCGCCTTGACGCAACGGGGTAAATTAAAGTCGACCAACTCGCCGGTGACCTATACGCGAACGGGCGAACCAGTCCAGATTCACTCTACCCTTGATCAAACCATCTTTCTGCAAACCGCCGCGACGGCCAACGTGCAGGCGACGACGACTCCCTATGTGTTTACGAGCGGTCTGACGATCGATATGATTCCAACCATCCTGGCCAATGGCGTGATTGACCTGAAGATCAACCCGGCCCTTTCGAGTCAAGTCGGCACTTCGGCCGCCCAACCCGGAACCAATACCCAGGTGCCGATCATCTCGAATCGGTCGGCCACGGCCGATGTGGAAGTTAGAAGCGGCCAGGCCGCAGTCATTGGCGGCATCACCGAAGACACGGATAATATTTTGACCAACGGCGTGCCCTTTTTGCAAAGGATACCGGTTATTGGGTATTTCTTCAGCACTCGGCAGAGAAACAAAGATCGGACTAACCTGATCATCATCGTCTGGCCGAAAATCATCCGTGGAACTTTTGCGGGGCACGACCGCGTCGGAGTGGACGAAGTCAGTTCGTTGAACAATCTCTCGGATCTGCCCGGGGAGCCGCCTCCTATTCCTTCCGAAACCGAGGGTAAACAGGCAACGGGTAAACGGGTCTATTTGCAACAGGCAAGGAAGGCCAAGCAACAACACTAGCGCTTAGCCCTCGGAACGGGCTTGAAAGGACGCACTCACAATGAACCAGACCATCATCCGCAGGAGGCGACGCGCTGGATTGTCCCTGATTGACCCGCTGGTCACGGTGTTAGCCTTTGCCGTGGTGATCGTGACCGCCCTGAATTTCTGGCGGTTAGCCGAATACAAATGTGATCGAGCCAGAATAGACGCGCGCGTCTCACAGATTTTAAGGGAAAGCACCGACTACCTTACCTACGCGGCCTACGACCTGTTGCCGGCCGACGGTGCGGAGTTTCGCTCAGGCTTCTTGCTTCATCCCCTGGATCCTGCCACTGGAACCTACAAAGAGATATTCCCTTTCAGCGTGACTACGGCAATCACCACGACAAATGGCGGCACCCCCGCCGAACAAAAACAGATTGTTTTGACCCTCACCTACAGTACCAATCCGGAACCGCTTGCCACAAATACCCGGCAGGAAATCATTCGCACCAATGCGCTCACTCGGGCTAAAACGTAGAAGCATGGGAGGCTTCACACTTGTCGAAGCGCTGCTCGCCCTGGTGCTCGCGGCAGTGGGCACGGGCATTATCTCTGACACCCTGACCGGCATCTTGCGTCGCAGCTACATCACGATCGCCGTCACGCGCATTTCGGACCAGTCGGAACGTTTCGCCGCGGCGTTTACCCAGCAAGGCAAAACGGCGGTGGGCTGGGCGCTCTACGCCGATCGCGCGGCTTACCTGGCCGATCCGGTTGCCAACGTCGCGGCGGCAGGCAACGTGCTGGTTTTCCAGGATCAGCTCCCCGACGGGACCTTGATCAATGAACTGTTCGAGTACGATCCCGCGGCGCAGACTTTGGCCCGTTATGAGGGCGATTTTACCCAGCAACGCACACTTTTAAACAAGGTTGTGTTATCCACCGGATTTCCAACAACCTTTGCCCAGGATTTAGGTTTGGTGCAAGCGCATTGGTCTGTGCAGAGTCCCTACGAACAATTAGACTTCGCATCCTATGGTAGCTCTCTCAGGATGCGCTGATTTCAGAGCGTCGAAGAACCCGGGGGCGCGAGGAAGGAAACACCCTCGCGATCCTGCTCGGGGCTGTCGTGATACTTGGCCTGATCGGTGGCGCACTTTTTGAAATTGCCAACGGCGGCCGGCAGAGAGCGTTGCAAACCCAGTACCGGGATCGTGCTGTGGGCGGAGTGGAGTTTGATCTGGAAGCGATCCGACTCTTGGTTACCCAGCAGTTTCAAGAGCAAGCTTGGGTCGACGTGGCCAGTCTCAGCATCAATCAAGCTCAAACGCAAGGTTCCCCCGAGACCGGGCTCTACAATCTCGACCTCCAGGCCCAGGCCGAGGGTCCCCAGATCTTCGCCACCCAGACGCATAACACGACCCTCCAAGCTCTCACCGCGACGGACGATCCGTTTCGCGGGTTAGCAGCGGTAGTGGATACCGTCACTGTTACGGCCAATGCCCAAAGCACGCTCTCTACCTCGAGCGAGAACCGGTTTTCCTTACCGTCCCTGGCCCTCAACCCGCAGTTGAGCGTACGCCAGATCCCGGCCTCCGAGTTCACGCTTTTCTCGGCAAGCGCCTCGAGTTTTCAGGTGACCCCCGCAGCCATGCCCATCATGGGCCGGGTCCACGCCGAAGGCGACCTGGTGATTTCCGGCGGTCCGCTGACCTCGATCTATCCGGTCACGGCCGGGGGCAATGTCAGTCTTGGCCAACAACGGAGCGTTGTTCGCGCAATCCGGCCCTGACGAACCCGCCTCGACTTTTCCTGTTCAATCAACGGCCGACAATAACTGGCTTGCGATGTCGCGTTCCGTCGAGCATTCGACGATTTTAAGCGGGCGCGATTTGCCCATGAACACCTTTGAGGCGGCGGACGTTACCCAGATGACGACGCCGGCGCTGGCCTCGCCTCCGACCACTCCGGCAGCTCAACAACAGCTATGGCGCCAATGCAACCGGATCATCACGGAGCACATTGGACAAATCACGGCTACCACGTCGGCGGGTGCTCAGTGCACACCGCAAGAAAAACGTGCTTTCTATACCTACTATTCGCGGCACAATCCAGGTGGCGTTGCAATCGTCTTTGACCTCTCCAGGGTGCCTCCGCAGGCTGGTCGAAACAGCTTTTACTTTGCTTCCTCTTCGCCTAACCGGATGGTCTTGATAATCAACGCTCGCAACTTGCCTGCCGATTTAGCGATCGTCACGCCGCTTCCGGTCGCTATCGAAGGAGGATTGAACGTCCTGGGCGACCCGAAAGCCGTTTCGATTACGGCCCAAAACGTGTACGGGGTCCCGACTGGCTGGTAACATGCACGCTCCTCGATACTAGAACACGTTTAACAGAACATACTGGAATAGTGTTCCGCGAAGATTCAACCAGCGACCCGTCGATGCAAGGGCACACCTCTTGCAATCGTGGAGTGCACGCAAAGGCGAGGCCACGACTAGGGCCACAGGAAGCGTCCTATGCCACACGAAAATTCATCTCGTTCCGATCAATTCTGGATGGCCGATCCGCTGAATATTTTGATCCAGACCGTCTTGACCAAGGCGTTTAACCTGGAAGACGCGGAGGTCGACGTGGCCAACGGGCAAGTCCTTCAATACATCGAATTTCTCTCGCGCAGCAAAACTCTGGAAGAAGCCTGGCAACAACGCTCCTTCTACGAACTGCTGGTCGACAACAGCGCGACAGAGCAAAATGCGCTTCGTTCAAGCAACGATCTTTTTACAAGCATCTTCCGTCATAACCGTGATATGTCGCAAGCGGCGATCGACTTCGACACCTATTTCCCGCCGGCCATTGAACAGGTCAACATACCGCCCGTTGCCCGTCCCGATCGTCCCGATCTCCTACCGCTTCAAACCGGGCGCCCAGGTGGCGGACGAAGCAACGGTCGTTACCTGGATTCCTGGACTGGAGCTGGAGATGCGAACGCCCTACTGGGCCGCGCTCAACGAATTTTTTGCGGCGCGGCGGGTCTCCTGTTTGTGGGCTGAGCCGGAGGCGATCCGTAGGTTTTTAGCGAAAGCCCGCCAACCGCTGCGAACGACGCCACGGCTGCCCCGGGAAGCGATGAAAGACGTGGTCCTGGAGTTCTCGGACAAAAACTCGCGGCCCTGGATTGACCTGCGCCAGTTTGTGGGCAATCGCGCCCTGCTCCAGGAATTCGGGCTGGGGAGAATGCAACACTTCGAGATCGTTCCGCTGCGTTGGAAGAAGCCGTTTCTCACCCTGGCGGTGTCCAAACCGCTTTTGCCGCGCGACAGATCCATGATTTCTCAAGGGTTAAATTCCCGAGGCACGATCTTCAGCGAAGTCCTGGCGGACAAGGAACTGATCAGGGAGTGGATTAACCGGGAAGCCAGCGCGGCGGAAAGCATCCGTAGGTTTGCGGCCGCACGTCCGGGTCGATCTAACGCCGGCAGTTTCCGTGCAGCGACTCAAAAAGATCGATCTGCAAAGCCTGCAACGAAATGTCGCCAATCGCCTGCCCGAAGACGTCGTGGAAGTCGCCTTGGCGTGCGGCGATCGGTTTCCGCGCTTCGGATATCTTGTTTCAATCCAGCGCGTCGAACCGAACGCTCAAAATCAAATTCAAAAGCGACGGCGACTGGACCGAGCCCGTCGTGTTAGAAGAAATCGGCCAGAACGTTTTAACCTACCTCAAAACCCAGGCCAGGCTGAACACCTCCAGGACCGAAAGACCGCAAGACGGCCAGTTCCGGCGGGAGTACGAACTTCGCGAGTATCTGTTCAGAATCAATTCGACCTTCAATTTCCAGATGGAGACCGCTATTTTGCGGCTGCAGCCCGGCGTAGAATCGATTCCGACCCTCGAAGGCCTGGGAATGCCTCCCTACATCTGCGCCGCGGTCCGGGATTTCATCGCAGGCCCTCAAGGCATGTTAATTTTTACGGGGCCCGCTGGATCCGGTAAAACTACGTCCATCTACGCGATCTTGAAGGAGCAGCCGGCCTCCCGGATGAATATCATTACCGGTGAATGCCCGATTGAGGTTGTTATCCCTGACATTACCCAGGACGAGATCAGCGAAGGCGGCCGGTACACCTTCCCGGACTTCGTCCGCTCGCTGGTCCGGCGCCAGCCATCGATCGCGGTGATTCAAGAGATCCGGGATGCCGAGACGGGTGAAGCCTTGATCGGCGTCTTTAACACTGCCGTGCGGGTGATTGCCTCCTTGCACACCAATTCCGCCGCGCACATCCCGGACCGCCTCGAGTACTTCGGGGTACCCGTCCACTATACCGCCTCGGTCTTAAGGATGGGCATCCACCAGCGCCTGGTCCGAAAACTCTGTCCGGCCTGTCCAGAAGAAGTGCCGATCCCGGGGCCGGAATATTTGAGCGCAACCGGGATAAAACCCGAATGGCTGGAAGAAGCCACCACGCTACTGCGCGGAACAGGTTGCCCGAAATGTCAGGGCAAAGGGTACATTGGCAGAAGCCCGATTTTTGAGGCCCTGATCGTCGATTCGGAAATTGAGGCAGCAATCACCCAAAAGAAATCGCCTCGTGAAATTCGGGCGTTGATGAGCGTCCGCGGCGAAAGAACCCTGTTTGAACAGGCCGTGCGACTGGCCGCTACCCAGGCGATCTCCTTGGAAGAGGCGGTGCAACTTAGGAGCGCCGGTGAGTAGACGAACGCAGTCCGCTTTGAAGCGGAATCCTAACAAAGACCATTATTTTCTAAAACGTTAATTCAGGAAAGAACCCCCACCTATGAGAAAAGCACAATACCTGGCTATCCTTGTCGCTTTTATTCTCAGCCGGGAATCGATCTGTGCTCAGGAATTTCCTTCCTTTGGAGCTAACGCGTATCGTGAGCTTCTGCGGGCGGCTTTCAGCCAGCTCGAGCGTTTTGCCGGGCTCCTGACTAACACTAAAATTCGCTTCTTGGCCGACGGCGGTGGGGACGGAGGGCGGTAGCGGGGATGGAGGCGGCAGCAGCGGAGATGGTGACGGGGGCAGTAGCGGCGACGGCGGGCAGCAGTGGCGACGGGAGTAGCAGTGATGGCGGCGGTGCGGCCGGCGCAGCGGGCGCAGCCGGGGCCGCCGGCGCTGGAGCCGCCGGTGCTGCCGGTGATAGTGCGGCGATAGTGACGGAGACAGTAGCAGCGACAGGGGAGGCGAGTGCCAGCGACGGCGATAGCGCGAGCGCTAGTGCCGGCGATAGTGCCAGCGCAAGCGATAGTGACAGCGCAAGTGCAAGCGATGCTGCAGCGGCGGCGACTGCAGCTGATGCGGCCGCAGCGATGCAGCGGCGGCGACCAGTGATGATGCCGCAGCGGCCACCGACGCGGCAACGACAACCGCCACGACTACGACGACGACGACGCACTGACCGATAATGACAATAACTGCCCCACGGATCCCGACCGGATCCGCCGAGCAACAACAACGACGGTGGCACCGACCGACCGATCCCACGAATCCTTACGGTAACCCCTGAAGTGGCAGCCATCGAGGACGAAGCACTACCGATCCCCGCGGGGGCAGTGCGCCCGAAATCCCTGACAATGTTGGCATTGCGCCTGACGCGGTTGTTACAACGATTCCTCCTGGGGGATTTCCGTCCGCCCGGAGCCCCGTTGGAGAACATCGAGATTCACGCCGTGATCGTCAGCGCCGCGCAATCGCCTTGGGACGCGATCAAGCGCGCTCCCGGTGTCGGCACCATAACCGTGGTCGGCGGGATCGTTGCTTTGGGTAAAACGCCGATCCAGGCGAAATCCCGGGCGGCGGCCCGCAGCCGGACTGGCTCAGAATAATCCCGGATCTCCGACTTTTGAACGGTTCGATGATCCCGCCGGTCGTCCCGAACATCATGGATATTCGTTGGCTAAATTGTCCGATTAAGGTTGAAGAACCCGAATTCGGTTGAAGAGCCGAGTCCTTGATGCCAAGCTACTGTGCCCCAGGAGATCTGTACTATGAACGAGGTAGCGTGGCATTTTTGCTCTGTTGGTAGTAAATGCGAATTCGCTGGCGGAACTCCGGGCTGATGTTACGCAGCCCGGTTCAGCCGTCGTGCTTGCTCCTCAGAACTGCAGATGTTGAACGGTTCGTAATGATTCCGCCGGTCGTGCCCAATATCATGGATATTCGCTGGCTGAATTGTGCGATTAAGGTTCAGAACTGCCAAATTCGGTTGAAGAACCGGACCCTGACGCTACAATCGGAGGGAGACTCATATGAAAAGGACGATCCTTATCGGACTGGCTTTATTGGATTCTGCACATTCGCCCCTCAGAGCGCTCATGCGGGGTCCGCCGTCGCGTAAGCACGCTAAGGGGCACAACGTTATATTACGGACACCCGAGAGATACATGCAAAAGGCGCGCCTTGGAAATGGCTCGGCGCAAGGGTGGAGTAACGTCAAAATTGTCGCTTCCAGCGATGTTAATGGTTACTGCGCGATCGCCAAGGCGCGCCACCCTAATGGACAGGATCGACTTGGGATTGGTGTTGGTCACATCTGCAAGGAGGCTGCTGCGGCGGCGGTTGACGCAAGCCACAGGCGGGTGGCACAGACGTTAAAATCAGATGGACATTTAAAGGATAAAGCGGGCAAATTGAACCGTATCATCTGTCCACGCACAAATGGGTGCGGAGGATAATCGGTTCCGTTGGGTAACAGGTAGAGCCAGTCGGCTCGGTACGGCCAATCGCAACGGCTACGAGTATCTTTCAGCCGATATATCCGTTCAAGCCGCGGCGGTTTGAACTATGGTCGGGTAGGCAAACGACGTTCGTTGGCGTGCTCCTCCGAGTCTCAGCGCAGAAGTGTGACCGCGTCCTGGCAGGAAGGGCGTCTGGCGGCGTTGCGCCATTTTGGGAGCAGTTAATAGTCATTGATCCGCTTTGGTCCTAGGTCTCCAAGAGACTCAAAAGCATTACTCTGTAGGTCGCAACCATCAAAGTTGGGACACGGGGCAGCCTCAAGACCGCACAAACCAGCTCCCCCCACTGCAAGGATTCTCATTTCGGGTCAATGTAGGCTTGTATCAGTAAACCGTTAATTAACGGCGGGATGGCGCCGATATGGCACTTTGGGTCTGAACTTGCGGGTGATGTAGTGGTTCACGGCCGTCCCGAGGGCGTCTGAGGAGAAGAATGCAATGCGTGGGAAGCTCCCACCGCTAACGCAGAGTTGTTGAGCTCCTTGGCCAGGGCGCTGACGTGTTGGGCGGCCTGCATAGCTGTCCTCAACTGTCGGTCAGGAGGAGATGGTGCCACTGACCGATGAGCGCGGAATAGAGAAGCAGGGGTGATCGAACAAAGTCACACAGGGATTCCACCTGCTCGGACTAAGGCGTGCTAGGTGCGTTCCGATCGCGGTACCTGTAAAATAGCTAGCTTAGCTTAGTACAGCTATTCGTAAATACGATGACGTATTTATTAGGGTCGAATCGGTGACATAATCTGATAGGCTTTGCATCAGAGGAAAAGTGTCTCTGATGCCAAGAAAAAGCCCATTTAAAGTGAATCTTTCCAGCGAGGAGCGCCAGACGCTGGAATCAATGGCAAGGAAATATACGTCACCGGATTGTGATGTGGTCCGCACCAAGATCATCCTCCTCGCAAATGAAGGCCTCTCCAATGACGTGATCGCATCCCGGCTGGATACGCCGCTTCAGATTGTCAGAAGTGGCGTAAGCGATTCGCCATTGCCCGATTGCCTGGCCTTGAGGAGCAGCCTCGAGGTGGGCGTAAAGCCCGCTTTTCCCCCAGTCTCGTCGTTCAGGTTAAGGCACTCGCTTGCGAGCTCCCTTACACCCTCGGGCTCCCATTGTCTCGGCTCTCGGCGGAGGAAATCCGCCAGCACGTTATTTCCCAAGGCCTGGTCGCTGAGATCAGCGGCGCTACTTTGTGGCGCTGGCTCAGCAGCGATGCCCTTCGCCCCTGGAAACATCGAAGCTGGATCTTTCCCCGCGATCCGAAATTTCCGCAAAAGCCGGACCCATCCTCGATCTTTACCAACATGTCTGGGAGGGCGCTCCACGGGTTCCGATGATTACGTCATCTGCGCAGACGAAAAGACCAGTATTCAAGCCCGCCGCCGAAAACAACCGACGTTGCTGCTGGCGCCCAATCGCCCCACCTACGTCGAGCACGAGTACTTCCGCATGGGTGCCTGGACCTACTTGGCAGCCTGGGATGTCCATCGAGCAAGAGTCTTCGGCCGCTTTGAAGTTAAAAGTGGAATTGCTCCCGTCAATCGGCTTGTTGGCGAAGTCATGGGGCAAGAGCCTTATAAATCTGCTCGCCGCGTTTTTGGATCATGGACAACTGCTCTGCTCATCGAGGGCAGAAGGCCGCCAACCGCTTACACGGCAGGTGGCCCAACTTAATCCTCATTCATACACCGGTCCGCGCTAGTTGGCTCAACCAGATCGAAATCTATTTCTCGATCGTTCAGAGAAAGGTTCTCACGCCCAACGACTTCTCATCTCTGCAGGAACTCGAAGAGCGCCTGCTTGCCTTTCAGTCCCATTACGAGCGGTCGGCATCGCCCTTCAACTGGACCTTTACCCGCCACGATCTCCATGCTCTTCTGGCTAAGATCGCCACCAAACGGCTGGCTGCCGCAGCCTGACGGAATACGTCACCGTAATTCAGAACGTGAGCACTAAGCTAGCAATTGTTCCCCCCTCGTTTATCCAAAAGAAGCAGGTTTACCAGGGTCGTTTTTGTTCCCGCAGCAAGTCGTTAAGCTCGAAACGCTGAGCTTGTGGATCGTGGAAATTAATTGATTGGATTGGCTTGTCCAAAGGATCAAGTTTTTGTTTGTGCTCAACCGCCGTAATTTGTAGGCTGGGCAGTACGGTTTTATGGCAAAGACTTTCAGTCAATTAGTCTCAGGCGTACGAACCCGGCGCGGAACTCAAGGTGGAGGTCGCGAACGATTATAGCGCGGTGGTCAAGGAGAAGCTCGCTACCTTGCTTCCGATGCTCAAGCAGGACCGGGTCAAACTAGCCACGGTCGAGTCGCTCCGTTTTGATGCGGCGACGGCCAGCATTATCGTCTCCATCGTGGGCGCCGTGGGACCTGTCCTGGTCAAGGAAATCTTCAAGACCATCCGCGAAATCGTCCGGGACAGCCGTAAGGACCATACGCATCACAAGGCCGCCCGTGCAATCATCCGGCACAAAGGACGTGAATACGTCATCGAAACCGGTGATGAAGATTTCCCAGACGAATAGCTTCGACCGCGAGGGCGCGGTCGATGCGATCCTCCGATGGATCGCTTGCGCCCTCTTCGCTGGGTAGCGCAATCTGCCCGTTCGTCTCGGCGCCGCTCCCAGCGCCCCGAATCCAGTCGGCACTCCAAACCTTTCTCGACCCTTTCGATCCAGGGTCACGCGAACAAATTACGCGCGCCCTCGCGGCCGGCCGTCCCGTCCTGCTGCCGCTCGTCAACCACCAACTAGTATCGTTGACCAAGGAAGCCCTGTCTCAGCCTGCGAAAATCCTTAAGGGCTTGATGGAACTCACGTGGTCCCGCCGGCCCAAAGGCGGCAACCCGGCGAACGCCTCGAGCCAGGAGATCGAAAATCTGCTGCTGTTCACGATCCTCACCATTGAAAGGAACTGGAACTACCCGGTCGACGTCACGGACTTTGACCCTGACCAACTCGGCTACCCAAACAGTTTTTCTCTAAAATCCTCGAGCTGATCTTCGATCTGGAACGCTTCGACTGGCGGCCGTCGCTTCCGGACCGTCCGCATCCAGCGTTCCGAGACGATCTGTTGGCACAGGTGCCCGTGCTCCGGCTACGGCTGCTCGCCAGCTATACCCTCGGCCGCTTCTTGCACGACGCCGTGCTTCTCCATTTCATTGAAGACTCCATGAACGTTCAGAGGCACCTCAATGAGTTCGTGATCGACTTCGCCCTCTACCGAACGATTTAAACTGCTTTGAGCGACTTGCACTTCCGGGAAGGCGCGATCTACTGGACGATCGCTGCGGAAGCTGTCGAGATGCTTGCTTCGCTTCAGATGCGCAACCGGTCCGAGGTGTTCCCTGTCGATTACGTCACGACATCCCAGCTCCTGAAAGACAACCGCCTCGCCTCGAAGGTCGCCAAGGCAGGTGCCTTCGATGACCTCATCAGCAAACCAACCGGTTACATGCTTAAACGAGCGCCGCTAATCCGCTTTAAGCGCGAGCCTACGGCTTCCGAAGAACTCCTCGAACTTCCGCACCCCATCCATTTCTTCATCAATGCCATTGCCAGGGACATCCCGCCTGGCATCGCCTATCTTGGTTTCACCTCGCCGCTGGAGGCGTGCGAGTAATGATGCCACCGCGCCGGCAGTTTCGGTGCGTTCACGGCCCGGAAATGGCTACAGGGTCGGCTTCGCGACCTTGTTTCCGGTCAGGTCCACGAACTGCGTGGATGTAGCGAGAGCCGCATGTATTGCCCCACGGATGGTACCGATCGAGCCGAGCGCTGATCGGGCCCGGCTGGGACTATAAGCGGGTTGATGAGTCATTTCCGGAGCGACACCAGGACCTACATCAGCCGCAACGAATGGAGAGCCACCCTCAGCGACCGATTTGCCGCTCTCTTCGGGGGAAGCTCTGGCCCACTCTAGACGAGCACAAGATCACCCATCTCGTCATCAACCCGGACCGCTCGCTGAACCTCCTGCCGTTCCCTCTGCTGCGTGACGCGAAGGGAAATCTCCTGTTTGATCACAACCGGGTCTCACTCGTGCCGAGCCTACCCCATTTCATCAACGCGCTTCTCCGGAGCAACCTGGACCGGCGCTCGCAGTTGGAATCGGATCCGGATCCTCGCCGATAACACTCGGCAGCCACCGATTTTGGCTAAGAAAATTGACGAATCTTGCGTCGGTGAACCTCACCAATCCCAAATTTCCTTGATGCCGCGTTCAACAACAGAGGTAGGCGAAATCCACGTCTGCACTCACGCGAAGTTTGACGCACGGAAACCTCATGAAAGCGGCGTCAGCATCGGGCAAGATCGGTGGTTCGACCTCCCCGCGATCGCCAGCTACGCCTCCAACGGTATTCGCGTATTTCTTCGCGCGTTTCCTGTGAAATCGGTTTCCTGGAGTTTCTGAGCGCTTCAACCGCGCGATGCCTCGCGCAGAAGTACTGGATGCCTGGGCCGGCTCGGTCGTCCCGCACCAGGGAAAGTAGACTGAGCGATGTTACTGCTGGCCTTCCGTCTATGACTTCTGAAGGCGATACTTTCCGGCAGAAGCTCCGTAGGCAGAACCCGGGAGAACTTGCCGGGCGAGCGAAGCAGAGCGATCCGCGGCACACCCCTTTACGACCTAAGACGTACCCTTCGCCGTCCATTTTTACTGGGCAGTGGCCAACCTTTGGGGGATGAATGGTCTAAGCTGACAAGACGAACCTGTGAGAATTGGTCCCGTCTATCAACGGCTGGTTCAGAGGCTTTGAAATCGCCTTGGCCGGTCACTTGGATGTCACAGCGCCTGAAGCAAAGCGTTTTTTCCACTGAAGGTGTTCAGTTGCGGACTTCAGAAGCCGCAATGCCTTTCGCCGCCGGAAAACGAAGCGCTTAAAATCCCTCGATTGAGTGCCCGCGCTATTCCGAGGGAGACGCTTGACAGAGGTGGTCTCGGTTATTCAATATTTTACTGTAATCGGTAATAACCCCCAGAGTCAGGAGCAAAATTAGAATGAAGAAGAACGTCTTCGTTGGCGCGCTCTGCGCCATGCAGTTTTTCGTCGGTTCCGTTTGCAGCAGCGCCGACAACCCGGAAAAGGGAGCTGGTCCTCACAGCTTTGTGTTCTTTTCAAATACTCTTAACAACACCTACCAGAGCACGATGGCCGATACGCTGAAGCGGCTTGCAACCAATAATGGCGATTCCTACGTCGCCCTGGACCCTGACTATGACGTAAGCAAGCAGGTGAACCAGATGCTCGACGTCGCCAATAAGCATGTCAGCCTTGTTTTTTTGATCCCAGTCGATTCGGGAGGCGTTCACGCTGGGCTCGATGCTCTGCACCAGGCCGGCATTCCGATTATTAACATCGATACCGCTGTCGTAGCTGGAGATGTGGGCCTAGTCCAATCGGTTGTAGCCACCGACTGCTTCATGGCCGGCAAGCTCGACGGCGAACAGATGGTCAAAAATCATCCAGACGGCGGAAAGATTGCCATCCTTGATTTTCCGGAAAACCAAAGCTGCATCGACCGCGTCCAAGGATTTCTGGCGGGCCTTGGCGCATCACGGAACAAGTTCGAAATCGTAGCCCAGCAAGACGGTGCCGCGGCATTGGACAAGTCACTGCCCATCGCGCAAGACATCATCCAGGCTCATCCAGACCTCTTGGCGTTCTTTGCGATCAACGACCCATCAGCGATGGGAGCCATTGCCGCCGTTCAGGCAACGCATCGATCTGGAATAGAGGTTTATAGCGTCGATGGCTCCCCTGACGGCAAGGCGGCGATCGTCGAAGGAACCATGACCGCAGATGCCGCCCAGGTGCCAATCAAAGAGGCTGAGGTCGCATTCAACCAGGGCTTGGACCTCCTTAAAACTGGCAAGATCGCCCCCGGAAGCAGCAAAATCCCCGAAGCCGACGTGACCTATTACACCGGCCAATGGGGAACCAACATCGACAAGGCGACCTATCTGCCCTCCTACCTCATCACAAAGGAGATGGCGCAGAAGGATGCCGGGAAGTGGCAGTGATCAAGAGCTAGGGTTGGTTCAGAGGAATGGGTTCCGAAGCTCTAGACAGCGGAACAAGAGAGCCATGAGCGAAAAGCTCCTCGAGATGAGGAACGTAAAGAAGAGCTTCGGCGCAACTCGTGCGCTTTCAGGGGTAAGCTTTGATCTCAACTCAGGCGAGGTGCATGCGCTGCTGGGCGAAAACGGCGCCGGAAAATCAACGTTGATCAGCATTCTCGGGGGGATCGTGCAGCCCGATAGCGGCACCATCTTGATCGATGGCAAATCGATAGGGTCGTTTCAGGATGTTCAGGCTGCACGCAGATTTGGGGTGGCGGTGATCCATCAAGAAATCGTGCTCGTGCCTCACCTCTCAGTGGCGGAAAATATCTATCTGGGTCGTGAACCCACGACGGGAATAGGCCTTAAGAATGTTGAAGCCATCTACACTAATGCACGCGAGATTATCGATTCCGTCGGTCTAGATCTCGACGCCAGAATGGCGGTCGGAGCGTTATCGACCGCACAACAGCAGATGGTGGAGATTGTAAAGGCGATCTCCTTTAACGCACGAATTGTAGTGATGGATGAGCCGACCTCGTCGTTGTCTCTTCCAGAGGTTGCCCGGCTCTTCGAAATCGTTCGGCGATTAAAGGAAAGCGGGGTTGGAATCATCTACATCTCGCACCGGCTCGACGAGATTTTCACTATCTCCGACAGAGTGACGGTCCTGCGCGACGGCGCTCATATAGGGACGAAGTTGACGGCAGAAACCGACCATCATGAGCTGGTTAAAATGATGGTTGGCAGAAGCCTATCTGCCTTCTACAACCGCAGCTTTTGCGCGGGCACCGAGGCGCTACTCTCGGTGGAAAAGCTCTCGAAAAACGGCGTCTTCGAAGATGTTTCCTTTTCCGTTCACAAGGGAGAGGTTCTCGGATTTGCGGGTTTGGTGGGAGCTGGGAGGAGGGAGGTCATGGCGTCGCTCTTTGGAGCGGACTCTTTCGACAGCGGCATGATCCGGCTCAATGGGCAGAAGGTGAGATTCAGAAATACGGAGGAAGCGATCAAACATGGCTTGGCGATGGTACCCGAAGACAGGAAGAGGACTGGTCTGGTGCTCTCCAATTCGGTAGGCTTCAATCTGACCCTCGCAGCTGTGAGATTGCTAGGGCGGGGGCCGCTCATCAATTCGCGAAAAAAAAACCAGATGATAGAGCGATTTATCCGTCAGCTTAACATAAAGACAAACTCTCCCTGGGCAATCGTGAGCAGCTTGAGCGGGGGCAATCAGCAAAAGGTTGTCGTCGCAAAGTGGCTTGCAACCAAACCGAAGGTTTTGATCCTCGACGAACCGACGCGCGGGATCGATATCGGGGCGAAGCACGAAATTTACTCCATTATTGACGACCTTGCCAAGGAGGGCCTTGCGGTCCTCCTACTGTCATCTGAGCTCGAGGAGCTTATCAACCTCTGTGACACTCTTTGCGTCATGCGAAAGGGGCGTGTCGAAAGGATACTTGGCCGGGAGGAGTTTTCCCAGGAGACGATTATGCATTATGCGGCGGGAGCCGGGACGATAACTGGCGCATGAACGAGGCACTTACAAACGTTAAGAGATCGACCGGGCAACGGAATCCATTCGTCGAGATTATACGATCTAACCTCGGGATCATGATCGTCATTGTCATCATCGGGCTGATCCTCTCCTTCTTAAGCCCTGTTTTCCTGAGTCCCAACAACCTTCGAACGGTTCTGCTCGAGATTTCGACTAATACCTACATCGCGTTGGGAATGACTTTAGTGATGATTCTCGGCGGAATAGACCTCTCGGTCGGCTCGATTGTCGCCATGTCTGGGACACTGACAGTTGGTTTTATGGTGCTAAACCACCAGCCGATGTGGCTTGCGGCGACGCTCGGGCTTGCGATGGGAGCGGCCATTGGACTGATCAATGGCCTGATTGTCGCTTTCTTTAGAATCCCCTCGTTTATCGTCACTCTAGGCATGCTTAACGTTGCGCGAGGAGTCGCATATGTTTACAGCGGCGGCCGGTCGACGCGAATGATGAACCCCGCTTTCACAGGTGTCGGCTCCGGCTACCTGTGGGTCGTTCCGCTGCCAGTGCTATATATGGTTGTCCTGATCGTGATCTTCGTTGTGGCGTTAAACCTGACGAAGTTCGGCACCTATGTTTACGCGATCGGAGGGAACAGGGAATCCGCGCGCCTCTCTGGAGTCCCGATCAAGAAGGTCGAGATAGCGACCTTCACGATCTCAGGCGTGCTCGCCGCCTTCGCTGGTCTCGTCCTATCGGCTCGTATGTTCTCGGGTCAACCCTCCGTCGGGATTGGTTATGAATTGGATGCGATAGCAGCCTGCGTGTTAGGAGGCGTGTCGATGGCAGGCGGAATCGGCCGAATCAGCGGTACGATTTTCGGAGCTATTGTCATCGGGATCATCAGCAATGGTTTGAATTTAGTCAACGTGAGCTCCTTTTGGCAGTTAATTGTCAAAGGGATCATTATCCTGATCGCGGTAATCATCGATAGCCAGAAAGGGAATCAAAGTGTCTTTCGCAGATTCACTAGGGCGCGCGCTGACAGTGCTTAGCGCAGATGCCGATTTCGCACAAGAACAACGCAAATGAGCATTAACTCTCAAACGGCGCACCCAGTGCGTTTTTACCGGAAACCGGCACATGCGGATGCGACCGGGGACGCAATACCATTTTATCACGAGGGCAAATACCACATCTTCTCTCTGACTCCGCCGCCGGGCACTGGAGTATATCCAGACCGCTTGAGAACAACCTGGCACCACGCTTGGTCTGACAATCTAGTAGGCTGGGAAGAGGTGGGTCCGGCGCTGATCCCGGGAGGCCCTGCTGAGCCGGACGCCGACGGGTGTTGGACTGGCTCGGTCGTGTTCGGAGAGGGGCAACTTCATGCCTTTTACACCGGCTACAGCATCCACGCTACCTTCCCGCAGACCATATGTCACGCGACCAGCAGTGACGGCGTAAGCTGGACCAAGGATAAGAGTAATCCGTGTCTAGTCCCGAAAACGGATACGTACGAGAGTCTGGACTGGCGTGACCCCTACGCGTTTTATAACGACCAGGACAGGAACTACTGGCTCATCCTTTCTGCTCGCAAAAATACAGGCCCTGTCACCAGACGGGGGTGTGTTGTGCTTTATCGTTCGAATGACTTGCTAAAGTGGGAGTATTACGGACCGATCTATGAGCCCAAACACACGAATTGCCCAGAATGTCCTGAGCTCTACCGCATGGGAGACAACTGGTACCTTTCGTACTCTCGGTTCTCGGAATTCGGAGGTACGATTTACCGGGTCTCGGATAGCCCGTTTGGCGTCTGGCGCACCCCTCGCCATGATCGCATTGGCAACCGGCGCTTCTATGCTGCGAAGTCTATGGCGGACAACGCTGGCAGGCGTTACTACTTCGGCTGGATACCAGACAGGGCGAACAACAGCGACATTGGAGAGTGGTACTGGGGCGGAATCTTCGCAGTTCCGCACGAGGTCGCGCCCTCACTGAAGAACCGCGAGCTTGAGGTAAAACTACCCTCGCAGATAGCCCAGGCCTATCAAAACCCCATCGAGTGGACATATAAAGCAGTCGCGGGTAACTCGTCGCTTGCCGGCGACAAGAAGATACGGGTGGATTCGGTCGGAACGCTCACTTACGGCTTCTTTGAATTTTCGGGGAAGAGCTTTCTCCTGTCGTGCAGGGTGAAGCCAATCGACTGCCGCGACAATTTGGGCTTCGTAATCAAGTCGGATCACGATCTTTCAACGTGCTTGCTCATGATTCTCGAACAAGGAGCACAACGGATTTCGCTTCTCAAGTATCCCATGCCGGTCGATCCCTTTTGGGAGGCATCCGTCGCATCCATGGTGCCGGCTGCCCTACCAGGTCCCGACGGGCCGCGAGTCGCGGAGAGTCCCTTCGAGTATGATGACGGTTTCCCGATCGAGATCAAAATTCTGATTGAGGACGACCTCGTAGAAGCCTTCCTGGGCGAGAAGGTCGCGCTGACCTATCGATGCTATGATGCTGCAGAATACGAGATCGGCATCATCGTCCAGGACGGCAACGCCGAGTACGAAGAGATAATCTTTATGAAGTGACGAGGCAGCGCGGCAGCTTCGCGATATCAGAATCTTGGAGCGATAGCACTGGGTACTGGCTAAATTTATTGGTGATTTTGCAATTTTCTTGTTGGCGTTAACAAAGAGGCAGGCGAAATCCACGTCCTCCTGAACCGTTCGCTTTTTGCCTTCGGTATTCTGCGTAGGTTTCTTCCGCTCGTTTCTCCAGTGAAATCGATTTCTGTTCCTTCGCGATCCTGATTGCCTCGCCCAACGAAGTCTCGATCCGGGATTCGTCGCTGTCCATCGCCGTAAGAAACACTCCCCGCAGCCGATACAGTTCGGCCTGCCACCAGCGCTCCCCATTCCTCTATCGCGGTGAGGGCCTCCGGCGTTCGCACAGCGAGGTGCAGACATTCGGCCTTGAGCGCTAGCGCCCACGAAGTGTTATGCATCGAACCGGCGGCGCGACAACCCCGTATGCGATTCTCGATCCGTGAGAGGCCCTCCGCCGAAGAACCAGAAACGCCATGCGCTCAGCCGAGCAAATCCTCTCGCGCAATTAACCAGAGTGCAAAGTTCTGGCGCGTTGCCAGCTCAAGCTCAGCTCCTTGGCCAGGGCGCTCACGCGTTACCGGCCCTGCCCTGCGGCGGTCATTCGACCAGGAAACGCCAATTAATGCCGATCCAAAATTTCCGTCGCCATCCCCTGCTCTTCCCTTCCCTACCCTATACCCTGATGGCATGCGGACGACCCAGTCGGGCTCCGAAATGCTGCGGCGCGAAATTGATCGTATGTCTGGGGGTGCCCACCTGGCCGCTGCGGCCTGCGAGATCCTAACAATTGTTGCCCGATTACTTTTCCCCAACCCGTTGTGCGGCCTGAATCAATTGTCTGTAGTGGCTGGTTGTGGTCTCAATCTGCTTATCGATGGAAGCCAAATTGGCTTCCACTAAGGCGAACTCAGCAACAGTAGTCCACCCCGGTTTGTGAATTATACGGAAAAGTTCATCCTTCAGTGAACTGACATCGGAGAGGCGTGCATCAATCCGATCAATTCTATTCTTCAGACTATTAAGATCATGGTTCATTTCTGGGGCCTTTTGATGGATGCACCACCATATGCCGGTTCAAAGTCAGAGGTAATTACCCGTTCGGATTAGTTGGCAACTGTGACGGAACCGATCAACGAATTGGGCACAAGGCGATCGGGTACAATGAGGTTGAAGCCGTCTTTCCCGGTTACGACGCTTTTGTGGCGTATTTATAACGAGTATTGTACGGAAAAGCTGGATCTGCCTACGGATAACCGCTGTCGTCCATCAAAAAAGGTTGCAAGAGCGGCGGAAAAAAGAGAAAAACCCTTTCCACGAGACCAGCGAAAAGTTAAAATCCTGGCTCAAAAAAAGGAGAATCCCCGTAAAATGTACCCTCGGCTCTTGAGTATTTTGGCTTTTGCTATGGTTGTCCCGGCGATGGCGGCGACCACTAACGGCGTTACCTTCAGTGTGCGCCAGGAAAATGGAGTTGATCAGAATTATCAACTTGAAGTGCCTCCCAACCTGCCACCGGCAAAGCCCGATCCGACTGGTGGTACTGGTAAGATCTCCCAGAATGAAGCGGCGATCGTGGCAGTCGGATGGGCAGCAGGGTTAGAAACCACCGCTGGTGGTCTGACGAATCTAGGAGCCAGCAAACCTGGTGGCTTTTATAATGCATCTTACGTAAAGGTGGATTCGGTCCAAATGCAAACGAGTCCCGTCCCGTATTATCTCGTGCAAATGAACGGGAAGATCGGCCAGACTCGTCAGACATTTTATGCTGCTGTTCTTGATGATGGGCGAATTGTGAGACCGACGGCGATAAGTAGCAGCCCGGCGACGCCTCAAAAGGGGACGATGCGCCATCATGCTAAATCCTAGCCCGTTCGACGCGCTGTCGCTTGCTTAGGGCATTCGACGCGCTTCGTACCAGTTCTGAGTCACGTCTATTTGCCCGTTCGCGTGGGACGAGCTTGCCATGAGCTAGCGACAGCGCGTCGAATGGATGGATACGTGACTGAGGAGCAACGCAGCCGCCGGCCTTTTTCATCGCAACCCTGCGGGCCTGCGCGCCTTTGACCGACTCTTTTGTCGCTCATCAGGTCAAAGACCATAGCGGAGCGATGG
>CAWBYX010000038.1:0-18432 GCA_963793135.1 uncultured Verrucomicrobiae bacterium
CGGCCCCGGTGTACCGCGACTGCTAACTTTCCATTAATACAGCGGAAGTAAGTAGCCGTCCCGGCTTACCTCGGGTCTCCCGGGCTATTCCCTTGCCGGCTCGCGATGAGCGCAGCTCCTGAACGCATAAATACAACCAGGGGTGATGTCGGTACGAATACCAGGCAAATGAGTCAACCAGCCAATAGTCCTGAAGATCGGTTTGCCGCGCCTTAGAATGAAAATGTGCGACGCCGTTGCGAATGGACCATCGTGCTAAAAACGCAGGTTTGCCACTCTCTCAGGTCGAGCAGCTCTCCTATCCCCGTATGATCAAGCCGGTTCTGCTCCAAAGGTGACCTTGTCAGGGCGCTCAGAGAGAGAGAGAGAGAGAGAGAGAGCTGCTGACCAGGCTGCTTAGGAAAGTGTTACATAAATGATCCCCACTTCGATTATCCGTATCTGGTTTCTTGGGTTGCTTTCGTGGATCCTCTTGGGTGTTGGGATTTACTTAAGCCACAAATGGTATCAGCAGGCGTGGAGCTATGATTTTAATCTCCAGCGCTCTTACTTCGACCCTCACATTGGCTATAATCGTGAGACGCTTCTCTTATTTATTGCCGCGTGTCTGCTCTTTTTCGTTTTAGCCGGCGGGCTAATCGTCCGAGGTGTCCTCAGCTTGTTGACGAAAGCTAAAAATCCGAAAGGGGTTGGCCAACTGCCAACGAAATCCCGAGAGGGGGCCACGATCTCTCAGTTGGGCCGGCCAGATGGCTCTCAACTAAGAGTGGAATGTTATGGGAGGGAGGACGCTCCGCCGATCATTCTAACACACGGTTGGGGAGCCAATAGTACGGAATGGGATTACCTGAAAAAGGAATTATCGGACGAGTTTCGACTTATTGTCTGGGACTTGCCTGGACTGGGACGGTCCACCCGACCAACCAATCGAGATTACAGCATGGAGAACCTGTCCCGCCACCTTGAGGCGGTCTTGGCCTTGGCTGGTGATCAGCCGGCCATTCTCCTCGGGCATAGTATCGGAGGAATGATCACCCTTACATTTTGCCGTCTCTTCCCAAAAGCATTGGGAGACAGGGTGAGGGCTATTGCTCTCGTGCAGACGACCTACACCAACCCAGTTCGAACCACCAGCATGGCGGGTCTTCTTACCGCTTTGGAACGTCCACTTATCGTTCCGCTTCTACATCTGACGATTTGGCTGTCACCGCTGATCTGGTTGTCCAATTTGATGAGCTACTTGAACGGTTCCGCGCTTTTATCGACGAAAAGTAGCGGATTTGCCGGCACAGAAACCTGGGAGGAACTGGATTTCGTAGCCCGCTTTCAAGTACAAGCCTCGCCAGCTGTCATGGCACGAGGTATGTTGGGAATGCTCCGCTACGATGCAACTTCGGTTCTCAAAGACATAAACGTGCCAGTGCTGGTCTTGGCTGGTGATAGAGATTCGGTCTGCAAGCCGGAAGAAAGCAAACGCATGCACCGGGATATTCCAGGCGCACAACTGACGCAACTGGTACCAGCTAAACATATGGGACTGATAGAGCATCATTCGCGTTTCGCGGGAAAAGAAAACATTTGCCTCTCTGTGCATACCGACCGCTCCACAGTCGTAATCGACTGTATGCAGATCGCGGCTGCCCAACTTGTGGAGCATTACGAGATCGCAGGCTATACTAGCGCCATTTCTCTAGCGAAAGCTCTCGGTCCACCTTCGGCCATAAAGACCCTTTCCACAACCTTAAGCGAAGAAGTGGCAACGGACGCAAAGCTTTCCAAAGCAAACGAATCCGCGATCGCCACCACAAAAAAGAGCGAAGGATAGGTCCGGGCGCCCCTTCAGTGCCTCAGGCGATAAACTGAAAACCGAGGGTAAACCTGGGCTAGAGCCCTGGGCTGAGCTGTCCTGGCCCTTCGGGCTGAGCCGCCTTCGGCGGGAAGCCGGGAAAAGGCGGACGCCTATGATACCTTGGACTCGGCAACGTGCGTGACGCTGAGGCCGAGCGAAAAGTATCAGGCCAGCAGTGGTTCTGCGTCCCTGCGCGGGGTGATTTGCGTTTCGAAATTCTCGCCCATTGATTCGATTTTTAAGATCGCTCGGAGTTGGACATGCGAAATATTGCTGAAATCCGGAGAAACAAACAAATGGCTACAGAAAAGAAAGCTCCAAGCAAACGAGAACTGATTGAGCCGAATAAAGGTGACAAGCGTTATGTTCGTCGAAAAGCGGACGGCACCTTTGGGAAAACCGTGGATGTCGGCAAGTCGCTGGCCGCCGATCGGAAACACTCTGCCAAAACCAAAGTGCCCAAAGGCCAGGGGGATCGCGGCGATGTAAAAAAATAGCACTCAGCAGGCGGTTTCTAACAAGGTTGGCCTTTGCCGTCGGAATCGGCTCTGCATGGGACAAATCTTTAAAGAGCGTGCGAATGCTATCGCCAGGCTGGTGATCTTTGGCGGCCCGGCTTTGATTTTTGTCATCGGCGCAGTTTTTTACGCCCTCGGACAATCAGATTATCTGACGCGCGTTAATTCCCCGCTCGATCAGCCAGTCCCATTCAGCCACCAGCATCATGTCGGCGGACTCGGTATCGACTGCCGCTACTGCCATACCTCGGTCACGCAATCGTCCTTTGCCGGGCTGCCTCCGACGGAAACTTGCATGACTTGTCATTCGCAGATCTGGAAGGACGCGCCGGTGCTGAAGCCGGTGCGCGACAGTTTTCAAACCGGCAACCCTATCAAGTGGACCCGCGTTTATGATCTTCCGGACTACGTCTATTTCAATCACAGTATCCACGTAAACAAAGGCGTCGCCTGCGTGACTTGCCACGGCCGGGTCGATGAGATGCCGATCACCTGGAAGACGCAGCCACTTTACATGCGGTGGTGCCTGGATTGCCATCGCCAGCCGGAAAAATATCTGCGCCAGCCTAGTGAGGTATTCGACCTGCAGTTTAAGCCGTCCCCGAAACCAATCCGCCTCGAAACGCCAGCTAATCGTTGAAAACCACGTCCATCCGCAAGGACTAACAGACTGTTATACCTGCCACCGATGATGAGCGCTGAATTGCCAATAACAAAATCTCGATATTGGCAAAGTCTTCAAGAGGCTAGCGGTAGCCAGGCATCTGAGAAGATTTTGCCAGGGCGAGTTTCCTGATGGCGTATCGGAATGGCTCGATCCGCTTAGCCGTCGCAGGTTTTTAAAGCTGATGAGCGCATCGATCGCGCTCGGCGGGTGTCGGCGCTTGCACCCGGCAGCCGTTGAGGTCCATCGTTCCGTATGTTCGTCAACCCGAAGAGCTGGTTCCAGGCCGACCGCTTTTTTTTGCCACGGCACTGACGCTTGCCGGCTATGCGCGCGGCGTGCTGGTGGAAACGCACGAGGGCAGACCCACTAAAATCGAAGGTAATCCTGAACATCCGGCGAGTCGTGGCGCGAGTGACATTTTCATGCAGGCCGAAATCCTGGTCCTTTATGATCCGGATCGTTCGCAGGCAGTAATCGAGGATGGACAGATCAGCACCTGGGATTCTTTTCTCGGGTATCTCACCGGTCGCGCACAGGAGTGGAAAAGCAATCGTGGCGCTGGCCTGCGGGTGTTGACGCGGCACGAAACTTCTCCCACTTTTCGCGACCAAATGCAGCGGCTGTCGTCGAAATATCCCGCCGCAGTATGGCACGAGTACGAGCCGGTTCCGACCAACATTCCAAGCGCAGTCTACCATTTCGACAAAGCCGAAATCATTTTCTCGATTGGCGCTGATTTCCTTTCCTCGGGTCCGGCAAGTTTAATCCAACAGCGGGATTTCGCGGCGGCGCGGCGAGTTACCGATCGGCCGCAGGGGATGAACCGGTTGTACGTTGTCGAAAGCACGCCGAGTCTCACCGGCGCGATGGCCGACCATCGCATTGCGTTAGATCCGAAAGGGATCGCTGATTTGCTCGGCGAAATCCGGACCGCGCTGGAACCGGACGGGTCTAAGCCCTCGCCCGGACAGGATAAGTTCATCTCAGCGCTGGTCGGTGACCTTCGGCAATACGCTGGCAAAAGCCTGGTGATCGCCGGCCCACACGAAGCGCCCGCGATTCAAGAATTCGCCCGTTGGTGTAACGAACTTCTCGGAAACGTCAATGTGACAGTTGATTATTCCGCTCCTGACCTCGGGCGTCCCGATTTGGGAGAGTTGGTAAAGGAGATCAACGCCGGGAGCGTTGAGACGTTACTGATCATCGGGGGAAACCCGGTCTACGACGCGCCAGCCGATCTCGAATTTGCCAGAGCCCTGGCCAAAGTTCCCAATTCAATCCACATCGACCTCTACGCCAACGAAACGGCCGAACATTGTCGATGGCACATCCCGGAAGCACACGCTTTGGAGAGTTGGAGCGATGCCTGTGCATTCGACGGCACCGCGACAATCATGCAACCGGTGATCGAGCCTCTCTTTGCCGGGAGATCGCGGCACCAATTGCTAGCAGCTCTTCTGGAGGAGGCAGCAGCGGAAAGCTATGACATCGTTCGCGGATTTTGGCACCAGCAGTTTCCCTCGGCAGATTTCGAGAAGATCTGGCGAAAGTCGTTGCACGACGGCATGGTCACTGGTTGGCGGGCGGCAGCCCGCGGACCATCTGCCGGCGGCAGCCAGGCGTCCGCACCAGCGGCTGAAGTCGGTGGGCTCAATCTTTTGATTCGCGCAGATCCGCATATCGGGGACGGCAGGTTTTCGAACAACGCGTGGCTGCAAGAACTCCCGAAGCCGCTGACAAAACTGGTTTGGGATAACGCGGCATTTGTTAGCCCGGCAACGGCGGGACGATTGCAATTGGTGAACGAGGATGTGGTAGAACTGAAATACCGCGGTCGCTCGGTCCACGCACCGGTGTGGATTCTTCCCGGCCAGGCAGACGACTGCGTGACCGTCCATCTTGGATACGGCCGTCGGCGCGCCGGTTCAATCGGATCGGGGATTGGATTTAATGCCAATGAGCTTCGCACGTCGGACGCACTGTGGGGCGGTCCGGGATTGCAGATCGAAAAGACGGGCCGGCGGCATGCGCTTGTCACCACCCAGCACCATTATTCGATGGAGGATCGTCAACTAATTCGGACGGGCACCGTCGCCGAGTTCGGCGAAAGATCCTTCCGCGATCACCCGAACCGACGAGCCGCCCCCTGCTAAGAGCGACACGCTTTATCGGAACTACAGCTACCGGGGCCTGGCCTGGGGAATGGCGATCGACCTGAATACCTGCATCGGCTGCAACGCTTGCACGATCGCTTGTCAGGCGGAAAATAATATTCCGGTGGTCGGAAAAGATCAGGTCGCCGCCGGACGCGAGATGCACTGGATTCGCGTTGACCGTTATTACAGCGGAGAAGTCCAAAATCCGGCCACCTTCCATCAGCCGGTGCCATGCATGCAGTGCGAGAATGCGCCTTGTGAGCTGGTCTGCCCGGTCGGGGCAACGGTCCACAGCGAGGAGGGTTTGAACCAGATGGTTTACAACCGATGCGTCGGGACCCGCTATTGCTCGAACAACTGCCCTTATAAAGTTCGGCGTTTTAACTTTCTCGAATACGACGAAAATCGGTTTGAGGCACGCACGCCGCTTAAGCTGATGCGCAATCCGGATGTCACGGTGCGCACTCGTGGCGTAATGGAGAAATGCACCTATTGCGTGCAGCGAATTAACGCCGTTAAAATCGATGCCGAGAAAGCAAATCGGGCCATTCGCGACGGGGAAATCACACCCGCTTGTGCGCAGGCCTGTCCAGCCGAGGCGATCGTCTTTGGCGATATCAATGACCCGAACAGCCGGGTGGCAAAGCTGAAAGCCTCGCCGCTGAACTATGCATTATTGCAAGAATTAAACACGCGCCCGCGAACTACCTATCTGGCGAAGTTGACCAATCCGAACGGGGCGCTGGGCAAAGCATGAGCAGGCAACTCAAAGAGCCAGTGGTCGCCCCGGGATACAACAGCGAGTCGGTTACTCGAAAGATCAGCGATATCGTGCTCAAACGGCCGGTCACGGGAGGCTGGCTAGGCGGATTTGCCATTGCCTTTGCCTTGCTGCTGCTGCTGAATTTCGCCATCGGCTGGCTGTTGCTGAAAGGAGTCGGCATCTGGGGAATCAATATCCCGGTCGCGTGGGGATTCGCGATCGTGAACTTCGTCTGGTGGATCGGCATTGGCCACGCCGGAACATTCATCTCCGCGATTCTCCTGTTACTGCAGCAAGATTGGCGCACCTCGATCAACCGGTTTGCAGAATCGATGACGCTTTTTGCCGTCGCCTGCGCCGGATTGTTTCCTCTGCTTCATCTGGGCCGCCCATGGGTTTTCTATTGGCTTTTGCCGTATCCCAACACCATGGACCTCTGGCCGCAGTGGCGAAGCCCGCTGGTCTGGGATGTTTTTGCCGTCGGCACCTATCTAACCGTTTCGCTGATGTTCTGGTATGTCGGATTGCTACCCGACCTGGCAACCATCCGCGACCGCGCCGTTCACCGACCGGTGCAGTTGATCTATGGAATCTTCGCGCTTGGCTGGCGCGGCTCGGCAAAACACTGGAAGCGATTCCACATGGCCTACCTGCTGCTAGCGGGACTCGCGACGCCGCTGGTGCTCTCGGTGCATAGCGTTGTCTCCCTCGATTTTGCGGTCGCGATCGTCCCCGGCTGGCATTCAACCATCTTTCCGCCCTACTTTGTCGCGGGCGCCATTTTTTCCGGCTTCGCCATGGTGCTGACGCTGGCGATCCCGATCCGCAAGTTTTACGGCCTGCAGGATTTTATCACCATCCGCCATCTCGACAACTGCGCCAAAATCATGCTGGCCACCGGCCTGATGGTGGCGCATGGCTACCTCACCGAAGCTTTCATGTCTTGGTACAGCGACGACAAATTCGACATCTACATGACGCTGAACCGAATGTTCGGTCCCTACGCACCGGCCTACTGGCTTCTGATCTTTTGCAACGTCATCGTCCCGCAAGCCGTTTGGTTCAAAAAAGTTCGCACTAACCCGGCGGCGCTGTTTTTCATCGCGCTCCTGGTGAATATCGGGATGTGGACTGAGCGCTTCGTCATCGTCATCACCAGCCTGCATCGTGACTTTCTTCCTTCCTCCTGGGGTATTTACAACGCGACGCGATGGGATTGGATGACGTTGCTCGGATCATTCGGTCTCTTTTTGTCGCTCCTTTTTTTATTTCTGCGCGTGCTGCCGGCAATCTCTATCTCCGAGATGCGAACTCTGGTCAGAGAAAGAAAGGAGCCGGCCGGATGAAATCCAATCTTTACGGTCTGATGGCGGAATTCGCCACCCCCGAAGAGTTGCTGCGCGCAGCGCAAGGAGCCTACGACGCCGGATATCGCAAGATGGACGCCTACAGCCCGTCACAGGTTGACGGCGTTGCCGAAGCGATCGGTTTTAACAAAACGCGGGTGCCGCTCGTCGTTCTGATCGGCGGCATCATCGGCGCCCTCACTGCATACGGGATGCAATATTATTCCGCGGTACGTGACTATCCGTTGAACGTCGGAGGACGACCGCTTCATAGTTGGCCGGCCTTCATTCCCATCACTTTCGAGCTAACAGTGCTCTTTGCCGCTTTCGCCGCGGTGTTTGGCATGCTTGCTATGAACCGGCTACCGAAGCCGTACCACCCGGTTTTCAACGTTCCGGAGTTCAAACTGGCCAGCCAGACGCGCTTCTTCCTTTGTTTGCAAGCAGACGACCTGGAATTCGGCGAGGAGAGTGCCCAGCGTTTCCTCGAGTCCCTAGGGCCGCTGGCGATCCATGAGGTTGAACGATGAAAGCTCGTGGTCACTGCCCTCGTTTTCTCGGTCCTTGGCACTGGCTGCAGAAACGGGATGGTGAATCAACAACACCTCAAACCGCTCGCCGAGGAAACATTCTTTAAGGACGGAAGTGGAGCCCGTCCGATTCCGCCTCACACCAGTTGCTCGGGGTCAGTTAAATGAAGACCAGCAATTCTTCGAAGGAAAATTAGGTGGGCAATTAGTCACCACCTTTCCCGCTCCGGTGACGCGTCAGATGATCGAGCATGGACGCGAAAGCTTCGATGTTTATTGCGCCGTGTGTCACGGCAGGACCGGTGAAGGCGATGGGATGATCGTCCAGCGGGGTTTTCCGGCGCCGCCTTCATTGCATGAGGAACGCTTGCGCAAGGCTCCGGTTGGCCATTTCTTCGATGTCATCACGAACGGCTACGGGATAATGTATCCGTACGCGTCCCGAGTGACGACCGAGGAGCGGTGGGCCATCATCGCCTACATCCGTGCTCTCCAACTGAGCCAGCACGCCACCCTGGACGATGCCGATCCGGTCCACCGCGAGCAACTGCAAGCCGCCGCAAAATGATGGACAGCGCCCTCAACTCACGATTGAACCGGCTCCAGCGATACATGCTGATCGTTGGCGGGGTAGCCGCGGCGCTTTCTTTACTCGGCGGTATTTTCAATCACGCCCAATTTTTCGAATCGTACCTGTTTGCCTGGTTGTTTTGGTGCGGACTATCACTGGGTGCCCTGGTCATTGTGATGATGCAATTTCTGACCGGCGGTATGTGGGGCTTGGCGATTCGTCGGTTGTCCGAGGCTGCTTTCATGGCTCTCCCGGTCGTCGCCTTGCTCTTTGCGCCGATCCTCTTCGGGATGCACGATTTGTTTCCGTGGTCGCGACCCGATGCGATTCAGACGCCCGGCTGGGTGCACAAGCATGCTTATCTCAACACCCCATTTTTCGCGGTGAGAACCATGTTTTATTTCGCGGCAGTGATCACCATGGCGCTGTTGCTCCGACGTTGGTCAACCCAACAGGATGAGGGAGACCTCCTGGCTGCGCGCCGCCTGCGAGCGTTGAGCGGCGGCGGCTTGGTTCTTTACGTGCTCTGCATGAATTTTGCCTCCACCGACTGGGTGATGTCGCTTGAACCGGAGTGGTACTCCACCATCTTCGTCATTATCTTTATGGCCGGGCAATTTCTGTCCGCGCTTGCTCTGATGACAGCTCTGCTGGCCATCTTTTCCGGGCACGGGTCGCTCGCTGAGAGTCTGCCAACCAAAGTCTTTCACGACCTCGGGAAGATGCTTCTCGCATTCGTGATTTTCTGGATCTACGTCTCGTTTTCGCAGTTTCTGGTGATTTGGTCAGGCAATTTACCAAAAGAAATTTCGTGGTACTTGCACCGGAGCGCCGGCGGATGGCAGTGGGTTGCCCTGGTGCTGATGCTCTCGCAATTCTTCATCCCCTTCGCGCTGCTGCTTTCACGCGCTGCGAAGCGCCAAAAGTCCAGGCTGGCCATGATCGCCGCGCTGATCGTCGTTGCTAGCATGGTGAGCAATTTCTGGCTCGTCGCGCCGTCCTTTCATCCGACCCGTTTCTCAGTTCATTGGATGGATTTAGCGGAGCTTCTGGCCCTCGGCGGAATATGGAGCTTTACCTTCATTTTCTTCCTCAAACGGCGCCCTCTGTTGCCGTTGCCCCTGATGGAGAGCATGCCCCATGGATGAGCGAAACCAGCAGCGGATCGGGAACCGAACGCCTAAGCACAGCCTCCGCGTGGTCATCGGGAAGGCGATCGATTTGTTCATTTCAGCAATGGCGATTTTACTGACGGGGGGCGCCTTGGTGAAATTTTTCAAGCGTCGCCGCCAAGCCGACAGCCGGCCCCGGCAAATCACCAAGACAGGGCTCGATGCGGATGAACGAAATCAGCAACGGAGCGGGCACCAAACGTCTGAGATCAACCTCCGCGTGGTCACCTGGACGGCAATCGGTCTCGTGATTTCGGTGATTGCGGTTTTCGTGACCGTGGGAGGCTTGTTCAGCCTTTTCAAGCGTCAGTATGCATCCGAGAGCGCGCCGTCGCGAATCACCACTCCCGGTAGATTGCCTCCGGCACCTCGGCTGCAAACCAATCCGACTTCCGATTTGCAGCAGCTCCTGGAGGCCGAAAACGCTAAACTGAACAGCTACGGCTGGATTGACAAAAGCGCCGGGGTGATTCGAATTCCGATCGATCGCGCGATGGATCTGCTGGCTCAACGTGGATTGCCGGCGCGGGGTGACGACCGCGAAACGGGAGGTAAAACACCCCTTCAGATGCGGCAAGAAAAAGCGGAGGCGTCGGATCCATGAAAGCTGCTTTTGCGCTGATCTGTCTTCTCTCGCTCTTGTCTCACGCCCCTGGGCAAAATGCCCAAGCCAATCTCACCGCGAAGGCGGGCCTCGACCAACAACTGAATGCCCAGCTGCCGTTAAACCTGTCGTTTCGCGACGAGCACGGAGCCGCCGCTCTGCTGGCTGATTATTTCGGATCGAAGCCAGTGATTCTGGTCCTCGCCTATTACGAATGCCCGAACATGTGCACGCTGGTCCTGAACGCGCTTTTACAGAGCGCACAGGATTTAAAGTTCGAGGTTGGGAAAGAATACCAAATCATCGTGGTCAGCATCGATCCGCACGAAGGGCCGGCGCTGGCAGCTGCTAAAAAACAGATCTACACCCAGCGTTATGGCCGGCCGGGAGCGGCAAATGGCTGGCATTTTCTAACCGGGGATGAGGCCTCGATCCGGTCAGTGGCAAACGCCATCGGATTCCGTTTTGTTTACGACCCGGAAACCAGGCAATTCGCTCATCCCAGTGTCATCACCGTGCTCACACCGGCCGGTAAAGTTTCCCGTTATTTTGCCGGTATCGAATACCCCCCAAAAGAATTGCGCCTGGCTCTCATCGAAGCCTCCAATAACCACATCGGTTCTCTGACCGAACAATTGTTTTTACTTTGTTTTCACTACGACCCGGCGAGTGGGAAGTACGGGCTGCTGATCAAAGGCGTCATTCAGTTTGCCGGCATCAGCACCGTCCTGGTGCTGGGTTGTTGCATCGCCTTGATGGTACGACGCGAGCGCCTCTCGACCGAGCTAAGACAAAACCAGTATGCGCCGGGTTTTCTCTTTCATCTTTCCGGATCAGGCATCAAACCTCGCTCCATCGGTTGATGCGATTTTTTTCGCGCTTCTCGGCCTATGCGCTTTCATCGCTCTGCTGGTCTTCCTGGTGGCTTTGTTTTTTTGCCTCCGGTTTCGCCGCGGCTCGAAAGCGGACCGAACACCTGCAAAAATAGGGTCGATTGGATTCGAGCTCACCTGGACCATCATCCCCTTCCTTATTTTTCTCGGACTATTCTTTTGGGGGGCTAACGTTTACTTCGGCATGTCGAGGCCGCCCGAGGATGCGACGGAGATCCACGTCGTCGGAAAACAGTGGATGTGGAAAATTCAACACCCGGACGGTCGACGCGAAATCAACGAGCTGCACATCCTGGTAGGACGTCCGGTGAAATTAATCATGACCTCTGAAGACGTCATTCACGATTTTTTTGTCCCGGCCTTTCGCGCCAAACAGGACGTCGTTCCCGGCCGTTATACCACCGAATGGTTTACCCCGACCAAGCCGGGCAAATATCATCTGTTTTGCTCCCAATACTGTGGCACCAACCATTCCACGATGATCGGATGGATCTACGTGATGGAGCCTGCGGAACACGCGGAATGGTTGAACAAAGGCGCGGTTTCAGAATCGCTGGTCGCAGAGGGCCAGCGCGACTTTCACAGCCTGGGTTGTAGCGGATGTCACTCTCCGGATTCCCAGATTCACGCACCGCTTCTGGAGGGAATTTACGGCAAACCGGTGCCCCTTTCTGATGGAACCGTCGTCATCGCTGACGAGCAATACCTGCGTGATTCGATTCTACTTCCTAACAAGCAAATTGCGGCCGGTTACGAGGCGGTCATGCCCACGTTTCAGGGTCAAATCGGCGAGGAAAAAGTCAACGCCATTGTGGCGTATATAAAATCCCTTCCCGGTTCGGAAAGGAGCCAACAATGAATGGTGTTACTATTCGGCCGGCCCCCAAAATACTGCTCCGCCGCAGCTGACTTATCTCAGCGTGCGGCGAACGATTTGGTCCTGGCTATTAACCGGCGATCATAAGCGCATCGCGCTCCTCTACATGGTGTCAATCACCCTCTTCTTTTTCGTGGGCGGCACTGCGGCAGCGCTGATGCGGCTCGAGCTCCTTTCGCCGAAAGGCGAACTGGTCACCTCCGAGACCTACAACAAGCTTTTTACGATTCACGGCGTTGTCATGGTCTGGTTCTTTCTGATCCCCTCCATCCCGACCGTCCTGGGAAATTTTCTCCTGCCCTTAATGATCGGAGCGCGCGATGTCGCCTTTCCCCGATTGAATCTGGCCAGCTGGTATCTATTCATGGTCGGCGGCGCCTTTACTCTCTTTTCGATCGTCACGGGCGGCGTTGACACCGGGTGGACCTTCTACACTCCTTACAGCAGCACCTATTCGAACGGACACGTTATCGCGATGGCCGCCGGAATTTTTATCGCCGGGTTCGGGTCAATCGCGACAGGCTTAAACTTCATCGTCACCGTACACACCATGCGCGCCCCTGGCTTGACCTGGTGGCGGTTACCGATTTTTGTCTGGTCGCTTTACACCACCAGCATCATTCTGGTGCTGGCCACCCCGGTGCTGGCCATCACCCTGGCTCTGATGGCCCTGGAGCGTGCCTTCGGAGTCGGTTTTTTTAATCCCGCTCTCGGCGGCGACCCGCTGCTTTTTCAGCACCTCTTCTGGTTCTATTCGCACCCCGCGGTTTACATTATGATTTTGCCGGGCATGGGCGTCGTCAGTGAGCTGATCCCCTGTTTTTCGCGCAAGCCCCTTTTCGGCTACAAGTTTGTCGCTGCCGCCAGTCTCGCCATTGGCGTCCTCGGATTTCTGGTCTGGGGTCATCACATGTTCGTCAGCAGCCAATCCATTTATGCCGGGATGATTTTTTCCCTGCTCAGTTTCATGGTTTCCATTCCCTCGGCAATAAAGGTCTTCAACTGGACGGCCACACTCTACAAGGGTTCAATCCGGTTTCAGACGCCGATGCTGTACGCACTCGGTTTTATCGGGCTCTTTACCATAGGAGGTCTGACCGGCCTGTTTCTGGCCTGCCTGGCGCTCGACGTGCACTTGCACGACACCTACTTCGTGATCGCCCATTTTCACTATATCATGGTGGGCGGCATGGTGATGGCGTATCTGGGCGGACTCCATTTCTGGTGGCCGAAAATCACTGGCCGAATGTATCCCGAGCTTCCTGCCAAACTAGCAGCGTTAACCGTTTTTTTCGGATTTAACCTGACTTTCTTCCCGCAATTTATTCTCGGTTATCTTGGGATGCCGCGGAGGTATCCTGTTTATGCGCCGGAATTTCAGGTGCTCAATGTTTTGTCCACGGCGGGCGCATCAATCCTGGCGATCGGTTACTTTTTGCCATTAGCCTATCTGCTCTGGTCATTGCGCTACGGCGCAATCGCTGGCTCTAATCCATGGGGTGCCACGGGTCTGGAATGGACGACTTCCTCACCACCGCCGCCGGACAATTTCAAAACGACGCCGCTGGTCACCGAGGGACCATACAATTATGATCCGCAAGCTGCGGAGGCGGAATTGGAGGCAGCCGATGCTTAGCAGATCCCCGACCGTTCCGCATCAGTTCGACGATGCCGGCCAACAGCGGGAAGCCTCGACCATGGGGATGTGGCTTTTCATCGCCACGGAAATACTTTTCTTTGGCGCCATGTTTCTTGGCTATACAGTCTACCGTTCTTCTTATCCGCAAGCGTTTGCGGAGGCCAGCCGCCATACCTTGATTGTATTCGGCGGGACCAACGCCGCGGTGCTTCTGATCAGCAGCACCACCATGGCGTTCGCAGTGTTGGCGGCGCGTGAAAATCGACGTTGGCTGCTGGTCTCGTTCTTACTCCTGACCGCCTCCTTAGGTTGCCTCTTTCTGGTGATTAAAGGCTTCGAATATTCAAAAGAGATAAGCGAGCATTTGTTGCCAGGTTCCTCGTTTCATATCGAGGCTGCGCAGCCCGCGAAAGCAGAGATGTTTTTTTACATCTACTGGCTGATGACCGGCGTTCACGCACTCCACGTCACCATCGGTATCTTCCTGATTTTGATCTTCGCGGCGCGCGCTTGCTTCACCAATGCCTTCGTGAACCGCGACACGCCGGTGGATCTGCTGGGCCTCTATTGGCATTTTGTCGATATCGTTTGGGTCTTTCTATTCCCGTTACTTTATCTCGTGGATCGACACTCATGAATATCAACGCTTCTCCCGCCCGGATCTACATTCTCACTGGAGTCGCGCTGCTCGGCTTGCTCGCACTGACAATCGCTGCTTCCTATCTGAATCTGGGGGTGCTCAATCCGATTGTCGCGGCGTCGATCTCAGTTGCCAGCACCGCGCTGATTATTTTATTCTACATGCATGTCCGCCGTAGCAAGCCGCTGCTGTGGGTTTTCGTCGGGCCGGTTTCTTTTGGCTTGGTATCATGTTCGTTCTCGCATTCAGCGATTTCCTGACCCGGGGGTGGAGATAGCGAAACCAGCGCTACTATTCCAGACCGCGGGAATCTCGAGATTCGATCATTAATGTGCATATCTTTCTTTTCATGGCAGGCAAAGCCGTCGATCCATGCATTTAGAGATTCACCCACCGCTCCCGGCAATGGAGGCGAAGTCGGTAGACTCCGTTCCCGTAGGCGACGAGTGGCAATATGAACCCAAGTGGGACGGCTTCCGCTGTCTGGCGTTCCGCGAAGATTCAAAGATCGAACTTCAGTCGAAATCGACCCAGCCGCTCTCCCGCTATTTTCCCGAATTAGTCACCGCATTGGGACGCTTCAAATCGAAATTGTTCGTTCTTGATGGGGAAATTTGTGTTCCCGCTGCAGAGCGGCTTTTCCTTTGATGCATTGCTGCAACGTATCCATCCGGCCGCATCTCGCGTCCAACGGCTCGCCACAGAAACACCAGCCATCTACGTAGTCTTTGATCTTCTCGCTGCGGAGGACGGATGTTCGCTGTTAGCCCAGCCACTGCAGGAGCGGCGAAGGCAATTGGAGCAATTCGCAGCCGCTTATTTCGACAACGACAGCATCCGCTTGTCGCCGGCTACGCCAAACTTGGCACAAGCCAGAAAATGGCTGGCGAAAACGGGTGCAACGCTCGACGGAATAATCGCAAAGCGGCGTGACATGAGCTATCGCTCTGGCGAGCGCGACGGTATGCAAAAGATCAAAAACTTCCGCAGCGCTGACTGCGTGGTGGGCGGATTTCGCTACGCAGCCAACGGCAAAGTGGTGGGTTCGCTCTTGCTTGGGCTCTATAATGCGAAAGGGTTGCTGGATCACGTTGGCTTCACCTCAAGCATCGCCGCCGCTGATCGCCCGGAGTTGACCAAGAAGTTGGAGCGACTGATCGAGCCGCCGGGTTTCACTGGAAACGCTCCTGGCGGGCCAAGTCGTTGGAGTCGCGGAAAGGAAAATGTTTGGCAGCCATTAAAGCCTGAGCTTGTGGTCGAGGTGCGCTTTGACCACGTGAGTTCGAGGCGCTTTCGCCACGGCACGAAGTTCCTCCGCTGGCGGCCGGACAAGGCACCCAAACAGTGCACAATGGATCAGCTCGCTCAAAGGCAATCGAATCTGTTGCAACTGCTCAGACGAGTACTAAAAGGGCAGAATGGCTCTAATTTAAGGAATATTTTGGTTGTTTCTCCGCAGAAGTAAGTAAGGCGTCCCGCCTAGTTCCGGCCTGAATAATAGCTCGGAATGTCCAACCTTCAGCCTTCGGGGCGGAGAAACAACCAAAAGAGTCCTTAACTTCGCGCCATTCAACCCTGGGCCGAGTCCTGTGTCCCTTCGGGCAGACCTTCGGGCTGTAGCAGGCAGCCGGAGGTTCGCTCGTCCCATCGGGAAACGGCCGAGGACGACGACGACGACGACGAGGAGGATTAAGCAACAAGTTAGTGCTTATCAGGTCATTATGGTTAAATAAGGCCGACTCAGAGCCGATAGCCGAACAACGTCATTGGGTGAACGCTGACAGTTAAAGTTGGTTCGGAAGGAATGAAAAACAAAGATCCTCATCTTCTATCAAATTTGCCAGCTTACAGCGAAGACGGTGCCGTTCACGCCGTCGTGGAAGCACCTAAGGGTTCACTGGTGAAGCTTAAGTATGAAATCAAGCTAGGAGCTTTCACCGTCGCGCATTCATTGCCCTTAGGTTTGTCTTACCCGTTTGACTGGGGATTTGTTCCAAGTACGCAAGCTCCTGATGGCGATCCATTGGATATCCTGATTTTGCACGAAGCATCGACTTATCCAGGGGTGGTGCTGCCGTGCCGACCGCTTGGCGTGGTGGAAATGGATCAGGAGGAGAAGGACGGTGAGAGGGAAAGAAATGACCGCGTCATTGTCATGCCAGCTTGGCACGATCGCGTAGGCGAATTCGAACATCCGTCGGACTTGCCGACTCGCTTGAAAGAGGAAATCGAGCAATTCTTCTTGAGCACGACTTTTTTTACGGCAAAAAAGCCCGCGATCTTAGGTTGGAAAGGGCCGAAAAAAGCCTCCTCATTAATTAAAGAGAGCAATAAATCCTATCTGCTTCAGGACATTTAGTGCCTATGCCTTTAAACATTGGATGGGGTGAAATCGCATTGCGACTCGCGCTCACCGTCGCAGCCGGAATCTTGATTGGCGTTAATCGCAGCGAGCACGGCCATGCGGCCGGGTTGCGCACGACATTATTGGTGTGTTTGGCCGCTTCGCTCAGCATGCTTCAGGTTAACCTACTGCTACCGATGACAGGTAAAACTTCCTCCTCTTTTGCAGTAATGGATTTGATGCGGCTACCCTTGGGTATTTTATCTGGCATGGGCTTTATCGGCGCCGGCGCAATCGTGCGCAAAGACAATTTGGTGCACGGCTTGACCACGGCGGCTACTCTCTGGTTTGTTACCGGTTTAGGATTGTGTTTCGGAGGCGGGCAACTCGCGCTAGGTCTGGTCGGGTTGGCCTTGGGTGTCCTGGTGCTCGAAGGTCTTAAACGGGTGGAGAATCGAATGGAGACAAGACCGTCACGCGATGCTGAGCGTGATCGTGGATACAAACGGTCCGACAGAGGAGGAGCTAACCTCGCGGTTGCAGGCAGGAGGATATGTGATTAGCCCATGGGGGGTGATGTCTTTCGATCAGAACCGCCAGCGCGAATTGCGGACAGAAGTGCGTTGGCGAGCTCGTCCACACGAAGCACGTTCTCCTGCGTTTCTTCAAGAAGTTGTTGACCATCCCGGAGTACTCCGCTTGGAGTGGAAGCCATGAGAGCAGGAGTTCAGGAGTCGTTAGGACTTAAGATAGGAAGTCAAGCCAGAATAGAAAATGCGGAGAAGCATCTATGAGCCGACTATTAAAGCGCAATGAGGGTTTGACGGAAGGATTGCAACGCGTCTCAAAAGAACTGGCCGAGATTTGCTGCAGGCGATCGGGCGAGAGAAGCTCACGCCCGCGCAAGTGCATGACGCTCGCAAGATCATAAAGAATTTGCGCGCGATGTTGCGCCTGACCCGCGGAGCCCTGAGCGATGAGGCGCGCAGAGCGCGCAACGAAGCTTTGCGAAACCTTGCCGACCCACTGTCTGGACCACGGGATGCGGCGGTTACGTTGGCCGCTTTCGAAAACGCCTATAATCAAGGCTTGAATGGCAATCCTCACCGAAAGGCTGAGCCGAGCTGGGCGACACAGCTGCACCAATCCCTATCAGAGAAGGCACACGCCTTAGTACCCGCCGAAAGTTATCAAGACGGAGTCGAGGAAGTTCGGGGCCTCGGCCAGCTGTTACCCTTGGAGGATGCCCAAAGCAAAGGCGGTCGCAGGCAAACGCGCGGTAATGACAGTTGGGAGAGGATCGTCCAGGAGGGCTTGCGAAAGACTTACCGTCAGGGCCGAGGACTGATGCGCCAAGTTGTCGCCAACGCAGAGCCATCAGACGAAGAATGGCACGAACTACGCAAGCGGGTCAAGGACCTCGGCTACCAATTGAATCTGCTCAAGAAGGTTAGGGGAGTTAAACCCTTATTGAAGAAACTCGACAAGGTGGGTACCGCTCTCGGCGACGCGCGCGACCTGACTCTGCTTCGGGACTGCCTTGGAAACGTTCAGGACAAAAATGAGTTCACACCTGCCGATCAGTTGGATTATCAGAGGCTGCTGACATACATCGAAGAACGTAGTCAAGAACTCCATAGACATGCATTAAAGGTAATCGGAGGAGTTTATCGCCGTGGAAGCAAACGCTTTGCGGCGCGCCTGGCAAAGCGCTTCCGCCAGTGGCAAGACGGATAGCCTTCATTGTCCACGCCTTTCTTGGCCACTCGGGCCGTATGCCAGACGCCAAAAGCTACAAAAGCAAAACCAGCCATCGAATCGAATAGGAGCGCAATTACAGAGCCGGCTAGCGGATCGTTAGCC
>CAWBYX010000039.1:0-28464 GCA_963793135.1 uncultured Verrucomicrobiae bacterium
ACTAGTGTATGCACACTTATCCTCTATTCGGGTCTTGGTTTTGGCTTCTTTCCTTTGTGATCGTCGGAGCCGACATCATTATCGCGTTCGTTCTTTTGTCCGGTGTACATCGCGCTTTGCTCGGTCTCAATCGGACCAAAGCCGATCGCGATCGCATCGTTTCGATCCTCGGCATCGTTCTCTTTGGCTGGCTCGGTCTTGCCCTCTTCCTCGGTTGGCAAGGGATCTTCCGCTCCGCGCTGAACCAGCCAGTGCCTCTTATCGCCCTCGCCATTGGCATACCCATCCTCGTCGGGGCGCTTTTCATGGGGGCATCAAAACAAGTCCGTGAGATCATCGAAGCGATACCGCAGAGCCAACTTGTCGCCTTCCAATTTTACCGTGTCCTCGGCGTTACGTTTCTGGTTCTTTACGCTGCTGGGCAGCTCCCTGGAATCTTTGCTTTACCCGCTGGATGGGGTGACCTCCTTCTGGTTGGCTTAACAGCGCTAATGGTGGGCGCCCGCGCTGCACGCAGCGAAAATAATCAACTTGTGGCCCTCTGGAATTGGTTGGGAATCAGTGATCTTCTGATAGCAGTGGCGACCGGGTTCTTGAGTGCGCCCAGCCGTTTTCAAATGTTTTCCCTGGACGCTCCAAATGTTCTCATTGGCTCTTTTCCACTGGTTATGATTCCGATTTTCGCGGTGCCTCTCTCGATCGTGCTCCACCTGGCATCTCTAAGCAAAATTCGGTCGGCCCATCGCTCGGTCATCAAACAAGCTATATCTGCATAGTCTTCAAAAGTCGCGCTGCGGCTGTCCCGTGTTATCTATTTGCTCATCAAGCTGATATGAACCCATGCTAAAGAACGTAACGACTCAGGATGCAGCAACCGCGTGCGCTTGCCAAAAGGCGCGCATCGCGGCTCGCGCAGTGACCCGTGCCTATGACCAGGCTCTGCGGCCCGTCGGATTGCGTAGCACGCAGTTCACCGTTCTCGTCGCAGCGAGCCTAGCTGCCGGAATTCCGTTAAACCAGCTGGCGACCATCCTCGGCCTGGAGAGAACGACCCTGACGCGCAGTCTGGACGGGATCGAGAAGGAGGGGCTCATCCGGGTGGAAAGTGTAGACGGTCGTACGCGGAATGTTGTGCTGACGCAGCGCGGCAAGGATCGCCTTGAATTGGCTCTACCGCTCTGGAATCAGGCTCAGCACAACCTCCGGGAAAGACTTGGAGAGCAAGGATGGGCGATGGTCAATGACGGCCTGGCGATGCTCGCCGAAGCGGCCGAAGGAGACTCGATGATTCGGCTTCATATTAGGTGAAATGCTGATCAATATCTCACTCGATGGAGTCGCTAAAGGTCATGATAGTGTCCGCCTGCGCGCTGCTATGTACAAATCGGACGGGCAGACTCAGGTTGCTCAACCGATCCCATCGGTCGCCAGGCTTTCTGGCGATACCTTTACCAACCCACTCCTGGAAAGCGGAGCCGATCCCTGGGTGATTTGGTGGAAAGGCTTTTACTATTACTCGGATACCTCAGGTAAGAATTTAACTCTTCGTAAGACGGGAGACATAACGGACCTTCGCAATGCGGAAAAAAAGGAAGTGTGGGCGCCGGAACTGGGACAGCCTTGGTCAAATGACTTATGGGCGCCCGAGTTGCATCGCTGGAGCAATAAATGGTACATCTACTTTGCTGCCGATGCCGGTGACAATGCTTCTCATCGCATCTACGCCGTCGAGAACGACAACGATGACCCAATAGAAGGTACTTGGACCTTCAAGGGAAAGGTCAGCGACTCAAGCGACAAATGGGCGATCGACCCAACCACGTTCGAACTCAATCGTGAACATTACCTCGTGTGGTCCGGATGGCAGGGGGACACTGACGGCGAGCAGGATCTGTTTATCGCTCACATGAGCAATCCGTGGACAATTGACTCTCCACGGACATTCGATCTCGAAACCTACTTATCCATGGGAAGAACACGGCGACCTGCCCGGCAGGCATGTCAATGTGAACGAAGGCCCCGAGTTCATTTCGCATGGAAACAAGATGTTTATCGTTTTCTCAGCGTCCGGCTGCTGGACGGACTTCTACACTCTTGGCGTGCTTGAGGCGAACCTTGATGCTAACCCTCTCGATGCAAAGAGCTGGGCGAAGATCAACCACCCATTCCTTAGTACTGATCCGAGTTCCAAAGCCTTTGGTCCAGGACACGAACGGTTTCTTCAAGTCTCCCAACGGTCAGGAAGACTGGATTATTTATCACGCCAATCCGGAGTCGGAAGATGGCTGCAACAATTTTCGCTCACCGCGTATCCAGCGCTTTACCTGGAATCCCGATGGCACGCCGAACTTCGGTCCGCCGGCGCCTTTGGGTCGGCCGCTAGAGAAACCCGCACGGTAAAAAAAGAGGCGTCTTTGCGTCGTCTGTTTTTCGGCTGATACGAGAAAACTCCCAGCAATTGCATTCTCCATTCATCCCTCCTCCATCCTCAACCGAGCACGAAGGACGACCACGAGGACGAGTAGGAGTACGACGAGGAGAACGAGACGCTCTACAGATACAAACCCTGGGTGAGCCCCGTGGCTCCTTCGGCCAAAAGATCAATGGCTCAATCGACGACCTACTCTCGAACGCCGAGCACGCTGTATTGCTCTTGGTCGATAAGCGCCCCGGTCATCGGAATCGAAACATCGCTGAGCAGGAACAACGTCAGGCGGGCAACGTCTCCCGGTTGAATGAGGCGACCCATGGCATCCGCGACCCGGCTTCGGCCAACCATGACTCGCCTTTTCCCAGCTTGACGGCTTGCATCTCCCGCTCCCCAGGGGTATCCGCCCAGCCAAGGTTGATGCCGCTCACGCGAATCCGATCCTTTCTATGGGAAAAAGCGGCGTTCTTGGTCAGAAGGGACAACGCAGCCTTTGTAGCCCCATAAATCGCCAGATCGGTCGAGGCTCCATGGGCTTGGAAAGACAAGATACTGACGATCGAGCCGGGGGCCTTGCGCTCCTTGAGATGACGTATCACGCCCTGCATCAGAAACATCGGCGCGCGCGTATTCACCGCGAAGAGATGGTCAAACAAAGCCGCATCTGCACCAGCAACAGAAGCACGGTCGCTGAGACCGCGGCATTAACGAGCCCGTCCAGCCTGCCAAACTTATCGATTGCCGCGGAGATAATCTTTGCGGGCGCGTCGTGCTCGTCGAGATGAGCGGCTACGAACGCAGTCTTGGCGCCCAATTTCGAAATTTCGGAGGCGACTTCGCCGCCGCGCTGTTTGTGACGATCGGTTAAAATGATTGCTGCCGCGCCCGATCGCGCGGCTTCAAGTGCAACTGCTCGTCCCAGGCCCTGCGCCCCCCCGGTGACGAGCAGGACTTTGTCATCCAGACGAACTTCCATATTAGTTTCCTTGAGTCGGAAGCAAAACCGCTTTTACGATTTCACCGGAATGCATGGCTTCAAACGCGTCATGCCATTCAGCCAGCGGCGAGATGCGAGTGAACTCCCGACCGAAATTTAATTGACCCGTGGAAAGCAAACGGATGACCCGTTCCCAAATGGGCCAGTTATGGGAAAATCTGCCCTGCAACGTCACTGCTTTATGAACTAACGGATCAAGCGAAAAATTTAACGGTTCCCGTCCCCAACCGACTTTGCTGATCTGGCCAGCGGGCCGGACAATATCGATCGCGAGCTTCAGCGTGGCGGAAACACCAGCGGCATCGATCACCACATCAAAACCGTATCCATCGCGCAGCGATCGGGTCCAGGCGACAACGTCTTCACCGTTAGCCCCGAGGGTCGCGGACGCGCCCATCTGCTCGGCGATCTTCAATCGACGGGTATCCGCGGCAGTGCCGATGACAACCAGCTCCCCGGCGCCGGCCATTTTCGCCATCGCGGCGCAGAGCAGGCCGATCGGACCTGGCCCAATGATCCGACGGCGTCGCCGGGGAGAATCCGGCAATTGCCGCAGGTGGCGTTGTAAGCAACGCAGCAGGGCTCCGTCAGGGCCGCGACCTCAAAGGGTAGGGTGGCGGGAATGTGATGCAGGGTGCGTTCAGGCACTTTTGTGTAGTGGGTCATTGCGCCATCCACGCCAAACCCAAACCCGCGCCGGCCAGGATCCAGATTGTACAGGCCGCGATGAGTAAAAGGGGAGTTCTCGTCGATGACAGCCGCGGTTTCGCTGACCACTCGATCGCCTTCCTTAAAACTGTGAACGTTCTTGCCGGCTTGAGCGATTACTCCGCCGAACTCGTGACCCATAATAACCGGATACTTCATTTTCCCGGTATTCTGCTGGTAGGCCAAGTGAATATCGGTGCCGCACACGCCGACCGCTTGAACGGCTAACAATACGTCTTCCTCACCGATTTCCGGAACCGGGACCTCGCGAAGCTCCACACTGTTAGGTTCCGGTGCATAGTTAACAACCGCGGGCATCTTTTTATTCATGAATGTCGAAAAGTCTGGCCGGCTTGCACCTACATCTTGATCGTTTCTGATCGTCTTGCAAGTCAGACCCTTTTGGAAAAGCCCAAATCAACAGAAGTTTGAAGAGCATTTGAACAGAAGGAAACAAACATAACGATGGGGCATTTGGTTGGGTTTTCGGGATGGGCATTGCAAATTTCCTCGCTGCAAATTGGATCAATCCGAGTAGGCTTGGGCGATGACCTTTTCAGACATCATCTGCTTGATCGCCAGCCTTACTCCGCGCAGAACCACAAACGGATTCGCGCCGAAAATCGCAAGGAGGCAATCCCTGTGAAGACGCTGCCGATCGCCTTCAGCACTTTGGCGTTCCCCGACGGAACTCTTGTGGAAGCAACTACGCTTGGTCGTTCCCTGGGCTATGCCGGGATCGAGTTGCGGCTGATCGACGGGAAACTGATCGACTCTTCGATGCCCGCTGCGGAACGCGTACGAGTGAAGCAGACGGTGGCCGCCGCCGGCCTGCCGATTGGCGCCGTCGACAGCTCGATCCTTCTCACGGCCGGCGACGCTGCCTCCGAACTCCGCTGGTTTCTCGAACTCGCCAACGACTCGGAATCGCCGCTCGTTCGTGTCTACGGCGGTCCATTGGCAGAAGAACCAAAGGCACGGCAGGCACAGTTCGAGACGGCGGCAAGAACGCTTCAGGGGGCGCTCCCTCTTGCCGAAAAGCTCGGTGTGAGCATTGCCATCGAGACCCACGACTCCTTCTCGGCTTCTTCAGTGGTCGCAGAGCTGCTGGCAATGGTAGACTCCAGGTGGGTCGGCGCCTTATGGGACACCCATCACCCTCATCGGATGGGAGAACGTCCGGCCGAAATCTACCATTACATTGGTCCTCGGGTTCTGCACGTGCAAATCAAGGATGCACGACGCTCAGCGGAGCACAAAGGCGGTTGGCAACTCGTGATGCTGGGCGAAGGAGAGGTACCGAACCAGGAGATCATCGGTTTGCTGGTTGCCGGTGGCTACGAGGGTTATATCTCGGTCGAGTGGGAAAAGTATTGGCACCCTGAAATTGAAGAGGCCAAGATCGCGCTACCTCAGTACCTGAAGGTGCTGGAGGAATGGGTACGGGACGTTGCTCGCGAATGAGGTGGAAGCAAGAATGGAGAGGTGCAAGAATGGAGTGTTGGAGTGTTGGAGTGTTGGATTATGGCACGGCGATAGCTGCCGGGATGACTCTCGGAGATCGCTCGACAGTCTGGAAGGCCAATGGAGCATAGGCTTCCAGCCTGTGTCGGTTTTTCGCTGATAGGAGGAAACTCCCATCACTTGCCTCCTCCCATCCTCGATCGTCAATCGAGGACGAAGGACGACGACGAGGCGGCGAGGGGCGATTTCTTGCCCCTTCCCCTTCGGGGCGTAGGCCTTTTAAATCAACATTTGAGTCTCGGGATCGAATAGACACGCCTTGGCCATATCAACAGCGAGCGTCACGGTTTCTCCCACTGCGGGCGCAGCATCGGGTTCGAAGCGGGCAAGGACCTCGCGGTTGCCGATACGCACGATCGTGATGGTCTCGGCGCCGGTCGGCTCGACGACTTCGACAGGGGCTTGGATCGTGCCGAGATAGGGCTTTTCTTCCGTCCGTCGAGGATCATAGCGGAACAAGTTTTCCGGCCTGATGCCCAGCATCACCCGTCGACCCTCGCCGGCCGAAGCGACGACCTTGTCGGGAAGCGGCAAACGCACCGCCTCTCCTTCGACTTCGGCAAGCACCAATGAGGCTGGGTTAGAAGCGGCAATCTGGGCGGGCAGGAAATTCATGGACGGCGAACCCATAAAGCCGGCCACGAACATGTTCGCCGGCCGGTCGTAGACCGTCCGCGGCTCAGCAAATTGCTGTAGCCGACCTTGATGCATGACGGCGATGCGGGAGGCGAGCGTCATCGCCTCGACCTGGTCATGCGTGACATAGATCGTCGTCTTGTTGAGCCGTTGATACAGCTTCTTGATCTCGGTGCGCATCTCCACCCGTAGCTTGGCGTCGAGATTGGAAAGTGGCTCGTCGAACAGGAAAAGCGCGGGGTCGCGCACCAGGGCTCTTCCCATGGCCACGCGCTGGCGCTGCCCGCCGGAAAGCTGGGAGGGCTTGCGGCCAAGCAGGCTTTCGATCTGCAAAAGCCCGGCCACGCGGGCGAGTGCTTCCGCCTGCGCCCGTTTTGGTACGCCGCGGCTCTCCATTCCAAAGGTAATGTTGCCGCGGACCGTCATTGTTGGATAGAGCGCGTAGGATTGGAACACCATGGCGATGTCGCGATCCTTCGGCGGTACGCCGTTGACGACGCGATCGCCAATCCTGATCTCGCCTGAGCTAACGCTTTCAAGGCCGGCGATCATGGCGAGTAAAGTCGACTTTCCGCAGCCCGAAGGTCCGACCAGCACCACGAATTCTCCTGTTTTGACCTCCAGGTTAACACCCTTCAGTACGGCCGTAGAGCCGAAGGATTTATTGAGGTCGCGAATCGTTAGGGAAGCCATGTTAACCTGCTATTTGATGGCCCCCTGCGTCAGCCCGCGAAGAAAATACCGGCCGCCAAAAATATAGACCAGCAGCGTCGGCAAAGCGGCAATCAGCACGGCAGCGCTTTCGATATTGTATTGACGCACCGACGTTCCTCCGGCGCTGAGGGCGATCAATGCCGCCGTGATCGGTTGGTGTGTGCCCGAGGAAAAAATGACCGCGAAGAGAAATTCGTTCCAGATGTTGGTGAACTGCCAGATTATGGTAACGATCATGATGGGCGGCGACAGTGGCAGCACGATCTTCCGAAAAATGCGCCAGAAGCCGGCACCATCGATCCTCGCCGCCTTGATGAGATCGTCGGGAATATTGACGTAATAGTTACGGAAGAAGAGTGTCGTGAAACTCAATCCCTGGACACAATGGATCAGCACCAGACCGGAAGTGGAATTGGTCAAGCCGAGCCAACCGAGCACCCGCGCCCAAGGCAAGAGAACCATCTGGCCTGGCATGAAGACGCCGAGGGTCATCAAGCCAAAAAGGATTTCCGAGCCGGTGAAGCGCCACTTCGATAAAACATAACCGTTGATCGAGCCGATGGCGGTTGAGATGATGGTCGCCGGCACCGCCATGGCGACCGAATTGATGAAGAAGGGCTCCACTCCTTTGCAAGTGCCGCCCACGCAAAATTGACTCCAGGCCGCTGCCCAGTATTCGAGCGAAAAGCTGTGCGGCAGACTGATCAGGCCGTTGCGGCTGATGTCCGGAAGATCGCGAAAGGAATTGAGGACCACGACGGCGAGCGGCAACAGATAATAAAGTGCGAAGAGGCTCAGCAGCACGTAGACGACCAGTTTAGCCCGGTTTCTACGCCAAGTGCCTGCGGCACCGAGTGGATCATAGGAGGTAGCGTCAGCCACGGCCGGCCTCCCGACGTTGGCGGTAATTGGTCCAGATCGTATAAGGCACCAAGACCAGCGACAGGGCTAGGAGGATCATAATCGCCGCGGCGGCTCCTTGGGCCATTTGACCCCGCTGGAACATCAGATCGTACACATAAATTGCCGGCACCGTAGTGGCAATACCGGGCCCGCCACCCGTCAAAGCGATGACCAGATCAAAGGTCTTGATGGCAAATTGGAGAAGCACCACGAGCACCGCGATAAAGATCGGCCCAATCGCCGGCAGGATAATACGTCGATAAATTCGCGGCATGTCAGCGCCGTCGATCTGTGCCGCCTTGACTAGATCAGGATCCACCGAACGCAGACCGGCCAGGAACAGGGCCATGACAAAGCCGGACGCCTGCCAGACCCCGGTGATGACCACTGTGTAGATTGCCATCTCGCGCTGGATTAACCAGTCGAACTTGAAACTCGCCCAGCCAAGTTGACGAATCACGTTCTCAATTCCGGTCGATGGGCTGAATAACCAACGCCAGACCGTGCCCGTAACTACGAAAGAAACCGCCAGTGGATAGAGATAGATGGTGCGCCAAAGAGCTTCGAGACGAACGCGTTGATCAATCAGGATCGCCAGCGTTAACCCGATGGCCATGGTGCCGACCACATAAAGCGAACTGAACAGGAAGAGATTGTTATAGGCGATGGTCCAGCGCCGATTGGTCCACAGCTCCGCGTAATGATGAAAACCAACCAGGGAATAGTCGGGCATCAGGGTCGAGTTCGAGAGCGAGATCCAGATCGTCCAGCCGGAAAAGACAAACACATAGACAAAGGTAGCCACCAGGGAGGGTGCCAGAACGAGTTGCGGCAGCATCGCCGACAACCGCTCCCGGAGCTGGTGGCTCCGGGTCGGTGCGGCCTTAACCGGCGTGAATCTGACAGGCTCGGCCACCATCGTTGCGTGCTTATCTCCCTTGGCAGACGACCCTATTGCTGTGCCTCGACGGCGTCTGCCATTTGTTTAGCCGCATCAGCCGCCGATAGTTTTGGGGTGTTGACGAATTCCGTGATCACTTCCATCGCCGCGCCGCGATACTTCTGCAGGATGGTCATATTGTGAGCAAAGCTCCGCACCAGTGTGCCGGCCTTGATGGAATCGTTCAGATCTTGCTGCGACTTTTCCTGGCAAGGATTGAAGCCTTTGGTCAAATCGACGTCGAGCCTGGCCGGAATTGAGCCCTTGGCCTGGTTAAAAATGGTCTGGAATTCTTTTGACATGATGAGATGAGCGAGAAGCTTCGAGCCAGCGAGATAATCGGCGTCCTTCTGTTTGAAGAAGACGACGGAATCGCTATTGAGAATAAAGCCTGGTTTGCCATTGTCCGCCGGGGCCTGACCGCAGAGATAGTCGACTCCTTCCTTGAATCCGCCGGCATTGAAGGTCCCGATCGACCAATCACCCATGATGAAGAAGCCGGCTTTCCCGGTTAGCATCAGGTTGGCGGCTGCGTCCCAGGTGCGCCCGGCGATTCCGGGATCCATATAGTTGATCATTTTGCGGTATTGCTCGAAGGCAGCCACCATTTTCGGGCTGCGCATCGCGTCGACGTTACCTTCCACGAAAGCCTTGCGGAAAAGGTCGATATCCATCCCGTAAACGACCACCTCGAAGGTCGTGGCATCGGTCCAATCGGCGCTGCCGTGTGCGATCGGAATGAAGCCAGCTGCTTTGATTTTCTCGCAATCGGCGTTGAATTCGGCCCAGGTCTTGGGCATTTCCTGGATGCCCACTTTATCCAACACCTTCTTGCTCCCCCACAACCAGTTGATCCGGTGAATGTTCATCGGTACCGCGACCCAGGAACCCTTGGGCTTCATCACGGACAAGAGTTCGGTGGCCACCGTGCTATCCCAATTTTCCTCCTTGGCGATTTCGTCAAGGTTCAGCGTCATGCCAGTGGCATTCCACTCGGCAATCTCGGGGCCCTTCAACTGCACTGCGGGCGGCGGATTGCCGCTCACCACATCGGCGCGTAGCTTGGCCAGGGTATTTGCGGTGTGACCGGCGATGGAAGTCGCTTCCCATTGGCCGCCTGCCGCTGTGAACATCTCGCCCAGCTTGGCGATCGCTGCCGCGTCGGAACCCTGGTCCCATTGCGAAAGCAAGTTTGTCTTAGGGGCAGCTGCCGCGCGGACCGGCGATGTCAGACCCAGGGTCAACCAAACAACAGCCACCGCAGCGGTGGCGTAACGTGCCAAATACATTGCGTTCTCCTATTAAAGCGGCCCGATTTTCCGGGCCGGGGGGGTTAAATTTCTTTACCCTATAGCAACTTCACCTTGGATTGGGAAGAGATAAAATATTCGTATCGCTCTCAGCGTAAATGGTGGCACCCGCACGGGACGACACCGACCAGACACATTTTTAAACTCAAGTCGGTACTCTCCCGAACGGCATTGATCAAAACGATGGTCGGCTCCGGAATGGTCGAATTCTGAATCTTTTCAAGGCCAGCGATACGGCTGCCGAAGATCGGTAAGAATGTTTTTAACGGGTGCTCGATGGACTCAGCCCGGGGTTTCAACCTGGGCTCTGTACACAATGCGTGGCAGAACCATGTTGAAAACATCGCTTGGTGCAAAATGGAACCAGGCTGGAAGCCTATGCTACATTGGTTTTCTGGACTGTCGAGCGATCTCCAGAGCCATCCCGGGAGGAATCGCCGTGCACCTGGAGTGACGTGCCATCGGGGTTAATGTAGCATAGCTTCCAGCCTGTGTTCCGTTCGCACCGTCGAGCGGTAAACTTCCCAGGGGAAGTCAACGGTTCCCGCCGAATTTGGTATAAGATCAGGGCTGAAATCTGGACTGAGCTCCTGTAGCCACCTTCGGGGCATAAATCATGCGAAGTGATACTGCAAACGTCCAAACTCAGCTCTTGGCACTTCGTGCGCATGGCTATCGATCGTGCTGTTCCTCCGGTGAAGAGTCGATCCCCCATCAGTGATGGCGCATTATCCTAGCTAGCGCTTAGGGGCCTAGACCGTGGGCTGAGTCCCGTGGCCCGTTCGGGGTGGCGGGGCCATAGCTCAACACATAGTCGCGCCGCTCGAGGCTAAGCAAAGGTCTTGGTTTCGGAGTTCCGGTATTCTAGAAATGTTCGATGACTCGGCTTGGAGTCTAAAAAGTGATTGTTTTAACCTGATTAGAAATTGCTATTTTCAACCGCTCTGACCCGCCGAAAACATGGAATTTAAATGGCTATTCTCATTTATCTTGGTCGGATCGTTAACCTGCGCCGTGTCAGCCGAAACGGTCATCAAGGTTCTTCATATCCAGAAGCTGCCTAAAGTGCTGGAAATCTGGAAGGAGGCCGCCCATGAGTTCGAGAAGGTTCATCCTGGCGTGAAAGTCCAATTCGATTATCTGGAGAATGAGGCTTTCAAAGCGAAGTTGCCTACTCTTCTCCAATCCAAGGATGGACCCAGTGTGTTTCATAGCTGGGGCGGAGGCGTGATGTACGAACAGGTCAATGCGGGCGCCTGCCAAGGTATTACGAAGGCGATCGAGGAGGGCGGGTTCAAAGACACTTTTTACCCTGCCGGCATTGAGAACTTTACTTACGAAAGCAAGTCATACGGTCTGCCAAACGACATTGGTCCGATGGTCTTCTGGTATAATAAGGAGCTATGTCAGAAAGCCGGCGTTGACCCGACAAAGATCATGTACTGGGAGGATTTAATCGATGCTGTGAAAAAGTGCCAGGCCGCAGGCATTACTCCGCTAGCGGTGGGTGGAAAAGACAAATGGCCTCTCCATTTCTATCCTGCCATGCTCATGATGCGAATTCTCGGCCGGGAAGGGATGCTAGCGGCCTATGATGGCAAGAACGGCGGATACAATAGTCCCGAGGTTGTAAAAGCGTTTCAGCTCTACAAAGATCTTGCGGCACTGCAACCGTTTCAGAAGGGCTATCTCGCCAACACTTACCCAGAGGCAGCGGGGACTTTTCACGACGGAAGGACGGCCTTTCACCTCATGGGAACTTGGGACCTAACGTGGGGGCGATCGAACGCTATAGATCAAAAGGGACTTCCCGACGAGAAGCTCGGGTGGTTTTTCTTCCCGGAAGTCAAAGGTGGCAGAGGTCACGCAAACGACATCCTTGCCAGTCTGAATGGTTGGCTGGTCGCGAAAGACGCACCGGAAGAGACGGTTGACTTTATGAAGGTCTGGCTAGGAAAAGAGATCCAGAGTAAGTTAGCGAAAGAAGGCTTATTCATACCGATGGTAAAGGGAACCGCGGAGGCGATCCAAAATCAGTTCTTCAAACAGATCGCCCAGGAGGTTGAGAAATCACAATGGATAGCGATCGCAATGGATCAACTGCTTGGTCCCGACACCGGTCGAGTTTTCAATGACGTGAGCGCAGACGTTGCCGCGGGAAACACCACGGCCGAACAGGCTGCAAAGATCATTGAGGATTCATGGACAAAGAATAAGATGTGAGAACTGAGTTTTCTGACGATGCACTAGTCAATTTTATCAGGATTTCGGAAAAAGTCCTGAAACCCGGAGGACCAAATCCATTTGTAACGAATGGGGGCGTTTATCTCCGGATTATGAGTAAGAGTTCCACAAGGGCGGCCTAAAACTTTAGCCTTTCAAGAAACTCCGGCTTACCACGGTTTTCGAATTTGTATTTGCCGAGGTGGGGACGCTTTGTTGGAATCTGCGTTACGCCTTTGTTTGGTGTCTGATCGCGTCCGAAGGAGATTAGAATTATGAAAGGGAAGGAAACTCGCACCTGCCAATCTTGCGGTTGCGAGATCTCTGGAGCGATGAAGTCCTGCCCGGTTTGTATGCTTCGTCAAGCCTTGGATGCGGAGTCTGACTCGGGTGAGCTTTCTTCGGAATATTCGGCCAAACCTCAATCCGAACTGGTAGCGCAACGCTTGGAGCATTATGAGCTGGTGAATGGGGAAAACGGGAAACCGATCGAACTAGGGCGCGGCGCGATGGGTGTCACTTACAAAGCATTCGACGTCGATCTGCGATGCCCCGTGACCCTAAAGCTCATCAGTGAACGATACCTCGGAGACGAGTCGGCGCAGCTTCAGTTTTTGCGCGAGGCGCGGGCGGCGGCCAGTCTTCGTCATCCGAACGTCGCCTCGGTATTGCACCTGGGGAGGACCGGGAGCAGCTACTTCTACGCGATGGAGTTTGTGGAGGGGGAGACTCTGGAGAGTCTCATCCAACGCTCCTTCCGACTCGAGGTAAAGTTGGCGCTGGAAATTGTGGGTCAGGTCGCTGCAGGTTTAGCCGCGGTGCACAAGCAGAATCTCGTTCACCGGGATATCAAATCGACCAACATCATGGTTAGCTTCGAGCAGGGGGATGTAACCGCGAAGATTATCGACCTCGGGTTGGCGAAGGCGGTGAATGAACCTTCTTTGCAAGCCGCGATTTCAACTCCTGGGTCGTTCGCTGGAACTCCGGAGTTCGCCAGTCCCGAGCAATTTGCGGGCGTAAGCGTCGATATCCGTTCGGATCTGTATTCACTTGGCGTGACGCTCTGGGAGATGGTGACCGGTCAGCCGCCGTTCCAGGGTGCGCCTGCGGAAGTGATGTACAAGCATCAGCACGCTTCCTTGCCGCTTGACCAACTCAAGGGTGTCCCACAGCCCGTGGTCGTTTTGCTCGACATCCTCTTAAAGAAAGACCCGGCGCGGCGTTTCCAGACTCCGGCCGAGCTCTCAAAAATCATGCCGATGGTTCGGGATGCAATCGACGCCGGCCGCTCCCTGATGAAGACGATCCGCGTCTTCGTCTCCTCAGCCGGCGATGTTCAAAAGGAGCGGCACTTAGCGGATCGAGTGATGCGCTCGATTGCCGCCGAGTTTAACGTGGCGGTGAGCGCCTCTTCTTCCAACTTCCAACGCTTAGCAGAAGAAAACGGCGGGTTCGAAAAAGGCGGGCTGGAAACTGAGTACCACGGAAGGCTGCTTCTATGCCCTTATTTTTTGGAATATCAGAGGTTTCGACCGGACTTGGGGTATCAGGGGCAGATCCCGAATACAGCGGAATTCGATCTGGTGATTTGCATCCTTTGGTCGCGACTCGGCGCCCCGGTGGTCCAGACAATGAGTCCGCCGGAAGGTGACCAATCTCCCTCGAGAAAGGAAAACGAAGTCGCGGGGGCAATGGAGCACGCAAACAAGCACCGAGGGAGTTCGTCCGTTGCACGTGTACCGCAATCTTTCGAAACCGACGCCGCCGTTGGAACCAAAAGCGGAGCGCGAGGCCTTTGGCCGGCAATGGGACTCTTTACAGGATTTTTTTGCCAATCGAGGCCCGAATAGCCAGCGGAATTCCGCCACAACTTTTAGCGACTATCGCAACCTCCAGGAGTTTGAAGAACTCTTCAGGGAACAGTTCCGGAATTTTCTCGCGGTTCAGGTAGACCAGGAGATCGGACAGCACACATCGAGAAGGAAAGTGCGCCGGTGGAACTCCAGTCCTTTCCGGGGGCTAAATTTCTTCGATTTCGAAGATGCGCCCATCTTTCATGGCAGAACAAAAGCCATCGGGGAAGTGTTGGAGGCCTTGGAATTTCAAATCAAAGCGCAACGGCCATTTGTGCTGGTCGTGGGCGCGAGTGGCTCAGGAAAAAGCTCGCTGGTCCGAGCGGGCGTGCTTCCGCTGTTAACGCAACCCGAGACCATTGAAGGCATTGGACTGTGGCGATGGTCAGTAACGAGACCCGGAGCGGGTGGAAGCGGGGGCGATTGCTTCGACGCTTTGGCGGCGGCGCTGCTGGAGCCCTCTGCGCTTCCGGGCTTGCGGGATCCGGAATCGCCGAACGCGGTCCGTGATCTGGGAAGGGAATTGAGGGAGCATTCTGGTAGCTTCGCGCTCCGGGTCCGAGACGCAGTCGATCACGCCGCGCGGGAGTGGAAAATCCGGCATTCGCGTGATCTGGAGGACAGGGAGCGAAACCTGCGGGCGTCAGGAAGATCGGACGAGGCGGACTTTGCTCGTGGGCAGAGAGAGAAGCTGGAACTACCAAAAGCTCGTTTAGTTTTGGTAGTCGATCAGTTGGAAGAATTGTTCACTACCGGTTTTTCATCGGAGGTTCAGCAGAAGTACATCCTCTCGCTCGTTAGTTTGGTTCGGAGCCGCCGAGTCTTCATCCTCGCAACATTGCGGAGTGACTTTTACCCATCGTATCAGGAATTTCCGGATTTGATTGAGCTTACGAAGCCGGGTGGAAAATTCGATCTCCGAGCCTCCCACGGCTTACGAGATCCGGAACATGATTCGGCTTCCGGCCGAAGCGGCCGGTTTACGTTTCGAGCAAAACCGGGAGACAGGTCAACACCTGGACGACGCCCTGCGCGATGCGGCCTCCGTCACCCCAGAATCATTGCCGTTGCTCGAGCATGTTTTGTCGTTGCTCTACGACGAGCAGGCGACGCGGCGCGATGACTTGCTCCGGTGGTCAGATTATCTCGAGCTAGGTGAATTAAAGGGCGGGCTTGCCAGGCATGCCGAGGCCGTATTCGGCACGCTACGACCGGATGAACAAAGTGCGTTTCCTTTAGTAATGCGCTATCTGGTCACCTTGGGCCAGGGCGAACAGGAAGTGCCCAACCGGCGGACGGTACCTTACCGTGATTTCGTTAGCTTAGATGGGGTCGACGCGGAAAAGAAAGGCGGCGCGAAAGGCTTCGTTGATCTATTCGTCAAGAACCGGCTATTGGTCGCCGATACCGATCCCCAAGGGGAAGTTACGGTGAGCATCGTGCACGAAGCGTTGCTGCGGGAATGGCAGCGCGTCGCGGATTGGCTGAAGCAGAACCGTGAATTTTTGCGAATGCGCGATCGCCTGGACGCTTCGATGCGGCAATGGAAGCTAATGGAGCAACACCGAGATTATCTTTTGCCGCCTGGACTTCCTTTGGCGGAGGCGGACAAGTTAGTGGATGAGTTTGGAAATTCGCTCGATCGGGAACAACGCGGCTATATCGAGGCCAGTGTCGCTGAACAAACTCGAAAAAGAAGATTAAGAAATCGAATACGAAACGTAGTCACCGTCGGTTTCGCGTTTCTCGCGATTGCTGCTGGGGTTTTTGCCTGGGTTGCCAAGAGTCAAAAGCAAGAGGCGGAGCGAGTGACTGCAAGGCTTCACGAACAGCTCCGCGAGGCGAGTTGGGAAAGCTTCAACCAAGCTGAACGTCAGTTTCAGCTTGGAGGGTGGCGGGAAGGCGTCGCTCTTCTTTCGCGTGCCATCAAGTTCAACCCGAAAAATCTAGTTGCCTTAGAACGATTCTTCCAAGAACTAATCATTCATCGTGAAAAGGCGCTACCCTCCTTCACTGCTGTCTTTCCTCACCGGGACGTGGTCAACGACGCAGTGTTCAGCCCAGATGGCGCTCGGATCCTGACGGCGAGCTGGGATAACAGTGCCAAGCTCTGGGATGCGGTCTCAGGCCAACTCATAGCCTCGTTTGCCCATCAGGATGGAGTCGTCCACACGGTGTTTAGTCCCGACGGTACGCGTATCCTGACGGCAAGCGCGGATCACAGCGCCAAGCTCTGGGACGTGGGCTCGGGCCAGCTCATTGGCTCTTTTGCCCATCAAGATCGGGTGAGCGACGCGGAGTTTAGTCCAGACGGTGGGCGAATTTTGACCGCAAGCGCAGACAATACCGCCAAAGTCTGGGATGCGGGTTCGGGCCAGCTCATTGCTTCCTTTGCCCATGAGGGCGCTGTTGAGAATGCGGTGTTTAGTCCGGATGGTGTTCGGATTCTCACAGCAAGCGCGGACGGCACCGCCAAACTCTGGGACGCGCCGTCGGGCGCGCTCATCGCCTCCTTTGCTCGCGGGAATAGCCTCTATAGCGCAAGGTTTAGTCCGGACGGTACTCGGATCGTGTCGGCGAGCGCAGATAATACCGCCAAGGTCTGGGATGCGGCGTCGGGCAACTTAATCGTCTCCGTCGCCCATCAGGGCGCCGTGGAGGACGCGGTTTTTAGTCCGGACGGTGTTCGGTTCCTGACCGCAAGCTGGGATGACACTGCCAAGCTCTGGGACGCCGCTTCTGGCAGACTTATCGCCTCCTTTTCCCATCAAGACGGGGTTACCCACGCGGCCTTCAGCCCTGACGGTGCTCGAGTTCTGACCGCAAGCTGGGACCATACCGCCAAGCTCTGGGATGCGGCTTCTGGCAGGCTCATCGCCTCCTTTGCCCATCAGGATCGGGTCAACCACGCGCTTTTTAGTCCGGACGGAGGTCGGATCCTGACGGCGAGCGCGGATAACACGGCCAAACTCTGGGATGCGGCCGTTGGTGATCATATTGCCTATTTTGTTCATCAGGACCGGATCAACGACGCGGTCTTCAGTCCGGACGGTGGTCGGATCCTGACAGCGAGCTGGGACAATACCGCCAAGCTTTGGGATGTGGCCTCGGGCAAATTCATCACTTCCTTCGTCCATCAGGATCAAGTCAACGATGCGGTGTTTAGCCCAAACGGGGGGCGCATCTTGACCGCCGGCGCGGACAACACCGCCAAGCTCTGGGATACGGCCTCTGGCAAGCTCATTGCCTCCCTTGCCCATCAAGACGGGGTTTCCCGCGTGGCCTTTAGTCTGGACGGTGGTCGGATGTTGACGGCAAGCCGGGACAGAACCGCCAAGCTTTGGGATGCGACCTCTGGCAAGCTCATCGCCTCTTATGCGCATCAGGATCAGGTCAACGATGCGGTGTTTAGCCCGAACGGTGGGCGGATCCTGACCGCCAGCGCGGACAATACCGCCAAGCTCTGGGATACGGCCTCTGGCAAGCTCATTGTCTCCCTTGTCCATCAAGACGGGGTTTCCCGCGCGGTCTTTAGTCCAGACGGGGGTCGGATGTTGACCGCAAGCCGGGATAGAACCGCCAAGCTCTGGGATGCAGCCTCTGGTAAGCTCATCGCCTCCTTTCCCCACCAGGATCGTGTCAGCGACGCAGTGTTTAGTCCCGACGGCACCCAGATCCTCACGGCAAGCTGGGACAAAACCGCAAAGCTCTGGGATGCAGCCTCCGCCAGGCTCATTGCGTCCTTTCCCCACCAGGATCGTGTCAACAACGCAGTGTTTAGTCCCGACGGCACCCGGATCCTGACGGCTAGCGCGGACAAGACCGCCAAACTTTGGGATAAGACTTCGGGCAAACTGATCGCCTGCTTTGCCCACCAGGATCGTGTCAGCAACGTGGTGTTTAGTCCGGACGGTGCGCGGATTCTGACGGTAAGCTGGGACAAAACCGCTAAACTCTGGGATGCGGCTACTCCAGCAGAGCTGACTCGGCGGATGGAAAAATTAGGGGGAGACAGCGCAGGAAGAAACGCGTCCGCTTCGGATTCCACACGGCAAATCGAATCACTTTCAGACGTCGCAAGTGGACTCCAATTCTCAAATGACGGCTCGCTCGTTATAGTCAATGAGGAACGCAGGTCGCAGCTGACAAAACAATTCCAGGAACTAGCGCGGGACTTTCGTACCGACGCGGGCTTCATACGGTGGTTTTTCAGCGCCGGGCCAGATCGAACGATGTTTCCGGCGAGCAACGTGAAAATTGCAGACTGGGTTGACAACGCTCTTCTGACAAGTCCAACCCTAACCGGGCCAATGGCTTGAAAACGCTTTAGTTTTCCTGCCTGATCATCCGTTGCTTCATATCGCGCTGGCGGCGTTTGAAACTGATGCCAAGCGTGCTGACTTTCTTCGGGCGTTTGGTTTGGCAAGGCTTCCGAAAAACAGCGCCGTTTGCACGCGCGCCAGCGAGATGCTGTTGGCTCAGCACAATCCCGAAATGGCGCTAGCCGCCATCGATAGGGCGCTCCTTACCGACTCCACCGCTGTCGCCGCTCAGCATCTTCGACTCAGGATCCTCGACGCCATGGCTCCGTGAGAGCTAACGTCTCATTATCATTCCTGAAGCCGCCTCAGCCTCGGTTTGAACATTTGAGAGTCCTGCGGGTGATTTATGCCCGAAGGCTCGCTGGGTGGACGGTTGGGTCGAAACCTTGGGCTGTCTCAGCCCGTTGGCAACTCTGACGAGGCTTGCATGGAGGCTAATTCCGGCTCATCGTCAGGTTCATGGCAGGCCATCGTTGTGAGGACATCCGCAACTTTGCCATTGTCGGGCACGCATCGTCCGGAAAAACAATCCTGAGCGAAGCAATGCTGGCATGCAGCGGCGCGATCAACCGCATGGGACGCGTCGTAGACGGTACCACCGTCTCCGACTACCACGTGAGCGAAAAACAGCGGCAGGTCTCTACCCAGACCTCGCTGCTGCACACCAAGTGGATGGACAAAAAGTTCAACATCATGGACACGCCGGGTTACCTCGACTTTATGAGCGAGGCGCTCGCGGCATTGCGCGTCGCTGATTTCGCGCTCGTGGTTGTTCACGCACAACACGGCATCGGCGTTGGCACCGAACGAGTCTCGAATTTCGCAGACGAGTGCGGTATTCCGCAAATCATCGTGATCAACGCGATGGACAAACTGCACGCGAACTTCGAGAAGGTCCTCGCAGATACTCGGGCGCACTATGGCCGGCGGGTATTTCCCCTCAACATACCGATCAATCCGGGACCTGAATTCAATCAGATTCTGGATGTGCTCCGCAACGACGTCGTTACCTACGAGACGACAGGCCGTGGCCGGTATGCCGAGGAACCTGCCGAAGGAAGCTGGAAGGATCGGGTGCTGCAACTCCACCGTGAATTGATTGAACTGATCGCTGAGTCCGACGACGCGTTGCTCACTAAGTTCTTCGACCAGGGAGGACTTTCCGAGGAGGAATTTCGCAAAGGTATCCATGCGGCGGTCCAGCTGCGGCATTTTATCCCGTTGTTCTGCGTCTCGGCGGAGACGGACGTGGGGGTTGCACGCTTAATGGATTTCATAGCGAAATACGGTTCCTCACCAGTTGACCGAACGAAGGTGATCGCCCGCGATGCCAATGGCCGCGAGGTCGAAGTTGCGCTTACCGGATCGGAACCGGTCGCGCATGTCTTCAAAACAATGCACGAGGAGCACTTTGGTGAGCTCTCCTTTTTCCGTGTCTATTCCGGAACCGTCAGGACCGGGATGGAGTTATACAACAGCGCACGCCACATCACCGAACGCATCGGCCAGATCTACCTGCTCAACGGCCGCGATCGCGCTGCCGTCGGCGAACTGAATTCCGGAGACATCGGTGCCACCGTCAAGCTCAAGAACACCCACACCGGAAGCACACTCTGCCTGACGGGCAGGCCCGTGAAACTGCCGGAGCCTGAATATCCGAGACCCTCTCTTCACGCCGCGCTGCAACCCAGGGCCAGAGGTCAGGAGGACAAAATTGCTGCCGGTCTCGCCACCTTGCATGGAGAAGATCCAGCGTTTCAGTTCGTGGCAGATCCCGAACTTCACCAAACGATCGTTGCCGCACAAGGCGAATTGCATCTGGACGTTGTCGCGGAACGGCTTCGTCGCCGATTCAATGTGCATTTCGATCTTGTCGAGCCACGAGTGCGTTTTCGGGAAACGATCAAGACCAGTGCTGAAGCGGATTATCGCCATAAAAAACAGTCAGGCGGCGCGGGGCAGTTTGCCCAGGTGGTTCTGCGAATCACGCCGGCGGCCCGCGATTCCGGGATCGGTTTTACCGAGTCGCTTTCGGGACAATGCGTCGATCGGGTTTTTGTCCCATCGGTTGAACGTGGTGTCCTGCATGCTTGTTCGGAAGGAGTCCTGGCCGGCTATCGGGTCGTGGACGTGAACGTCAACTTTTATGACGGCAAGATGCACCCGGTTGATTCGAACGATATTTCGTTTCAGGTCGCCGGCTATTGGGCTTTTAAGGAAGCGTTCCTCAAGGCACGGCCCTGTTTGCTGGAACCGATCCATTCCCTGGAGATCCGGGTTCCTGAGGATTGCGTCGGCAAGGTGATCGGGGACCTCTCAAGTCGCCGTGGCAAAGTGGTGGGAATGGAAGCGGGAAATCGCCTCGAGGTTGTTCACGCCCTGGCTCCAGCACGAGAACTTTATCGCTACTCGAGCCAGCTTCGCTCGTTAACTGGCGGGCGCGGGCTGCACACCGAGGAGTTCAGCCACTATGAAGAGTTGCCGGGCGAATTCGAGCAACGGGTCATCGAATCGGCAAAAAAAGCGCGTTCTAATCATTAGCAGCTTCCGGAATAGCCAAAGGCGGTTAGATGAACAGAAGACGCCTATTGAAAATAGTCATGGCGTTGATTTCGTTTATGCCTGGCATCTGGTATTGGCTACTCGGCGCAAGATCGTCCGCCGCCGCGACCCGTCGTTTGTCTCGTGTTCGGCCAACTGACCCTGAGTGGCCCTCCGAAACGAGCTGGGACCGGCTCAGAGAGGAAATCCGCGGCAAACTGGTCAAAGTTCAGTCGCCGCTTGCCGAGTGCGTGGAGGCGCCGTCGAGCCCGAACTGTGTCCAGATTTTCAAGGAACTGAAGAATCCGTACTACCTTGGAGACGAGGTTGGGCTGACGCAGAGTCTCGGCTGGGTCGACGCTTGGACGTCGAAACCCAGCGCCTACGCGGTAGCGGCCGAGTCGACCGAAGATGTCGTGGCGGCCGTCAATTTCGCTCGCGAAAACAATCTGCGACTTGTCGTGAAAGGCGGCGGCCACAGTTACCAGGGTACATCCAATGCCGCAGATTCTTTGCTGATCTGGACTCGGAACATGAAGGCTATCACTTTGCACGACGCGTTTGTCGGCTCGGGTTGCGAGGGTCAACATGCGCCGCAGGAGGCGGTTACGATCGAGCCGGGTGCGATCTGGGGGCAGGCCTACGACGCTGTCACGACCAAAGGGGGACGCTACGTTCAGGGTGGTGGATGCATAACGGTTGGCGTTGCCGGCTTAATCCAAAGCGGCGGTTTCGGAAGCTTCTCAAAGGCCTATGGGATGGCTGCTGCCAGCCTGCTGGAAGCTGAGATCGTTACTGCAGATGGGGAAGTAAGGATCGCCAACGCCTGCACGAATTCGGACCTGTTTTGGGGTATCAAGGGGGGCGGCGGGAGCCTTGGCGTGGTGACCCGACTCACGCTGCGGACACACGATCTGCCGGAATTCTTCGGTGCGGTGTTCACGACTATAAAGGCAACCTCGCAGGGGGCCTTCCGCCGGCTGATAGCCAAGGTGATCGAATTCTACAACAAGTCGCTGTTCAATCCGCATTGGGGTGAGCAGATTGCTTTCCGTCCGGGTAACGTTCTCGCGATCGCTATGGTGTTTCAAGGACTGGACCAACACCAGGCCGAGACGATCTGGCGTCCTTTCTTCGATTGGCTGGCAGCCTCTCCGCAGGATTTCGGCTTCGTGTCAGAGCCGAAGATCATCGCTCTGCGGGCGCGAAAATTTTGGGACCCTGAATTTCTCAAGAAAGCCCCCGGACTTGTGCTCGCTGACGACCGCCCAGGCGCGCCGGAAGCCAATATCTTCTGGGCGAGCAATCTTGGGGAGACGGGTCAGGTGCTGCACGGCTACCAATCGGCGTGGATTCCAGCCTCTCTGCTCCAAGAGGACCAGCAGAAAAACCTTGCCGATGCGCTTTTTGCGGCAGCCCAGCATTGGGGGGTGACCTTGCACGTCAACAAAGGTCTTGCGGGAGCTCCTCCCGAGGCCATCGCCGCGGCCAGGGACACAGCGTTGAATCCGTCGGTTCTCGACGCTTTCGCGCTCGTCATCAGCGCGGCTTCGGGGCCGCCGGCCTATCCCGGCATTCCCGGGCACGAGCCTGACCTGGCGATCGCTCGCCAACATGCGGATGCAATCGATAAAGCCATGAATGAAGTGCGGAAGCTGCTCCCGGACGCCGGCTCATATGTTTCAGAGAGTAATTTCTTTGACGAGGCGTGGCGGGAATCCTTTTGGGGTTCCGAACTACCCAAGGCTACTCGCCGTTAAGGAAAAGTACGATCCGGATGGCCTCTTCTTCGTACATCATGGAGTGGGTAGTGAACGCTGGAGCCCCGATGGCTTCACGAAATTGACATAACGTAGTGAGGCGCGCCATCTGGGAAGTCTTTTGCCCGACAAAGGGAGGTAAAGCGTCTTCGTGAAGAACCGTCCCGTAGGGACGGTATGATCTTTGGGTGCAATACAGGACTTTGTGCCGCTACGATCGCATCGTCCCTCCGGGACATTTCAAACAAGCTTTAGCGACGGGAAGAGATGAGAACTTGAAAATTGAGCGGGATTTTGCCGCGAAGCAGGGCAAAGAGCCTAATCTCTAAGACGAGAGTTATGGGCCCGGTGTTTTTTTCTGATCCTTAAAGGGTTGAGTATAATCCGAATTGTACAGTCCGGTGCCGGCATTCATTAACAATGGGGTAGGGGCGGGGTGGTAGCCCCCGACATGTTGATGTGAGTGCTCGGTTGATCGTGCTTTGGCATCAGAGTTTGCGATGGATGACCGAAGTTTAGCCTTGCCGATCTTTGTCCGGGTTGCGTGTACCGAAGACGACCGTTGCGGCGGAGACAAGGGACTCTCGTTTGCCGGCACGTCGGGAAGATTTATTTCGGGAGTTAATTCACTGTCAATGCTCGGTGGATGTCCAGCAGTTACCTCCCCAGTACGCTTTTCATTCGAACCCACAACGCTGGAGACTAAAGGCGTATCGAGTTTGGTTTCTGTTCTTGCAGCCTCATCATCTTCCTGAGTCCAAATAGCGAGCATCTTCCCGTCGTCGGCCAAAGATGCGTAGTAGCTTTCCAAGCCGTCTTTAGTGCCGTTTACCCGATAGGTGTTATCAGCCTCATTCTTGGAGGCATCGTCCCAGACCGCATCCGGCGCGTTAGCCTTTAGAAGAGCTCTCGTCCTTTCCCAGTCAAGCACTGAACCACCGCGACAGATGTACAGAATACGCGAAACTTGCGTGTTACGAAAAAAAGCAGCAATGATGTAGTCTTCCCCGGTAAATATGTATCCTTTTCGTCCCGCAATCTGTTCCTGATCTGAAACAGGCTTGCCATATTGCTGCTCAAATTGCGCGAGTGTCCACCCGAGACCGGCATGGGAATGACTGGCGGTCAAAATCAGGATGAGGGCGGCGATTAATAACTGAATGGTTTTTCGGGCCACTAGCGTCAGGCTTCCTTGGAAAATAGATGTGGTCTCAAGTCGCCTGATCAGGAAAGCGACAATTAAGTCGGGCGCCTTTACCATTGGCCTGAAGACCAAGACGTTTCCGAATCATTAATCACTGGTAGGTCCTCGGCATGTTTGCAACTATGGAGAGCAGAAGGTTGAGAATCCTGCAGTTAACGTCGCTTTCCGGACGCGCTTGCGGTCGGGAGAAAGTTTTAGTCCGATTACCCAGATCGTCCGTATTTTTCAGTGCCTTCATAGCTAACGATGAATTTGTTATCTGCTCTAATTTTTCGTCTCGATAAAAGGCACACGAGATCGCGTTTCCGCCCTTCTTTGGATTGCAAAGTTTTAATGCAAGAGAGCTTTCCGTGGTTGGCGAAGAGCCTGCGAGCGTCCAGAAGCCTGCCAATTCGCTCTTTGGCAAACCGCGCAGCCACTTGATGCACGTTTTCCCGCCCAGAAGCCAAGCTGTCCACCAAGAGCCTTCCGCTTCCAGCTGCCAACCTCAATCCTCCTCTGTGACCTCCGTGACCTCTGTGCGATGCTCTCCCCGATGCGTGTCTTTCCCGCCCAGAAACCAAGCTGTCCACCAGAAGCCTTCCGCCTCCCAACCTCAATCCCCCTCTGTGACCTCTCTCCTCCTATGAGAAATCAATTTCAACCGGCTGAAAAGCCGACGATGTATTTCATTGGCGTCACCACGAGCAAGTCTTCTATCAATCTGATCTTCCCGCTCTGGGCCGAGTATCTTCAGCTAGGCAGTTGCCAATTGAAGGGGGTTGATTTCGAACTGCACGATCGACCAGAGTTCTATCGAGAGGCCGTGGAATTTATCAAGCGCGATCCATTTTCTCTTGGTGCTCTTGTGACAACCCACAAGATCGATCTGTGTAAGGCCTGCCGCGACATCTTTGATGTGCTTGATCCGCTTTCGGATTCCATGGAAGAAGTGAGTAGCATCTTCAAGAGAGGAGGCGCGCTCCACGGTCGCGCTGTCGATCCGACGAGCAGCGGGTTGGCCTTGGCGGCGTTCCTGGAGAACGATCACTGGAAAGCGACAAATGCCGAAGTCTGTATCCTGGGGGCCGGCGGATCAGCAATGGCGTTGACCTGGTACCTGATCCAACCGCGGCATGGATCAAACCGGCCGTCCAAGGTGCATGTGGCTGATCGCAGTCGGCCGCGCCTTCAACATTTGCGGGAACTGCATGCTTCGTGGAACTCCGGAGTTGCTCTCGAATGTCACCTGGTGAACGAACCGGGAGACGGAGACATAATTCTGGAGTCGCTCATGCCAAGCTCGCTGATCGTCAACGCGACCGGATTGGGCAAGGACGCACCAGGATCTCCGATCACAGACAATGCCAAGTTTCCTTTAAAGGGCCTGGTCTGGGAGTTTAACTATCGTGGGGACCTGATATTTCTGCGCCAGGCAAAGGCTCAGCAAGAAACGAGGAACCTGACGATTGAGGATGGCTGGATTTATTTCGTGCACGGATGGACGAGAGTGATTGCCGACGTCTTTGGCGTCGATATACCGACTCACGGGAGTCAGTTCGACGAACTTTCCCGGATTGCGGCCAGTGTTCGCTAAGACCCTGTTCGAACAAGTTCCGCGGCTTGGTTGAGCGCTGCCAGCAAGCTGCGCTCGTCGGCTTTCCCGGTGCCAGCGATGTCGAAAGCGGTGCCATGGTCGACGGAGGTACGAATGACCGGCAAGCCGACCGTAATGTTCACGCCCTCATCGATGCCGAGCACTTTGACCGGCCCGTGGCCTTGGTCATGGTACATCGCAACGACGATATCGAAATCGCCGCGGCCGGCGCGGAAAAACAGAGTGTCGGCCGGCAACGGGCCCTCCACGGTCCAGCCGCGTTCGCGGCAAATGCGTACGGCCGGTTCAATTTTCGATTCCTCTTCGCCGCGCCCAAAAAGACCGTGTTCACCGGCGTGCGGATTGATGCCACACACGCCGATACGTGGATGGGGGATTCCGGCGCGGTTAAGTGTTTGTTGCGCGCGAGCGATCGTACGCTCCACCAGCCCCGGCTCAATCCTGTCGATAGCGTCGATCAGTCCAATGTGCGAGGTGACATGGATCACCCTGAGCTTCGGGGTCGAGAGCATCATGGAAACCTCTGGAGTCGAGGTGAGCTCTGCGAGCAGTTCGGTGTGTCCTGGGAAAATATGGCCGCCGGCATGGAGCGCTTCCTTGTTCAGCGGTGCTGTACAAATGGCATCGATCTCTCCGTTCTTAGCCAGTTGAACGGCGCGAACGATGAATTGGTAAGCTGCGTCGCCACAGATCGGCGAAAGTTTGCCCCAGGGCAGGTTTTCGGGAATCAGCCTCAGATCAATGCAGTCCGCTATTCCGGGTGTGAACCTCGCCTGAGAAGGATGGTCGATGGGGTTTACCGTGACTCCGGAGTCAACAAGACTCGCTGCTTTGCGTAGCCGGCCTGCGTCGCCAATAACCAAAGGACGGCAGCGGCCGTAAATCTCAAAATGAGCAAGGCCTTTCATGATGATCTCCGGCCCAATGCCGGAGGCGTCACCCATTGTGATTCCGATGGTCGGCAAGAATGCGTTGTTCACGAGATCAGTCTATGGGACCTGGAGAATGACGGAAACCTTCTTCGCGACGGCTTCTCCAAGCTTGCGTTGCGCTTCCGAAGTCAGATGAACTCCGTCTATCCCTTCGGTCCCGATAAATTCCCCCGCATCGAGGTAAGGAAGGTCGGCCGCATTCGCCGCTTCCCTGATCGCCGAACCCAATTCCAGGCTTTTTTCGTGACCACCTGCCCAATCTTCGGGGTGATGAAAACTCGTTCCGAGTGGAGGCGGAGCGAGCAGGAGAACTTTCGGTGCCGGATAACCGGTTGCCACACCGCCCTCGCACTCTTCGATCAACCGGGCAAGTCCAGCGGCCGCCTTGGCGATACTTTGCGGGGTTCTTTTGAAGCGTGCTTTGAGGTCGTTGGTGCCCAACATGATGATCACCAGGTCGAGCGGGAGATGACTTGCCAGGATGGCCGGCAAAAGCTTGGCGCCATTGAAGATAGCGCCTTTGAGGTGCTTCGAAGGAAGATCGATTTCAAAATCGTCTAGGTCAGTTGTTCTGCCGCTTAAGGCTTCCTCGACCAGTTCGACGCCTGAGCCCAGGCGAGCAGCCATTACGGTGGGCCAACGCGTCGAAGCGTCATATCTTGTCGTCAATTCGGTGGCGGTGCAGGGGACAAACCCCCAGGAGTTCGAATCGCCAAAGACCAGAATGCGTTGAGGGTTCATTAGGAGTAAACTTTTATCAAACGTGCCAATCGAGACAAGCAGTCTACAGGCTGAAAATCCGTTCTACATTGCTAATTTTTGAAATTGCGCCGGCTGCGGGAAAAGCCTTTAAGAGGAGATGAACAAAAAGGTTGCTTGGGGAGTGTTGGGCGTCGCCAACATCGCTGTAAAGAAGGTTCTCCCCGCGATGCAGCGCGGTGAATGGTGTGAGATTACGGCCATCGCTTCGAGGGATCTCAAGCGGGCCGAGGAAGCCGCAAAAGAGCTCGGAATCAAGAAGGTTTCGGATCTGATGAGGAACTCCTGGCTGATCCAGAAATCGAGGCTATTTACAATCCACTTCCCAATCATCTCCACGTCCCTGGTCCATCAAGGCTGCTGAAGCCGGGAAACATGTGCTTTGTGAAAAGCCGATCAGCCTGACGGTGCCGGAGGCGATCTCGCTCTTGCACGCTCGTGATCGCACCGGAGTGAAGATCGAGGAGGCTTTCATGGTCCGAACGCATCCCCAATGGTGCAAGGCGGTCGATCTCGTCAGGAGGGGCAAATTGGAACGGTCCGATCGGTGGGAGGTTATTTCAGCTATTTCAATCGAGACCCGAAGAATATACGCAACATTCTGGAATACGGTGGCGGAGCGCTGATGGATATCGGTTGTTATCTGATTTACACTTCCCGCCTTATCTTTGGAGAAGAACCCAGGCGAGTGCTGGGGATTATCGAAAGGGATCCGGAGATGCAAACGGACAACATGACTTCCGGAATACTGGATTTTCCCTCGGGACAGGCCATTTTCACCTGCAGCACCCAGGTTGCTCCTTATCAGCGCGTCCAAATCATCGGTACCCAGGGGCGAATAGAAGTGGAAATACCGTTCAATGCCCCTCCGACAAGCCCTGCCGTATCTTCAAGGACAAAGGGGGCGATCTCTCGGGTCGAAGTGCGGAGATTCTGGAATTTGAGGCGTGCGACCAATACACCATTCAAGGAGACCTGTTTTCAAAAGCCATCCGCGAAGGAACGGAGTTGGCCGTTCCTCTGGAGGGCTCGATCCGGAACATGGCGGTGATTGACGCAGTGTTCCGCTCGGCAGAAACCAGCCAATGGGAAAAGCCGGTGCAGTAGCGT
>CAWBYX010000040.1:0-25290 GCA_963793135.1 uncultured Verrucomicrobiae bacterium
AGCAGTCACCTAAACAATTTAACTCTCGTCATGGAAGAGACTGCTGAAAAGGCCGCTGAAAAGACCTCTACCTGGCTCGCATTGCGTAATTCGTCTTCAGAAGACTCTGGTTGGCAATGGTAGTCTCCGGAAGTTGCATCGGAGCCCACAACACGGCTATCTATTGGGCGATGCACAAGCTGGGTGCTTCGACCTTGCATATCGCATTGATGACCACGGTTTCGGCACTTCCTTACACCCTGTTCACCTTGCCAGCGGGTGCTATTGCCGACATGGTAGATCGCAAGAAGATTTTATTAACAGTCCAAATCTGGCATGCCTCCATCGCGTTCGCACTGGCAATTCTGTGGATGGCACATCTACTTAATCCTTACCTCATTCTGGTCAGCGCATTTCTTTTCAGCGCGGGTTTCGCGTTCGGCTCTCCGGCCCACGCCTCGGTCATCGCCGAGATGGTTTCCAAAGACGACTTAGCCTCTGCATATACCCTCGCCGGAATGCAGATGGATCTCTCGGGGATTATCGGGCCTCTGTTTTCAGCGCTCTTGCTTCCGTTGGCCGGAGTCAGCTTCATCTTTGGCGCCAACGGGCTCGGTTTCCTTCTGATGTTTCTGGCGCTTCTGCAGTGGAAGCGGGTAAAGGTGCAGTCAAGCCTTCCACTGGAGAACTTCTTTGAGTCGTTAAGCACGGCGATTCGTTACGTGCGTTACACTCCCGGGATCAAGATTCTTCTGACCCGGCACATAATATTTTCCTTTTTTATCTCTATCATTCCGTCGTTGATGCCGGTGGTCGGCTTGAAGGAATTAGATCTTCCAGCTGCTCACCTGGGATTTCTCTTCACGAGTATGGCCGTCGGCTCGGTCTTGAGCGGCGCGTTCATCATTCCGTGGGCACGCGCCAAGTATTCGCCACAACGCATCACGACCTTCGCCGATCTCATCTTGGTCTTAGATTTCTGTCTGATGGCGGTGGTCCATCGGCCGTACGTGTTTTTAGTGGTAGCGGCGCTTGGTGGCGTGGGATGGACCATTTCTGCCTCCGAACTCTGGGTGGCAAGTCAACGCGCGATGCCTGACTGGGCCCGGGGACGCATGAACGCGACGATGGTCATGGTTGCCCAGGCGGCGACTGCTCTTGGCGGGGTAATCTGGGGATTGGCAGCGCATCACACTGGAGTCGTTCCCACTTTTCTGGGGGCTGCCGTGTTCGCTCTGGTGCTGATGATCGTCGTCCGTGTTGTTCCAGCTCTTCAGATCTCGATCGACTTTACCAAAAGCCTGAGTTTCGAGTCGGCGCCGGTCTCAATCTTTTCCCAGAACCTTGACCCTGGCCGATCACTGGCGCCTCAAGATGGCCCTGTCTCAATTACAGCAGAATTCAATATCGATCCGACGCGCCGAGACGAATGCATCGAAATAATGCGTGACGCTCGAATGATCTTTTTGCGGAACGGCGCCAACAGGTGGCATTTGTACGGGGACCTGCATCAACCAAACTTAATCCGAATGGAAGTCGTGGTGCCCTCTTGGAAGCAGCACTTACTCCAACGCGAGCGGATGACCAAGGACGAACAAGAAGTTCTCCTGAAGCTTCGCAGTCTGCGGACCGATCCCAATCCTCCGCAAGAATGGATCTCCCTTTCTTTGGAGAAGGAAGTTCTCAACAGAAGAATGAGAACCGCGGGATTGCCACCGGGCTATATCGATCAATAAACCAGAAGGCAGATGCTAGTGTTAGATGAAGGAGGGCCATGCGGGCCGCGAAATCAGCAGGAAGGATGCAAGCCGCCACACGACGCAGCAGCGTAAAGCTTGCTATTACAAATCTCCAACGATCCAAGTAATCAGTATGAAGTTCCTCCGCCATACGTTCGCCCTGCTGGTCGTTGCGCTCGCCAGCCAGACCCTCGTCTGCGCCCAGGATCCGCTGCCCTCGTGGAACGAGGGTCCCACCAAGCAAGCCATCGTGGACTTTGTCCGCTCGACCACCGAATCCGGAGCAGCAAAGTTCGTGCCTCCCGAGGAACGCATTGCCACCTTCGACCAGGACGGCACACTCTGGGTGGAGCATCCGATCTACTCGCAGGTGATGTATTGCCTGGATCGCGTGCCGGTGTTGGCCAAAGAGAAGCCGGAATTAAAGAACGGCGAACCATTCAAAACTGTGCTCTCCGGTGATTTTGAAGCGATCGCGAAACTTGCTTTGCGAGACCTCGAAAAGATCGCGGTCGTTACACTCACTGGGATGACGACCGATCAATTTCAGGCTGAGGTCAAGAAATGGCTGGTAACGGCCAAGGATCCGCGCTGGAAACGCCCTTATACCGAGCTCACCTACCAGCCGATGCAGGAGGTATTGAAGTACCTTCGGGCCAATGGCTACAAGACCTATATTGTCACCGGCGGCGGCCAGGACTTCGTGCGCGTCTATGCCGAAGAGGTCTATGGCATCCCGCCCGAGCAGGTGGTCGGCACGGCGCTGGGGACGAAGTATGGCTATGACAAAGAGGGAAAGCCGATCATCACAAAGGAGCCCAAGCTGCTGCTCAATGACGACAACGCCGGTAAGCCCGAGGGCATCCACTTAATGATCGGTCGTCGGCCTTACGCGGCGTTCGGCAACTCGACCGGTGACCGGCAGATGCTCGAATACACCAAGGCTGGAGAGGGCGCGCGGCTCTCCATGCTCGTCCTGCACGACGACGCTGAACGTGAGTATGCTTACGGCCCGGCCCAAGGGCTGCCCAATACTAAGGTCGGCACCTTCACTCAGACACTCTACGAAGAGGCGAAGAAGGATGGCTGGTTCGTCATTAGCATGAAGAACGACTGGAAGCATGTTTTCGCCTTCGAGAACTGAACTGTTTTTTGGCTTTAATACGCCGCGGGACGCCGCCCCAAAGGCGGTTTCCGCGTGCCCGGTATCATGTGGGCGCCCGGCAAAATTCCAGCCGGTGCGCATTATGGCGAGATGATGTCGCACATTGACTGCTGGGCCACGCTGGCCTCGATGGTCGGCCCTACCGCGCCACCTCATGGCGCATGGAAGGAAAACGATGGCAAGCCGATCACCGGCGAAGCACAAAAACGGTTGGACCATGCTCAGCATGAACAGCGACTGAAAGAGATCCCGCGCTCCCTCGCTGAGATCTCTTTCGTTCGCTCGTTTTGTTGCAGCGTCTATACTGGCCGCATGCCTGCACAACCATCAGTTTGCGTGACGAAAAAGGAGCCTGATGTTTACGAAGTTGAAGTAGCCTCCGCGCAGCCTACCATACACTGCATCACGGCCAGAGTGGGCGATGTCGAGTACCTCACCGGCGGCAAAGCAAATGCAGAGCGCCTCATTGAAGAGAGCTTCCGCTTTTTGCTTGAGCGCGAGTCGAACACTTCGATCCTCCGGTCATTCCACATCACCGACATCAGCCACTATTTTCCCGACTACGAACGCGAAATCCGCCGCCGTCTCGCCAGATGAGTTGAGAAGATGCATGAGTGCACCAAGTCAGTGACTGGTGCACGAGCGTCCAGGCGGGCAGAACAATAGACAATTTCGAACGACTTTTGGCACTACGCGGGTTATGGTGGGGGGAACAGTGGGAGTGCCCTTCGACCACTTAAAGCGATAGGAATTGAGCGGCGGCCGCAATGACAATCGCTCTCTCCGCACTGAATCACATCAACGGCAGCCTATAACATCCACTCGCAAGTATGAATGCCACCCAACAGCTCCACAACCTCGGCCAGAGCCTCTGGCTCGATAACATCACGCGTGATCTGCTGAACAGCGGCACACTCGGCCGTTACATTGAGCAACTATCGGTGACCGGATTGACCTCTAACCCCACGATCTTTGATCACGCCATCAAGAACAGCGCCGCCTACGATGCTGCGATCCGAGAGCTTCTTGCGAAAGGGAAAACCGGCGAGAGCCTTTTTTTCGATCTGGCGCTGGATGATCTCACCCGGGCCGCCGACTTGTTCCTGCCAGTTTACAATCGCACGAACGGCGTAGACGGATGGGTATCCCTGGAGGTTTCGCCACTGTTGGCTTACGACACCGAACGTACGATCGCCGCCGCGAAAGAACTTTCAGCGCGGGCGGCACGACCTAATCTCTTCATTAAAATCCCTGGCACAAAAGAAGGTCTGCCGGCGATCGAGGAGGCGATCTTCGCGGGTGTGCCGGTTAATGTGACACTTCTGTTTTCGCGCGAACAGTACCTGGCCGCGGCCGAGGCATATCTGCGAGGGATCGAACGACGCATTGCGGCCGGGCTCAATCCAAAAGTCGGTTCGGTGGCATCGGTCTTCGTCAGTCGCTGGGACGCGGCGGTAGCGGGCAAGTATTCGGAGGGGCTGAACAACCGGCTTGGGATTGCCATCGCCGGCCGGATTTATAAAGCGTACCTTGAACTCTTAAGTAACCCGCTCTCGCACCGGACCTACAATGCCGGCGCCCGACCGCAACGACTGCTGTGGGCCAGCACGGGCACCAAGGATCCGAAGGCGTCTGACACTCTCTACATCAAGGCGCTAGCCAGCCCATTCACGGTGAACACGATGCCGGAGGGAACGTTGAAGGCTCTCTCCGATCACGGCGAAATCGGCCCAATCATGGCCGCGTACGGCGGTGATAGCGAAACAGTTTTAGAGGAATTCGCCCAAGCCGGTGTGGACGTGAACATCCTGGCTGATCGCCTCCAGGACGAAGGAGCAAAATCATTTGTAAAATCGTGGAACGAATTGATGGAGGTGATCGCGTCCAAGGGCGAAGCGCTCAAAAAGGCCGCCTGATCCAGCCTCGTTGACCCTGGCGGGGGTTCGTGGAGCTGGGGGCGGGTGATTTTCAGACATCGCTCCACACTCCGCAGAGTTAGTGTAGCATAGGCTCCCAGGCACTTCGTGCCTGGCTACTATCAGCCTGTCCCTCCGGGACAAAAGCCATTCTCTCGTCGAGTGCAATCATATACCTTGACACGTATATACTCTTTCAGGTATATTGTCAAAGTGGAATCTGTTTTCGAAATCATTGCGGAGCCGAACCGCCGTGCGATACTGAGCCTCCTGGTCTCGTCAAAACAGTCGGTTGGAGAGATCGAGCGTCGACTTCGTCTACCGCAGCCGACTGTGTCAAAGCACCTGCGAGTGCTGCGAGAGGCCGGTTTCGTAGAATCCACGGTGGACGCACAGCGCCGTCTCTACCGGCTGAAACCTGAACCACTTCAAGACGTGGATGCCTGGCTGGCTCCGTTCCGTCGGTTCTGGTCCGCTCATGTAGACGCCCTTGAACGACACCTCGACTGCATGGATCAATCAACACCAACGAAAAGGAAGACAAGGAGAAAAGGATGACCGATCGCGATCAGTACACACCAGGTCCCGCCACCGGCGCGGAGGTCCGAAAGGACGGAGAGAAGTGGACGCTAATCCTCGTCAGAGAACTGCGCCACTCGCCGGAAAAAGTCTGGCAGGCCCTTACCGACCTAGCGCATCTGCGCGAGTGGGCTCCCTTTGAAGCTGATGGAAGCCTGGGTACGGTTGGAACCACGGTGAAGCTCACCACGGTCGGAGCGCCCACGCCGCAAGTTTCCGAAACGACAGTGACACGAGCCGAAGCTCCCAAACTGCTTGAGTACAACTGGGGTGACAGCGTTATCCGGTGGGAACTCGAAGCCTTTGGTGGCGGCACGCGCCTGAAACTGTGGCACAACATCGATCGACGTTTCATTTCGATGGGCGCTGCCGGATGGCATATTTCTTTGGATGTTCTGGACCGGCTTCTGCGCGGAACTCCCATCGGCCGCATCGTTGGTGGTGAGGCGATGAAGTTCGGCTGGCAGCGGCTGAACGCGGAGTACGCCAAGCAGTTCGGTATTGAAACGCCCAAATGGCCGACTCAGGCCGGTCAAAAGTCGTAAATCAAGCGTATCAGCCCGGGGGAGCATGAGACCCCCCCCTGGGTCCAGTCTTGAGAAATTCGAAAACCCTTTTGAAACCCCCTTGCCCTTTCCTATCTCATGAACGGCTTCGAGTTGCTCCGGGAGATTCGTGCCTTTGGATCCGAGGCTGGCGGCAGTGTACCGGTGATTGCTATGACCGCCTTCGTCACGTCCGCCGATCGAGGGCGATACTTGCTGGCTTCCAGGCATGCTTGCCGAAGCCGTTCACTCCAGACAAGTTGGCGGAGGCGATTCTGACTGTGCTTAACGGTTAAATACGATTCGGCCCGGCTCCAGCAGGTGCTTTGTAATGTGCTGATCAATGCAGGGCCTTCAGGTGCCCCGGTCGCCGAACTAAGGAGAATTTCCACCATCCCTCGCATCAGAGCGGTCATTTCGACCGGCGCCGATCTGCAAGACCGTGACGGAATAGGGTTGGAAACGGTAATCGAAGTTCCGTCCGAGATCCCTTGCCCTGGTGATGACTGGCACGATGTTCCTGGGGGCAGTCAGGGTGTTAGTGTCCTGCGGGCTACGCGACGTTAACACGATGGCCTGGCCCCCCGAACCGCACGTCACCGCCATTGATGGTGACTTTCAACGGCTGGACTTCGCCCGCCATATTAACCACTTTCAGGTAGATGGTACCGGAACCGGTGTCTCGGGTGGCGCTGGCGTAAACCGCTGATCCATTGCCAGTCGTGCTCAGAGTTGACGGGAGGACCACGTCGCCGTGATTGCCGCTGAACATCTGTTGGACGTAGTACGAAGGCGAGCCATAGCTCTGGAGCGAGTCATAGCCAATCAAATTTGTTGGCCATTGAGAGGCGTCAGGGTTCACGTTGACCAACATTGGCGCATAGGCCTCCAGGAGCACGACATCAGAGTTACGCTCCAGGCCGGTCAGCCAGGCAGCGTCCCCGAGAGCGGCGTTAAGGTCGGGCGTGGGGCGGCCCTCTTGCGATGCCCATTCTCCGACAAAAATCTTCGGGGCGGTACGGCTGTAGCTATCGTATTGGTTCGAGGTTCGCGCCATCGCTTTGGGAGTGTTGTAAAAGTGATCATCGATCAAGTCTGGAGTGCGGAGCGGATTGGTGATCCGGTCCGTCGCTATTACCTTCAGGTTCGGGTAGGCCGCCTTAATGGCATCATAAAACTGGGCAAACCGGCCGTCGTAACTTTTGGAGGTGTCGAAGAAGTCTTCGTTGCCAACTTCCACATACTGCAGGGGAAACGGGGCCGGATGCCCATCGGCGGCGCGTTGCGCACCCCAGGTGGTGTTAATCCCGCCGGTGACGTATTGGATCTCGTCCAGGGCATCCTGCACGTACGGCTGCAGGTCGGCACCGGGATTAACGTGTGTGCCATCCAGCGCATAGCCGGCCCAGACCGCCAGCAACGGTTGCATGTGCAGATCCTGGCACCATTCCAAAAACTCCAGCAGTCCCAAGCCGTCATCGGAGCGATAACCCCAAGTCCCCGGATGCCCGGGCCGCTTTTCGATCGGACCGATGGTCTGCTTCCATTGGTAGCGTTCCGCAATCGTGTTGCCCTCGAGGTAGTTGCCGCCTGGCATCCGCAGGAAGGAGGGATCCAGCCCCGCCATCTTTCGCATCAGATCAATGCGATTGCCATTAGGGCGGTCCTGATAAGTTGGTTGAAAGAGTCGAGACTTGAGTCAGCCAGAATACCCCGGGACTGCCGGTCGATAAGACGAACCGAGTCGTCTCTATTGGAGCTGCCAGAGGGTCGCAAGCAGGACGGTGTACTTTGCCCAGTCAGCGGTAATCTGGGGCACCAGAGCTTCTGCGTAAATCCTGGCCCCGTCCACGCTCTCAATGTCCAGCCTCAGCGGCCCACTGAATTTGGCGTCGGCTTTAGCCCAGAAAGAGGCCCGGTAAACGGTGAACGGTGTGACCGGGATCCCCCAAAAGCCATCGTTCGCGACTCCGACGCGTTGGCCATAGCCAACATTAACTTTGAGGCTGGTGGTCAGACCAGTGCCGCTGACCGGTTGGGTGGTGTCAAGTGCGATGGAACGGATTCCGGCGTTGTTCTGCACCAGAGACCAGTGTACCGGCTTGGCGGGATCGTCCTTGAAGATGCGGTTCTGGATGAGTTCGCCGTACAAGCCGCCATCCAAGGAATGGTTGATCTCCTCGATCATCAGGCCGTAGAACATCGGGTTAACCGGCGGTCCCGGGTGCGTGGCATCGATCTTAAGCGAAGCGGGTTGTACTTTCGGCGCGGTGAGCGAAGGATTGCCGATCTGAGCAATTTCCAGGATTTGGGATGCGTTGAGAGCGGATCGGTAAAAACAGACTTCGTCAATGGCCGCATTATTGAAATCCACCGGACTGTTCTTAAACCATCCGCGACCGATCCCGGTAGTGCCGTTTGCCGCGCGTGGGGCGACATTGAAAATCTGATCTGCCAAGGCGCCATTGACATAGAGCGAGGCAGATTGGGCGACGGAATCGTAAACACCCGCCAAGTGATACCAGACGCCGACCGCCGGGGTAAAGCCGGACTGGGGCAAGGTAGGAAAGTCGTAAAGGATGGTAAACGAGAACTGGTTGGTGTCGCCGCGCAGTTGCAGGAAAAAGGCGCTTTGACCATTGCCATCTTCGCTGACGAAGGTTTGGTAGACTTTTCCGACGGTATTAAGCTTCACCCAAGCCGCCACAGTGTAACTCTTGGTGGTGTCGACAACGTCGCCGGGGATCTGGGCATAGCTACCAGGGACTCCCGGCAGGCCGAGGGCGAACGGTCCGACTAGACCGGTGGTCCAACCGGCGGCGCCGATCAGGGTGGCGTTGTTGTTGTTCCCAGAGGAATCAGCCGCCACGGTTCCACTGCCTTCGTCAAAGGTCAGGTAAGCCGCCGCTTTTGGCAACTGCACGCCCAAGGCGCCGGTAGCGGTCAGCGACGCCAGGAGAGCGCAAGAGAACAGCGTGCGCCCAGGGTTATGTTTTACCACGACCTGTTTTCGCCTGAAGCTCCTCGATCCTTTTCGAGGCCCCTGCCTTGGTGAGAGTCGCGTCAAACTCCTCGCCAGCCTCCCGGCAAAGAGTCTGGAGATAGGAAATTTGCGGGCCGGTCATCGGCTCCTCCCCGGTCACCCATTGGTCAGTCGGTTTTTCCGGATTCGGATTAGCATCAGTCTTCATGCCTGTAGATTCGCGGCACGATCACGGGAAGGTCGTACGCGATTCGAGTGATCTGTTCACCGGCGCGTTTTCTGACTCTTTCTCCATGCAAAAAGGAACATCAGGCATCCGAACAGAAGCATCACCAATCCCCACCAGAGGTTCACATTGATAAAGAGGGATCGCTCGTAGGTGGCTCGGTCCGTGAAGAGTCCAAAAACCGTCAGCAGAACGCCGAAGACAATGAAGAGCAGGCCGAGAGGAAAACGAAGGTCAACGTTCATAACAGGTAAGAGGTCAACGAAAGATGAGGTTAAGAATGAGGGTCAATATTAGCACCGCAATGCCGACTGGAACTGGTCGCAAGAACCAGCGACCGCTCTTTTCGTGCGCTTTCTCGGTCAGTGCATAGACCAACCCTTGCAGCTCTTCTTCGGGGCGCGGTTTTGTGAGAAGGCTTATTACGATCGTGGTCAGGAAGCAGATGGTCCAGGCGTAAATCGCAGTGTAAAAATTCTGCGCCATCTGACTTGGGTAGACGTGGGCCGTCGCGATCCAGGCGCCTTTAATACCGGGTGTTGATCCGGAGGAGATAGTTAGTCCATGGTGAACGGCTGCAGCCGCCGTTCCGCAGAGCAAACCGAAGAACGCCCCATGACCGGTGGCGCGTTTCCAGAACATCCCGAGCAAAAACGTTGCAAAAAGCGGCGCATTGACAAACGCAAAGACTAGTTGGAGGACATCCATGATGTTATTGAAAGCGGCCACGAAATAAGCAATTGCCACCGAAAACGCGACACCAAAGAAGGTGGCGAGTTGGCCGACTACAAGCAGATTTTCATCGGTGGCGTCACGCCGAATATAAGCCTTAAAAATATCGTAGGTCCAAACCGTGTTAAAGGCGGTGACATTACCCGCCATACCCGACATAAAGCTGGCCAGGAGGGCAGTCAGACCGAGTCCTAACATGCCGCTTGGAAAATAGTGAAGGAGCATATTCGGGATGACCATATTATAGTCGAGCACTACTTTGCCGCTCTTATCTTTGACTACTTCCCCGGTCTCCGGGTTTGTCTGTGGCGGGATCATACCTTTTTGCGCCGATTGAATCTCCAGCGCCTGGGGGCTTTGGATTGGCTGGTCGCCTGAGGCCGCGTTCTGGGTCACTGGGCTGGTCAGAGCAAGGGCAATTAAACCCGGAAGAATGACCAGGAACGGGAAAAGCATTTTCGGCACTGAGGCAATCAGCGGCACGCTTCGGGCAGCCCTCATGTTATTGGCGGCCATCGCACGCTGAATGACAAGGAAGTCTGTGCACCAATAACCAAAGGAGAGGACGAATCCAAGGCCCATGACCAACCCAAACCAGTCAACCCCCAGCAAGTTATGCGCCGGATTGTCCATGCCCCGCCAGGCATGAGTGTAAGCTGGCGGCAGCTTCTGGGTAAGCCCGCTCCATCCGCCCACGTTGACAAGCCCAAGAAAAACGAGCGGGAAAAAGCCGGCGACGATCAGAAAAAACTGGATGACCTCGTTATAGATCGCGCTTGTTAATCCACCCAAATAAATATACCCGAGGACGATTACCGCCGAAGTAATGATGCTGACATGGAAAATCCAGGAGTTCGGTACTCCCAAGGCGCGAAACGGCGTATCGAAGATGTGAATCGTTTGCAGCAGCAAGGCCATCGCGTACATCGAGATCCCCGAGGACATCATCGTCATTCCGGCGAAGGTGAAAGCGTTGAAGGCGCGGGTCTTTTCGTCGTACCGCAGCGCCAAATAATCGGGCACCGATTTCGCTTTGGACCCATAATAGAACGGCATCATGAAAATGCCTACGAACACCATCGCGGGGATGGCGCCCAGCCAATAGAAATGACTGGTGGCAATTCCATATTTGGCCCCGGAAGCCGCCATCCCGATCACTTCCTGCGCACCGAGATTGGCGGATAGAAAAGCCAAACCCGCAATCCACGCAGGAATCGATCTGCCGGACAAAAGAAAATCTGCACTCGTTTTTACAAACCGTTTCAGTACAAAGCCGATACCGAGAACGAAGACAAAGTAGATCAGTATGATCAGGTAATCGATCCAGCGGAGCTCGTTAGAGGGGTTCATGGTCAAATCCAGGTTGCGAAGCGCCAGCAGAGAGGGGGGAGTTAATACTTGACCGGAATATAACAACACAATGCGCACCCTCCTGACTATGCAAATCGGCTAACAACTAGAACTTTCTCTTTGAGCTCCCCAGTGGGCGAAAGCCACCGCCACTAAGGCCAGCTCGGTCGCACGGCCGTGCCGACCTGCGGCACCTTGTCTCCTACACACCGAGTCGCGAGATGCTAAACCGCCCTGGACCGATTGCGGGCACTACCGCGCCGTGCGAACCTGGGCCGATGCGCCCCTCTCGGTCTTGCGGCCGCAAGTGGCTCACTTGCCAATATTCAATGGGTCAGGCGAATTTTCCATGCCTCGCTCTCTCCGAAGGAGGAGAGCATGGGGCGTTCGGTGCCGGGCTGCTCAATGGTTGGAGCCAAAGCGGGCAGCGGCCCACCTTCAGTATCGTGACAGGCATTTCGACCGGCGCACTAATGGCACCGGTCGCATTTCTAGGATCTGCCTACGATCAGCGTCTCAAAGCGCTTTATACTGACATGTCATTCCACGGCATCCTTTCGGGTAGTCCCCTGTTTCGAAAGGTCCTGCTTGCTTCGGCGAGTGTCCCCGGGTTGTTTGACCCAGTCTTCATTGACGCAGAGGCCAACGGGCACAATTTCAAGGAGATGCATGCGACGGAGGTACCTCACTGCAGGTCCTGGCCATACCTCTCAAGCTTGCCGCGGCATTCCAAACTCTTTTAAGTTTAAAACCCATGAGCGGATCGACCCAAATTACATGACCGCCCTATTCGAGTTGCCCCAAAGGGGCTGGAGGACTCAGCCCAGGGGTTCAACCCTGGGAACAGCGCCCAGAGCGTTCGCCCTGAAGGGGCGGCAGCTCGAACGTACTAACAACGCGAAAGTAGGTCCAATTGTAGCACTTCTCAATTGTGCACTCTCATTCTTTGCGCACAATAGGTGCGAGCTTTATCAGGTCAGCCTCTCGCCCCTTCAGCTTCAGGGCGAACCATTTATTTGCAGGTTTCCCAGGGTTGAAAGCCTGATCTTTATACACAATTTCGGCGGTGGGAGGTCCGCCTCGTCCGATCTTCCTCACGCCCGCATTCGCTCCCCCGCGGCCATCATCGTTGCCCCTGGGAGCACCGCTCAACGGTGCGAACAGAACACAGGCTGGAAGCCTATGCTACATTAGCGCCGTCGCGTGTCACTCCAGGTGCACGGCGATAGCTCCTGGGATGGCTCAGGGAGATCGCTCGACGCGAGGCAAGGCAACACGGGAAGCCCCGGTTCGGACGGAGCCTCACCCTAACGCGATCTGGCGATGGATACGGAAATCGGTTGGCGTCCGGCGCCGAACGGCGAACCGGGAATGGGAGTAAGGACTCCGCTGGAAGCAATGCGATAAGCGGAGAGTTTATCGCCCGCATTGGCCACATAGGCAAAGCCGGCCGCAGGGTCTATCACTACCGAAGAAGGTAAATTCCCCGCGTGGAAAGGCGATCCTTGAATGGAGCTCAAAGCTCCATCGGAGCCGATCCGGTACACGGAGACGTTATTAGCGAGTGCGTTCGCAACGTAGACGAACCTGCCCGTGGAATCGATCGTAATCCAAATGGGCCGACGACCTGTCGCGAAGGGCGAACCGGGAACGGGCGTCAGCCCGCCGTCGGCTCCGATGCTATAAGCAGAGATGCTGTTATCTGTAAAATTGGCGACGTAGGCAAATTTTCCGGTGCTATCCACCGCCACCGAAACGGGCTGTTTCCCCGCACTGAACGGTGAACCGGAGAGAGGAATTAACGCACCGCTCTGATCGATGCTGAAGGCAGAGAGATTGTCGCTGTTGAAGTTTGCCACGTAGGCGAACTTGCCCGCGGGATCGATCGCCACTGAAAAGGGTCCCCCACCCGCTCGGAAAGGAGATCCAGGGACGGAGATCAGTGACCCATTTGCGCCGATGGCATACACTGAAACATCGCCGTCCACAAGGTTAGTGACATAGGCAAAGTTCCCCGCCGGATCCAGCGCAAGGGCAGAAGGCACTTTACCCGTGGCGAACGGTGAACCGGGGACCGGAGTGAGGACTCCGTCCGTCCCAATCGAGTAAGCCGAGATGTTTTGGGAGCGGTTGTTTGCCACGTAGACGAATTTTCCCATCGGATGGACCGCCACCGCCACGGGATTATTCCCCGCCGGGAATGGTGATCCGGGTACACGCGTCAGGGTCCCGCCGGAATCGTTAATTCGATAGGCCGAAACGTTTTTGCCGTCGAAGTTAGCTACATAGAGGAATTGACCCGACAACGGCGTTGCCAGCAAAAATAAGCTGGCAACCAACGTGAACGAACCGTGCAAGAATCGCTCTCTAATCACGAGGCAATCCGATCTCTCTGAATTAATGTTGGCGCAAATCCCAGGCACGAACCAAGAACTGCATCCAGCTGCTGGGCAAAACGAGCGAGAAAACAGGCAGCAAAGAATGGCTCAAAAGGGAGCGTTGAACCGTAAGGGACCCGCGCGGTCGGGTTGGCGAGATTGGTCCAGATGAAGGGAAACAGTTGGATTAGGAAGAAAAGCAACAGAAACCGATATTCGTTCGGACCCTTTCGAACGGCTGTCCAGATGCCCGCCACCGACAATAAAAAAAGAATTGGCACCTTCTCGTTCCCAATGGGGATTTTCAGGCACACGTTCCAAAGACCATGGATCACCCGGCCGATAAGATCGAAAAGGTTATGGGTGGAGAAATAATCCTGCCAAGTATAGCTGGCAAATTTTTCTCCGAAATCGTGGGCATAACGATAGGTGTCCACCCAGAGAAAGTTAGTGAGATACCCATGGTACAACGGATCGCCAAAGTAAACGAGCCTTGGAATCCAGGCGGGGGCAGTCACGAGGACGAGCACCAGGAGCGCGAAAAGATACTTCGGAACAAGGTGCAGGGAGCGCTTTAGGAAATTTTCCTTCTTTGCTTTAGACGGGGTCAACAACACGAGTTCAGCGAGGAACAAAACGCCCAGAAACGCCGCGGCATCGAAAACGCCGTTCGGCCGGGTCAGATAATCCAATCCGGCAAAAAGCGATCCAAGTAAAATCCAAATGATTTTCCGCTCGCGCAAATAGTGAAGAAAAGCGATTACCACCCAGATCAGGATGAGAGCATAGAGCGGTTCCGTGAGCAGGCGGGCGCTGGCGGTTCGCCACATGAACGGGTTACAGGCGACGCAGAATGCCGAAACCGCGGCAACGGCTGGACTTCGAAAGAAGCGTAGAACTCCGAAGTAAACGGAACCGATCGCGAGGCTCATCGCAACCGCGTTGATCACTCCCAGAAAGAATAAATTCCCGTTTCCCAACTTCGTCGCTGCGGCTAACAAAAGGGGATAAAGGGGCTGCCGGTGCGGCACCTCCCGAAGGTAGTCCATGGAAAAATTGCCGCCGAGAAATTGCTCAGAAATCGCCAGGTACTGCCCTGAGTCGCTGGAAACCAGCGTTTGGGCTCCTTTGGCGGTCCGGACATTCAGCGCGAGATTCAGCGAGTTTCCAACGAAATAAGCCGCCATCAGCAAGAGAATGAACCGGAATTGGCCCCACCCCTTTTCGGGTAGGCGATGGCTCGGGCGCGTCAGTTGGGCTGTCGACATTGGGGATCAGCGCGCACCCGCCGTTTGGAACTGGCCTGATTTGGCGTTTCCCTTGGCCGTCGCATCCAGGCGTGCCTTGGTGAAGATGACCACCCTCCCGTCCATCAAGTCGGATCGTCTGGCAAAGAGTTCTCCGATCTCGCGGCTGTAGAACTTGCCATCCAGCTGCTCGTTCATGCTGAAAACAATCCTTCCCTCAGGAGTGAGACGCTCTGACAAGTCATCCAGCAGAAAGTTCCAATCGTCAGCAACCCAGATGGTGTCGGCGCGATCATAATTGTTGAAGCAAATCATCCATGCGGTGACGAGATCGAATTTGCGACCGCCAAACTCGGGTAGCTTGACGCGACGGGTGACGGCGAAATCGACGCGTTCGATCCCGAGGAGCCGAACCATGTCGTTAAAGATGGGGTCGCCATCGAGGTCGACACCTAAGACCCGTGCACCGAGCTGTTTCACGGCGAATAGGAAATACCCGGATCCGCAGCCAAGATCGAGCACGTCACGCGGCGGGTTGAGCACGAGTCCAAGCCTTCTCACCTGCTGCAGGCTGCGCTCGATCCATTTCCTGGTGTCCAGGTATTTTGTCCAGATGGAGTTTTCTCCGCTGGCATAGGTTTTGTTAATGCGATCGAGTTCCTGCCGGTTAATTTGAGCGAAAATATAGTCGATGTTTTGCGTTTGCTGGCGCGCGCGCCACTGCTGACGTAATTCGCGATTAAGGAAGGTCGGCACGAACTTCTGGATATCGGCGGAGCCGCTTTTCAAAATCCACTGCAGGCGATTAAGGTTCCTGAGCGCAGCGCCGCTGGTGTAGGTATCCAGCCGGAAGGCCTTTTTGATTTTGCGTGAGAGATTCATTCTTGGTCTTTGACGATGGCCCGGTTCATGTTCAATCTTAGCCGGTATTTCATCCGGCAGCCACCCAGATGCGTCAACTTGGGAGTTTTGGTTGAGGAACTTCTGACGTGAAAAATTGCGTCAGGTTACCATCGGCGACACTTTGAGGGCACGTTGTCCGGCGAGGCTAAGCGGGGAAGCCCCGGTTCGGACGGAGCCTCACCCTACCTGACTAGTCTGTCGTACAAACCTGAGCATCTTTCCGCCGCGCGGTCGTTGCGAACAGCGATGGCAAGCGCCTTTCTCTGGCCGACCAGAACGACGAATCTCCGGCCCCTCGTGATTGCGGTATAAACGAGGTTCCGCTGCAGAAGGAGGTAGTGCTGCATTGCCAAGGGTACCACTACCGCTGGGAATTCCGATCCCTGGCTCTTATGGATGGTGATGGCATAGGCCAGCGAGAGCTCGTCCAGCTCGTTGAAATCGTAAAGCACTTCCCGCTCCTCGAAACGGACGGTCAATTCGCGCTCGTCAGGATCGATCCGGACCACCTGTCCAATGTCTCCGTTGAACACTTCTTTGTCATAATTGTTCTCGGTTTGGATCACTTTGTCTCGAAGGCGGAACTGCCAGCCGAAGCGCTCGACCATCGGCTCGTCGCCCCGGCGCGGGTTCAGTCCGTCTTGAAGAAGCGCATTCATGGTGCGTGCGCCAAGGCTGCCACGATTCATGGGACAGAGTAACTGCAGGTTCAGAATCGGATCGAATCCAAGTTTCCCAGGTATGCGTTCTCTCACAAGTTGGAGGATCGTCGATTGAATACTTTCCGGTTCCTCGCGCTCGATAAAGAAAAAGTCTGACTCCTCTCCTGGTGGGGACATTTCCGGCATCTTCCCGGCGTTAATGGAATGAGCGTTGGTCACGATTCGGCTTGAAGCCGCCTGGCGAAAAATTTCCTTCAAGTGCACGACCCTGACGGCCTTGCTGCGAATCATGTCGGCCAAGGCCGTACCCGGCCCGACGCTTGGCAATTGGTCCACATCGCCCACGATCAAAAAGTGGGCGCGTTCCGGCAAAGCCTGAATCAGCTTGTGCATCAGCGGGACATCGATCATGGAAGCCTCGTCGGTTACCAGCAGGTCGCACTCCAAGGGGTGCGCGGCGTTCCGGGCGAAGCCACCGGAAGCAGCTTGGAACTCTAATAACCGGTGAATGGTTTTTGCCTCCAGACCAGTGGCTTCACTCAGGCGTTTCGCCGCACGGCCCGTTGGAGCACAGAGCAAACATCTCAGCTTTTTTGCCCGGAGGATTCGCAAAATCGAGTCGAGCAGCGTCGTCTTTCCGACCCCGGGCCCACCGGTGATCACCAACACCCGGGATTGGAGCGCTTGGCGAAGCGCCTCTTTCTGTGTCGCTGCCAATTCTTTCCCTGTCTTGCTCTGGCACCAGGCAATTGCTTTCTCTACATCGATAGGCGGCAAGAACGCCGGCGCGCCAGCCAATTTCCGGATCAGCCCGGCGAGACCCTCTTCAGCACGCCTCAGGTACGGCAGATAAACCAGATCACGTGCCCCGATTTTCTCTTCGACCAGGTCGCCGTCCAACAGTGATCGCTCGAGCGCTTCGCGGACGATTGCGGCATCAATTTCCAGCAGCTTCCCAGCCCGCTCAATCAATGCCTCTTTCGGCAGAGCACAATGCCCCTCGCCCGCCGCTTCCACCAACGCATGCATGGTGCCCGCCAGCGCCCGGATAATGGAGTCGCGAGCGATTCCAAGCGTCTGGGCTACGATGTCGGCGGACTTGAATCCGATGCCATGAATGTCCTTAGCCAAGGTGTAAGGATTGGCCCGCACCGTCTCGATGGCGTTCTCGCCGTAAGCCTTGTAGATCCGGGCCGCCCGGCTCGTACTGACTCCGTGAGAATGGAGGAAAATCATGATCTCGCGGACAGCTTTCTGCTCGGCCCAGGCTGCTTTGATCTTTTGCCGGCGACCAGGCCCAATTCCATCCACTTCTTCCAGCTGTACTGAATGCTGATCAATGACGGTGAAGATTTTTTCGCCAAATTTCTCTACCAATTTTTTGGCGTAGACCGGGCCGATGCCTTTGATCAATCCGCTGCCGAGGTACTTCTCAATACCCTCCCGCGAGCTGGGAGGGCTACTCTTGAGGACCGTCGCTTTGAATTGTAGCCCATATTCCCTGTCCTGCACCCAGTTGCCTTGAGCCGTAACCCACTCTCCTGCGTTGACGCTGGCAAGCGCGCCCGCCACTGTTACCAGGTCCCGGTGTCCCTTTGCCTTGACGCGTAGCACCGCAAACCCCGTCTCTTCGCTGTGGAAAGTGACGCGTTCGACCAAACCGGAGAACCCCTCTTCTGGATGCGATGTGGGTGGGCCGTTCACACTTCAACTCAGTTAGCACTTGCAAGGGTGGGCGAGATCACGCGAAAACGGAAAAGAGGCCATCCGACGGGAAGCGGCCGGGCGAGAATCACGCGAAAACGGAAAGCATCGACAGAGGGAGGAGAGAGGGGAGATTGGATGGGTCGGCGGTAACACCGCGGCCTGGGTGGAGGCGAAAACCGGAAGCATTCGACTCGAGATTGATCTACTCCTTTTGGAGTATCTGGTAGATTAAACTTCAACGGTATCCGCTCGAGCGTTGTCTAACGAACAGTGAGGCGGAGCAACAGATGAAATTCGGGTAACAAATTGACAGTCGCGCTGTTGGTCTTGGCGCTGACTACGAAGTTAAACGCTCAGCAGACTGCGGTGATGATCAATCTGACTGCGCAGGCGGCTTATCTGGTCGAGGATGGTCGCGCCGTTCTCATTTCCCCAATCGCTTCAGGTAAAGAAGGTCGGGGAACCCCGAGCGGGACTTTCCGGATCATCAGTAAAGACTTGAATCATCAATCTGGAAGCTTTGGGCTGGTGGTGGACCCTTATGGGAGAATGGTCGATGCAAACGCAACCCCAGCCTCACACGTCCCGCCGGGTTGCCATTACCAGCCCGCTCCTATGCCGTACTTCATGGAATTCAGTAAATATGTTGGGATGCATGCGGGATATCTGCCCGGCTACCCAGCATCGCACGGCTGCGTCCGGATGCCCAAAGATCTTGCCGCGGAGTTCTTTGCTCGAGTGCAGGTGGGGACGCCGGTGAGGGTGACGGGGAGCAGCAAGAAACGTTCACGGGTCAGGAAAGCGATTCCGATCGTTCAGCCTGGCGAATCCAGATATGCTGTTCTGCCGGGCGGTTTGGGAACGCAGGATCTTCGGTGGCGGCCAGGAGAGCAAGTCCGACTCTTCGAGTTTGGCCGTTTTCGGTTTGCCACTATCTTTTTTAGTTCCCGGCCAGGGAATAAATAAGCGCCACTGTGTAGGTCGAACTCGGGTAGGATGAGGCTCTATCCAAACCGGGATTTCCCGCTTTGCCTCGCCCAACAATGTCAGCCTCCCGGTATTCGCTCGGATTATTTGATCATTTCACGCTGCCCGAACAAGATCCGAGTTCTCGGGTCTGCCATTTTCTGTCTTAAACTAATGGCTGAGCCTATCGTGGTTGACTCGGGTTTACAGGGCTCACGTTGCAGGCGAGTGCGACGCGGGAAGCCCCGGTTCGGACGGAGCCTCACCCTACCCGAGCTTCGCCCTACCTGCGCCGCACCGTTCATCATTACGACATGAACACTTCCTCCCCGTTCCCGAGCGGGAGCGGCTCCGGTCGCTCACAGGGGCTCTCGATCATCACGTGACGGCCTTCGATGGAAGATCGCTCGAACGCGTCCAGCACCTCCAGCACGTGCATAGCCAGCTCGCCGCTGGTGCGGTGCCTGCGGTTAGCACGAACTGCCGCTGCCATGTCAAGCAGACCAATAATGCGATAATCGGCGACCTCGGTCCCGTTATTGAGGCGGCGATTGGGCTTGCCGAACGGGTGCACGGAGATGTCGAGCGGCGTCCAATCGCCATCGCGTTCCGTGACCATCGGCTCGCCGCCGAAAAAATTGGGATCGGGCACCAGCATGCTGCCTTCAGAGCCGTAGATTTCGAAGGGTACACGGGTATGTTTCCAAACGTCCCAGGACGTGGTGACAGTCACGCTGGCACCGTTTGTGAAGGAGAGCACACCATTGATGGTGGTGGGAACTTCGACTTCGATGATTGAACCCTTAAGCGGGTCGCTGGTCACCGTGCGGGTTGCGCTGCCCATCGTGGTTTGTGCCGCGACACGGGTGACCGGCCCAAACAAATTGACGAGCTGCGTGACGTAGTACGGACCGATATCCAACATCGGGCCACCGCCGCGTTTGAAAAAGAACTCCGGGTTCGGATGCCAGTGCTCCATGCCGTGAGTGGCGAAGAAAGCGGTGCCGGCGATCGGCCGGCCAATTCGGCCTGCGTCGATCGCGCGCCGGCAGGCCTGGTGCCCGGCGCCGAGGAAGGTATCGGGCGCACAACCCACCCGTACACCTTTGGCCGCAGCGGCGAGCATCAGTGCCTCCGCTTCCGCGTGACGAGTCACGAGAGGCTTTTCGGAATAGACGTGTTTGGCGGCATCAATGATCTGCAGACTGACTGGCGCATGGGCGAGTGGAACGGTGAGGTTAATGATGATCTGGATGTCCGGATCAGCGAGGAGTTGGTCCACGGTCTGGGCCAGCACCCCATACTCCGCCGCTTTCTGACGCGCTGCTTCCATGCGGACGTCAGCGACGGCCCGTACCCTGACCAGTTCCGACCGTGCCGCCCCCTTTAGATAAGAATGGCTGATGTTGCCACAACCGATGATGCCTATGTCGATGCGCGCCATATGGGGTTATCGTTCCATGCGGCTGATGAAAGCGTAACTGGCACGCGCGGTTTCTGCGGGATCGGCAGGCTTGTCGTGCTCCACCACCATCCACCGGGCGCCTGCCGCCCGAGCGGCCTGCCAAAGATCCCGCCAATCCAGTACACCAGCACCGACGTCCGCCCAGCCGTCCTGGTCCTCGTTTTGTCCCTTCGGCGCGATATCTTTCACGTGCGCAGAGAGAATGCGGTCGCGGTAACGGTGCATCCAATCTTTGGGATCGGCGCCACCCCGGACCAGCCAGGCGACGTCCACTTGCCAGGCGAGCGGGCTGTCCGCCGCCGCCTCAAAGATCAACTCCAGCGCAGTCTTTGCTCCATCTTTCGGTGCGAGTTCCCAATCGTGGTTGTGGTAGCCGAAGGCAATTCCGTTCTCGCGCATCCGCAGGGCGATCTCGCCGAGCTCGTGGCCTAAGGCACGCCAGTACGGGGCATCGTTTTCCCGGTCTTCCGACGGCACAGCCGGCATGAAGAGCTGGTCGAAGCCCAGGGTATGGCAAGCCTGTACCACCTGGTCCGGGCGTTCCCGTACCGCTGCCAGGCCCACATGGCTGGAGGAGACCTTCAGGCCGCGCGCGTCGAGCTTGGCGCGTACGTTCTCAGCGTTGTCCAGGTGGGATCCAATCGTTTCGACGTGGCCGTAGCCCGCTTGTTGGACGGTATCCAACACACGTTCGAGATCGCCTAGCGAACGCAGAGTGTAGAGCTGGATGGAAAGAATATCGGTATTGCCCATAGGGATTGTTGGTAAGGGGGTAGAGGTAGCGCCGGGTACCTTAGCCGAAGAGCAAGGAAGGCTGCAACTGGAGAACGTCAGTTTCGCCGACCTCACGAAACGCGTTTCTTTCAGAGTTGAATTTTAGAAAAGAGATAGCCGCCGATACTGAGAAACACCGTTGTAAACGCAGAAAGAACAACCAGATCGGTGGCTACGCCAAAATGGGCCACGCCGATCAGAGCTGCCCGTAAACCGTCCACCCCATAGGAAAGCGGGTCGACACCGGCAATCATCTGTAAAGCTTTCGGGGCGTCAGCCAACGGAAATAATCCGCCCGATAAAAAGAAAGCCGGCATTACCAGCAGGTTCATCACGAGCTGAAACCCTTGAAAATCATGAAGGAGCGAGGCAATACCTGTTCCAAGGGCGGTAAAAGTTGTCGCCATCAGCGCCATGAAAAGGATGGCCATGGGCAAAAGAGAAATGCTTTGGACCCGGAAACCGGCGATAAAGCAAACGCACATCACAATGAGCCCCTGCACCAGAGCAGTGGTAGCCCCGCCCAGGGTTCGTCCGATCATTATTGAGATCCGGGAAACTGGGGCCACCAGTGTTTCCTTGAGAAAGCCGAATTGCCGGTCCCAGATCAATTCGATTCCGGAAAACATCGAGTTAAAAAGGACTGTCATCCCGATCACGCCGGGGGCAATAAACTGGATGTAGTTTCCGTGGCCCGCTTTCTCAAAAACCGGGCCAAAACCAAACCCTAGCGCAAACAGAAAAAGCAAAGGTTGGGCCAGCGAGGCTACGATCCGGGTCCGGGAACGGATATAGCGCTTCATTTGGCGCAGCCATAAGATGTAGACAGCATTCATGTCCTTGAATCCGTCAGCGGCGGCCAAACATTTTCGCGATATTTCGCATATGGACCGAGGGGCCTGATTCTTCGTCGCGTATCGAGGCGCCGGTCAGCGCTAAGAACGCTTTCTCCAACGAGTCGGTTCCGGTCAGGGTCTTCAATTCGGCTGGTTGCCCCTGTGCGACAATCCGGCCGTGATCGATGATTGCGATCCGATGTGCCACCCGTTCCGCTTCTTCCATGTAATGTGTCGTCAGGAAGACCGTGACCCTCTCCTCTCGGTTCAGTTTTTGCACATGCTTCCAGAGTTGATTCCTGGTTTGCGGATCTAGTCCCAGAGTTGGTTCGTCCAGGAAAAGTATCTTCGGCGTGTGCAGGAACCCGCGCGCAATCTCAAGACGCCGCCGCATCCCGCCGGAAAATCGTTTCACCGGATCGTCGCGACGTTCCCAAAGCTCGAATAGCTTCAGCAGCGATTCGATTCGGGCCGACCGGATCTTTTTTGGCACCTTGTAGAGAACGCCGTGAAAATCCATGTTCTCATAGGCCGTCAGCTCATCATCGGTGCTTGAGTCTTGAAAGACGATCCCAAAACGTTTTCGAACTTCATTCTGCTGGGCGACCGGATCCAGCCCATCGATCTCCACCAGGCCGGAGGAAGGCTTCAGCAGCGTCGTCAGCATTTTGATCGTGGTCGTTTTGCCGGCGCCGTTAGGCCCGAGGAACGCGAAAATTTCCCCCTCCGCAACTTCAAATGAAATCGCGTCGACTGCGGTAGATGCCCCGTAAGACTTGGTCAAATCATGAGCTCGGATCATTGAATTGAAATTAGAGTTGGCGAATGGATGGCCCCAACTGAGCCAGATATTGCCTTAAACCCGTGGAAGTCCTACCCTTGGGAACCGATGTCAAGAATTCTTGTACTAGGGGGTGGTGTGATCGGGCTTTCAATGGCGATGATGTTGGCTCGGCAAGGCCATTCAGTCACAATTCTTGAACACGACAGCGAGCCTCTTCCCGCCTCGCCCGAGGCAGCGTGGCGCGCCTGGGGAAGGCAAGGGGTCGCTCAGTTCCGCATGCCGCACTATCTTCACCCGCCCGTGCGCCAGCTCCTCGAATCCCATTTGCCAGACGTGAAAGAAGCGTTGCTCCGCGCCGACTGCGTGACGTTCGATGTGCTTGCGACTATGCCTCCCTCTATGACCGATCGCACGCCGCGAGAAGGTGATGAACGGTTCATAACGATCACGGGTCGCCGGCCGACAATCGAGTACGCTTTCGCAAGTGTCGCCGAGAGGCTAGTTCCCGTCCGTCACGGCGTCGACGTTGTCGGTTTGTTGACAGGCCCGTCGGACGCGAAGGGAATTCCACATGTCACGGGCGTTCGCACTGGTGGACGGCGAAGAGGTCTCTGCCGACCTCATCATCGATGCAATGGGACGAGGTTCGAAGCTACCGAGCTGGCTCGAGGCCGTCGGCGCTCGCCGCCCGATTGAGGAGGCCGAGACCTATGGATTCGTCTATTACACGAGGTATTTCCGTTCCACGACCGCTATGGTTCCGCTCTGCCGCGCGGCTCTCCACACTTACTTCCAGTCGTTTTCGCTCCTCACGCTCCCCGGTGACGCTGGCACCTGGTCGGTGACCGTAGTCATCACCTCGAACGACCAGCCGCTGAAGAAGCTCCGCGATCCCAAGCACTGGACGGCTCTGGTCGCCGCCTGCCCGTTGCACGCACACTGGCTCGATGGGGAACCGATCACCGACGTGCTCGCCATGGGTGGCATCCTCGACCGTTACCGGCGGTTCGTTGTGGACGGCGTTCCGGTGGCTACTGGGATCGTCAGTGTAGGAGATTCATGGGCCTGCACCAATCCGTCGCTCGGGCGCGGGATCGCCGTGGGCCTCATGCACGCGCTCGGCACGATGGAGGTTATAGGACAGCACCTGGACAACCCTCTAGCGCTCGCGCTGGCACAGGACTCCATGACCGAAACGCGAGTGACGCCCTGGTACCGTAACACGATCGAGATTGACCGAGCGTGGATTACCCGGTTCAGTGCGTTGATCGAGGGTCGACCTGAACCTCAACCGACGGACCCGCGTGCGCGCGTCGCCAAAGCGCTTTCTGTCGCCATGATGTACGACGCCGATCTCTTTCGAGCCGCCACTGAGATCAGGTCGTTGCTCGCGTTGCCGCAGGAGGTGATAGGGCGACCAGGACTAGTCGACCGTATGATGGAGGTTGCCAGTACCCATCAGGCGGTGACGCCTCCAGGGCCGTCTCGGAAGGAGTTGCTCGAAATGCTGGCCTAGAGAAAGGTGGGAGACAAAATGGTACAGGTCGGAGACATTTCGCTTCATGTGGAGGATCACGGCAGCGGTAGGCCGGTTCTCCTGCTTCACGGGTGGCCGGACTCCGCACATCTCTGGCGCAACCAGATTCCATTCCTCGTCAACAACGGCTTCCACACAATCGCGCCGGATCTGCGTGGCTTCGGTCGTTCCGATCGCCCGGAAGGCGTAACTGCGTATTCCCTGCAGAACGTGGTTGGCGATGTGGTCGGCATTCTGGACGGGCTCGGTATTGGTGCAGCGGACATCGTCGGCCACGACTGGGGAGCCGCCGTGGCCTGGTTCTTGGCTGCAATGTATCCGGGTCGCGTTCACAAGCTCGTCATTCTCTCCGTCCCACATCCACTTGCACCGCGCACGCTGCGCCAGCGGGAAATGGCTTGGTACCAGCTCTTCTTCCAGTTCGAGGGAATCGCGGAGGCGTGGCTGCAGCACGACGACTGGGCGTTGTTTCGGGAGGTGCTTCGAGGAAACGGGGATGTTGACCGTTACATCTCGGATCTGTCACGACCAGGCGCTCTAACGGCTTCACTGAACTGGTACCGCGCAAACCTTGCACCGCGGCCACCGGGATCGTCTCCCCAGTTGCCGCCCGTGGAAGCTGCAACACTCGGCATCTGGTCCACGAATGATCACTACCTCGACGGTGAACGCATGAAGATGTCGGATCGGTTCGTGAAAGGACCTTGGCGCTACGAGCAGATTGACGGCGCCAGCCATTGGATTCCGCTGGACGCATCCGACCAGCTGAACCAGTTGCTCATCGAGTGGCTTGGCTGATGAAATTCCTCCCAATGCG
>CAWBYX010000041.1:0-89712 GCA_963793135.1 uncultured Verrucomicrobiae bacterium
CGATGGAGACTACCAGCTGGTGTCTCAAATGCTGAAAGTTACTAGAGCTGACAAACTTCATTCCGGCGATGGCTGATGAATACTCGGCGCACTGCGTACGGGCTGCTCGACGCGCAGCCTACGCGATGTTCTTCGCTGACGGAATCGGTTTTGGGGTCTGGGCCGGTCATATTCCCGCGTTCAAACAAAAGTTCCTGCTGAGTGATTCGTCGCTAAGTATCGTGCTGCTTGCGGTTGCTGCCGGATCGATCGTTTCGATGCCACTGGCGGGCCAAGCGGTGCGGCATTTTGGAAGCCGGCGCTGTATCGTCGTCAGCGTTGCCTGTTTTGCTTTCTGCCTTGTCTGTATAGCACTGGCGCCGAGCCTGACCTTGTTTGTCGTTGCAGCGCTTCTGTTCGGCGCGGCCAAAGGCGGAGTCGACGTTGGTATCAACGCCCAGGCGGTGGTCGTCGAAAATCGTTATGGGCGCCCGATCATGTCTTCGTTCCAGGCGCTCTGGAGCGTCGGTGGTCTTGCCGGAGGCTTTTTGACGAGCGTAACCCTCGGTTTGGGCTCTACGCCGGTAGTTAATCTGTCGGGTGTTGCCTTGGTGATGCTGCTGCTCGACCTCCTCTATTATTCTCACCTGATGCGCGACGCCGCATCGCCCGAAGGGGAAGGTGGGAGGCGCTTTCGGCTGCCTGGTAAAGCCTTGTTTTATGTCGCTATCTTGACCTTTATCGCCTTGTTCAGTGAAGGTGCTCTGCAGGACTGGGCGGCGGTTTATATGCGGCAAGTGGTCGCCGTTCCCGTCTCGATTGCAGCGGTGGGCTACGCTGGCTACTCCACCGCGATGGCCTTGGGCCGGTTCGCCGGAGACCGCGTGGTTGTCTCCTTGGGCGAGCGCTTTGTGATGCGGTTGAGCGGCACGCTGATTATTGCCGGTTTAGGAGCGGCTCTTTTGGTGCCCAGTCCGATTTTCGCCATTGCCGGCTTTGCGGTAGCCGGTCTTGGCAATTCCAACCTGGTACCCATCCTCTTTAGCGCGGCCGGGCGGGATCCGGTCTTGGGGCCTGGCCCTGGCATCGCGGCCGTTACCACGTTGGGATTTTGTGGTTTTCTGGTGGGCCGGTGGTGATTGGGCTGATGTCGAAGTTCTTTAGTCTTCCAGTGGCCCTTAGCCTAATTGCGGTTTTGGGTCTGATCACGGCAGTCTGCGGTCCGGCGGTTATCCAGTCGCATGCTCGGTCTCGAAATAAAATCTAAAATCGATTCGGCTCTGGTTCGCTTGATCAAGCGCCATCAGACAAGCAAAAGCGACTGGCCGGTTTCAGTGCCAGTGTAGATCGGAGGTTGTTAAATCAATCGACGTCTGGCAAGGTTTCGCATCAGTTGGCTGACCCCGAAATCCCAGGGCGGGCAATCGTTGGTGTGCCGCATTCGATTGGCAAGAGCGCCGAGTTTGTCCGATTTGATTTTTACGATATCGCCGATTTTGTGACTGAATCCCATGCCCGGAACGTCTCGATCTTCCGTTGGCGCGAACATGGTGCCTAGGAAAAGGACCACGCCGTCCGGATATTGGTGATGCGGTCCGATCAGCTGTTCGACCAGGTCGCTCGGATCCCTGCTAATCCGGGATAGCGAAGAGAGAGCGTACAGGTGAAACCCATCTTCCCCATCAATGGTCATCTGAACTTCCATCTGCCGAACGTCATCAAGAGAGAAGCTCTCATCGAAGAGCCGGATGAATGGTCCTACTGCGCAACCGGCGTTGTTGTCTTTCGCCTTGCCTAGCAGGAGCGCGGATCGGCCTTCGACATCGCGCAGATTGACGTCGTTACCGAGCGTTGCCCCTTCAATCTTGCCGGTGCTCGAAACAACGAGGACCACCTCGGGCTCAGGATTATTCCAGGAGGACATCGGATGAAACCCGGCGTCGTGACCGTACCCGACGGCGGCCATCGGCTGGGCCTTGGTGAAAAGCTCCGCATCCGGTCCGATCCCGACTTCCAGGTATTGAGACCAGAGACCTTTTTGGATCAAAAGCTCCTTCAATGAAGATGCTTGCCGGCTTCCTGGTTTCAATTTTTCCAGCGCCTGACCAACCGATGAGACAATTTCATTTCGAATGGAGGCGGAGGCCTGCGGGTTGCCGCGCGCTTGTTCTTCAATGACTCGTTCCAGCAGACTCACGGCAAAAGTGACTCCAGCCGCTTTGACCGCCTGCAAGTCGATTGGGGCGAGCAACCAAGGCTTTCGTGGATCGCGCCGGTCGGGTGGCGAATTTGGCACGATCTCATCGATTGCACCAATTGGTTCTCCGGAAATTGCGGCCACGCTGGCCGCAGGTTCCTGCGTTTCACACAGGTCGCGCATGGTCGGGAATACCTCGCTGATGTCCAGCAAAGTCCCGTCACGGACCACAACGACCGAAGGGCCTTGAATGTCCGGACGCCACACGCGCCCGACGAGGCATCCGTGCGGCCAATCTTTCGGAAGGATCCCGTGATGATCAATCTCGGTTTTCCAAGTCATAGTTCGATTTTGGGTTCTTCGCCGATAGGCTGGCACGCCGTTTCGACGACAATCTTCTACGTTACGGCGAACCAGCTGATACCGAAGGATTTGCGGCGTTTTTAATCACTCGCCGGGGTGTTCCACCGCCGATCGACGCCTGGTAGATCGAACTTATTTTCTCATTCTTCTTCGAATCGACCAACAAATATTCGGAGTGGTTCAGCCAGCACGAATCCGAAGCGTAAGACATTTTCGGCGTCAGCCGTGTCGCTTTACCGGATGGGATGTCGAATAGCCAGATCGCGGGCGGTGGGCCCTCCCAGTCTTTGGGTGACTCTTCATTGTCCATATTAACGTCGATCAGCAAACTTTGGCCGTCATCGGAAACGCTTAAGCGCTTGGAACTGTCCAAGTCGCCGTTGGGAATGATCTTGCCGATTTCCCACGAAGCAAGCAATTGGCCATTCAGATCGAATCGGCAGATATTCTCAAGATCCTGGCAAAAGATCGACTTCCCGTCCGGCGCCCAAGTTACCGACCACCATCCCGGGTCCCTAAACGGCACTTCAAAGAAGCGGAATTCGCTTCCGTCACCGTTGAGCAGGCCGAGCCGCCAATGATTCTCCACATAAATTTCGAACACGATCTGAGAGCCGTCGGGCGACCAAACCGGACCGAAGCAGTTGTTGCTAGGGGTTTCTTTGAAAACTTTGGCTGAACCATTGGAGAGCTCCAGGACGGCAATATGACGCACGACTTCTTTTCCTTCCGCAGGCGAGATCGTGAAGGCGATCTTTTGACCGTCCGGGGAAATGCATGGGTCGGCACCTCTGATCAACTTGCGCTCTTTGCTCCCGTCCAGATTCGCGATCCAGATGTTTGAGTCGCGGACAAAAACGATGCGGCGTTGCGGTGCACCGGTCTCTACGGAAAGAGATGAATGGATGGCTAAAGCAAGGAGGGCGAAGAGAAGAAAACGAGTATTCATGGTGCGCGTGGCAGACACGGCGGGTGATCCCAAAAATCAGCGTTTTGATAAAGCTCGAATAAAGACAAATATTAGAATTTTTCTAAAATTCCAGGTGCAGAAAAGATGAAGCGCGTGTAAGGTCTGAGCTTCCGAAGGAGAACGCCGATGAAAGTCACCCCCTGGGATGATGTCCGTTCCGGACCTACTCGCGTCCGTCTGGGCAATTCTGCTCCTGATGGGTCGGAGGAAAGTCTCTTTAGCTTGTTGCTCAAGGTCGAAATTAGATTGCGCGCCGGCGTCAAGAATGATAGCCAGTACGGACTTGGACGGCACAAGTCCTCGAAGACGAAGATCTCTCCCCGCTCGCTTTCCAACAATCTCTCTCGTTACATCGAGTAGCGGATCTCCGCAGCCTACCCTGCGTTTTGTCGGATGAATCACCATCCGCCAGAACTCGGTTGCTTGCTTGCGGAGCTTGACCTATGGACCCGCATGACGCGTAGTAGAGCACCCAGGAGACACCGAATGAACCGTACCTTAGCTACTCTCGTCGTTGCCGGATTGACGCTCGCAAATATCTGGGCTCAGGATAAGCCGCTGCCGCTGCCCGACAAATACGAACAGCCACTTGGTACTTGTTTTGAGGAATTGAGATATCCGTATCCGACAGCGTTTCTGAATCTGTTTGTGGAGGGTCAAGACCTGCGGATGTGCTTTATGGACGTCCAGCCGACCAAAAATCCGAACGGGCGTACGGTGGTCTTGCTGCACGGTAAGAATTTTTGGGGGGCTTACTGGGCGGACACCGCCAAATTTCTGACGGACCGCGGATTTCGGGTGATAATTCCGGACCAGATCGGATTCGGGAAATCATCGAAGGCGAATATTCACTACAGTTTCGATTTTCTGGCGGAAAACACTGCCGGATTGCTGGATCTGCTGCAGGTCAAGAAAGCAACGATAATTGGGCACTCGATGGGTGGGATGCTGGCGATCCGGTTTGCCAGGCTATACCCGGGTCGGACGGAAGCATTAGTCCTGGAGGATCCAATCGGTTTGGAAGATTACGCGTTAAGCGTGCCGCCTGCTCCTCTCGAGCAACTCTATCAGCAGGAATTGAACATGAGCCTGGATGAGTTTCGAAGGTACGTGCAGAGCTATTTCGTGACCTACCCAAAGGACAAAGCGGAAGTTTTTGTGGAGCCCAGGATGCGCGTCAGTTTGAGCGGCGATTATCCGCGCTGGGCGATGTGCGCCGCGCTGACGACACTAATGATCTATCAAGAGCCTGTTTGCTACGAACTCGCCGAAATCAAGGTTCCGACACTACTGATCGTCGGACAGGAAGATCATACGGCTCTGGGTAAAGATCGCGCACCGATCGATCTAAGACGAAATCTTGGCAACATCCCTGAGCTGGCCAAAAAAGCTGCCGAGACGATTCCGGGGGCCCGGTTGATCGAATTGCCGAACGTGGGGCACGTTCCCCATCTGGAAGCTCCTGACGCATTCTTCCAAGCGGTCGAAGATTTCCTTCGCCGTTAAATAGAGGGTGAGCAAAGGGATGGAAAGACTGGAAAGTTACCGAGACACGCGCTAAAAGCACACCCATGACTCGATTGCTGTCAATATTTTGCGTCAGCCTGGTTCTGGGGTCGTTGGCGATCGCTGAGGAGCAGGGTGAGCACATCGTCCTGACCGGTGCCCCGTCGATGATGGAGTGGGAGAAATTTAAGGCTCAGCCGCATGATAATTGGTGGATGAATTTCGTGCGAGCCAGCCGGTTGCGGATCGAACAGCTCCGGCAGCAATACGGGCCGTCGGCTCGGATTACCTGGTTGGTTTATCAGCGCGGCTATGAGCGTCGTCAAAAACAGGAACACGAAAATCTTTTCAGCATTATTGATTCGGTTCGGGACAAATACGGGGTCAACCTGGTTCTTTTCAACTCTGCCGCTCAGGTCTGCTACTATTTGAATTACGGAGATGACCGACCGCACAACAAGATCGCGTCATTTGACTATTTTGGTCATTCGAACCGCGCCTGTTTCATGATTGATTACAGCAACGAAATCGGGAGTGGCTCAAAGGTGTGGCTTCACGAAACCGAACTGAAAGACAAATTGCATCACGGAATATTTACCCGGGATGCCAAGGTCCAAAGCTGGGGATGTTACACCGCCGAAAGCATGTCCAAAATGTGGTATCAGGCCACGGGAGCGAAGATGGTCGGCGCGGTGGGGAAGACGCAGTACATGACAAATGAACTGCCTGTCCTCGTATCGGCCACGGGAAGGTGGACCGCAGGTTACTAAACAAGGAGCCAGGAGCCGGAAAAATCCCGCGGCCGGGAGCAAATGCTGGAAGGCGCGTCTTTTCCGCTTCTTGGCTTCCTAAATGAACCGCACTGACCATGACTCTAGCCGAATTGCAAGGGATCTACGATACGCCCTTTTTTGACTTGCTCGAGCGTGCTCGCTCAACGTTTTCTTCGCATTGGAATCGGAGCGAAGTGCAGCTCTGCACATTGCTTAGCATCAAGACCGGGGGATGCAGCGAGGACTGCGCGTACTGTGCTCAAAGTGTGCGGTACCATACGGGGGTCCGGCCCGAACGCCTGATGAATCCAGAAGACGTCCTGGAGGTGGCTCGTCGGGCCCGAGAAAATGGTTCGACGCGATTCTGCATGGGTGCGGCGTGGAAAGGGGTGCGCGATGGGGATGCGAAATTTGAGCAGGTGCTCCAGATTGTGCGGGCGGTGAGTCAACTGGGAATGGAAGTTTGCGTCACCCTCGGGCAACTCAGCTTGAGTGAAGCCAAGAAGCTGAAGGAAGCAGGGGTCACCGCCTACAACCACAATATCGATACTTCGGAGGAGTATTACCCGGAAATTGTATCGACCCACAGCTATTCGGACCGGCTCAACACTATCCGTGCGGTTCAACAGGCGAATTTGTCTGTCTGCTGCGGCGGGATTGTTGGAATGGGCGAGACCGAGTTGGACCGGCTGAAGATGCTGGAGGTATTGACCAATTTCGATCCGCCGCCGGAGAGCGTGCCGATCAACTGCTTGATGCCAATGCCGGGCACACCCCTCGAAGACCAACCGCCGATCGAGATTTTCGAGTTGGTTCGTCTGATTGCAACGGCTCGAATTGCCTTGCCTAAGGCCAAAGTCCGTTTGTCCGCTGGGCGCACCCGGCTTTCAAAAGAGGCGCAAGCCCTTTGTTTGTTCGCAGGGGCAAACTCCATTTTTTACGGGAACAGACTTTTGACGGCCGAGAACCCTGGGGTCGATCACGATCGCGAACTGCTGAGCGCGCTTGATCTTTCCGCGCAGCCTCCCCGGCTCGGTTAGTGGCGAAGCTCCGTTTGAGCCGGGACTTCCCGAGTTATCTTGCCTGTCGCGTGCGACCTCATAATCAGTCCTCCGGGTTCGCTTGCGCAGCATTGTGGACCCGAGGGTGGGAGAAAGGCGATCGGCCGGTGATGCAGGGCGATGAGTATTCGCTCGATTCTGAACGCCCCAAAAATTTATTTTCGAAAGCGCCTCCAAAGTCCAGTGACACTCCTTGATTCCATTTGCCCTCGCGAGCACGAAGGTGATTTCGATTCCCGGACACTGAGGGCAGAATCTGAAGCATGACAAAATGGAAAAACTCAACTTGCGCGATTCCGAACTAGGGGCACTGTCCGATTCGGAAAGCGACTACTCTGTATGACTCAGGACGAATTTGACGATTTAATTCAGGAGATTCGTGAAGAAGATCCCGAGCAGCTGGATTCGGAGTTTTTTGTTCGGGATAAGCCACTCAAAGAGGACAAGGTGGCCAAACTCGAGCAGAAGGCCGGATTTGCGTTGCCGGAGGAATATCGAAATTTTCTGAAACGGTTCGGTGCCGGCGACATCGGTACGATCACGGTGCTTTCACTGGATCCGGAAAGCGACTTTTCGCTTTGGAAAAACCAAGAACCCTTTGAAAAGGTCAGTTGGATTCCAGTGGTGGATGACGGCAAGAGCAATTTCTACGGGTTGGTTGTTGAGAACGGAGTCTGTTCCCGTGAGATCTGGTTTGCGGATCAAGACCTCGGTTACGAGCTGTCGGGAACCGATTACGAGGATTTCTACCAACTCATCGCAACGGAAGCATTCGGGGTCGATACGTAAATCAATGAGCAAGGGCTTTCCGGCCTCTGTCACCCCCCATGGATAAGAAAACACCGCCGAGTTTGCGAAGCCACGCCTGGTTTGGAGCATCGGATAAGAACTCGTTCATTCATCGCTCCTGGATGAAGAACCAAGGTTTCCCGAATCATTTATTTGACGGGCGGCCCGTCATCGGCATCTGCAACACCTGGTCTGAGCTGACACCCTGCAACGCACATTTCCGAGAGCTTGCCGAATATGTGAAAAAGGGAGTCTATGAAGCAGGCGGTTTCCCTGTTGAATTCCCGGTGATGTCGCTGGGAGAATCGAACCTTCGCCCAACAGCGATGCTCTTCCGGAATCTCGCCTCCATGGACGTCGAAGAGTCGATTCGCGGCAACCCGATCGATGGGGTCATACTGCTGTGCGGATGCGACAAAACGACGCCTTCGTTGATGATGGGCGCAGCCAGTTGCAACTTACCTACGCTCGTCGTTTCCGGCGGTCCAATGCTCAGCGGGTGTTTCAAAGGGCAGAGAATCGGTTCCGGTACCGGCGTTTGGCAGATGTCCGAAGCCGTGCGGGCGGGAAAAATGGATCAGAAGGACTTCCTCGAAGCGGAATCCTGCATGAATCGATCACGCGGGCACTGCATGACGATGGGAACCGCCTCCACCATGGCCTCGATGGTCGAAGCTCTCGGCATGGGCCTCCCTCACAACGCCGCCATTCCAGCGGTCGATGCACGCCGTCAGGTACTGGCGCATATGGCAGGTCGGCGAATTGTCGCGATGGTGTTCGAAAACCTGACGATGGATAAAATTCTGACCCGGGATGCCTTTGAAAACGCTATTTGTGCTAACGCCGCAATTGGAGGATCCACGAACGCCATCATCCACCTGATCGCTCTGGCCGGACGCGTCGGGGTGGATTTGAAACTGGATGACATTGAACTTGGTGCGGACCTTCCCTGTTTGTTGAATTTGCAGCCGTCCGGAGAGTTCCTGATGGAGGATTTCTACTATGCGGGCGGACTGCCGGCGGTCTTGCGTGAACTCGGCGAGGCTGGAGTTCTGCACCAGGAAGCGCTGACAGCGAACGGGCAAACGATCTGGGAAAATGTGCGGGACGCGGAATGCTACAATCGCCAAGTGATCCATACGTTTTCCAAGCCGTTCAAGCCCCAGTCCGGGATCGTCGTTCTACGGGGAAATCTCGCACCGCAAGGGTCCGTGATTAAACCGTCGGCGGCTACCCCGGAACTGTTGACACATCGTGGACGTGCAGTCGTTTTCGAGAACATCGAACATCTGGAAGAAACCATTGATGATGAAAATCTCGAGATCGATGAAACTTGCGTGATGGTTCTAAAAGGGGCCGGACCAAAAGGATACCCTGGATTTGCAGAGGTCGGTAATATGCCATTGCCGCCTAAATTACTGCGCAAAGGTATCACCGACATCGTACGAGTCTCGGACGGTCGGATGAGCGGCACCGCGTTTGGCACAGTGGTGCTTCATGTGGCTCCGGAATCGGCTGCGGGAGGGCCGCTCGCCCTGGTCAGGACCGGCGATATCATTGAACTCAATGTACCGGCGCGGAGATTGCACCTGGAAGTGTCAGACGAAGAACTCGCTCGACGAAAGAGCGAATGGATCCCCCCTGAGGCGCCGCCGCGCGGATGGTACAGATTGTTTTTCGATCACGTCCTGCAAGCGGACCAGGGAGTTGATTTCGATTTTCTGGTTGGTAAAAGCGGCGCGGAGATTCCGCGGCATTCCCATTAGGAGAGGCGAGGTGACACTCGGCTTCCGTGCAGAGGAAGGATGTCAAAGGGGAAAGCATCGCACGGTCACAAAGGCCACGGAGAGGGAAAGGTAGGGTACACTACCGTTTCCGGTGGAAGTAGTTTCGATCAATGCCAGTCACCGCTTGGGACGTTTCGACGGCCAGTATTTGACCTGTGTCCAACCATATTGATCGCGCTTCCCCTTGATGTGGTTCTCCGACTGATATTGCTTCGTCAGTTTGCGATACTGTTGTGGGCTGAACATCGCTGTCCCGCAATGTTCGACGAATGCGAGTCAGCCGCAGTCGGATCATCGCCATCTACAGTCTCCGCAAGATCGGGAATTATAATTGGCGCTGACCTCCAAATGTAACTGTCGCGTGACCTGTCCTTTAGCTAATGGGGAGTCGCCGCATTTGGACGTTTCGACAGCCCAATTCGACCATTCGACCTGAATGAATTGCTGCCAAATGGATTCGACCTGTCCCCAACTGGAATTTGACCCGTCCCCAAGGGCATAGTTGACCAGTTGATCAGTGACCTGTCCTCAACGAAATATCCCAGATTTGACCTGTCCCAATCATACTTGATCGGCTTGATCACTTGGTCGCGGTCCGGCCAATGTGGTTTTGCGACGGATATTGCTGCGATACTGTTGTGGGCTGAACATCGCTGTCGCCGCGATGTTCAACGACTCCTCAGCCGCAGTCGATTATCGCCCTCTACAGGTCTCCCGCAAAATCGGGAATTATAACTGTCGCTGACCTCCAATTGTAACCGTCGCGCACTTCCTTTTGATCAATGCCAGTCACCGTCTTTGGACGTTTCGACGGCGCAATAATCGACCATTCGACCCGTCCCCAAACGGAATTTGACCCGTCCCCAAGGGCTCGTTTGACCAGTTGATCAGTGACCTGTCCCTAACGGGACCTGTCCCCAACCATCCTCAGAGGTCACGGAGGTCACAGAGGGGGAATGATTGAATGATTGGCACGGGGGCGGTGAGTTAAGGTGTCGGAGACGCCATTGTTTCGGTGCGAGAACGACTGAAACGACTGAACGACTCGCCAATGGAAAGCATCGCACAGAGGTCAAGAGGGGGAATGATTGGGACGGAGGCCGAGAGAGAACGGGTAGGGGGATGCCGACGTCTTTTTCCTGAACTCCTGAAACTCCTGACTCCTGAATTCTGGCTCCTGGCTCCCGGCTCCTGCCCTCATTTCCTCGTTCGCCGTTCCTTCTTAATCCTATCTGTAAGATCGGTGGCGTTTTTTTCGATTAGCTTTCGCGAGGCTCGCCGGGCGGCTTCCGGGTCTCTCCTGGAAACCGCTTCAACAATCTGCCGGTGCTCTTTCAGATTTTGGCTGGCCGGTTTACCGGCACGGATCGAGATTTCAAAGTTCGTTCGGGCCAGGAGTGAAAAAGCCGGGACAAGAGCGATCAAAAGCCGATTGTGAGTCGCTTCGAAAAGCAGTTCGTGGAAGGCGATGTCCGCGTCGATGGCCTTTTGGATCTCATCACGGAGTTTTTCCATCTGATCATAGGCTTCGAAAATTCGGAGCGTTTCTATGGCGGAGGCATGAGTGGCCGCAAGGGTGGCGACCGCAGGTTCGATGATGGAGCGCAATTCGGACAATTCGTCCAGCAGATGGTCTCTGTTCGCCGCCGCTGATAAGATCCAGTTTAGCACTTGAGGATCGAGCAGGTTCCAGCAGAATTCAGGACGAACGATGGTGCCAGCCCTGCGTTCGGTTCGGACAAAACCCTTGGCCGCCAGAATCTTGACCGCTTCGCGAACCGCATTCCGTCCGGCTCCTAACCGATGCGCGATTTCCGGTTCGGTCGGTAAAGTCGCTCCTGGCTTCCAAACGCCGCCGGCAATATCGCGTCCTAGGGCGGAGACGATGCGATCAACGACGCTCACGGCGCGGGCTGATTCGCGGGTCTTGGATTTTGCACGAGAGATGCCGGATTGTTCAGAGGTCGCCATCGCCGAGTGTTCTGACGGAATTGCGATGGTTGACATACTAGATCCCATGTAAAGCAGAAAATCTTCCTTCCTTCGGAACAATGGATCTTTTTTTTGCTACTTAATTCCTGCCGCGGCCATGACCCCCTGGGTCACTCGTTTTTGGAAGAGGAGGTAGGCAGCGGCGGTAGGGATCGAGGCCATGACGGCAATGGCCGAGGTCTTTGCAAAGGCAACACCATAGGCGGATTGGACTTGAGTCATCCCGACGGGGATGGTGAGCATGGGGGTCGAGTTGGTGACGATGAACGGCCAGAAAAAGTTATTCCAGGCACCGATAAAAGTCACGATGGCCATCGCCCAGATAATGCTCCAATTGAGCGGGATATAGATGTTAAAGAGAATTCTGAAATCTCCGGCGCCGTCGATCACCGCGGCATTGCGAAAATCGATCGGGACCTGGTCGAAGAAGCGCTTGAAGACAATGACCGAGAGGGGCGTAGCGATCTGGGGTAGAATGATGCCGGCGTACGTATTCACAAAATGTAATTTGTTCATCAGCATAAAGAGCGGGATGGCCACCGCGCCGAAGGGGAGCATGAATCCGACCAGAAGTGCCACGTTAATGAGCCCCTTTCCTTTAAAATTGAGAAGGGATAGGGCATAGGCGCACATCAAGGCACAGAAAATGGAAAAGAAGGTAATGACCGACGAGACCAGGATAGTGTTCAGATACCAGCGAAAAATCGGACTATTCTGAATCACGTAAAGGAAAGCTCCAAAATCGGGGGGAAACGGAACGAAAGAGGGCGGAAGAGCGATGGTATCCGTTTCGCTCTTAAAGGCGGTGGCGACGATCCAGTAGACGGGAAAAAGCCAGGCTAAAGCCATAATGACCGTCAGTCCGGTGCAAACCAGGGCTAAGAGTGACGGAAGTTTCCTTTTCATTTGGCGCGTTTCCCTTGGAGGAGTCGAAACTGAAGGGCCGAGATTAGTAACATGATCACCACCAACACGATCGCCACCGCGGAAGCGTAGCCGCCCCGGTTCAGCTGAAAGGCCTGGCGATACATGTAAAGGAGGACAACCATCGTGGAGTTATACGGTCCTCCCAGCGTCAGGAGGTAGACCTGGTCAAAAATCTTGAATTGGGCGATGAGTTGCAGGACCAGGACCAAGCTGGTGACCGGCCAGATGAGCGGACAGGTGATACTGATAAATCGCTGGAAGGCGTTTGCTCCATCAATCGACGCGGCTTCATAGACGTCGGTGGAAATATTTTGCAGGCCCGCGATGAAGAGGAGCATGTTAAACCCGACCGTCCACCAGATTGTTACCAAGGCCACGGCGGGCATGGCCCAGACCGGATCTTGAAACCAGGCGATCGAATTTCCCACCAGATAGTTAATGATGCCGAAATTAGTGTCTAGAATCCAAAGTGAAGCGGTGGTCACGACGCTTACCGGCAGGACGAATGGCAAAAAGAAGGCCGAAAGGACGGCTAGGCGTAAGCGTTTCAGACGCACCACCAACAGAGCCAAAAAAAAACCGACCGCAGTATTCGGGACAACGGTCAAAAAAATGAAATAGAGCGTGTGCCAGAGTGAAGCCCAAAAATCCTGATCACGCATCAACTCGGCAAAATTCTGCAGTCCGACAAAACTTCCCTGCCCAGCGATATCCGAGCTGGTTAGGCTCAAATAACAAACCTGGAAAGCGGGATAGATCAAAAATGCGCAGTAAAAAAAGAGAAACGGAGCGACGAAAACCCAACCGATCGACCAGCGCTTTCGGCGTTGCCTTGGCCGGTCAATGGACTGAGCTTTCGTCATGGCAGGAAAACCACCCTTCCGGGCTGGCCTACTGCTGTTGCTTGGCAAACTTTTGCAGTTCCCCGATAAATTGAGTGAATCCTTTGTCGACGGGCAATTGCCCATCGATAGCGGGGATCAGGAAATTGCTGATGGCGCCAAAACTCGGGCTGCCCACTCCAAAGATAGGAATACCGGGCTCGAAGACGACATTTTTTGCCGCGCCCTCGCTATATTGATTATTCGGCGACAGTTCCTTGTAGGCTGCGCTTTCTTGAACGGGCAGATAGGCTGGAATATGGCCGCCACCCGCCCAGGTCACCTGCTTCACGACATAGGCAATAAACTTCAGAGCCGCTGCGACTTTCTCCGGAGATGGTGGCGTCTTCTGATTGTTGGGGATCGCTAGTTGGTGGGAATCGGCCCAGGTATCCTGGTTCTCGAAGAGCTTTGGAAAAGGCAGGATCCCATATTCGAAGGTCAGCTTCTTCTGCTTCTGGAGATCAACAAGAGTTGGCACCTCCCAGTTGCCGTTGACCATAAAAACGCCGCGACCTGCGGTGAACAATGCGACCATTGAAGGATAGGTCGTATTCTTGGGGATCAGCCCGTCCTTGGCCCAGTCCGCCAGCACCTGAAGCGCTTTGCTGCCTGGAGTTGCGACGCTTTCAAAGGATAACTGACCGTCCTTGAGGAAGTCGCCGCCTTGTTGTTTAAAAAAGGTGTACCAAACACGCCAACAGGAGGCGGGATCATCCGAGCTTGTTCCTGACCAGGCGATGGGAATCAAGTGGGTTTTGGCCTTAACTGCAGCTAACATCTTCGTAAATGAGTCGATGCCGTCGAGCCCGCTCGGTTTTCCATCGGCGTCGAGAAGGCCCGCCTTCTGCAGCGCGGTCTTGTTGTAGTAGAGGACGATGGTATGAATGTCGAGTGGGACCCCGAACAGCTGGTCGGTCTTGCCATAGGTCTTACTGAGCTCAAGGGACCTGTCGATCAATGATTTTTGAAAATCTGAGGCCTTTAAACCGGCTTGGGTCAGCTCTTCCGTGGTGATCGGTCTCAGGTCTTTATTGGCAATTCCGGCCGGGAAGTGTGAGAGATGATAGGTCATCACATCGGGGGTCTCACCGGAGACGACCGCGGTGTGAACCTTGGTGTAGAATGGTTCGCCCCAAGTGAGAGTCGACTCATTGATATGGATCTCGCTTTGGCTCTTGTTATATTCTTCCACGATTTGCTTCATTCGCACGCCGTCGCCGCCACCGAGGAAATCCCAATAGGTGATTTCGGTGGGCGCGGCTTGGACGACCGCGGAAAAGAAACAGGCTGCAAGACAGGAAATGGTTGTTTTCATGGGGGGCCTTTTGTTTTGGTATATAAGAACGAAGCGAACGATCAAGGCATTTCGCCTAATAAGAAAGGGACAGCAGATTCCAAGAGAGGGGGTTCAACGAGGTATGGAGGCTGTCTGGCTGAATGGCAAATTCCCGATGCTCGCCTGGTTGAACAGCGTCAGGTTTCTGCGCTGTGTTGGTGGCGAGAAGATCAGGTCCCGGAAATTTCGAGGGCCTGGCAGTTTTGGATCGGTGGAAAACCTCGCAAATCGATGGTCAGGTCGACCCTGTCCGAGGTCTCGCGATTGAGCACAAAAAAAACGATCTTGCGTTGGCCGGAGTCATGGACGGCGGACGCGATGACATGATCAATCGGTCCTGCGGTTTTCGTTTCGCAGTGCGTCGACTGAATCTTGGTTTGAAGAACGGTGCCGCGAGCATGCTGGGCGACGAGTTTGAAGGGATGAAAGATCGTCTGGCGCCAAGCCGCTCCGCCCGGTTCCGCAAAAATAGGGGCAATGACATTAACTAATTGGGCCAGGCAGGCCGCTTTCACGCGATCCGAATTGTTCAGGAGCGTGATCAGGGCTCCTCCCACCATCAGGGCGTCTTGGAGGTCGTAAACCTCCTCAATCAAGCGTGGCGCCTCCGGCCATCCCGGTTTTGCGCGATCTTCCTCGGCGCGGGCTTTGTACCAGACGTTCCATTCATCGAAGGAAAGCATGATCTTCTTAGGGGACCTTCGTTTGGCAGCGACGGCATCACAGACGGCGACAGCTTCTTTAATGAAGCTGTTCATGTTCTCGATGTTGGCCAAAAACTCCAGCACATCATTGTGCGGGTTCTCGTAGTACATGTGCAGAGAGAGAAAATCGGCGAGCTCAAAAGTGTGCTCCATGACCTCGTATTCCCAGGCGCCGAAGGTCGGCATGAAACGACCTGAAGATCCGCAGGCGGCGAGCTGGATTCCGGGATCGACCCACTTCATGACTTTTGCAGCTTCTTTCGCGATGCGACCATACTCACTGGCGGTTTTCTGGCAGATCTGCCAAGGGCCATCCATTTCATTGCCGAGGCACCAGAACTTCACGGCGTGCGGCTCTTTATATCCGTGGGCGGCTCTGAGGTCGCTCAGACGTGAGCCTCCCGGGTGATTACAGTACTCGAGATATTCGCGGGCTTCGTCGGGGCCGCGGGTTCCCAGGTTCACCCCAAGCATCGGCTCCGTCTGGGCCAACCTGCACCACTCAATAAATTCATTGGTTCCAAAAGCGTTGGTTTCCGTACTAAACCAGGCGAGATCGAGTCGTTTAGGTCGCTCTTCAACGGGGCCTACCCCATCCTCCCAGTTGTAGCCCGACATGAAGTTGCCTCCTGGGTAACGGATGATCGTCGGACCAAGCTCACGAACGAGTTCCAGTACATCCTGTCGAAATCCATGCTCGTCCGCGGTGGGATGGCTGGGCTCAAATATGCCGGTGTAAACGCACCTTCCCAGGTGCTCAACGAATGACCCGAAAAGGCGGCGGTCCAATTGCGAAATGGAAAAATCGGCATCGACGATGATCTGAGCTTTATTCATAGGAAATCCAATTTGGTAAACGGTTTTGGGCTTTGATCCGACTCCAAAGGGTCGATCCCGAGGGTCCTCATTTCTTGCTGATCTCCGATGCCTGGTCCATCAGCAATGATTGAAAGTCATCAGCCTTGAGCGCGGTCGAACTCCGCGACGATCAATTTGTTTTGCACTCCGTCGTCGCTTACGAGGGCGTCCCAGTTCGTCGTTTCGCAGCGAACGTTGAACGCAACCATCGAGTAAAAATATGCCGAAGGGCAATCAATGGCTGTTTCCATGGGGGAATCCCCAGCCAATACAAAAACTGAGATGGCCTATCAAGGGATTTCGCTCGTGTTCGAATCGAATGCGGGGAACCGTCGGCACGACCAGCCGAGCGAAGCCGCGGACCGATCGCGGAGACCGTCGGTGAAACCCAAGGGATTTAAGAGACGATAGATCAGGGCGACGGGTGTTCCCCGCCGAATCTGATACCGCGTGCCTCGGGACCGAGCGCAGTCACGGTCGCAACGACAATAGCCACGATGGCCGCTGTGATGGCGAGCGCCAACCCGTAATTATTGCCGAACGAAACAGCGAGCGTGGTCTGGATGGTCGCGTTCTTCGAGGCAAACAAATTGCCCAGTTGATAGGTAAAGCCGGGAAATGTTCCGCGCACCGAATGGGGCGAAAGTTCGTTCAGATGAACTGGAATAACGCCCCACGCCCCTTGGACAAAGAATTGGATTAAAAAGGCGCCAAAGCAAAGCAGCACGACATTGTTTGAAAATGCCCACAGAGGGATGACCGGAAGCGTCAGAAGCGCTGCGGTGACAATTGCACGGCGGCGGCCGATCTGTTCGGAGAAGGCTCCAAAAGTGAGCCCTCCGAGAATCGCGCCCAAGTTGTAGATCACCGCGACGGTGCTCACGACCTCAGGGGGGAGCTTATGCTGCACCTGTAGAAATGTGGGATAGATATCCTGCGTACCGTGGCTCAAGGAGTTGAAGGCGGTCATCAGGATGATGACGTAGATGAAAAGCTTCCACCTTCCTTTGATGGTCGCTCCCATCCCAATCTGTGGACCCCTCCGCTGTTGCCACGCCGGTGATTCCTCAACATTACTTCGGATGAAGAGCACCAGTAAGGCAGGAAACGCGCCGACGATAAACATTCCGCGCCAGCCGAGAAAATGATAACTGGTGCCGAAGAGGACCGCGGCTAACAAATAACCGCTTGGATAGCCGGCCTGCAACAATCCGGAAACAATTCCCCGTGATTTAGCGGGGATAGTCTCCATGGTCAGCGACGCGCCGACTCCCCATTCGCCTCCCATGGCGATGCCGTACAAACCGCGGAGGATCACCAGAGCGGTCAACGACGGCGCAAAACCCGACAGAAGTTCGAAGACCGAGTAGAGCATGATATTGACCATCAATGTCGGTCGGCGGCCGTATCTGTCTGCCATGATCCCAAAGAGAAATGCGCCTAGCGGCCGCATCGCCAAGGTCAGGAAAAGTGTGGCGGTCACCGAAGGGATATCCGTCTTGAATTCCTTCGCGATGTCCTTCAAGACAAAAACAATAATGAAGAAATCAAACGCATCCAGAGTCCAGCCAAGGAAGCTCGCCAGCACTGCGTTCCGCTGATTGGGCGTCAGAATTTTGAGATCGCGCAAAATCGGCATGACGATGTTTGACTACAAAACATTTCTTCCGGATGCAATGCCCGAACTCAGGTAATTGCGCTGCGAAAGCGCAGTCTGCGAGACTTGGCGGACGGTTTGGCGCTTTTTCCGGCGGCTGATCCGCGTGGGCGCCTCCGGTGGCGGGTTAGTTAGTCTCTTCTTGAGGGTTTAACGTCGTAGGCGAGGCAACGCGGGAAGCCCGGTTCGGACGGAGCTTCACCCTACCCGAGAAGGTTTTGCCCGATAAACGATTTCTGCCGAGAGCGACTAACATTAATTTGAGCGTCAATGTAAGTGGCCGCGAGAGTCGTCACCTTGAATGGAGTTTGGGAGATCCGGACGAAATACCAACAGGTCGTCGAGCTTTAACACGACAACTAAAGACCGAACTGCCGCAGCAGGAACTTGTTGCCGTCCACGCAGAGAGAGAGAGAGAAAAAGAGAGAGAGGCATTTCGGCGCCCCCCGCCAAGCTCGGACGCGTGACACTGACTTTACTCTTCCCGTTGATTTCATCCATTATGGCTATAGGATCTTTGCTATGGTCGATAACCTTCTTTCACAAAGTAGGGTAGTTCGATTGCTATCTTACATGACCCCCGATGAGAGAGAGCGCTATGCTCTGGCTGAAAAGGTTGAAATCGACGAGAGCCGTAGGAGGCAAGAGGCAGCGAGGCTGGATCCGCAGACCTTGGCTTGGTTGCCCTTCGAAGATAGGATGGCTTGGGTTAAAGCCGAGACCGAAAGTATAGCACGCCTGGTCGCAGCCGGGGAGACGCGAATGGAAATTCTGATGGATGTCATCGATAGGGAACTGCGTAGACAACCTCCAGTTCCGGATTTCGAGATTTGATGGAACCTACACACAACCTGCATCTGAATCGCGCATCGGATTCGGCCCAAGAAGTACAAAAAATGCGAGAGCTCTTCAAGAGGCGCGCCGAATGTCGGTAATTCTTGAATCCTAAATTTGGATCCCCAGGAATTTTCGAGGTTTCGGCCGCTGAAGAAAATTGAGCGATTCCAAAGGAACACTGGCGCTGACCTTTTTAATCGCCTGCTCCATGCTGGAGCCGGTTGATTCCAGGCTGCGCTTAATCGGGTCTGCGATCTTCGGCCCCTGTTCACGGATCCAGGCTTGAGCGTAGTCGATGAATTCGTCGATCTTACTCTGGCGGAAAAACAAATGCTGATAGCGCGAGGCCGCATAGCCCAGAGCGAACCCGACAGCCAGCGCGCTGACGACCAATGCGATAGAGGTCCGGCTCTGCGGAGAGGTGACCGAGGGGTAATTTACGGACTCAGGCGGGGAGACCGATTTGGCTTCATTTTTGACATCCTCGTTGGGCTGCACGGGCCTTGGCCCGAACGGTTGGATTTCCGGAAATTCGCTCATGATTTTACTCCTCTGGGTTAAGACGCTGAGTTAGAAGCCTCTCTTCAAAGTTTCGAAACATACCCTTGGATGTTGGAAGTGGAAAGGATCGACACTGAAGAGGATGGGCGGTAGAAATCTACAGCGTCCCGCCTGCGCATTCCGGAAGGGAGCGAGAACGACGATGAGAACGAGAAGATGCGGGCGATTGGGGTCATGGGGATTCTTGTTCGATTTCGATGATGAAGAGATGCTGACCTTGAGAAACTGGAGAAAGTTCCTTGCACAAAACCGAATGAACGGTGCCGGTCCGGGGTGCGCAGACCTGCATTTCCATCTTCATCGACTCGATGATTGCGACCGGTTGGTCGAGTTGAACCCGGTCTCCTGCTTTGGCGATTAACTTCCAGAGGTTGCCGGCTACAGGCGCGTCGATGTATGATCCGTTGTCAGGCAGTGGTACCTCTTCCTGAATCGGTACCGAGCCCGGCTCTTCCACGGAAACGAATTCAGTGGATTTCCATCGTTCCCGTTCGGCCTCGAAGGCGGCCTGTTGTTTCGCTTTGAAAGCAGTAGCTTCGGCGGCGATGCGGTCAAGAAAGGCGCGGTAATCACGCAGCCGGAACGTTTCTTCCTGAATCGCCAAGTTGAATTTGCCGACGATAAAATCCTCTCGATGACGCAGCAATTGCTCTGCGGAAACCGGATAGAAACGAATCTGGTCAAAGAATCGCAGCAACCAAGGTTTGCCGGCCTCAAAGCTCGCTGTAACTCGGAAACGGTTCCAAACCTGGACGGTTCGCCCGATGAACTGGTAACCGCCCGGGCCCTCCATCCCGTAGACGCACAAGTAGGCGCCGCCGATGCCGACCGCATTTTCCGGCGTCCACGTCCGGGCCGGATTGTATTTGGTGGTCACTAATCGATGTCGGGGGTCAATTGGCACGGCGACCGGCGCGCCCAGATAAACATCGCCCAGACCCAGAACAAGGTAGCTGGCATCAAAGACAATTTTCTTCACATCCTCGATGCTGGCGAGGCCGTTCATGCGCCGAATAAACTCCAGATTGCTTGGGCACCACGGCGCATCGGCCCGCACGGATTGCATATATTTCTGAATGGCCAGCAATGTCGATTCATCCTCCCAGGAGAGCGGCATATGGACGATGCGGGTCGGAACTTCCATCTGATCGGCGAGCGGCAGGTCGTTTTCTGCGGTCAGCAGAAGGTCAAGCAATTCGTTCAGATGGACCTGCCCGCTGTCAAAGTGAACCTGCAACGAGCGAATGCCGGGGGTGAGATCAATGATCCCGGGAAGTTGACGGCTTTGCAGCCATTGCATCAGGGCGTGGACACGAAAACGGAGATGCAAATCCAGAACCAGCGGACCGTACTCTACCAGGATGTAAGAGTCGCCCGATCCCCGGTAAACGACACGGGGCCGGTCCCCGCTGGCAGCGAGTTCGGAGAGGATGGCTTCGTCGCCGGCATCTGTGCTCATCTCCGCAACAATTGCCGGAACCGCCGGCAGGGCAGTTAACGTTGCAATTTCATGTTCCTGCGCAGATTTAAGTCTTTCCGCCTCTGCGACAGTGAGACGGCGGAAACGGAGGGTATCTCCAGCCTTAAGCTGGCCAAGTTTCCAGAGTTCCGCATCGACGACTACGGCGGGACAGACGAAACCGCCCAGACTCGGCCCATCCGGTCCAAGCAGGATGGGCATATCACCCGTGAAATCGACCGCGCCCACCGCGTAGGCATTGTCATGGATATTCGATGGATGAAGACCCGCTTCACCGCCGTCCGTTCTGAGTCCAAATCGGCTTCGGCCCGATCAAACGGACCCCTGTCCGGTTTGAATTATAGTGAACTTTCCAGTCGGCGGAAAAAAAGGTGCCGATGAATTCGCGGGCAAAAAAGTCTGGAGCGCCATGTGGTCCATAAAGGACGCCAAGCTCCCAGCGATCGGCATAATTCGGAACGAGTGAGGTTGGCAGAATGCGAGGAGCGGTCTGCGTCTTTTGGAAGGGGCGGGGGTCGGCGTGGCTGTTTCTCTGAAGGCGCAGAACATCGCCGGCGCGAAGGACACGGCCTCCGTGCCCTCCGAATCGACCTAGAGCGAAAGTCGACTTACTTTCCAGATATTCGGGAACGTCGAGGCCGCCGTTCACCAAAAAGTACGCTCGAGCGCCGCTTCCCGCGAGTTTTCCGATCCTTAATGTTTGTCCTGGCCGCGCCTCAACGACCGTCCAAAAGGGAATTGCGGCGCCCTCGAGGTCGGCCTTCATGGGCGCACCGGTCAGGCAAAAGGTGCAGCCGGTGTTGAACCGGAGCGTCGGGCCGGAAATAGTCATTTCCAACCCGGCAGCGGTGGGAGGGTTTCCGAGGAGTTGATTTCCGAAACGAAACGCAAGTGCGTCCATCGGACCAGATGGCGGAACACCTACGGCCCAATATCGTAAGCGTCCTGGATAGTCCTGAACGCTGGTCTGAGTTCCGGCCTCGATAACGTCCAGGGTTGCGGGCTGATATTCGAACGAGGAGAGGAGTTGGGTCGTGGCTTCGCCGCGCTTTACCTTTTCGTTTTCCAGAACTGATTCGAGATAGCTCTGGTTAGTTTCGATTCCGTAGATCCGGGTTTGCCGCAGGGCCTGCTTCATTTTCGCCAAGGCATCCTTCCGGTCTTCACCCTTGACAATAATTTTGGCGATCAGCGGATCGTAGTAAGGTGAGACTTCCGTTCCCGGTTCAATCCAGGTGTCGATCCGTGCATCATTAGGAAAGACGACTTCGGTCAGAAGCCCGGAGCTGGGCTGAAAGTTCTTGTTTGGATCTTCGGCGTAAATGCGGACTTGGATGGAGTGGCCCTTGCAGACAGGGTTGAGAGTGACCAAAGACGGAAGTTCGCCCGCGGCCAGGCGTATCATCCATTCTACCAGGTCAATCCCGGTCACTGTTTCGGTCACGCCGTGTTCGACCTGAAGCCTGGTGTTGACCTCCAAAAAGTAAAAGGTCTCCGCGACGCTATCATAGATAAATTCGACGGTTCCGGCGGAGGTGTAGTGGACAGTTTTGCCAAGACTGACGGCAGCTTCGAAAAGACGTTTGCGGACGGCGTCCAAAAGATTGGGTGCCGGGGTCTCCTCGATAACCTTCTGGTTTCGTCTTTGGACAGAACAATCGCGTTCGCCGAGGGCCAAAACCTCACCCCTGCCGTCGCCGAAGATCTGAATTTCGATATGGCGCGCCCTTTCGACATATTTCTCAAGATAAACTCCGCCCTGTTTGAAATTGGCCTCGCCGAGGCGCTTGACCGTGGCAAATTTCTCCCGCAACTCGTTCGCGGACCGACAAAGTTGGAGACCGATCCCGCCTCCACCCGCCGTGCTTTTGACCATGACGGGAAATCCGATCTGCTCAGCGGCCTGCAACGCTGCCTCCGCATCGGGCAGAAGAGCGGTGCCGGGCAGAAGAGGTACACCGGCATTGGCGGCTAGTTCGCGTGCGACATGCTTGAGACCGAACGATTTTATCTGGTCGGGGGTCGGGCCGATGAAGCGGATGCCGGCCTTTTCGCAGTCGGCCGCAAACTCGGCGTTCTCGCTCAGAAACCCATATCCGGGATGGATCGCCTCACAGGCTGAGCTTTTGGCGACCGAAAGAATCTCGCGGGTGTTGAGATAACTTTGCGCGGCTGGGGCAGGTCCGATTCGATACGATTCATCTGCCAAAGCAACGTGCATGGAGTGGGCATCCGCATCCGAGAAAACCGAGACGGCTTGGACGCCCAGGTTGCGCAAGGAACGAATGACGCGGCAGGCGATCTCACCGCGATTGGCCACCAGGACTTTGGTGAACATGAAGAGCGACCGGACCGTAGTTCAGTCCCAGACTAACAATTGGACGGGAGTGGGGTTATAGGCGTTGCACGGGTTATTTAATTGTGGGCAATTCGAAATCAGGGCGATGACATCCATTTCCGCTCGCATTTCGACATAGCGACCTTTGTCAGAAACGCCATCCTCAAAGGTAAGACCTCCTTCTGGAGTGACCGGTACATTCATGAAAAAGTTAATATTATGGGTAAGATCGCGCTTGGTGTAGCCGAGGGCAGAGTTGGCCACGGCCAGGAGGAAAGAGTCGCGGCAATTGTGCATGTGCTTCTTCTCGAGGGCGTATCGGACCTGGTTGCTCTCGGCCGAGCAGGCTCCGCCAAGGGTATCGTGGCGACCACAGGTATCTGCGACGATGGTTAGCAAAACGTTGCCTTCTGAAGAGATGAGTTTGGTTCCGGTGGTTAGGTAGATACTGCCCTGTTCCCGGATAGTATCTTGGGCGCTGTAGCGATCTGTCCGATCGTGCGCATTATAGAAGAGGGTATCGACCGCCTGGTTGCCTTCCAGATCGACAATTCGAAGGGTTTGGCCGGCGCCGATCTGATGCATCCAAGCCTCGCCGGACAAGACGGTGTAATCGTAGATAGCTTCTTCCGGGCGGAGCCGGCTTTCGGTGTAAATCAGTGTGCTCATAGGATAGAAGTGCTTCGGTGAGGGTAAAGCCGCGCGCACTTTCCGGGCGGGCGGTGCGGCAGAGGTCGTCGCCGGCTGGTGGGTCGGATTTCCACACCGCGATATGCACCGACTTTGGGTTGTAATGCGGATCGGGATCCATGGGGTGCTGACAGGTGTTCAGGACCAGGAGCGCATCCATTTCTGCGCGCAGATCGACGTAACTGCCGGCATTAGAATTTTCAGCGGCAAATCGCATCTTCCCCTCAGCGTCGACGGTAACTTTGCTGAAGAAATTGATGTTTGCTACCAGGTCCATCTTGCCCAGTCCCCATTTACTAAGTTCGATCAGGAATTGGTCGTGAGCATTTCGGTGAAAGTCATTGCGCTCGTTCTGGTAAGTCGATGGTCCATATTTCGTCCGGACCAGCGCCGCATTGGAGTGGCCGGCGAGGGGATCGTGCCATCCACAGGTGTCCGCCGGAATGGAGCAAAGCACGTGTCCCATGTCGCTCAAGAGAACGTGCCCGGCGGTTAGCTTCGCGGTGTGCTGGGCTTTGAGAGTATCAGGGAGGTTCAGGCGATCGAGTGGACGGTTGAGGTTGTAGAGCATCGCTCCGACATTGGCGCCGCTCTGCAGTTGCGGTCAGGCGGAGGGTATGATGCCGTTTGAGGGCGTAGGACCACATCGCTCCTCCAGGGAGGTCTTCTTCGAACAGAACATCAATGATGGGGACTGTTGGTGTGGAGCATGATCTTCAGGCTTCCTGGCCGGCTCGAGAATTGATTTGAGCCATAACCTCGAGGGGGTAGGGGATGAAGGGGTGGCATCAGCATAGTGGTGAGAGTAAGTTTCCCGGTTTTGACCCCTTTGAGGGCCAGTAACTGGTCGGCAATCTTTTGGAGAGTGCGAGCGGGCCCTTGCACGAGCAGGACTTCGATCCGATGATCGTTTTCGAGTTGAACGTGAAGGGAGCTGATCACTTCATCGAGAAAACGGCGCTCCAGCTCGGCTAACCGCTGCAACAAATTTCCTTTAGATTCGTCGTAGACGATGGTGATCGTTCCAGCCATGAGCGTATCTCCCTTTTCTTCCCGGTGTTCAAGGACGGACTGAGTCACCATGACAGAAATCGCTTTGGACCGACTCTCCCAACCTCGCTCCGCCACCAATTGATCTAGTTGGCAGAAGACGGACTCAGTGAAGCGAGACGCTAATCCTTTGCACTTTGCCCTCGGTATTTCCGTTCGTACGTTTAGTTCGCATTTCGCTGAAAATGCATCCAGAAATAACTTCCTAACTTTCCGCGATTCATCTTGGACTTCCGGTCAAACGGCTAGAAGCGATGCTATTCGACTTCATCGTCCACGCGGGTTAGTCGCAATGTCGGAAGTTTATCTCCTGCTGCCTCTCCTGGTGGATGGATCAGCTCCTCGAGCCGTTTCTTAGTCGCCAGGTACTCCGCTGAGATAAACTGTTCGGGCGAACGCGGTCGAGGCACCGGAACTTCAATCAACTCATCGACTCGACCGGGATGCGGTTTGAGGACCAGGATCCGATCCGCGAGATAAATCGCTTCGTCGAGGTCGTGGGTGATGAAAACGATCGTAACATCGACGTTTCGCCAGATCTGCAGGAGATAAGACTGCATCTGGCATCTAGTCTGCGCGTCTAGCGCTCCGAAAGGCTCATCCATCAGAAGCACTCGAGGTTGATTGGCGAGCGCACGCGCGATGGCGACGCGTTGTTTCATCCCGCCCGAGAGCTGATGTGGAAAGGAGTTTTCAAACTTTGCCAGACCCACCATCTCGATCCATTGGCGTGCGTCAGGTTCGGCTTGGCTGGAGGAATGCCCGGTCATTTTGAGGCCGAACATGACGTTCTGCTTCACCGAAAGCCACGGGAAAAGGGTATAACCCTGAAAAACCATCCCCCGTTCTGGACCGGGTCCGGTGACCCTCTTTTGATCAAGCAAAACCTCTCCGGCGGTGGGTGTTTCGAGTCCGGCCAGAATTCGGATCAGCGTTGATTTTCCGCAACCAGAGGCCCCGATGACGCACATGAATTCGCGCCGGTGAACGGCAAAATCAATGTTCTGGAGTGCCACCACTTCCCCATGAGGAGAAGGGAAACACTTTTCTAAACCGCGGACCTCAAGAGCGACGGGGCGCGCTTTAAGGCGGTTAAAACGCGCGGCAACAGGGGGAACCTGGGCTCCGATAGTCTGGAAGATCAATGGTGGACTGGCTCATGTTGTGGTGAACGTGTGACCGGTGTTTCAGCGGACGGTGATTGACTAGGCGGTGGTGATTTGCGGGGCCGCTTCGCGGTTGAGCGCGACCTCCTTGTGTAGGGAAAGAGAATCCCTCTAAACCAACCTAGAAATTGATCGGTAAAGAAGCCGATCAATCCGATGAGAATGATCACGGGAAAAACAGCGTCAAAGTTGCGCCATCGGCCTTGGGTTTCGATAAATTCAGTGAGGCCGGTCTTAACACCAATTAATTCCGCGATTACCATCCAGGTCCAAGACCAGCCCAGAAGAATTCTCAGATCGTTGTAGAGTTCCGGTAATATTCCCGGAATAACGACGTGGGTAAAAAGTTGTCGAGGCTTGGCGCCGAGAGTTTGCGCGGCTTCCAGCAGGGCATGGTCGAGCTGCCGCGTCGTCTTCGATATCACCAGTACCATCTGAAAGAACGTCCCGATAAAAACGAGCGCGACCTTCGGTTCATCGTGCGCGCCAAAGATCGCCACCAACAAGGTGCTGAAGGCCGGTGCCGGCATGTATCGAAAAAAGTCAATGAAGGGCTCCGAGATCTTGGAACAGGCCGCGTATGTTCCGCAGAAAATACCGATTGGGACGCCCACTAAGCACGAAAGGAAAAATCCCGTAAAAACGATTCGAACCGAGATCAAAAGACGGCTGAACAGCGACAATTGACCCAATTCGCCACCCGCGGTGAAATTGTACCATCCGGTGGCCAAGACTTCATGAGGCGCAGGGAGGTAAGAAGGATTCGATGGGGTACCTTGCGGTACCAGGCTCAGCAGCGCCTGGTCGGGCAGTTTTCGCGGCTCAAACGTCGGTGATGCCGCGGAAAGCATTTCCCAATCCTGTTGAATGACTGCTAGATTTTCCGGGCTGAGCGCAGGATTTTTCGCGATCAGTGAACCATTCGCAAGTTTCTTCCAGATCTCGAAGATCGCTGAATCATCCTCACGCTGGTTGGGTCGAAGCCACCCATTGGAAATGGCGAGTGGAGCAAGCTGACGCAGCTTCTTTAGATTGTCCCGCCGGACCATCATGCCGGATGCGCCCTGTCCGCTTTTCCGATCCTCTAGAATTTTCTTGTTCGCTTCTCGTACGGCGTTTTGAAAGGTGGGGAAGAACTCCTTGCTAACATGGTCTCCGGCTGTGTAGACGGTCGACACGTCGGTGCGGTCGGCTGACACTTCGAGGCGGATGTCTGGATGCCAGATGAAAGGTACATAGCTGGCAATACACCAGAAGGCCAAGGGCAGCAGAAAAGAGAGCGCCATCAAGAAACTCGCGCGGCGTCCCGAGAGTTCTTCCTGGATCTTAAACCAGCGCTCCTGACTGGATGTCGGTTGTTTCATGGGCCGCGGACTCCAATTTCATCTCAGCCGGATGCCTGACGGATGGATGGCTTAGAAATCTCGCGAGTGCTTTGCCTCGCGAGATGTGCAGGCTACTTACTCGCGGCCTCGCCAGCTGTCGACTTCGCGTATTCCTCGGTCAGGCTCGGGTCCAAATATCCCTGAAAATCTACGTGTTGTTTATAAACTCCGGCCTTGACGTTGAAATCATCGACATTCTTGGTTGACCCATAAAGGGAAGCGAGATCATCGCCTTTTTTCCAATGCTGTAATGCTTCCTTCAGGGAAAGGATATGAGTGCCCTTGAAGAATGGTTCGTACTCCTCGGGCTTCACGTTATCCCGGGCGGCCAGAATTTTCAGTGCGTCATCCAGATTAGCTAGATCCTCCAAATAGGCGACGATGCGATACCAGACCCCGACGACTTTCGCCCAATCAGCGCGATTCTTCTCGAGACTTTCTCTGAGAAACATACAGCAGATCGTAGATCAGCCCGGGAGCCTCTGCGGAAGTGAAAATGGGCTTGGAACCCTGAACCGTTTTCAGGGCTTGCCCGGAATTTGGTTGCCAGGCTGCAATGGCATCGACGGCTCCGGCCGCGAGTACCTGAGGCGACTCATTGGTCGGAGTATTGACGAGCGTCAGGTCCTTATCACTTAATCCGTTGACCCCGAGCGCCTGCTCCAGAAGCAAATGATCCACCAGACCGATCTCCACTCCGACTTTCTTTCCGGCTAGTTGTTTAACGGAATCGATTCCGGGTTTGGCCACAATCATATCGTTACCGCTGGAGAAATCGTTGACGAGAATGCCGACGGAAGGTTTGCCGCTGGAGCCAGTGACCAGTGCATCGCCGTTGGTCATACAAACGGCGTCTGCCTTCCCGGTGGAATAAGCGTCCATGGAGGGCGCGTAATCGTACCACATGAACTGCACATCGACGCCCGCCTCTTTGAACCAGTTCTTCTGGATGGCGATTTCCCAGGCGACCCAACCAGGCCAATCGCTGTAAGCGATTTTGAGAGGTTCGGCGTGAGCCGCCGTGAGCAGGCCAAAGAAGGCAACAGTTCCGAAGGCACAACATCGCCGAGCAAAGCGCATGGAAGATCGAAGGGGATTCATAGGCAGAAAAGGCAGGTAGAGTATTACTGTTTTTAAAATACGTAATACTGAGTGAGCACTCGACGTGCCAATTCAGGAGCCAGGATTCAGGAGTCAGAATTCAGGAGCTAAGAGTTAGGAGTGAAGAGACTGGAATGCTGCCATTTCCGTTCTTCAACTCCCGCTTTTCTGTTTATTATCAAATTTTCGCGAGTCCCCCCGTCGGGTGTTCCTGGCTCCTGACTTCTGATTCTGAATTTACCCTTTCGTCGCGCAGTGAGCCGCCCCGGCGAAACTATGGAGCGGAAAACCCCGGCTCAGGCGGAGCTTCGCATCTACCTGCGCCGGGATAGCTAGCTTGGCACCTTCGGCGTCTGAATGGCGCTGAGTGGCGTGTTTTTGCCACGTAGGCAAAGCGGGGACGCTTCGCTTACAAAAAAAGAGCGCCGGCAGGTTGCCGGCGCCTTCTGGTTGAAGCTTTGATTTCGCAGCAGTCGCCTAGAACTCAAGCACGGCATCGAGACCGAGGGTCCACTGATGTGAGCTGGTGTTCTGATTGAATGGCGCGGTGTTGTTCAGTGAGGCGTCATAGCGAACCTCCGGCCGGATCAGCAACCCGGCAAAAGGCTTGGGCAGAGGCGGTTTAATTGTCACGCCGCCAGTGATTTCAAAGTAGGTGGTATTTCCGCCGCCCAGGTTGCTGGGATCGGACGGAACAGCTCTCCCTTGCAGAATGATGTGGAGATAGTCATTATTCGCTCGGAACTGAGCGACATAAAATCCCCCGGAATCTCGGAAGATCTCGGCGCGAACTCCTGCTTGGAGCCAGTCGTTAATCGCATAGGTGAAATACTGAGCGCCACCCCCGGACCATTTTCCGTTGTCCACGCTGTCAACCGACAGGTTCAAATCTGTAATGGAGGTCAAGGCCTTGGTGATCTTCCAGGTCGTCGTGATGTCGTTGACATAACGAATATCATGGTTATTGCCTGGGTTTTCCGGTCCGATACTGGTAAGCGCCACACTAGTCAGGTTTCCACCCAACAAATTCAGGCCGATCCCGCCTTCAAATGCGACGGAAGAGTTGTTGTCCGCCAGGCTGACGTTTATGCCACGGTTCACTCCTCCATAAAGGTCGACATAGTTATTGACGTGCAAGATCGCCAGGCCGCCCGTTTCGTTTTCCGGAACGCCAAAGGTGTAGATGTAACTGTGGCTATAGAAAACGTTGTTCCGTGGATCAAGTGTCTCCGCGGACATCGGGTCCTGATATTTACCACCCTTAATATCGAGGCCGTTGGTGGCTGGAATCGGGATGTGAACACTTAAGGAGACTTCCGGGAAATCGGGCTGGAGAATATAATTGCGTGGTCGTATCCATCACTCCAAGGGCTTTCGAGTACCGGGTGTCGGCGCCGTACATGAACCAGCCTTTAAATCCCCAGTCAAATCCGGTGACCGTCGGGTCCAGGGCGCGCTCGGCGACGACCGAGACTTGATTGAGAACGGCTTCGTTGGAGCGATCCGTATAAAGTTGGCCGAAATTGTGGTTATCGACCGGGCTGGCGGGATTGCCGATAAAGCCGCCTTCGATCCAGCCGTAGAGTTTGAATCGTGGTTCCGGCGGTTTCGGTTGCTCAACGACTTTCTTCGCTTCCACGGGCACCTTGCCGTCAGAAGCTTTGACGACCGCCGGGCTTGGACTTGGCGCCGGGGTAGCTTGTTGCGCATAGCACAAGCCTGAAGATAAAGCGTAAGCTGCAACAACGCTTGCAGGGGCAAGCCGTCTGAAGAGTTTCATTTTGAGTATTTGTTTCATGTTATTGGCAAGACCGTTTCTGCCAAGGTTAAGGAAGTATCCGGGTTGGCGCTCCGAATACCGGGAGGGGAAAATAGCAAGTTCCGCGCCTAGCCATTAAAAAATAACCGCACCCCTCCGGGCGCCGGCACGCCACAGAGGTGACAATTCTTGAATTCTTAAGCCGCAGGCGAGAGCACCAAGGCTGCGAAAAGGGGCAACTGTATAAAATTAAAACCATAAACGCTCCGATTGGTTAAATTTTGCCAGACGTGATTGAACGAAGATCCGGGAGAAATGTCACGCGATACCGAGAGCGCAGGAATTTTGTCACGGAAGGCACTACATCCCTGGTCACTGAATTCGGGATTTGCGCGGCACTCGCCCTCGACTGGATTGAGCTCGATGTAGAGGTTACCGTTACTGTGGTTAGCGCAGGTTTCAACTGGCTGCCGTTGCTGGACTTGTCCGTGCCTTAACTCTGCACCGTTTTGAGCAGCTGGAAGCCGAACCCGATTTGCCCGGTAAAAAGCTCAGGCGTAGTTCCTGCTCTAATCGAAGGGCTGCGAGGCAGGCAAATTCCGCCGGAATTGGGAACGAGAGGGCATTGGTAAACACCGCTGGCTTCCGTGCGAGGACAGGCGAAGCATTGCAGAGAGGGGCTGCTGGGTTGTTGCCCGGGCGGTGGTTAAGCGGTCACACTCTGGTCGGTCTGGCCGCATCTGCTTTACAGACTGAAACAAAAGAAATACTGGATGCGATTAAGTTGCGAGTGGAAGTCGTCCGCCGGACTGGTGCGGAAAACGAACGAAGATTATCGCGGATTTTGGCAACCGGACGACGAAGCTGAAAGGCTTCTGCACGGAGCGATCTCGGTGGTGGCCGACGGGGTCGGTGGTCATGAAAATGGGGAAGTCGCGAGTAAAATGGCGGTTGAAATCGCAATTGCCACTTTTCAGCGGATGAATCCGGTGAACGCACCGAAGCAAATCCTGAAACAGATTTTTGATACGGCGAATCTGGAGATTTATGAAGCGGGGATGGCCGACCCGCGCGGAGGTCGAATGGCGACGACCCTGTCTGTGTGTATCTATCGCGACAAGGAATTATTCATCGGCCATGTCGGAGACACGCGCGTTTATCTTGTCCGGCAGGAGAACATGCGCCGGCTGACCGACGACCATTCCTACACGGCGATGCAGGTGAAAATGCGGATTATAAGTGAGCACGAGGCGAAGGCGAGCCGGCTTCGTTCGATGTTGACCCGAACTGTCGGGCCCGAGCCGATCGTTCGCTTCGATTACAAACATCTCAAGCTAATGTCGCGCGATCGCATCGTACAGTGTACCGACGGGCTTTACTGTTTCATGAATGACAGTGAGCTTTCCGAAGGGGTCGATCGACTGAACATGGATGAAATCTGTCCTTACCTGATCGCGCTTGCCGAGCGGCGTGGGACTGACGATAACCTTTCGGTGCAAGTCGTTCAAGTTGACCGACTCGTTGAGCCGAAGTATGACCAGCCAATCTCTGTCCTGAAAAAGACAGGTGGGGGACAAACAACCAGCATGAGTAACGAAGTGAAACCCGGCGACGTCATCGATGCCCGATTTGAGATCGAGGTGGTGATTAGTCGGAGTGGCATGGCCTCCATCTATAAGGCCAAAGACCTGCAAACGGGACTGCCGGTGGCGATCAAAATTCCATACATGCAATTGGAATCAGACCCGGCGGCATTTTCGCGATTTCAGCGCGAAGAGGAAATCGGGGAATTGCTGAACCATCCAAATATTTTAAAGTTCATCAAAGTCCCGAACAAAAGCCGACAGTACATCGTGACGGAATACCTGGAAGGGAAGTCATTGAGTACGGTGATGAACGAGGTGCGACCCCTGCCAATACCGGACGCCGTCCAGATTGCCAGCTACGTCTGCGGGGCGATTGCGCACATGCACGAACATAAGGTTGTCCATCGCGATCTCAAGCCGCAGAACATTATGATATGCGACGATGGCACGCTGCGGATCATCGACTTTGGGATCGCGAAATCGACTGAGATGCGCCGGTTGACGTTCGCTGGTTTCACGCCGGCGATGGGCACACCCGATTACATGGCGCCAGAACAGGTCAAGGGAAAACGAGGAGACGAACGAACGGACATCTATAGCTTGGGCGCAGTCCTTTACGAGATGACGACAGGTTCAGTGCCGTTTGAGGGTCCAAATCCTTTTATCGTGATGAACTCGCGGATCACCGGAGATCCGGTCGCGCCTCGGAAAGTGAATCCGGAAATTTCCGAGGCGTTGGAAGAAATCATCCTGCACGCGATGGAGCGTGAGCCTCAACACCGCTACCAATCTGCGCTCGCGATGAAAAAAGAGTTGGACGACCCGGAATCGGTCAAGATTACGGGGCGCCATCATCATCTAAAGTCGCCCAAGGTATGGAAAACCCGGTGGCAGGGGTCACGACTGGTTGTTCTTTCCGCTGTTGTCCCGGTTCTGGTTTTCGCGGGCGCATTTTTGTTCACGCGGTGCCACGGAATCACGCATTAACCTTCCATTGAAAATTGAGAGACTTACTCGCGACGCGTTTGCTCCGTTCGGAAACGTGATCACGCTCACCGGAGCACAACACTATCCGATCAATGATGGAACCACAGAACGGTTCCATGATCTGGCCTTGATCGATGTCTCCGATCAAGATGGCAGACCTTTACTCAGCTTGTTCCGCAGCAAACCGCGGTCACTGCCGTTCGAAATCAGAATCATGGAGCGTCACCCTCTCGGGAGCCAGGCATTCATACCGCTTTCCAAAGACCCTTACCTTGCCATAGTTGCGCCCTCGGGGCATTTCGACGAACGGACGGTGCGCGTCTTTCTCGCCGAGCGCGGTGAAGGAGTCAACTACGCGAAAGGCGTCTGGCATCACGCTCTGTTTGCGCTCTTCCTGGAGAGCGAATTCATCGTTGTCGATCGTGGCGGACCGGGTGGCAATTGCGAAGAGATTGCACTTCAGCGACCAATTCTCATTACCGAGCTGCAGGTGAAACGGGTCGGCGTATCGGCGTAAGGGCGTTTCGGCGTTTGGCTAGGGCGTTCGAGTTGGGCATGCGCGTGGCGCACTCTGGCTCCTGGCTCCTGAATTCTGAATCCTGAATTCTGTTCCTTACCATTTTGTAATATTCGAGCAAGGCATTGGTCAGTTCGGTTGGCCCATAGTGGGCGAATTACCAAACAAAAGTATTTATGACCAGAAAATCACTTAAACCGCTCGTAATGAGCATTCTCTTGTTGGGCGGATCAGCGCTTTCCCTGGCAACGGGTTTCGCTCTGAGCAACGGAGAAGATGCCAACGGGACAAAAAATGCGCCACTGAACGTCCAAGTGGATAGTAGCCCACTTGCGCGAGACGTGAAGGAGGGCACCAGCTTCGCACCGATCGTAAAAAAGGTCGCACCGAGCGTGGTTAAGATCTTCGTCACGATGAAAGGAGCGAACAATCCGCTCGCAAATAATGACATGGATTTTTTCCGTCGCTTTTTCGGAGAAAACGGCCCGAACCAAAATCAAATGAACCCCGGCCAGGTTCGGCCTCCGATGGAGCATGGGTTGGGATCAGGTGTCATCGTTTCGCCTGACGGCTATATATTGACCAACAATCACGTGGTGAATAATGCCAGCGAGATCCTGGTTTCTTTGAATGATGGCCGGCAGTTTCCGGCTAAAGTGATCGGCTCAGATCCGAAGACAGACGTTGCTCTGATCCGGATCAAGGCGGACGGTTTGCCGGCGTTGACCTTGGCAGACAGCGACAAAATTGAGATCGGAGATGTTGTTTTGGCCATTGGCAACCCGTTCGGGATTGGTCAAACGGTGACCAAAGGGATCGTCAGCGCGAAAGATCGGACGACTTCGGGAGACATGGACGAAGACTTCATCCAGACCGATGCCGCGATTAACCCCGGAAACTCAGGTGGCGGGCTGGTCGACACCGAAGGCCGCCTCGTCGGCATCAATTCGGCGATCCTGACCCATAGCGGCGGAAATCAGGGTATCGGCTTTGCGGTACCCTCCAATCTCTGCCGTTGGGTCATGGACAGCCTGGTGAAAAATGGTCGCGTGGAGCGCGGATTCCTGGGTGTGATGATCCAGAATCTTACTCCGGATTTAGCGAAGGCGTTCAAGCTCGATCGCATGACCGGTGCGCTGGTTGGAGATGTCTCCTCCGGCAGTCCTGCGGATAAAGCCGGAATAAAGAGCGGCGACGTGATTACCCAGCTGAATGGCCAACCGATCGAGGATGCAAGCCAGTTGAAACTGCGAGTGGCTGAATCGTCGCCCGGTTCCAACGTGCAATTCGGCGTCAACCGGAATGGTGAAGTCAAGACGTTTGATGTCACGCTCGGCAACCTGCCTGAAAATAAGCTGGCAAAATCGGACGACCGGAGCGGGAATGCTCGGGCGGAAGCTCTGGCAGGGGTCGGAGTGGCTGATCTCGATCAGAAGACGCGCGCTGAAATGAACATACCGGAGCAAGTGCAGGGCGCGGTGATCACCGAGGTCGCTCCTGACTCGGCGGCTTACCAAGCCGGTCTGCGCCCAGGGGATGTTATCACCGAACTCGACCGTAAACCGGTGAAGAACGCGCAAGACGCGATCGCTGATACCGAAAAGCCGGCCGGTAATCAAACTCTGGTGAAAGTCTGGACGAAGGGTGGCAATCACTACCTAACGGTCGATGAATCGAACGAGGGTTGATTGAGAGATGGATGTCGATGCTCTCCCGAGAAATCGGGAGAGCATCTTTTTTTTACCGCTTTGTTTGTTCTCGTCGTCGGTTCAGAGCAGGCAAATGACACTAGCAATCAACAGTACGGCCGTCGGAGAAATCTGTTATACTCCCGTCTCTTCTATGCGCATACTGGTGGTCGAAGATGACGACAAAATCGCCTCTTTCGTCGTTAATGGTCTCAAACAGAGCGGATTCGCAGTTGACCGTGCCAAGGACGGCGAGCAAGCGCTGGACCTTGGGTTGTCCGTCTCCTACGACGCCGCGGTGCTTGATTTGATGTTGCCCGGCCTGGATGGCCTTGCGGTCTTGCGCCAGCTTCGTCAGAAGAAGATTTCTTTGCCGGTACTGATCCTCAGCGCGCGGGCGGGTGTCGATGATCGGGTGCTCGGACTGCAGTCCGGCGGCGATGATTATCTGACCAAGCCGTTCGCTTTTTCAGAGCTGCTGGCGCGCGTTCAGGCGCTGATCAGGCGCGCGACTCATTCACCTGAGCCGAGCCACTTGTCCGTTGCTGATCTAAAAATGGACCTGTTCACCCGGGAAGTCGTGCGGGCCGGACAAAAGATAGAACTCCAGTCCCGGGAGTTTGCTTTGCTCGAACTGTTGCTGCGTCATGCCGGTCGCCCGATCACCAAGACAATGATCCTGGAACATGTCTGGGATTTCAGTTTTGATCCCCAAACCAACGTGGTCGATGTGCTGGTCCACCGGCTTCGCTCTAAAGTTGACCGGGGCTTTCCGCAGAAGTTGATTCATACGGTCCGAGGTGTCGGCTATGTCGTCAGGCTGAATTAGACCTGGTCGCGGGAAACTAAACAATGCTATGCCTCCGACTAATGAGACGATGCACAGCCGGCTCTGGCAAAGTTTTGCCGTTCGGCTCAGTCTTTGGTTTGCCGCCACTTTCACGGTCAGCGCGATTATTTTATTTGCGCTTCTTTATCTTCTTCTGACTTCCTTCTTTGAGCAGAGCGAGCGCGAGATCATTGAGGCGCGTCTGAAGGAGTGCGCTGCGGTCTATGAAACCCAAGGGCTTCCGGCGCTGAACAATTTAGTTCATCGAACGGAGTTCGATCAGAATGAGGGTCCATTTTTTGTGCGTGTGACGGGCCCGCAACGAAGTGTCCTTCTGTTGGTGGCGCCTCAGGATTGGGTCAGAACGGCGAAGACGGCCGTCGACAGAGATGACGCCAGCCAGAATGGCTGGTTGCAGATTCCCAAGGACGATCGCAGCGAATTCATCATTGCCAGGACTTTGCTGAGTGATGGCTCAATCCTGCAGATTGGGCGAAGCATCAACCGAAGCGAGACGCTCCTGGTCCCATTTCTGAGGTCCTTTCTGCTGGTGATGGCGCCTACCTTCCTGCTTGGCTTGGCGGGCGGAGCGATTTTTGCGCACCGGGCCACAGCGCCCGTCCGGGAAATTATGCGCACTGCCCGGACGATCATCAACACCGGCAATTTGGCGGAACGGGTGCCCGAGAGTCAGGCACAAAGCGAACTGGCCGAACTTGCGCGTCAATTCAACCGGGTGTTGGAGAAGAATCAGACTTTGATACGCGGAATGCGCGAATCGCTCGACAATGTCGCGCACGATCTTCGCACCCCATTGACCCGAATGCGCGGGTCGGCAGAATTGGCGTTGCAAACGGACGCAGAAGGTTCGCAACGCGATGCCTTGGCGGATTGTATCGAAGAATCCGACCGCGTGTTGACTATGCTCAACACTTTGATGGACATCACGGAGGCAGAGCATGGAATGATGCGGTTGCACCGTGAACGGAGATCCGTGTCACAATTGCTGGAGAATGTGCTTGAGGTCTATCGACTGGTTGCCGAGGAAAAGAAGATCGAAATAACGGCAAACTGCGACGATCCTTGCTATGCAGACGTCGATCCTAACCGGATTCAGCAGGCTCTGGCGAACCTTCTCGATAACGCGGTGAAATACACTCACGAGCAGGGTCGAGTATCCATCCAATGCTCATCGTTCGACGACACCGTACAGGTCAGGATAAAGGACGATGGAATCGGTATCCCTGTTGCGGAACAACCGCGAATTTGGGATCGGTTGTACCGAGGTGACAAGAGCCGGGGACAACGCGGACTTGGCCTTGGATTAAGTCTGGTCAAAGCCGTTGTTGAAGCGCACGGTGGGAAAGTGACGGTGCAAAGCGCGGAAGGGGCTGGTTCAGAATTCATTGTCTCGTTGCCCGTGCGAGGGAAATGAGACAGTGACAGGAGTTGCAGGAGTTCAGGAGTTGCAGAATCTCGGAGAAACCCGGAACGCTGAACGCCGCCTGTTGAATCACGTGGTATTTGTACGAGCCGATCCGCCTTGCGGCTCTGTCGATCCTTCCGTGACGAAAAGGCTGATCAGGATCGCGGTTGAAAGATCGCCGAGACGGATCTTCGAGAAGCGGAGATAGTACGGTCTCTGGTCGCGGGCATAAAAGTACCGGATCGAAGATGGCGATTCCGTGGGGTGACGAGAGAGCGTGGCAATGTGCGCCAGTAAGATCGCGATCAAGCCAAATTGAATCGGAGTGAGAGGCTTTTGTGCGATAAACGCGCTTCCGATTTTGAAATGAACGCTGACTTCTCCGAGTTGCTCCAGTGGAGTCAGTTGGATTTCCGATGCGCCAGCCTCCAAAGCAGCTTCCAGGACAGCGAAAGTGAAATCGCCGGCGTTGACGTCTTCGGGCATTCCCCAATCAATGACCCGCGGGTAAAGATCATGCACAATGCGCGGTTCGCATTTGTTTCCCTCAGCGGGTCTGAGCAGTCCGTTGTCTGGTGCGTTTGTTGGTTCGATCATAACGGCTCAACAGGTGGTGCCTCACGCCGGGTACGCTTCTTCGCCGCTGCCAACTCTTCGCAATCAATTCATAGAAATGCAATCGCCGGATGCGTCTATCAATGGTGGCGCCGGATCACCAGTTCGTCTGCTCCTGCCTGATCCACCTGCTCGAACTATTTTTTACGGAGCGTTGGGGTCCGTCAGCAAAGACAGTGAGACGCGCACGATCGCAGAAGGGTGCTGATTCATATCGGACGTCCATGCGAAAATGGGATAAGGCCTTCCCAAATTTGGGAAGTTTGCAATCTTCGTCCGAGGGGAAGAGAGATTGCAATAGTTCATAAATGACTGATTTTAAGAGCTTTATGCTTTAGATCAAATCGCTGGCATCGATTTTGCTTTGGTTCTTTTTATGAGAGAGTTAGGAGCAGGTCTTCTGATGCTGATGGTTTGTGGAGCAATCTATCTGCAGACGGATCCGACGATTCGGAGCAACGCTCTCAAGTTGGCCTGGGTGGTCGGTTGTTCGTGATCATGAGTTCGCATTCAACCCCGTGCCGGACGTGTTGCGGCCACAGACTCTCAACCGGGTACCGCGTGCCCAGGATTTTCCTTTGTAATCTACCTAAGAACCAAACCGTAATTAAAATATGTCTATAGATCAAAACCCGGCGCAATGGATTGACTCCCAGATTCAACGTCAAACAGTTGCTACTAAAAGCCGCAAATCAATCAACCAGGCGCGCTCGCGCCGGCAGGCGGAACGCCGCCAGCGAAATCTGAATGTGCTTGGATGCCTGGCGCTGATCCACGCAGTTCGTTCGGTCGAATCGTGTGATCGAGTCCGCGGCACGGCACGGCGCACGACGACTGCGTAAAGATGCTTAGTCCCGTCGCTTGGGAGCGAAAGAGACGAACCTCTTGGCGACGTGGCACATGAGCAACCAAAGACCCAATCCGAGCAGGGCCGAGAAGACCCCTATCCCGAGAAGCAGGTTCTGGGAGACTTTGCCATCTCCGGCTGACTCTCCCGAGAAGCATAAACCGATGAGCGCGCTCCCTGCGAGGAAGGCAACGACGATCGCTAACAAACAGCCGGTGGCGGGGGCGGTGCACCCGTAGGAAATCTGAGCCCGGCAGGTGGGGCAGGTAATTGCGCCCCAAGTGACGTTGGTCCGGCAATAAGGACAGCGCATCAGGTTAAATAAATAAATAATGCCTTGTCCCGAACGGCGCCAGGATCCTCTCAGGTAGAGGGTGGCTCGTGTTCGTCGTGGTCGTGGTCGCGGACAACGATCAAAGATCGAGAACGAGCACGTGCACGATGACGAGCACGATGAAGACTGAAGGACGGAGCTTCACCCTACCCGGACCCCGAGCACAATAAGTTTGACACTTTACTAGCACGTGTTGATACTTTCGAGGCTGGAACGCGTTTTCTTCTCCCCCTTATCCTCAAGCCCGTTCGGAAACCAACGACGTGAGGTTAGTGTCACGGATGAAACTCTGAACCAGGAATATGGACCGAAATCAACAGCCTCACCGCCGCTATAACGCACTGACAGGGGATTGGATCCTCGTTTCTCCCCATCGGACTCAACGTCCCTGGCAGGGCAAACAGGAAAGTGGCGCAGGGCAAGGAGCGTCCTGCGCACGATCCGCAGTGTTATCTCTGCTCTGGAAACGCGCGGGCTGGCGGTGAGAAAAACCCGGTCTATACCGGCACTTATGTTTTCACCAACGACTACGCCGCGATGGTTCCGACGGTCACCCAACCGGCAAGCAACGATGGCGGCATTTTGCGCGCTCAATCGGTCTCGGGAACATGCCGGGTCATTTGCTTTTCACCGCGGCATGATTGGACGTTGCCCGAAATGCCGCTGGAAGATATTCGAGGCGTTGTGGAGGTGTGGGCAGAGCAGACGGATGAGCTGAGCCGGGATTATCACTGGGTTCAGGTCTTTGAGAATAAGGGTGAGGTGATGGGATGCTCGAATCCGCATCCCCACGGCCAGATCTGGGCCAGCGACTTTATTCCCAACGAACCGGCAAAAGAAGATCGACAACAGCTTGCCCATTGGCGCGAAAAGCGTTCGCTCCTGCTCCTGGATTACCTGGCTTTGGAATTGCAGCAAAACGAACGGATCGTGATCCAGAACGAAGATTGGGTTGCGCTCCTGCCCTATTGGGCAACTTGGCCGTATGAGGTCTTGCTCGTTCCGCGACGCCACGTGCTAAGGCTTCCGGACTTGGTCGCCTCAGAAAGAACGAGTCTGGCGGATATTCTCAAGCGTCTTCTGACACGATATGATAATCTGTTCGAAGTCTCCTTTCCTTACTCTATGGGTTGGCACGGGGCGCCGAGTGGATTCGGTGAGCAGGAGCATTGGCAGCTTCATGCCCATTTCTACCCGCCACTCCTCAGGTCGGCGACGGTCAAGAAATTTATGGTTGGTTATGAAATGCTCGCAGAAGCTCAGCGCGATCTAACGCCAGAGCAAGCTGCAAATACCCTTCGCGGTCTGTCGGAGGTTCATTTCAAACAAAGAGATTGATGAAGGTAGCAGGGGAGCCTGCTACATCGGCGCGTGCGAGCTATTGCTATAACTAACAATCTTAATGAATGTTCACCAGCTCGACACTTCAATCCAGAGCCTGGCATTCATTATAGGCGATCATGGGGTTCGCGAGATCATTTATTGGGGTCCGCGACTTGATTGAGAAATTACCGTCCGCCGCCGTCAATCTCACTCGAAAGCCGCTATCCGGATTCGGCGATCGTGTTAGAGGGAAAGCCGCCGAGCTTCTGAAGTGTTAGGAGTTAGCTGGGTTTCAACCAATTCTTTCCCGCAAAAAAAAGATTGACCTTTTAACACTGGATACAATAGATACTAGCACGAGTTAAATCAAGGCGCGATCATTATGGCTATCCCCCTTTCGGAAGCAACGCTCCCAGTTAGAGCAGCAGCTGGCAGCCGTCGCTGGCAGATCGATAAAACTGCTCTCACAGCCTATGCGTTTATCGCACCAGCGGTTTTTGGATTTTTGATCTTTTATCTGGTGCCCACCTTTCGGGCGATCTATATCAGCTTCACCGATTGGAATTTGATGAGAGTTCCCAAAATGGTGGGTCTGGCCAATTACGATCGGCTTCTACACGACAAAAATTTCTGGTCGTCGATGTGGATTACCCTTTTGTATGTCCTCTACAACATCCCCCCTCAATTGGTGTTCGGTATAATCCTGGCCGTCCTTCTGCAGAGAATTAGCAAATCGGTTACTTTTCGGTCATTGTTCCTGGTCCCGTATCTGCTCTCCAACGTCATTGTTGCCATGCTTTGGTTTTGGACCCTTGACCCGATTTTAGGGTTTGGTAACGCAGTGCTGGGGTGGTTTGGGGTTCCTCGGATTGCCTTCTTCAACGATCAGAACCTGGCTTTGGTCACGATCGCGGCGGTGAACACCTGGCGACACACTGGCTTCACGGCCTTGCTGTTTTATACCGGGCTGCAGAATATTCCGCATGACGTTTATGAAGCAGCGCGAATTGAAGGAGCCTCTCCAATGCGGCAATTCTGGAGTATCACTCTGCCGTTGCTGCGTCCGACCATCGCATTTGTTCTGGTGACCAGTGTGATCGGATCTTTTCAGATCTTCGATACGATCGCCGTAACGACGATGGGAGGGCCTGCGAACGCCACGCAAACAATTGTCTGGTACGTCTATCAGAACGCCTTTTCCAGTTCCCGAATGGGCTATGCCTCTGCGATGTCGGTGGTGCTCTTCTTATTTCTCATCGTGATCTCACTGATTCAGATGCGCGTCCTCCGAGCCGGAGAATCCGACCTCAAATAGCCATGAATACTGCAGAAACCTCCTCGAACCCTTGGGGACATCGCATCGGAATGGCTGTTTTGATTATTCTGGCAATCGTCTCGCTCTTGCCGATCTGGATTGCCGTCAAAACGGCGTTTACCGACACCGGCGCGATTTACACCAGTGCGTCGTCGTTATTGCCGAAGGATGCGACGCTTTTTAATTTCCAGCGGGTGCTTGGGCTGGCGAATCCCGCTGACCCGCGTCTGGCTAAATCCGGCCTCGGGAAGATCGACTTTCTGCGAGCGCTGTTGAACAGCGTGATCTTTACGGCAATGGTGGTTATACCGCAGATCCTCTTCAGTTCCATGGCCGCATTCGCCTTCGCCAGGCTGAAATTTCCGGGCCGGAACTTTATTTTCTTCCTTTTTATTACGGCGACCATGATTCCCGGGGCGGTGCTGTTCATCCCGAATTTCATTTTGATGAAGGAATTGGGGTGGTTGAACACCTTCCAGGGGATGGCGGCTCCTTACGCTTTAATGACGCCTTTCTCGATCTTCTTTTTACGGCAAATGTTTTTGGGGACCCCAGCCGAACTCGAAGAAGCTGCCCATATCGACGGCGCGGGAATCCTGACTATCTTCTTTAAGATCATGTTGCCACTGCACACCGGCTCGTTGGCGACCCTCACGATCTTGACTTCCATCGCGATGTGGAACGAATTTTTCTGGCCGTTCCTGATCGGGCGTAATCCTGCCGTTCAAGTGATGGCGGTCGCTATCAATTCTTTCCGAACCCAATCCGCGGCGGGGACCCCGGATTGGACCGGTCTGATGGCTTGCACGGTTTTAGGAATAATTCCCGTCGCTCTGCTCCTGATCTTCTTCGGCCGAAAAGTCGTTGAATCCATCCAGTTCAGCGGTGGAAAATGATATCCAACCCACACCCCCAACAATAAAAAAGAATGCATCACTTCAGAACAACGTTTTTGGCAACGATGTTGGTTTCCGCTGTTTCGGCCCAGGCCGCTACAGAGATCAGCTATTGGTTATGGGACACCAACCAACTCCCGGCCTACAAGGCATGCGCGGCCGAATTTCAGAAGCAAAACCCGGATATCACGGTTAAAATCACCCAAACGGCGTGGAGTGATTACTGGACTGGAATCAGCACTGGATTCGTTTCTGGGTCCGCACCTGATGTTTTTACAGATCATCTTGCCCGATACCCGGAGTTTGCGCTCAACGAACAACTGGTCGACCTGGCGCCGCTGATTAAACAGGACAAGGTCGGTACCGATATTTATGTCGGCGACCTCTTCAAGCTCTGGTCCAAGGAGGGGAAGCAATATGGACTTCCGAAGGATTGGGACACCATTGCGATTTTTTACAACAAAGACATGATGAAAGCGGCGGGTGTCGATCCGGCAACGCTGGCTAATCTTGATTGGAATCCCAAGGATGGAGGGAGTTTTCAGAAGTTGATCGCTAAGCTAAGCATTGACGCGGCTGGCAAGGATGGGACGGCCGCGGGTTTCGATCCTAAGAAAGTGAACCAATATGGTCTCATAATGCCTGGTAACCCGGATGCCTACGGGCAGTCTGAATGGAGCCATTTCGCGGTCTCGAACGGATTCAAATTTAACGATGGGCTCTGGGCGTCCAAGTTTTACTATGATAGTCCAAAGTTAGCGGAGACCTTTCAATGGATCGTCGATGCAGGGAAGAAAGGATTTATTATTCCTGCCAAGGATTGCAACGACAGCAACGCACCAGGTCTTTTTGCGGCCGGTAAAGGCGCCACTGTTTTGCACGGCTCCTGGATGATTAACTGGTACAAGGAAAACTGCAAATTCGAGGTGGGGATTGCTCCGTTGGCAAAGGGCCCGGAGGGGAGGAAATCGATGTTCAACGGCTTGGCCGATTCGATCTGGATTGGGAGCAAACACAAACCCGAGGCCTGGAAATGGGTAAAGTTTCTCGGGTCTCCCGAAGCGCAAAAGATTGTCGCCGGTTATTCCGTGGTCTTCCCCGCCGTTCGCGAAAATGTGGATATCGCGAAAGCAGCTTTCGCCAAGAAGGGAATGGACGTCACTCCATTTGTTGAAGAAGGAACCGACTCCAAGGTGACCTTCCTTTTTCCGGTCACCGATCACGCGAGTGACGTGGTCAGGATCATGCGGGCGGCCATCGATCGGATCATGCTGAGCGGTGCTAACCCAGCTTCGACACTTAAATCGGCCAACGACGAAGTCAACGCACTCTTTCAGTAAGGAATTAACGAACTCGGAAAGCAGAGGCCTATCGGGTAAATCTCGTCAGCTGTGGAAAAAAGAGAGGGTGCATGAGCGGGCTACAATTTAGAACCTACGCGTTGTTAGTACGTTCGATCTGCCGCCCCTCGGGCGCGTCGCTGGGTGGCGGTTCCCAGGGTGAAACCCGGGCTGAGTCCTGTGCCCCTTTGGGGCGAAACTTCGCGACGTGACTTTCTGCAGATGTCCCAACTGACAGTCCCAGGGTTCAAGCCGTGGGCGGCTGAGACCTCCAGCCCCTTCGGGCCAACGATTCCCCGAGGTTGACCTTCTCCAAATGTCCAAACCACAAGTCCTTCGGGCCACAGAGAAAACCAATGAGCCATTCATCAAGAAAGATCACGTTTATAGGCGCTGGGAGCACCGTATTCGCCAAGAATTTATTAGGCGATATCCTGTCGTTTCCCGAGCTAGGTGATTCCACGATCTGTTTGTTTGATATCAACGAAGAACGTCTTAAGACTTCGGAGGTGGTTGCCCGGCGGATCGCTCAGACGTTGGGCGCTCCGGCTTCGATCGAATCCACCACGGATCGCGCCCGAGCGCTGGAGGGAGCTTCGTACGCGATCAACATGATCCAGGTTGGGGGATATAGGCCGTGTACGGTGACAGATTTTGAGATCCCTAAACGTTACGGTTTGCGGCAGACGATCGCCGACACGCTGGGGATTGGCGGAATCATGAGGGCGCTGCGAACCATCCCTGTACTCATTGAGATGTGCCATGAGATGGAACGCGTTTGCCCGGGGGTGGTCCATTTAAATTATGTCAATCCGATGGCTATGAATTGCTGGGCGCTCAACCAGGCCACCAAGGTGCGCACGATCGGGCTTTGCCATAGCGTTCAGCATACGGCGGAAGAGTTGGCCCACGATATCGAGGTGCCGATCGAGGAAATCAACTATCTGGTCGCCGGTATCAATCATCTGGCTTTCTACCTGCGCTTTGAACGAAACGGCCAGGATCTCTATCCGGAGATTCGACGGGTGGTCAGCGAGGGAAGGGTGCCGGAAACCAACCGGGTGCGTTATGACCTTTTTAATCGACTCGGTTATTTTGTCACTGAATCCAGTGAGCACCTTTCTGAGTATGTTCCCTGGTTTATCAAGCGAGGTCGGGAAGATCTGATCAAGAAATTTAATATTCCGCTGGATGAATATCCCCGGCGTTGCGAGACCCAGATGGCCAGATGGGAGCGGCTGCGGAACGAACTGGAAAATCCGGATACACCGCTGGAAGTGAAGCGAAGCGCCGAATATGGCTCGTTGATCATTCACAGCTTGGAAACCGGAACTCCGCGGATTGTTTACGGAAACGTGACCAATGAAGGTCTGATCGAGAACCTGCCCGCGGAGTGTTGCGTTGAGGTTCCGTGCGCGGTTGATAAGAATGGAGTGCAACCGATCCAGATCGGAAAGATCCCGCCTCATCTGGCGGCGCTGATGCAAACGAATATCAACGTGCAAGCGCTCACGGTGGAAGCCATTATTAAAGAGGATCCGCGATTGATTTATCAAGCCGCCATGTTCGATCCGCATACGGCTGCGGAGCTGGATCTGGACCAGATTTGGGCGCTGGTGGATGAGTTGATTGCCGCTCATGGTGAATGGATCCCGAAAGCGTTGCGGACAACGGGCGGGAATTGAATAAGGTAGCGGCGGCTCGGATGCTATATCTGGCCGGAGCAGGCTGCGCAGACGTTGCCTGACCAATCGGAAATCTAAATGAAAGAAAGTCAATTATGAGGGTCCTGGTAACGGGCGGTGCTGGTTACATCGGAAGCGCGGCGGTCGAACAACTCATCGCCAATGGCGAGTCGGTGGTGGTGCTGGACAATCTCTCTCAAGGCCATCGAGCGGCGGTGCATCCGGATGCGATCTTTGTGGAAGGGGATCTGGCCGATCGGGCGACCATTGATGCGACTCTGACGCAGCATCGACCCGACGCGGTGATGCACTTCGCTTCCAAGACGCTGGTGGGAGAGTCGATGCAAAACCCATTTTTATACCTGGGCGACAACGTGACCAATGGCCTGAATTTGTTCAGCAGCATGGTTGAGCACGGAGTTAAACGCATCATTCTTTCCTCGACGGCTAATCTCTTTGATCAACCGGAACGAATGCCGATTGACGAATCCGAGCGCATCGTTCCGGGAAGCCCTTACGGCGAATCGAAATTCATTCTGGAGAGAATGTTGCATTGGCTCGACCGCATTTACGGCATGCGCTTCGCCTGTCTGCGCTATTTCAATGCCGCAGGAGCGACCTTAACCCGAGGAGAAGACCACAGTCCGGAGTTTCATATCATCCCAATTGTCCTCCAGGTCGCGATGGGCAAACGTGAAAAGGCTTTTATTTTTGGAGACGATTATCCGACACGGGACGGCACCTGTCTTCGCGACTATATCCATATTGTGGATCTCGCGCAGGCGCATATTCTGGCGCTGGGCGCGCTCGACCGTGGCAGTCGCTTCTACAATCTGGGCAATGGGGAGGGGTTCACCGTCAAGGAAGTGATCGATGCCGCACGCGAAGTTACAGGGAAGGAGATCCGTGCGGAGATTGGCCCCCGTCGCGAGGGCGATCCAGCGGTGCTGGTGGCGGCCAGTGGCAAGATTCGCAAAGAACTGGGATGGGTGCCCCAGTTTCCGAATGTGCGCTCGATCATTGAAAGCGCCTGGCGCTGGCACCAGGCCAATCCGGACGGATACCCAAAGTAACCGCTGATTGCATAGTTTTGGACCCTCCTAAGCTATCATCGGAAACATGACGCGAAGAGTCACCACGCACGATATTGCTCGGGCAGCTGGGGTATCGCGAACGACTGTTTCGCACGTTTTAAACAATCAGCCGGGCGTTGCGCTGAATCCCAAAACCCGGGAGCGCGTCCTGGCGATGGCGCGAAAACTTGGCTACGTTGCAAATTCGGCCGCTCAAATGCTGGTGACCGGACGGAGCCGAACCGTGGGCCTGGTTCTCTCACGTCCTGATTTGATTTCGGTGGATGCATTCGTGCCCTCTATGATTTATGGGCTGAACGAGACGTGCCGTCTACGGCGCTATCGCCTGTTAATGGATTCCATTCATGATCCCTCAGCCGCCGATGCTTACTTGGAATTAGCTAAGAGCAAGCGGATAGATGGACTGATTGTGATCAATCCACGCGAGAACGATCTAGCCTTGCGGAAGGTCATCGAATCAGAGTTTCCTCTGGTCGTGTTCGGATCCTCCGGACATCCGAAGGAGAATTCGATCGGAACCAAGGATGGCCAGGCCAGCTGCCACGCCACGGATCACCTGATTTCCTTGGGGCACCGTCGCATTGCTCACATCAGTTATGCGCCTCTCGTTTACAACCCGTCGCAGAGACGGTTCGAAGGGTACCGCCTCGCCCTGAAAACCGCGCGGATTCGCTTCGACAAACGGCTTTTCGCCGAAGGAGATTTTACCGGCGAGAGTGGTTACCACGCCATGAAACGGATATTGGCCTCCGGCATTGCTCCGACGGCGCTTTTTGCCGGAAATGATACGCTGGCGATCGGTGCGATGACGGCGATCCGAGAGGCCGGGCTCTCCATCCCCGAAGATTTTGCGGTCGTCGGGTACGATGATATCCCCGGTGCGGCTTTCGCGTATCCTCCCCTGACGACGATCCGCTCACATCCTTTTGAACAGGGAAAAATGGTAGGAGAAGCAATCATTGCGTTGGTGGACGGCAAAAAGATTGGAAAGAATCAAAGCGCGCTTCCCCTCGAGCTAACGATCCGAGAATCATGCGGAGCGGGACGCAACACAGGAGTTGCAGGAGTTCAGGAGTTACAGGAGTTGCAGAATTGGGCGGCTTCATCCTGAACTTCTGGCTCCTGACTTCTGTGCAATGATTGTTATCGAAAATCTCACCAAAAGTTTTGGCAGTTTTCTCGCCCTTGATCGCATCGAGTTAACTATCCAGAGCGGTGAGCTGTTTTTCCTTTTAGGACCCAGCGGGTGTGGGAAGACGACTCTTTTGCGTCACATTGCCGGATTCTATGAGCCGGACGAAGGACGCATTCTTTTCGACGGTAAAGATGTCACCCGTCTCCCTGCGCATCAGCGCCAGACCGGCATGGTCTTTCAGAACTATGCGTTATGGCCGCATCTAACCGTCGAAAAGAATGTTGCATTCGGTTTGGAAGAACGGAGGCTGCCGAGAGCAGAAATTGATAGCCGGGTTACTGAAGCTCTCCGCGTGGTGCGGCTCGAAGATCTCGCGCGGCGTAAGATTCACGAAATGTCTGGAGGACAGCAACAGCGGGTCGCTCTCGCCCGGGCGCTGGTGGTGCGGCCTGCCTGTCTGCTCCTGGATGAGCCGTTGTCCAATTTGGATTCTAAACTTCGTCTGGAAATGCGGGAGGAAATCCGCCGCATCTGCCGGGAGTTTCAATTGACTTCCATCTACGTGACCCACGACCAGCAGGAGGCGCTCTCGATCGCAGACCGGATCGCCATTCTGAACGAAGGCAAAGTCCTTCAGGTCGGCGCACCACCGGAAGTCTACCGACACCCCTGCAACCGGTTCGTCGCACAGTTCATCGGGGAGGCCAATTTCCTGACTGGTCACCTTGCGAGCCGAAACGAACGGCTGGAGGTCAATCTCGGCCAGCGCACTCTTTTGGTCGCTGCGCCACCCGATCCGGCTGCGATCTCCGGATCCTCGGTCACCCTTTGCCTGCGTCCGGAAGCGATTCGGATAACCGACAATCAGCCCCCTGGTCAGGCTCTGCGGGCCAGCCTGGTCAAAACGATTTACCTCGGGCAGGTTGCTCAACATCTCTTTCGATGCGAGGAAGATTTTCTCAAGGTGGCGGAGATCAACCCGCGGCCGGCCCGGTTCCGACCCGGTCAGGAATACTTCTTAGGTATCGATCCTGAGGACATCACTATTTTTGGCGCACCATGATGCGGAGCGTCATTCCGATCCTCGCCTTACTCTGTGTGGTCGTTGCCGCGCCCTTCCTGTTCCGGCAATCCGAGATCGGAAGCAACTCGGCGCAGGATGAACTGGTCATCATTTCACCACATAACGAAGCAATCCGGTTCGAATTCACTCGCGCTTTCGAAGAATACTACCGAAAAACGACCGGCCGCTCGGTCCATATTGACTGGCGATTGCCCGGCGGGACGACCGAGATAGTTCGATACCTGAACTCGGAATTTGAAGCCTCTTTCCGGAACTACTGGACAGGGCAGTTACGGCTTCCCTGGAATCGGGAAATCCTCAATGCGTTTGCCAATCCGAGCGTGCGCGGAGAGGCCGATAAAGGTTCCCAAGGCGAGCGCGCGAGATATGCATTCCTACACTCGGACTCAAGTTGCGGAATCGATTTACTCTTCGGTGGCGGCAGCTTTGACTTCGTCAACATGGCCAATCGCGGACTCCTGGTCGACAGCGGATTTCTTTCCCGATTTCCCGAATTGTTCGGTGGCACCGGCGACCTCCAGATCCCACGCTCGCTCGGAGGTGAGCCATATTGGGATAGCAAGGGACGCTGGGTCGGAGCGTGTCTGGCGGAGTTTGGGATTTGCTACAACACGGAGGTTCTGACGCGACTGGGGGTCTTCACACCGCCGACTCAATGGGTTGATTTGGCCAATGCACGGTTGTTTAACGCGATTGCGATGGCTGATCCAACCAAGAGTGGTTCGGTGGCCAAAGCGTTTGAGCTGATCATCCAGCAACAAATGAATCAACGACTGGCCGAGCTCCAGGCGTCACCAGGCGGTCAATCGCCTGAACAGCTCGAAAAGCTGGCCGTAACCCAAGGTTGGGAGAGGGGATTGCAGCTTCTGATCCGTCTCGCGGCAAATTCCCGTTATTTCAGCGATGGCGCTCCGAAAGTTGCGATGGACGTAGCTTACGGAGAGGCTGCCGCGGGAATGTGTATTGATTTTTATGGGCGCTTCGAAAGCGAAGCGGTCTCGGATAAGAGCGGTCGAAGCCGGCTGAAATACACCAGTGTTGTGGGCGGCACCTCGATCGGAGCGGACTCCATTGCGATGCTCCGCGGGGCTCCGCATCCTCAGGTTGCCAAGGCATTTATCGATTTCGTCCTGAAGCTGGAGGGCCAGAAGCTCTGGGATTTTCGGGTTGGAACACCCGGTGGACCCGAACGTTATGCCCTGAGGAGGTTGCCGATCCGTAGAGAGTTTTATCGGGAGCCGCTCCTTTCTGAGATGGCTGATCGGGAAGCCGATCCGTATCGTGATGCGCAGCTATTTGAGTACCACGAAGCTTGGACAGCGCCGCTCTTCGCAACTATCCGCTTTCTGGTTCGGGTAATGTGCATTGACTCACGGGAAGAACTGGTAGCGGCGCGCAAGGCAATCGGCAGTGAGCCGGTTGATTCTGCGGCTTTCCAAAAACTCCTCGATGTTTCCCGTGTGCGTTACGACATCGCCATGCAGCAAATCCGAGATACCCTCAAGTCTGCCGACCGGGTGAAAGAAGTGCAGTTGGCCGATGAGCTCACCACCTATTTTCGTAACCAATATCGCGAAGCCGAACGGATGGCGCGCGCAGGCAAATGAAAACCGTCTCCGGATCACCCGAATCGAAAAGAACGGCTTCACTGGTGGGGCGAGTTGCCCACAGGTTCCTCGGATTTAATCTCAGTGGCTCCCGCAATTCGCCCATCACTCTTGCGCTCTATTTTGGTGTCCTGGCATTTTTCGGTCTCTTTTTTGTTCTACCGATCGCCATTGCTGTCCGAGGCGCCTTCCTGGACCAGACCGGTGCCCCGACTCTGGACTACTTTCTCGAAGTTTTCAGAAACCCAATTTACCTGGAAGGTTTTACCAACGCCCTCCGACTCGCTGTGGGAAGCACGCTCCTCGCTTTCGCAGTTGCGGCGCCCCTGGCATGGATCAGTGAAAGATTCGAGTTTCCGGCAAAGCGCGCACTGTCCGCTTTGTTACTTTTGCCAATGATGTTGCCTCCATTTGTGGGGGCGATCGGTTTTCGGCAGATTTTTGGACAGGAGGGTGCCGTGAATGCGTTACTTCGCGCCGTGGGATGGCTCGGCCAAACTCAAGTGATTGACTGGCTGGGGATCGGGCGCGAGTGGGGAATCGTTACCTTGAACGCGCTCCATCTCTACCCGATCCTCTATCTTAATCTCGTGGCGGCGCTGGCGAACGTGGACCCGGTTTTACTGGAAGCAGCGGAGAATCTCGGATGCTCCGGCTTGCGACGTGCCTGGCGTGTCACCATCCCGCTCGTTATGCCGGGAATTTTCGCTGGAGGAAGCATTGTCTTTATCTGGGCCTTTACCGAACTGGGCGTTCCTCTGATGTTTGACTACTACCGTGTCACGCCTGTCCAGATCTTTAATGGGTTGAGCGATATTGACAGCAACCCGTTCACTTACGCCCTGGTGGCCGTAACTCTGGTCGTCTCGGCCTTGATTTATCTAGTGATTCGTCTTCTAGCGGGTAAGCCCCCGCCGGCGATGCCAGGGCGCGGTGGTCACTCCGCGCAGATCATCGCTCTGCCAGGTGTCCGAGGATTGTTATGCTCCTCCTATTTTCTGGCGATTTGCGCTCTTGCTCTTTTACCTCAACTTGGCGTTATCCTGGTCTCGTTTTCAAAAGACTGGTACCGAACGATCCTTCCTCAATCGTTCACCCTGCAGCATTACGTCTTAGCGCTCGGCAATCATCTCACTGTGCCAGCGATCCAGAACAGCCTTATCTACGCCTCATTGTCGACAGTTCTTGATCTTCTACTGGGAGTAACCATTGCTTATTTAATTACCAGGACGAAGATCTTTGGCCGCTCATTGCTGGACGCCCTGGCGATGCTCCCGCTTGCTGTTCCCGGGCTGATTCTTGCATTCGGATATCTGGCTCTGACGCGCCGTGGCAGCTTTTTAGCTTTCTTAGACCCCTCGCGAAATCCGCTCATTCTCCTGGTGCTGGCTTATGCGGTGCGCCGGCTTCCTTACGTCGTTCGCTCGGCGGCGGCCGGTTTTGAACAGGCTAGCGTTACCCTGGAAGAGGCTGCGCAAAACCTCGGTGCTTCACCAATCCGCGCGCTTAAGCGAATTACGTTGCCCCTGATCATGGCAAATCTTTTTTCAGGAGGCATCCTGGCATTCGCTTTCGCGATGTTGGAAGTCTCCGACTCCCTTGTCCTTGCACAGAAACAAGCCGACTACCCAATCGCGAAAGCCATTTACGAACTAGCCAATATTTTGGGCGAAGGTCCTTATCTCGCCGCGGCGCTCGGCGTTTGGGCCATGGTTTTTCTCGGATTGACGATCGCCGCAGCCTCTCGATCGATCGGGGTCAAGCTAGGGGCGTTGTTTCGGGGATAATTCAGGAGCCAGGAGTTCAGGAGTCAGGAGCCAGGAGTGTTGGAGTAATGGAGTAATGGAGTGATGGAGTGATGGAGTGATGGAGTATGGGAGAATTGCAGTATTCGAAAAGAAGTGGGGATGCGGAGCAGAAATTCTGGCTCCTGAATCCTGAATCCTGAATCCTGAATCCTGAATCCTGAATCCTGACATCCTGAATCCTGATCCTGATCTTGAACACCTTCGATCACTACCTTTCCGACCGCAGTACCCGATTGGACCGCGAGGTGAGCTTCCAGGGCTGTATCGAAGGTGAATCTCTCTGGATTCAAAAGGGGAGTCAACTTGCCGGCCTCGGCGAGTTTTGTCGCCTCCCGCAAAATCTCACCATGATGGGATCGCCCTTTGCCTGTCAGCATCGGCATGAGAGTGAAGACACCCGAATAGGTAGCCCCCCGAAAAGAGAGCGGCGCCAGCTTATGTAGGCCCCACCCCAGGCAACTGACTACGTGCCCAGTGTACGCTCTGACAGCCTGGAAAGAATCGTCGAGAGTCGTTCCGCCCACGGTGTCGTAGACAATGTCGAAGCCTTCGGAATTGGTGTATTGAGCTACGTAATCAGCGACACTATTGGCCTTGTAGTCGATCGCTATGGCGCCGAAACTCTCGGCAATTTTCACCTTATCTTTGGAGACTGTGGCGAAGACTTGAGCTCCAAAAGCAACAGCGATCTGCACGGCGACGTGACCCACCCCGCCTGCTCCTGCATGCACCAATACTTTTTGTCCGCCCTGCACTTTTGCGCGGTCAACGAGACCCTCCCAAGCTGTGATGAAGGCAAGCGGAAGTGCAGCGGCTTCACGCATCGAAAGATTTGCCGGCTTGATAGCCAGTAAATCTGCGTCGACGGCCGCAAATGTAGCAAGTGAACCTGGCAATCCCCCGACGCCTCCCGTCATTCCGTAGACTTCGTCGCCCGGCTTGAAAACAGTTACGCCCGATCCGAGGGCCTCAACGATGCCAGACAAGTCCATTCCGAGGATCGCCGGAAGTGTCACCCTTGCGTGAGGTGCATTTCCGGTCCGTATTTTGGTGTCTAGGGGATTTACCCCGCTGGCCTTGATCCGGACGAGGACTTGACCCGCGCTGGCTGCGGGACAGGTGACTTCCTTGAGGGTGAACGGAGCATTATAGCGCTCGAGTACAAGGGCACGCATGGGACTCCTAGCGTCCACCGCCAATCTCCAGGATCGTTCCTGTTGTGTAAGAGGCCGCCTCCGATAGCAGCCACAACACGCCTTCGGCCACTTCTGCTGGCGCTCCCGGTCGTCCCATTGGAATCGTTGGACTTAGCCGTTCGAGACGGTCGGGCGCTCCGTTCGCGGCATGGATGTCGGTGGCAATTAAGCCGGGTGCGACTGCATTTACCCGGATGCCCTCGGCACCAACTTCACGTGCTAATCCGATGGTGAAGGTATCGATCGCGCCTTTGCTTGCCGCGTAATGGACCCATTCTCCCGCTCCACCGGTCCGTGCTGCCAGTGAGGAAATATTGACGATCGCCCCGCCCTGACCACCATGCCGGATCGACATCCTCTTCACCGCTTCCCGGGCGCACAGGATTGTTCCGGCAACGTTGGTGATCAACACTTTGGCCAGACTTGCGGCGTCGAGTGCTTCCACCCGCGAAAAACCGCCGGTCACACCGGCGTTGTTGACGAGTCCGCAGATCGGCCCAAGTTCTCGCTCGGCTTCCGCAAACAGACGGATGATGTCTCCTTCCAAAGCGATATCACCACAAATCGCTACAGCGGCATTCCCCGACGAGCGAATGTCCTCAACGACATTCCGGGCGGCTGCTTCGTTGTCGAGAAAACTCAGAGCGACGGAATAACCGCGGTTTCCCGCCAACCGTGCGATCGCCGCTCCGATCCCACGGCTTCCTCCAGTGACGACAAGAGTACGACAACTTTTATTCCGCACAATGCTTCAATGCCCCTTCTAAAGCGTGCCATCCCAGCGTTGCACATTTCAATCGCTGGGGGAACTTCTTTACGCCACCGAAGGCTTGCAAATTCCCGAGGCCATTTGCCGGGGCCGCCTCTTTTGTCAGGAAATCGATGAAGATCCGCTTCAACCCGAGGGCTTCAGCGATGGTTTTGCCCTTAACCTGGGTCGTCATCATCGATGTGGAGGCCATGCAGATGGCGCATGCCTGGCCGGTAAACCGGATCTCTTGAATGGTCCCGGCGGCCGATTCGCCGACGAAGACCGCAATCTCGTCTCCGCAAGAAGGGTTGTATCCCTCTCCTTTGACAGCAGGTGGCGGCAGGTCGCCGAAATTTCGGGGCCGCTTCGAATGGTCCAGAATGATCGTCTGGTACAGTTCGTCGATTTCCATTAGACTCCGAAATATCCGATTGCTTCCCGTAGTACGTCGACGAGACGGTCGATCTCGCTTTCCGTATTATAAAGATAGAAGCTCGCCCTGGCCGTTGCCTGCAGTCCCAGTTTGCGCATCAAAGGCTGGTTGCAATGATGCCCGCCGCGCATGGCAACTCCAAACTGGTCGGCGTAGGCCACGAGGTCGTGGGCATGAATCGTTCCCAGCTGAAAACTAACCAGGCCGGCTCGTTCTCTCTTCGGACCCAGAATTCGAATTCCCGGTAAGGTTGAAAGCTTTTCGTAAGCAATTCGGCCGAGATGATGATCCCAAGCCTGAATCGCAGGGCGTCCGATTTTTTGCAGGTATTCCAAGGCGACGGCCAGCCCCACTGCGCCGGCGACATGCGGCGTTCCGGCTTCGAAACGGTGCGGCCCCGGTTTCCACTCGGCGGATTCATAGGTGACTCTTGAGATCATTTCGCCACCGAACTGGTACGGGTCTAAATCGGCAAGCAATTCGGGATGGACATACAGCACACCGATTCCAGTCGGTCCGCAGCATTTGTGCCCCGAAAAGACGAGAAAATCGCAGTCGAGTTCTTGAACGTTGATTGGGCAGTGCCCCGCGCTTTGTGCCGCATCGACAAGGGTAACAACTCCCTGGCGCCGGGCTGCCGCACAAATATCTGTCACCGGATTGATGCATCCAAGCGAATTGGAGATATGGGTGAAGGCCAGCAGCCGGACCGGTTCATCCTTCAGTCGCTGCTCCAGAAGAGTCCAATCGACGGTTCCCTCGTCTCCTTGGACCTGGATGTATTGAAGTGAAGCGCCCGTCCGGCGGGCAATCATCTGCCATGGAATCAGATTGGCATGATGCTCCATCTCGGTGATCAAAATGATGTCACCCTTTCCAAGGTGAGCGTTTCCCCAGGAACTGGCGACAAGATTGATTCCTTCGGTTGTTCCTCGGGTGAAGACGATCGATTCGCTGGAAGCAGCGCCTAAAAACTGAGCGGCGCAGGCGCGTGCGTCCTCGTAAAGTTTTGTTGCCCGAGAGCTCAGGGCGTGAATTCCGCGATGAACGTTAGCGTGATCTTCGCGGTAATACCGGGAAATCTCGTCGATCACGCAGGCCGGATGCTGCGTGGAGGCTGCGTTGTCCAGGTAGACCAGCGGGAAACCGTTGACCTTCTGATCCAGGATGGGAAAGTCTCCCCGATACCGTTGGGCTAAATATTCGGTCGCCACAGGGAAACCTTCTACCCGCCCGCTCTGAGTTGCAACTGAGGCGCAACCTCGAATAGGGTCAGCGGTGCCCGCGATTGGTGAACACTAGGGCTTCAGCGAGTGAACGACGCGAATTGGGGAAAGCATCGCACAGAGGAGACGGAGGACAGAGAGGGATCTGGTGTTGGATTGCGGGATCGGTGCCGAATTTGTGTATTTTCCTTCCCCTGTTAGACTGCGGCGATCAATGAACGCATCAGAAGCGATGGATCCGATTTCCCTGGGATTGCCACACCGGCCTCCGTTCATTTTTGTTGAATCTGTCGATAAGCTCGAAGCGGGTGCGCTGGCACACTGTTCGAAAACCTTTCGAAGAAGTGAATCCTTCTTTGAGGGACACTTTCCCGGGAATGCAATGGTGCCTGGCGTACTCTTAGTGGAAGGAATGGCTCAGACTGCCGGGATAGCGGTGGGAGGGCCCAATAAATTTTTTTTGCTTTCGGCCATTCGATCCATGAAGTTTTTGCGTCCAGTTCGCCCCGAGGAACCGATCGGTTTCAGCGCCCGCAAGTTGGGAGTTGTGGGTGGCCTTGTTCAATGCGCCGTGGAGGCGCGGGTTGGTCAGCATCTTGTTGCGGAAGGCCAAATCATTCTCACGGAGGTGTTGTCGGCTCAATCATTGCCAGAATGACCCTGATTATTCCATTTGGGAAATCGATCGCGCTCGTGCATTCTCGCTGTTTGCTCGATCGGAAGGGGCGCCAAAAATGAACGAAACCATCAAAAAGTGTTCCAATATGGAGTTATCAATGAAGAAAATCGCTATTGTTCTTTTAATGGGATTGCTGATCGGGTTGCCGGCAGCCTCCACTCACGCCCAGTTAGCAGTCGCTAAGGAGGGGGCGCAACTGCCGACCCTTACCCTTAATTATTTGGGCGAACAACCTGAGCTGGCTGGAAAGCCGCTTCTAGTCGAGTTTTGGGCCACTTGGTGTCCTCCTTGCCGGAAAAGCATACCTCACCTGAACGAGATCTACTCCAAATACAAGGGTAAGGGATTGCAGATTGTTGGAATCACGGACGAAGACAAGGCAACCGTTCAGAAATTTCTGAAGCAGATTCCAATGGATTACAACGTGGCGATCAACACCCCCGGATCGACCTTTGAGCAGTTTGGAGTAACGGCAATTCCAACGGCTTTTCTGGTGAACAAAAGTGGGAAAATTGTCTGGACCGGCCATCCGATGGAGCTGAGCGAAAGTGAAATCCAGTCGGTATTGAATTGATCGGCGGGATTTTTTTTAACCTCGAAACTATTGCAAATAGGGATTGTTTCGGCGCTCAGCGCCGATGGTCGTTTGAGGTCCATGCCCAGGAAGCACGATGGTCTTATCCGGTAGAGTCAGAACTTTTTCGTGAATGCCGCGAATCAATAGTTGATGATCTCCTCCCGGGAAGTCTGTCCGGCCTATGCTGCCGGCAAAAAGAACGTCGCCGTCGAACAGGATTCCGTCGTCGGCTGAATAGAAACAAAGGCTCCCGGGACAATGGCCAGGAACAAGGAGGACTCGAAACGGTATGCCGCACAGATCAACCCTCGCTGTTTCTTCAATCAAAAAATCCGCCTGCACCGGTTCCGTTTCCAAAAAGAACCCTCTATCTTTGAAGAAATTTGGATCAGTGATGAAAGGAATGCTGTCTTTGTGATAAGCCACCTGGCATTGGCACGCCTGTTGGATTTTAGCGGCATCGTCAAAATGGTCGAAATGACCGTGAGTGAGTACCAGCAAATCCAATCTTACCCCTTGATCCCGTATCCATTCCGATGATCCGGTCGGAGCATCAATCAGAATGTTTCCTCCTGGCGTTCGAATCAGGTATGCGTTCGTATCGAAAATACCGCCAATAAAAGTTTGAAAGTGGAGCATAGTGAATAGAGATTCCGAGATTTGGGATAAATCAGAGTTTGGGCTTAATACCTGGGCTCAGACACCGTTGTGACAAAGTGCACTCTGTTCGACGCATGAAAACTATTAGTATCGCTGCTGCCGCAGTTTTGTTGCTTTTCAACTCAACCTTCGTCTTGGGAGAGGATAAGCCAAACGCGGCGGACCCGCGCCAGGTGGGAATCACGGTCGGTCGCCTCCTGGAGCAGGGTCATTACAGTCGACAGAAGCTCGACGCCGAAATGTCGAGGCGGATTCTGGAGACCTACCTCGAGAATCTGGATTACAACAAGCTGTTTTTCACCCAGGAAGATGTTGATCAATTCACGCAGAAGTACGGGACTTCCCTTGGGGACAGCATCTTGCTCGGCGATGTGCAGCCGGCCAAGGACATCTACGCGGTGTTTAAGGCCCGGGTGGAAGATCGGACCGCGAAGATCCACCAGCTCCTGAAGCGGGATGACAGTTTCAAGAGCAGCAAGACGGTTGCCCTCGACCGGCGAAAGGAACCGTGGCCGGCCAATATCGCGGAGGCAGATCTCCTTTGGAGAGATCGAATCGAGGGGGAATTGCTCCAGGAGAAACTCAATAAATTTGCGGTCGATCCCGGACCCAAGGTGGTGGCCCGAAGATACGATCAGCTTCTCAAAAGCGTCGACGAACGCGATGACGAAGATCTCGTGCAGGTTTTCTTGAACTCCGTGGCGCAATCTTACGATCCGCACTCCGAATATCTTGGACGTTCTGATCTTGAGAGTTTCGAGATCAATATGCGGCTTTCGTTGACCGGAATCGGCGCTGAATTGCGCTCGGACGACGGGTACGCAAAAGTTCAGCGGCTTCTGCCGGGGGGGCCTGCGCAGATGAGCGGCAAAATGACCGTCGGCGACAGGATCGCCGCTGTGGCCCAAGGCAAAGATGCGTTTGTCGACACAGTGGACATGAAGCTGGACAAAGTGGTCGAAATGATCCGGGGCAAAAAAGGGACCACGGTTCGCCTCCAGCTTATCCCTTCCAACGCGACCGATCCCTCGAAGCGCAGGGTGGTGGAGCTTGTCCGGGATAACGTGAAACTGACCGAGCAGGAGGCCAAGGCCGAAGTAATCGAAAAAGACTTGCCGGACGGCACGATTCAAAAACTGGGATGGATTACTTTGCCGTCGTTCTATCAGGACATGGAAAAATCACGAACGGGTAAAAGCACCTCGCGTGATGTCGCTGCTCTGTTAAAGCGCTTGGAGCAGGAGCAGATTCAAGGCTTAGTCGTCGATCTGAGGAGAGACGGCGGCGGTTCGTTGGACGAGGCCATCAAGATGAGCGGGTTGTTTATCAATCAAGGCCCGGTCGTTCAGGTGAAGGACGCGAACGGTGATATCGATGTTTTGAAGGATCGAGAAGGTACCGCCCTTTACAACGGTCCAATGATTGTGCTGGTGAACAAGCTGAGCGCCTCGGCCAGTGAGATCTTCGCCGCCGCGATGCAGGATTACGGCCGAGCTTTGATTGTTGGGGACTCCAGTACATTCGGCAAAGGAACGGTGCAAACCATGCTGGAGCTTGGTCGGTTCATGCCAATGCTGGGGAACGCTTCCAACGACGCGGGCGCATTGAAGTTGACCGTGCAAAAGTTCTACCGCGTGGCGGGGGGATCAACTCAGCTCCGCGGCGTCGTTTCGGACGTCAGATTACCTTCTCTGACCGATAACACGGAATTCGGTGAAACGGCTTTGCAGCATCCCCTGACCTACGATGAAGTCGAACCGGCGCCGATCGATGTGACCGGGAACCGGAAGCCGCTCTTTGTGGATGAGTTACGCCAGCGTTCAGCAACTCGCGTCAGCCAGGATCCACAGTTTCAGGATATCTCCGAAGATGTGCGACAGTTGGATGAGAGACTGAAGAACAATCGTTTATCGCTTAACGAAGCGGTCCGCCGAGACGAGATGGCGAAAGAGGCGAAGCAGAGAGAAAAGGAAGAAGCCGACCGCAAGAAGGCGGAGGCCGATGATCATGGCAAGACGTACGAATTGCCTCTTGCAGACGTGGACAAGCCTCAGCTGAAACTTGCCGAACAAAAGCCGGATCCGATGCCCTCGCCGAAATCGGCAAAGGCGAAACAGACGCGGCCCAGTGATAATCCGGTCGACGCCGCTCTCGACGACGATGACTCCTCGAGCCTCGCTGACAGCGATCCCGGCAAAAGGGAGACACTGAATATTTTATCGGATCTGATCGAGTTAGGGAAATCGCCCCGGACGGCGACCGTTGGAAGATGAATCAGGACGCAGGAGCCGGGAGCCAGAATGGAGACGGCTGAGTCGACCTGTACTGTGCAAGGCCATCGGATCAGGTAGGGCGAAGCTCCGTCTGAGCCGGGGCTTTCCGGCTCACCCTGCCCTCTAACGTCACCCCCGAAAAGCACTCCGCGACGGTGGCGCTTTGATTCGTCTCGGACCACTGATTGTTCGGGGGGCGTAGTCTTAAGGCGAGGCCACCCGGAAAGCCCCGGCTCAGACGGAGCTTCGCCCTACCTGATCTGTGTCCCGCGTCAATGGAGGACCCTCGGCCGTCCGCCGGACGATCCTCCCCATTCTGCAACTCCTGGCTCCTGAATTCTGACTCCTGCCTCCTGCCTCTACACCGCTCCGCGGGCGTCGCTGTGGTAATTGGCCAGAGCCACCGCCTCTTCAAGATCAATGGTACCGTCGAAGAGCGCCCTGCCAATGATCAGGCCGTAAAGGCGCGGCATCGCGGCCAGTTGCTTAATATGTTCGAGAGTCGCAACGCCTCCGCTTGAGATGATATTGCAATGGGTTTTGTCGAGAATTTTCTCCAACACCGGAAAGTTGGGGCCGATTAAGGTTCCGTCGGTGGCGATATCCGTAAAAATAATTGTTCCCACACCCAGCTTTTCGACCATGCGAATAAAATCCAGCACGTTGATCGAAGTGACCTCTGTCCATCCTCGGACCGCCACATGGCCGTCTCGCGCATCGACGCTGACCGCTATTTTGTCTCCGCCGAAGCGGTTGACCAGGTTCTCGAGGAAAATTGGGCTGTCCACCGCACCAGTCCCGAGCACGACCCTGGCCACGCCGGCCTTGATAAAGGTGCTCGCAGCTTCCAAGGAACGTATTCCGCCCCCGACTTGAACCGGGATGTTCAGGGTCCTGACCAGCCGTTTGACCATTTCGATATTACGCGGCTCGCCGGTGAAGGCTGCATTGAGGTCTACGACGTGCAGGCAGTTTCCGCCTTCCTCCTCCCACCGCCTGGCAAACGCTAACGGGTCATCCGAATACACCGTCTTCTCTGCGAGTTTCCCCTCGCGTAAACGCACTACCTGTCCGTCCAGCAGGTCGATCGCCGGTAATATGATCATCTTAGTGAACTAACAAACTGTCGCAGAATTGCCAATCCGTTCTCTTGACTTTTCTCAGGATGGAACTGGGTGGCCAACAAATTGTCCGCCACCACGGCGGCAGCAAACTCTTCTCCATATTCTGCCGTCGCCGCGATAATGGACTTGTTTTCAGGAACAGGATAGTAGGAATGAACAAAATAAACGAATGGGTCGCTCGGTAATTCTCGGGTACTGTTCTCTCGCTTGCTTAGTCCAGGTCAGCCGATTCCATCCGATTTGGGGCACTTTGAGACCGGGCGCCCTGAACTTTTGCACCGTGCCCTCGAAAAGCCCGAGACCCTCCACCCCGGGCGATTCTTCGCTCGCCTGGAACAAAAGCTGGTAGCCGAGACAAATACCAAGAAATTTCTTCTGACTGGTCAGCCAGTCACGGATCGGTCGGAATAGCCCACGTTCCTGCAGATGCCGCACCGAGTCCCCGAATGAACCAACGCCTGGGAGGACCAGCGCGTCCAACCCGGCGGGTATCGGACCCTGGACAATATGTTCGGGTGCAGCCCCAACCGCCTCGAGGGCCTTGGCGACACTCCGCAGATTGCCGGAGCCGTAGTCAATTAATCCAATTCTTGCGAGAGCCGTCACAATATTCCTTTTGAGCTCGGAATGCCTCCGACCCGCCCGTCGATCTGGCAAGACTGGTCTAGCGCTTTCGCCAAACCCTTAAAAATCGCTTCCGCCATATGATGGCTGTTCCGGCCGCGAACGATATCGACATGGAGATTGAGAAGGGCATTGGAACTGAAGGCACGCAGAAATTCTTCGACCAGCTCAAAGCCGAACCGCCCAATCGAGCCCACGTTGTCCGGTGCCTGATAATGAAGATAGGATCGACCACTCAAATCGATCGCGACCTGGACCAGTGCTTCATCCATTGGGAGGAGTGCCCACCCGTAACGCCTGGTACCGGCCTTATCGCCGAGCGCTTGGGAGAGGCACTTGCCGAGAACGATTGCCGTATCCTCGACGCTGTGATGATAGTCCACCTCCAAGTCTCCGCGCACATCGATCTTCAGGTCAAACAAGCTGTGCTTGCTGAAGAGAGTGAGCATGTGATCGAAGAAAGGGATACCTGTCTGAATCGATGAGGCGCCGGAGCCGTCGATAACGAGCTCGACGGAGACATAAGTTTCCGCCGTCTCTCGTTGCACGTGAGCGCGCCGATTTACAGTCATTGGACGAAAAAGATAGCACAACAGGCTCCGCGGCACCAAAAGCGGAATTTAGCCGTTGTCCGCGAATTAGCGGCGTCGTTGCAATCCTTGTGAACTAAACCTCGTGGATACCAAGGAGCGAAGAAATGACAGTAACCGCTTGCAATCGTTCTTGAATGTAAGTAAGTACTTGCATGCAATCTTCTGCGCCTTCCGTCGAACGGCCGACGCCGGCGCGGTTTCTTCTGTCGATCTGACGCGCGAACGCCTCTTGGATGCTGCCGCGCAAACCTTTTCCAGCGTCGGTATCCGGGGTGCGACGACCCGGGAAATAGCGCGAAAAGCAGGTGTTAACGAGGTGACCTTATTCCGGCATTTTAAGAGCAAAGAACAGCTCTTACGCGCCGTCCTGCAACGGGGACTCGCCTCCGAGGTCGCTATGATGGATCAGCATTCTTCCTGGAAAGAGAACCTGCGCGAGAGCATGGAACAATATGCGCGGCACTACTATTCCCATATCGAAAAAAAGAAGGGCATGGCGAGAGCTTTCCTGGCGGAGGCGGAGATCTTACCCAAGTCGATGCAGACCATGATTGCCGAAGTCATTCGGCCGGTCCGCGAACGTCTGGTGCTCATTCTTACGGATGCTCAGCGCGCGGGAGTTGTCCGAAACGATCTGAACGTGGAGTGCGCGCTCGATGCGTTTAAAAATGCGCTGTATGCTGGGATGCTGCGCCAAGGCGTGTATCTCCCCAGGAATTACACCATGGACCTGTACATATCGACCGTGGTCGACATTTTTGTGCGCGGCATCGAAACAATCGCAGCCTGAACCTTCGGAACGCATTATGGCACAACAAATAGAACTAGCACCCGCGGGAGTCGGTTCCAAGCTGCATGACGACAGGGGAGCAGGTTCGCCCACAAAAGCAGTCCGCGGCTATTCACTCAAACGCATTGCCGGGACGCTCATTGTGGCCTTGCTTTTTGCCTCCGGAGTGATCTTCGGACTCCAATATATTGTTCACTCTGCGGCTTACGAATCCACGGACGATGCCTTTATTGACGGGCATATCATCCCGGTTTCCGCCAAAGTGGCTGGACGTGTCCAATCCGTCTACGTGGAGGATAATCAGACGGTAAAGAAAGATGATCTGGTGGTTGAACTGGATCCGCGGGATTTTGACGCCGCGACGCGCCAGAAGGAAGCGGCTTTGCAAAGTGCTCAAGCGCAAGCCGGCGCTGCCCAGGCCGGACTTCAAGATGGGATAGCTCACATCCGGACGGTCCGTGCGACGGTCGACTCGGATCGAGCGACCGCCGCCGCAGACGCTGCGCAGAACGACAAGGCGCAAAGTGATTTCAAGCGCTATGAGGATCTTTACAAAACGAAGGTGGTTTCGCCCCAAGATGTCGATCAGTTCCGTGCGACGGCAAAATCGGCTCAAGCGACGTTAGATGCGGCCAACAAGAAGGTGATCAGCGACGAAGCGCAGGTGGAAGAAGCGCGCGCCCAGGTTGACGCGCTCCAAGCTTTGGTGGAAAGCGTTAATGCGCAGATCAATTCATCCGACGCTAATCTGGCAACCGCGAAGTTGAACCAATCCTACACCAGGATTCTGGCACCAGATTCAGGTTGGGTGACCCAAAAATCGGTCGAACCCGGACAGTATGTTCAGGCGGGACAAAATTTGTTCGCACTGGTGCCGAAAGATGTCTGGGTGACCGCGAATTTCAAGGAGGATCAGATCCGGAGAATGCGCCCCGGTCAGAGAGTCGAAATCGGGGTTGACGCGCTTCACGGCAAAACCTTCCGGGGGCATATCGAGAGCATTCAGGCCGGCAGCGGAGCGCGTTTCAGTCTCCTCCCGCCTCAGAATGCCACCGGCAACTACGTGAAGGTGATTCAGCGTATTCCAGTTAAGATCCTGTTCGACGAACCGCTCAACGGGGAGACGGGGCTGCCGCTGGGGCCGGGGGAATCAGTCGTTCCAACCGTCGAAGTTTCAAGCCCAGAGTATTCTCCGGTTCCCGTCGGAATCGCCTTGGTGGTGCTGTTAGTCGGCCTGTTCTTCATCCTGCGTCAAGGATTACGGCGCAAGCCGCAACCCGTGGATGTCCCGATCGCGGATTAACCTTCGCGGGCGAATTATGGCAGTTGGATCGATGGCGCAAACATCTTTTGAGGGTGAGAAACCGGTGGTCAATCCCTGGTTTATCGCTTTCGCGGTGATGCTGGCGACGTTCATGGAGGTTCTGGATACCTCGGTTGCCAACGTGGCGTTGAATCACATCGCCGGCAATCTATCGGCCAGCACGGATGAAGCCACGTGGGTCCTGACCAGCTATCTTGTCTCCAACGCAATTGTGCTTCCGGCGACCGGCTGGTTAGGTCGTTTTTTCGGTCGGAAAAGGTTTCTGATCACCTGCATCGTGATCTTCACTATCTCGTCCGCGCTCTGCGGTTTGGCCAGCAGCCTGGGTATGCTGATTCTGGCCCGCGTCATCCAGGGGGCTGGAGGAGGAGCGCTCCAACCAATTGCCCAAGCTATTCTCCTGGAAAGCTTTCCGCGGGAGAAGCGTGGAACTGCGATGTCGGTGTACGCGATCGGTGTGGTGGTTGCGCCGATCCTGGGTCCCACCATAGGCGGATGGCTCACGGACAATTACTCGTGGCGCTGGGTGTTTTACATTAATATTCCCATCGGGATTCTGGCGGTCATTCTCTGCTCTATTCTGCTGGAAGATCCTGCCTACCTTAAAAACAGCCGGCCGGGCAGGATCGATTTCGTTGGCTTCGGCCTGTTGGCCATCTGGATCGGCTGTCTGCAGGTCATGCTCGACAAAGGACAGGACGCCGACTGGTTGTATTCAAATCTCATTCGATTCCTGGCTGTGGGGGCGGCCGTCGCTTTTTGCGCTTTCATCATCTGGGAACTGCGGGTTGAACATCCAATCGTCAACCTGCGGATCCTGCGCAACACCAACCTGGCGATCGGGTCCCTTTTGTTGTTCCTGGTCGGCGCGATCCTCTATGGGACAACTGCGGTTTTACCGCTTTTCTTGCAGAATCTTCTTTCCTACACGTCGTACAGTGCCGGACTGGTGATGAGTCCGCGCGGTTTCGGCGCAATTCTTGGCAGTATTATTTCCGGTCGGATTCTTGCGAATCCGAAGATTGATGGACGCGCCTGGATTGGTGGCGGATTCGCAATCCTTGCTTTGTCAATGTCCATGTTTGGCAACCTCACCACCGACATCGCTCCCCGCAACATCATCTGGCCGATCGTTATCAGTGGATTTTCGGTGACCTGCATCTTCGTGCCGATGACGACATTTTCCATGGCGACCGTTTCGCGTGAGAATATGGGCGAAGCGACCGGGCTGACTAACTTGTTGCGGAACCTCGGGGGAAGCGTCGGGATCTCAGCAATTACGACCTTGGTGGCCCGCGGCACCCAAACCCATCAAGCGCTGTTGGCGGGTCAGATGAGTCCGTACAATCCGGCCTTCAACCAACAGATCGCCAAAGTGCAAACGGCGCTCACACCGCAGATGGGTTCAACCGCCGCTCATGATCAGGCGTATGGACTAACCTACCAAACGCTGCTCCAGCAATCCGCGCTAGCCTCCTATGTGGACCAGTTCCGGCTGTTAGTGATTGTCTGTCTGCTTTGTATCCCGCTGGTCTTTCTCTTCAAAAGACCCGCCCGGAGGCCAGCCCGCGCAGATCTAGCCGCGGCACATTGATTCAGGAGTCAGAATTCAGGAGTTCAGGATTCAGGAATAGGACCGGAGCCTGCCGGCCCGGAATCTGCCTGCCATGACGCCGAACGATTGCTCAGGTGCTCCTGAATCACTGGCTCCTGTATTCTGACTCCTGACTCCTGAATTCTGAAAAATCACATCGTTCTCAGCTGCCGATGCAGGCTGAGCAGGAGACAGAGGAGGAAGAGCAAAGTGAACCCGTTGATGATGGAGGAGTTGAATACAAAGATGTTCAGTCTTTGATGGAAGTAATTCTTTTCCGGCCCAAAAAACACGTTGCGCGCTTCTGAAGTATAATCCTTTTGCTTCATTTGAGCGTCGGTAAGCATGTCCGTGATCTTTTGATTCTGAAAAAGCTGTTCGGCGGTCACCTGGTCTCCGCCCGATTCAAATTTCTTGCGATCCAAGGGTGCACCGGCGATGACTTTATCGATCTCGTGCATTTTCTGATTGACCTGGCCAGGGTTGTCGCCGGCGAGTCCCGAGAGGATCGCCAGCGTTTCCTTCAGATCATCCAACCGGTCACTTTCCGCGGCCGTTAAGTCCTTGTTTTTCGCCAACTGTTCGATCTTTTCCGTAAGAATATCCTGCCGACGGGTGAACGGATTCAGCTTCGCCTGCGCGACCACCATCGCTTCGTAAGACCAGCGCATTGGGATAAATTGGCAGATGAACGGGACTTCAACATCTTTCGGTTTCATCCGGTCATCTGCTGGATGCTGTTCCTTTGCGGCTCGGTCTCGGGTAAGCGCATAAATGAAGTCCAGATTCCGATTCATTTCTTCGTACTTGATCAATGCTCCGCCTAGAATGATCTGAGGAATCAGGACCAGGGGCACGATATTGGCCGCCGTTTTTGCGTCATTGACCAGAGAAGAGATCAGCAATCCCCCAGCGACTCCCGCAACCGCCGTGGTTCCCATGAACCAGAGATAAGGCCAAAACATCCCGCGGATCTCCAGAATCGCGTCACCGATGAGAAGAAAAAGCACACATTGGATAATCGCGAATAAGGATAAGGTAAAAAACTTTGAGAGGACATAATAGGGGAGGTGAATGTTCAAGTTCCTCTCCCGCTCGAGGATCGCCCGGTCGCGGATGATGTCGTCGCAGCTGTTCGTCAGGCCCAGGAACATGGCAACCACGAGGGCCAGAAACAGGTAGGTGGGAATATGAAAAGCCGAAGCGAAATTGTACTCTGAATTTTCCGCGTATCTCAGTACGAAACCGATTAATGCCCCCAGAACCGGCGCCTCGAAAATGGTGGTCCAAACGTTGGTTTGGTTGCGAAGCTTGCTGACAAAAGCCCGCTTCAAAATGGTGTGGACGCGAACCCACTCGTCGTGCCAACGCGTTGGTTCTTTCTTGTCGCTTGGAGGCGGCAGGACGGTGGGAGAGTCCTGCGTGAGGGAAATCTGGCGCATTTCCTGGATAAGCCGGAAGGACTCGTATTTATCGCGCCAATAGTCCGGGGAATATCTTCTGGCCGGGACAAGCTGTCCCTTGCTGTTCTCTTCGTAAATGATATCGCCGCTCAGATCGCGCAGAGGTGCCTCCAGGACGTCGAAAATGAATTCGGGTCGGGTCGTGCCGCAAGAGGGGCAACCGCCGAGCTCAGTCCCGAACGAAAGCTTGTGTTCCGCGGTCGCGAAATACTGCAATGTCTCCTGAGGCGTTCCGAAAAAGACCAGCCGGCCTCCTTTGTCCAACAAGACCGCTTTGTTGAACATCTGGAAGATCTTCGAAGTCGGCGTATGGATGGTTACCAGGACAATTTTGTTGTGAGAGAGGCTCCTGATGATCTCGACGACGTGCTCGGAATCTTTGGACGAAAGTCCGGACGTCGGCTCGTCGAAAAGATAGACATCGGCGGAGCTGACCATATCCAAGCCAATGTTCAGCCGTTTCCGTTCTCCTCCGCTGAGATACTTTTTAACGGAGCTGCCAACTACGCTGTCCCGGCGCTCTGAAAGTCCGAGCTCGATCAATTTGCTGTCGATCCGGCGCAGGCGATCTTTGGCGGAGAGGTGAGGAGAGCGAATCGCCGCGGCGTAATCGAGGTTTTCCAGGATTGTCAGGTGCTCATCGAAGGCATCGTCCTGAGGGACGTAAGCAACGTAGCCTCGCAGCGGTTCGAGATTGTTGTAGAGCGATTGGCCGTTGAGCAGAATTGCGCCCGTGGTGGGTGGTTGGCCCTGTCCGCAGATAGCCTTGAGCAGCGTGCTTTTTCCGGAACCGCTGGCTCCCATTACGCAAACCATTTCTCCCCGGGTCACCGCAAAGGAGATTCCGTCCAAGGCAACGTCACCCGACTTAAAACGCAGCGAAAGGTCCCGAACCTCGAGGTGGTGGATGATGTTGCGTTCTTCTTCGATAATTCGTTCCGAAAAATCGCATCGCAAAATCTGCCCGGTATCGATGCGGATGATATCGCCGTCCACCAGGTCAGCGGTATTGCGAACGACCGTTTCACCCACCAGGATTGGGCGATCCGCTTGCAGGACCTCGAGCTTGCCGATTCTCCGTTCGTAGTCGCACGAGATCTTCAAGAGAACATCGCCACTGGTTCCTGGACTCAGTAAAATGTCATCCTCTTCAAGCAGTGCGGTGTTGTTGGAAACCAGATACTCCGATTTCGACGTTTTCAGTTGAAAACGCCCTCCCATCGCGCGGGCGCCGCGCCGGAGATCGACCAGCGGAAGCAGCATCCCGTTTCCGAAGACGATCCGGTCTTCGAGGTTCCCTGAAACGGTCGTGCCGGCCTTCAAATCGGTTCCATTAAGTGTCGCCACCACATTTTTGAGAGCCTTAACATGAACCTTGAGTCCGAATTGGACCTCTAGACTGCTGTCTCGCGATCGGGACTTTTCGAGTTGGACCTCGTCCGTCGGCGCCACCCTTACGAAAATGTGGGGCAGGTAAACGTTCTTCTTGGCATTAAAATAGAAGTTCAGGTCCTGGTGGCTGATGACCTGTTCGTCCACCAGTAGACGCTGGCCGGGATAGATCCGACAAAACTCACCGGGTGCTAACGTTCGTCCTCTGACCATCACGGGCCGGGCGCTGAGATTTTTGAACAGGATCAGTTCATGGTACCGGTAGGCCATGAGTCGCTCATGCGGACCCAGCTCTTTGATTTGTACATCCGCCGTGGGTTCTGAGCCCAGGACGATCGATTCGAGAGGCGATGTTCCCTTCTGGTAGACGGAAGGGTCCGCGGTGTCCGCGGCATTCAGCTGATAAACAATATCGATAGCCTGGGCCGCCATCCCCAGTTGAGACATGAACGAATAATAGGCAATGACCTGTTCCTGCTGCATCCCCGCCTTGGCAATGAGGTCATAGAGCTGGACACCCAGCATGATCTTGCGATCCTGCGGCATCTCTTCAGCGAGCCGTTTCGCCATGTGCCCAAGGTCCTGTTGTTCTTTCAGGGCTTTCTGGAAGAGAGCCCGAAGATCGGAGTAAACCGCTTCGGGATAATCGTATCGCAAGAATCCCAGGCTGGAATCGAGTTCATCCTCCAGAATTCTTCCGTCGACTTTCGTAAATCCCGCCAGTACTTGGATCAATAGCGGCAGAAGATTGTGGTCGTCGGGTTGTCCTCGTCGCTTCCGAGCCAGGAGCCGAAAGGTCGATGAAGCAAAGTCTCGCGCTTTCCGCGCCAGAGGCTTTGGCTTCTGAACCGGTACGTCCAGGGTTTGAGGCATTACGGGATCGAGATTAGCTTCTGTTCGAAGCAGAAGCAAACAGGCTCTGTTCCCTTGCCGGGTGCCTTAACTTCCTTTACAATAACTCGGTTCGCTCAACAGAGATCAGTTATGGCTTTGCTTTCAAGCTTCAACGAGGATCGCCCTGTCACCTATTTCAGGGGATACCCGATCTATTATGCGACGATTCTAACCGTAGCGTACGCAGTCGGAGTTCTGGCAACATTTTTCGCGCAAGCCACCGGGAATTTGGAGGCGATCGTCTCGCTCCTTGCTTTTGATACGGCTCATTCGATTTTTGGCGGCCAGATTTGGCAGATTTTCACCTACTCCTTTGTCGCCGTCCCGAGCTTCTTTACGATTATCGGCCTGCTTTTTCTTTATGTCTCTGCGGTCGAGATTGAAAAGTACATCGGCAAAGCGCGTTTCCTGACTTTGTACGGCGTGATCGTGATGATCCCAGTGCTGAGTCTCACTGTGGTTGGTGCGTTCACCAATTTCCCCATTCGTTTCCTGGGCCAGACCCAGATCATGATTGGCCTTTTCATTGCCTTTTGCACTTTGTATCCCGGAGTTCAATGGGGTGGTTTCCTGACCGCGAAATGGGTGGCGATCGCCAGCCTGGCGCTGTCTTCGGTGATTGACCTTTCCTCTTCGGACTGGATTTCGCTCGGCGAGCTCTGGCTGATCAGCGGCTTTGCATTTGGCTATATCCGCTTTCTTCAAAGGGGCGGCGAATTGCCTTCCTTCCGCTTGCCATTGCGGCGCCGGCCAAAACTACGGGTCGTACCAAAGCCAAAATCTCGTTCACATCCTTCCAGCATCGAAACAGTCGGAAGCGAGACGGCCGAGATCGACCCTTTGCTGGATAAGATTGCCAAGCACGGTCTGAGCAGTCTGACGTCGCAGGAACGTGCCGAATTGGAGCGCGCTCGTGCCAAGTTGTTGGAAAAGGATCGTCGATAGGCAGGATCGCCGAGATCAGCCCAATGCTCTCTGCTCGGCTTGAGGTATGAGTTCTCCACTGGATCGATTGCGGGATATTGTGGCTCAACTCCGGTCGCCGGAGGGCTGTCCCTGGGATCGCGAACAGACACACCAGAGTTTGAAACCGCACCTGATCGAGGAGTGCTACGAATTGATCGATGCCATCGATGCCGCTGACGATAAGGAATTGAAGGAAGAACTGGGAGATCTGCTCCTGCAGGTCGTGCTGCACTCCCAGATGGCCTCGGAAGAAAAACGCTTCGATTTGGATGACGTCGCTGCTGTTATCGCCGATAAACTGGTCAATCGGCATCCACATGTTTTCGGAGAAACCCGTTTGCCCGATAGTGAAGCGGTTCTCAGGCAGTGGGAGGTGATCAAGCGCGCGGAGAAACAGGAACGCCGCTCCGTGCTTGACGGCGTACCTAAAGGGTTGCCCGCGCTCGCGCGGGCTCAGAAAGTGCAGACCAAAGCGGCTCGAGTCGGTTTTGACTGGAACGAGGCGGAGGGGGCCTTGGCCAAGGTGCGGGAAGAACTCAGTGAAGTCGAATCTGCGCCGGAGAATGATCTTCACGAGGAGATAGGCGATCTGCTCTTTGCTCTGGTCAATTTTGCCCGCAAGAAGGAGCTGGATGCCGAGCAACTCCTCAATCAGGCGACCACGAAATTCGCGGCCAGGTTTCAAGCCATGGAGCGCCTGGCCCAAGAACGTAGCATGGAGTTCGTTTCCCTCCCATTGGCTCAGAAGGATTTGCTGTGGGAAGAGGCGAAGGACGCTGAGCCTCACGGCGCGCCGCTGTCGTCGTTTGCAGATGCCGGTAGGAGCGTTAGGTTTAACGATGCCTGAGACACCATTTCCTTCGCCCGAAGAACTCCAAAAGAAAATTCAGGAGTTTATGAAGGCGAATTTCGGCGAGCACGTCGCAGTCTCTGCGTTTACCCAGCAAGCCTCAACCGACGAGCCACCCGAAGAACGGCAGGAAGCACTTGACCCTTTTCAGTTTAACGCCACTCCAAAGCAGATTAAAGCGCATCTGGATCGTTTTGTGATCCAACAGGACGAAGCGAAGAAGACCTTGTCCATCGCGGTCTGCGACCATTACAATCACGTCAATCGCATCTACCGACTCGAAAAAGAAGACCCCGAAGCCGCTAAACGGATCGAATACATCAAGGGAAACGTTTTACTGCTTGGCCCGACCGGGGTAGGAAAGACCTACCTGGTCAAGCACGTCGCCGACCTGATCGGGGTTCCGTTTGTCAAAGCCGACGCGACGAAATTCAGTGAAACCGGATACGTCGGAGGCGACGTCGAAGATCTGGTGCGCGGACTTGTTCAAAAAGCGGACGGCAACGTGGAAATTGCGCAGTATGGCATCATCTACATTGATGAGATCGACAAGATCGCGTCGAGCTCCAATATCAATGGCCGCGACGTCAGCGGGCGCGGGGTTCAGACCACTCTCCTGAAATTGATGGAAGAAACGGAGGTGCCGTTACGGAATCCGATGGACCTTCAATCTCAGCTCCAATCCGCATTGGAGTTTCAACGCCGTGGTAAGGCCAAGAAAGAGATCGTTAATACCCGTCATATTTTGTTTATTTGCAGTGGTGCTTTTGATCGGCTGAAAGATCAGGTCGAGCGTCGGTTGCGGCAGGCGAACATCGGCTTTGGCAGCGAGTCCGTACCCACCGATAGTGCTGGAGTTCTATCCGCGGTGACCACCCGGGATTATATCGACTATGGGCTGGAACCGGAGTTCATCGGGCGGCTACCGGTCCGGGTTGTCTGTCATGAGTTATCTGCGGACGATCTGTTTGCCATCTTGAAGACCTCTGAGGGCAGCGTGATCCGGCAATACACGCGCGCCTTCGAGGCCTTTGGCATCGATGCACGGTTTGACGATGCGGCGCTGCGGGAGATTGCACTGCAGGCTTCCGTGGAAAAAACCGGCGCGCGGGGCTTGGTTACGGTTTGTGACCGGTTATTTCGCGATTTCAAATTTGAGTTGCCTGGGTCAGGTGTTCGTACTCTGGAGATAGATTTCGACCTCGTCAGCCATCCTGAAAAAGCATTGAAGAAGCTTCTGGATCAGGCTCAGGCGGAAGCGGAGTTGAATCAAGCCGAGATGGTCCGACAGTTCGCGTCTGTCTTCTCGCAGAAGCATGGTGTTCAGTTTGAAATTGAAGAAGCTGCGATCGCCAAAATCGTCGAGCGCGCCAGGGCATCTGGAAGCAATGTCACTGAGTTTTGCAACAATCTGTTTAAGGATTATCCGTATGGGCTCAAGCTTTTGCGGGATCGAGACACCAACTTGAGGTTCAATGTGCCGGTCTCGGCGATCGAAAATCCGGACAAATTCCTCAGTGAGCGCGTCGTTGATTTTTATCGACAGGCGAAGGAGGCAGAGTCCTCTCGGCAAACCTGATTCGCAAAGACAAAAGACCTCTTCAGGTTCGAGCCATGCAACGCATCGATTACCCGCCTTTGATTCAGGAATTGATTCGCCAATTGCGTCGCATGCCTGGTGTCGGACCGCGTAGCGCGGAGCGGATGGCTCTCTGGATTGTTCAAAGAAAGGAGGCCCGTGCGGATCTGATTGCAGAAGCGATTTCAAAGACAGTTTCAGGAATTCGGGCTTGTGTGCGATGCGGATTCTTTGCTGAAGCAAACCAGTGTGCGATCTGTTCGGATCCAAATCGGGACACGCAGAGCCTATGCGTGGTGGAGCAGGCGACCGACATTCTTTGGCTGGAGCGTAGCGGGGCGTTCCGTGGACTTTATCATTCTCTGGGAGGACGTTTGTCGCCCTTGGACCATATCGGGCCCGAGGATCTTCGAATTGATTCGCTGGTGCGCCGGGTCAAAGAGGATCAATTGCACGAAGTGATATTTGCTCTCAGCCTTGATGTCGAAGGCGAGGCGACTCTCAGTTATATCGGAGAGCTGTTGAAGCTGGAAGGAGTGAACATTACCCGGATGGCGCAGGGATTGCCTGCCGGATCCGGTCTGGAAACCGCGGACGAGCTCACTTTGGCGAGAGCGTTCAGTGGTCGAACGCCTTTCGAACGGTGACGGGGGAAGAAGAAGCCAAGGATTCAGGAGCCAGGATTCAGGAGTTAGGAATCACCCCACGGGCTAGCGCGTGTGAAGATTTTAGAATCCGCCTTCACTCCTGACTTCTTCGCGCTCGTGCGACTCCTGGCTCCTGAATCCTGAATCCTGGCTCCTTGACGTTGATCTGGCCGGTTGCAATCCGGCGTGTTCCACTCGAATTTTTCACAGTGCCTGAATCTCCTGAACGCGTTTTAGTGGCCATGTCCGGTGGGGTAGATAGCAGCGTCGCGGCGCTCCTTCTGCAGAGAACAGGTGTGCCTGTTGAAGGCGCCTACATGAAGAACTGGATCAACGAAGAGAACGTCGTGGGAAATTGCCCCTGGCAAGAGGACATCGAAGATGCGAGGGCGGTCGCGGAATCGTTACAAATCCCGTTCCGAGTCGTCAACCTGATGCGGGAATACCGGGCAAGGGTGGTTGAATATCTCTTGAAAGGGTACCAGGCCGGGATCACTCCGAATCCGGACGCAATGTGCAATCGTGAGATGAAGTTCGGAGTGTTCCTTGAACTGGCAAAAGCGGCTGGATTTAGCGCCATCGCAACCGGCCATTACGCGCGCCGGTTTCGTCAGCCGGATGGTACATGGGAAGTGCTGGAAGGCGTCGATAAGAGCAAAGATCAATCCTATTTTCTGGCGCTCCTGGAGCAACATCAGATCGCAGCGGCGCGATTTCCAGTGGGTGAATTGCACAAAGCCGAAGTCCGGAAGATGGCCGGTACGTTCAACCTGGTCACGGCCGGAAAGAAAGACAGCCAGGGCATTTGTTTCATCGGGGAAGTAAAGATGCGCGACTTTCTGCAAACATTTGTACCGGACAATCCAGGGCCGATTCGGACCCGGGAAGGCAAGAATCTAGGCCGGCACAAAGGACTGCACCTGTACACGCTCGGCCAGCGGAGAGGAGTTGGCGTCCCTTCCAACACGCGCAACGAGGCCTACGTGGTGGTGGAAAAACGCTTTGCTTCGAACGAATTGATTGTGGCCTTTGACCGCCCCGAGACGGAGGGGCTATACGCCCGGCGTTGCCGGATCGTGAATCTTTCTTTCACCAATCGAACGTTGCCGGCCCGAGCGAAGATTTCGGCGAAACCGCGATATCGCGCCAGCGCCGCACCTGTTTTATTTGAATCACTCGGAGATCGATCGGCCATTCTCGAATATATGCGGCCGCAGCGGGCACTGACTCCAGGTCAGATTTGTGCTCTGTACGATGGCGAACTTCTGCTCGGAGGAGGGATTTTTGAAGACATTTTCTGACTCCGCGCCATTTCCGGATAGAATTGAGCACTCGAAAACGAATTGTCACCACGGGCCAAAGTCGAGCCGTGCCAAAAGATTTCTAAATGGTCAGCAATTTGTTGGTCCGGGATTTTCGTTGTTTCTCCCGTCTGGAAGTAGAGTTCCACCCGGAATCGACCTGCATCATCGGTCGGAATGCCTCAGGAAAAACATCCCTCCTGGAGGCGGTGGCGGTCTTGACGCGTCTGCAATCGCCTAAAACGAATTCTTTGGGCCAATTGGTGCGCCTCGGCGCGCAAGGCTTGGTTACCGACGGCTTCGTCTCGGACTATCATCTTCAGTTTTATTACAGTGCGAGCCGACGGAAGCTCGCTTTGGATGCGGTTGTCCAAAAGAGTTCGCATACCTACCTCGAGGTGGCGAAGGTCGTCTACTTCGCGAATTCCGATATCGGCTTGATTCGGGGTACGGGCGACATCCGAAGACGATTTCTCGATTTTGTCGGCAGCCAATTATTTAATAACTATCGAGAGATCCTGCGGTCATATGAAAAAGCACTCCATTCACGGAACTACTACTTGAAGATGATGCCCGTTCGTCCTCGCGAGGTGAGTGCCTACCGCAAACCTTTGCTGCAATTTGGTCTTCAGCTGACAGCCTTACGCGCATCTTTATTAGAGCGCTTGGATCCGCAGGTGATCGAATCGTTTGGCGCAATCAGCGACCGCCACGAAACGTTGAGATTGTGTTATCAGCCGGGAGCGACAGCCGACTTCGACCAGGCACTCCGCGAGTCGGAGGGTGAAGAGCTGCGCCTCAGGATGACCCTCGTCGGCCCGCATCGGGACGACTTTCAACTCTATCTCAACGCGAAACCAGCCGATCTCTTCGCCTCTGAAGGTCAGCAGCGGACCCTTGCGATCGCTTTAAAGTTAGCGCAGGCGAAGACTTTGGAGCTGGAATTCAAAAAGCCGCCCCTGTTGCTGCTTGATGATGTTTTCGGAGAACTCGATCCGGAACGCCGGAATAGATTATTTTCGGCTCTCCCCTCTCGCGGCCAGCGTCTGGTGACGACAACGCACTTGGATTGGCTTAAATCGTTACCTGCCGGGAAAGTGTATCGGATCAACGAGAGTTCGGTGGGCGATCGGGTCCTGGAAACCGTGAGTTGACTTAGAATGAGGCTCACTTTTTTGCGTGTGTTGTAGCCACTCTTAACTACTCAATCGCGCAAGCAAATTTTTGCGCGGCGGTGGTCCGAACCCTGGGTTTATTCACAATTTGTCGGTCGAACCAGTGACTGGGCCGCCGCCAGCATCGATTGCCTTAGAAAGCATCGCACAACGATGCAAATAGAACACAGGCTGGAAGCCTATGCTACATTAACGCCGTCGCGTCGTCACTCCAGGTGCACGGCGATAGTCCTGGGATGGCTCTGGGAGATCGCTCGACAGTCCGGAAGGCCAAAGGAGCATAGGCTTCCAGCCTGTGTTCTGTTCGCACGTTGCGCGATATTCCCAGGGTTGAAACCCTCGATCAGGGTCGAAACCCCGGGCCGGTCCTGAAGGTCCCCTTTGAAGCACAAATCACCCCGAAGTGGCCCTCTCCAAAATGTCCAAACTGCAGAGCCCTTCGGGGTAATGAATGGGCTGACTATCGCAGACGCCGTCTCTCTCCGAGACAACCGCGTCACTTTCTGCGGGCAGAAGTCTTCCTGCTTACAATTCGCCGTCGAGCAAGCGACCTAACCTATTCAGCCTCCAGCTCCGCTTTTAGCTCAAGCTCAGCCTGGACCCAGTCGGAGGTCTCGCTACCTGGGATTCCCAAGCTTTTGCGTCGCTCGCCAATAAAGTAGGCACGGAGCTGAACTTGCTCGTAGCTCGGTTCTTTTGCTTTGCTAGAGCGAGCGGGAGGTTGCACGGTTGTTGTCCCGGCACTCTTGCGCACCAACGGTTTGGCCGCCACCGCCGCAACTGGGATTTCCTTTGCGGGTAGTGCCACCGTTTTGGATCTCTTGACGCTTCGCTTTTCCTTCGCGACCTTCTTCGATTTCTCTTGGCCTTCCATCTTTCCGCCTATTCTTTGTTAATAATTTCCCAATGATCGATGTCGCGCATATTAGTTCGAAACCGCACACAGTAAACCGAAAAAAAGCTGGATTTTTGATCAGATAATGCAAATTAACGCAACAAACCAACCGGTCCGTGATTGCTAACTCTTTCAATTTGAAGCGCTTCTTCACAAAACGTTCTGATCACGTTGGTGTAAAAATTTGTGGGGTCAGAAACGAGACGGACGCCATCGCTGCGATAGAATCCGGAGCGGATGCTTTGGGGTTCAATTTGTATCCGGGATCGAAGCGCTACCTCCAATGGCAAAAAGAAGCGGTCTGGATCCGTGAGTTACCCGCTGAAATTTCGCGAATCGCTCTGGTCGTTAATTCGACGTTGGAAGAAGCGACGCAATTGCTGGAAATAGAGCTCTTCGATGGGCTGCAGCTGCACGGAGAGGAGTCCGAGGAATTCTGCCAATCATTGGTGAAGTGCGGTAAACCGATACTCAAAGCCGTTCGGTTGGAAACGGTCGAGCTCCTGGAGCGGGTTCGCGCCTACCCGGTCTTTGGCTTTTTGATCGACGGCCACCGGGAAGGCATGTTTGGAGGGACAGGAGAGCGATTCGACTGGAAACTGCTGAAGGGTGTGAAGTTAGACAAACCATTGATCGTGGCGGGCGGATTGACGCCGGAAAACGTGGCTGACGCAGTCCTCGAGATGCGGCCTCACGCGGTGGACGTTGCCAGCGGAGTGGAAAACAGGGAAGGTTTCAAAGATAAAAAGAGAATGCGGGATTTTGTTCTTGCCGTGCGAGAGGTTCGCTAGACTCCTGGATAAAGAGTCGAGATGGACCTCATTAGAAACCCACCTCGAGGTGGAAGATATGGATGTGACCTTGGCCGCGGAGATGAGAAATGAATTTGCCACTAACATATAAAATAGCTGTTTTGGCGGGCGACGGTATCGGACCTGAAGTCATGGCAGAGGCAATCAGCCTCCTGCAACGATGTGCTGAGTTGGACGGGTTCCGCATCGAGCTGAACGAATCCTTGGTGGGCGGAGCGGCAATTGACGCGACGGGCAAAGCGTTGCCCGAAGACACCTTGGCGAATTGCGAGGCGAGCGATGCCATCTTATTCGGTTCAGTTGGCGGTCCCAAGTGGGAACGGCTGCCACCCAACCAGCAACCGGAACGTGCGGCTCTTTTGCCGCTGCGAAAGCATTTTAACTTGTTCGCCAACCTGCGACCGGCTCTTTGTCTGCCTGAGTTGACGGCTGCTTCACCGCTCAGGCCAGATCTCGTTCTAGGTGGGTTCGAAATTCTTTGCATCCGGGAATTGACCGGAGGGTTGTACTTTGGGCAGCCAAAAGGAACTCGCGAAGAAGATGGAGAAACGATTGCCGTCGATACCATGGTTTACCGAAAATCCGAGGTCGAACGTATTGCGCACCTGGCTTTTCGGATTGCCCGAACCCGAAAGCAGAAACTTGTCTCGGTGGACAAGGCCAACGTGCTCGAAAATAGCCTGCTCTGGCGCGCAGTCTTGAAAGAAATCGCCTCTGAATATCCCGAGGTGGAATTGACCCACTTGCTGGTGGACAACGCGGCGATGCAATTTATCAGAGCGCCAAAAACATTCGACGTGGTCGTGACTGAGAATCTGTTTGGTGACATTCTGAGCGATGAACTGGCCATGTTGACAGGTTCGATCGGAATGCTGCCGAGCGCCAGCCTGGGAACCGGCCAGCATGGCCACTACCGCTTTGGGCTCTATGAACCGAGCGGAGGATCCGCTCCGGATATTGCGGGAAAAGCAATCGCCAATCCAATCGCCCAGATTCTATCTGTCGCGATGATGCTACGATATTCCTTCAACTTGGACGAGACTGCAGCCCGGATCGAATCGGCTGTACGCAAAACAATCGCGAATGGTTTGCGGACCAGAGATATTTGGTCCGAAGGAACCAGGCTGGTTTCAACGAAAGAAATGGGTTCCGAGATCCGGGCCAATCTTGAGCGCTGAGACAACCGTCAAGGCAGGAGACAAGCAGCGCTAATTCAGTCCAGCCAGCAGAGTTTCCTCGCAGGTAGGGCAGATACTGTGAGTGAAATTGCTACCGGTCTGCTCGTTGACATAGGTTTCCACTCGCTGCCAGTAATTCTCGTCGTTTCGTATTTTCAGGCAGTAGGAACAGATCGGAATAAGATCCTTGAGTTGGCGAATCTCAGTTGCGAATCGTGAGAATGCGCTCGGCAACCCGCAGGCGCATCCGAATGGTCGGGCGATCGAGAGGTTTAGTGAGGAAATCGTCTACCCCTGCATTGCTTGCCAAATCGTAGTTTTCGGGTCTCGTCTCCTGAGAGGTAAGGAGAATGAAGTAGGTGTAAAGGGTCTTCTGACGTTCACGGACCTTGCGACAAAAGCCAAGTCCGTCCAAACCGGGCATTATCCAGTCGCTGACGATCAGCCGGACGGGCTCTCGGTCGAATGCTTCCCAGGCCTCGACCCCGTCCCGGGCGAGGGTCACTTCATATCCGAAGGCTTCGAGCGCACGCTGAAGAATTCTCGCAGCGATCGGTTCGTCTTCAGCGATCAGGATTTTCATTGTGGGAACCTGGATCTGCGACAAGACCTAAATCCTTGGATAGGACGATGCTGCGCCTTTTTGGCAGACACGACGGGATCGGGGTTGCAATTAAAATATGTGCTCAGCCCCACTTGTTCAATCTGGGTGCAGATCCCTGTGACGGAGACATGTCTTAGGGAGCGCGGGCCAATTGGAGCACGGAAGAACCACCACATCACCGGACAATATCTAACTGGAAAATATAAAAACAATGGTTTTAATTGTATTTTTAGCTCCAAGATCGGTTTCATCTTATCAACAGGGGAAGTTATAATTGGAGAAGATCTGGTTGCTCCAGAGAGGCAGTTAGCAGCCCTTGTCGATGGGCTAACTCTGGAGAGCGAGTTCACCGGAGGGAACCAAGGCAGCGTCTATCTGATGAGGTTGATTCTGAGCATGGGCCTTCCACCGTTCGAGCACGGCGCCGAGCTCCGGGAGCAGAATGGGCTTGGTGAGATAATCATCCATCCCGGCGGCTAAACACTTCTCGCGATCGCCCTGCATCGCGTTGGCGGTGAGGGCGATAATGTAGACGGGAGATTTCGGGTGAGAGTCCTGATCTGAACTTTGCTCTTGCATTCGTATCGCGCGGGTGGCGTCGTAGCCGTCCATCTGCGGCATCTGACAGTCCATAAAGATGATATCGTAGGGAACTGTTTTGAGCGCCTCGAGAGCCGCCAACCCATGCGCTACAATATCTGCCTCATAGCCGAGCTTAGATAAGAGGGCATGGGAAACTCGTTGATTGGTCCGGTTGTCCTCCGCCAAAAGGATGAGAACTTTACCGGATTGCGGATCGGCTTGAGAGGCAGGTTCATCTGATTTCGCAGTGCGGTCGCCGACGGGAGTTTCGCCGCCAGCGCTGGCCAGGCAGTCAAAGAGCCGCGATTGTTTGACCGGCTTGATCAGAAAGGTGTCGATGTTGGCCAGCTTTAATTCCTCCGTGGATGTTCGGCCTGGAGAAGTAAGGCTACGAGCCGAGTACCGGCGATGGGTAAGTCAGCTAAAATGGCGCGGGCGAGAGTCAGTCCATCCATTCCAGGCATCTGGAGATCCAGCAGGGCGATATCATAGCGTTCTCCCTTTTGTACCGCGATCCGCAAAACCTCGAGAGCTTCAGGACCGTTGGCCGCGCCGGTCACCAGCCTCGTACAGGCACGAAGCTGGTCACAGAGGACTTCCCGATTGGAATCGTTGTCATCGACCACCAGGACTCGTACGGTGGCGAGACGATCCATCAGTCGGTGGTGCGTTCACTGTCTGCTTTTCAAAGCGGGCGGTGAACCAAAAGTCGACCCTTCTCCCGGTTTGCTTTGCAGGCCGATTTCGCCCTGCATCATCTCCACGAGTCGCTGTGCATGGCTAGCCCTAAGCCGCTGCCGCCGTATTGACGGGTGGTGGAACTATCCGCTTGAGTGAACGCCTCAAACAAATGCGGCTGTGCCTCGGGTGCGATTCCGATGCCGGTATCGTGAACATAAATCTTCAATACCGTGTGCGTGGTTGATTCGCTCTCTTTCTCGACCCGAACGGTCACCTCTCCCTTTTCAGTAAACTTGATCGCGTTGCTAACCAGGTTGATAAGAATTTGCCGCAAGCGTCCCGGATCTCCACGCAGCTGAGTGGGAATGGCCGTCTGGATCGCGTTGACGAGTTCAACCCCTTTGTTGAAGGCCCGGGCGGCTACGATGTCCAGGCTGCTTTCGATGGTCTTAACCAGATCAAAATCGAGGATTTCGAAGCCCATTTTGCCTGCCTCAATTTTGGAAAAATCAAGAATATCGTTGATAATCGTCAGCAGAATGTCTGCGCTTTCGCGAATGGTTTCGGCAAATTCGTGTTGCGGTGCGGTGAGAGGGCTCTCGAGCAGCAAATCGGTCATTCCGATGACGCCGTTCATTGGCGTCCGGATCTCATGACTCATTTTGGCCAGGAATTCGCCTTTGGCACGAGTTGCTTCCTCCGCGGCCTCCATGGCGGATATTGCCTCTACCTTGGCCAGTTGGATAGCCAGGACCTGGTCCCGGATTGACCGAGAGATTAACCAGGAAACAATCCAAAAGAGAGCCAAACAGCCGACCCCGAAAACCAGCATTCGCTGCCAGTTCGCGGTCAAGATTTGCTCCATTTGAACCGTCAGCGCCCGAGAATGGGTCTGCGCCGTTTGCCCAAACACCACGACAGCGGCGTCGACCTTGTGCCAAACTAGTTCCAGCTCATCTTCGAGTTTCTCGCGCTGGCGTCGCAGGAGAAGGGTGTCCCGCCGCAGAGTATAGAGACCGCCAGTGCCCGCTACGATTCTTTGATGAGAATCGTCCTCTGCGTACCCCTTGCCAAAGAGGGCAAGTTTTAAGTCCTGAATTAAGTCAAACTGATAAGTGATCCGAGCCAGGGCCGGCCGCAGCAAATTGTCTTTCAGATCGACCAGGGCATCAACGTTTTCTTCGGCGTTGAATAGTTCGACGATTCGGGCCAGGTCGGCTAAATCGGTCCGGAAATCCGCGAGTCCGTGATTCTCTTGTTGCGCGTGATCGGTGAGGAGGAGGGATAGTCGGGCTGCCTCTTCGCCTTGAGCCGTCTTGCGAGCTTTGAATTCGGTCGCTATCCGCAATCTTCGCCGCCCTTCCTGTAGTTCGGCTTCGTTGCGGAGCGCGCCGACGTAGGTACGAGCCCGGCTTCGCTGCTCATTCAAATCATTCAGTTCCGTATCGTATTGGACACGCCAGGCGACTGCCTGTTTTTCCACTGTCGCCATGTTATCGGCCACCGCGTCCAGCCGCTTGAGAGCCGACAATGCAGATAAATCGTCCGTCGATTGGGACAACTGGCGCACCACTTGCGCCAGACTGTGAACTGCCCCGGATTTTCCCCTGAACGCCGAGTTTTCATCGAGCGCCGCTTGAATTTCGCCATGTGCCTCTTCGGCACGCCGGATGATTTCACGCGTGGCTTGGCTCAGATGTTCTTGCTGCTTCTCGAGCCGGAGTCGGTCGGTCCGTATCGATCGGAGCTGCAAACCGGTCTGGCCGATCATCACGACCGCCATCACGAAGCCGATGGCTCCGAGCAGGCGTACCAACCAGAAGATCGGTTGTTTTCCTTGGGTCACTTTCATCGCGGCGCTTCATTTTTCATGAGGCTCTTCAGATCGGACCATTGAAACGGTACGAATCTGCCTTCTTTCAAAAGAGTTGGCCAAACTCGGTGACTCGCCTGATGTTCCGTCCGACTCAGGTGAAGCGGCTCTCCCAGGCCGAGATCAAATTGCCCCAACCCTTCCAGTGCATCGACGACTGCTTCACGCGTTGGTAATCCTTGAATTCTCCCCAGCGCCAGGGTCAGGATTCGGGCGGCGATATAGCCCTCGAGATCGCCGAAATCCGGCGTAGCGGTTGGATCCGTCAATTTAAGATCAGCTCGATATTCGCGAACGATAGGGAATGTATCGTCCAACGGAGTGGGAACGATCTGCGTCACGATGACGTGAGCGTCTGTCTGGCCCAAGGCCTCGGCGAGCGAATCGCCGCCGACAAAGGAGACATTTAGGAATATCGGATTCAAATCGGCATCCCGACACAGTCTGATAAACTTAGCGCAGGCCGTGTAGGCGCCATAGATCATCACTGCGCGCGGCGGCTTTTCTGCAGTCAGGAGATCCGCCACCGCGCCTTCGACCGCTAGCGTGTTGCGTGCGTAAACGGTATGCAAAATCGCGCCGGGATCTTTCAGACCGTGACGTTCTAATGCCGCTGCCCCCATCGCGAACCCGGAATTGTCTCGTTGAGTGAAGAAAGCAATCTCCTCCGGTCTCAAGCCGACGATATCGATGAGGGCATCGATCATCGTGTTTGTCTCCTCGGCATATCCCGCGCGGAAATTAATGACATAACGGTCCGGCGGATTATTGCGCAAGTTCGGTCCGCCAGCGAACGGAGCGAAAAGGAGCGTCTTTTCTTCGTTGGCCAGCGGAACGGCAACGACGGCTGTCGGAGTACCGACATTGCCGATGATGGCGAGAACATTGTCTTTTTCGATCAACTGCCGCATATTGGGCGCGGTGCGAGTCGGTTCGTAGCCATCATCGAGCGCGATGAGCCGCAGCTTACGGCCATTCACGCCTCCCACGCGGTTTTGGCGTTCCAGGCCGACCAGGATGCCCTTTTGCATATCCCTGCCTAGGTTTGCAGCAGCGCCCGTCAAGACGGTGGACATTCCGAGGACAATTTCTGCCGAAGAATCAATTTCGGTGGCTTGAACCACCTGGCTGCCAAGGGCTAGGACAATGAACAAAAGGGTGAGCGGCCTCTGGAGGCAGTTGCCAGTTTTCTGAGGTCTGCGCAGCAGCTGCGCGACAAGGATCTGGCCGGAAAAGTAAGCGGTAAATCGAGCAGTGAGCATTGCCAGTCAATAATTACCATAATTTTACAGAATAACCATGCTAATTCATTTCGATCCTTTGAGGGAGATCGTGTGCGTCCAAGAGCCAAGGGCTCTGCCAGCAAGGGTGCAGAAAGTTGACCTTACGCTAAGGGTTCGAACGGCGAGCGGGGGTTTTGACAATGGACTTGTCCTGGCATCCGCACTGCGAGCAGGGTGCTGAAGTAGACCCGGTTGACCGCACGAGTAGGGCGCTCAAATGCGGATCGCTGAAAGAGGGTATAAAGCGGGACGTTTTACTTACGTTGGCAATGTTGACCTACGCGCCTCCGCCTGCCACCAGCCGTCCGCTCGCTTGCGCAGTAAGTAAAGCGTCCCGCTTTATACCCTTTTCGATCCGCCGATAAAGTGATCAGATTTACCTAGCAACATCAGCAGACCGTTGCCCAGCTACGACCGAAAGATCGGTCAACCGTGCAGTTAGTGAGCTTTCTATTTTACGGCCCCGAAGGTCAGTCCTTGGACAAGCTGCTTTTGGGTGAGCCAGCCGAGCACCATTATCGGAGCGACCGCCAGCAAAGAAGCCGCAGAAAGCTTGGCGAAGAACAGACCTTCCGGACTCGAATAGGAGGCGATAAACGCGGTCAACGGCGCCGCGTTAGCACCCGTCAGGTTGATACTCCAGAAAGCCTCGTTCCAGGCGAAGATAATCAGGATCAGCGCGGTCGAAGAAAGTCCTGGCAAGGTCATTGGCCGCAAAAGGTGCCAAATTTCTTCCCAAAGAGTGGCCCCATCGATCCGCCCGCTTCCAGGATCGCCGCCGGAATTTCGCAAAAATAGGTGTAAGACATCCAAACGGCGATCGGAAGATTCATCAAGGCGTAGATGATGATCAAACCGAACACATTGTCTAAGAGGCCGCATTGCTTGAAGATGAGATAAATCGGAACCAGCACGCCGACCGCGGGCATCATCTTGGTCGACAACATCCAGAGCAATCGGGTCCTGCGTTTGAGTGTCGGGAAAAACGACATTTTATAGGCGGCCGGAATGGCAAAGAGAAAACAGACCAAAGTTGACCCAATCGAGACGTAAATGGAATTGAGCACGAAGGTGAGATAGTTGCTGCGGGCGAACACATCCTTGAACGATTCAAGGGTCGGCATGAAGATCAGGTCGGGCGAATAGGCGCCGCGTTCGGTTTTGAAAGCCGTGATCGTCATCCAGAAAATCGGAAAGAAAATGATGATTGCGATCACCCACCCGACAATACCTAAAATCAGATTGCCATACTTTTTCATGAGCGGCCTTTGAGGTTTTTAGCAAGCATCTTGACCAGGAAGTAGGCGACGATGTTCGCAAGAATGACTGCCAGAATACCGCCGGCGGATCCGGTGCCGACATTAAATCCTTGGATGCCTAAGGAGTAGACGAGAAAAGCCAGATTCTCGCTGGCGTGTCCGGGGCCCCCAGAGGTTGTCGTGTAAATCTCGGCAAAAATCGACAGCAGAAAGATCGTCTCGATCATCACCACGACGCCAATCGCGCGTTGGAGATGGGGGACAACGATGTAGAAAAACATTTGCAACGGGTTGGCTCCATCGATGGAGGCGGCTTCCTTCTGTTCGCTATCCAGCGACTTCAGCGAAGTAAACAGGATCAGAAAAGCAAAGGGTAGCCATTCCCAGGCGACGATAATAATAATGGAAAGCAGCGGAAAGTCGGTAAACCAGGCGATGGGGCGGAGCCCGATCTTTTGGAGAACGAAAGCAATCAGTCCGTAATCGGGGTGGAAAATAAAATTTTTCCAGATCAAGGCGCTGACCGTCGGCATGACAAAGAAAGGAGCGATCACCAACAAGGTGGCGACATTCTTACCGAAAAATTCCCGGTTGTAGAGGACCGCCAGCAGGACTCCGAAGACGATCGTGATGATCAGCACCGATCCCACCAGGATGACCGTGTTGATGATGGCCGGCCAAAAAGCTTCATCCTCGATGAGATATTGGTAGTTTTCAGTCCGGCAAAGCCGCTGATATCCGGATTCAGCAGGCTGAATCGAATAAACGAAAAATAGATCGTCAACGCCAGCGGAACGATCATCCAGATGAATAGCGCGCCCACCGCCGGAACCTCTAACAGCCCCAGAATCTTGTTCGGTTTATCTGCGCTCCCCGGCGCCCCTACAGGTGCCGCGACTGGTTGTTGGGTTGTTGCGCTCATAGGCCTTAGTGAATGGGCGGAGCCGGCTCGCGCTGAGCGCGAGCCGGTCCGGTGCAAACACTTTACTTTTTCGGGTAGCCTGCCTGTTTGACGGCGCGGGTCACCGCAGCCTGGCTATCTTTCAATGCCTGATCGATCGACATCTTACCGGCTAGCGCTCCCGAGATATTCTGCCCACCGTGGTTCCAAAAGATTGGAATTCGGGGATTCCGACAAACTGAATTCCGGTGTACGGCACCGGTTTGATGCAAGGATTGGTGGGATCTGCGGTCTGCATCGCCTGCAAGGTGACGGCGGCAAACGGTGCTGCCTTCTGGTAGTCAGGATTATCGTAGGTTGATTTCCTGGTACCTGGAGGCACCGTTGGCCATCCCGAATCGTCCGCTACCAGTTTGATGTAAGGTTTTGAGGTTGCCCAGAGCGCGAACTTCTCGGCCGCCTCAGCATTTTTGGCTTTCTGGGGAATGGCAAAAGCCCAGGACCACAGCCAGTGCGAGCCGTTTGGTGTGGCCTGGATCGGGGCCGCGGCAAAGGCCACCTTATCAGAAACTTGAGATTGAGCCTTGTCGTACAGCGGACCGGCTCCGGAAGTGGCGTCAATCCACATCGCGGCTTTGCCGCTCGCGAAGAGGGTCAGGTTTTCGTTAAATCCGTTGGAGCTTGCTCCAGGGGGACCGTCGGCCTTCATCAGGTCCACGTAAAAGGTAATCGCTTTCTTCCATTCCGGGGTGTCAATCGTCGGCTTCCAATCCATGTCAAACCAGGTGGCGCCGAAGGTATTGATCAGGGTGCCGACGTAGGCCATGTTTTCGCCCCAACCGGGCTTGCCGCGCAGCGTGATGCCATAGATTCCTTTGGCCTTGTCGGTTAAGGCGTCGGCAAATTTTTTGATATCGTCGTAGGTCGGCTGGTCGGGCATTTTCAGCCCCTTTTCGTCCATCAAGTCCTTCCGATACATCAGCATCGAACTCTCGCCATAGAACGGCAACGCATAGAGCTTTCCGTCGTAAGACAAACCGTCGCGGATGCGATTTAAACACATCATCGATATCGTAATCGGCAGGGATGTTTTTCATCTCTTGCAGCCATCCGCGCTTGGCAAAAATGGGCGTTTCATAGAGACCGATGAAAACCAAGTCGAACTGCCCGCTTCCGGTGGAGACGTCTGTCGTCACACGTTGACGCAGGATGTTTTCTTCCACCACGACCCAGTTCAATTTGATGTCCGGGTTATCGGCTTCGAATTTGGTCGAGAGTTTTTTGAGTTCGATCATTGCGGGGTTGTTAACCGTGGCGATGGTGACAGTTTTTGGCTGTGCGAGAGCGGTGATCGCCGACAGCAAGACAGCTAGTAATAGCGGCGGGACGAGACGGTTCATTATGTTTTTGGGTTGTTCCTAGGTTTTGGGGGTCAGGCCTTTATCCGGCACTGAGAATCTGAAGGTAAATAGATTAAATCGTTAGGGAAAGGCTCTCATCCACAGCTCGAAAGTGTCAAGCAATCTCCCAATTTAACGACAAGTTTTTTAAGCGCTAAACTGGCAAAAAACCGCATCAGCTGCGGGATTTGCGTGAGCGGGCTTCGTTGGCTGCTCCGGCACCGTTTATTTGGAAATGTTGCGTAGTTGGGTAAGCTGGGCCGCTATAGTCCCCGCACCCTTAGTGGCCGGTCTGTTCAAGTGGCGCCAATTTGAACCGAAGGTGATTCTCCTGGCCGTCGGTTGGTATTTGCGCTTCTCGCTCGTACCGCGACGTTGAGGAAGCCCTGGCGGAGAGGGCTCGCGCCTATCACGTCACGGTGGGGCGATGGCTGTGTCCCGGAATGGAATGACGTTTCGTCGGCGACTCAAAACCAACCAACGATAGATGGCGCGTGGACGAAACTTATGTGCGCGTTAAAGGCAACTGGGTGCACTTGTACCGGGTCGTGGACCCAGCGGTGCGACGATCAATTTCCTTCTCTCGGCCAAACGCGATACAGCGGCGGCTGGGCGCTATTAATTCATATTTGTATCAATTGCTTGACATTGTGTATTGAACGGATCAAAGGCATTGCAAGACCCGATAATGGGGTTCTCATGGAGAGGGGCCGGATTATCCGAACGAGAGAATCCCGACAATGGGAGCAATACATACCCTAGCCACCCTACTTACTGGAGCCAATGTTCTGGCCCAGCAAAATAACTGTGACCTCGCAACGGTTAATAACCCGGCGATGATGGGACTCCAAAAAACTCTCGACCAAATTCGAAGCCGATAATCCGGACATCAAATTGAACTATACATCGTCAATGACTTTGGCAAAATAAGCTGGGCTCCAGGAGGCGTTAGCCGCCGGACTATGCAGTATCAGACCTATGCTAACCCCCGCAAAAATGACTACTCGACTCAACGCAGCCAATCTCAATCGGCTCGATCCGAAGATTCAGGTGCCGAAGTATGACCGGCAGAAAGTCGGTCAGTCCATTATGCATGTCGGTGTGGGCGGCTTCCATCGCGCGCATCAAGCACTTTACATGGATGACCTGCTCAACCAGGGCGGAGAGCTGCACTGGGGATACTGCGGCGTCGGTTTGCTAAAGCATGATTCCCGGATCCGCGATGTCATGGGTTCGCAGGATTGCCTTTACACCCTCGTGGAGCGGAGTTTGGCGGGCGACCAAGCTCGAATCATCGGCTCGATTGTCAATTTTCTGTTCGCACCCGACGATCCGCAAAAGGTGATTGAACAAATGGCATCCGCGGAGACCCGCATTATTTCACTCACGATTACGGAAGGCGGATACTATATTGACCAGTGGACCGGGGAATTCAACGAGAAGCATTCTGACATTCAACATGATTTGGCTCATCCACATGAACCCTGTTGTTCATTTGGATATCTCTTGGAGGCTCTCGATCGCCGGCGCATTCGCGGGCTGCCGCCGGTCACTTTGATGTCCTGCGACAACATTCAGAGTAACGGTGAGGTGGCCAAAAAGATGCTGACGGCTTTTGCCGAATTGAGGGATCCCGCTTTCCGGAACTGGCTGACGGAAAACTGCCTATTTCCAAATAGCATGGTGGATCGCATTACTCCGGCGACGACAGACGAGCACCGCACGCTGGTCAAAGAGAAGTTCGATATCGAGGACGGTTGGCCGGTCATGACGGAATCCTTCAAAACAATGGGTAATCGAAGACCACTTCGTCCAGGGTCGACCTGCGTGGGAGTTGGTCGGCGCCCAAATGACCACTGATGTCTTG